>CAVPLN010000001.1:0-92333 GCA_963705995.1 uncultured Solirubrobacterales bacterium
CCACCCGCACGACGCTTTCGACGACGCGCTCGACGGTGATGGCCGTCCCGTGCTCGCGGACGGCGGCGATGTTCGCCGTCAGCAGTCGCTCGTCGATCAGCGGGCGCACGCCGTCGTGGATCAGGACGATGTCCTCGTCGGCGGCCGTGTCCCGCATCGCAACCAGCCCGTTATAGATCGACGCGTCCCCGGTCGGGCCGCCGCGGACGACCGTCGTCACCTTGTGAATGTCATAGCGATGCAGCAGGCGCTTCAGTTCAGGAATCCACGATTCCAGGCACACCACCACGATCCTGTCGACCTCCAGATGCTTCTCGAAGTGCTCGATCGTGTAGATGATCACGGGCTTGCCGTGCAGCTCCAGAAACTGCTTGGGGATCGCACGGGTGCTCATGCGCTCGCCGGTGCCACCGGCGAAGATGAGGGCGGTCACGTTGCTCATATGCACTTGGACGAACCGGCTCGCAGTCAAATCACACGGCTACAGGGCGCTTCCGCAGGAAGGCGCGCACTGCGTCAGCGACGCGCTTCTGCTGCACCCCGGTGATGTGTGGGTAGATCGGCAACGAGAGGATGTGCTCGGCGCTCGCCTCCGCATGCGGAAAATCGCCCTTCACGTAACCGAGCGACCCAAACGCGCCGGTCAGGTGGACAGGCGTCGGATAGTGCACCGCTGCACCGACGCCGGCCTCCGCCAGACCTTTGATCAGTTGGTCACGTCGTTCGGGCCCGCAATCGTCGGCCAGACGCACGACGTACAGATGCCACACGTGACGGTTGCCGTTGGCTTCCACAGGCAGCGTCAGGTCGAGTCCGTCCAGGAGTTCCCGGTACCGCGCCGCCGCCACTCGGCGCTGGTCGTTCCACCCGTCGAGGCGGCGCAGCTTGGCTCGCAGAACGACTGCCTGCAGCGCGTCGAGCCTGCTGTTCATCCCAACCACGTCGTGCGCGTACCGTCTCAGGCCGCCGTGCTGCGACATCTGACGAACAGCGCGCGCCACCCGCTCGTCGTCGGTGACGACCGCTCCCGCATCGCCGTACGCGCCCAGGTTCTTGCCGGGATAGAAGCTCGTGGCCGCAATGCCACCTTGACCGGCGTGCGTCCCGAAGCGCGACGCACCCTGGGATTGCGCGGCGTCTTCGACGACCGTCGCTCCGGAGGCCTCAGCCAGCGACCGGATCTCCTCAACGTGCGCCATCTGCCCGTACAGATGGACGGGGACAATGGCTCTCGTCCGGCCGGTCAGCGCGCTCGCGACGGAGGCGACATCTACGAGGTAGGTCGTAGGATCGATGTCCGCCAGGACGGCGGTCGCGCCCGCACGCGCCACCGCTTCGGCGGTGGCCACAAACGTGTTGGCAGGAAGGATCACCTCGTCGCCGGGTCCGACTCCGACGGCCCGCAATGCGAGCTCGATCGCATCCGTACCGTTGGCCACTCCGACGCAATGAGCTACCGCGCTCGCCTCCGCATAGTCCTGCTCAAATGCGGCCACATCCGGACCACCAACGAACGTGGCGGTCGCCAGAATCCGCTCGAAACCCGCCGCGACCTCGTCGGCTATCTCCGCGTGCGCGGCCTTCAGATCGACGAACGGGACGGCCTCTGGGGTCATAGCTCAACCTCCACCTTCCGTCCGTCCTCCCGCACGCTCGTGGTCGCCGCCTCCAGCAGTCGCACGATGCGCAACCCAAGGTCACCGTCAGTCCTGGGCCTGTCTCCGGTGCGGATCGCACGGGCGAACTCCGCCACAGCGCTCTGCAGCGGCTCACGCTCTTCAACGGCGGGCGCGGTCATGTCGCCCCAGTGCAGCGCGATCGTGACCGGTGCAGCCGTGCTGCCCTCGGCCGTGCGCGCCAGATCCGGGCTCGCGTCATACACGGCCAGCGGCGCGTTGGGGTCGAGGTCATTCCAAACGATCGTGCCCGCCGAGCCGCCGATCACGACCGTTCGAACCTTTATCGGTGATAACCAACTGTCGTGAATGTGGGCCAGCGACCCATCACTCATGTGAATCGTCAGGTACGCGGCGTAGCTGCTCCCAGCGTCCAACGGATCGATACCCACCGCGCGGACCGCAACCGGATGGACTCCCGCCGGGAGCACAGACAGCAAGATCGCCAAGTCGTGCGGGCCCAGATCCCAGATCACGTCGACGTCGCTGCGCACGAGCCCGAGGTTGATGCGAATCGAGTCGAAGTAGTCGACCGTGCCGATGTGACCGGCGCTGATCATCGAAACGATCCTCGCAAGCGGCGCTGCGTAGCAGTATGTGTGATCGACCAGCAGCGTGAGCCCCTGCGTCTCGGCCTCTGCGATCACCCTCGCAGCCTGCGGCGATGAGGCCGCAAGGGGCTTCTCCACAAAGACGTGCTTGCCTGCTCGCAAGGCGGCTACGGCAAGATCGGCATGTGTGCCCGCCGGCGTCGTGATGACAACCGCGTCGAGGTCGGGATCGCCGAGAATCTCGGACAGGTCGCCGGTCGCCTTGACCGCGGACCGCCGCCCCAGCAGTGCCCGCGCGGCTTCAGTGTTGACGTCGCACAGCCACATGAGTTCGAAGTCATCCGAGGCGAGGAAGTTGCGAACGAGGTTGCGGCCCCAGTAACCGGCACCAACGATTGCCGCTCGGATCAATGATTCCGTCATGGCACGATCGTACCGGGGACGGTCAGCTCTCGCTCAGACGGTCGTGCGTTGTCGCCCGGTCGAGGTCGGCCAGAGTGTCTCGTAGCGCACGCTTCAGAGCGCGCAGGCTCACTCGAAAGTCAGCATGTACGAGGCCCATGACGCTCTTGACCGTCCCTGGGGGCCGAGACCTCCCGGTCACGTACCTGAACGTCAGTCCTGCGACCTGCGCGATGGTCGCGGGGGGCAGGTAGTCATATAGCTGGCGTGATGTCAATGCGATCACGGCCGATCCCGGGCGCATGAACAGATAGTTGGTCATCACCGCACCGCTCGCACCCACCACGAGCTCCGCGGAGGAGAACAGATTCCGCTGTTCGGACAGCGTGAGCGTCCCCGGATCTGCGACCTCAAACCCTGCACGGGACAGCAGCCGCTCCACCGCCTTCTGGTTCTTGGCGGTTCGCGACCTCGTGCTACGCCGGACGAACACGCGGCGGCCCCTGCCCTCTCGCGGTGCGTCCACGCCCCACCTCGCACGCATCTCGTACAAGGTCTCGGGGTCGAGCGAGTACCCAGCGAGCCAGTTACCGAGGAGGAAGTCGTTGATCTTCCCGACCGGCGGCGCGACGTGCAGGATGCCAAAGCTCTGGGATGCATCGCAATCGACAACGTGTACAGGCCGGTCGGTGAACTCACGCAGCCCTTCGATACCGGGCGGCCGGACACGATCACTGACAACCACAGGGACTTCCGGACCAATCTCCGGAGGCACATCGAGTATCCGCGGCAGGTACTCGACCATCCAGTGATACCAGTTCCAATCGTAGTTGCCGGCGAGCAGGATGGCTTCCGGAATGGGTTCGGCGGCCGCCTGAAATTGATCGAACAGCACTGCGTCCTTGTGGGCATTGGATCCGAAGACGGACCGAGCCTCCATCTGCATCAGGTCGAGCCAGGGGTACGTCCGCGGGTCGTACGCGAAGAAGTTCCCGTCCGCGGTGATGATCCCGCCGTCCTGAAGTGACGCATTCGTCACGCTCAGCCAGGTGCGTCCGGGCCGGGGGATCGGCGCGGATCCCGGGACGAACTTGACGACGTCACCAGTGCGGACTGGCACCGGCGCCAGGAACTGTCCATCCGACTCGGTCGTTCCGGCGGGGACGTCGACGCGCAACGGTTGAAGTCCTGACGTGAACGTGCCGCCGACGCCTGCACTCAGGAACTCGTATCTATCGGCCCATGCGGTTCCTGGGGCGACGAACGTCATGACCTCGGCGAACAGGCGCCGCCACGGCTCGCCGAGGTCGGAATCGGTGAAGCTGAAGAGACTCCCGGGCGAGTCGGTCAGAAACCTGGCGAACTCGAGTCCTGGTGGGACGGAGAGGATCGAGCGTCCGATCCATTCGACCCAGCCGTCAACCAAGCGTCCGGTCTGGTCGCTGCGTGCCGGATCAAAGCGGGAGAGCTCCCGCCGGACCATCAGGTTCTGCGTGTCCAAACGAACCGGGCGGCCGCGCCAGTCACGAAAGCGGAGGACGAACCCGCCACCTGCTTCGGAGTCGCCCAAGTGCCGCGCGGTCTCTCCTCGGGGCGCGGCGCTGATCCGGAAGCCGCGCCGCAGCGAAGCCGGAAAGGGCGCGTGATCGATTCGGGGGAACCGCGTGACATCGATGTCAAACCGGGGGTTGACTCTCTTCAGAGCGGCAGCGTCCGGTCCTGTGAGGGTCTCGCTCCAGCCGACCACGCTCACCCCCAGGTCCACTGCGGTGGCGTCGAACTGCAGGTCCGGCTCAGGCAGCAACGCAGCGATCTGCTGCAAACAGTCACGGGTTCCATGAGTCGCGTACGCCTTGGTGGCGTTGAGCAGTGCGGCACGATACCGCCGATACGAGCGTTCCCGCATCACCGCGGCTGTGGTCTCACCGCAGGGATCAGCGCGGAGTCGCGCTCACCGACGCACGCCCGGTGATTCACGGCTCCGCCGCGTGCGACCGGCCCGACCGCAACGCACGCGGGGCCGGCCAGGACTGCGTCTGCGTCACCCTTACAACCCACCTTCGCACCCACGGACGATCCCTCCCTTCAGCGCAATTGATCGAGGATCGTACTGAGAACCTCGGCGGCCTCACCGTCGCTGTAGTCGAGTTCCGAGAGCGTGCCCGCCTGCACGCTGGTTCTCAGCGTCAAGTATTCCCGGAGAGTCGCCTTCCGCCACGTGGGACCGGCCTCGAACAGCACGATCTTGGTGGCCGTGGAACTGCTTACAAGATCGCACAGGCCGCTGCGAACGCTGACCAGGTATCCGAGCGAGTCGAGGATCGGTACGGCATGCTCAGGCGCGAAGGAGAGCGCGTAGGTACCGGGAATCGGGTCTTCGTCCCCGGCGACATTGGTGCACACCGTGTACCCGCGATCGGTGCATCCCTGAGCCAGGCGGGCCCAGAACTCCTCGCTCACCGGGGACTTCAAGGTGATCGCGCGCGGGGCCAGTACGACCGTCCTGCCGGGAGCGAGTCCGCGCGCCGCGACGTAGGCGGCAGTGTCGCCGTCCGGCTCGGCGAACACAGGCGGTCTCGCCTGCGCACCGTCGGGGAGATCGAAGTTCCTGTGCACGTACATGGCCTCGTACGTCAGCCCTTTGAAGCCCTCCAGCGCCACAGATGCGACTTCGAGGTCGCCGTAGTTCAGATCCACATACCGATCCAGATCGACACGCGCAAACCTCGCGTAGTCATGTCCGCGCTCGATCTCCGAGCGTGCGGCGACCCGCACGTTCGAGATCCCGAACCTGGCGGCGAGCCGCGCCGAGCGCTCGCTTGCGCACACGAACTCGTACGTCTGGATGGCGCGCGAGTCGCAGTAAGCACGGAACCACAGGCTGATGTAATAGATGTCCCCCAGGCCCGTGAAGGGAGCGAAGAACATGGTGGTCGTCCGGGCGCGATGTCCGCCGATCCGACGCCAGGCGCGCCACGACTTCGCAGCTCTCAACAGCTGCCTGAGGAACCACGCGATCGATAGTTCGGCGGGCTCTGGGCCGAACGTGACGACGCCCGCCGTGCGGCTGTACCCGTATGAACTGAGCTGGTCGGCGATCTCCTCGACTGCGTAGGAGCCGACGACGACCACGAGGTCGTCGCGCCCCGGGACCAGGATCTCGTCCGGTCGCCGCACCTCAACGCCGTTGAACGTCGTTGCGGCCTTCCGGGGATCGTTGTCGACGACGGCGAGCACGTCGAGGCCCGTCATCTCCTTCATCAGGTTCGACGACAGCCGCGATGCCCCAAACAGCACGATCCGCTTGCCCGCAAACGCATCGCTGGCAATCAACTGGCGCAGCTTGAGACGCGGGCCGTTGTCCTCGAAGGCGTCGGTCATCCTTCAGCCGACCCAGTTCCGGATCCGTAGCAGGGCCACGCAGACCACATCCTCCAGCGTCACGCCCCCGTGGCCGACGAGCCGCCGCAGGCGGCGGCCGTGCGGCCGGTCAAGCGAGACGATCATGATGCGCGGAGAGAAGTCGCCGAGCTCCGCGAGGGCGATCAGACCATCGACCGCGCGGCTCGCCACGAGGTCGACCGCGTGTACGCCCGCGGTCTCCCTTGCCTGGCCGGCCACGGCTGCGACCGAGGTGACGACGACGGCGCCGCGCGCTCTGCGCTCATCGATCAAGGTGCCCACATGGCCGAGTGCCGAGGCGTTGAGAGCGGAATCGTCGTCGGGAAAGACGAGCACATACAGCCCGTCGTTGATCGAGTACCTGCGCTCGAGTGCCAGCCACAGCCGGCGGCCGCGCCAGGCCGACAGGACACGACCGACGATCACAGGCCTTCATTCACCCGGACAGCGACGTCGGGCGCCCGATCGCGCTCAGTGTTGATCGCGTGAGCGGTGAGGAGCCCCGAAGGCTTCCTGTCGTTCACGACGATGCGCTCGCCGAAAGGCGCGCCAAACACTATGTGGTCGAAGCGAATCCCGCTCTTCACAAGGAACGTCTCGGTCGCAACCCGGTATTCCTCCCGACGTGACGTCACCAGGATGATCAGGTCGCCGCTCGGGATCGAGCCGAGAAACTCGAGCGCGCCCTCGAGCAACGTGTCGCCGCCCTCCGTCAGATGCCCATTGTGCGCGACCAGCGTGCCGTCGAGGTCGAGGAACCACGTGTGGCTCAACGGTGAGAGCACGAGCTCGGTCACCGGCACTCCCTCACGCGCAGGCTGATATAGGCTTGCACCACGGTCGTCGGTCGCGTCAGATGCCAAGGCTCTCGGCTGCCACCCGAGGCGATGCGAAGCGCGGATGCGCAAATCGGTTGCACCACTTCAGCTGCGCGTTCCACTTGAATGGGTACTCATGGAATCGATTGAGCAGCGCAGGCATCATGTTGACTCCCGCGATCCCCTCCGGACTGATCTTGACGGTCTCGCTTGACTCATTGAACTCACGAATGGCAAGTGACTCACCTTGGAACTCGAGCTCGCCGAATACGTCGTCGAAATACATCGTCACGATCGGCGTGAACCGCTCGTCGTCGGCGCGAAGCATGTCCAGGATCGCAACGGTGGGCGAGTACAGGTCAACGTCGACGGAGATGAAGGCAATCGGTGCCGGGTCGAACTCGGCGAAGAACGTTTTTGTCGTGTCTCTGATATCGCCCAGCACCAACTGTGCATCACGCAGCCGGGCTCGAAGCGTGTCGACATCCATCCGGTAGTCACCGCCGATCCACCGCTGCGTGCAGTCGCGGTAGTCCACAGCCGCCGGCAACCCCTCGCCCGAGTCGAACCCGTACACGTCGATCGAAACCCCGAACAAGCGCCCCGCTTCCCGGGCATACACCTCCAGGGCGACCAGCCCGCGTCCGCCCGCGACGCCGAACTCGACGGCGCTGATCCGGTCATACCCTCGTGACCGGGCAAGTTGCGCGGCGTCGAGCAGGCCCACGGCGTAATGAGCATGATCCACCTGCAGGTAGCTCTGCCTGAAGAACGCCTGGAACCTGCTGAACAGCGACGTGGGTATCCCGCGAGCATCCAGAACCGGAAGTGTTTCGATGGCAGTCTCGGAGAAGATGTCTCGCCCGCGCGTGTAGAGCGTGTCGCCCTGATCGGCTGACAGCGACCGGAAGTCACGGCGGCAGATGTCGCCGCACACCCGCGAGCGCACGTCCACCGCCCCTGGATCGACCTCTCGTGACTCGATCACGCCCACCAGCACATCGTTCTCATCGCAGACGAGCGCGATCCGGTGGTGCTGGCTGGTCGTGACGATGAAGTACGCCTCGACTGCGGGCGTGTCCTCGCGGACGACATTGGCAGCTATTTGCGTCGGGATCATCGAAACAGCCTAGCCGGAGGCGAGCCTACCGGGAATCGTCCCGGCACGGCTATGCAGTCGCCCGTTCCGAGTCATCGAGCTTCTCGCCGATCGCGCCACCAGGGTGGTTCGCGTGCAGCACTTCGACCGGCACACCAAAGTGTTCGATCAGGCTCATCGCGAGCCCCTGAAGGATGATCAGGTTGAGCACCGTTGAGTTGTTGGGCAGGATGTTCCAGATGTCGCCCTCATGCTCGAGCTCGATGACGATGTGGTTCGCGATCTCTCGGTAGAGCGTGCTGTCCCGGCTGAACGTCAGCAGCCACTGAATGCAGTCCCGCTTGCCCAGAAGGCGCGAGAGCAGCACGGATTCCGACGTCTCACCACTCTTGGTGAGGATGATGACCAGGTCGCCGTCACGGACGATGCCGAGGTCGCCGTGTACCGCCGAGTTCGTGTGGATGAATGCGGAGGCGAGGCCGACGGAGTTCAGCGTCCCGACCACCTTCTCGCAGATCGGAACGTTCTTCCCAAGGCCGGAGAGGACAAGCTTGTTGCCGCGCCCGAGTGTGGCGACGGCGTCCGCCTCAAGGCTCGCAAGCTCGCGCGGATCCATCGAGCGGACAGCCTCGGTGAGGATGCGCAGCGTCTCCTCAAAATCGTGGCTCACAATGCCTCCTCGAGGTAATAGATTCCGCTGTAGAAAGCCCCACAAATTGAGTCGTAGTCCTGCCACGCATAGGTCGTGAGCGACAGCCAGATCACGGCGTGCAGGAGCTTGGTCGCGCTGGGATCGGCCCCACTCAGCGCGAACAGGTCCTCCTCGAGGCTCTCCCATCCGTTGGACTCGACGGTCACATCAGCCGTCGTTGCAGTGATGCCAAGGCGGAAGTTCTTGAGGTTGAATTGGTCGTAGTTTCCGACGACCGAGTAGTAGAGCTTCGCCCAGTCATAGTTCGGATCCCCGTGCAGCTCCGTGTAGCCAAAGTAGCCGCGGGGGTCGATGAACACAGGTTCCGTACCGCCGCGCAGCATCAGGTTCGAGAAGGTCGGGTCCCCGTGGATGAAGGCGAACCGCTCCACGGTCAGCGCGCCCAGGGCTCGCTCAAGGTCCCGCTTGTAGAAGTACACGTTGCGGCACTCCCTCCCGTTCACGGTGATCGTCTTGCGATCCGTCAGTGGGATCAAGTCACGCACCGCCGCCAGACGCTCAACTGTCTTTCCGTAGTAGGCCTCCCTGATACTGAACGAGTCGGCGGGGGCCGACTCCAGTGAGTGGAGCTCGCGGAGCGCTGCAGCGAGATCAGCCAGGACCCCGCGCTTCCTGTCCAGGGTCAGGTCGGCGTAGTCGTAGATGTTCTTGCCGTCGATCCTCTCCATCGTCAGCGGCTCGAACCCGTAGAGCTGTGGGATGCTGGTCACGCCGAGCTCGAGCGCGCGCCTGTACCAGTCCACTTCACGACGAGCGAGCGATCGCCCCTGCTCATCGACCGGCTCCTTGATGAACCTGTCGCCAACGATCGTTACGCGGTTGAAAGGGCGGGTCTTCTCGGGAGCGAGCGATTCGTACTCGGGCAGCAGACCGAACTCACGGGTGCCGGCGAGCCCGAGCTCGTCAAACGCATGTCCCTGCTGCTGAAGCCATCGCACCAGTTCCCCGCTCGCCGGGATGTCCGACAAAGCCGACTTGGCGCGGAACACGAACAGTCCGGCCACTCCATGCTCACGCGAGCGTTCGTCGACAAACCGGCCGTCCGTGTAGGTCCACCGGCAGTCAAACGTCTGAGAGATTCCCACCCAGTCACGGTCCGCTGCCGGTAGCTCGAAGGCCGCCGGCAGGATCAGATCCGACCACACGAGCATGAACGGCTCGCCATCAGGCAGCAGGGCCAGCGCTTGACCGACACCGCCGCACGTTCCGGCCCCGGCCGCGTCGACGACCTGGTACTTGACGTCGGCGAACGCGGCGAGGTACTCGCGCAACACCTCCCGGTGATAGTCCGCGATCACGACGAAGCGCTTGGTCGGGAACTTGCGGAAGAGATGGAACATCATCGGCAGGTTCTCAACCGGCACGAGCGCCTTCGGCTTGTTCGTGGTCAGGTGCTCCAGGCGCGTACCCCGGCCGCCGGCTTGGACGACGATGTACTCCACGGTCCTGCGACCGGCTTCGCCGTCCGGGTCCTGCCGGTTATCCGGCATGTGAACGGAGGTTGTCGACGGCTTGCACGAATCGGCGCACGCCCCTGCTCCACGGCCCCGCAAGCAGCGCTCGCAGCTCTGCCTCTGACAGACCTGGTCGGCGAGCGAGCGGGGCGTTTTCGCACGGGACCGGCATCCATCCGCGCTTGACGATATCGCGGATTGGCGGCAGCCAGGAATCAACGCATCCGCAGTACTGGTGGAGGATCGACCCGCGACCGAAGGCTCGTTGTCGCTGCTCATGGGAATCGCGCCTGTGCCAGCTGCGCCCGGGCTCGATGGGATCGTTGCTCGACAGCGCTGATCCGACCTCGGCCGCGCCGAGTTGATGGTTGCACGGCGGCCCCAGTGCTCATCCGGAGACGGCGGTCGTGAGGCTGAACCGGGGCAGCACGTCCGTCGCGAGGCCGCGCTTGAGCGCCAGCAGGGGATCGTCCGGACGGTCCGAGCGCCCGCCGCCGAGCACTGCGCGATCGCAACCGAGGCGTGCCGCCTCCGCGATGCCCGTCGCGAGCGCGCAGCGGACGACCTCGGCGCCTGGAGCCGGGTCGCGCCGGATCAGCCCGGCGTGGCAGTAGGACTCGCACTGATCGCGCAGGAACAGCGCCGCGGCGGCAAGTCCGCTCTCGTCGCTGACCGTCACCACGTAATGCTGAAGCTCTGCGAGCGCTTCGAGGTGACCTTCCGAGAGTGCGCCAACGTCGCCGAAGCCGGGCCCGCGACCGGCGCCGTTCTGGAACCGTCCGAACCAGCGCCCGAGCCGCGTGATCTCGACGGCGCCGGTGCACCGCTCGACGGCATCGGAGCCGAGCTCGGTGACGCAGATCTGCCGCTCGCCGACCAGCCGCGCCCCGCGCACCGACAGCTCCCGCGCCAAGGGCGGGCCACCGGCGAGCGGCGACAGCGTTGCGGCGATCGCCAGCTGCGGGTCGGTCAGCGCGTACGCGAGCTCTCCGAGTCCGACCGACAGGTCGGTCCCGAACGGCCGCGGCAGCCCTGGGACCGTGCGCAGGACCCCGTCACCGCAGACGAGCAGCGGCAGCACCGCGCCCGCGGACTCGGCGAGCTCGACCGTGGCTCCCGCCGCCTCGGCGACCGCAAGCAGGTACGCCGGCTGCTCGTACAGAGAGGCGAGCACGGACTGCGCGTCGCTCATCCGGTGATCTGGGCGTACAGCGAGGGAAGCGACGGATAGCCGGAGGACGCCCAGCCCGAGTTCTGCAGGGCGGCGATCTGCGCGTCGGGCGACTGCCCGACGGTCTGCAGGATCGCCTGGATCTGTGTGCCGGCGGTCCCGTAGCCCGGAATCGTCCCCTGACCCCGCAGCCAGCCCGCGGTCGCATCCGCCGCACTGATCGGGTCAGACCAGGTCGCGTCGGCCGATCCGTAGGTCCCGCTGTCGGTGTATCCGACGTTCAGCCAGTCGTTGTTGCCGGACGCCTGCCTGGACTGCGCGGCCGAGCCGGACTCCTCGGACAGCACCCAGGCGCTGACGACGCCGGGATTCAGGCCGGTGTCGGCGGCGAGCGTCTCGGCGAACTGCTGCTGGCCGGCCGTCATCTGCGAGGCGGCCGCCGCCGGGAGCGAGACACCCGCCGTCGTCGAGGCCCCTCCCGTGATCAGGCTGGGGGAAGCGGCGTACGTGCCCAGCGTGTTGTCGTCGGTCCCGATCAGTCCGGACAGATCCGACGTCTCGAGCGTCGGCAGGCTCGACCCGATCCCCGACCCCTGGGCCTGGGCAAGCGCGTCTGCGAAGGCCGTGGCGGAGCCCGTGGAGGTGGCCGCATCCGTCGTGCCGGTTGCGGTCGCGAGGCCGCCCGTGCTCGCCGGCGCCGACGTGCCGGCCGTGCTCGCGCTCGACGACGCCGCGCTCGTCCCGCTGAGCGTACCGGTCGACAACTCAGCGAACTGCTGCTGGATCTGGCTGATGGCAGAGAGCGCGTCGGCGATACTCATCGAGCTTCCTCTGTTTAATCGGCGCGGAGGCGGCAAGCTTGACCCGGGGCGTCACACGCGATCTCTGCTGCGCACTGGCCCTAGCGGTTTCGCTGGCCCTTGGCGCGGCGACCGGCGCACGCGCGGACGGCGATCCGGCGAGCGACATCCTGCTCGTGCAGAACGTGTTCTATCCGTACGAGCCGTCGACCTCGGTTGCGCTGCAGCGCCGGCTCGACGGTGCGGCGGCAGCCGCGGCCACAGCCGGTCTGCCGATCAAGGTGGCGCTGATCGCCTCCCCCGTCGATCTCGGTGCGGTCAGCTCGCTCTGGGGCAAGCCGCAGCAGTACGCCGGGTATCTCGACGACGAGCTGAGCTCAACCGGCCCCGAGCCGCTGCTGGTGGTGATGCCCGACGGATATGCGGCCCGGAGCCTGACGCGGCGCGAGATGGCGGCGCTGGCCGCGCTCCCGCTTCCGTCGGGGCGAACGAGCGACGCCCTTGCGAGCGCGGCCCTGACCGCTGTCCGGCGGATCGCCGCGGCCGACGGGCATCCGCTCGCAGCCGGAGCGCTCGCCGCAAGCGGAGGCAGCGGGAACAGCCTGCTGATCGTGATCGCGCTCGCGCTCGCCGCCGTGCTGACCGCGGGGATGATCTCGGCCGTGACGCTACACCGGCGCCCCGCGGCGGGTCACAGCCGCCCGGCGAGGGGGAAGCGCGGCCGCGGGCGCCGACGCAGTCGAGCCTGACGAGGCCCCGCGATAGTGTTCGCGACCGCCGATGCCGTTGTTCTTGATCGCGAGCCGCTTGCTGCGGAGCATCAGGGGGACTCGCGAGCTGGTGCTCGTCGCAGTCGCCGTGGGCGTCGTCTTCGTCGGCGCGGTGCTGTTCTCGCTGACCCAGCACGTCAGCTTCGGGATCGGCCTGTACTGGGCGGTCGTGACCGCCACGACCGTCGGCTACGGCGACGTGACACCGCACAACACCGCCGGGCGGATCGTGGCCGCCGGTGTGATGCTGACCACGATCCCGATCGTCGGCGCCGTCTTCGCCCTCGTGGCCGGCGCCTCCGCCCTGTCCCGCGTCCGGAGGTTGCTCGGCATGGATTCAAGCCTGCCCACCACTCCCTACACCCTCGTGCTCGGCTCGCATCCGGTCCTCCCGCGCGTGGTCGACGAGCTTGCCCGCGCCGGCGACCCGGTCGTGCTGGTCGCAGCGGCCAAACCGGCCAACCTGCCCGATGAGTTCCGCTTCCTCGCCGGCGATCCGACCGATGAGGCGCTGCTGCGCCGCAGCAATCCCGTCGCCGCGAGCCGCGCGCTGATCGCCTGCGAGAGCGACGCCGACACGCTCGTGATCGCCGTGGCGGTCCACACCCTCGCGCCCGCGCTCGAGGTCTACGCCCTGACGCAGTCGCCGAGGATCGCACACGCACTCGCCGATCTCGGGGTCACGCACACGCTCTCCAGCGACGAGCTCGTCGGCCATACGCTCGCCAAGAGCCTCGAGACGCCGCAGGCGGGGGATGTGCTGCTCCAGCTGGTTGACGCCACCAGCTACCGAATGGTCGAGCAGGCGGTCGACGCCGCGATGGTCTCGCAGCGCCTCTCCCACGCTCGCGGTCGCAGCGGCACGCTCGTGCTCGGCGTCTGCCGCGGCAACACGGTCGAGCTCGGCATCAACGACGATCCGGTCCTCACCGCAGAGGACCGGCTGATCGTCCTCGCGCCGAGCGTGAGTGCGGGATCGAAGACCCGGCACCGGTAGCCACGGTCGAACGCGCGGCACCGGTCGCGAGCACGACCGCCCTCGGGCCCAACGACCGCGCCCAAGCAGTCGTGGGCCGTGGGCTCGCAGGCCCACGGCCCCGCCCGCCGACGTCACCCGCTCAATCCCAGCGGTGACGGCCCGCGCGCAGAGATCGCAGCTCGAGGATGTCCTCCGATTCGCGCTCGGGGGCGCCAGGTGCCGCCGCGCCGGGCAGCGCCCGGACCGGCTCGGCCACCTCGGTCACCTCACCGGCGCCGGCAGCCTCGATCCGCAGCACCCGCGCCCCGGGTCGCGATGCGACGCACTCGACCAGCCGCGTCCCCTCGTAGAGGAGCGCCGCCCCGTCGTCGGCCGCGTAGCCGGGCGGCAAGCGCCCCGTCGCGATCGCGTCGCGGTAGGTCGGCAGGCGCTCGCTCTCGCCGCCGAGATGCACGGACAGGCTGCCCGGCAGCAGGCCGATCCCGCGCACCACCTCAGGCGCTCCGCCGCTCATGCTGACGCCCCCCTCGAACCAGCACATCGCGCCTGCGCTGAGGCCAGCGAGCACGATCCCGCGCTCCCAGGCGGTCCGCATCGCCTCGTCGATCCCATGCTCGCGCCAGATCGCGAGCATGTTGCGCATCGAGCCGCCGCCGACGTAGATCGCGTCCTGAGCGAGCAGGTGCGCGATCGGATCGATCCGGTCCCGGCCGAGGTGAAACAGCGAGACGATGCTCGGCTCGCACGGCCAGGCCCGGAAGCGCTCGTGGAAGCGCGTCACCTGGTCGCGTGGATCCCCGCTCGCGGTCGGCAGAAAGCAGATCCGGGGCACCTCGGCGCCGGTGAGCGCGAGGACGAAGCGGTCAAGCGCATCGGAGCGCTCCTGCATCGTGAATCCGCCGCCGCCCATCGCGAGGATCCGGCGCGGATCCCCGTCTGGCCGCAGGCGGCCCCGAGCCCCGCTCATGCGGCGAGCGCCTCGGCCGCGGCGCCCCCCGTGTCACCGGCGCCGACACGGGTCTCGGCGCCCAGATAGCGGACCGGCAGTTCGCGTTCGGCAGCCGCTCCGCGCTGCGGCGCACTCACGAACGCGGCCCGGGCGCCCTCACGCGAGGCCACGACCTCGGCCAGCTCGGTGCCGATGAAGTGGAGCGCCGCCGAATCGCCGGCGCCGTATCCGGCGGGCATCCCCTCCCCGATCGCGCCGATGAAGCTGTCGCGCCGCTCGCGCTCCTCGTAGTAGTGGACGGCGGCGCTCCAGGGCAGCAGGCCGAGTGCGGTGATCCGTCGCGCCGGGCCCTCGTGAAAACCGCTGAGCGCGTCGGTGAACCAGCAGAGCGCACCGGCCGACCCCCCGCACAGCACGACCCCCTCCGCCCACGCCTCGCGCAGGAACTCGTCGATGCCGTGGGCTCGCCACGTCCCCAGCAGCGAGACGAGGCTGCCACCACCGACGTAGATCAGGTCCTGGGCGAGCAGGTGGGCCCGCGGGTCGCCGACGCCGGTCTCCCGCCGGAACAGCGACACATGTGACGGTTCGCACCGGGACGAGGGGAAGGCCCGGTAGAAGCGGACGACGTAGTGATCGGCGTCGCCGCTGGCGGTCGGGAGGAAGCAGACGCGCGGGCGCGCGGCGGAGGTGAGCTCGAGCACATAATCGTCGAGCAGGGTGTTCCCCCACTCCATCGAGAACCCACCTCCTCCGAACGCCACGATCTGCGGCGGCCGTGCGCTCATGCAGGCAAGGTACGCGCAGCCGCGACCGGCGGCATTGGCCGCGTGTCCAGGGTTCCGGGCCGCCGGCGCGACATTGGGCGCTTGGATGGTTGATTGCACGACCCGGCGCAGTCAACACCTGAAACCGTTCAGGTCTGGGGATCGCGACCGTGCCGCGGTGGATCCTCGTCGCCCGCCTCGCGGAACAGCCCCGTCACGACGAAGACGGTCTGCTCGGCGATCTCGACGGTGTTGTCGCCGATCCTCTCCAGGCAGCGTGCGACGAGGATCATGAACATCGCCCACTCACGCACCTCGGCGTCGTCGCCGACCTCGACGGCGCGGCTGAAGATCTGCCGGTTGAGGCGGTTGACTTCGGCGTCCTGGCGCACGAGATCGCGGGCGAGCGACACGTGGCGGCTCCGGAAGGACTCCTTCGCCTCGCGCACCTGCTGGCGCACTGAGACGTTCATCTTGTCGAGCAGATCGAGGATCGTCTTGTCCTTCGGCGCCTCGTAGCCTGAGAGCGGTACGAGCTTGGCCATGTTCACGCACTGGTCGCCCATCCGCTCGATGCAGCGGATGATGTGGAGCAGAGCCGCGAGCAGCCGCAGGTCGTCGGCGACGGGGGACTGCAGTGCGAACAGCGACAGGACCCCTTGGTGGACCTCGAGGTAGCGCCCGTCGATCCGATCGTCGTCGGCGACGACCATGCCCGCCAGCTCGACGTCCTGATAGGTGATCGACTCGATCGCGCGGTCCAGCTGGCTGACGACCATGTCGAGCCCGCCGAGCGTCTGCTCCTCGAGCCTGCGAAGGTCTTCGCGGAACTGAAGCCGGTGCGGCTGCGCATGACTCACGACCGCGCCCCGGTCCGTGCTGTCGTTATCACTCTCTTCACAAGCGGGCATCAGTATCACGTCTCGGCGATTCCTGCGCGGGCGGCGCGGTCATCCGCCCGCCCGCCGGGCACGCTCAGTCGATCGCAAGCGGCTCGACGGCGTCGCGACCACGTTCCGGCGCCAGCCGGTACCCGAAGCCGAAATGGGTGTGGATGCACCGCCACCCGGGCAGTGCGTCCTCGAGCTTGACGCGCAACTTGCGCACATACACGTCGACCGAGCGATCCCCCGGCCGCATCTCCCGGCCCCAGACCAGCTGGAACAGCTCCTCGCGGGTGACGATCCGATCCGCGCGGCGGGCCATCTCGGTCAGCAGGCGCAGCTCCCGGAACGAGAGCGTGAGCGTGCGCCCCCCTGCGCGCGCGAGGTGGTCCGCCGGCACGATCTCCAGCGGTCCGGCCGACACCACCTCATTGCTCGGCGCAGCCGTTCCCATGCAGGGATGCTCGTTTTGAACGGTCCCGCCCGCGTTACCCCGCTGTGAATGCGCTGTGAACTACTCGTGACCGGACCGGCGATCGGGCCCTTGACCGCGACGATCGGCCCGCCTCAGCACGACCCGCACCAAGTGCCGGTTCGGGCGGCGCGGCGCCGCCGCAGCTCAGCTGGCGAGCGCGGTGAGCTCGGGCTCGCCGCCGAGCGCCACCGGATGACCGTGCTCGAGGGGCGTCAGGGGTTCGATCACGACGCTCTCGTCGTCGAGCTCCGGCGCGAACCGGTAGCCGACGCCGAAGTGCGTGTGGATGTAGCTCCAGTCCGGCGACGCCGTCCTCAGCTTCTGGCGGAGCTTACGGACGAACACGTCCACCGACCGGTCGCCGTGCGCCATCGCGTAGCCCCACACCCGTTCGTAGATCTCCTCGCGGCGGAGCACACGGTCCGACTGCGAGAGGAGATGCAGGATCTCGAACTCGCGCGCGGTCAGCTCCAGGCTGAGCTCGCCGGCGTACGCCTGATAGAGGTCCGGGCGGACCGTGATCTCGCCGACCAGCGTCGCGTCCTCGAGCTCGGGCATCTCGTTGCGCCGATGGCGTCTGAGCGCCGCCTCGATCACGCAGATCAGCTCCTCCGCATGGCACGGCTTGGTCATCCACGCGTCCGCGCCGAGGCGCAGCCCGCGGACGCGCTGCGCGACCGAGGACGGACCGGTGCAGACGATCACGGCGAGCCCGGGGAGGCGTCCGCAGACGCGCTCGAGGTACTCCCAGCTGCCCGGGCCGAGCACGGCGAGATCGATCACGAGCGCATTCAGGCGCATCGCGACCAGCGTGTCGACCGTGACCGCACTGGACAGAGCCCGGAGGTCCCACCCGAGTGCGTCAAGCCGATTCGACAGAACCTGCATGAACCCGGGATCGCGGTCGATGACCGCGAGCCGGAGGCGGTTTTGCGAGCGCTGGGCGGCGGCCGAAAGCTGGCTGCCGAGGGGCGCGTCGCTCACTTCTGGCGGCATGCGGCGAAGAGTAGCCGAAGGGCCCGACCGCGAGCCCGCACGTCGGCGCCGGTCACAACCTGTTTACGCGGAAACTCCGGCGTGATCTGGCCGTCAGCGCTCGAACACGTATCGATGTTCGGGTGGTTTCCCCTGATCTGAATGCGGACTGGCTTCGAGTCGCGAGCTTGCGGCGATGCACTGAAGGAACTCTTCGATTCAAGCGCTATTGTGGCCGACCGCAATGGCGTCACGAAAAGAACAGAAGGAACAGGCCCGCGCCGCGAGGATCGCCGCGGAGCAGAGCGCGCGCGAGCGCGCGCAGCGGATGCGCAGGTTTCAGGTCCTCGGCGGGGTCGTGGCGCTCGCCGCGGTCGTCGTCATCGTCCTGATCGCCGTCTCCTCGGGCGGCAGCAACACCACCAACACCGGCAACCATAAGGCCGTGATCGCGTCCGTCACGAACGAGCTCAGCGGGATCCCGCAGAGCGGCCAGACGCTCGGCAACCCGAAAGCCAAGGTCACGCTGACCTACTTCGGCGACCTCGAGTGCCCGATCTGCGCGGAGTTCACGACGACGAGCTTCCTGCTGCCGCAGTTCATCCAGGACGAGGTGAAGACAGGCGTGGCGAAGGTCGTGTACCGATCGCTCTGCACGGCGACGTGCAACGACGAGGGCCAGTCGGTCTTCAACACCCAGCAGTCGGACGCCTATGCGGCGGGAAAGCAGAACCACTTCTGGGACTACGCCGAGCTCTTCTATCGCGAGCAGGGCGCCGAGGGCTCGGGCTACGCGACGCAGTCGTTCTTCAACGGCATCGCCGATCAGATCACGGGCCTGAGCATCAGCAAATGGCAGACGGATACGAAGGACCCGTCGCTGCTCGCCGAGGTCCAGGCCGACGAGGCCGCCGCCACGAAGGACGGCTTCAACTCGACGCCGTCGCTCGTGCTCTCGGGACCGAAGGGCGAGGAGGCGCTCCCGTCGGGCCTCCCGTCGTCCTACAGCACCCTCCAGAACGCGGTCAAGGCAGTCCTCTGAACCTTGACCGCACGAACGGACAGCCGCGCGACGCCGGCCGCCGCGACCGGACCCGACCCGGCGAGTGCTGAGACCTCGCCGGGCCGGCGGCAGCGCGACCGGCTCACGCTCGCGATCGTGATCATCGCGATCATCGGCCTGCTCGACGCGAGTTACCTGACCTACGTCCACTACCACGGGTTCGGCGCGCTCGCCTGCTTCGGCGGCAACGCCCACCACCACTCCAGCTGCCAGACGGTCCAGTCCTCGGTGTGGTCGAAGATCGCCGGGATCCCGGTCGCGCTCCTGGGGCTGATCGGCTACCTGGTCCTGCTCGCGTCGCTGCGGGTCCCCGGTGAGATCGGGCGCGCCGCCGGCTTCGGAACCGCCCTGATCGGCTTCTGCTTCAGCCTGTACCTGACCTACCGTGAGGCGTACTCGATTCACGCCTACTGCGAATGGTGCCTGGGCAGCGCCGGGTGCCTGACGATCCTGACCGTCCTGACGGCGATCCGGTTCCTCCGCGGCGCTCCCTCGACCGCGAGCGCCTGAGGAGGCAGCCGGCGGCGGGTCCGACCCGGCGCCGAGCGCGGCACTGATGCGGCACAGGCGCGGGCAGTCGTAGGCACACATCTCCGTCGCGGTGCGCGGGCGCGGACGGTTCTTCTCGCAAGCAGCGCGAACTTCCCCTCACGGGCATCGATGCCGTCCGCAGCCGAGCCCATGATGCGAGCGTGAGCTGGCGAACGATCCGCGCCGCCGGTCAGACCGAGGAGCCGACTCGGCGCGTCGCCGTGATCGACCTCGGCTCGAACTCGTGGCGCCTCGTGATCTTCTCGTACGGATCAGCTCCGCTGCTGCGCTGGTGGAAGCGGACCGACGAGCTGTACGAGGCCGTCCGGATCGGCGAGGGGCTCGCCCAATCCGGGGAGCTGAGCGGAGCGGCGATGGCCCGCGGGCTCGAGACCCTCGTCGTGTTCGAGCGCTTCTGCCGCGCCAGCGGCCTCGAAGCCGCCGACGTGCATGCGGTCGCGACGAGCGCGATCCGCGACGCTCGCAACGGCGAGCGGTTCCTCGCCCAGGCACGCTCCGCGATCGGCTGCGAGATCGAGGTTCTGTCAGCGCACGAGGAGGCCCACTACGGCGCGGTCGCCGCGCTCAACAGCTCGACGCTGACCGATGGCGTCGTGCTCGACATCGGCGGCGGCAGCCTGCAGCTGGTCCTGGTCGAGGGCCGCGAGGAGATCCAGTCGGTCTCGTTTCCGCTCGGGGCGGTGCGCACGACCGAGGCGTTCCTGTCGGATCCGGGGCCCGCCCGCAAGAAGGATCTCGCCCGTCTGCGCGCACACGTGAAGAGCAGCCTCAGCGGAATCGAGTGGCTCAAGGGGCGCCGCGGACGCCTGGTCGCGATGGGCGGCGCGGTCCGCAACCTCGCCGCGGCGGCGCAGCGGGCAGCGTTCGGCTCGAGCGGCGGCATCGACATCGGCGTGCAGGGTTTCCTGATCACGGCCGAGGCGCTCACCGACGTGGTCGCAAGCCTGGCCGCGCTGCCCGTCGCCGAGCGCCGCGCCGTTCCGGGCATCAAGCCAGGGCGGGCGGACATCATCCTCGGCGCCGCCGTCGTCCTCCAGACCGTCCTCGAAGTCGGCGGGTTCGACGGAATCGAGGCGACCGAGGCCGGACTGCGAGACGGCCTCTTCCTCGCGCGCACGCTTCTCTCCGAGACGCAGCCGCTGTTCGGCGACGTCCGCGAGGCCGCCGTGCGCAACCTCGCGGTCCAGTACGAGTCCGACCTCGCCCACACCGAGCACGTCGCGCTGCTCGCCCTGCAGATGCACGAGTCGCTGATCGAGGCCGGGCTGTTCGCCCCGCGGCCCGACGAGACGCAGCTGCTGTGGGCCGCCGCGATGCTCCACGACGTCGGGATGACGATCTCCTACGACGATCACCACAAGCACTCCCGTTACCTGATCGTCAGCGCCGAACTGCCGGGCTTCGACCCGCGCGAGCGGGCGCTGATCGCACAGATGACCCGGTACCACCGCAAGGGGGCGCCAAAGCTCGGCGAGTGGACCAAGCTCGGTCGCGACGGCGACGAGCAGATGCTCGATCGCTGCGCGGTGATCCTGCGCCTCGCCGAGCACCTCGAACGCGGCCGCGACCAATCGGTCAGCGAGGCCCGGCTGCGGACGAACGGCGACGGTATCGGCCTCCACCTGCTCGCCGACGGCGACCTGACCCTCCCGCGCTGGAGCGTCGAGCGGTATGGCGACGACGAGGCCTTCCAGCGCGTCTTTCACCGACCGCTCCTGATCGGCTGAGCAGACCGACGCTCCCGATCAGCAGGGGTCTCAAAGACCATCAACTTCCAGACTCCACCTCAAGCGGCAGGGGTCCGGAACTTAAGGGTCGGCTGGGGCCTGACGGAAACTGAGCCGAAGTCATCTTGGACGAAATGGCCGAACACTTGTCGAAGATTTATTCTTTAAGGCCCACGAACCCACCGCGGCGTGCTTACACTCCAGGCGAGATGGGCGGGACTTCCCTGACGACACGCTGGCCGACCGACCCGGACCATCGCGAGGCGATCGACGCAGTCCTCGAGATGGCGGCCGCTGAGGACCGCTGGGGCGAGTCAGCGCGGGCGGCAGCTCTGCTCGACAGCGTCGAGCGGATCATCGGCGCGCTCCCACATCCGTACGAGCACATTCGCCGGCGCTGCCGCGAACGGGCGGGGCGCCCGTAGCGAACCGCGGCCCTGAGCACGGGCCGCGGTTCCCTCGCCTACGCAATGCCGCGTATCCTCTGGGCCTTGCTCTGGTTGCTGCGCCACGCGGACGCCGCCGACGGAGCCCCCGACGAGGCTCGGCCGTTGACCGAGCGGGGGGTCCGCCAGGCACGCGCGGCGGGCCTCGCGCTCGCCCGGCTCGACGTCAAGCTCGAAGCCTGCCTCGCGAGCCCCAAGCGCCGCGCGCTCGAAACGGCGCAACTCGCGTGCGAGCCGTTCGGACTCGAGGTGACGGAGTGTCCGGAGCTGGCGGGGGGACCGTTCGACGCCGAGCACCTGACGGCGGGCTACGCGGACGCGTTGCTCGTCGGCCACGATCCGTCGTTCACGATCGCACTGTACGAGCTCACCGGCGCGCACGCGCGGATGCCGAAGGGCGGCCTCGCGGGGATCAGCAAGCGCGAGCTGATCGTCCTGTTGCGGCCGCGGGAGCTGAGCGCGATCGCCGCCCAAGTGCGGGAGCCGGCGTGACGACGACGGTCGAGCTCACCGACAAGGCGCTGTACATCAACCGCGAGCTGTCGTGGCTGGAGTTCAACGACCGCGTACTCCAGCTCGCCGAGGAGCAGACCCTCGAGCTGATCGAGCGCGTCAAGTTCCTCGCGATCTTCGCCTCGAACCTCGACGAGTTCTTCATGGTCCGCGTCGCCGGGGTGCACGATCGGATCGACGCGCGGATCGACGCCCGCGGCGCCGACGGCCTATCGCCCACCAAGGTGCTGGAGGCGATCTCCCACAAGGTGGCCGAGCTCGACGCCCGCCACTCGCGAGAGTTCGTCGACGTGATCGGGCCCCTGCTCGCCGAGAACGGCATCAGGATCGTTTCGTGCGAGGAGTCGGGGGCTCCGGCGCACGTGATCGCGCGTCACTTCCGCGAGCACATCTTCCCCGTGCTGACCCCCCTCGCGATCGGCCCGGGGCGGCCGTTCCCGTACATCTCCAACCTCTCGCTGAGCCTGTTCGTGCATCTCCGCGATCCGGCCAACGACAACGAGGCGTACGCGCGCGTGAAGGTCCCGAAGGAAGTGGTGCCGCGCTTCGTCGAGATCGACAAGGACACCTTCATCCCCCTCGAGCAGATCATCGCCAGGCATCTCGATTCGCTCTTCCCCGGGATGGAGATCATCTCCCACGACCTGTTCCGCGTCACGCGTGACGCTGACTTCGAGATCTCCGACGAGGCCGACGACCTGCTCCGAGCCGTCGAGGACGAGCTGCGCAGGCGCCGGTTCGGCGAGGTCGTGCGGCTCGAGGTCGGCGCGACGATGGCCCCGGAGATGCGCTCGCGCCTGATCGAGTGGCTCGGCCTCGCACCGAACCAGGTCTATGACGTCCACGGCCTGCTGGACCTAACCGACCTCTGGCAGATCGCCGGGCTCGAGGGCCACTCGGATCTGCGGCAGCCGAGCTGGACGCCGATCACGCATCCGGCCTTCGGGCCGCGCCCCGGCGACAACGAAGATCAGCCCGACGTGTTCGCCCCGATGCGGGAAGGCGACATCCTCGTGCACTACCCGTACCAGTCGTTCTCGTCGAGCGTCGAGCGATTCGTCCTGCAGGCCGTCGAGGATCCGAACGTGCTCGCGATCAAGATGACCGTGTACCGCACCTCCGACGACTCGGAGCTCGTCCCGGCACTGATCGCCGCCGCCGAGGCGGGCAAGCAGGCGGTGTGCATGGTGGAGCTGAAGGCGCGCTTCGACGAGCGTCGCAACATCCGCTGGTCCCGTGACCTGGAGGAGGTCGGTGCGCACGTCGTCCACGGAATCCCCGGCCTGAAGACGCACGCGAAGGCGATCCTCGTGGTCCGCCGGGAGCGCGATCAGGTGCGCAACTACGTGATGATCGGGACCGGCAACTTCCATGCCAAGAACGCTCGCCTGTACGAGGACTTCGGCTTCTTCACGACCGACCCCGAGATCGGCGAGGAGGTCGGCAACCTGTTCAACGCGCTGACCGGCTACGGGCACACGAAGCGCCAGCGCAAGGTCCTGGTCGCGCCGGATTCGCTGCGCGAGCCGCTGCTCGAGCTGATCGACCGGACGATCGAGGCCCACCTGGCGGGTCAGCCGGCGCGGATCGCGATGAAGATGAACTCGCTCGTCGACCAGCGCTGCATCGCGGCGCTCTATCGCGCGTCGCAGGCCGGCGTGCCGGTCGACATCAACGTGCGCGGGATCTGCTGCCTGCGCCCCGGGATCCCCGGCGTCAGCGAGACGATCAGGGTCGTCTCGATCGTCGGCCGCTTCCTCGAGCACACGCGCGTCTACAGCTTCCACTTCGGCGACGATTGCGCGTACTACATCGGCTCCGCAGACCTGATGCCCCGCAACCTCGACACGCGCGTCGAGCTGCTCGTCCCGGTCGAGCGCCCCGATCTGCGCGCCGAGCTCGAGGACACGCTCGAGCGGTGCTTCGCCGACGACACGAACGCCTGGACGCTCGGCGCGGACGGCGTCTGGGAGCGGCGCACCGGAGGCACCCGCTCGGTCCACCGCGAGCTGATGGAGCGGACGCTCGCTCAGTCGCCGCCGGGCTCGATCACGTAAGCGCAGCCGGCCGGCGCCCTCCGACCGCCTCGCGTACACCCCCGACTGGACGCCGCTCCTCGATGCACTCGACAATCCTGCTCGCGATCGTCGTCGGCCTCGCGCTCGCGTTCGACTTCACCAACGGCTTCCACGACACCGCGAATGTCGTGGCGTCGGTGATCTCGACCCGCGCGCTCTCGCCCCGGAAGGCCGTCGCGATGGCCGCAGTGCTCAACTTCGTCGGCGCCCTGCTGTCGCTGAAGGTCGCAGCGACGATTGCGACGGGGATTGTCGCCGCCGGTCGCGTGACCAGCCAGGTCGCGTTCGCCGCGCTCGTCGGCGCGATCATCTGGAACCTCCTGACCTGGTTCCAGGGCCTTCCCTCGAGCTCCTCGCACGCGCTGATCGGCGGCCTCGTCGGGGCGATGCTGGCGGCAGACGGGGGCGTTCGCTGGCATGGGCTGCTCGTCAAGGTCGTCGTCCCCGCCGTAGTCGCCCCGCTGCTCGCATTCCTACTCGCGGGATTCGTGATCGTCGTCAGCTACCGGCTCGCGGCCCGGCGCCGCCCCGGGCCTGCCCGCCGCGCGTTTCGCTACGGCGAACTGCTCGCGAGCGCGGCGATGTCGATCGCCCATGGAACGAACGACGCGCAGAAGACGATGGGGGTGATCGGCATCGCGCTCCTCGCCAACGGCGATCTCGGCGGCCACTTCCACGTTCCGACCTGGGTCGTGCTGTCCGCTGCGACGGCGATGGGCCTGGGGACCTACGCCGGTGGCTGGCGCATCATCCGGACCGTCGGGACGCGGATCATCAAGATGGACTCGGCGCAGGGCTTCTCGGCGCAGGGCGCAGGGGCGGCCGTGATCCTGGTCTCCTCCCACTTCGGCTATCCCCTGTCCTCGACGCAGGTGATCTCCGGCGGGGTGATCGGCGCCGGCGCCGCCAAGCGCCTGTCGGCCGTCCGCTGGGGGGTCGCCGGCAACATCGCGATCGCCTGGCTCGCGACGCTGCCCGTCGCGGCGCTGCTCGGCGCCGGCACCTACGGGCTGGCGACCCTGTTCGGAAGCGCGCTGGTCGGGTCGATCGCGATCATCGTCGGGCTGACGGCCGCGCTCGCCTACGTCGTGCGCCTGCGCCGCACGCTGGCGTTCGAAACAGGCGCCTGAGCCCGACCCACCAGCGTGGCGGCCCGCCCGAGCGAGGGATGCGGGAGCCGGCCCGGCCCGAAGGGCAGATTCGGGCTCGGGCCGGCTCCGTTGCTCCGGGAACCGCCGGGGGGGGTGTGGTGGCGCGGGCCCGGAGAGCCTCGCGAGGGCGTCAGCCGGTGGGGGCTGACGCGGGTCGATCGCCGAGGGTGAGCTTGATGTGTTCGGTTGTGCCGCTGCGGTCCACCGTCAGCGTGATCGTCTGTCCGGGCTGGTCGGTGGCAACCGCGGAGATGAATGCCGCGGTGTTGGCGACCGTCCTGCCGTCGATCGCGGTGATCACATCACCGGCCTTCAGGCCCGCCTGCGACGCGGGCGAACCAGCCTCCACCAGCGAGATCTGCGCGCCGTCGGTGCTGGCCGGATTGAGCTCGACGCCGACATAGGAGTGCCTGACCGTCTTGCCCGCGATGAGCTCGTTGGCGATCTGCTGGTCCGTGTTGCCCGGAGTCGCAAAGCCGACGCCCGCGCTCTGGTCGGAGTTCGTCTCGATCTGGTCGTTGAGCCCCAGCACCTGGCCGTCGGCGTCGAGCAGCGGCCCTCCCGAGTTGCCGGGGTTGATCGCCGCGTCGGTCTGGATCGCCCCGGTGATCGTGTAGTTGTTCGGCGCGGTAATGCTCCGCCCGACTTGGCTGACGATGCCGGAGGTGACCGTTTCAGGCAGGCTGAACGGGCTGCCGATCGCGATCACCGGATCGCCGACCTCGGCATTGTCCGAGTTGGCGAAGGCGATCGGATGCAGCTCCGAGGCAGGCGCGTCCACCTTGATCACGCCGACATCCGTGGACGCGTCGGAGCCGATCACCTTCGCCGCGTAGCTCTTGCCGTTCCAGAAGTTGACCTTGACGGAGACCGCTCCCGCGATCACGTGCTCGTCGGTGATGATGTAGCCGGCGTTGTCGTAGACGACGCCCGCGCCCTCGCCCTGCGTCTCCTGGGTACTGCTGCCGCCGAAGAAGCCGAAGGCGTTGCCGGACGATTGCTGCGGAGGTGACGATGATGTCGACGACCCCGGGGCTGTCAGCCCTGTAGATCTGGTTGATCGTCATCCCCTGCGTGGTGGTGAGTGAGGTCGGAACCGACTCCGCGCCCTGGGCGCTGACGACGGTTCTGACGACCGTGGTCGTCTTCGAGGCCCCGCCGCCGCTCGATGCGGCGGCGCCCACAGCGCCGCCGGCGACGACGCCGGCGACGACGGCAACCGTGACTGTCGAGCGCTTCATGTTCGATCTCTCCTGATCAAGCTCGTGACTCCCAAAGTTCCGGTGCGCCGAAGGTGGCGGGCCGGTGTGCTTCTCACAGCTAAGGCGAGGACTTTCAGAGACAGCTAAGAACTGCACTCCAGGACCCTAAGAACGGCGGGATTCCCGCAGACGGCGGTGACGGCGGTGACGGCGCCTGCGTTGTGCAATCAGCGCCGCCCCGGGCACCCCGGCTTGCGGGCCGGGTTGCCCGTCAAGACGCCGCCCGCGCCGCCAGCTCGATGAACGGGTCCAGCGCCGCGGGGTTGGCGAGCGACTCGCGCGAGGCCGCCTGCTCGACGGGCGTTCCGGTCAGGATGCGCTTGACGGGCACCTCGAGGATCTTGCCCGAGAGCGTGCGCGGGACTTCGGCGATCTGGACGATCTCATCCGGAACGTGTCGCGGCGAGCAGTCCTGGCGCAGGCGCTTGGCGACCCGGGCCCTGAGCTCGTCGGTCAGCTCGGTCCCGTCGCGCAGCACGATGAACAGCTGCATCCACCCCTCGGTACCAGCCGGCTGAATCCGCCCCGGCCCGGTCGTGGCGAGGCCGGATGCCGAGCGGGACGAGGGCTGATGTGGGAGGTCGACGACGAGCGCGTCGGTGATCTCGTCGAGTCCGAGCACGGCGCGATAGATCTCGCTGGTCCCCATCCGCACGCCGCCACGGTTGATCGTCGAGTCCGAGCGGCCGTAGATGATCGCGCTCCCGCGCGAGGTGATCTCGATCCAGTCGCCATGCCGCCAGACGCCCGGGTACATCGAGAAGTACGACTCGCGGTAGCGGACGTCGTCGGGATCGCCCCAGAAGCGGATCGGCATCGACGGCAGCGGCTTGGTCAGCACGAGCTCGCCGACCTGCTCCGTGACCGGGTGGCCGTCCTCGTCCCAGGCCTCGACGGCCGCACCGAGCGCCCGCGCCTGCAGCTCGCCGGTCCGCACCGGCAGGATCGGCACCCCGCCGACGATCGCCGTGCACATGTCCGTGCCGCCGGAGGTCGAGAACAGCCAGGTGTCCGCGCCAACCTGGTCGTAGACCCAGCGAAAGCCCTCGGGTGACAGCGGCGAGCCCGTGGAGCCGACCGCGCGCAGCGCGACCAGGTCGCGCCCCTGATGGGGGGCGACCTCCGCCTTCATGCAGGCCGAGATGAATGCGGCGCTGGTCCCGAACGTGGTCATCCCGGTGCGCTCCGCCAGATCCCACAGCGCCCCGAGCGTCGGATGGCCCGGATTGCCGTCGTAGAGGATGATCGAGGCGTCGGTGAGCAGCACCCCGACGAGGAAGTTCCACATCATCCAACCGGTCGTCGAGAACCAGAAGAAGCGATCCCCGGCCCGGCAGTCCAGATGCAGGTTGCCGTGCTTGATCTGCTCGACCAGAACCCCACCCTGGCTGTGCACGATCGGCTTCGGCAGCCCGGTCGTGCCCGAGCTGTAGAGCACCCACAGCGGATCCTCGAACGCCTGCGCCGCGAACGTCAGGGGCCCGCTGTCGCCGCCCACGAAGCTGTCCGGCCAGCCGTCACCGCCCAGATAGCCGAACGTGACCACCGCCGGGTCGGACGGCAGTTCCGCGACGATCTCCGCCACGACCTGGCGCCGATCGAAGTCCCGGCCGCCGTAGCGGTACCCGTCGACCGCGAGCAGCACCTTCGGCTCGATCTGGCCGAAGCGGTCGATCACGCTCCGCGCGCCGAATTCCGGCGCCGCCGAGGACCAGATCGCCCCGATCGACGCACACGCGAGAAATGCAGCGATCGTCTCGGGGATGTTGGGCATGTAGGCCGCGACACGGTCGCCCGGGCCGACGCCGAGCGCCCGCAGCCCGGCCGCGACCTGTGCCGTCTGCCGGCGCAGCTCGCCGTACGTCCACACGCCCAGCTCCCGCACCTCCGACGCGTGCTGCAGCGCCAGCGCGCCGTCGTCCTTGCCGCGAAAGATGTGCTCGGCATAGCTGAGTCTCCCGCCCGGGAACCACTGCGCCCCCGGCATCCGCGCGTCCCCGAGCACGCAGCTCGCCGGGGTCTCGAAGCGCACGTCGAAGAACTCCACGATCGAGCCCCAGAACGCCTCGAGCTGATCGACCGACCATCGCCACAGAGCCGCGTAATCGTCCGCGGCGACGCCGTGCTCGCGCGCCAGCCACTCCCGATACCGGGTGATCGTCGCGGCGCGCACGCGCTCCTCAGACGGCGTCCACAGAACCTCAGGATCTGGCATCGGACGCCAAGTATCGCGGAGAGATGTCAGTAGCGCTCCCCGCTCGCCGGCCGGCCGCCGCGGGCCGGCCGGCATCGGGCTGGCTCCGCTGCCCTCCTGCGGAGCCAGCCCGATCGATGCCGTGCGGCCGGTCACACCCCTGGGACCGAACCGCGTTTCCCGTCCACCGGAGTCACCCCATCAGGCGAGGAGGATCGTCGCACCGTGAATGGGCCACGGCCACCTCCATGCGTAGCGAGTTCCGCCGACGGATTTGTCCATGCGGAAGATCGCACGCGAACCACCCGATCCCACATTTGCACGGTCTCATGGGGGTCTTAGCCTCCTCTTACAGCGGCCGAGTGTCCTCTGATGCGGGGCTGCTCAGTGTTGCCAAGCCACCGCCGACCGACGATCCAGAGCAATGACCACACAGGCGCAGACGATCGAAGCGACCCCGTTCCGCGGAGCCGGTCGCGTCACCGCGCGACTCTTCGTCCCGATCTTCTGGGGGGCCGTCGCGATCAACGGCTGCGTGATGACGTGGCTGTGGCTGCGCGACGGCGGCATCACCCAGGTCCATTCCGCGTCCGACCTGTGGACCAGCGCCGGGCGGATCACCGGGCTTGCCGGAGCCTACCTCGCGCTCGTTCAGGTGCTGCTGCTCGCCCGGCTGCCGCCGCTGGAGCGCCAGATCGGGTTCGATCGCCTCACCGTCTGGCATCGCCGGAACGGCAAGCTGACGATCTACCTGGTCGTCGCGCACGTCGTGCTGATCACGATCGGCTACGCCGGTGGCGCCCATCTCTCGATCTTCAGTCAGTTCTCGAGCTTCCTTTCGAGCTATCCCGGCATGATCACCGCGACGATCGGCACCGCGATGATGATCGCCGTCGTCTTCAGCTCGATCGTGATCGTCCGCCGCCGCCTGCCGTACGAGGCCTGGTACGGGCTGCACATCACCGTCTATGCGGCGATCTACCTCGCCTACCTCCATCAGATCCCGAGCGGCAACGAGTTCGTACTCAAGACCGCTCAGAGCGACTGGTGGCTGGCGCTGTACGTCGCGACGCTCGCCCTGCTGATCGCCTACCGGGTGATCCGCCCGGCGCTGCTCGCGCGGCGCCACCAGCTCCGGGTGGCCGAAGTCGTACGCGAAGGAGTCGATACCGTCTCGGTGCGAGTCGAGGGCGACCAGCTCGAGCGGCTCGGCGCCCAGGCCGGGCAGTTCATGCTCTGGCGCTTCCTCACGCCTGGACGGTGGTGGCAGTCGCACCCGTTCTCGCTGTCGGCGGCGCCGGATGGCCGGTCGCTGCGGATCACTGTCAAGGGCGTCGGCAGCTATACGCGCGAGCTGGCCGCGCTGAAGCCGGGCACGCGCGTGCTCGCCGAGGGACCGTACGGTCGATTCGTCGCCCGTGCTCGTCACCGCGAACGCGTGACCCTGATCGCCGGCGGCATCGGGCTGACGCCGCTGCGGGCGATCCTCGAGGAGCTTCACGGCCCGCCGGGACAGATCGCGCTGATCCACCGCATCATCGGCGACGGCGATCGCGTTCTGAGCGACGAACTGGAGACGCTGGCCCGCGAGCGGGGGGCGACGATCCACTACGTCGTCGGCGACCACCGCGACCCGGCCAACGCGCATCTGCTGTCCGCGGACCATCTGCTCGAGCTCGTTCCCGAGCTCGCACGCGGCGATGTCTTCCTGTGCGGCCCCCCTCAGATGATGGCGGCCGTGCGCACGAACCTGGAAGCAGCCGGCGTGCCGGCAGCCCAGATCCACTCGGAGCGCTTCGCGCTCGCGATGTAGGCAATGACCAAGGAGAACAGGCAATGCGTAATGCGATCCCAGTCGTGATGACCGCCATCGGCGCCGCGACGCCGGCCCTCGCCGTCCCGGCGCAGGCTGCAGCCGCGACGACGAAATACAAGTCCACGGTGCAATTCCAGTACGGCGCCGTCCAGACGGCGATCACCGTCTCGGGCAAGAAGATCACCTCGCTCGGCATCAGCTATGCGCCCGACACCCCTCGCTCGCAGCAACTCGACGTCTACGCCCTCCCGATCCTGCAGAAGGAGGCGCTGAAGGCGGATAGCTACAAGGTGAACCTCGTCTCCGGCGTCTCGTTCACGAGCATGGCCTTCGAGCAGTCGCTGCACAACGCGATGCTGAAGGCCCACCTCGTCAGTCACTGACCGGACACGATCAGCTCGGCATGAACTCCTCGCACACGCCGATCTCGCCGGCCCCCCGGGGCTTTGTCGACGCCGTGCCCCGCGGGCTGCGGCGCCTCGAGCACGTGATGGGAATGCCGGTGATCATCGAGGTCTGCGACCCGGGCGTCGGCCCGGAGGCGGTTGAGCGGGCGATCGACTGGCTGCACCGAGTCGATGCGATGTTCTCGACGTACCGGCGTGACAGCGAGATCAGCCGCCTCAACCACGGCGAACTCGGCCCGGCCGCCATCCACCCCGACGTCACGCAGGTGCTCGTGCGCTGCGAGGAACTGCGGCACGCGACGGACGGCTATTTCGACATCACCGCCCCCTACGCCCCCGGTGGTCTCGGCCCGGAGCCGGGACGGGGCGGGCCGGGATCGATCGACCCATCGGGCTTCGTCAAGGGCTGGGCGGTCGAGCGTGCCGCGTGGATCCTGCTCGACGCGGGTGCCGAGAACTTCGCCGTCAATGCCGGTGGAGACCTCGTCGCCCACGGCCGGCCCGACGGCGACAGCCGTTGGCGGGTCGGCATCCAGCACCCGCGTTCCGCGCGCGACATCGCGATCACTCTCGCTGTCAGCGATGCCGCGATCGCGACATCGGCGACGTACGTCCGCGGCGAGCACGTCCGCGACCCGCACGCGACCGCCGCGCCGGCGGGACTGCTCTCGGTCACGATCACCGGACCCGAGCTCCCGACCGCCGACGCCTACGCGACGGCGGCGTTCGCGATGGGGGCTCGGCGCGGCGCCGCCTGGTGCGCACGGCTGACCGGGGGCTACGACGCGATCCTCATCTGCGACGACGACACCGTGCTGACGCACGCCCGGCATCAACCGGCTGCGCGTCTGAGCTCTGAGCTCCGGCCCGTGGAGGACTCGAGCCCCGGCGAGCGGGTCCGGACGGGAGTCTGTGTCCGGATGCTCGCCGGAGGCGCGAGTCAGCGGCTAGGAATCAGGCCCGCCGCCCTGGCGACGAGGCGCACTTCGTCGCAGCCGAGTGGTGCCGGTCGCCCGCCTGGTCAGCGCAACGGAGCGCGGGGATGTCCCGTCGCGCCGCTCTTGGCGAGTGCGATCACGACTCCTGATCGGCATGCCCGCAGGCTAGGCTCACGCACGTCAGATCACTGTAAAACCATCGACTTCTTCGTCAAATCTTCACGGTTGCGACTGCGCCCCTCCAGCCTGCAGGAACCCGGGACTCGGTAGGACGCGCCCCCCGGGCCCCTCCGGGTAGAAGATCGTCCGCACCGGCGCGGACACAGACGGCGAGGCCCCCAGCCGGGTGACGATCGCTGCGGCGGCGAGGGCGAGGGCCACCAGCCACAGCGCGATCACGGCCCGCCGCAGCGTCCCTGATCGCTGCGGGCGCGGGCCGCGGCGCCGCGCGGGCCGCGGCGCGAACGCTGCTGGCGGTGGCGGTTGGGAAGGTTGGCCCTGCGGGCGCGGCGCGCGAGACCCCGGCGGCAGCTGGGGGTGCGGCGGCCGGGACCGGAGCTGGCGCTGGGGACCCGGGTGGGTGACCTCGAGCCCCTCCGCGCCCGCCAGCCGGGTGAGCGCTCGTGCCCACTCGCCCGCCGGCGGCCGGTTCGGCGCGTCGGCCGAGAGGGCGCGATGCAGCAGATCGCGGACCTGCTCGGGCAGATGGCGCAGGTGCGGTGCCGCCGTGCGGGCATCGTGCGACCTCGCGAACAGTCGCAGAACCGCGAGACCGAGCTTGTACGCGTCGGCGGCTCGCGTTCCCGAGGGTTCGCGGAACTCCGCCGGGAGATTCCAGTCCCCCGTCTCGACGGCCGGCAGCGCCCGGCGGCCGCGGAACACCATCGAATCGCAGTCGATGAAGCACACCCGCACGTCACCGCTCCCGAATCCGAGCAGGAGGTTGCTCGGAGCGAGATCGCCCACCGCGATCCCGTGCTGGTGCAGGAACGCGAGCGACGCGCTGATGCGCGCGGCGACGAGCGCCCGCAGCGGTGTGTCGAGCGCGACGTCGAGGCCGCGCTGACGCAGAAACGAGTCGGAGCCGAGCAGATGCTCGAGTGCCAGCAGGACGTGCTGCCGGCGCCCGCTCGGAACCAGGAACGGCACCGCGAAGCGGTCGCTCACGTCTCGCATCGCGATCCCGACGGGCCGGCCGCCGGCGTCGACGACCGCCAGCGGCCACGCCGCCAGAGCGGTCAGCCGATCCCGCGTGACGCCGTCGAGCGAGTCCTCCCAACTGACCATCTCGGACAGGACGGACGCGTCGTCTACGGGAGGCGGCCGCCGGTAGAGCTTGACGACCAGCGGCCCGTCGGGAAGCCCGGCCGGCGTGAACTCGGGACTGTGCACGCGGCCCTGGCCGCCGGGGCGACCGAGGCCGATCAGCTCGCCAAAAGCCCGGAGTTCGACATGGGTCGTGTCAGTCAGGGTCATCGCTGGCAGGCCAGACGGCGACAAGCGTCCGATCGTCATCGTAGGTGGAGCGGCTGGGGTCGAGCAGGCGGGCGAAGTCGACGGCGTCGGGCGGGCGGCGGAGCTCGCGCGCGAACGCGCGGCCGACCTCACCGGCTCCGTCCGCGAGCGGCAACGCCAGTCCGTCGGTACAGATCAGCAGCACCTGACGGCGCTCGAGCGCCGTCTCGGCGCTCCGGACACCGGCGATCGCGCGCGGAAGTGCCGCGACGGCGCCTCCGACGAGCCCGTCGGCACGCTCGGACTCGGGCACGAGTTGGGCATACCGACCGCCACTGAGCACGAGCGCAGCCGAATCGCCGATCGCGCCCACCCGGACCCGGCGCCCGGTCACCGCGGCGACGACGAGCGTCGTCGCCAGCTGCGCAGCGGCCTCGTCGACGCCGGCGCTCGGATCCGCGGTCTGACGGCGATGCTCGTCAACCAGACCCCAGGCCGTCTGGCGGAAGACCTCGTCCCAGTCGATCCCGCCGGCGTCGAGCTGGCGCGCACACGCCGCGACCGCGTAGCGAACGGCGAGAGCGGCGCCCAGCTCGGAGCGAGCCGCACCCGACACCCCATCGGCGACGGCGATCAGCAGCGTCTCGCTCGGAACGTGGCGTCCGAGACAGAGATCGTCCTGGCGCGGACCTCCCGCATAGCGCTTGGCGAGCCCGCGCACCGACGCGGCGCGCACCGTCAGGCCGGACAGCTCGCCGCCATCGGCGATCGTGTCGGGCCGGTAGGGCTCCGCCGCGGAGAGCAGCGCCCGCACCCGCGGGGCGGGCGCTCCGATCGTGACCGGTCCTCGCACGAGGCGCAGGCGGTGCTTGACCGGATCGGCCGCCGCCATCTCAGGCCTGGTTACACGAGCGGTGCGTCGAGCTGCACGAATCCGTCGGGCTTCTCGAACTCGATCGTGGTCTCACCCCGGTCGAGCCGCTCGGCGGATGAGACCATCGAGTTCAGCATCGACGCGGCGAACTCGGCGATCGCGCCGGCGGTCGAGATTCCGTCGAGCATCATGAACGCGAACCGCGGCGAGCTCGCGATCCGCCGGATCACGCCCGGATCCGCTTCGCCGACCCCGAAGGCGAGGATGTTCGGGCGCTCGGGGAGGGCGGGGTCTCGCAACTGCTCGAGCCGTTCCTGCCAGCGCTGTTCGTTGTCCGTCGGCAAGCCGTCGCTCAGGAAGAAGACGGATGGGCGATGCACCTGGTACCCGCTCGCCTTCAGCAGCGCGACATCCGCGGGAATCACGGCCCGCAGCGCCTCGAACGCGCTCGCGTAGCTGGTTCCGCGCCCGCGCGGCGCGAGCGTCGGCAGGATCAGCTCCTCGCTGAGCTCCGACAGCTCGAGCCGCGTCTGCGCCGTGTCCGCGAACGTGATGATCCCGAAGCGCACCTTCTTGCCGATCAGCGGGTGCTTGGCGACCTCATCGCGGAGATCGAGGAGGCCGTGGTTGACCGCCTCGATCGGCCCGCCGTTCATCGAGTGCGATTCGTCGCCGACGAAGTAGATCGGCAGCACCTGTCCGATCGCACCGGCCGGCGCCGCGCCGGGGGACGACATGCTCATCGCCGTCAGGTCGACTGCGATGTGATCGTCGACGTCGTGCCCGTGCCACCGGGAGCTGAACCGCCGCCCGCTCCGCCGGGGCCACCGGCGCCACCGCCCGGGGCGGCTCCGTTCGGAGTGCCGAATCCGCTCTGCAGAATGCTCGCGCACTTCTTGGAGGCGGCCTGGAACTGCTTGTTGCCCTCGATGCTCTTCGGGAACACGGAACCCTTGCCCGACGTGTTCGGTGCCGGCAGCGTGAAGCCGTTCTTCTTCACGCAGGCCACGAACCTCTGGAGCGTCGTGCTCGAGAAGCGCCGGCGGAAGCCGGCGCCACCGGCACCAAAACGGCCCGGCGTGAAGCCTGACTGGCTCGCGCACGCCGCGAACGCCTTGGCGAACTTGGAGCTGGTGGCGCCGCCCCCGAAGAAGCCGCCGCCGCCGTAGCCGCGGAAGCCTCCGCCCGTCCCGGCGCCGCCGTAGCCGCGGAAGCCGCCCGCCGGACGCTTGGGCAGCGTCACGCCGTGGGCCTTGAGGCAGGCGTCGAGCTTGGCGCGCTCCGCGGCAAAGCCGCCGGCCGGCGGGGTCGTCGTGGTGGCGGTCGTACTGGTGGTTGTCGTCGAGGTGGTCGTCGAGCCGGACCCCCCGGATGAGGCGGATTTGTTCGAGCTCGGACTCGAGCTCGAGCCGCATGCGGCGATGGAGAGGCCCGCGACGACGGCGACGATCGCCGTAACCGCTTGCCGGTGTGCGCCCAGCTTTGTCATCACTGCTTGGTCCTTTCAGGGGTGTTCATCTAGAACAGCGAGCTGACAGCGCTGCCGCTGCTCGAGCTGGAGCTGCCGGTCGAAGAGGATCCGGTCGACCGAACTCCGGAATCTGTGATTGATGTGGCGCTGACCGTCCCGTTCTTGGCTGTGATGCCGGCGGCCACGACCGTGTCGCCCGGGTAGACCTTCGCCTTGCTGACCGTTTCGCTCTTCGTGATCTTCGTTGCGCTGGAAAGCTTGACTTTGACGGTGTTGCCGGAGGTCTCCTGCACGTAGATCGTGTTACCGCTCACGCTCGAGACGGTCCCGGTTGCGGCCCCGCCACCGGCGAGACCCGCGAGCCCGGCGAAGCCGCCGAAGCGGCCCGCAAAGCCAGTACCGCCACCGGTGCCGGTGCTCGTCGCGGTCGTCCCGGTGGTTCCAGTCGTCCCGGTCGCGCCGGAGCCGAAGCGCGAGGCGAACGTGCTTGCGAGGCTCGACCCCGATGACGAGCCGGTGACCTGGTTCTTCTCGACTCTGACGCCGGCGTAGAAACCGGCGGCGCCGACGACCACCGCGAACAGCAGCGCGGTCCACCTGTTGAAGTACTGACGCCGCGGCCGACCCGGGAGTTCCTCGTCGAGCTCGTCATCAGTCGTGTCCCAGTCGTCCTCGCGGCTGTCGTAGGGAAGTGTGTTCACGTGTGCGTCCTCAATTGGCTAGGCAGGAAAAATCATTCGAAGCGCAGCGCCTCGATCGGGCGCATCGCAGCTGCGCGGCCGGCCGGGTAGGTGCCAAAGAACAGCCCGATCAGGACGGCAGCACCGAACGCGACGAAGATCGAGTACGGAGCGATCACGGGGACGACGCCGGCGATCCTGAACTGGCTGCCGATCACACCGGCCGCGACCCCCGCGAGCCCGCCGAACACCGAGACGAGGACTGCCTCGACCAGGAACTGGATCAGGATGTCGCCTCGCCGCGCGCCGACCGCTTTGCGGATGCCGATCTCGCGCGTGCGCTCGGTCACCGAGACGAGCATGATGTTCATCACCCCGATCCCGCCGACGAGCAGCGAGATCGCGGCGACCTCGCCGAGCAGCGTCGTAAACACGTGCGAGCTCTGAGTCGAAGCCTGCAGGACCGTGCTCTGGTTCGACACGTTGAAGTTGCTCGTTGTCGTCGAACTGCTGGTGGACGACGACGCACTGCTGCTGGAAGCCCCTGCACCGCTCGACCCGCGGCCCCCGAAGATCGCCGCAAACTCGGATCGCAACGAGGTGCCGGTTGTTCCGGAACTCGATGTCGCGGGCGACAGCTGATTGAGGACATCCGTCACCTCTGTCTGCGCGGCACTCAATGCGTCCGTTGAATTCGCCTGCACGAGGATCTGGCTGATGTCGCCATAGCCGGTCAGCGTGTCCTGCACGGCGGTGATCGGGGCCATCCCGATGTCGTCGAGGTCGGTCGTGCCGTTCGATCCCTTCGACGCCGTCACCCCGATGACCTCGAAATCGGTGCCGTTGATCTGCACCGTGTCCCCGACGGGATCGACGCCGCTCCAGAGCTCCTGCACCTCGGTCGGACCGACGACGACCACCCTGGCGTGGCTCTGGACCTCAGCCTCGGTGAAGAACGACCCCTCGGCCATCGTGTAGTCGCGAGCCTGGCGGTAGCTGGGCGTCGTCCCGACGAATGACGCGGGCGTGTAGGTCGAGCTGCCGTAGGTCATCGTCACATCGCTCGCGTTGACGACCGGCGACACGCTCTTGACGTCGGGGGCCTCGAACTTGCTGCCGAGTGCCGTCGCGTCAGCCAATGTCAGGCCGGAACTCGAACTCGATCCGCGGCTGAACAGGCCGCCGATCGTCGGTGCCGACGAGATCGTCAGCAGGTTCGACCCAAGGGCGTTGATCTGGTTCGCGATCGCCGCGGACGAGCCCGTGCCGACGGAGATCAGCACGATCACCGAGCCGACACCGATCGTCAGCCCGAGGATCGTCAGCCCCGACCTGAGCTTGTTGGCAGCCAGGCCGGTCAATGCGATCCGCAGCGTCTCGATCATGCCACCGCCTCCGTGCCGGCGTCGCGGCGGTCGTCGGCGATGATCCTGCCGTCGCGCAGGCGGATCACGCGCCGGGCATGGTGCGCCACCTCTTCCTCATGCGTGATCAGGATGATCGTCCGCCCCTGGGAGCTCAGCCTGTCGAACATCGCGAGGATCTCGGCGGTCGACCTCGTGTCGAGGTTCCCGGTCGGCTCGTCGGCGAGGATGATCGAGGGGTTCGTGACCAGCGCGCGGGCGACGGCCACGCGCTGCTGCTGGCCCCCTGACAGCTCCGACGGCAGATGGTGGGCGCGATCCGTGAGCCCGACGGATTTGAGTGCGGCCGCCGCACGTGCGTGCCGAGCCGAACGGTGTAGGCCGGCATACGTCAGGGGCAGCTCCACATTCGCGATCGCACGGGTGCGCGGGATCAGGTTGAAGCTCTGGAAGACGAAGCCGATGTAGCGGTTGCGCAGATCCGCGAGCGCGTCCTCGTCGACACCGCGCATGTCGATCCCGTTCAGGCGGTAGATCCCGCTGGTGGGGATGTCGAGGCAGCCGATGATGTTCATCAGCGTCGTCTTGCCGCTGCCCGAAGCGCCCATGATCGCGACGAACTCGCCGCGCTGCACCTGGAGCGTGAGCCCGCGCAGCGCGTGCACGGCGATGTCGCCGACCCGGTAGATCTTCCGCACCTCGCGGATATCGATCACGGGCCCCGCAGATCGCCGCCGCTGGCCCGAGCCGCCGTCCGGCTTGGCAGCGCTCGCGCCGCCCGAGCCCAACTGACCGGCCGTCTGAGGACGCAGCCGGCGCCGCAGTCCAAGGGACCGCTGCGCACGGCTCACCGCGTCGCGGTCGGCCTTACCGGGCATGACCTACCCACCTCCGCGGAAGAAGCCGCCGCCACCACCGCCGAAGCCGCCGCCACCACCGCCGAAGCCGCCGGTGCCGCCGAGCGTCCCCGATCCGGTCGAACCGCTCGTGGTGCTCGTGCCGAGCGACGGCAGCGAGATCGTCACCCGGAGCTCGGCGCCGGAGCTGAGGCCGCTGATGATCTGCGACCGGCTCGTCCCGCGCAGTCCGACGATCACCTCGGTCGGTGTCACCTTGCCGTTCTTGACGACGTCGACGGTGCCGGTGGAGCCGGTCCCCGTGATCGCTTGGTTGGGAACGGTCACGCCCTGCGCCTGGCCGGTGATGATCGACGCCGTCGCGCTCATCCCGGGCCTGACCTCGGGATTGTTCTGCGTGACGGTCAGGGTCACGTTGTAGGAGACGACGCCGCTCGAGCTCGTGCCGACCGGCGAGATCGACGTCACCGTGGCACCGAGTTCGACACCGCTGAGAGCGCTGATCGAGACGGTCGCGATCTGCCCCACCTTGACCGACGTGATGTTCGACTCGCTCAGCGCGACGGTCATCGTCATCGTGTTCGCATTGATCAACGTGGCGAAGCCGGAACTCGACGAGCTCGACGTGCTCCCGCCCGATCCGAGCGTCGCCGCCGCCACCGCCCCGGCGAAACCGCCCGTCGACCCGGTGCTCGACGAGGTCGATGACGTACCGCTGGACCCGGAGCCCGTCGACCCGCTGGTGGTGACGGACTGGCCTGGTGAGACGCTCGACAGTGATGCGATCGTGCCACTCGCGGGCGCGTACAGCTTCGTGTCCGCGAGCGCCACCTTGTCGCTGTTGACCGCCGCCTGGGCGGAGTCGACCGACGCCTGCGCGGACGCGATCTGCGCCGGAGATGGTGTCGTCGTCGTCTTCGTCGTGGTCGTCGGGGTCGTCGACGTCGTGCTCGTTGACGCGCCGGCCGCACCGCGCGAGCCGTGCGCCCCGGTGCCCGCTGTCGAGGTGGGCGTCGTCACGGTCACGGTCAGGACGATCGATCCGGAGCTGGTGCGGCTCGCGGTGCCGCTTGCGGAGTCCTGCGCGCCGGCGCCGCCTTTGGCAGTGCCCGTGCCGCCGCCCGTGGGGGTGCTGCCCTTGCCGGTGCTCGTGCTGCTCGTGGTCGTGGTGCCGGTGCCTGCGGTCGTGCCGCCCCTGGCCTTGGTCGTCCCGCTCTTGGCCTTGGTCGTCCCGCTCTTGGCCTTGGTCGTGCCGCCCTTGCCAGGCGTTGTCGGCGACTCCGGCGTCGTGCTGGTTCGCGTCGTCGGCGTGGTCGTCGCCGGCGTCGTCGTTGCCGGCGTGGTCGTCGCCGGCGTCGTCGTTGCCGGCGTGGTCGTCGTGGACGTCGTCGTTGCCGGCGTGGTCGTCGCCGGCGTGGTCGTCGCCGGCGTCGTCGTCGTCGGCGTGTAGGACGCGAACTCGGTCGTCGCGGTGCCCGGCGTGTAGCTCGCCGCGGCCGCGCTCCCTGTCCCGCCCGTGCCGCCCACCGAACTCGACGTCGTCGCCGTGCCGTCCTTCAAAGCGGTGAGATTGTCCTGTTCGGCGGAGAGATTGGCCTCCGCCTGGTCGAGCGTGAGCTGAGCCGACTCGGGGTTGAGCGTCGCGAGCAGCTGACCCTTCTTGACGTGCTGACCGAGCTTGACGTACACGTTCTGCAGCGTTCCACTCGTCGCGAAGTTCAGCGTCACGTCCGTCGCCGGCTCGACGTTGCCGCTGCCTGAGACCGCCGTCTGGATGACCCCGTTGGCGGCTTCGACGGTCTCCGTCGAGGTCCTCGCGGAGCTGGACGGCGGCCCGATCTCGGTGATCGCGAGCGCGATCACGGCGGCCGCCGCCGCGGCCAGCAACAGCAGGGGCCAGGACGTGCTCTTTCTATCCCCGCGGTCTCGCATCTAGCTGAGTTTGTAGCTGGAGACCCGTCAGCTCTACGTAAGACGTCCTTCAGAGCTGCGTAAGAGTGCGGTGTCGCCGCGGTGTCGCCGTGCCCGGGTTGGTCGGATCGGCGGGCAGCTCGATCGTCACCTCGAGGCCACCGCCCGCCGGCGCCGCGATCGTGGCCGAGCCGCCGTGAGCTTCGGCGACGGACCTGACGATCGACAGGCCGAGCCCGAAACCGCCGCCGCCTCGGTGCAGGCGCCGGAACGGCTCGGCGAGCGCCGCCGCCTCGTTCGGGTCGATCACGGCGCCGCCGTTGCGGACGACGACACAGGCACGCTGGCCGGCGGTCGCGAACGTCCGCACGCTGAGGAACCCGCCGCGCTCGTTGTGGCGGATGCCGTTGTCGATCAGGTTCGCGATCATCCGCCCGAGCAGCGCGCCCTCGCCGCGAACGTGAGCCGGCTCCAGGTCGGTGATCAGCTCGACGCCCGCATCGTGGGCACGGCGGCTGAGGTCCGTGACGCAGTCGGCAGCGAGGTCGGCGAGGTCGACAGGCTCCTCCCGCCCGGTGACAGCCTCGCTGCGCGCAAGCGTCAGGAGCGCCGCGATCAGTCCCTCGCTGCGGTCGATCGTCTCGCGCACGGCCTCCCCCATCGCGCGCAGCTCGTCCGCCGTCGCTCGCGGATCCGCGAGCGCGACGTCGACTTCGGTGCGCATGATCGCGAGCGGTGTGCGCAGCTCGTGGGAGGCGTTGGCGACGAAGTGGCGCTGGCTCGCGAAGGTGCGGTCGAGCCGGCCGAGCATCCCGTCGAACGTGTCCGCGAGCTCCTTGAGCTCGTCCTCGGGGCCGGTCAGGCCGATCCGCTCGCCGAGATTCTCTGCGGAGACGCGACGCGCCGTCGCGGTGATCTCGCGCAGCGGCGCGAGCGCCCGGCCGGCAAGCAGCCACCCGGCGGCGACCGACAGCGCGGTCATCAGGACGAGCGCGCCGGCGTATTCGATCAGCAGCCGATGGAGCGCGTCCGACCGCTCCGCCCGGAAGACGGCCTCGATCAGGCGCCGCTGCGAGGAGCTGAACGGGTGACCGCCAGGTGCGCCGAACGGATGGCGGCCGCGCCCGGGGCGTGGGAGCGTCGGCTGCAGGCCGAGCCGCCGGTACTCGTCGTGGAAGTTCGGACGCGATCCGAGGTTGTGACGGACGAGCAGGTAACCGATCGTCAGCAGGACCGCGCCCGTGATCAGGAAGGTCGACCCGTACAGCAGCGTCAGCTTCAGGCGGATCGTCCGGGTCCCACGTCCCCCTGCGCGCAGTCCGGCGCGGCGCAGACGCGGCCTCATCACGCCATCCGGTAGCCGACGCCGATCACGGTCTCGATCACCGGTGGCTCGCCGAGCTTGCGGCGCAGCGTCATGATCGTCATGCGCACGACGTTCGTGAAGGGATCCGTGTTCTCGTCCCAGACGCGTTCGAGCAGTTCCTCAGCGGACACCGTCGCGCCCTCCGCGATCATCAGCGCCTCCAGCACGCCGAGCTCCTTGCGCGTCAGGTCGATCGGCCGACGGGCGCGCAGGACGCTGCGGCGGGCGGGGTCAAGCTCGACATCGCCGTGCTCGAGCACCGGCGGCCGGCTCGGGTTCGTACGGCGCCCGAGCGCGCGGATGCGCGCGACGAGCTCGGCGAAGCGGAACGGCTTGGGAAGGTAGTCGTCCGCCCCGAGCGACAGTCCCTCGACCAGGTCCTCGAGCTCGCCGGCCGCCGTCAGCATGATGATCCCGGTCTCGGGGCGCTCGCGCCGGACCGCACGGCAGACGTCGTCTCCGTGGATGCCCGGCAGGTCGCGATCGAGCACGAGCACGTCGTACCGGACGATGCGGCTCTTGAGCAGGGCGTCGGAGCCGTCCGGCGCGAGGTCGACGGCCATCCCCTCACGCCGCAGCCCGCGGGCGATCGCGTCGGCCAAACGCTGCTCGTCCTCTGCGATCAGAACCCGCACATTTGCAGCATGACCGCGAACGCATAAGGACGACATAAGAGCGCGCCGGTTGCGACGGCGTCGTGGCGAAGTCGATACGGTACGATCGGCATCGACGATTACATCAAATGACGTCACAACGAATAGAGTTATCCTCGATGCCAACTTCACAGCGGTCGTTGACCGAGCGCGGAAGGGCCGCCGGCCTGAAGGCGATCAGCCGGCTCTCGTCAGCCGAGCTGCTCGACCGCATCGGCCTCCGCGACCAGACGCAACGGCTGATCTTCAATGGCTCGAAGGGCACACTGCGGGTCGCGACCGTCGCCGGGCGGAGCTTCACCGCCGCGTCGCGCCTGACCCGCCCGGCGCGACAGCCGCGCGGCGGCGCCGCGGACCTCTTCGACCTCGCGCCGACTGACGAGCAGCAACTCCTGACGGAAGCGGCCGGCGCGTTCGCTGCGGATCTGATCCGTCCGGCGGCGGCCCTGGCCGACCGCGACTGCGCGACCCCGACCGAGCTGATCAGGCACGCGGCGGATCTCGGCGTGATGCTGGTCGGTGTCCCCGAGGACCTCGGCGGCGCGATGCCGGAGCGCTCGGCGGTCACGGCGGTCCTGCTCGCCGAAGCCCTCTCCGTGGGTGACGCCGGCATCGCCGTCGCCTGCCTCAGTCCCGCCGGCGTCGCAACGGCGCTGTCGCTCTGGGGCGACGCCGACCAGCAGGCGACCTACCTGCACGAATTCGTCGGCATCCCGCCCCCCGGCGGCCGCCGTCGCGCTGATGGAGCCCAAGGCGCTGTTCGACCCGTTCGCGCCCGCAACCGCGGCCCGGCGCACGGCCGGGGGATTCATGCTCGATGGCGTCAAGTCGTTCGTCCCGCATGCGTGTGCCGGCGAGCTGTTCGCGATCGGGGCGATGCTCGACGGGACGCCGGCGCTGTTCCTCGTGGAGTCCGGGACCGCCGGTCTCAGCGCCGAGCCCGACCCTGGCATGGGCGTTCGCGCCGCCGCGAGCGGCCGGCTGATCCTCGAGAGCGTCGCGCTCGGCCCGGGCGCCCTGCTCGGGGAGGGCGATCCGGCCGTCTATCGCCAAGCCGTTGCGCTCGGCCGGATCGGCTGGTGCGCGGTCGCCGCCGGCACCGGTCGCGCCGTCCTCGACTACGTCAGGCCCTACGTCAACGAGCGGATCGCGTTCGGCGAGCCGATCTCCAACCGGCAGGCGGTCGCGTTCGCCGTCGCCAACATCGCGATCGAGCTCGAAGGCATCAGGCTGGCGACGCTGCGGGCCGCCGCTCGCGTCGATCAGGGGCTGCCGTTCGCGCGGGAGGCGGCGCTCGCCCGGCGCCTCGTCGCCGACCACGGGATGGCGATCGGCTCGGACGGAGTCGGGCTGCTCGGCGGCCACGGATACACGAGAGAGCATCCGGTCGAACGCTGGTATCGCGACCTGCGCGCTGCCGGGATGATGGAGGGAGCGCTGTGCTGATCTGATGATCAATCTCGAGACACCCCGCAAGTTCGGCGGCCTCGTCGCGCAGGCCCACCAGGTCGCCGAGAACGTGTTCCGTCCGATCTCCCGCAAGTACGACGCAGCCGAGCACGCGTACCCGAAGGAGCTCGACATGCTGGCCGCGATGATCGACGGCATGAACGACCGCCGGACGGCTCGGCGGCGCCGGCGCGGGCACCGTCGGCGGCGGCGACGGGAGCCGCCGCGGAACGGCGGATCCGGGCCTCGCAGGCCCGAGGAGACGCCACCCGCAACGGCTCGCAACATGGCCTCGCTGCTCGGGCTGATCGAGCTCGCGCTGGGGCGACGTCGGACTGCTGCTGACGATGCCCCGCCAGGGCCTGGGCCAGGCCGCGATCGCGGCCGTCGCGACGCCCGGAGCAGCTCGAGCGCTTCGGCGGCAAGTGGGCGGCGATGGCGATCACCGAGCCCGAGGCCGGCTCGGACTCGGCCGCGATCAGGACGACCGCGCGCCTCGATCGGGAGACCGGCGAGTACGTCCTCAACGGCGAGAAGATCTACGTCACGTCCGGCGACCGCGCAGAGCTGATCGTCGTTTGGGCGACGCTCGACCGCAGCCAGGGGCGCGGCGCGATCAAGTCGTTCGTCGTCGAACGCGACAATCCCGGGCTGGAGCTCGAACGGCTCGAGCACAAGCTCGGGATCCGCGCCTCGGACACGGCCAACTTCAGGCTCGTCGACTGCCGCGTGCCGCCGGGGAACCTGCTCGGCTCTCCCGAGATCCAGACCGCCAAGCAGGGCTTCGCGGGCGTCATGCAGACGTTCGACAACACCCGCCCGCTCGTCGCCGGGATGGCGATCGGGCGTCGCGCGCGCGTGCCTCGAGCGCACGCGCGAACTGCTGGCCGAGGCGGGTGTCGAGGTCGACTACGACCGCCCGCCGCTGCTCGCAGCCGGCGGCGGCAGCGGAGTTCATGGCGATGGAGGCCGACTGGGAGGCGGCCCGGCTGCTGACGCTGCGAGGCGGCATGGATGGCCGACAACAAGCGCCCGAACTCGCTCCAGGCGAGCATGGCGAAGGCCAAGGCGGGGCGGGTCGGCACCGAGATCGCGCTGCGCTGCGTCGCCCTCTGCGGCTCACTCGGCTACGGCGAGGGCGAGCTGCTGGAGAAGTGGAGCCGCGACGCCAAGATCCTCGACATCTTCGAGGGAACGCAGCAGATCCAGCTGCTCGTGGTCGCCCGTCAACTGCTGGGGAAGTCCTCCTCGGAGCTACGGTAGGAGCGCCGGCCGCGGCGGGGTCCCGCCCGCGCGGGCCCTCTCCTGTTCAGGCGGCGGCGCGGTGGGCGGCAACCGCGGCAGCGATGTCGTCGAGTGCGCCGCCGGCGTCGCGCTCGAAGCGCCGCGCCGTGACCCGCAGCGTCACGAACCCGAGGGTCGCGAGCTTCGCGTCCTTGAGCTTGTCCTTCTCCAGGCTGCGCTCGCAGACGTGCCAGGGGCGGCCGTCGAGTTCGACGATCACGCGCTGCTCGACGCCACAGGCAGTCGAGCTCCCACACGATCCCGCCGGCCTCCATCCGCACGTTCCGTTCGGGCGCCGGGATGTCGGGTCGGCCCTGCAGCTCACGGTCGAAGGACCGCTCGAGCCACGAGCGCCGGTCGGAGCGGTCCAGGTAGACGGCGAGCGGGCGCTCGAGGTTCGCGATCCCGGGCCGGCGCTGGTGGCGATCCAGTGCAGCTTCGACCTTGTCGATGACGAACAGCCGCCGGCGAACGCCCTCCTCGACGAGGCGGATCAGCTCGGTCTCGGGCTCACGGCCGGACAGTTCGACCAGAACGCGGGCGAAGGAGCTGTGCCTGAGTTTGCCGGTCGTGCGCAGTTCGTCCCTGGCGGGGGTGGTGCGGGTGCGGTGAACAATCAGAGGCGGCCGGCTCGGTGCCCGAGAGCCGATCACGGTGACCTCGATTGCAGCGAGGTTGAGCGGGCGTAACCCCATCAACGCGGTCGAGGTCCTGTGCGAGAGAAAGGCCCCGTCCGCGGTCGCCAGCAGAGCCCCGCGCAGGCGGGCGTCGCGCGTCGGGCTCCCATGCCCAACCAGGTACACGCCGTGATACAGCTCGAACAGGTAACCGCTCGCCACTCGTCCGCGGATCTGTTTCGGTGACCATCCGCACCCCCTGAGCTGCTGGGCGGTGATCAGGCCGGTCTGAGACGCCGCGAGCGCACTTGGATACAGAAAGTGCCCTCCACGGGCGCTTTCTGTATCCAAGTCATGCACACGACCAACGCTACAACGACAGATGCACCGTAACTGCTACGCCGTGCACCGCTTCTGTCACAAATCTCAGACGGAAGCCGCCCACTGGCGGAGCGCGTCCCACGTCACTCGGACATCGTCGAGCGTCGTCAGCGGGCCGCCGACGGCGAGCCGCAACGTGTACCGGCCCGCGAGCACGGCATGTGACAGGAATGCCGTCCCGCTCGAGTTGCACACCTCGAGCAGTCGCCGGTTGCGCTGATCGTCGTCGTCGTCGGCGCCGCCGCACAGCCGGAAGCAGACGAGCGAGAAGTGGCGGTCGCCGACGAGCTCCCACCCCGGCTCGTCCCGGACCCACCCCTCGAACTCGGCGGCGCATGCGACGCCGCTGCGGACGTGCGAGATCAGCCCCTCGCGTCCGAGACAGCGCAGGACGGCCCACAGCTTCAGCGCCCGGAAGCGGCGTCCGAGCGCAGGCGCGTACTCGCTCAGCGACAGCGCGTCCTCGGCGTCGGGGGTGCGCAGGTACTCCGGGATCAGCGAGAAGGCGTTTCGCAGGGCGGCGGGGCGCGCGGACCAGAACAGCGAGCAGTCGACCGGGGTGAGCATCCACTTGTGCGCGTTGACGACGACCGAGTCCGCGCGCTGTACCCCGTCGAACGCCCAGCGCAGCTCGGGACAGACCATCGCCGTCCCCGCGTAGGCGGCATCGACGTGGAGCCACGCCCCCGCTGCCGAACACGCGTCCGCGAGCACCGGAACCGGGTCGACGGCGGCGCTCCCGGTCGTCCCGACCGTCGCGACGACGAGCGCAACGTCGTCCAGCGGGCCGAGCTGCGCGAGGTCCAGCCGGAAGCGGTCGTCGACCGGGATGACGCGCAGCGACATCCCGAGCATCCGCGCCGCCTTCGCCGCCGAGGAGTGAGTCTGCGACGAGCACACGAGCACGCTGCGCCCGGTCGCCTCCCGCGCCGCGATCGCCGCGACGAGCAGGCCCGTCGACGCTGAGTCCTCGATGTGCCCGTGCCAGCCGTCGGGGAGGCCGAGCAGGCCGGCGACCCAGCGGCACACGACCCCCTCGAGCTCGGTCGACGCCGGCGCCGTCCGCCACAGGATCGCGTTCGCGTTGAGCGCCGCGGCGAGCATCTCGGCGAGGATCGCGGGGCCGCTCGTCGCGGACGGGTAGTAGGCGAAGTAGCGGGGGTGCTCCCAATGGGTGATCCCCGGAAGGAGCGCCGCATCGAGATCGCGCAACACCGCCTCGAACGACTCCCCCAACTCCGGACATGAAACCGGCAGGCGCGCGGCGATCTCGCCCGGGGCGACATCCGCCAGAACCGGCAGCGAGCCGACCCGCTCGAAGTATGACGCCGCCCATTCGAGGGCCGCGGGTCCGTGCTCACGCAGGAATGACGCCGGATCGGTGCTCATCGCACGCTCACTCGCCCCCGGCAAGCGCGAAGCGCACTCCGGTCAGCTCCTCGGAGACGGCCCAGAGGCGGCGCATCGCCCCGGGGTCGTGCGCGCGCGGGACCGCCCGGCAGACGCGCGGGTAACCGCGCATCCCACCGACCCCGCCCGGGCCGATGTACCAGCCGTTCCCCACACCCGGCGCGGTCGCGGCGTACAGCGCCGGCAGCGCCCCCATCGCTGCGCTCTGCGCAATCAGCCGGTTCGTCACGCGCATGATCGTGGCCTCGCGCCCGGACGGCCCGGCGAACTGGAGGTTGGTCGCGCTGTAACCGGGATGCGAGGCGACGCTCAGCAACCCCATCCCATTCCCGTCAAGGCGGCGGGCAAGCTCGAAGCAGAACATCAGGTTGGCGAGCTTCGACTGCGCGTAGGCGGCCCAGCGCCGGTACCTCCGCTCGCCCTGGAGATCGTCGAACGCGATCCGTCCCAGCAGGTGCAACCCGGCCGAGACGGTCACGACACGAGCGCGTCCGGCCGCCTCCTGCAGCGAGGGCAGCAGCAGCCCGGTCAACGCGAAGTGGCCCAGGTGGTTGACCCCGAACTGCGCCTCGAAACCGTCCTCGGTGAGCCGCCGCGGCGGCGCCATCACGCCCGCGTTGTTGATCAGCAGATCGAGCGCGGGGAACCTGTCCGCGATCCGCGCAGCGAAGGAGCGCACCGAACGGAGCGAGGCGAGGTCGAGCTGCTCGACGAGCGCCCGCTCGCCGAGCCCCGCGGCCGCGTCCTGCGCCCTGGCGAGATCCCGACAGGCGAGCACGACGGTCGCCCCGGCGCCGGCGAGGGCGCGCGCGCAGACCAGCCCCAGCCCGGAGTTGGCGCCGGTCACGACGGCGACCCGCCCGTCGAGCCGCGGCATGTCCGCCGCCGTCCACGGCACCGACTGCCGACGTGGCCCCACCTACCCGACCACCTCGAAGCGAATCCCTGCGGCCACGAGCCTGTCGATCAGCGCCTGCCCCATCGCGACGGCCGGTGTCAGCTGCCCGGCACGTGCCGGAAGCGGGTCGTGGGCGAGGCAGAGCGCCGCCTCGGCGAGCATCTTCGACGTCTCGCCGTACCCCGGATCGCCGCCGCTCACCTGCGTGATCAGCCGACGGCCAGGGGTCTGCGCCACGAACAGCACGCGGAAGAAGGCGCGCGCCCGCTGCGCTGCCGACGGCCCGTCCCCCGGCGCCCGGACGCGGCGCAACAGCGAGCGGCCGGGACCGATCTGCGCGAGCGCGGCGAGCGCACCGACGCCGCCGATCAGGCCGACGGTGGCCGGCAGGCCGCCGGTCACGAGGTAGTGGGAGTACGAGAAGTCGGGCCCGTAGACGTCGAGCGCGCGCGCCGAGCGCAGCACGTGCTGGGGATCGATCGTCGGCGCCGGCACGACCCAACCGCCGGCCAGCGGCTCGATGCGTGGCCGCCCGGTGATCCCGCGCACCCGTCGCCCCTCAGGGACGGTCCCAACGCCCTCACGGGCGCGGCGCTCGCGCGCGACCGCTGCGCTCTGGCGCAGCCTGCCCATGATCTCGACCGCCGAGTGCAGCGTCCCGCCCGAGAACGTGCCGCCGGCGCGGACGTATCCGGACAGCGAAACCGGCTCCCCTCCGCCGAGCTGCGACACGGTGAAGAGGGCGCCGAGGTCGTAGGGGATCGAATCGAAGCCGCACGAATGCACGAGCCGCGCGCCGCTGGCAGCGGCCTGCTCGCCGTAGCGCAAGTACATGCGGTCGACGAACTCGGGCTCCCCGGTCAGATCGACGTACGAGCAGCCGGCGGCGGCGCAGGCGGCGACGACCGGCTCCCCATAGCGTATGTACGGGCCGACGGTCGTGATCACGACGCGTGCCGATTCCGCCATCGCCCGGACCGAGCCGGGGTCACCGACATCGACCTCGAGCAGCGCCGTCGGATCGCAACCGGCGGCCACGGCCGTCAAGCGCGAACGGAGTGCGGCGAGCTTGGCGGTGTCGCGGCCGGCCAGCGCCCAGCGCGTCGACGACCCGGCGTGGGCCGCGAGGTACTCGGCTGTCAGCGCGCCCGTGAACCCGGTCGCCCCGAGCAGGACGACGTCGTAGCGCTCGTCAGCCATCCTCGCCCTGACTCTACCTCGCAAGGCGCCGCTGGCATCATGCCGCGAGCCACCTCCGACAAGCGAAAGGCAGTGACAGCAATGGCCATCCTCGAAGGCAAAGTCGCGATCGTCACCGGGTCAGCCCGGGGGATTGGTCGCGCGACCGCGGAACTGCTCGCCGAGCACGGCGCCAAGGTGCTGATCAACGACCTCGACGCCGACGCTGCTGCCCAGACGGCGCAGGAGATCGCCGGCGAGACGCTCGTCTTCGGGGGCGACCTGACTGAAGCCGGCACGCCCGACAGGCTTGTCGAGCACGTGATCAACGCCTGGGGCCGGGTCGACATCCTCATCAACAACGCCGGCTACACGCTCGATGCCCCGCTGCACAAGATGAGCGACGACTGGTTCCAGCGGATGCTCGACATCCACACGATCGTGCCCTTCCGGATGTGCCGCGCCGTCGCCCCGCACATGCGCGAGCCGGCCAAGCGCGAGCGCGAGGAGGGCGTCGAGGTGTTCCGCAAGATCGTCAACATCTCGTCGATCTCGGGCACGATGGGCAACGCGGGACAGGCGAACTACGCGGCCGGCAAGTCCGCCGTCGTCGGCCTCACGAAGACGCTCGCCAAGGAGTGGGGCCAGTTCAAGATCAATGTCAACGCCGTCGCGTTCGGCTACATCGAGACCCGGCTGACCGCGAGCAAGGACGGCGCGAACACGATCGAGATCGACGGCCAGAAGGTCCAGCTCGGGATCCCGGATCAGCTCCGCAGCATGGCGTCGGTCCTGATCCCGCTCGGGCGGACCGGCACCCCGAAGGAGGCCGCGGGGGGCGTCTTCCTGCTGTGCACGCCGTGGTCGAACTACATCCACGGTCAGGTGCTGACCGTCAGCGGCGGCAACTTCGGGGGCATGATCAGCTGATTCGCAGCTCAGAAGCGGTCCGGTGGGGCCCGCCCAGCCCGCAAGCGGGCGGGCCCCTACAGTGCCGGCATGGTCATCCGTGATGCCGACCCCGGTGGCGACGCAGCCGCGTGCGCGGCGATCTACGCGCCGTTCGTCGCCGAGACGGCGGTCTCGCTCGAGGAGGAGCCTCCGAGCGCAGCCGAGTTTGCCGGCCGGATCGAACGGCTCTCGCGGACCCATCCGTTCCTCGTCGCCGACGGCGGGCGCGGCGTGATCGGCTTCGCGTACGGATCGATGCACCGCGAGCGGCCCGGCTATCGCTGGGCCGCGGATGTCAGCGTCTATCTCGCGGAGGAGGTGCGCGGTCGCGGGATCGGGCGAGCGCTCTACGCTGAGCTCCTGGCGCGGCTGACGGCGCAGGGTTACTGGTGGGCCTGTGCGGGAATCACGCTGCCCAACGAGGCGAGCGTCGCGCTGCACGAGGCGCTGGGGTTCGAGCTGATCGGCGTCTACCGCCGGATCGGATGGAAGGCGGGCGCCTGGCGGGACGTCGCCTGGTATCAGCGCGCGCTCCGCAACCCGGAGGCGTGGTCTGACAGGCCGCCGCCGGAACCGACGCCGCCCGACCCGACGGCGCCTGAAGCGACACCGCCCGCTGAGCGGGCGCCGGCCTAGACGGCCTCCGACTCGAGCGTGTCGTCGAGCAGCAGCGCCAATGTCGGACAGGCATCCGCCGCCCGGCGGGCGAGGCCGTCGAGCTGCGGCGGCACATCCGGAATCTCGAGGATCGGGTAACCCCAGTCGTCGAGCCGGATCAGCTCCGGCAGCAGCTCGGCGCAGAGGCCGTGCGCATCGCAGGCGATCGGGTTGACCCGGAGCCGCTTGCCCATCAGCCGCGCCTCCCGGCGACGGAGCCCGACGCCCGTTCGGGGCCGAGCGGCAGACCGACGGGGCGGCGCCCGCAGCGCTGCGCCCGGTGGTGGGGGATCTCGTCGGCGAACGTGGTGAGCGCGCTCTCGACGAATCGGATCACGCCGTTCGGGTGGTGGCAGGCGCCGCGTCCGCGGACGTCAGAGCACCAGCGTCGCAGCTGCTCGACCTCCCCGGGCTGGGCACTCCCGCGCGCGAGCTGCGCCATCGAGCCGGCAATCGCCTCGAGCCCGTACACACACGGGCCGCACTGCCCGGCGGACTGGCCGGCGAGCCAGGCGGCGATCCGGGCGCTCTCGTGCAGGCCGCAGGCGCTCTCACCGAGCGCGACCACGATGCCCGCTCCGAGCGAGCAGCCGACCTCCCTCAGATCGGTCCGCGCCAACCGCAGGCGCTCGGCCGCGCCGATCGGAACCCACGTGCCGAAATAGCCGCCGATCAGCATCGCCTGCAACGGCTCGCTGGACCCCCCGGCGGCGGCCAGCAGATCCGCGATCGGGGTTCCATACGCGAGCTCGTAAACACCGGGATAGCGGACGGCTCCGGAGATCGTGCAGAGCACCGAGCCGGGATCCTCCTGCGTCCCGATCTCCCGGTACCAGGGCGCGCCGTAGCGGGCGATCAGAGCCATCTGCGCCAGCGTCTCAGCGTTCTGGATCAGCGTCGCGCGGCCGCGCAGCCCCTTCTGGTACGGCCGGGGCGGGACGAAGGTGGGCTTCGACGGGCCGCCGCCAACGGAGTTGACGACCGCCGTCTCCTCGCCCGAGACGTAACCCCCCGGTCCGAGATGCAGGTTGATCGGGAGATCTCGCGTCGAGCGCTCGACGATGGCCTCCTTCAGCGACAGCACCGCGCCGGCCGCGCTCTCGCGGGCCGCGACGATCACCTCGCGGGCGCCGATCGTCTCGGCTGCGAGGATCGCGCCGTCGAGCACAAGGTGCGGGAGGCGCTCGAGCAGCAGCGTGTCCTTGCCACTGGCAGGCTCGGTCTCCGAGCCGTTGACGATCAGGTAGGGACCCCGCTTGCCGGCGACCGCGCGCAGCTTGATCGCGGTCGGAAAGTCAGCACCGCCGCGCCCGCGCAGCCCGCTGCGCTCGATCAGCCCGATCAGGTTGGCGGGCTGGGGCAGTGGACCGTGGAGGCGCTCGTGGGCGCTCAGATCGATCGGCGTGCCGTCGGCGTCGAGTCCGCTGAGGATCCGGGGCAACCCGTGCGGGCTGATCATCGCGCCCCCACCGCCGCGACGGTCGTGCCGTGGATCAGCAGGCTCGCCGGAGTTCCCGCGCGCCGCGCCCAGTTCGCCGAGAGCGGGCCCTCGTAGGTGAAGACCCCGAGCGCCACCGGGACGGCGACGACGGCGGCGACCGCTGCCGTGCGCCACGTCTCGTCGATCTGCTCGATCGCGCCGACCCGCGCGAGCGCGGCGGCCGCGACGGCGAGAACGCAGACGAAGGTGAGCGCGAGCATCCAGACCTGGGTCGCATCGGTGCCCGTCCCGATGCCATGCGCGACCGCGAGCGGCCAGCTCGCGTATGCGAACCAGTGGACCAGCCGCCACGCGGAGTGCCCGAGCCGGCGGCGGACGAGACTCGTGAGAACCAACGCCAGCATCAGGTCGAAGGAGAGCGTCCCGATCCCGAGCCAGAGCGGCCGGTACGCGGAGTGAAACGGGATGATCCCGTCGATCAGTCCGATCGGCGCGAACCCGTCGAGCACGCTGACGACGACGTGGACGGCGATCACGGCGACGGCCAGCAGCGACAGATCCCGGTGGATCGTCTCGAGCGCGAACCGGGGGTACAGCGGCGCGAGCGAGACGCGCAGCGGCCCGAGGATCCCGAGCACCATGACCGCAGTCAGCAGCAGCAGCGCGACGATGCCGGTCCCCCGAGTCAGGTACCAGTAGGCACGCGAGTCGAACAGGGCAGCGACCGGGAGGCTCATACGGTCTCAGCCGCGGGTCTGGCGATCGGCAGATCCTCGGCGCCCGCGGGCCAGCCCGCGACGTGCTCGACGACGCCGTCTGCGCGCACGAGCCGGCTCGGAAGGCCGAGCTCCTCAAGCCACCGGACGGCGCGCGAGCCGCGCACGATCGTCGTCGTGCTCGCGATGTTGGCATCAAGGCACGAGCCGGCGGCGACCGAAACGGTCCGGAAGTGGACGAACGCAGGGCGCCCCGTCGCCGGATCGATCACGTGGTGGGCGGCGCCGTCGCCCTCGCCGCGCACCTGCACGGTCGTACTCGAGGTTGCCAGACCGCCGCCGTGCAGCTCGATCCATTGACCCGCCGCCGCCACGTCGGAGCGGTGATCGTCGGTGACACGGACCCGCCAGCCGCCAGCCGGAGCAGGGCCGGCGGTCGCGATGTCGCCGCTGAGGCTGACGAGCACGCCGGCCGGGCCGGCCGCGGCATGGGCGGCCGCGGCGGCCCGATCGGCTGCCAGGCCCTTTGCGGTCGCGCCGAGATCGAGCCGGACGCCGCGGGCGACGGTGATCGTCGAGGCCTCGCGGTCGATCGACACAGCCCGCCAGCCGGGCATGGACTCGAGCCGGAAGCGCTCGGAGCCGGCGAGTGCCGGCGTGAAGCCGAAGGCGATCAGCGCCTGTCCGACGGTGGGGTCGAGGTCGCCGTCGGTCAACTGGGCGCCGCGGAGCGCCGCATCGACCGCATCGATCAGCAACGGCGAGACGACGACCGGCACGCCCCCGGCGGAGTTGACGGCCGTGATCTCGGAGTCCTCCCGGAACGTCGAGCAGGCGATGTCGAACGCCGCAACCGTCGCGCGGACGGCCCCGAGCGCGGCCTCGAGCACCTCGGGTTCGGTCACCCAGACGACCGCGCGACCGCCCCAGAGCGGGAACTCGGCCTGGCTCTGTCCAGGGATCATCCGGTCAGGACCCACCGCCGACGACCACAGGCTGGCTGGGCTGGACCTGATTGGACGGCGCGCTGGGCGCCTGGGCGGGCGGCTGGGGGGCGTTGCCCTGGCTCGACGAGGTCCCGGAGTTCGAGGAGGCCCCGGAGTTCGAGGAGGCCCCGGAGTTCGAGGAGGCGCTGAGGGAGCCGGTGGCGCCCTTGGTGGAGGCGGAACTGCCTACGCTGCGGCCGGGAGCGAGCGCGTGCGCAAGCGCCGCAAAGAACAGGCTGAGGGCGCCGGCGCCGCCGATCGCCCACAGGCGGATGCGGTTGATGCGCAACAGCGCGGAGTCGCGCTCGTGCGCCGCACGGGCACGATGTGAGAGGCTCACATTTCGCTGGACTCGATTCATCTGTGTGGAATCTTGGGACCAGATCATCAGATTGCGGTAAGAGCGGTATGAGAATCCTGCATATTCGGTCGCGTTCAGTTCGTTGAACCAGAAGTTGGTCCTGCCCGAATCGAGGCTAGACTCAGCGCTCTCGGCCAACACGGGGGGGTCCCGCGGCAGAGGCAGGAGCGGCATGCTGCTCCCGATGGCAGGCACTGTGCGGACCGAGCGAACACCGCGGAAAGGTCGGAACGGAAGTCGATCAGGGTGAAATGGTTGACGAGAGCACCCATCTGCTCCTGATCGAGCGCGACCGCAGCACGGCCGGGCTGATCGAGGAGATGCTCAGGCTGAGCTGGAGCGGCGGGCTGTCGTGGACGTTCGCCCAACGCGTCGAGGACGTGAATCAGCAACTGGTGGCCGGCACCGCGTCGGCCGTACTGCTGGGCGGGATCGAACAGGCCGCCGCGGTTGAGCGGCTGCGCGCGCTTGCTCCGCGCATCCCGGTCGTCGTGCTTGCGTCCGAGTATTCGGACGGGGCCGCGGTCGTCGCGCTTCGCGCCGGCGCCGAGGACGTGCTCGCCAAGGTTCACATGACCCCGATGTCGCTGCGCCGAGCCGTCCAGCATGCGATCGAGCGCAAACGGTCGCACGAGGGCGTCGCGCAGCGCGCGCTGCAGGATCCGCTCACCGGGCTCCCGAACAGAACGCTGTTCATCGACCGTCTCGGCGTCGCACTCGAGCGGACGCGCCGGACCGGCGCGGTCACCGGGGTGCTGTTCCTCGATGTCGACGGCTTCAAGGCGATCAACGACTCGCTCGGCCATGCCGCCGGCGATCGCGTCCTGAGCGCGCTGGCAGGCCGGCTGCAATCGGTGCTGCGGCCGATGGATACCGTCGCCCGGTTCGGCGGCGACGAATTCACCTTTCTGTTCGAGGACCTGACGAGCCCGGAGGAGGCGCTCAGGATCTCCGAGCGCATTCGCGTCGCGGCCGGTCTGCCGATCGGCCGGGGCGATGACCGCTACGAGCTGGCCGTGTCGATCGGCGTCGCGACGACGAGCGATCCGGCGGTCTCTCCCGACGCCCTGATCGGGCAGGCGGATGCCGCGATGTACGACGCCAAGCGGAGCGGCCGGGGAGAGGATCCGGGCGGCGAGGATCTCGGCGGGCAGGACCTCGGCGGGCGGGACCTCGGCGGGCGGGACCTCGGCGGGCGGGACCTCGGCGGGCGGGATCTCGGCGACGACACGGGCGGCTCCTGGCCGAACGCCGAGCCCGCACCCGCGCTGCAGGACGAGCCCGACAGGTGGCCGGTGCGAGAGGAGACGGACGAGCCGGCCGGCGCCGAGCGCAGAGCTGTCACGGACGGCGAGCGCAGAGCTGTCCCGGACGGCGAGCGCAGAGCTGTCCCGGACGGCGATCCTGCCGGGCTCGATCCGGATGCCCGTGCCGAACTGGGCATGCTGGGCCCGGCCACCGCGCATGAGCGGGGGCACGTGGCGGCCGACCTCGCCGATCAGCTGCGACGGGCGCTCGAACGCTCCGAGCTGCGGGTGCTCTACCAGCCGCACCACGACCTCAGCGCCGAGCAGCGGCTGGTCGGCTTCGAGGCGCTCGTCCGCTGGCAGCATCCCGAGCGCGGGATGATCCTGCCGGCGGAATTCATCCCGCTCGCGGACGAGATCGGCCTGCTCTCGACGATCGGGCAGTTCGTGCTGGGCCAGTCGCTCGAGTTGCTTGCCCGCCTCCAGGCGACGCGTTCGGACCTGACCCTGTCGATCAACGTCTCCCGCAACCAGCTGAACGCGCCCGAGGTCGCGGCAGCGCTCGCCGCGGTCAACGCCGCGGGACTCGAGCCAAGAGCCGTATGCGTCGACATCACGGAGACGACGGTCAGCGAGGAGGACGATGCGGTGCTCACGGCCGCGCGTTCCCTGCAGGCCGCCGGTGTGAGGGTCGCGATCGACGACTACGGCACCGGCGCGGCGTCGCTGCACAGCCTCCGCAGCCTCAAGGCCGACGAGCTAAAGATCGCGCCGAGCTTCGTCGGCGAGCTCGTCGGGGCCGCGCACGACGCGACGATGGTCGCCGCCGTCGTCGAACTGGGGCACGCCCTCGGGATGACGGTCACGGCGGAGGGCGTCGAGACGGACGAGCAGCTGGTCGAGCTCCGGTCGCTCGGCTGTGACGGAGCACAGGGCTTCGCGCTCTCGCGACCGATGTCGGCGGAGCAGCTCGAGCAGCTCGTGCTCGGCAGCCCCGCCGCCTAAGGGACCGTCCATCAATTAGATGATGATTTGATGGTCCGGTTCCAGTCGCCGTGGAACGCGTGGGGGTGGAGGTTGATGGCGGCGAGTTGCGCGTCGGTCTCCTCGCCGGAGATCGCTGGCCGGCCGCGCCCGGCTCTTGGAGGGGAAACGGAACAGGCCGGACCGCGAGCCGCTGGTGCCGATGCTCGGGTTCCGGTGCGTCGCCCCCTCAACCGATCACGCTCAGCGATCGCGGCCTCGCCATCACCAAGCCCCCGGGGAGCACGGCGGTGGCAGCCGAGGCTTGAACGTCTCCACCGAGACCACACCCCCTGCACGTCACGTCCTGACGAATCGCGGTAGGGACCGCCGTTGCCGGCGGCCCCCCGCACGGATCCCAGCGTGCGCGTCAACGCACTGGGCTCCTCCCTTGGGTTCTGGCGTCGAACCGCGCGCTGGGCCAGGGGTGAAGGATGCGGGGTTCCGGGAGCCATCGGTCGGCAAGGCAGCGGGTTCGGTCCCAGGTCATGTAGCCCTTCTGGCTGCGACGCGCGAGCGTCCGTCGCCAATGCCGGATGACCTCGTGGTGGAAGCCGTTGAGCGCCTTGCTGTTGTCGGGCACCGCGTAGTAGCGGTAGTGCCCGGCCAGGACGCTCGCGAGCCAGCGTCCCTGTTCGGGGATCGGGCGGTGCATCCGCCTGCGCATCTCGGTCTTGACCGATTTGAGCTTGGCGCGCATCTTCTTCTTGCTCGTGACCCGCTGGAGCTTGAACCGCCCGTTCCGGGACTTCGCGCACATGTGCGTGAACCCCAGGAACTCGAACGTCTCAGGCCTCCGGTCCCCACGCGCCTGACGTCGCTCGGCGGCGTACCGTCCGAACTCGATCAGCCGCGTCTTGTCCGGATGCAACTCCAAACCGAACTCCGCGAACCTGTCGCGCAGATCGGCAAGGAACCGCTCAGCGTCCTCACGATGCTCAAAGCCCGCCAGAAAATCGTCCGCGAACCGCGTCAGGATCACATCCCCGCGCGCGTTCCGCCGCCGCCACTGGTCGGCCCACAGGTCAAACACGTAGTGCAGGTACACGTTCGCGAGCAGCGGCGAAATCGACGCTCCTTGCGCGGTTCCCTCCTCGGTCTCTGACCATTCCCCGTCCTCGATAACCCCTGCCCTGAGCCATTTCTGGATCAGCCGCAGGACCCTCCGATCCGCGATCCGATGCTCGAGAAACTTCTCAAGCCAGCTCTGATCAAGCCGGGTGAAGAAGTCGCGAATGTCCGCGTCGAGCACGAAGTTCACCCTCTTGCGTTCGAGCGCGACCGACAAGGCGTCCAACGCATCATGCGGACCCCTCCCCGGCCTGAACCCGTACGAGAACCCGAGAAAGTCCTGCTCATAGACAGCGTTCAACACCTCGACCACCGCCCGCTGGACGATCTTGTCCTCCAACGCGGCGACCCCGAGCGGCCGCAGCCGCCCGTCCGCCTTCGGTATGAACACCCTCCGAACAGCCCTCGCCCGGTACGCACCCCGATGAACCCGAGCGTGGAGATCAAGAAGTTTTGCTTCGAGATCGAGCCCGTAGTCCCGCCACGTCACGCCATCAACGCCCGCGGCCGCGTTCGGGCTGATCGCCCTATACGCATCCCGCAACCGATCGACCGTCACGTGATGAAGGAGCGCGGTGAACCGCACATCCCTGTCCTTCCGCGCCGCCTGGCGCACACGATCCAGATCACTTGACACGCCCAGTCCGGCACCGCGTCCGGGACGTGTTTCACCGGCCGTGTTCCCCTCGGGCAGACCCCTTCCCTCCACCACCTCCGCCCCCGGAACCCCGGGCTTGTTCGACGGCTTCGCAGGTACTACGGGCCTGTCTGACTTCTCGCGGTCGTGCATCAAGGGATTACCGCCTCAGCGTTCCCCTCACGACCCCGACCGGCAACGGCCTGCCACCCCGCGAACCATCCAGGACGGGGCATCACCACCACCAGCAGGGCAACCACGAGACCTCCCGGTTCTCGCGCATGGAGCCTGTCGTACGTGCCTGGGATCTCTGACCGCGCAGGGCCCACCAACGACAAGCGATCACGCCGCCAGCAGTATTGCCTTCCGATGTAAGGGACCACGTCGGCACCCTGAACCAGGAAAATTTCGCGGCTCAATAACCCCGCCCGCACGCCCCCTATCAACGCTTCGCCGCCATCCTCGCGAACAGCCGACGCATGACTCAGGGCCACCGTGACTCGCTAGATCTTCGATGTAGAGCTCTCCCATCTCCTACTCCATGCCGGTTTATCCCGGCGCTTTCCCCTTAACTTCCGGACCCCCCGGTCGCGACGGGGGGGTGTGGAACTTGGGGGTCATAGAGACCCCTCAGCTCCACACCCCCCAAGATCGTTGGGGGGGTCCGGAACTTAGGGTTGCCCGACCGAACGGCCCTCAACCCACACGCGCGCACGTGCTGCCGCCGCGGTCCCGCGATCCCCAGACGCCCGAGCCGCATGCGCACACAACCGACACCGCGACCGCGCAACTTGAGCGGACATCAGCCGGTGGCGCTGCTCGATCGCCGCCTCAGCATCAAACGGCCCGCCTGGTGGTGCACCCGCACCCCAAGACCTGCACCCAATTTACCGACGATCGCTAAGCGTTCCCGGCCTGCCGCTACCCGCCGGCGACGTCGCGCCGGAGGAACACGAGCAGCGCGGCGAACAGCGCCGGGATCCCGTACAGCGCGCAGACCCATGCGGCGCGAATGATCGGCGTCCAGTCGGTCGGTGTCCGCAGCAGTCCCTGCCAGGCGTTGAACTGCGTGCTCAGCAGATAGGGCTGGGTCGCGCCGAGGCCGGGCAGGATCCCGATCAGCTGGATCAGCAGCGAGATCATCAGCGTTCCGACAACCGCGGCGGCGCTGTTGCGCGTGACCGTCGACAGCAGCAGGCCGATGCACACGATCGCCGCGATCGGAATCAGATAGATGAGGAGGCTCAGATAGACGAGCCCGAGCGCCCGCGGCGCCGACACGATCGTCCCGGACAGGCTCTGGAGCGAGTTGAAACCCGACTCGATGCTGCCGGCCACAACCGACACGGTCCCGCACAGCATGATCGCGACGATCGCGTACGTGGCCGCGACCAGCGCCTTACCGGCGAAGATCTGATGGCGCTCGAGCGAACGTGTGAAGATCGTCTTGAGCGTCCCGTTGTGGTCCTCGGAGGCGAAGATGTCGCCGGCGACGAGCGCGACGATCAGCGGGAACATCCAGATTGCGCCGAAGAGCAGGATCACCAGCGGCTCGGCGAGGCCGCTGCGCGTGAGGTAGTTGGAGAACGCGAAGCCGCCGCCGTGGCGATCGTGATGGTGGAAGTGGATCGCGAGCGTGAACAGGACCGGGACGACCACGGCGGCGCCGAGTCCGAGGTAGACGCGCTTCTGATAGCGGAGCTTGGTCAGCTCCCAGCGGTAGACGGTCGCGATTCCCGGCCGCCGGCGCCCCGCGCGCGCTGCGCGGGCGGCGACGGTCCGGCCGTCTTCGGCGGCGCCCGCGGTCGCGCTCACGGGACGACCTCCGCGGCCGCCGGCTCCACCGGCGCCGGCGGGGCGGGCGCCGCCGGCGAGGGCGGGGAGGCGGGCTCAGGCTCGGCACCTTCGGTCAGCTCGAAGAAGAGATCCTCGAGCGTGACCGTCTGCGGAGCGAGCTCGTGGATCAGGACGCCGGCCTCGATCAGCGCGCGCGAGAGCTCGCCGACGCCTGACTCCTCGGCGGTGAAGAGGATCCGGCCGTGCTCGACCGAGGCCGGCCCGATCCCGGCCTGAGCCTCGCACACGAGCAGCGCCCGCGAGTTGTCGGTCGTGACCAGCCGGTACGTCGTGCCCGATCCACGCGACAGTGCGTCGATCGTCCCCTCATAGACGATCCGCCCGCTGCGCACGATCGCGACGCGGTTGCAGACCTCCTCGACCTCGCCGAGCAGGTGGCTGGAGAGGAGCACGGTCATGCCCTCTTCCGCCAAGCGGCGGATCAGCAGCCGCATGTCCCGCATGCCGGCGGGATCGAGGCCGGTCGCCGGCTCATCGAGCAGCAGCAGCTTCGGATCGCGGAGGAGCGCGGCGGCGATCCCCAGACGCTGGCGCATCCCATGGGAGTAACCCCCGACACGGTCGCCGCCACGCCGCTCCAGCTCGACCGTGCGCAGCGCGGCATCGATCCGGTCTCGCGCGTCGGCGCCGTCGTAGGCCGCCAGCAGCTCGAGGTTGCGCCTGCCGGTCATGTAGGGATAGAACGTTGGCGCCTCGACGAACCCGGCGACGCCGTCGAGCGCCTCGACGGTCAGCTGCGGGTCGGCGCCGAACAGCCGGACGCTGCCCTCGTCGGGCCGGATCAGACCGAGCATCATCCGCAGCGAGGTCGTCTTGCCGGCCCCGTTCGGCCCGAGGTAGCCGTACACGTCACCGGGGTTGACCGTCAGGTCAACCCCGGCAACCGCGGTCAGCTGCCCGTACCGCTTGACGAGACCGCGGACCTCGATCGGCGGCGGCTCCGTCACAGGTCGCGGGCGACCGCGCCGGCGGTCGCGAGTGGCACCGACCCGAACACGAGATACGAGATCCCCTTGTCGGTGCGCGTGAACTCGAGCACGGTGCCAAGTTCGGTGCTCAGCTCGGTCGCACTGACGCCATCGATGTCCTCGGTCGGGAGCGAGAGTCCCGACCCCTGCCCTGGACCGGCACCTGCGCTGGGGAGCGCCGGAGCGGTGCCCTGGCCGGCGGCCCGCTCGAGCACTTCGACCGAGCCGAGTCCGGTGCCGTAGCTGAGGAGCTCGCCGTCACGCCCGGCCCGGTGCGTCGCCGTCAGCTGCAGTCCGCCGGCGGTGGGGGGCTGATCGACGGTGAAGCTGAGTGGTCCCTGCGTGGCCGGAGCTGCCCCCGACGGGGCCGTCGGGTTCGAGCTCGCGCGCGACGCGACGGTGCCGAGCTGCACGACCTTGGCGCCACTCGGAGGCGAGATCGCGAACACGGAGTCGGCGACCGGCCCGAAGGAGACGCCGGTCGCGGCCAGGGAGATGACCGGGGTCGGATCGCCCTTGGCGTAGATGTCGAAGCTGAGCGGGACTCCGTGGAGGGCATCCCAGGCGAGCTGCACGGAGCCGAGCAGGCCGCTCGTGTCCTTCGGTGACACGCGGACGCTGTACGCCGGCTCCCCGGCGACGTCGGTCGGCACGGCGGTGAGGCCGTCGAGATGGGCGGCGAGCCTGTCGATCACGGTCTGGATCCGGGCGATGGTCGGCGTGATCGGTTCGACCCCGGTCCGCGTCGCGGTCGTGCCGGCGGCACCGGTACCGCCGTCTGCGGCGGTCGGCAGCGAGCCTTCATAGACGGTGTCGGAGCTCGGGTCGTAAACCCAGAAGGAGCCGTTGGCAGCGACGATCTGGGCGTCGCCGTTGTCGGACTGGAGCTCGAGCCTGAAGTGGTCCTGCGTCAACCAGAGGCGGCCGCTTGCACCCGTCAGGAGCGGGTCGCTGCCGACGATGTCGCTCGCCCCGATCAGGTTGTTCGTGAATGTGACCTGCGCGCTGATCCCGACAGGCGCAGGCGCCGCAAGCGCGTCATGGATCGCCGTCGCCAGGGGCTTGGGCGCCGGCACGGGCCCACCGCTGGTGGCGGCGACTGCGATCGCGGTGCAGCTGACCGCAACGACGACGAAGCCGGCGATCGTCGCCAACAGCCGGCGCGTTGAGGCGGTTCGCAGGAATCTCATGTCGGGCGCCTTCCCTCGAGGTGTGGATCTAGGGTAGCTCGACTTGTGCGCGCGTTCGCCGGTGTCCGCGTGAGAGTTCTCAGAGCCCGAATCGGCTCTGCGATGATGCTGGCGATGAGCGCCGGCGCCGCCGCCGCGACCGCGAGGATGCCACCAGGGCCGCCGCTGCCGCGCTGGCTGCAGACGCTCGGGTTCATCCTCTCGGGACCGCGCTTCGTCGACCTCTGCCGGCGCCGGTACGGCGGTGCGATCACGTTCGCGACGCTGTTCGACAGTCGGTTCGTGATCGTGCTGGAGCCCGCGCTCGTCAAGGAGCTGTTCCAGGGATCGAATGATGCCCTCCGCGCGGGTGAGGCCAACGCGCTGCTCGGCCCGATCCTGGGCCACCGCTCGGTCCTGCTGCTCGACGGCGACGAGCACCTGCGCCATCGCCGGCTGCTGCTGCCCAGCTTCCACGGCCGCCGGCTGCAGGCGCTCGGCGAAGTCGTGCTCGACGCCACCGACGCGGAGATCGACTCGTGGCCGGTCGGCCGTCCGTTCGCGCTGCTGCCGAGCATGCAGTCCCTGACCCTGCAGGTGATCCTCCGCGCGGTGTTCGGCTATGGGCCCGGCGAGGAGGCGAACGAGCTGGGGGCACGGTTGCGCGAGTACATCGCCCCGCTCGCGACGCCGCGCTCGGTCAGGGCGATCGCCACGGTCATGCGTAATCGCAGGGCCGGCCGCCACCCGCTGGAGTCGATCACCGAGCGCCGCGATCGCGTCGATCAGCTGCTGTTCGCCGAGATCGCCCGGCGCCGCGAACTCGGGGACGACGGGTTGGAGCGTCACGACGACGTCTTCTCGGCACTCCTGCTCGCGCGCGACGAGGACGGCGGACGGCTGACCGACGAGGAGGTGCGCGACGAACTGCTGACGCTGCTGGTGGCCGGGCATGAGACCACGGCGACCGGGCTCGCGTGGGCGTTCGACCTGCTCCTGCACGCCCCGGCGGTCCTGCAGCGGGCGCTTGCGCTCGAGGACTTCTTTCTCGACGCCGTCGCCAAGGAGGCGCTCCGCGCGCGCCCGGTGATCCCGGGAGTCGGCCGCGTCGTCAGCGGCACTCCGTACGCCCTCGGCGAGTGGCTGATCCCGCCCGGAATCGAGATCAATCCGTCGATCCGCGGGATCCACCGCCGCGCCGACCTCTACCCGGACCCATCCGCATTCCGGCCCGAGCGGTTCCTCTCCGACGAGCCGCCCGACACCTACACGTGGCTCCCGTTCGGCGGCGGCACCCGTCGCTGTATCGGCGCGAGCTTCGCGCTGATGGAGATGCGGCAGGTGCTGGCGAGGGTGCTGGAGCGCACGCGGTTACGCGCCGCCGTCCCACAGCTCGAGGCGGCAGAGTTGCGGATGATCACGCTGACGCCGAAGCACGGGGTGCGGGTCGTGCTCGACGCCCCACCCCGCCGGCCCCAACGTTCGTTGGTGACACCATCTGAGCCGCCGGCCTGATCGCCTCGCAAGTCAGACCACGCGCCGCCCGTTGTATGCCTTGATCCGGCCGCCGGCACCAGGGCCCGCACGCGTCGGATCGCGTCTGGTCACGTCTTCTCGTCAGGAGGTCTGATGGGGCTGTGTAGTCGATACGGTGGTGCGCGGCTGAGCGTGCTGGTCGCGTTGGTCGGTCTGATCCTCGCGACGTCCGCGGGCGTGGCGCACGCCCAGGCGATCGGCTCCGGCTCCTGCCAGACATCGGACGGCTCCACCGCGTGCACCGGTGATCCTGGCCTCGTGTCGGTCGGGGCCAACTCGTGCGACGGCGTCGGCTCACCGTGCTCTTCAGACCCCAGCATCACTTCGGTGGGCTCGGGCTCCTGCGCCGACGGTACCCAGGCCGGGGATTGCACCGACGACCCCAACCTGACGCTGGTCGACGACAGCTCCTGCACCGGCGGCCCCTTTGCCGCGTGCGCTGACAGCTCTTCGCTCGTGTCGGTCGGCACCAACTCCTGCGACAGCTTCCTTGGTAGTTGCAGCATCGCGACGACAGTTGGGAACGGCTCGTGCGACGCCACCGGGGGCGAACAGGTGGCGTGCAGCGGTTCGGTCGGCGAGATCGGACCGATCGGGTCGGGTTCATGCAACGGCCCCTCTGCGTGCGGCGCCGGCCTCACGTCGGTCGGGAATGACTCGTGCAACAACACGAACAGGGACGGGTGCCAGGGCGATGTCGGGAGCGTGGACGACAGCTCGTGCGATGATGGCGCCGCCTGCGACGATGTCGGGGACATTGGCTACGCCGCTTGCAACGGAGCGCATTCGTGCACGGGCCTGCCGTCGAACGCGAGCCCGCCCAGCGTCGGGTTCTACTCGTGCAACGGAGCGCAAGCCTGCAACGGCATCTCCGAGGACGTCGGCGTCTGTCAGGACAACACGGTGACGGTCGTGCTGTGTGACCCCGGCGCGTCACCGGTACTGGAGTCTGGGAGTGCTCCGCCCGACTGGGATGGCGCCGAGGTCACGGTCGACTGGAACTGGAGTCCCGGTCAGGACGGCGCCGACCTGTCCGCGGCGAGCTCGTCGAACTGCCCAGCCTCGAGCACGTCGTCGGGCCAAGGGACGGTCACGCTGACCGCGACCTGCGCCGACGAGAACGGAAACACCGGCACGGCCTCCTACACCGTGAACGTCGATTTGACCGGTCCGACCGACGCACCAGTCGTATCAGGAACACCCGGGACCGACGGCTGGTACACAAGTCCGGTCTCGGTCGCCTGGAACTGGACCGACGGCCTGTCCGGGCTCGACGCCTCCGCCTGCTCGCAGACGAGCACGTCCGGCAGCCAGGAGGGCCAGGCCGTCGTGCTGACTTCACCGTGCGAGGACAACGCCGGGTACACAGCGACGGACCAGCAGTCGTTCAAGATCGACACGACCGCACCGACGATCGCGTTCACCGGCAACAGGCGTACCTACGCGTTGCTGCAGATGGTGGACATCACGTGCGCCGCCGTCGACAACGCAGGCGGATCGGGCGTCGCGTCGAGTTCCTGCCAGACGCCTGTGGCAGATGCGGCCGCGTGGACGTTCGGCCCCGGGACGACGACATTGACCGCGAGCGCGACAGATAACGCCGGAAACGTTGGTTCTGGCTCGACGGAGTTCACTGTGAACGTGACCACGGGAGCGTTGTGCACTTTGACGGCCGTGCTGGTCGACGGATCGGCCAAGTACAAGGCACTCCACTTCTTGCAGCGCTCGCCCGTGAACGCGGGGGTCCGAGCGGCATGCGCCGACCTGAAGCAGATCACGAGGACGTCGACGCCACAACAGGCGGCAGCCGCGATCGCTGCGTATGACGTTGAAGTACAGGTGCTCGCCACACCGGGCTGGCTCTCCAGCCCGCAGGCGACGACCCTGACCGCCCTCGCTGCGGCGCTGTAGGAGCGACACTCTCGGCGGGCAACCCGGCGCGCGTCAGCGCCGGTCCGTACCATCTCCGGGCGATGCTCCTCTACAACAACGCCGACTCCGGCAACTGCTGGAAGGTCCGCCAGATCGCGGCCCACCTGGGGATCCCGCTCGAACTCGTCGAGTTGGACGTCGTCGACCGCTCCAACCGGCCCGACCTGATCGGGAAGCTCAATCCCGCGCTCCGCGTCCCAACGCTGATCCTCGACGACGGTCGCGCGCTCCCTGAATCGAGCGCGATCATCTGGTACCTCGCCGACGGCACCGACTACCTGCCCGTCGACCCGTACGACCGGGCGCGCGTCCTCGGCTGGATGACGTTCGAGCAGTACGAGATCGAACCGAACCTGGCCGTCGCCCGATTCTGGGCGCTGTTCGGGGTGCAGGCAAGCGAAGAGCAGCACGAGTTGAAGCGCCAGGGTGGAGAGAAGGCGCTCGCGGCGCTCGAGCGCGGTCTCGCCGACTGCACCTGGCTCGTCGGCGGCCGTTATTCGATCGCCGACATCAGCCTTTACGGCTATACGCATGTCGCCCACGAGGGCGGGTTCGACCTCGGCCCGTACCCGGCGATCCGCGCGTGGCTCGACCGGGTCGCCGCCCAGCCGGGGCACGTCACGATCGACGCGTGAACCGGCCCGGCAGCGGCATCGGCGAGAGCTTGCCCGCGGCCGCGGCCGCAAACGCCTTCGGGTCGGCCTTCGCAACAAGCGCCTGCAGCTCGTCCCGCTGCGGGTCGGTCAACTGCGACGGGCGCCCCCTGGCCTCGCGCAGCAGCCGCATCAGGCGATGGCGCTCCTGCGGTGTCAGCCGCTCGAAGTGGGAGCGGGCGAGCACGATCACCTCCCCGAGGATCAGCAACCGCATGACCGGCAGTCGTTTCAGGATCGGCACGCGCTTGGCCGCGCGACCGACGGTCTGTGTGAGCAGCGAGCCTGGCATGCCCGGGAGTCTACGAAGCGCCGGACCCCGTCCGGCGGCCGGCAGGCGTTCGATCAGCGGCTAGAGTGGCCGCCATGCGCGAGGCCGTGATCTGCGAGCCGCTGCGGACCGCCGTCGGCGGCTTCGGCGGAGTCTTCCGGGACATCCCGGTCCAGAAGCTGGCGTCGACCGTGATCGCGGCACTGATGCAGCGCACCGGCGTGCCGCCCGAGGCGATCGACGACGTCATTCTCGGCCAGGCGAACCCCGGTGGCGACGCTCCCGCGCTGGGCCGCGTCGCCGCACTCGACGCCGGCCTCCCGGTCGACGTGCCGGGCCTGCAGGTGGACCGTCGCTGCGGCGCCGGACTGCAAGCGGTGCTCGATGCGTGCATGCGCGTCCAGACGGGCGTCGCCGATGTGGTGATCGCTGGCGGCGCCGAGAGCATGAGCCAGGTCGAGTACTACGCGACGAAGGTGCGCTGGGGCGCCCGCGCCGGCGCCGTCGAGCTTCAGGACCGGCTCGCGAGCGCGCGCGTCAGCGCCGGCGGTGTCCACCACCGCGTTCCCGGCGGCATGCTCGAGACCGCCGAGAATCTCAGGCGCGAGTACAGGATCCCGCGCGAGGAGCAGGACCAGCTGGCGCTCAGGTCACACCAGCTGGCGGTCGGCGCGCAGCAGCGCGGCACGTTCGCTGAGGAGATCGTGCCGGTCGAGCTCCCCGGCCGGCGCGGCGGGCCGCCCCAGGTGATCGATACCGACGAGCACCCACGCCCCGACTCGACGCTGGAGAAGCTCGCCGGCCTGCGGCCCGTGATGCTCGCCGACGATCCGGACGCGACCGTCACCGCCGGCAACGCGAGCGGCCAGAACGACGGCGCCGCCGTCTGCATCGTCACCCATCCCGAGCGCGCCGCGGCACTCGGGCTTGAGCCCTTCGCCCGCCTCGTCACCTGGGGAGTCGCCGGCGTGCCGCCTCGCACGATGGGCATCGGACCGGTCCCCGCCAGCGCCAGGGCGCTGGCTCGCGCCGGACTCACGCTCGCCGACATGCAGCTGATCGAGCTGAACGAGGCGTTTGCGGCGCAGGTGCTCGCGGTGATGCGCAACTGGGAGCTTGCGGACGGCTTCGAGCGGGTCAACGTCAACGGCTCGGGGATCTCGCTCGGCCACCCGGTCGGGTGCACAGGCGCCCGGATCCTGACGACGCTGCTACGCGAGATGCGGCGGCGCGGCGCCCGCTACGGCCTCGAGACGATGTGCATCGGCGGCGGCCAGGGGCTCGCCGCCGTGTTCGAGAACGTCTCGCGCTGAAGATCGCAGGCGCCGGGGGTCCGCCGGCGCCGGGGATCGCCTGCGCCGGAGCCTACGCCGTCGCGGCGGCCACGGCGCTCAGTTCGGGCGGCCGGGGCCCGCCGGGGACCGTCCAGAGCGCGTCGCCGCCGAGCGGGTGGCGCTCGGCCTGGCCGTCGTTCACGAGCCCCACGAGCGCCAGTTCAGCCGCGGCGCGGTCGGGCTTGTCGTTCCCGTGGGCGAGGCACGCCGCCACCTCCTGCGTCGTCAGACCGAACTCGAAGTACTCCAGCAGCGCCGCCGGATCGTCGGGCGGCGCCTGCCGGCCCAGCGTCGGATCGAGGTTGGCGATCAGGACGTCGTAGGCCTCGACGGGCTGGAAGCCCCCCGCCTCCAGGCGCCGGCCGTCCGCCGCCTCGAACACGACCGAGGGCGCGGTGTAGCGGACGGCACCGTCGCTGTTGCCCGCCTTGCCCTGGAACTCGGTCGGCGAGCCGGCCGCCGTCCGCGTCTCGGCCTTATCGGCCTCGTAGGCCGCCAGCACTTCGGGCGAGTCGATCGCCTGGACGATCGAGTCGGCGTCGATCCCGGGCACGCCCCGCAGGATCTCGGCCAGTTGCCCGTCGTCATCGAACAGCAACGGCGTGTTGAAGTTGGCGAGCTGCAACCAGCGGAACACGATCCACTCGCGCCCGGGGAATTGCTGGCGCGCGGCGATCACGGCGCGGCATGCGCGGGCCGACGCTGCCAGCCGCGGCTTCGGCGCCGGTGCGAAGGGCATCCCGTAGCGGTCGCGGAACGAGGCATGGCCGAGCGCGCCACGCAATGGTGTGAAGCCCATCTGCTCGTAGCGCGACGTGTCCTCGCTGAGGCCGACGAGCACAAGCCGCCAGTCGAGCTGGTCCTGGTAGCGCCACTCGATCACGCGCAGTGCAGGGCTCTCGGAGTACGCCCACGGACACGCGGGATCGGAATACAGAGTCGCGCGGATGCTCATGCCGTGCCTGCCTTTCTGACGTCGTTGACCTCTCAATCATAGACTCCGGGATCGGGGTCTCCTGACTGCGTGTTCCGAACGGTGCGCCGGGCGGGCAGAGATCTGACAGGACTCATATCGAACGCTCACGTTCGGTTAGTGAAGCATGGCCACGATTCCGGCCATGACCGAAAAGGCACGAGCGGATCTGGCCGTATACACGGCGCTTGCGCTGTTCGCAGTGATCCTCGCGCTCGCGATCTTCGCCACGCCCGGCAGCGCCGCCGCCCACGCACGCCACGCGCAGGCAGCTATAGAGCTTTCTCACAGCCGCCTAGGCGCGGCTTGAGCTCCGCGGCCCAAGCTGACGGCATGCACACAACCGACGCGGCTGCCGCGGACGCAGTCATCGAAACCGCCCGCCCACGGCCCGTCAGCCGCCGGAGGGCGCGCCGCTCCCCACTGTTCGGCGGCGGCCCCGCCGGCAACGAGCAGTTGACCGCGACGCTCGGCGCGATCCTGATCCTGCTGTTCGGCGTGCTCGGGATCACGATCCTCCTGATCGGGCGACTGCTGACCATCCACATGTTCGTCGGGCTGCTGCTGCTCGGTCCGATCGGGGTCAAGCTGGCGAGCACCGGCTACCGCTTCGCGCGGTACTACGCGCACAGCGCCGAGTACCGGCGCAAGGGCCCGCCGAATCCGCTCATGCGCGGGATCGCCCCGTTCGTCGTGCTGACCACGATCGCGGTCTTCGCGAGTGGCATCGTGCTGATGCTGGAGGGGCCGGCTCACCGCGCCGGCTGGGGCGAGATCCACAAGGCGAGCTTCATCCTCTGGATCGGGTTCACCGGTCTGCACGTGCTCGGACACGTCCTCGAACTGCCTGCGTCGCTGCGTGCCACGAAGTCGACGCAGATCCGCGGCTACCGGCGATCAACCGCCGCGAACGGGGCTGCCGGCCGCTGGATCGCCCTTGCCGGCGGCCTCGCCGGCGGGCTCGTGCTCGCGATCGCCCTGGTTCCGCAGTTCTCCGCCTGGACCGTCTCATTCGGCCGATGACGCTGCCGTCCCCACCGCGACCCAGCCACGCAGACGTCCGCGACGACGGAATCGAGCTCGTGCGCCGGACGAATCGCTGGCTGATCGGTGGCGCGACCGCCGCGACGGCATTCGTTGCGGTTGCCGCGGCCCACAGCTTCCACGGACACTCCACCTCGACCGGCGCCGCAACCGCCGGCTCCGCGAGCGCATCCGCCCCGGGGGCGTCCGCTTCGCCCGTCGCGACAACATCCGCACCCACTTCCCCGAGCTCGCCGTCAACCGCGGCGCCGGCGCCGAGCGCGGTGCAGACACCGGCTCAGGCTCCCGCCCCGGCCGCCCCGGCGCCTGCCGCGGTCGTGTCGGGAGGATCGTGAGATGACCGCGCACTCGGCACTGAGCTCGCTCTGGTACCTGACGCGTGGGACCGGAACCGTCGCGCTGGTCCTGCTGACGCTGACGGTCGCGCTCGGTGTCGCGAATGTGCGCCGCCTGAGAACCGGCACTGTCCCGCGCTTCGTGCTCGCGGATGTCCATCGCAACATCTCGTTGCTGGCGATCGCGTTTGTCACGATCCACGTGATCACCGCGGTGCTCGACCCGTACGCGCCGATCCGGCTGCTCGACGCCTTCGTGCCGCTCGCCTCCGCATACCGGCCGGTGTGGCTCGGGCTCGGAGCTGTCGCACTCGATCTGATGCTCGCGCTCGCGGTCACGAGCATGCTGCGCCGGCGGTTCGGCCACCGGGTCTGGCGCTCGACCCACTGGCTCGCGTATGCATCGTGGCCGGTCGCGGTCGTCCACGGTCTCGGCACCGGCAGCGACGCGAAGACGCACTGGCTGCTCCTCATCACCGGACTGTGCGGGCTGATCGTGATCGGCGCCGTCTGGGTCCGCGCCACCGCCGGTTGGCCGCGCAACGCCGGGCTCAAGGCCGGAGCGCTCGTGACCTCGCTCGCGGTCCCCGCCGCCCTGCTCGTGTGGCTCCCCTCCGGGCCGCTGTCGGCAGGCTGGGCGAAGCGCGCCGGCACCCCGAGCCCGCTCCTCGCGCGCGCCAACTCAACGCCACCGGCGTTCAACGCAACCCCAACGGGGTTCAACGCAACCCTGTCGGGCAGCATCTCGCAGGTGCGGCTGCGCGATGGAATGACGATGGTGGACCTGACGTTCGCCGTCGCCCGCCAGCCACTCGATTCCTTCCGGGTGCGCATCATCGGCCGGCCCCTGCCGGGCGGGGGCGTGGAGATGACGTCGAGCACGGTCACCCTCGGAACCCATGCGAACCCGTCACTGCTGGCCGGGAAGCTGACCGGCCTCGATGACTCCCAGCTCGCGGCGCAGGTCAGCGGCAGCGCCGGCAGGTTCGCCGTCGCCGTCCGGCTCGACCTCGATCCCCAGACCGGCCGGGCGGGCGGTGTGCTGAGCGCCGAGCCGGTGTAGCGGCGCCGTGCGACCGGCGGTTCAGGACGGGCCCGCGACCAGCTCGACGAGCCGATCGAGCAGCGGCACCTGTGCGGGATTGAGGCGCCGCCGCGCCTCGTCCGAAGCGAACCATTCGGCGCGGTCGACCTCCGGGATCTCGAGCAGCTGACCCGACCGCGGCGGCCACTCGATCTCGAGCGTGTTGCTGCGAGCGCCGGCTGCATCGAGATCGCCCTCGAGGCCCCATGCGAGCACGCGCTTGCCCGAGCGCTGGCGCACCTCTCCGAGCCACAGCGGCGCCCCGTCGGGCGGGGATGAGCCGAGCTCCTCGGCGAACTCGCGCAGCGCCGCGGCGAGCGGTTCCTCCCCCGGTTCGTACTCGCCCTTCGGTACCGACCAGGCACCGAGGTCCCGGCTCGCCCAGATCGGGCCGCCAGGATGAACCAGCAGCACCTCGAGCGCCTCCGCTCGCCGCCGGTAGAGGAGAATCCCGGCACTAGCTGCGGGCACATACTGATCCTAACCCTTCACGAGCCAAACGCTTCAGGATCCTTTAGCTGCGGCCCCTACAGTCGCCCTCTCTAGCCGCCGAATTAGTGAAATATGAGAGCGATCGCCCGCTGGTGCTTCCGGCACCGATGGATGGTGGTGGCTGCCTGGCTCGTCGCGATCGTCGCCGCATATGGTGCACTCGAGGCTGTCGGAAGTCACTACTCCGACAACCTGGTCCTACCCAACACGCAGAGCTACGAAGCGAGCTCGTTGCTCGCCCGCGCAAGCGTTCGCGCGACGGGGGACACCGACCAGATCGTCTTCGCCGTTTCCCGCGGCACGGTGCGCAGCGCGAGCGTCCGTCGTGACGCGGAGGCGCTGTTCGCGCGGATCGCCCGCCTGCCGCACGTCATTCGCGTCGACTCTCCGTTCGCTGACGGCGCGCGGGGCCAGATCGCTCGCTCCGGGCGGATCGCATTCGCCGACGTGCAGTTCGGCGTCGGGGCATCGCAGCTGCCCAGCGAAGAGGCCGAGCGCTACGTCGCGCTCGTGATGGGCGCCTCGCACGGCGACCTGCAGTACCAGGCGAGCGGATCGGTGGCCGAGAACGGCTCCCAGTCCGGCCTCTCGCTGGGGCTGCCGATCGGGTTCCTGGCAGCTGGAGTCGTGCTCTTCCTCGTCTTCGGGACGCTGCTCGCGACGCTGCTGCCACTGCTGACGGCCGCCGTCTCGCTCGGAGCCGCGATCGCCGTCATCGGGCTCCTCTCGAACCTGATGAACATGGCGTCCTTCGCGAGCCAGCTCGCGCTCCTGATCGGCCTCGGCGTCGGCGTCGACTACGCGCTCTTCATCGTCACCCGCTACCGCCAGAGCCGACTCCGCGGTCTGCCGTCGGAGGAGGCCGTCGTCCAGGCGATCGACACCTCGGGCAGATCTGTGATGTTCGCCGGGCTGACGGTCTGCATCGCGATGCTCGGGATGTTCGCACTCGGGGTGAGCTTCCTGTACGGGGTCGCGGTCGCGGCGGCGCTCACCGTCGCGTTCACCGTTGTCGCTGCGCTGACGCTGCTGCCCGCACTGCTCGCCCTATTCGGCGCCGGGGCGCTGCGGCGGCGCGAGCGGCGCGCGATCGCCAGCCGTCTGCTCCTCACGACCGAGGACTCGCCGGGCTGGCGCCGGTGGACCGGCGTGCTGCAGCGGCGCCCCGCCGCGCTCGGCGCGGCCGCGATCGTGCTGATGCTCGTCATCGGCCTGCCACTCACCTCGATGCGGCTCGGCTCCGCGGACGCCAGCTCGGATCCGAGCAGCTCGACGACCTTCAAGGCCTACGAGATCCTCGCTCGCGGTTTCGGAGCCGGCTACAACGGCCCGATCGTGCTCGTCGCGTCGGTCTCCTCATCCGAGCAGCGCGCTGAGTTCGATGCCGTCATCGCCACGACGGCACGCGTACGCGGAGTCGCGACCGTCACGCCCGCGACGGTCCTTCCGACTCGCGGCAGCGCGAGCGTCGCATCCGCCGAGGTGTACTCGAGGTACTCGCCGCAGGCCGTCGCCACGGCCAACCTCGTGTCGGCCCTGCGCAGCCGCGTGATCCCGGCCGCAGAGCGCGGGACGGGCCTCCATGTCCTCGTCGGCGGCCAGACGGCGACTTTCAACGACGTCGCGACCGTGCTCTCGCAGAAGCTGCCGCTGTTCATCGCGATCGTCGTCGGCGTCTCCTGCCTGCTGCTCACCGCCGTCTTCCGAAGCCTGACGATCCCGGTGACGGCCGCGGTCATGAACCTGCTCTCAACCGGCGCATCGCTGGGCATCGTCACGGCGGTCTTCCAGTTCGGGTGGCTCGGAGGAGTGCTGGGCATCAGCCCGGGCCCGATCGAGTCGTTCCTGCCCGTACTCCTGTTCCCGATCCTGTTCGGTCTGTCGATGGACTACGAGGTGTTCCTGGTCAGCCGGATCCGGGAGGAGTGGGGGCGCCGCGGCGACAACCGAGCCGCGGTCGCCGATGGACTCGCCGCGACGGGGAAGACGATCAACGCGGCGGCAGCGATCATGGTGCTCGTGTTCGCCGCCTTCATCCTCGGCGGCCAGCGCGTGATCGAATTGTTCGGGGTCGGCCTCGCGAGCGCGGTGCTGCTCGACGCTGTCGTCGTCCGCTCGATCATCGTGCCGTCGGCGATGCTGCTCGTCGGCGATGCCAACTGGCACCTGCCCAGGCTGCTCGCCAAGCGGCTGCCGCACCTGCGCATCGAAGGCTCGCTCCCGGCGAGACTTCCCCCGCCGCAGGCCAGTTCCCCCGCCGCGGGCTAGCCGGCCGGGAAGCGTGCCGTCAGCTCGAGCCCGCCGTCCCGGCGCGGGATCGCGGTCACGGTCGCGCCGTGCGAAGCGGCGATCGCCCTGACGATCGAGAGGCCGAGGCCGTGGTGTCCGTCCGGCTGCGCGGGACGCGTCGCGGCGAGCCGGCGGAACGGCTCGAACAGCGACGCGATCTCGCCGGAGGCGATCACCATGCCGGTGTTCGCGACGATGAGCACGCCGGCCCCGTCCTGCGCCGAAGTGCTGACCTCGACGCGTCCGCCGGGCACGTTGTACGCGATCGCGTTGTCGACGAGATTCGAGACCAGGCGCTCGATCAGCGCCTGGTCGCCGTACGCCACCGCCGGCTCCAGGCTGGTCTCGACCGTGATGCCGTCGCGATCGCCCGCGTCCGACGCCGCGGCGGTCACGCGCGCGGCGACGGCGGCGAGATCGACCGGCTCGAGCCGCGCGATCGCCTGCTCGCTGGTCGCGAGCGTCAGCAGCGCCTCGATCAGCCGCTCCTGCTCGCGCCCCGACCCGAGCAGCTCCTCGCACGCCGCGCGCAGCGTGCCGGCGCTTGCGGCCGGATCTGACAGCGCCACCTGCAGGAGCGTGCGATCGAACGTCAGCGGCGTGCGCAACTCATGAGAGGCGTTGGCGACGAACCGGCGTTGAGCTTCGAACGAGGCCTCGAGTCTGGACAGGAGATCGTCGAAGCTGTCTCCGAGCCGCCTGAACTCGTCGTCGGGTCCGCGCAGCTCAAGGCGCTCGTCGAGGTTGCCGGCCGTGATCGTGCGCGCTTTGTCGGTGATCGCCTGGAGCGGGCGCAGGACGCGTCCGGCGACGAGCCATCCGAGCCCGCCCGCGATCAGTGCCGTCAGCGCCAGACCCAGCGCCGAGACGGCGAGCAGCCGCCGGGTGTCGGCCGAGTGCTGGTGGGCGACGAGCGATGTGGCGATCTCCGACGGCGCAACACGGAAACGCCGGGTCCGAGCTGTCGCGGTCGTCTGCGTGGCCCCCGGCGGCCCCGGCCGCGCGAGCGCCACGGTGAGGCCGCCGCCGGTGGAAGGAACGACGCTTGTGACGGCGATCGTGGATCCGCGCGTTGCGAGCACGTACGTGACCACGACGACGAGCCCCCCGAGCAGCAGGAACGTCGAGGCGAACAGGACCGCGATGCGACCGCGAGCCGACCGGACCCGGTGCGGTGTCATTCGATCCGGTAGCCGCCCTCGCGGACCGTCTCGATCGGGTCGGGCGGACCGAGCTTCGCGCGCAAGCGGCTGATCGTCGTCTTGACCGTCGTCGTGAACGGGTCGGCGGCCTCATCCCAGACCCGGGCGAGGAGATCCTCGGCCGAGAGCACCTGTCCGCGCGCCTCGAGCAGGCATTGCAGGACGCCGAACTCCTTTGGACTGAGGTCGAGGCGCAGTCCCCCGCGCAGCGCGATCCGCCGCGCCGAGTCGAGCTGCACGTCGCCCGCACCCAGCACCGGCGGCAGCGCCGTAATCGCACGCCGCCCCAGCGAGCGCACGCGCGCGACGAGCTCGGCGAACTCGAACGGCTTCGGAAGGTAGTCATCGGCCCCGATCGACAGCCCCTCGACCCGGTCGCCGACGGTGCTCGACGCCGTCAGCATCAGAACTCGCGTCGCCGCGTGTCCCGCGACCAGCACGCGGCACACCTCGTCTCCGTGGACCAGCGGCAGATCCCGGTCGAGGACGACCACCTGGTAGCTGTAGAGGTTGATGTGTGACAGCGCATCCGCGCCGTCGTAGGCGACGTCGACCGCCATCCCCTCGCGCCGCAGCCCCTCCGCCACGACCTCGGCGAGACGCCGGTGATCCTCGACGACCAGGACTCTCATTCCGGTGCAAGGATCGCGCACACGCGGTCACAACCGGGTGACGGGGGCGGAGACCGGCGCGAAACCGCACGCTCGTTACAACTCGGGCCGACACGTCGAGCAGAGGAGCACGAGGTGAGCGGAATGCACAACCGATCAGGGCGCCCGGCGCGCCCGTCAACGATCAGGCGCTGCGCGATCGGCGCCGGCACGGCGCTCGCGCTCGCGCTGCCCGTCGCCGGCTGCGGCGGCTCATCGCCCACGGATACAACCGGCAAGTCCGCCTCCCCCGGCGGGATCGCCGCCGCCGCGTTCAGGTTCGTCGCCTGCATGCGCGCCCACGGCTACCCCAACATGCCCGACCCGAACGTCTCGACCAGCCCGAACGGCGGCACGATCGTCGCGATCAGGGCCGTGCAGCACACCGGCCCCAAGCACCCGCCGGCGATCCCGAAGCCGTGCCGGGGGATCATGCCCAACCCCCAGAACGCGAGCCCGCAGCAGCAGGCGGCCCAGGACGCGCAGCGCCGCGCCGGCCTGCTTTCGTTCGCCGCGTGCATGCGTACTCACGCGGTGAAGAGCTTCCCCGATCCGACGAGCCAGGGGCAGCTGACGATCGAGATGATCGACGCGGCGGGGATCGACCTGCACACGACCTCGACGCTCGCCGCGATCAAGGCGTGCATGGGCGTGTCGCATGGCATCGTGACGCCGCAGGCAGTCGGGCAGGCGCTGGCGCAGACGTCGACGTCGTCAGCCGGTTGACCCGAGCAGTTCGAGCAGCGCCGCGTTGAACTCCTCGCCCGCGGCACGGCGATCGTCGCCGGCAGCCAGGTGCGGCAGGTGGTGGCCCGCGTCGATCACGAGCCGCCGCCCGCCGAGGCGGGCGCTCAGGCCGTCGCCGATCGCCTCGAACCCGGGGCTCCAGCCGCCGGTCACGATCAGCGCTCGAACGCCGGCGCCGGCGACCGCGTACAGCGATGGATCAGCGTCCCAGGTGAGCGGCTCCCGCATCTCCTTGAGACCGCGGGCCATCGCCATCAGCTGGCCCGGATCCGGAGCCGGCCGCAGGACGCCGAGCGGGATGCGCGCTGCCCGTACGAACGCGAGCATCGTGCTCAGCTCGTCGGGCTGCCCGATCGCCTCGGCGAGGTCCCGGGCGAGCTCGAGCGCGCCCGCATGATCGAGCGCGACCGAGAAGATCGGGGGCTCGATCAGCGTCAGCGAGCGCACCGCCTCGGGCCGGAGCCCGGCGGCACAGAGCGCGATCGCTCCCCCGTAGGAATGGCCGACGAGGTCGGCGCCATTGCCGAGCAGCTCCGCGAGCCAGACCGCGTCGAGCTCGAGGTCCTCCTGGCCGATCGCCGGCGTGCGCGCGTGCCCGGGGCGATCGGGGAGCACGAGCTCGCAGCCGAGATCGGCGAGCGGGCGCTGGGCCGCGAACGTCTCGGGGCCGCCGATCGGGCCGCCACGGGCGCCGCCGTGGACCATCACGACCGTCCGGCCCGTCCCCCACCGCGTGACGTGGACCTGCGCGAGCGGGGCGGCCGGGGCGGTCAGCGACCCACCTTGGTGTCGGTGACATCACGGGCGACGAGCGCCGCGTAGAGGCCGCCGCGCTCGAGCAGCTCCTCATGGGTGCCGCGCTCGGCGATCGCGCCGTGGTCGAGCACGACGATCTCGTCGGCATCGCGCACAGTCGAGAGGCGATGGGCGATCGTGAGCGTCGTCCGGCCCTCGGACAGCCGCTCGAGTTCGGCCTGGACCGCGGCCTCTGTCTGCGTGTCGAGCGAGCTCGTCGCCTCGTCGAGGATCAGGATCGGAGGATTGCGAAGAACCGTGCGCGCGATCGCCATCCGCTGCTTCTCACCGCCCGAGAAGCGGTAGCCGCGCTCGCCGACGATCGTCTCGTACCCGTCCGGCAGCGAGGCGATCAGGTCGTGGATCCGGGCCGTGCGCGCTGCCTCCTCGATCTCGGCATCGGTCGCGTCGGGCCGCGCGAAACGCAGGTTGTCGCGCACGCTCGCGTGCAGCAGGTACGTCTCCTGCGAGACGACACCGACCGTAGCGGCGAGCGACGCCAGGCTCGCCCGACGGATGTCGATCCCATCGATCGTGATCCGGCCCTCCTGCGGCTCGTAAAGGCGTGCCGCGAGGTACCCGAGCGTCGTCTTGCCCGCTCCGGTCTCACCAACGACCGCGGTGCGCGTCCCGGGCGGAACGACGAGGCTGACACCGTGGACGGTCCACTGTGCATCCTCCGCTCCGCTGTAGCGAAACGACACCCCGTCGAACCGCACCTCGCCGACGATCTGCGCCGGGCGCAGCTCGACCGGATGCTCGGCCTCGACGATGTCGACCGGCAGGTCGATGTACTCGAAGATCCGGTCGAACAGCGCGAGCGAGGACTCGACGTCGGCTTGAGCGCCCAGCAGCGACTGGATCGGGAACAGCAGCCGCGTCTGCAGCGTGGTGAACGCGACGACCGTGCCGATCGAGATGTGGCCGATGAAGCTCTGCCCGGCGAGCCAGTAGATGGCGGCCGGCTGCGCCGCGAAGGTGAACTGGATCGTGGCCATCAGCCATCGCCCCGCCATCCGCGAGCGGACCTCCAGATCGGCGATGTCATTTGACTCGCCCGTGAAGCGGTCGGCGAGGTCGTCGCCGCGGCCCATCGTCTTGCCGAGCAGGATCCCGGACACGGACAACGACTCGGCGACGAGCGCGCTGAGATCGGCGAGCCGGCGCTGCTGCTCGGTCGTGATCCGGCGGCGCATCTGGCCGACCTTGCGGGTCATCCATACGGACGGCGGCACGAACACGAGCGAAATCGCCGCCAGCCGGACGTCCAGCAGGCACATCGCGACGAGTGCGGCGATGACCGTCGTCGCGTTCTGCGCAATCGTCGTCGCCGTCGTCGTGACGACGCTGTCGAGGCCACCGATGTCGTTGGCGATCCGCGACTGCACCTCACCCGTCCGGGTGCGCGTGAAGAACGCGAGCGACATCTGCTGCAAGCGGTGGTAGACGGCGGCGCGGAGGTCGTGCATGACCCGCTGGCCGACGACGTTCGACACGTACGTCTGCCAGACGCTGACCGCGTTGGAGACCAGCGCGATCGCGATCATGCCGCCGCACGTCCAAGCGAGCAGCACCGTGTTGTGCTGGAAGATGCCCTTGTCGAGCGCCGCGCGCAGCAGGAACGGGTTGATGCATGCTCAACCCGGACGAGAACACGATCATCAGCAGGACGAGCCCGAGTCGCACCCGGTACGGCCGGAACAGGCGCAGGATCCGGTTGCGGTCACGCTGCCGTGTGGGATCCATCAGCGGCGGCAGCTTCTTCTGCGGGCCGCGGAACGACCGCATCGCACCGCTCCCGGCCGCGCCGTGCATGGCGCCGGTTCCTGATCCGCCGATCGACATCGTCGTCCAATGATGACGCGTCGCCTCTGAGCGCAAGCCGGCGGCCGGCGACCGAGCGTGCGAGCTCTATCTGCGAGGATGCCCGCGCGGCACTTGCACGCGGATTTCGCCGCACCTGCCGATTAGTGAAGGACATCGTCCCGCCGGGCCCCATGGAACCGATCGACACGAGCAATTCCCCAGAGTCGCTGGCGCCGCATATCGCCGCCTTTCCGGAGATCCGGCAGCTCGCATCCGTCGCACAGCTCGGCGGCAGCCCATTCCCGCCGATCGCCGAATACGCGTTCCTGTCGGACTGCGAGACCGTCGCGCTCGTCGCGCCCGAGCGGCAACGTCGAGTGGATGTGCCTGCCCCGCGTCGACTCGCCGAGCGTCTTCGGCGCGCTGCTCGACCGCGACGCCGGCTACTTCCGCATCGGCCCGTCCGGCGTGACCGTTCCGGCCGCCCGGCGCTACCTGCCCGGGCACGAACGTGCTGGAGACGAGCTGGGGCACCGGCACTGGCTGGATCGTCGTCCGCGACGTGCTGCTGATCGGCGCCTGGCATCACGAGGCCGACCGCTCCGGCACCCACCGTCGCGCGCCGACCGACTACGACGCCGACCACGTGCTGCTGCGCCACGTCCGCTGCGTCAACGGCGAGGTCGAGATCACCGTCGACTGCGAGCCCGTCTTCGACTACGGCGCGCAAGCCGGTGCGCTGGGAGCTACACCGGCGCCCGGCTACCACGAGGGCGTCGCAACGCGCCGAGGGATCCGAGGTCGAGCTCAAGCTCCGCACCGATCTGCGCCTCGGCTTCGAGGGCCCGCGCGCCACCGCTCGCCACCGCATGAAGGAGGGCGAGTCGATCTACTGCGCGCTGTACTGGTCCGAGCACGCGCCGCCGCAGGACGTCGAGGAGGCGCACACCCGGCTCGTGTGGACCGCGCACCACTGGCAGCACTGGCTCGACCGCGGCACCTTCCCCGACCATCCCTGGCGAACGCATCTGCAGCGCAGCGCGCTGACCCTCAAGGGCCTCACCTACGCGCCCACCGGCGCGCTGCTGGCGGCGGCGACCACCTCGCTGCCCGAGACGCCGCAGGGCGAGCGCAACTGGGACTACCGCTACAGCTGGATCCGCGACTCGACGTTCATGCTGTGGGCGCTGTACACGCTCGGCTTCGACTGGGAGGCGAACGACTTCTTCTACTTCATCGCCGACGTCGCCGGCGGCGAGGACGACCTGCAGGTGATGTACGGGCTCGGCGGCGAGCGCGACCTCGACGAGCGCGAGCTCGACCACCTGAGCGGCTACGAAGGCGCCCGTCCGGTGCGGATCGGCAACGACGCCTACCGGCAGCGTCAGCACGACGTCTGGGGCGCGCTGCTCGACTCCGTCTACCTCCACACCCGCTCTCGCGACACGCTCGACGAGCGCGTCTGGCCGATCCTCTCGCGCCAGGTCGAGATGGCGATCGACAACTGGCGCAAGCCCGACCGCGGGATCTGGGAGGTCCGCGGCGAGCCGAAGCACTTCACCTCCTCGAAGATGTTCTGCTGGGTGGCCTGCGACCGCGGGGCCCGGCTCGCCGAGATCCGCGAGGACTGGGACCGGGTCGAGCGCTGGCAGGCCGCCGCCGACGAGATCCACGCCGACATCTGCGAGCACGGGGTCGACGGCCGCGGCGTCTTCGTCCAGCACTACGAAACGACCGCGCTCGACGCCGCGCTGCTGCTGATGCCGCTGCTGCGCTTCCTGCCGCCGGACGATCCGCGCGTGCGCACCACCGTGTTCGCGATCGCGGACGAGCTGACCGAGAACGGGCTCGTCCTGCGCTACCGGACCGACGAGACCGACGACGGCCTCACCGGCCGGGAGGGCACCTTCCTGATCTGCTCGTTCTGGCTCGTGTCGGCGTTCGCCGAGATCGGCGAGCTCAAGCGAGCCCGCGACCTCTGCGAGCGGCTGCTCGGCTACGCGTCGCCGCTCGGCCTCTACGCCGAGGAGATCGACCCTCGCACGGGCCGCCACCTCGGGAACTTCCCCCAGGCGTTCACGCATCTGGCCCTGATCAACGCCGTGATGCACGTGATCGGGGCGGACACGGCCGCGCCGGGGTCGCATGGGGCGGGCACGAACGGCCGCTGACGGCGCCGGACCGAGGCTCCGGAGCGACCAGCGGCGCGCACCGGTGGGCTCGCGGCGAGCGGCCGCCCGCCAGCAGTAACGTTGCCTCGTCACCTGATAGGAGAGGAGCGCCCGTGAGGATCCGTGCCGCCGTGCTCGAGGAGTTCGGCCAGCCGCTGCAGGTCACCGAAGTCGACCTCGCCGAGCCGCAAGCCGGCGAGGTCCTCGTCCGGCTCGAGGCCTGTGGCGTCTGCCACACGGATCTGTACACCGCGTCGGGCGCCGATCCGTCCGGGTACGCGCCCACGGTCCTCGGGCACGAGGGCGCCGGCATCGTCGAGCGCCTCGGCGAGGGAGTGTCGAGCCTCGTGGCGGGCGATCGCGTCGTCACGCTGTTCTCACCCCAGTGCCGCGAGTGCGAGCACTGCCGCTCGGAGCGCACGAACCTCTGCCTCGCGATCCGCGAGCAGCAGAACAGGGGCTACCTCCCGGACGGCACGACTCGCCTGTCGCGCGGCGGCGAGCCGATCCGCCACTTCATGGGGACGAGCACGTTCGCCGAGTACACCGTGATGCCGGAGATCGCGCTCGCCAAGGTGTCGCCGGAGGCCCCGGCCGACCGCGCGGCGCTGTTCGCCTGCGGACTGTCGACCGGCCTCGGCGCCGCGATCAACACCGCGAAGGTGGAGGCGGGCTCGACCTGCGTCGTGTTCGGCGCCGGCATGGTCGGCCTCGGAGCCGTCGCCGGCTGCCGGCTGCGGGGCGCGGCGCGGATCATCTGCGTCGACATGTCGCCCGAGCGCCTGAAGCTCGCCGAGGGGCAAGGAGCGACCGAGACGTGGGTCGCCGACGAGCACACCGTCCAGCGGGTCCTCGACGGCACCCGTGGGTTCGGCGCCGACTACACATTCGAGGCGACCGGCCTCGTCGCCGTGATGCGCCAGGCCGTCGAGTCGGCCCGGATGGGCTGGGGCCTGTGCACCGTCGCCGGTGTCGCCGGCCGGGGCGAGACACTCGACATCATCCCGCGCTACCTGATCACGGGGCGGCGCGTGTGCGGCTCGAGCTTCGGCGGCGTCAAGGGCCGCGACCAGGTACCGGAGCTCGTGCAGCTCTACCTCGACGGCAAGCTCGACGTCGATCCCTTCATCTCGCATCGGATGCCGCTCGCCGCGGTCAACGAGGCGTTCGCGCTGATGGAGCGCCAGGATGGGATCCGCAGCGTGCTCGAGCTCAGTCAGTAACCACGGGCGACGTCGACAACGGCGACGGGATCTGCACCTCGAACGAGGAGCGCGACGTTTTCCGTCACCCGCTGTCTGAGACGGTCATGGCGCTCCGCGGGTGGGTTGGCCACGTGTGGAGTGATCAGCACCCGCGGATCGCTCCACAGCGGATGCCCCGTCGGCAGCGGCTCGGGGTCGGTCACGTCGAGACCCGCACCACCGATTCGGTCCTCGCTGAGCGCCAGCCAAAGTGCGTCGGAGTCGATCAGCGCCCCCCGCGCGATATTGATGATCACCGTATGTCGACGCATCGAAGCGAGCGCCCGTGCATCGATCACACGGTGGGATGACTGGGTCACCGGTGCCGCGAGCACGACCGCGTCGGCCTCGCCCCAGAGCGCGTCGAGGGCGTCGGCCGTGACGCTCCGATCCGCGTGCGGCACCGGCAGTCCACGCCTGGTCACCGCGATCGACGACACCCCAAACGGGACCAACAACCTGATCACGGAGGTGCCGATACCACCTGCGCCGACGACCAGCACACGCGCGCCGCGAAGCGTGCGACCGTGGAGGCTCGCGTCCCACGCGTTCGCCCGCGCGCACTCGACGAGCCGGTGACGGACGGCAAGCAGCAGTGCCACCGCATGTTCGGCGACCGTGTCGCTGTAGATGCCGGCACCCGACATCCAGGTGCGGGTATCGTCGATCAGTCCCGCGTGGAGCCATTCCTCGACCCCCGCAGCGGCGAGCTGTACCCAGCGGATCCCCGGGTGCAGCAGATCGGTGAGCACGCCGGGGCCACCGTTCCAGACCACCATGTCCGCGTCGGCCGCGCGGGCAACAGGGGTGCCTCCACCGGTCCTGACCGCAGCATCGAGATCGGGGTCCTCAGTCGGGCCGACGAACACGCGCAGTGAATGAACTGGCTCGGTCATGCTCGCGCTCAGCCGATCGCGGCGACCTGGAAGCGGGCAGAGGGGGTATCCGCGGCAGCAGCCGTCTCGCCCCTGTCGACGAGCAGGCGCCGGCCATCGGGCTCGACGACCCGGCAGCGGATCGGCGGCGGATCCGAGAATGGGCCGGGCACGAACAGGCTCGGCTGGCGGCGCCAGCCCCGCGGAGGATCCAGAAGCGTGCGGCTGACGCGGACTGTGGCGGTGCTGAGCGCGACGATCCGCATGCGCACACCGTACTCAGTGCGCGTAGACCACGAAGAAGTCGCGGTCGTCCGGCGTCAGGTACCGCAGTGGCGAGCGGTTCATCGACGGCAACAGGTTGGCGGCGCCGACGGCATTCGGCCCCGTGTACGTGATGAAGCTCGGCCAGTAGGCGTTGATGTCGAGCTCCATCGCGCGGACCGCGCCGGCATGGATCATGATCAGGGCGAGCGACTGCGCCGTCTGGTAGTTCGCCGCCGCATAGATCAGGTTGCCGTGCCGATCAATACCGACCGCCGATCGCCACACCATCACGGCGTTGCCCAGCGTCGCTCCCCAGTCGCCACCGTTGATGATGTCGGGGTTCGGGCGCCCGTTCTCAACGATCAGCTGGAGGTTCTGGCGAGCGAACAGCACGTTTGACCCCACGACCGGGCCACCCGTCCACGACACGACGTTGACGCGACCGTTCCCGTAGCCGACGATCGTGGCCATACCGTTGTGCATCTCGGCGTACGTGTGGCCATCGAGGCTGAACCCGCCTCCTGAATCGGAGAGCTTGAAGGCGCTGTTGAAGGTCGCGAGAAGTTTCGAGCGCAGCGCGATCGGAACCTCCTCAGGACCACGCCGCGGGATCAGGACGCTCGGCTCCTGGATGCCTGGATACAGACGCAGCGAGGTCTCCGTGTGGTCGATCCAGGCGACGCCCGCTACGAACGTCGGGTAGGCGGGATTCGTCCGGAAGCTCGTGACGAGCACCGGCGGATGACCGTGGTAGCCCCGGAAGGGGGCCCGCCAGATCCCCTCGCCCGCAAGCGCCGGATGGAGGATCGGCGCGATCGCCGGCGGGTCGTAATGCGGCACCCGCCGGCGCATACGGTGGGAGGTCGTCGCGGTCGAGGTCGCGACGGCGACACCGACCTGCTTCGGCAGCTTCTTGAGGCCAGGCCCGCCCTTGCCCGGAGCGGTCAAGGAGTAGTAGAACGCCTCGACGCGGTCGACCAGACCGCGTCCTCCGTTGTCGGTCAGCCACTCGACGGTCCGGATTCCCAGCGAGGAATCGGAGCGGCCGAGCATCGCGCTGACGTACCCGACGAGCGCCGGCAGCAGGACGAGCACCGCCGCCAGCGCCGCTGTGCGCCGGACGCGCCGGCGCGGTGTGTCGTATGGATTCCGGTTGCGCCGGCGCACCCGGGACCGGCCGCCGGGTCCCGACCCGCTTCCACGCTGAGCCGGCGGCGGGGTCGACGCCTGCAGGGGGTGTTCACGTGACACTCTCATCTCACGACAGCAAGTCGATCTGGCCATACTGTCACGTACGGGGCGCTGCTTCGCTGTAACTCTGATGCCCTGAGAGTCTTCTCAGCTCGCTCATATGTAAGTCAAACTCGGCAGGACTAGCTTCCCGCCGCGTGTCATCCGTGCAATCGCACGCTCCAGAGGTGCGCCAGCTGCTCGCGGCCAAGCGCAGGCGTCACCCCGTCCACGCCACGCTCGCGACCGCTCGCCCGCGCCAATGGCTGAAGAACGCGCTGGTGATCGCCGCCCCCGCCGCCGCCGGCGCGCTCACACACGATGACGTCCCGGTTCGCGTCGCGCTTGCATGTGCGGCGTTCTGCATGCTCGCCTCCGGGATCTATGCGATCAATGACGTGCGCGATGCGGACGAGGATCGCCACCATCCGGTCAAGCGCTTCCGTCCGGTCGCCGCAGGCGAGCTCACGCCTCGTGTGGCCGTTGCCGCCGGGGCCGGGTCGATCGTCGCCGGAGTCCTGCTCTGCGCGGCGATCCGGCCGCTGCTCGCGGTCGTGGCGGCAGCCTACATCGCCCTCACGATCAGCTACACGCTCGTCTGGCGCCATGTCGTGATCCTCGACGTCGTCGCGATCGCGGGCGGCTTCGTCCTCAGAGCCGTCGCCGGCGGAGTCGCCGCGCCGGTCACGCTGTCTCGCTGGTTCCTGCTCGTGGTCACCTTCGCGGCGATCCTCGTCGCCGCCGGCAAGCGGCACGCGGAGCTCGGGCGGCGGGAGGCGCACCCCCCGCGCCCGCAGCGTCGGGCGCTGAACGGCTACAGCGGCGCCGGCCTCGACGTGATCCTCTGGAGCTCGGCGCTGGCGGCGGTGTTCGCCTACGCGATGTGGGCGTTCACGGTGCCTGACGTCCGCGGCGTCCCGTGGCGTCCGCTGACAGTGATCCCGTTCGTCGGCGCGATCGCCTCCTACGGCCGACTCGTCCGGAGCGGCGAGGGGGAGGCACCGGAGGACCTCTTCCTCCGCGACAAGTGGCTGCTCGCGATGGGCGTCTCCTGGGTCGTGCTGTTCGTGCTCGATATCCATGTCACCGGTTGAGCCTGGGCCGCCACAACGCCTGAGCGGTTGGGGCGGAGCCGGCCCCGCACTCGCCCGCCTCTGGCGCCCCAGCGGGCGCGGCGAGCTGATCGAAGCGATCGCGTCGCGGCGGATCGGCTGCGACGGCCCGGGCATGATCGCTCGCGGGCGCGGCCGCAGCTACGGGGACGCGGCCCAGCGCGATGGCGGGATCGTGCTCGACCTCCGCAACGTGCGCGAGATCGCCCTCGATCCGGCCACTGGGCGTGCCACGGTCGGCGCCGGTGTGACGCTCGCCGAGCTGCTCGCCGCGGTCATCTCAGCCGGTTGGATCCTCCCGGTCGTCCCCGGCACCCAGCACGTGACCATCGGTGGCGCGATCGCCGCCGACATCCACGGCAAGAACCACACCAGCGCGCTGACCTTCTCGCGCCATGTCCGATCGCTGTCGCTGCTGACCTCCGGGGGGACGGTGCTCGAGCTCGAGCGCGATGCGGATGACCCTCGTTTCGCGGCCACGACCGGTGGGATGGGCCTCACGGGAGTGGTGCTGTCGGCCGAGCTGCAGCTGCGTCGGGTACAGAGCGGGATGCTGTCGGTCGACTCTGACCGCGCCGACGACCTCGACCAGGCGCTCTCCCTGCTCGACGGCGGCGTCGGCACGCACGGCGTGCATCGAGTCGCGTGGCTCGATCTCCTCTCCAGGCCGGAGCCGCGCGGGGTGGTCACACGCGCCGATCACGTCGGAGCGGCGGATGGCACGCTGCGACCGAGCGTCGTCACGAGCGCTGCACGCGCCCGCGTCCCGGCCGGATGGCCCCGGGGGCTGCTGCGGGCCGGCACGGTGCGCGCGCACAATCAGCTGCGCTTCCGACTGGCGCCGCGCCGCGAGCGCGGAAGGCTTCAGCCGTTCGGCGCCCACATGTTCCCGCTCGACGTCCTCGAGTGCTGGCCGCGGCTGTACGGGCCGGCCGGCTTCCTCCAGTACCAGTTCGCCGTCCCCCGCGGCGCCGAGCGCGCGATCCGGGACGTGCTGTCCCTGCTGCGCCGCGAGCGCGTCCCCAGCTTCCTCGCCGTCCTCAAGGACTTCGGCGAGGCGGCCCCAGGCCACCTCTCGTTCCCGATCGCCGGCTGGACGCTGGCGCTCGACCTGCCGGCCGCGGCAGCCGGACTCGAGGGAGCGCTACGGCGGTGCGACGAACTCGTCGCCGCAGCCGGTGGACGTGTCTACCTCGCCAAGGACGGGCGCCTTCCGGGAGAGACGATCCGGGCGATGTACCCGCGACTGGCAGAATGGCGCCGGGTGCGCGATGAACTCGACCCGCGCGGACTCTGGCGCTCGGACCTCGCGGTCAGAGCCGGGTTGGTGGAGGGCTAGGATGCCCGCCGCATCGCCGGAGCGGGTGCTGCTGATCGGCGGCACCTCGGAGATCGGACTCGCGATCGTCCGCCGTCTCGCTCAGCGGGGCGCCGTCCGCCCGCTGCTGCTCGGTCGCGACGCCGATGGGCTCGAGCGGGCCCTGGCTTCGCTCGAAGCCGCCGCCGGGTGCAGCGATGGCGCGGTCGGCAGCATCGACGCGTCTGCCCCGGAAACGCACGAGCGGGCGATCGCGGGCGCTTTCGCGACCGCGGGTGGGATCGACGTCGTCGTGCTGGCCGCCGGGGTACTGGGCGCGCAGGCGGGACTCGACGCCGACCGCGCGGAGGCGATCGAGGTGATGCATGTCGACTTCGTCGGCGCCGGGTCGCTGCTGCTGTCGGCGCTAAAGGCGCTGCGCGAGCAGGGACACGGAACCCTGATCGTCCTCTCGAGTGTCGCGGTCGAGCGGCCGCGAGCCGCCAATGCGGTGTACGGGGCGGCCAAGATGGGGCTCGACGCTCTGGCACAGGGGCTGGCTGATTCGGTCGCGGGCAGCGGTGTCAGGGTGCTCGTCGTGCGGCCGGGCTTCGTCCACACGAAAATGACCGCGGGGCTGCCGGCACCGCCCTTCGCGACGACGCCCGAGGCGGTCGCGCAGGCAACGATCAAGGGCCTCGCCGGATCGGCTGACACGATCTGGGCGCCGCGCCTGATGCGACCGCTGTTCCTGCTCCTGCGCCTCCTACCCCGATCGGTCTGGCGAAGGCTGCCGCTGTGATCCGTCCCGCCTGGCGTCTGGACATCCTGGTCGCGGTGATCGCCGCGGCGATCGTGCTGATCGTGAGTCCCGGACTCGCGATCTCGGGCCTGCTCGCGATCCTCGTACTGCTCGTTTGCGGGATCACCGCGGCGGTCGAGCGTCGCCGGCAGCGCCGCGCCCCTGCCGTCAGCCGCCGCCGCTTCTGAGAGATGTCTCAGGGCGGGCGCCGTCCGCCGGTCGATCACGTGAGTGCACACACACCAAGGAGGGCGAATGAGCATCGCAGCGGTCGGGGGTACGAACCCTTACCTGGCACCGAGTCAGGTCACCAATCAGGCGAAGCCTGAGGCGGCCGAGACGCCGGGCATGCCCGACCACGACGGCGACTCCGACGACACGTCGGCAACCGCCGCACCGGGCAGGTTCAACACCTACGCCTGACGCCGCAGCCCCCGCCCGTGCGCTTGCGGCGAACGGGCGGGGGTGTTCGCCCCCGCCAGACGGTCCGGCTGCCGCGGGGACATCCGTCCAGCGCCGTTCAAGCAGAGCGGCGGTACGAGCCGATCACGAAGGCATCAGCCACACGGGCCAAGGAGGCACTGGATGAACGTAACCGGACTCGGTCTCACGCATCAGATCGCGTATCAACAGGTCGGAAACCAGATCGGCGCCGAAACCACGCAGGACCAGGCGAAAGCGCTGGACGGGAGTTCCGACGACCAGCAGTCGGCGGGGACACAGCCCGGCGGGACGCAGGTCGCCGGGACGCAGGCCGTGCCGCCGGAGGCCGCACGGTCACACGCCGTCGCCCCTGGCAATTTCCAGAACTACGCCTGAACGGGACGAGCCCGCGCCGCTTCGACAGCGCGGGCCTCGCCCGATTCGCGAGTGCCCGCCGAGGTCGAGCCGCTCGTTTGAGGTCAACCTGTCGTCGGCACGGGATCCTGCCGGGCGGCGCGGCCCGCAGCGGGATCCGACATCGCCCAGGCGATCCACGCGATCAACAGGCTCTGGAGCGGCAGCCGCGCCAGCAGGGCCCGCTTCGGGACGCCTCGGAACTGCTCGGGGTGCAGGGCCATGTGGACGTTCGCCGGAAACACGGCCACCATCGTCGCGATCAGGAGCCCACCGGCAGGCCGCCGCGTCGGCGCAGCCATCAACCCGAGCCCACCGCCGACCTCGGCCGCACCGCTCGCGAGCACGAGCAGCCGGCGGAACGGGAGATACGGTGGCACGATCCGTTCGTAGACCTCGGGGATCGCGAAATGCAGCAGCCCTGCGAAAGCGAACAGTGGTCCGCAGATGCGTCGCAGCACACTCACGCCGACGACGCTACACGACCGCGTCGCCGCGCGGGACGTGGAAGTCGCCGGCCTGCTCGCGCACGGTCCGCAGGATCTCCGTGACGCGCACGAGGTCGCCGTCTGCGAGCTCGGTGCCGAAGCGAATCGCGTGAAGGTCGCCCGTGGCCTTCTGTGCGAGCTCGCGCCCGGCCGGCGTGATCGTCGCGAGCGTCTTGCGCCTGTCGGTCGGATGCGAGACCCGGCGCACGAGCCTGTCGCGCTCGAGCCCATCGATCAGGTTCGTGACGCTCGCCGGATGGACCTGGAGCCTCACACCGATTTTCCCGAGCGGAAGCGACCCGCGGCGGGTGAAGTGCAGCAGCATCAGCGCCTCGTAGCGCGGGAACGTGAGGCCCAGCGGCGCGAGCGTTTCGTTCAAGCGCGCCAGCCACAGCTGCTGGACGCGCATGACGGAGGTCACGGCCCGCATCGGCGCGACGAACCGCGCGTCGAAATGGGACGCCCATTGACGGCCCGCCTCCTCAATGGGGTCGAAATCGAGTGTCACGCAGAACGGGGATCGCCGCCGACGCCGGGCCGCGGGGACCGGGGTGCGGGGGCAGCCGGCCGCCGAGGCGCCGGTTTGAGGAGAGCGGAGTCCATCGCCGAGAGCGACTGATAGCACGAATGGGCCGTGACACCGCAGCCCGAGCTGCTGGGCGATCGCCGGCCGGGTCGGCTTGGCCGGTCGGTCCGGGTGAGCCCGAGTCGGCGTGGTCGGCCGCGGTGCGAAGCATCCGCGGGTAGCAAGGTGTTGCCTGATGGGCAACACCTTGGCGGCCGGCGCACCCACGACCCAACCCGTTCCAGATTCTCGAACTGAACTCAGATAGATTTCTGTGTTGGTCAGGTTGTCTTTATGCAAAGCCCCGCGTGTGCGTGCTTTTTAGGCATGTTTTTCCGATGCTTGACTTCTAACACGCAACTCAGTAACTTCTCAACTTGAGGTCAACTCAGGGAGTGGAGCAGATGATGTATTCGAGTGGCGACGCGAGGGCTGGTCGATCGCCGGGCGCAGCTGGGCACGCCGCCGGCGCCGGCGCCCAAGCACCCCAGACCGGAGCCGGAGCAGGACAGTGAGCACCTCGCAGGCGTCCGCGGCTGACACCCCGCGGCGATCGCGTCTCGCGCCGCGCGGAATCGGGCTCGATCGGTTCAGCGGCGTTTACCTCTGGATCCTCTTCATCGTCGTCTTCGGTATCTGGACGCCGAGCGAGTTCCTGACGAGCTCGACGCTCCACAGCGTGGCGTCGACCCAGGCCGTCACCGGCATCGTCGCGCTCGCGGTCCTGATCCCCCTCGCCGGTGGCCTCTACGACCTGTCGGTCGGGGCCACGGCGAACCTGACCGGGATGCTCGCGATCACGCTGCTCAACCACGGTTGGGCTCTGCTTCCCGCGATCATCGCGTCCGTGGTCGTCGGCGTCGCCGTCGGGCTCGTCAACTCGTTCGTCGTCGTCACCCTCGGAGTCAACTCGTTCATCGCCACGCTCGGCATGAGCTCGATCCTGTCGGCCGTACTGGTGATCGTCACCGGCGACGCGTCTCCGATCCCGCCGACGTCGACCGCTTGGAACAACTTCACCCAGACGACGCTCGGAGGCTTCCAGATCGTCGTGCTGTACCTGATCGCGCTCGCAGCGGTGTTGTGGTGGCTGATGGCCCACACGCCGGCAGGACGCTATCTCTACGCGATCGGCGGCAATCCGGAGGCCGCCAGGCTGTCGGGCGTCCGCGTCAAGCGATTCTCGACGTTCGCGCTCGTGATCTCGTCCACGATCGCGGGCGTCGGCGGCGTGCTGTTCACGTCGCAGAGCGGACCGTCGCTCGATTTCGGCCCGGCGCTCCTGCTTCCCGCATTCGCGGCGGCGTTCCTCGGCTCGACGCAGCTCGTGCCGGGCAA
>CAVPLN010000002.1:0-163137 GCA_963705995.1 uncultured Solirubrobacterales bacterium
TGAGAGGCGATCACGGTCGCGAACGTCGCGAGGAACACCATCGGCATGCGGGCCGCCGGCGGCAGCAGGAAGTAGAACGGGTTGGCCACGGCGCCAGAGGTATGAAGGATCACGGCGCCCTGTCCGGCGTAGTTGAGCAGGAGCGCGGGGAACACGATGTAGAACCAGCCCTTGGCGATCACCGGTCGGCCGAAATGGCCCATGTCGGCGTACATCGCCTCGACGCCGGTGATCGCGAGTACGACGCCCGTCAGCGCGAGGAAGCACAGGCCCGGGTGCGCGGCCGCGAACGAGATCGCGTACTGCGGCGACAGGCTTCTGAGAACACCGGGGCGGCGGAGGATCTCGCGCGCGCCGGCGAGGGCGATCGCAGCGAACCAGATCAGGGTGATCGGCCCGAACACCGTCCCGACCGCGCGGGTACCGAATCGCTGCACGGCGAAGAGGGCGGCGAGCACTCCGATCGCGATCGGCACGATCAGGTCCGACATGGCGGGAGAGACCACACGGAGGCCTTCGACGGCCGACAGGACGCTGATCGCCGGGGTGATGATCGCGTTGCCGAAGAACAGGGCGGCACCGAATACGCCGAGCGACACGAGCAGCGCCTTCCCGGGCAGCGCGCGGATCGAGCCGAGGTGGGAGACAAGTGCGGCGAGCACGAGGATCCCGCCTTCGCCGTCGGAGTCGGCGCGCATCACGAACATCAGGTACTTGAGCGAGACGACGAGGATCAGCGCCCAGGTGATCATGCTGATGACGCCGTAGACGGCCTGCTCGGTCGGCTTGATCGCGTGATTGTGGATCGCAAACACGGCCTGCAGTGCGTACAGGGGGCTTGTGCCGATGTCGCCGAACACAACCCCGAGTGCGGCGAGCACGAGCAGCGGCGCGCCCGCGCGCCGCGCGCCCGCGGCGAGTGCGCGCGCGGGGTGTTCGATGACTGCGAGCTCAGATGCGGCGCCGGTTGCTGACATCTGCGGGCGCTGGCCCTCGTGCGCGGCATGCGCCGGTGAAGCGATCAGAGCTGTTCGTGAAGGTCGCGTCCTGCATGATCGTCTGTGGTCGGTCCAAGCGAGAGCTGAAGTGTTGTAGAAGAGTCGTGCCCGGCTGGCCGGGGCGTCGATGGCGCCTTGCCCCGCAGGGCTGCGGGGGCGCGCGGTTGCTCTCAGACCCGCTGCTGCGGAGGTGCGTCCGCGCGCGCCTCATACCGCTCCTGTCGGCGCCCGGGGCGCGACCCGCCACACGGCAGTGGCAGCCGTCAACGGCCGTTCGAGTCTCCGAGCTCGCGGCCGACGGTGCCAGTTCCCGGCGCCGACCCTTTCGCATCCTCACTGCTGAAGCGAAGCCGCCGTGCGAACCCCCCGGGTCCTCAACAACTGTTCGAGCTTGGACCGGAAACTCCCGGTTCGGCCGCGGGGGCGCCGTAACTTCACGTGTGACGTTCGAGACGCTTTTGATCATCATGCTGGCCGGCGCATGCGGCCCTCTGCTCGCGGCCGGCAAACGGGCAGTCGTCCCGGTGATGGTCGGCGAGCTCGCCGCCGGCGCGCTACTTGGCACCGCGGGGCTTGGGGTCCTGCACCCATCCGACCCGACGTTCGCGTTCCTGGCCAACTGCGGCTTCCTGATGCTGATGTTCGCCGCCGGTATGCACGTGCCCGTCAGATCTCTCGCCAAGTCGACCCTGTCCGGGGCGGGCGCCACGCTTCTCTGCACCGGCTTGGGTCTCGGGGCGGGCGTTGCCGTCCACGTCCTTCTCGGCGGCCCGGCGCTGGTCTATGCGCTGCTGATGGCGAACAGCTCCGCCGCGGTGATCGTGCCACTCGTGCAGGAGCGCAGGCTTGATCAGCGTCGCCTCGCCGCGCCGCTCGCGCAGGTGACGATCGCCGACACCCTGACGATCATCACCCTGCCAATGGTCCTGAACCCATCCAGGCTGGCCGCCTCGGTCGTCGGTGCCGTCGGGGTTCTCGCCGCGCTCGGAGCGCTGACGTTGACAGCCTTCACGCTGCGGCGGTTCGACTGGGTGAAGACACTCCGGACACGGTCGCGCAAGCGCGGCTGGGGGCTTGAGCTGCGCGTGTCGCTGATCGGCGTGTTCATCCTGGCGACGGTCGCGCAGCGCGCCGGCATCAGCCTGATGATCGCCGGCTTCTTCGCTGGGCTGCTCCTGTCCTGGCTGGGCGGCCGCAAGCGGTTGAACCGGCAGGTCGAGGCCGTGGCCCAAGGGTTCTTCGTCCCGATCTTCTTCGTGGCGCTGGGCGCCAAGCTGAATGTCGAGCAGGTCTTCACCCACCCCTCGCTGCTCGCGCTGACGCTGACGCTGACGCTCGGCGCCGCGTTCGTCCATTTCGTCACCGGGACAGCACTCGGCCACGGCCGCGTTGAGGGGCTGTTGACGACGGCGCAGCTGGGCCTGCCCGCGGCCGCCGCGGAGCTGGGCCTCAAAGCGCATGCGCTCAGCTCGGGTGAGGCTGCGGCAATCATGCTCTCAGGGCTGGGTGCGATCGGAGTCAGCGTGATCGCCGCGAGACAGCTGTCCGTTCGTCGGGAGGCTGCCGGAACGGAAGCGCTCGGCGACGCGGGGCCCAAGGTGGCCGACGCTGCCGCAGACCGGCTGAAGCTGAGGTGGCTGGCGATGCCTGAGCTTCACGACTACGAGGCCGCCGAGGCGTATCTATCGCTCGTGCTCTCAGCCGAGCAGGTCGCGGACGTCATGCGTCAGTTACGGCAGGCCGAGTCGGCCTCGGATTGGCGCGCCAAGGACATTCTCAAGGCCGCCCAGCTCAAGCCGCTTCCGCCCACCACCACGGGCGTGGCGAGGAAGCTGACGCGAGTGGCAGACGGCAAGCCATTGTCGCCGGTGCTGCTCGTCCGCCGCCAGGGCGCGCCGCTGATCGTCGCCGATGGCTACCGGCGCGCATCCACAAGCTACCTGGTGGGTAAGAACACCGCCGTGCCCGTGCTCGAAGCGAGCATCTGATCGCCGCGACGATCGGGCGAGTCCCAGCAGCAGGGGGCCGTCGGCGCCCCGGAGGCGGCACCCGATCATGCTGCGTCAGCGGCGGTTTGCCAGTCGACGGGGCTCCCCGGGCCCGGGGTGGCGCTGTGGCTGGTCGGAGCTCTGGTCGCGGCGCCTGGTGAGAAGATCGAGGAGTTCGTCGAGCCGATGCGTCTGGACGATCCGGTCGTGGAGGGGAACGTCTCCGTGGATCGTGTAACGGTTGCGGCGCCCTGTCCGCGCGCGCGAGACGTAGCCGGCGTCGACGAGTTCGACGATGATCCGGTGCGCGGCGCGTTCGGTGACGCCGACCCGATCGCCGATCTCGCGCAGGCGGATCGTCGGGTCCTGGGCGATGCAGAGGAGGACGCGAGCGTGGTTGGTGAGGAACGACCACGTTGGTGCTTGCGTCGGCGTCATGGATGTGAGAATAGCTAGATCCTGATTTCATGTATATTGGTTCAGCTGTCTGGCGAAAGGGGCTTGATGCGAGCAGAGCGCGATCGTCGCTCCGGTGAGTGGCCCGGCGAGGCGCTGAGTCTTGCGGACGCCGCCCGGCCCGGAGCCCCCTGGGACATGGTGTCCGGCACGAGCGCTGCACGATCTGGGCTCATCGATACCGCCGGCCCCAGCCGCCGCCGCGGCGCTTTGCCCTTGACCCGGCGTTCTCTGGCGACAGAGCAGCGCCGTCCGACCCGGACCGACACCACACAGGAGACGCAATGGCAGCCAAGATCACGGTCACCACACCAACTCGACCAGCAGCACCGCGTCCCAGCGCGGCCGAGCGGCGCGCGGCGGAGATCGCCATGCTCTCGACCAAGCAGGCAGAACTCAAGCACGAGGCCGCCCAGCGGCGACAGGCCCGCGGGCTGAGTGAGTCACCACCAAGATCCTCATCGGCCGGCTGACGCCGAACCGCTGGTTCAAGGTGGGCGCGCCGGGCGTGCCGCGCTGACCGTGGACGGTCCAGATGTGATTGTCCGCAGGACCCCGACCGCGAGGGTGGCGCCACGCTGCTCGCCGGCTGGGTACGGTGCAGGCATCGACGACGAACGACGCAAGCCGAGGCGGAGCGCGCGGGATCTGGCCCGGGCGGTGCAGGACGGCCGTGAAGTGGCTGCCGCGCTGCGGCACCTGGATCGTCATGGGGCAGAGCCGGAAGCTCTCGAGGTGGCGGAGGCGCTCGCACGCTTTCTGGTTGCGCGTTGTGATTCGCACCATGCTGGATGGCGGGTCGTTCGTCAGGCGGTCGTCGATTCGGCGAGTGACGCTCCCTGGGAGAAATGTGCGCGGCGTGCGGTACCGCTGGTTGCGCAGGATCTGATCAGGCTTGCCGGGGACCGCGGCAGAACCCCGCTGGTGCGTGCTCAGCATGTCGCTGCCCAACGTCGCGCCGAGCAGATCGCCGTTCACGTCGATCAAACCGCGCTCCTCGCCGGGCTCGGGCTGGAATGCTCAGTTGCCACTCCCGACCGCTGGCGGGTTGCGCTGTGCCGTGCGGTGCAAGCGCGCTCCCGCGAGCAGGTCGCACGCGCGGTTGACAGCTCCCTGCGCGGGTAACCGACTCGCCGCTCCTTCGCCTCCGCGGAGCGCGGGCGTTCAAGCCTCGGCTGCCACCGTCGCGGCTCGGAGCGGGAAGCTCACGCCGGTGAGCTGCTCGGAGACGTCCCACAGGCGCGCCGCGGTTTCCATGTCCTGCGCTGCCTGCGAGCGGCGGGTGAGCTTGGGCGCCCCACGCCATTCGAGGATCCCGGGGCCCGTGAAGCTGTTGCCGGGAACGTCCGCGACGGCAGCCATCAGGGTCGGCAAGGCGCCGCCGTTCTCGTCCTGTGCGATCACCCGGTTGCCGACCGCGTTGACGCGGTCCATCCAGCCGCGCTCGGAATGGAACTGGAGGTTGGTGGCCGCGTAGCCCGGATGGGCGGCAGTTGCGATCACGGGCGAGGCGACCGCGGTCAGCCGGTGCTGGAGCTCGGCTGTGAACAGCAGGTTGGCGAGCTTCGACTGGCTGTAGGCGCGCCACCGCCGGTAGCGCTTGCGCTCCCAGTTGAGGTCGGCAAAGTCGATCTTCCCGGTCCAGTGGGCGCCGGAGGCCACCGTCACGACTCGGCCCGTGATCTGTCCGAGGAGCAGGTTGGTCAATGCGAAGTGACCGAGGTGGTTGGTTCCGAATTGGAGCTCGAACCCCTCCACGGTGCGTGTCAGCGGCGGGATCATCACGCCCGCGTTGTTGATCAGCAGGTCGACCGGTCCGTGCCAGTCGGCCGCGAACGTGCGCACCGAGTCGAGACTGGCGAGATCGAGCCGGCGGACCTCGATCGTGCCCGGCATCGACGCGGCGGCGGTGTGGCCCTTGTCGGGCGTGCGCACCGCGAGCACCACATGGGCACCCTTGGCGGCGAGGGCGGTGGCAGCCGCCTTGCCGATCCCGCTGTTGGCTCCGGTCACGATCACGGTGCGGCCGGCCATGTCAGGAATGGATTCGGTCGAGAAAGTAGTCATAGACAACAATGTAGTCGTTGACTACTATGATGTCAATGACTACTTCGATCGGTACGCTCTGAGGATGCCCCAACCGGCAATCTCGTCATCCGCCGACGCCGACGCCAACCCCAACCCCAACCCCAACCCCAACCCCAACCCCAACGGCCCTGACGGGCCTCGCCCCTATCACCACGGAAATCTGAGGCTCGAGCTCCTCGCCGAAGCCGAGCGTACGGTTCGCGAGCACGGAGTCGAGAAGCTCTCGTTGCGAGAGCTTGCCCGCGCAACGGGGGTCAGCCATGCAGCGCCTCGGCGCCACTTCCCCAACCGTGAGGCATTGCTGGGCGCGCTTGCGCAGCAGGGGTTCGAGCGACTCGGAGCCGAGTTGACCGACGCGATGGCGCGTGCCGGTGACGACTTCGCCTCCAGACTCCTCGCAACCGCCGATGCATACGTTCGATTCGCGACGACCGACCCAGCGTTGCTGGAGCTGATGTTCGCCGGGAAGCACCGGCAGCCGGATGGGCCTCTGCACGACGCGGCGGAGCGCACGTTCGGCGTGATGTTCCAGCTGATCCTGCAGGGGCAGACAGAGGGCGCGCTCGAGGCCGGCGAGATCGGACGGGTCGGGCTGCTGTTGTTCGCGACGCTGCAGGGCATCGCATCACTGGTCAATGGCGGCATCGTCCCCGCCGGGGCACTCGGCGAGCTCGTCCCCGATGCGACGGCGCGGTTCATCAGAGGCGCCAAGCCTCCCGGCTGATCCGGATCGGCCGCCGCCAGCGCGGACAGCCAGGTACGTACGGCAGCGTTGGAGTTTCCATGTGTCGACGTGTCGCCTCCTAGTGCCTTCTCGTCATCGGCCTCGCCTGGCTCAGGCGAGCCAGCGCCGCAGCGCAGAGCGCCGGCGGCTTCGGCGTCCGGTCAGCGCCGTCGCACTGCACCGCAGCAGTCCGACCGCATCTGCCGTGAGGACGAACGGATTCGCAACCACGCGTCCGTCGTCAAGCGAAACAGCCGCCACGACGTCCGCGCCGATCGTCGCGACGAGGATCTCGCCCCTGAGCGCCGGCGCATCGTCGAGCTGCGCGAGGCGGCGGAGAGCCCCGGCCTCGTCGGGGTGGGCAAACCGGGCCGCAACCGCGGGAAGCCCGCTGCGCGCAGCGGCCGGCGCGCGCCGCCGCCGCAGGCCCGCTCGTCCGGCCCGGCGCCCGTTCCCTGCCTGGTGGAGATCCGCGGCGTGATCGCTCGCGGCGAACTGATTCGAAGACGCTGCCATGATCGTGCTCCTCAGACTCGACTGAGTAGATCGTGGCCCTAAGACCCGGCGCTCACATCTGGCATCCGCAGCGACTTTCGGACCTGCACCCCTTACCCGGGAGACGGCGTGACCTTACGCCCACCGGGCGGGACGTCGGCGGGCTCAGCGATCGGGCGGCCAGAGGTCTGTCGCCGACCGTTCGATGAACATGTGCCACTCCGGATGTGCGGGCGGGCCGAAGCCGTACCGTTCGTACAGGCCGTGGGCGTCCGCCGTTGCGAGCGCCCAGCGCCGCAGCCCCTGGAGGTCGGGGTGTTCGACGATGCACCGCAGCAGGAACTTGCCCAGCCCGTTGCCGCGGTGCTCCGCCTCGACGTACACGTCAGCGAGATACGCGTACGTCGCGCGGTCGGTGATCGCCCGTGCGAACCCGACCTGCTCGCCGGCTGGGGCGTAGAGCCCGAACGTGAGGGCATTCCGGATGCCGCGCTCAACGACCTCGCGCGGGATTCCCCGTGACCAGTAGGCGCCGGACAGGAAGCGGTGCACGCGGTCGATGTCGAGGCGCGCGATGTCGGTCGACGCGACGTACCCATCGGCCGAAGCCCACTCGCGAAAGCCGTTCATCGAGCCGAGCCGTCAGCGCTGATCGACGAGCAGCTCGTGGCCCATCCGGCGCTGCTTGGTGCGCAGGTAGGCGACGTTGTCGGGGTTCGGCTCGATCACGATCGGGACGTTACCGACGATCTCCAGGCCATGCCCGGCAAGACCCGCGCGCTTGGCCGGGTTGTTGGTCAGCAGGCGCATGCGATTGATCCCGAGGTCGGCGAGGATTGCGGCTCCGACACCGTAGTCGCGGCTGTCGGGCGCATGACCGAGGCGGACGTTCGCGTCGAGCGTGTCGAAGCCGCGATCCTGGAGCGAGTAGGCGGCGATCTTTGCGGCCAGCCCGATCCCGCGCCCCTCGTGGCCGGCGAGATAGACGAGCACGCCGCGTCCCTCCTCGGCGATCATCTCGAGCGCGCGCTCGAGCTGGGCGCCGCAGTCACAGCGCCGCGACCCGAGCACATCGCCGGTCAAGCACTCGGAATGGACGCGAACCAGCGGCGGCTCGCCGCCTGCGACCGATCCGAGCATGAGTGCGAGATGCTCGTACCCGTTGACGTGATCGCGGTAGGCGATCGCGCGGAACTCGCCAGCCTGTAACGGCATTCGCGCCTCGGCGCCCCGCTCCACGAGCGTCTGGCTTTGACGCCGCGCGGTGATCAGGTCGCTGATCGCGAGGATCGGGAGGCCGTGCGATCGCCCGAACTCGACCAGCTCGGGCAGGCGTGCCATCTCGCCGTCGGGACGCGCGATCTCGCAGATCACGCCGGTTGGGCGCAGTCCGGCCATCGACATCAGATCGGTGGCGGCCTCGGTGTGGCCGGCGCGCTTGAGCACCCCTCCGGCGCGACTCGCGAGCGGAAACACGTGTCCCGGGCGGGTGAAGTCGACGGGCGAGCTCGTCGGGTCGGCGAGCGCGCGGATCGTCTGAGCGCGATCTCTCGCCGAGATGCCCGTCGCAGCCAGGCGCGCGTGATCGACCGAGACGTGCCAGGCCGTGCCGCGCGGATCGGTCGAGCGGGTCAGCATCAGCGGGATGTCAAGCGCGTGGAGCTGCTCCTCGCGCATCGCGACGCAGATCAGTCCGCGGCCGTGCGTCGCCATGAAGTTGACATCCGCCGGCGTCACGAGCTCGGCCGCCATCACGAGATCTCCCTCGTTCTCGCGGTCGGGTGCATCGACGACGATGATCATGCGGCCGTCCGCGAGCGCATCGACGGCCTCCTGGACCGACGACATTCCGTTGCAGGCAGGCGCGCTGATCGGTACGGCCACGGCCTTTCCAGTCTGACGATCCCGGACCATGCCCGGTCCGTGAAAACCCGACGCCTTGGCTGGATCAAGCCCTGGCACGAACGCCGGCGATCGCGAGCGCGACCGATCTGTACGATCGCCTGGTCCAGTTTCGAGGAGAGGGCGGAACGTGTCAGGCACAAGCGCGCGTGCTCGCCAGGGCACCTACTCTGTCGTCGCTCGCGATCCGGAGACCGGGGAGCTCGGGGTCGCCGTCCAGTCACACTGGTTCTCGGTCGGACCGATCGTTCCGTGGGCCCAGCCCGGCATCGGCGCGATCGCCACCCAGGCCAACGCCGAGATCAGCTACGGGCCCGACGGCCTCGCGCTCCTGGCCGCCGGAGCCAGCGCCGAGGAGGCACTCGCGGAGCTGACCGGCAGAGATCCGGGCGCGCACGGCCGGCAGGTCGCGGTCGTCGACGCGCACGGCCGGGTCGCCGCGCACACCGGCGCCTCCTGCATGGCGTTCGCCGGGCACGCAGTCGGTGAGCAGGCCTCGTGCCAGGCGAACATCATGGCGAGCGAGGCCGTCTGGCCGCGGATGCTTCAGACGTTCGCCGCGACGAGCGGATCGCTGACGGACCGGCTCCTCGCTGCGCTCGATGCAGGGGAGGCGGCCGGTGGTGACATCCGCGGCCGCCAGTCCGCTGCGATCCTCGTCGTCCCCGCGGAGGGGCGCGCGTGGGACAGCACGGTTTGCCTGCGCGTCGAGGATCACCCCGAGCCGCTGATCGAGCTGCGCCGCCTCGTGGGACTGCACAACGCCTACGTGCTCGCCGGTGAAGCCGACGCGCTCGTCAACGACCAGCGCTTCAGCGAGGCGGCGGAGCTCTATCAGCGCGCCGCGGCGCTGGCTCCCGGCAACCATGAGCTGCGCTTCTGGTCGGGCCTCGGGGCGGTCCAGGCCGGCCGGCTCGAGGACGGACTCGCGCAAGTCCGCGAAGCGATCTCCGCTCAGCCCGGCTGGGCTGAGCTGCTGCCGCGCCTGCCGGCCGACGTCTCACCGGTCGCCGTCGAGGTCCACAGGCTTCTGTCCGAGTCGGACCACCGCGCGTAGATTGATGTCACTGACCCAAAGGAGAGTGAGCTGATGCCCGAGCACGACGCAGCTGCGGTTCCGTTCTACGTCGTCGCGCGGGTCACGATCCGCTACGGCAAGATTCTGGAGTTCTACGAGGCGATGGCCGGGCTCGTGCCGATCATGCTCGACGCCGGCTGGAAGCTGAAGGACTCCTACCAGACGCTCGTCGGCAACCTGCATGTGGTCTACGACATCTGGGAGGTCCCGAGCCCCGACACCGTCACGACCGGGCTCGCGGTCGCGCAGGCCGATCCGCGGTTCGTCGAGGTCGCGGCGAAGCTGGCGGCGTCGGTCGAGTCGGAGACGATCAGCATCACCACGAGGACGCCCTTCAGCCCCTGAGCTGGGGCGCCGCGCTCGGGCCGGGCGCCGCTGTTTCAGGCGGCGCGCCGCGGGCCGTCGGCGAGCCGGTCGTCTGCGGGTGCGGCGCGCACCTGCGCTGCGAGCACCAGTTCGGCGATGCCGTCGGCCGGCAGCGGCGGCGAGAACAGGTAGCCCTGCGCCTCGTCGCAGTCGACCGCCCCGAGGTGGCTGCGCTGGATGTGCGTCTCGACGCCCTCACCGACGACGGTCATCCCCAGCGCATGCGCCATCGCGGTGACAGCGGCGATGATCTCGTGATCCCGTGAGTTGCGCCCGAGGTGCGACACGAAGCTCCGATCGATCTTGAGGATGTCGGCGCGCAGGCGCTGCAGATGCGCGAGCGTGGAGTAGCCGGTTCCGAAGTCGTCCAGCGCGATCCGTACGCCGCGCGCCGCGAGTGACTCGACCACGCCCTTGGCGTCGTCAAGCTCGCCGATCAGCGCCGTCTCGGTGATCTCCAGGCACAGCCGTGAAGGGGCGATCCCGTGCCGCTCCAGCGCCCCGGTGACGCGGTCGACGACGCCCGGGTCCCGCAGCTGGCGGCCGGACAGGTTGACCGCTATGGAGATCATCTCCCACATCGGATCCTCGCGCGTCCACGCGCCGAGTTGGCGGCACGCCTCGTCGAGCACGAACGAGTCGATCAGCTCGATTAGGCCGTACTTCTCGGCGACCGGAATGAACTCGGATGGCGCCTGCAGCCCGCGCTGCGGGTGTCGCCAGCGCACGAGTGCCTCGACGCTCGAGATCGAGCCGTCGGCCAGATGGAACAGCGGTTGGTAGAGGAGGAACAGTTCGCTGCGCTCGAGCGCGCCGCGCAGCTCGGCGGCAAGCCCGCGATTGGTCGCGACCGGGCCATGGGTGTCGTGCGCGTACAGCTCGTAGGCGTTACGCCCCGCGCGCTTGGCGGCGTACATTGCGAGGTCGGCCTGCTGCAGCAGCTCGCCGGGGTCGGCGGCCGGGTCCGAGGTCTCGACAGCTCCGACGCTGCCGGTGATCACGAGCTTCTGCTCGCCGGCGAGCGGCACTCTCAGCGCCTTCACGATCCGGTCGCAGATCAGGCGAATGTCATCGTTTCCGGTGAGCGTCAGGCAGATGACGAAGACGTCCCCGCCGAAGCGGGCGACCGTGTCGATCCGGCGCACGGCGTGCTGCAGCCGCGCACCGACCTCGGCGAGCACCCGATCTCCCGCCGCGTGACCGAACGAGTCATTCGTGCTCTTGAAGTCGTCGAGGTCGACGAACAGCAGCGCGACACGCCCGGACTGGCGCTCGAGTCCTGCGAGCGCGAGCTGGAGGCGGTCCATCAGCGCGGCTCGGTTGAGCAGTGACGTGATCGGGTCGTGCACCGCCTGATGCGCGAGCAGCTGTTGCGCCTCGATCTGCTCGGTGACGTCATGGCAGATCCCGAACACCCCGACGATCTCGCCGCCGAGACCGCGTAGCGGCAGCTTCGTCGTCGACGCCCACCCGTCCGGGCGGTCGCGGAACGTCACCCGCGCGATCTTGCCGACGATCGGCTGGCCGGTGCGGATCACGAAGCGCTCGTCCGCGAGCGACTCGCTCGCCTCCTCCTCGCCGGAGATGTCGAAATCCGTGCGCCCGATCACCTCGTCGAGCGTGCGACCGCCGCCCTCGGCGGCCAGCCAGCCCTCGCTCGCGAGCAGGAAGCGATTCTGGAGGTCCTTGAAGAAGACCCGCTCCTCGGGACTCGCGAGCAGATTGCGCGCGCACAGCCGGGCGATCTCCTCAGCGGTCCGGGAGCCGGGTTGCGGGACGTGTTCAGATTGGTCCATGGGAGCTGTGTGAAGCTGCGCCGGCCCACATTCATCGGCATCCGCATGCCGGGGCGTGACCTGCTGCTGGACGGATGTCAGCGCTGCTCGCCACTCCAGAGCAACCCTCGCCGACGCGTCCTCGGCAGCCCGCTGACGACGAGATCGTAGGAGTCCTCCACCATCTCGTGGATCATCTGGTCGGGCAGCGAGCCGTCGAGCGTGACGGTGTTCCAGTGGCGTTTGTTGAGGTGGTAGCCGGCGGTGATCGCCGGGTGGGCCACCCTCAGCTCCTGGGCGAGCAGCGGCTCGCATTTGAGGCTGACGCGCAGCGGATCCCCGCCGAGTTGCGAGAGCGCGAAGATCTTCCCGGCGACCTTGAAGACTGAGGTTTCGAACCCGAACGGGAACGACTCGAGCGAGCCGCGGAAGCTCAGGCAGAGGGCGCGGAGTTCGCGAGGGTCCACCGCGTCATCTTGGCGCAACCGTTCGCGCTCGCAGACCGAGGCTCGGCTCGCCGCACGATCGCCGCTCGGGCGCCGCTCGGGCGCCGCTCGGGCGCCGCTCGGCGCCGCTCAGGGTCTGCGACGTAGCGACTGATGGAATCCGACCCGCCCCCCCCGCGGGTCGAAAAAGAGTCAACGGGAGACTGTTGCAGAACGCTGGCGCTCTATCAGAAAGTGACAAGCGTCATGCGGGTTGGTCGCGGGATGACGTCCAACTTGGTCCGCATCCGCGCTTCTGGGATCGCACAGAACGGGACCAACTGGTGCCTCGCTCGGGACTTGGATACAAAAAGCGCCCTCCCAGGGCATTCTTTGTATCCAAGTGCGGCCGGCGGCGCTGCCGCCAAGCTCTGCGACGCCATCGACGACGCGGTGACGTTGTCAGACTGTGATCACGCGTCGCTGCTCACCTCGGTCTGTGCAACAGCCTCACGGTTTGCGCTTTTTCGACCCGCGACCCGCGACCCGCGACCCGCGCCCCGCGACCCCCTCGCCGCGGTCGTCCTGGTGGTACGTGAGGGCGGGGGGTGGCGGCAGGCAGCAGCCGGACTCGGGGCGCGGCCCGATCAGCGAGGCTGGATGCCGAGCGGGCCGCAAGCCCGAGCGGACGCCGTCGAAGCCGTCGGTAACCGCATCGGGGCCCCCGTCGGTAACCGCGTCGGGGCTCGTCAGTGCACGGTCGCCGTCGTCCCGCTCGTGACGCCGCCGGCGCCGGTCAGGCGCACTGAGATCCCGACGGGGATCACCGTCAGGAGCAGGACTGCGACAACGACGACGTTGACCTCGGGCAGCTGCTGGCCCAACCTGATCGCGCCGAAGATCCACAGCGGCAGTGTGTTCTGCGCGCCGGCGGTGAACGTCGTCACGATCACCTCGTCGAACGAGAGCGCGAACGCGAGCAACGCGCCCGACAGGAGGGCCGTGCCGAGCATCGGGACCGTGATCGTCCGGAACGCGAACCAGCCGTGCGCGCCGAGATCGGCAGCGGCCTCGTACAGCGACCCGGAGACTCGCCTGAGCCGCGCGATCACGTTGTTGTAGACGACGACGATGCAGAAGGTCGCGTGCCCGATCACGATCGTCAACAGCGAGAGGTCGATCCCGGCCCACTGGAAGGCCGAGTTGAGGGCGATGCCGGTGATGATGCCCGGGAGCGCGAGCGGGAGCACGAGCAGCAGCGAGACGGCCTCGCGGCCGAAGAAGCGGAAGCGGTGGACACCGAACGCTGCGGCAGAGCCCAGCAGCAGCGCGACCGCGGTGGCGAGCGCCCCGGCCTTCAGCGACAGCAGCAGCGCCGAGCGAACCTGTGTGTCGTTCCATGCGACCGACAGCCACTTCGTGCTGAGTCCTGCGATCGGCCAGCTCTGCACGTTCGACTTGTTGAACGCGTACAGGCAGATGGTCGCGATCGGAACGAACAGGAACAGCAGCACGAGTACCACCCAGGCGCGCAGCAGCATTCGGGTCAGGCGGCTCTCGACCATCAGAGCGCCTCGAAGGCTCCCAGCGCACGGGCGCCGGAGAGGTAGACGATCATGATCACGATCGGCACGAGCGCGAGTGTCGCTGCGAACGGCAGGTTGTCGGCGGTGCCGAGGTTCGAGTAGATCACGTTGCCGATGAACTCGGAGTTCGCGCCACCGACCAGCAGCGGCGTGATGAAGTCACCCAGCGTCAGTGAGAAGGTGAAGATCGAGCCTGCGACGATCCCGGGAAGTGCAAGTGGCAGTACGACCGTGCGCAGGGTCCGCCAGTTGCGGGCGCCGAGATCGGCTGAAGCCTCCAGCAGCGAGCCGGGGATCCGTTCGAGCGCCCCGTACACCGGGACGATCATGAACGGCAGCCAGATGTAGGAGAACACGATCCACATCGCCGTGTTCGTATAGCCGACGTCGACCGCGCCGAAGCCGAGCTTCTGAAAGGTCCAGCTGAGCGTGCCGCCCTTCTGCAGGATCACGATCCACGCGTACACGCGCGCGAGGTAGCTTGCCCAGAGCGGCAGCAGCACCGCCGTGAACAGCGCATGTGTCACCCGCGGCGAGGCGACCCGCGCCATGTAATAGGCGAAGGGGAGCGCGACGACGATGTCGGTGAGCGTGACGAGCGCGGCCATCTCGACGGTCCGGCCGATGATCGACACGTACGTCCCCGTGAACAGCTGACTGAAGTTGGTCGTCGACCACGAGTGCTCGAGGACGTTCGTCAGCGGGTTGACGGTCCAGAACGCCGTGATCAACATCAGCACGAGCGACGCCAGGTAGATCACGAAGAACCAGGCGAGCGGGGGGGAGAGCGTCAGCAGGCCGCGCAGCCACGTGTGCCGCCAGAGCGCCGCCGACAGCCTGGAGCCCGGTCCATGGCCGGCACCGACCGAGCCAGGGCCGCCGGAGCCGGGGGCGTGGCCCCCGGCTCCTGGCGTTCCGTGCTGATCTGCGAGTGCGGACACCCGAGCGCGCGCCGGCCGTCAGTCGGTGATCTGGGTCCAGGCGGAGACCCATTGCTGGAACGGCACGCAGTCGTTCTTGCCGTTGCCGCACTGGGCCAGCGGGGTCTTCCAGAACTTGATCGTCTGGAAGTAGGCCTCGGGCGCGTTCGCATGGTAGGCCGCGCACGAGCCCTTCTGGATCTTGTCCATGATCGGGCACGCCAGCTGGTTGGCCGGGGTCTCACCGAAGTAGTCAGCTTCCTCGGCCTGGACGTTGGGGGTCGTCACCCACTGCATCCACTTGTAGGCGCAGTTGGGGTCGGGAGCATGGGTCGCGAGCATCCAGGTGTCGGCCCAGCCGGTCGCCCCCTCACTCGGGATCGTGTCCGCGACCTTGGCGTGAGCTGCCAGCAGCGTGTTGGTCTGGTACGGCCACGCCGCACCGACGACTGTCGTTCCGCTCTGGAACAGCGAGATCTCCTGCGAGGCGAGATCCCAGTACTTCTTGATCAGCGGGTGCTCTTGCTTGAGCAGTGCGACCGTGGCGTTGAACTGCGCCTGCGTGAGCTCGTACGGATCGGTGATCCCGAGTTTCGGCTCCGCCTTCGACAGGTACAGCGCGGCGTCGGCGATCTGGATCGGGTTGTCCGGAACGGTGATCTCGCCTGCGTACTTCTTGCTGTAGAGCACCGACCACGACGTCGGTGCGGTCTTGAACACCTTCGTCGAGTACAGCAGCACGTTCGGGCCGAACTCGTACGAGACGCCGTAGTGCTTGCCGCCGATCGTGTTGAACGCCGGCGACTGCAGGAACGGGTGGAAGTCCTTCCATGAAGGGATCAGTCCGATGTTGATCGGTCGCACGTCGCCACCGTAGATCAGCCGCAGGTCGGCGTCGCCGGAGGCCGACACGAGGTCGTATTGGCCGCCGCCACCATTGGCCATCAGCGAGACCATCTCGCTCGAGGAGCCGGCGTACTTGGCGCTGACCTGGCAACCGGTCGCCTGTTCGAATGGCTTCACCCACTCGGGCTGCGCGTAACCCTCCCATGCGATCAGGTTCAGATGACCCTCGCCCTTACCGACGGCCTTGAGCACCGGCGCGTTCGCCTCGGGCGCCGTCAGACCGGTGATCCCGCCCGAGGTGCTTCCCGCCTCGGCACTGACGGGCACCGCCAGCGCCAGTACGGCGGCGACCGCCGCATACGATTTGATCGACAGCTTCATCCCCATGAGCTCCTTCGATAGCTGAGTGGTTACGGGCCCAGAGCCTGCGCGCCTGCCGCAGGCCGCGGATCCGCGATTTCATATGTCTGGTCCTCACGCCAGCTCACGCTGACGTGGCGGCCGCTCGCCTGCATCGCACCGGCTGCGGCGGTCTCCCTGTTCTGGCTGATCGCGATCAGCGTCTCGCCTGAGTTGAGCACGATCAGATACCGCGTCACCATCCCCAGGTAGATGACATCGGCGATCCGTCCGTCCTCGCTGTGCTCGCCCGCCTGCTGGGGGGCCTGCGGCGGGTCGATCCTGACCTTCTCGGGGCGGATCGTGAATCGGCGCCCGCCTCGCTCCAGCACATTCGAGACTCCGATGAAGCCGGCGACGAACTCGCTCGCCGGCCGCTCGTAGACCTCGATCGGGGTCCCCAGCTGCTCGATCTGGCCGTGGTTGAGCACCGCCAGGCGATCGCTCATCGTCAGCGCCTCCTCCTGATCGTGCGTCACGAACACAAACGTGATTCCGACCTCCCGCTGGATGCGCTTGAGCTCGAGCTGCATCTCCTGTCGGAGCTTCAGATCGAGCGCGCCGAGTGGCTCGTCCAGCAGGAGCACCTCGGGCTCGTTGACGATCGCGCGGGCGAGCGCGACGCGCTGGCGCTGACCGCCCGACAGCTGGCTGGGCTTACGGGCTCCGTGGTCGGGCAGCCGCACCATCGTCAGCGCCTGTTGTGCGCGCCGGCGCCGGTCCGCACGCGCGACGCGCTTGACCCGGAGGCCGTATTCGACGTTCTCGAGCACGGTCATGTGCGGGAACAGCGCGTAGTCCTGGAAGACCGTGTTGACACTGCGGGCGAAGGGGGGCTCGCGCGTGACGTCAACTCCGTGAAGCTCGACCGTGCCCGCATCGACCGGGACGAAGCCCGCGATCATCCGCAGCAGTGTCGTCTTGCCGGACCCGGAGGGCCCGAGCATCGTGAAGAACTCACCCCTGGCGATCTCCAGGTCGACCCCCGCCACGGCGTCGAACGACCCGTAGGTCTTCCGCACGCCGCGCAGGCGCACGGCCGCCTCGCGGGGCGAGCCGTCGCCGCCCGCTGCGCCGTCGCCGCCCGCCGCCACCGCGGCGGGCTTCGTCGTGGCTTCAGTCACGCCGGCCGGCGGTCTCTCGGATCAAACGTGTGCATGCGACGTTCAGGCACAGTGCACGCCGTAATCTAGCCGTGGCGTCCAGATCCGCAAGCGGCGTGATTGTCCAACGCGGCGGGGGTCGACAAGCCACTGCGGATAGCGGGGGGGCCCGCCTCGTCGTCGGGCTCTGTATACATCGGACCTGATGTCCGGGCGTCACTTCCTCCAGGTCCCAGGTCCGACGAACGTGCCGGAGCGCATCCTCCGCGCGATGGACCGAGCGGTGATCGATCATCGCGGACCTGAGCTGCCGCCGGTGACGTTCGAGATCGTCGAGCGCCTGCGCAGCGTCTTCGGCACGGAGGCCGCCGAGATCGTCCTCTATCCAGGCTCGGGCACCGCGGCCTGGGAGGCCTCGCTGGCGAACACGCTCAATCCCGGGGATCGGGTCCTCGCCTTCAACTACGGCCAGTTCAGCCACCTCTACGCGGAATGTGCGCGGGGGTTCGGCATGGACGTCGTCGAGATCGATGCCGAGTGGGGTGCCGGGGTCCCGCCGGCGGCGCTCGAGGCTGCGCTCGCCGCCGACACGGGCCGCCGGATCCGCGCGGTGCTCGTCGTGCACAACGAGACTTCAACGGGCGTCACGACCTCGATCGAAGCCGTCCGCAGGGCGCTCGACGCCGCCGGCCATCCGGCCCTGCTGATGGTGGACGCCGTGTCCAGCCTCGCCAGCATCCCCTTCCGCTTCGACGACTGGGGCGTCGACATCGCGCTGACCGGATCGCAGAAGGGATTGATGCTGCCGCCTGGGATGGGCATCCTCGCCGCAGGTGAGCGGGCGATCGCCGCCTCCCGTAGCGCGTCCAGTTCACGCTACTTCCTTGACTGGAGGCCGGTCCTCGAGCAGATGCGCGGCGGCTATTTCCCCTACACGCCGCCGACCCTGCTGCTGTTCGGGTTGCGTGAGGCGCTCCGGATCCTTGACGAGGAGGGGCTGGAGAACGTCTATGCGCGCCACGCGAGGCTCGCGGGCGCGGTGCGTGCTGCGGTCGCCGCCTGGGGGCTCGAACCGCTCTGCGGCGATCCCGCGGAGCGGTCGAACACCGCCACCGCGATCGTGGCGCCCGCGGGCGTCGATGCCGACGACGTCATCAGGCTCGCCGTTGAGCGCTTCCAGTTGTCGCTCGGGGCCGGACTGGCCCGGCTCAAGGGCCGCGTCTTCAGGATCGGACATCTCGGCTCGCTGAACGAGCTCGAGGTGCTTGCCACGCTCGCCGGCACGGAGCTGGCGCTGGACGCAGCGGGGGCCGGCGTCGAGTTCGGCGCGGGCGTCGCCGCCGCGCAGCGGCTACTGGCCGCCTGACGGCCCTGGCAGCCGCCGCTTCGCCTCCGCGTAGAGATCCGGCGGAAGCGGCCCGCGGGCTGCGATCGCAACGTTGGCGCGCAGGTGCTCGAGGTTGCTCGTGCCGACGATCGTGCTCGAGAGCGCAGGGTGGCTCAGCGTGAAGCGCAGCACGAACTCGTGGCGGCTGATCCCGTCGAGCAGCGGGTCGAGCTCGGCGCCGTCCCAGCGATCGCGGGCGACGCCGTCGGCGAGCCCGATCGGTGGGATGCTCCAGTTCTTGTCCTCGGCGGCCGTGCCGCGCGCGACGCCGCCACGGACGAGGATGCCCGCGCCGGTCGCGGCTGCGCGGTCGAGCAGCTCCTCGTGCTCTCGCTGGAGCGCCGAGTACGGAATCTGGAAGACGTCGAAGATCCCCAGCTCGATCTGGTCGGGGAGGTTGGGAAGGATTCCCGACATCCCGAGGAACCGCACCTTTCCCTCGTCGCGCAGCTTGATCATCTCCGCGATCGTCGCGCCCTCCTCCAGCTGCGCGACGGTTGGCGACATGTGCACCTGGACGAGGTCGAGACGGTCGGTCCGTAGTCGGCGCAGACTCTGCTCGATGCCGGCGCGGACGTTCGCCGCGCTGTAATCGTGGGGATACGGCGGCGGCGCATCGGCGGGTACCGACAGCGGACACCCGCATTTCGACGCGAGGAAGAACTCGTCGCGGCGGCCGCTCAGGTACCGGCCGATCAGTTCCTCGCTGCGCCCGTAGTCGATCGAGGTATCGACCAGGTTCACGCCGAGATCGAGCAGCGTGTTCAGCAGCTCGCCGGCCTCGTGATCCTCGAGCGCGGGCCCCCGCGGGGGCCCGCGCAGCTCCATCGCTCCATAGCCGAGGAGTGTGACGACGGCGCCCGTGCGACCGAGAGTTCGCGTGGCGATCGACACACGCCGACTATAGCTTCGCGCGATCGCGCGCCGCCCGGGCCAGTCAGGCCCGGCGGCGTCACCGCGTGACCCGGAAGGAGAGCGACACGGCACTCTCCAGGTAACCGGTCCGGGCGGCCGAGATCGTCACCACGTAGCGGCCTGCAGCAAGCCGGCGTCCGTGGAGCCGGCCGCTGAACCGCACAGTGTTGGCACCGGCGCGGCCGCTGAACACGATGCTCCCGACGGCGGGGCGGTTGCCCTTCGCATGCCGGAACGTGAGCGTGATCCTGGCCGCCGCGTTGAGCGCGATCGCAAAGCTCGTCCCCGCGTGCCGGCGGCGTCGCGAACCTGCAACCTCCCGCCAGGTCTTGCGCGACTCGCGCGCGCTGATCCTGAGCGCGAGCATCGCCGGGGTGGGATCGGCCGGCGTCGCCGTGCCCGTCACGGCCCCGCCGGAGGAGCCGGTCGCGCCGGCGGCGGGGCTGGTGACCCGGGCCGCGGCGCTCGTCGCCGGCCCGCCACTGAGGTTGTAGCTCGAGACGGCGGCGACCTCGCAGCTCAACTGCTGGCCGGCATCGGCGGCGGTCGCCGTGTACGTCGCCGCGTTCTGCCCGGCGATCGGTGTCCCGTCCAGTAGCCACTTGAAGCTGTAGCTGAGCACGCCGTCGCCGGACCACGTGCCCGGGTTGCACGTGACGGTCTGGCCGACGCCGGGTGAGGCCGCTGAGATCGACGGAGCCGCCGACGAGCTCGGGGCCTGGATCTGAACGGCGCCGGTGTCGCACGGTCCGCCGAGTGGGCGTGCCTCGCCCCGCTGATCGACCGCGAGCGGCCCGACCGGGTTTCCGGCGGGGTCCTCGCAAGCGCCGCCGGCACCGATCAGCGGGCTCCCGGGTTGCGGGAGCATCGTCGGCGACGGGCCGGCGCCGGCGCCGGCGGCGCGAGCAGGGCCGCCGTGCCGACGATGTCACCGTCATGCGCCGAGAAGCCGCAGGAAGCGCCGGCGTCGTCCTCGAGGTTGTCACCCGGGGTCGCCAGGTTCGCGATGGTGCCGGATTGCACGGCGCAGTTGGCGCCGCTGCCGGCGGGAGCGGCGATCACCGTCGCTCCGACCGCCACCGGCCGGTTGAACGCGTCGAGATTGCTGCCGATCGTGCCCGTGTTGGAGGCGATCGTGTCCGCGGCGAGGGTCGTCGGGCCAAAGGCGAAGACGCCGCCGCCGTTTGCCGCCACGTTGCCGAACGACTTGGCGACGTTGCCGGCGACCGTCGAGTTCACGAACGTCGCCGGGCTGTAGACGTAGACGCCGCCACCCTCCGCTTCGTCCTGATTCGCGGTCCCGTCGGCGATGTTGCCGGTGATTGCGGTTCGCTCAACTGTGGCGCCCGTTGCCTGCAGCCACAGGCCCCCGCCGGCCGCGATGGCGCTCGCCGACCCGCTGCCGCCGGTTCCCTCGCCGCCGGCGATCGCGGAGTTGCCCGCGACCGTCGCGTCGGAGACCGACGCCGTTCCCTCCATCTCCGTGTAGACGCCGCCGCCCGAGCCCCACGCGGCGGCGCCATCCGCCTGGCCCGGGACCGCGTTCGCCCCGGCTGCGCCCCGGGCGGTGTTTCCGCTGATCGCGCTCTGCGAGATCGTGAACGTCACCGGCGAGACGATGTCCCCGACGTCCACGCCTCCGCCCTCGGCGCTGTCGCTCGCCCCGACGCTCTGACCGGCCGGCGCCGTGCCCCCTTGGCGCCGGCCGCGGTGTTGTCGGACACCGTCGAGCCCCCTGTGATGGTCAGTGCCCCGGCCCCGTAGTAGGCGACGCCACCCCCATTGGCGCTGCCCCCCTGGCCGCCGGCCCCTGAGGTGCCGTTCTCCCCGGCACCGCCGCCGGCGGTGTTGTTCGTGATCACGGTCCCGGTCACGGTCAGGTTGCCCGACCAGCCGGAGGCGAACACGCCACCGCCGGCCGCGTCGCCGCCGTTCGCACCGGGACCGGCCCCCGCAGCGCCGATCGCGCTGTTGTGATCGATCAGGTCGCCGCTGAGCGTGGTGGTCGCCGAGCCCCCTGTCGCGACCAGCACGCCGCCCCCTTGGGCGAGCCCCGCCCCTGTGGTGTTGCCCCCTGTGACCTCGACGTCGGAGATCATGACCTGCCCCGTGCTCGTCTCGACCGCGAGCACCCGGTCGCCGCTCCCCGCCCTCTGCTCGAGCACCGTGCCCGAGCCGCCCGCCCCCGCGCCGCTGATCGTCGCCGGAGCGGTGATCGTCAGCGCCGTGCCGGCCAGCTGGAACACGCCGGCCGGGATGTTGATCGTCGTGCCCGGGTTGGCGTTCGCGTACGCGACGGCGTCGCGCACCGAGCACGCCGCCCCCGGGCAGTTACCTGCGCTTGCCGCCGCCCCGTCGTCGACGAGTGTGGTGACGTCGATCGACGTGGCGGCGGCCCGCGCCATACCGGCCGGCCAGGCGCTCGCCCCTACGAGCGCCACAGTGGTGAGTCCGAGCCTCGCGATCCGGGCGGCGGCTGCCCCCGGCATGCCGCGATGCCCTGCATCGATCGTGTGTGTGCGGCTCATCGTCTCCATCCCCCTGTACCGGTCGGCTGATTCGGAGAGGATCATCCGGGCGCCCTCCAAACGCGCACCAAACAAACGCCAAAGCCGGCGCCGGAGGGTAGGCGCCGTCCTGTCAGACCGGCGTGCGACTCGGGCTCAAGACGGTGCGCCGCGGCGCCCGCTCGGCGGCGTCGCGACCGGCCAGCCACGCCAGTGCGCTGTCGAACGTCTGCTCGGGGTCGGCCGCGGTCCCGCTGCTGTCCGCCGGCGGGTCCGACAGTCCGAGCACGGACAGCGTCTCATCGCGGATCAGGCTCTCGGGCCAGATCTCGGTGCCCGCGGTCATCACCAGGCGCTGGGCGTGCCGGAGACATTCGTGCGCGACGGCGGGCTCGAACTCGGCTGCGTAGCGGCCGAGCAGCCACAGGGCAAAGGCCGACAGCGGTGGGATCCCGGGCGCGCGCATTCGCTCGACCGCCTCGACGAGGGCCACCTTCCGGATCTCGCCCTCGCGCGCGCTCGCCGCTGCAAGCTCCATCCCGCTTGCGCACCCGAGCAGAAACGCGTGACCGCACGCCTGGGCGTGACGGGCGCCTGCGGCTGCGTGCGCGGCGCTCGACTCGAACTGCGCGTCGACGTAGTCGTCCACCGCGAGGAAGTAGTGCACCCAGCCCTGCGCCCGGTCGCCGAGCTCGGTCTCGAGCAACTCGACGAGGGCGGGCCGGACCGTCGCCATCTCGGCGAAGTCTCGGGTGTTCGTTGCCAGCGCAAAGTAATTGCACAGCGCCATTGCCGAACTGTCACGATCACCGAGCTCTGCCGTCCGCGTCGCGAGCCGCCGGACCCACGGCATCGAAGCCCTGCCGAAGGCGACGAAGACGGCGGCCTGGAGCAGCTTGATCTCGTCTGCCGGTTCGATCTCGCCGGCGGCGAGAATCGACCCGACGAACTCATGGGTCTCGCGCGTCAGGATCGACGCGTACCAGAGCGGGCGCAGGCCGAACGCAATCGCGACCGCGGCGCCGCGGTCGCCGATGCTGAGGGCGTGCTCGAGCGCTGCGCGCAGGTTCGCATGGTCGGCCGTCCACGGAGCCGCGACGGTGGCCGGAGGCTCGCCGGCGTCGAGCGCGGCGCTCGCGTCCGCGACCGCAGCCGCGAAATGGTGCATGTGCCGTTGCCTGAGCGCGACTCCGCTGTCTCCGAGCTCTTCGAGCGCGAACGCCCGCACCAGCTCCAGGAGCGTGAAGCGGCCGCTGTCGCTCGGCCCGCGGACGAGGTTTGCGTGCAGCAGCTCGTCGAGCTCGAGCGTGATCGGCCGCCCGGAGACGGCCTCGAGCGCCTCGAGGTCGAAGCCACCCGTGAAGACGCCCGTGCAGCGCAGGACCTCCTGCGCCGTGGGAGTGAGCAGGTCGTAACTCCAGCGGAGCGTCGCGTCGAGCGTGCGCTGGCGATCGGGGAGGTCGCGCAGCCGCTGACCCGCACCACCGAGCGACAGCGGCAATTGCTCTATCACCTCGACCGAGCCGGACGCGCCCAGACGGGAGGCCGCCAATTCGATGGCGAGCGGAAGGCCGTCGATCGCGCGGCAGATTCGAGCCACGATGTGCGAGAGCTCGCTGTCGATCCGCAACCGGCGATTCGTGGCGAGCGCCGACTGGAGGAACATCTGGACGGACGGGCTCGACGCGATCTCCTCGTCGCTGTCGCCGGCCGGCAGCTCGAGCGGCTCGACGTCATAGATGTGTTCACCCCTGACCTGCAGCGCCGTCCGGCTCGACACGAGCATGCGCGTCCTCGGTGCGCGCTCGAGCAGCTCGGCGATCGCGCCGGCCGCGGGTAGCAGGTGCTCGAAGTTGTCGAGCACGAGCAGCAGCTCGCGGTCACGCAGGTAGTCCTCGAGGCCATCCGGGCCGAGACCGTCGACGCGGTCCCGCTGGCCGAGCGCGGCGACGATCTCCGCCGGAACCCAGGTGGGATCGGTGATCCGGTCGAGCCTGACGAGCACGGCGCCGTCGCGGTACTCGGACTCGAGCCGACGGCCGAGCTCGACCAGCAGTCGCGTCTTGCCGACGCCTCCGGGTCCGGTCAGCGTGATCAGGCGCAGATCCGGGTCGGCGAGCATGCCGCGCAGCGCCGCCAGGTCATCCTCGCGTCCGACCAGCCGCGTCAACGGCCGTGGCAGGCTCGAAGGGCGCGACTCCACCTCGGCGGCGGCCCGCTCGGCCGCCGCCGAGCCCGGTGCAACACGTTCCGGGTCACCGCTCAGGATGCGGTCGTTGAGTTTGACGAGCGCCGCGTCGGGATCGAGTCCGAGCTCGCGCGAGAGCAGGCGCCGGACGCGCTGGAAGGCCGCCAGTGCATCGGCCTTGCGCCCGGCGTTGTGCAAGGCGCTCATCAGCTGTCCCCAAGCGCGCTCCTCGAACGGGTGCTCCTCGACGAGTGCCTCGAGTTCGGCGATCAGCTCACCGCCCCGGCCGCCGGCGAGGTCGGCGTCGATCCGCAGCAGCTGCGCCTGCAGGCGCTGCTCCTCGAGCGAGCGCTGCCACGTCGCGAGGCTGCCGTCCCAGGCGACATCGCTCAGCGACACGCCGCGCACGAGTGCGAGCGCGTCGCGCAGGAGCCGGCCGGCCTGCCCGGGGTCCTGGCGCGCCGCGGCGACGAGCGTCTCGAATTCGGTCGCATCGAGCACGTAGCCGCCCGGCGCCAGCCGATAGCCCGACGCGTCACGCTCGAGCACGTCGCCGAGGAGCTCTCGCAGCTTTGAGAGGTGGACGTGCAGCGCCGAGACGGCGCTGGGCGGCCGCTCGTCACCCCACAGCTCGTCGATCAGACGGTCACGAGAGAGGGGACGGGAGCCGCTCATCAGGAGCAGCGCCAGCAGCGTTCGCTGGCGCCCGCTCGGCAGGGGCACCGGCTCCCCGTCCCGCTCGAATGCAAGCGGGCCGAGCACTCCGAAACGGCAGATCGCTCCGGCCACCTCCAGGAGCGTAGCCGGGGTCGGTGGGTCAGGCCAGGGCGGGCGCCTCCGGCAGGTTCGCGAGCGCCTGCTGCAGTTCGGTCTCCGAGAACTCGGGGTCCTCGAGCTTGCCGCTCAGGTAGGCCTCATAGGCACTCAGGTCGAAGTTGCCATGCCCGGAGAGCCCGAACAGGATCACGCGCTTCTCGCCCGCCTCGCGCGCTGCCTCCGCCTCCTCGATCACGGCGCGAATCGCATGCGCCGGCTCCGGCCCTGGGATGATCCCCTCGGTGCGCGCAAAGCGCACGGCGGCGTCGAACGTCTCGTTCTGACGGTATGCGCGCGCCTCCACGATGCCCGCCCTGACGAGTCCGCAGATGAGCGGCGAATCGCCGTGGTAGCGGAGGCCGCCGGCGTGCACGGGTGGCGGGACGAACCCGTGGCCCAGCGTGTACATCGGCATCAGCGGGGTGAGGCCGACGGTATCGCCGAAGTCATAGGCGTAGATGCCGCGCGTCAGGGTCGGGCAGGCAGCGGGCTCGGCTGCAACGAAGCGTGTCTTCGCGCCGTCGCGCAAGACGCGGCGGACGAACGGGATCGCGAGGCCGCCGAAGTTCGAACCGCCGCCGACGCAGGCGATGACCACGTCGGGCTCCTCGCCGGCCATTGCCATTTGGGCGAGGGCCTCCTGGCCGATCACCGTCTGGTGGAGCAGCACATGGTTGAGGACCGAGCCGAGCGAGTAGTTCGTGTCGGCGCTCTGCGCTGCGACCTCGACCGCTTCCGAGATCGCGATTCCGAGCGACCCGGTCGGATGCTCGCGCTGGGAGCGGCCCGCCTCGGTCAGTTCCGAGGGCGAGCGGTGGACCGTCGCTCCCCAGGTCTCCATCATCAGGCGCCGGTAGGGCTTCTGGTCGTAGCTCGAGCCGACCATCCAGACCTCGCACTCGACGCCGAAGAGGCGGCACGCGAACGCGAGCGACGAGCCCCACTGGCCGGCACCGGTCTCGGTCGTGAGCTTGCGGATCCCCGCCTCGGCGTTCTCGTAGACCTGCGCGACGGCGGTGTTGGGCTTGTGCGAGCCCGCAGGTGAGACGCCCTCGTACTTGTAGTAGATGTGCGCCGGCGTATCGAGCGCGCGCTCGAGGCGGTGGGCGCGATGGAGCGGCGTCGGCCGCCACAGCTTGTAGACATCGCGCACTCGATCCGGGATCTCGATCTCGGACGCGCCCGAGACCTCCTGGAGGATCAGCGCCATCGGGAACAGCGGCGCGAGATCGTCCGGCCCTGCCGGGTTCTTCGTCCCAGGGTGCAGCGGCGGCGGGGCATCGCTCGGAAGGTCGGCCATCAAATTGATCCAGTGGGTCGGCAGCTCCCGCTCGCTGAGCACGAACTTGACCTGGTCATCACTCATCTGGCGTCTCCTTCGCTCGCGGGTCCACGCTCGGCTGGCGCGATCATTTCACGCCGCCGCGTCGGCCGGCAGCGAGCGTCGGCGTGGCGCGCCGCCGCGGGCCGGTCAGGCCTCCCCGGCGCCGGCCGGCTCGGTGACGATCGCGCTCGCGCCGTACGACGCGACTGCGCCGAGCGCCTCCGGGCCGTGGCAGCGCGCCGCGTGGACGGCGCCCGCCGGAATCCTGACGATCTCGCGGGCGCGGACGATCCGGGCCTGCCAATGGCCGAGCGTGACCACGGCGGCACCGGAGCACACCGTCAGCACCTCCGCGACGGGGTGGCGGTGCGGCGCCTGAGCCACGCCCGCCTCGAGTTCGAGCAGCGCGACGCTGACCTCGGCCCCGTGCTCGCCGCCCGCGAACACGCGGCCCCCGGCGACTTCCTCGGGGGCCGGGACGAGCTGGTCGGCCCGGCGGACGTGCAGGTAGATCCCGCTGCCCTGCAGCTCGTCCTCGACGGCCACCGCATCGAACCACGCGTCCGAGGCGCTCGGGATCCCGTGGGCCCGCAACCCCTCGAGCACGCCGAGGTCATCCCGCTCCGCCGCCAGCGCGAGGACCAGGTCCGGCGATACGCCGAGCCGTGCCATGCACGTGTGGTCGACCGGGCAGCCGAACATGTAGTCGCCGGCGGTACCGGCGAGCGCGGCCCGCGCCTTGTCGAACATGCGCGGCAGCCACGCGTAACCCTCGAGCTGCGCGTCGAGCGCGCGTGGCGAATCCACTCTCAGGTCCATCGCGAGCGACGGGCGTCGGCTGCTCCAGGACACGCCTCCAAGTAAACCGCGTCCGCAGACCCTTGGTGGTCGTCGCTCAATGAGATGGTGGTTTGATGGTGTGGTTCCAGTCGCCGTGGAACGCGTGGGGGTGGAGGTTGATGGCGGCGGCGAGTTGCGCGTCGGTCGCCTCGTCGGAGATCAGTGGCTCGCCGCGCCCGGCTGGTGAAGGTGAAACGGACCGGGCCGGACCGCGAGCCGCTCCGACGGCGCCTTCAGCCCCAGCGGCTGATGCTCGGGTTCAGGTGCGGCGCCCTCAACCGATCACGCTCAGCGATCGCGGCCTCGCCATCACCCAAGCCCCGGGGAGCACGGCGCTCGCAGCCGAGGCTTGAACGTCTCCACCGAGACCACACCCCCCTACACGTCACGTCCTGACGACCCATAACTTCCGGACCCCCCCGGTCGCGACGGGGGGGTGTCGAACTTGGGGGTCGTAAAGACCCCTCAGCTCCACACCCCCAGAACCCGTCGGGGGGGTCCGGAACTTGAGGTTGCCCGACCGAACGGCCCTCATCCCACACACGCCCGCGCTGCCGCCGCGATCCCGCCCATCCCCAGACGCCGGGGCGCTGCCGCCGCGATCCCGCCCATCCCCAGACGCCCGAGCCTCATACGCACGCAACCGACACCCCGACCGCGCACGCAACTTGAAAAGACATCAACCGGTCGCGCTGCGCGATCGCCGCCGCAGCATCCCACGGCCCGCCGCGGTGCTGCACCACACCCAAGACCTACGCCTGATTGACCGACGATCGCTTAGTGGACGGTTTCGCAATTACGCGGCGTTTGGCGGCGTCTGCTCGGGCTTGCGGCCCGCTCGGCATCCCGCCTCGCCTGAACGGGCCGCGCCCGAGTCGTCCGGCTGCCTGGCGGGCGGCGGCGAACCCGCCGGACCACCAGTACGACTTGGTTCGCCGCCCCCCGCCATCCACGCCCAGCCACTCGCCAACCGTCCACGTACTTTCGAAACCGACCACTTAGCGCTGCGCGAGGATCTGGGCGGGGGACACGTGGGCCGCGCGCCAGGCCGGGTACAGGCCGCCGAGGATCCCGATCAGGATCCCGACGAGCAGACCGCGGCCGAGGTCCCACGGGGTCACGTCCGGGGTCACGAACGCCGACGCGCCGAGCGCATCGACGAGGCCGCTTGCGCCGATCGTGCCGATCAGGAGGCCGATGATCCCCCCGAGGAAGCTGACGATCACCCCCTCGGTGAAGACGAGGCCCGCGACCTGGGGGCCGCTCCAGCCGACCGCCGACAGGAGCGCGAACTCGTTGCGTCGTTCCATCACCGACATCAGCATCGTGTTCATCACGCCGACGCCGCCGATGATCAGTGCCAGGACCGCGATCACGAGCGTCATCTTCGCGATCAGCTGGCTGTTGGCTCCGGCGCGCGTCGCCTGCTGGGAGTCGGAGATCACGGTCAGGTTCGTGAAGCGCCGCGAGACGGCGCGGACCGCGGCGTCGCGGCTGGCGGTCGCCCGCGCCTGGACGACGATCGTCGTCGACTCGCCCTGATCGCCGGCGATCGCCTGCGCCGTCGCGAGCGGGATGAAGGCGCCGCCGTCCTGGAAGGCGATCCCGACGTGGTCGATCCCGACGATCGTCATCCGGCGGTGCCCGACGAGCAGGGAGGAACCCAGCGTCGCGTGGATCTGTGACGCGAGCGCGTCACCGAGGACGATCTCGTTGGCGCCCGTGAACATCCTCCCCGAGACGATCACGAGCCTCCCGGCGAGGAAGCCGCGCGGCTGGACGCCGAACACGATCGCGCCGAGCGACTGCTTGATCGTGCCGACGAGCAGCTGCATCGGCTCGGCCGATTGGACCTGCGGGATCCGCTCGATCGCCGGCACCAGCCGCGCCGGCAGGACGGACGTCGTCGGATCGGCTGCGTCCTTCTGGAAGAGGCCGAAGTCGGCTGGGCCGAGGTTGATCAGGTGCCCAGCGCTGCGCTGCGCCCCGTCCGAGACGGCGAGCAGGGCGACGATCGTGGCGATGCCGAGCGCGGTGCCGAGCGCCGTCAGCATCGCGCGAACGGGGCGTTGGCGGATGTTGCCGATCGTTTGGAGGACCGCGGTCACGCCACGCCGCCAAGCCCGCGGTAGCGCCGGCTCTCGTGATCCTCGCTGCCCGCCCGCTCGAGCGCGAGCGAGCTGCCGTCATCCAGCAGCCGCCCGTCGAGCATCTGCAGGACGCGGTCGGCATGCTCGGTGAGGAGCTCCGCGTGCGAAGCGAAGATGACCGTCGCGCCGCGCCGCTCGCGGACCTCGCAGAGGAGGTCCCAGATGCGCATCGAGGCCACGGAATCGAGCGCTCCCGTGGGCTCGTCGGCGATCACGAGCGGAGGCTCGTTGATCAGCGCCCGGGCGATCGCCACCCGCTGGCGCTCGCCGCCAGAGAGCTCGGAGGGGAACGACTTGCCGCGGCCTCCGAGCCCGACTTCGTCGAGCAGTGCCAGCGCCCGGCGCTCGCGCTCGCGCCGCGGCACGTGTGCGGCGGCCAGCGGCAGCTCGACGTTCTGAGCCGCCGTCAGCGTCGAGAGCAGGTGATGCAGCTGAAAGACGAAACCGACCGTCTGGCGGCGGAAGATCGCCGCCTTGCTGAGCGAGCCGACATCGGTGTCGCCGACGAGCACGCGTCCGCTGGTCGGACGGTCGATCGCCCCGATCAGCTGCAACAGCGTCGTCTTACCCGAGCCCGATGGTCCGGTGATCGCGACCATCTCGCCCGGCTCGACCTGGAAGCTGACCTGATGGAGGATCTCGACCGGGCCGTAGGACCGCGACACGCGTTCGGCGACCACTCTGACGCCGCTCATCGGTCCACCTCCACGCCGGTGCGATCAGCTCCGCTCGGCGCCCGTTGCATGCCTACGCCCTGACCTCGAACCAGTAGTCGATGCTCGTGGTCCCGTACGGGGTCGTGATGATGATCTTCACCGTCAGCTTCTTCCCGACAGCGCTCGCGGGCCACAGCAGCGTGTCGCGGTACAGGCCGTTCGTGAACTTGTGTCCAGGTTGCGTCGAGACGAGCCCGAGCCCCGGGAAGTAGAACTGGTACTTGACCGAGCCGCTCAGCTTCAGCTTGCCCTTGGTGACGGTGATCGAGATCTTCTCCCCGCCGACCTTCGGGGTGTGCGTGGGCGCCGACAGCTTCGCGGTGATCCCGGGCGAGGCCGCTACGGCGGGCCCGGGCAGAGCCGCCGGAGCCGCCAGGGCGGCCGCCGAGGCCAGAACCGCCACGGCGCCGCGGATCCCCGTCGCGCGGCGACTGCCACCGGCGCGGGGCGGATCCGCACCGCGTGCAAGATTGCCATTTGAGATGTGATCGGTGGATGCCTGACTCATCCTCGCGCCTCAACAGATTCTAAACGGTTTGACAAAGTTCGTCCGACCGAGCGATAGCTCGGTATGTTTGTGGACTCAATCATTATGGATGCTACAGGCCCGCTCGCATCTCCCGCGAACACGCGCCCAGGTCGACCGCATCGAACGTTCGGATCCCGCGCACGATGAGACTCCGGTCGTCACCGTGAAGCTTCCCGGATTGTCCGGCGGCCAACCGTCTGAACGACCCGGTCCGACCGGAGCCTGCGACTGCGAGCGACAGCTACTATCAGGGCGCCGGAGTCGCCGGTCGGTCCCTCGTCGCCCTCGATCAGGAGTCGGATGCTCGCCTTCAGTCGCTGGTGCATCGCTCACCGCCGTCTGGTGGTCGTGGGCTGGCTCGCGCTCGCCGTCGCCACGACGCTGATCGCAGGCGCCGCCGGGCGCCAGTACGCGAACAACTGGTCGCTGCCGGGGACGCAGGCTCAGGAGGTCGTCGACCTCCTGACCAGCCAGTTCACGTCGCAGAGCGGCGATTCGGACACGATCGTCTTCCACGACGCGCGCGCCCCGATCACGGCGCCGGCGGTGCGCAACGTCGTCGAGCCGTTGCTCGCCAGGGTCAGCCGCATGCCCCATGTGTTGTCCGTGACGAGCCCGTACGCGGCGGCCGGGGCCCACCAGGTCTCGCTGGACGGCAGGACCGCGTTCGCGACCGTGCTCTACGACGGCCGCGCGAATCTGCTCCCGGACGCGACCGGCAAGCCGGTGCTGAACGCGGTCGCCAAGGTCCGGGTCCCCGGTCTCCAGATCGCCGCCGGCGGCCAGGTGATGGAGAACGCTGAGGGATTCACCATCGGTCCGGCAACGACCGTTGGCGTGATCGCCGCGCTCGTGATCCTGCTGCTGACGTTCGGATCGCTCGCCGCCGCCGGGCTGCCGCTGCTGACCGCCGGCCTCGGGCTGATCACGGGGATCGCGCTCGTCGGACTCGCCACGCACGTCACCGACATGGCGAATGTCGCACCGGAGCTGGCGATCATGATCGGCCTCGGGGTCGGCGTCGACTACGCGCTCTTCATCGTCACGCGCTTCCGTGAGAGCTACGCCCGCTGCGGCGATGTCGAGCTGGCCGTGTGCCATGCGATGGACACCTCCGGCCGGGCGATCCTGCTCGCGGGCGCGACCGTGATCGTCGCGCTGCTCGGGATGTTCGCGACGGGCGTCGCCTTCATGTACGGCCTCGCGATCGCCTCGGTGCTCGCGGTGCTGATGACGCTGATCGCTTCGCTGACGGTTCTGCCTGCGATGCTCTCGCGGTTCGGCACGCGGATCGCGCGCCCGAGCCGGTTTTCACGCCGGCGCGCCGCGCCGGCCGTCGCGATCAGCGACGACGACGCCGTCCCGATCAGCGCCGCCGACGCCGTCCCGATCAGCGCCGCCGACGCCGTCCCGATCAGCGCCGGCGACGCCGCCGTCGCGATGAGCGCCCGCGCCGACCCCAGCCCGACCGCCTGGCGGCGGTGGAGCGTGGCGGTGCAGGCGCATCCGTGGCGGCTGGCCGTCGCATCGCTCGCCGTCATGGCCGTCTTCCTGCTCCCCGTTTTCGGCATGCGCCTGCAGAGCAGCGACGCCGGTAACGATCCGCCCGGCACGACCACGCTCCGGGCTTTCAACCTCCTCTCGGCGGGCTTCGGCCCCGGGTTCAACGGGCCCCTCCTGATCGCGACAAAGCTTCCCGACGCCGGCGCCGCCGGCACCGTGCTGCCGGCTCTCGCCACACGGCTGTCGCAGACCCGCGATGTCGTCGCCGTGACGCCGCCGCGGATCGACGCCACCGGCCGGGTCGCGATCCTCGAGGCGTTCCCGGGATCCGCACCGCAGGACCCGGCGACGACCGACCTCGTCAACCGCCTCCGCGACCAGGTTCTCCCCTCGCTCGACCGCAGGCTCGGGGTCACGTCCCTCGTCGGCGGCCTGACGGCGGGCTCGATCGACTTCTCCGCCGTCCTGGCGAAGAAGCTCCCGATCTTCATCGCGATCGTCGTGGTCGTCTCGATGCTGCTCCTCTGCGTGATCTTCCGCTCCGTCGTGATTCCCGTGCAGGCCGGGCTGATGAACCTGCTGAGCATCGGCGGCGCGCTCGGGGCGACCGTGTTCGTCTTCCAGGACGGCTTCCTGGCGGGGTTGGTGGGCGTCACCAAGGGGCCCGTCGAGCCGTGGATCCCGGTGCTCATGTTCGCGGTCGTCTTCGGCCTCTCGATGGACTACGAGGTGTTTCTGATCTCCCGCGTGCGAGAGGAGTTCGTGCACCGCGGCGATGCCTCGGCCGCGGTCGCCGACGGGATCGCCTTCACCGGGCGGGTGATCACCGCGGCCGCCGCGATCATGGTCTGCGTGTTCCTCTCGTTCATGCTCGGCAACGAGCGCTCGATCAAGGAGTTCGGCTTCGGTCTCGCAGCAGCCGTGTTCCTTGACGCGGTCGTGGTCCGCTGCGTGATGCTGCCCGCGGTGCTGGAGTTGCTCGGCCCGGCCACATGGCGGATCCCCGCGTGGCTCGACACGCGACTGCCGCACTTCCGGATCGAGGGCGACGACATCGTCGCCGATGTCGCCCCTGATGCCGAGTCGGAGCCCGCGCTCGTCTGAGGCCCGGCCGCTGCCGCTGGCCGCCGGCGCGAGCGTGTGCAACGCTGGCGCGCGATGAGCACTTCGCGGGACGAAAAGCGCGCTATAGACCCCCTGGGACCCAGCTACGACATCGCGATCGTGGGCGCGGGGGATGTCGGCGCGGCGATCGCGCGCGAGCTCGCGCGCTTCGAGCTGCGGATCGTGCTGCTCGACGCCGGCGACGTGGGCGCCGGTACGAGCAAGGCGAACACCGCGATCTTGTGCACGGGCTTCGACGCCCGGCCGGGGACGCGCGAAGCGTCGCTCATCGCGCGCGGGCGTGCGCTGCTGCTCGCCTACGCGCGGGAGGTCGGGATCCCACTCGAGCCGACGGGCGCGCTGGTCGTCGCCTGGGACGGGGCGGAGCTCGAGCGCCTGCCACAGCTCGCGGCGAACGCGCGCGCGTGCGGCTACGGCGGCGCGCGGCCGGTGCGAGCCTCCGAGCTCTACCGCCGCGAGCCGCACCTCGGGCCTGGAGCGCTCGGGGCGCTCGACGTTCCCGACGAGTTCATCATCTGCCCGTTCACGCCGCCGCTCGCGTTCGCGACGCAGGCGCTCCTGGCCGGGGTCGAGATCCGCCGCTACGAGGCCGTGACCCGGCTCGCGGCGACCCCGGACGGCTGGTGCCTGGAGACCTCGCGCGACCGGATCAAGGCGCGCTGGCTCGTCAATGCCGCCGGCCTGCGCGCCGATGAGCTGCACCGTCTCGCGGGCTTCGACGGCTTCACCGTCACGCCCCGCCGGGGTGAGCTGCTGGTCTTCGACAAGCTCGCGCGGGACCTCGTCAGCCACATCCTGCTGCCGGTCCCGACAGCGGCGACGAAGGGGATCCTGATCGCGCCGACCGTGTTCGGCAACGTGATGCTCGGTCCGACCGCCGAGAACCTCGTGGACAAGCGCGCGACCGGGTCGACGGCCGCGGGGATCGCCCAGCTGATCGAGCATGGCCGGCGGCTGATGCCGGCGCTGCTCGAGCACGAGGTGAGCGCCGTCTACGCGGGTCTGCGCGCTGCCACCGAGCACGCCGACTACCAGCTGCTCGTCGACCCCGACAGCCACTACCTGTGTGCCGGCGGGATCCGCTCGACCGGGCTGACCTCGTCGATGGCGATCGCCGAATGGGCCCGCGACACCCTCGGCGCCGCCGGGATCGACCTGCGCGAGACGGGCGCCGGGCTGCCCGAGGTCCAGATGGCCAACATCGGCGAGCGGTCGCAGCGGCCCTATCAGGACGCTGCCCGGATCGCGTCGGATCCGGCGTACGGAGAGATTGTCTGCTTCTGCGAGCGCGTCACCCGGGGCGAGTTGCGCGACGCGCTCCGCGGTCCGCTGCCGCCGCGGGATCTCGACGGCCTGCGGCGCCGCACGCGCGTGCAGATGGGCCGCTGCCAGGGCTGCTTCTGCGGGCCGCGGGTGCGCCGCGAGCTCGAGGGCGCCGCGTGAGCGGGGTCGCCGACGGCACCCCGCCGGACGCAGACGGCCCGGACGCAGACCGCCCGGACGCGGAGCGCCCGGACGCGGAGCGCCCGGACGCGGAGCGCGCGGACGCGGAGCGCGCGGACGCCGTGATCGTCGGTGCCGGACCGGCGGGGCTCAGTGCTGCGACAGCGCTGCGGCAGCTCGGCGCCGGCCGGGTTGTCGTGCTCGATCGCGAGCAGCAGGCGGGTGGGATCCCCCGTCACTGCGAGCACCCCGGGTTCGGCGTGCGCGATCTGCACCGGAGCCTGAGCGGGCCCGCCTACGCGCGCCGGCTTGCCGACCGCGCGGTGGCCGCAGGCGTGGAGCTGCGGACCGGCACGCAGGCCACCGGCTGGCGCGGACAGCTCGAGCTCGATCTCACGGGGCCGGCCGGGCGTTCGTCGATCGTCGCCGGGGCGGTCGTCCTCGCGACCGGGTGCCGCGAGCGTCCGCGGAGTGGGCGATTGATCGCCGGCACCCGCCCGGACGGTGTGCTCACGACTGGAATGCTGCAGCAGCTCGTTCACCTGTATGGCGTCCGGCTCGCCGGCCGCGCTGTCGTCGTCGGGGCCGAGCACGTCTCCTACTCGGCACTTGCGACGCTGGCGCAGGCGGGTGCGCGCACGGTGGCGATGGTGACCGAGCACCGGCGTCATCAGAGTCTCACCGCCTTCGCCCTGGGGGGCGTCGTGCGCTACGGCGCGCGGCTGCGGACCCGGACGGTGCTCAGTGAGATCCACGGCGCGCCACGCGTCGAAGCGGTCACCCTGACCGATCTCGACCGTGGCTCGACCGAGCTGGTGGAGTGCGAGCTCGTGGTGCTCACGGCCGGGTGGATTCCCGATCACGAGCTGGCGAGAACAGTTGGGATCGACCTCGACCCTGCAACGCGCGGCCCGCGCATCGACGCCGGCGGGCACACGAACGTGCGCGGCGTGTTCGCGGCCGGAAACGTGGTCCAGGGCGCCGAGGCCGCCGACGTTGCGGCCGTGCAGGGCCGCAACGTCGCGCTCGCGGTCGGGGCCCACCTCGCCTGGGGCGAGTGGCCCGCCGCGCAGGTCCCGATCGTCTGCGCCGCGCCGCTCCACTGGATCGTCCCCGGGGCCGTGGCCACACGAGCACCGGTGCCTTCGGCATTCCGGCTGCGCGCGCTCGAACATCTTCACGGCGTGTCGATCGAGGTCCATCAGGGCGAGCGACTGCTCCATCGAGAGCGCCTTGCGCGCGTGATGCCCGGTCGCTCGAGCCGGATCGCCGCCGCCTGGGCTCGGGCTGTCGACGCCGCCGGCCCGCCCGTCATCGTCCGCGCGGTGACGGCGCGGCGCGGTCGCTCCCGAGCGGATGGCCGACCTCCACACTGATGCCAGCAGCGCGCCGGGTCGGGCGCAGGTCGAATTTACGTAGTTTCTACGGACGGAACTTGTGGCTATCGGCCGACAAGAATGGTGTGGGGGCCAGCCAGAGTCCGGGCGTCATGGCCGCGCAGCGCGCGGAACCTGGTAGTGGCTGCGCGCCTGCATCCGGGCCGTCGTTTCGCCTGTGTTCCGCGATCGGCCAGGCCGCCAGCGCGATCGCAGCCGGCGACGTCGAGCCTCTGCTCGAACTGCTCGCCGACGCCGTCGCCGCGGAGGTGCCCGCGCGGCGGCACCTGACGAGCGTGCGCCTGCCGGATGGAGCGCGGATCACGCTGCAGCGCGCTGAGGGGGATGGGGCGGGGCCCGCGGCCCATGCGCGCCCGGGCGGCGATGGCGCTCCAGAGCCCTGGCTGCGCGTTCCGATCTGCTCGGACGACCGGGAGTACGGAGAGCTCGTCGCGGTCAGGGAGTTCCGCGAGTCGTTCGACCCCGAGGAGCGGCGCCGGCTGAAGGCCGCTGCCGACTGCATCGCCGGCGTGCTCGACGCCGCCGTGGCGGTCAGCGATGAGCGGGAGGCCGGACAGCGCGCGATGGCGCTGCTCGAGCTCTCGCAGCTGCTCGCGGAGGCCGGCCCGACCGACGAGGTCGCTCTGCGTCTGCTCGACGCGGTCCGGCTGGTGGTCGACTGCGACCGGGTCACGGTGCTGTTCTGGGATTGCGCGGCGTGCACGTTCGTGCCGCGCGCGTGTGGCGGGCGCGACGGCGCCACCGACCGCGAGGCCGGGAGCGCGCTGGCCGCTGCGCTCGCCGCCGATGGGTTGCTCGACGAGTTCGTCAGCGGCGCGTCCGACGTGGTTCTCGTGAGCCCCCGCGGTCCGGGCCCGGAGCTCAGCCGGCTGTTCGCGGGTCGGGCGACGGAGGCGGCGGCGCTCCTGCCGCTGGTCTCCACCGAGGGTGTGTTCGGCGCGCTGATCCTCGCGGTCGTCGCAGATCCCGAGCGCTTCGCGCCGACGCCGGACCGGCTCGAGCGGTTGCGCGGCGTCGCCGCTCAGGCGGCGGTCGCGCTCCAGAATGGGCGACTCGTCGACCTGATCGCCCAGCACGCGCTCCACGATTCGCTCACCGGACTCGCGAATCGCCTCCAGTTCCAGGACCTGCTGCGCGCATCGGTCGACCTGGCGGCGGCCACGGATGCGAGCGTCGCACTGATGTACATCGACCTCGACGGGTTCAAGCCGATCAACGACGAGTTCGGTCACGATGTCGGCGACGAGCTGCTGGTGGCGGTCGGTCAGCGCCTGTGCGAGCTCGTCCGGGCCAGCGATTCCGTCGGGCGCCTCGGCGGCGACGAGTTCGCGATCCTGCTCGCGAGCGACGCCGGCGTCGAGCCGCTCGCGTCGCGCATCGCGGAGGCGTTCAGCCACCCCTTCGAGATCGGCGGCCGCCTGCTGACCGTCGGTGCCAGCGTCGGCTGCGCTGCTTACCCCGCCGATGCGGACTCGGCCGCGGCACTGATCCACGCGGCAGACGCCGCGATGTACGCGGTCAAGCAGTCGCGCAGCCCCGACCGCGGGCAGCGCGTCACCTGACCCGTCCGACCGGTCCTGCCGCTCCCGCGGTGCGGGAGATCCGGCGGGCGTGCCACATTGAAGGGTGCCGCGATGAGTGCCACCGACTTCGACACGCGCGCCCGCGAGCTCGTCGAACGGATCGAGCGCGTCGGGCTCGACGACGAGATCGCCGGAGCGATCGAGCAGCTGCGCGAGCGGTGGCGCACGCTCTCCGGCAGCGAGCGCGACGAGTCGGCGGGCGCCGCCCGGGCGCTGGCCGACGCTCAGGCGCGCGCCGTCCGCCGCTATGAGGGCCCGCGGGACCCAGACGCGCTGCTCGCCCACTTCGGCCTCGCGTCGTTCCGTCCGGGCCAGCGCGAGGCGGTGCAGGCGGCGCTCGATCGTCGCGACAGCCTGATCGTGATGCCGACCGGCGGGGGCAAGAGCCTCTGCTACCAGCTCCCGGCGATCGCCGACGACGATCTCACCGTCGTCGTCTCCCCGCTGATCGCGCTGATGCACGACCAGCACCGGCGGCTCGCGATCGGCGGCCATCCCGCCGTGATGATCGCTTCGGGAATGGAGCCTGGCGCAGCGGCCCGCGCGCTCGCACGGATCCGTGACGGCTCCGCCAGGCTCGTGCTCTGCTCGCCGGAGCGGTTCGCGTCGACCGCCTTCCTCGCGGCGATCGAGCAACGGCGCGTCGGCCTGTTCGTCGTCGACGAGGCCCACTGCCTGTCCGAATGGGGACATGACTTCCGGCCCGACTACCTGCGCCTGCGCGGTGTGATCCAGCGGCTCGGATCGCCCGCTGTGATGGCGTGCACCGCCACGGCGACCGAGCAGGTCGCCGAGGAGATCGTCGGCCGGCTCGGGCTGCGCGATCCACTCGTCCTGCGTGCCGGTTTCGACCGGCCCAATCTGAGCTTCGACGTGATCGCGCTCGACGGCCCGGGCTCGCGCGCGCGCAAGCTCGCGCTCGTCGGCGCCGCGCTGGCCGACCCCGGATTGCGCCCGGCGATCGTCTACTGCGGCACGCGTCGCGAGGTGGAGACGGTCACGGAGGCGCTCGCCGCCGAGCACCTGTCCGCCGTCGGGTACCACGCGGGCATGGCCGCGGAGCAGCGTGGGGCCGCCCAGCGGCGGTTCATGGACGGCGACGCCGAGATCGTCGTCGCGACGAACGCATTCGGGATGGGGGTCGACAAGGCCGACGTCCGGGCGGTGATCCACTGGTCGATCCCGACGAGCGTCGAGGCCTACTACCAGGAGGCCGGGCGCGGCGGCCGGGACGGGCTCCAAGCGCGCGCGATCCTGCTCGCCAGCCGCGCCGACCTGGGGCGGCTGCTGACGTTCATCAGGGAGGGGACCGTCCAGGTGGGCGACGTGATCGGGTACGTCGGCGGGCTCGCCGATGACGAGATCATCGAGGCTCCGCGCGACGATCGCCAGCGGATCTGCCTCGGGATCGCCGAGCGTGCCGGGCTCGTGACGCTCGAGCCGGCACCCGGTGGCCGGCTGCGGATCACGCGGGCCGAGCGGGCTGCGGCCGGCGAGGTCGCGGCGATCTGCCGCGCTGCGGCGGACCGCTCCTGGCGCGCGTACCACGCGATCGAACGCTTCAGCTCGGGAGCGGACATCTGCCGGCGGCGGATGCTGCTCGATCACTTTGGCGACGATCGAGCCACAGCGCCCCTCGGCCGCTGCTGTGACGTCTGTGACCCGGACACGATCGGCCTCCCGGATCCGAGCGTGCCGGTCGCCCGGACCCGCGGCCCCGCGATCGCACCGGAATCGCTGCCCGAGGGCGATCGCGCGCTGTTCGACGCGCTTCGCGCCTGGCGTGCGCAGGCGTCGGACGGGAAGCCCGCGTATACGGTCGCCCATAACGCGACGCTTGCCGAGATCGCGTCGAGAAGGCCACAGAGCCTCGCCGAGCTTGCCGCGATCCGTGGCATCGGCCCCAGCTTCATCGAACGCCATGGCACTCGCGTCCTCGAGGTCGTTGAGGCCGGGTGGCCCGCAACCTCGTCAACCTGAACGGCGTCGTCAAGGGCTACGCGGCCCGGACGGTGCTCGCCGGGATCACGCTCGGGGTCTCGGCGCGGGAACGGATCGGCGTCGTCGGCGCCAACGGCCAGGGCAAGTCGACCCTGCTGGCGCTGATCGCGGGCTCGGAGGAGCCCGACGCCGGGGCCGTCATCCGCGAGCGCGGTCTCGCCTGCGCCCTGCTCGCTCAGACGGACGAGCTCGATGGCTTCGAGACGGTCGGTGCGGCGCTCGTCGGCGGCCGCGCCGAGCACGAATGGGCGGGCGACCGCGCCTTCCGCGAGGTCCTCGACGGTCTGCTCGGCGGGGTCGCGCTCGCGCGCTTCGCGGCGGGGCTGCAGACGCCGGTGGCGACGCTGTCGGGCGGCGAGCGCCGGCGGATCGCGCTCGCGCGGCTGCTGCTCGACGTGCCTGAGCTGCTGCTCCTCGATGAGCCGACCAACCATCTCGACGTCGAGGCGATCGATTGGCTCGCGCGGCATCTGGCCGCGCGCGCCGGCACGCTGATCGTCGTCACCCACGACCGCTGGTTCCTCGACGCGGTCTGCACAGACACCTGGGAGGTCGCTGATGGCGCGGTGCACCGCTACGAGGGCGGCTACGCAGCGTTCGTGCTCGCGCGCGCCGAGCGCGACCGGCGTGAGGCCGTGCGCGGCGACCGCCGCCGGCAGCTCGTCCGCAAGGAGCTCGCCTGGCTGCGGCGCGGCCCGCCGGCGCGGACGACCAAGCCGAAGTTCCGGATCGACGCGGCGGCGGCGCTGATCGCCGACGAGCCTCCTGCCCGCGACTCGGTCGAGCTGCTGCGCTTCGCCGCGGCGCGGCTTGGCAACAAGGTGATCGAAGCCGATGCGGTCAGCTTTCGCCACAGCGCCCAGAGCGCTGATCTGCTCCACGGTCTGACCTGGCTGCTGGGTCCGGGCGATCGGGTCGCGCTCGTCGGGGCCAACGGCTCGGGCAAGAGCACGCTGCTGGCGCTGCTGGCGGGCGAGCTCGCCCCGGCGCGCGGGCGGGTCGAGCGCGGCGAGACGGTCCGGCTCGCCCACCTGCTCCAGGATTCCGCCGTGACGGCGGATGCGGAGCTGAGCGTCCTCGTCTCACTCGAGCGGATCAGGCGAGAGGCGACGCTCGCAAGTGGCCACCGCATCAGCGCTGCCCGGCTCCTCGAGCGCTTCGGCTTCCGCGGCGATCGTGCCCGCACGCGCGTCGGCGACCTCTCGGGCGGTGAGCGCCGGCGCCTGGCCCTCATGCGCCTGCTGCTCGCGGAGCCCAACGTGCTGCTCCTCGACGAGCCCACCAACGACCTCGACATCGACACGTTGACCGCGCTCGAGGACCTGCTCGACGGCTGGCCGGGGACGCTGGTCGTCGTCTCGCACGACCGCTACTTCGTCGAGCGCGTCTGCGACAACGTGTTCACGTTGACCGCCACCGGTCAGGTCGCACACCTGCCGGGCGGGATCGACCAGTATCTCGAGCTCGCTCGCGAGCGGCTCGCGGAGCCGGTCGCGGTCGCCTCCAAAGGGCCCGCGCCGCCGGCACGGCCGGCCAGCGGGCCGGCCGCCGCGATGCAGCGGCGACGCAGCGGGGCCGAGCTGCGGGTGGCCCGCAAGGAGGCCGACCGGCTCGAGCGCGAGGTGGAGCGGGGGATCGCGCGCGAGCGCGAGCTCCAGGAGCAGATGGGGGCGAGCGCGACCGACCACGTCCGGCTCGCCGCGCTCGGCGGCGAGCTCGAGCTGGCGATCGCGGCGCGCGAGGCGCTCGAGGCGAGTTGGCTCGAGCTCGCCGATCTGCTCGACGGCCCGGGCGACGGTGTGGCGTGAGCGACCGTCAGCCCACGCGGGGCGCGAGTTCGCGGCCGAGCAGTTCGATGAAGTCGAGGTCGGCGTGCGCCAAGTGCTGGCAGACCACCCTCGCGGCGCCCGCTTCGCGCAGCGCCCGCAGCTGCTCGGCGACGTCGTCGACGAGTCCGATCAGCGCCCAGCCGGGCGCCGCATCCGCGAGCATCTCCTCGGCGCTGACGTTGCGCATCGCTGCGACGGCGGCAGTGCGCCGCTCGAGATCGGCACGGTCGCGGCCGGCGATCACGACCGTCATCACCGACAGCGGGATCGGCGCGCGGCCGGCGCGCTCGCACGCGGCGGCCAGCCGCCGGCGCAGCTCCCGCACGGCCTCGGGCGTCGCCGAGAGCACGTTGTACTCGTCCGCGTAGGTGGCGGCGAGGCGGGCGCTGCGCGGCCCGAGCGCGCCACCCATGATCAACGGCGGGTGTGGCGCCTGCACCGGCTTTGGTCGCGCATCGCCGTGCTGCAGCCGGTAATGCTCCCCGGCAAAGGAGAACTCGCGCTCCGCCCAGCTGCCGAGCACGATCTGGAGCTGCTCCTCGAGGAGGTCCATCCGCGTCCTCGTGTCGGGATACGGGAAACCATGCGCGGCGTGCTCGCGCTCGTGCCAGCCGGCGCCGAGCCCGAGTTCGACGCGGCCGCCGGAGATCGCGTCAGCGGTCGCGACGAGTCGCGCCAGCACCGACGGGTGACGGAACGTCGCCGGTGAGACGAGCGTCCCGAGGCGGAGCGTGTCGGTCACCGCGGCCAGCGCACACAGCAGGCCCCAGGCATCGGTCGCGTCACGATCGGAGCGGTCGTCGCGCAGGGTCATGTAGTGGTCTGAGCGCAGCAGCGTGGGCACGCCGTGCAGCTCGCAGGCGCGCGCGATCGCGACCCACTGCTGCCAGGTGACGCCCTCCTGGCCCTCGATCATCAGGGCGAGTTGCACGACGTACAGCGTACAAATCGTTTCGTCCGCAACAATTGTCGGCATGACCGCATTCCCCGAATCCCACCGCGACCTTCTGGACGCACCGGTCGCCTCGCTGGCGACGATTGGCGGCGACGGCATCCCGCAGTCGACGCTCACCTGGTTCCTGCACGACGCGGACGGCAAGCTGAAGCTGTCGCTCAGCAGCGCTCGCCTGAAGACCAAGCATCTGCTCAAGCGCCCGCAGGCGAGCCTCCTGATCCTCGACCCGGCGAGCCAGTTCCGTTACCTCGAGGTCCGCGGCAACGTGACCGTGGAGCCGGACGACGACTACGAGTTCGCGTCGCGGGTGGGCGCCAAGTACAGCGCCGACATCCGCCAGTACGACCAGCCCGGGGAGACCCGGATGGTGGTCACGATCGAGCCGACACGGGTGTACCCCGTCGACATGCGGGGCTGATGGCGTGGCCGCGACGCCCGTATCCGCCTCCGGCACGTTCGAGCTGGGTGGGGACCTCCCCGTCAACCGGCTCGGCTTCGGGTCGATGCGCCTGACCGGCCGGGGCGTGTGGGGCGACCCGGCCGACCCCGATGAGTGCATCCGCGTCCTGCGGCGGTCCGTCGAGCTCGGCGTCAACTTCATCGACACCGCCGACGCGTACGGCCCGTTCGTCGCGGAGATGCTGATCAAGCGGGCGCTCAGCCCCTACCCGGACGGACTCGTGATCGCCACCAAGGGCGGCCTCTCGCGCTCGGGGCCCGGCCGGTGGGAGCCGGTCGGCCGCCCGGAGTACCTGCGCCAGCAGTGCCACCTCAGCCTCCGCCACCTCGGGCTCGACCGGATCGACCTCTACCAGCTGCACAGGATCGACGCGAAGGTCCCGCTGGCCGACCAGCTCGGGGCGCTCGTCGAACTGAAGCGCGACGGCCTGATCCGGCACATCGGCCTCTCCGAGGTGACCGTCGAGCAGCTCGTGGAGGCCCAGAAGCACGCGACCATCGTCTCGGTCCAGAACCTCTACAACATCGCCAACCGGACCGCCGAGCCGCTGCTCGAGCACTGCGAGGCGCACGGGATCGGCTTCATCCCCTGGTTCCCGCTCGCGACCGGCGATCTCGCCCAGCCGGGCGGTGCGCTCGCAACCGCCGCGAAGGAGCATGGCGCGACCCCCTCGCAACTCGCACTCGCGTGGCTGCTGCGGCGTTCGCCGGTGATGCTCCCGATCCCCGGCACATCGTCGGTCGCCCACCTCGAGGAGAACCTCGCTGCGGCGGCGATCGAGCTCGACGACGAGCAGTTCGAACAGCTGTCCCGAGCCGCTGCCCAAGCCGCTGCCTGAGCCGCTCTCCCAGCCCGCCGCGAATCGAGGCGCGGTCCCCGAGCCGAGCGTTGCCGCGACTGCGCTGCGAGACTTCGAGGACGACGAGCGCCTGCTCGCCGAGATCCTCGACGAGGTGATCGCCGCCGGCGGGGCCGGGCACGTGATCGCGCTGCGCGACCGTGCCGTCGAGCTGGCGCGGCGTGCCCGTGCCGCGGAGGAGTCCGCCGGGGACGCCCTCGCCGGCGAGGAGTCCGCCGGGGACGCCCTCGCCGAGCTGATCGCCGGCCTCGATCTGGAGCAGCTCGAGCTGCTGATCCGATCGCTCACCCGCTGGTTCCAGCTCGTCAACCTGGCCGAGGACAACGAGCGGGTCCGGCGGATCCGGGCGCGGACCGCTCGCGAGGCGCCGCAGCCCCGGCGCGGTGGCGTCGCGGATGCGATCGCCCAGCTCGTCGAGCACGGGCAGACCGTGCAGGACATCGCCCGCCTGCTCGCCGGCGCCGAGATCAGGCTCGTGATGACCGCGCACCCGACCGAGGCGCGGCGGCGCACGACGATCGACAAGCAGGCTCGCATCTTCCGCGAGCTGCGCGCGCTCGACCACGAGCTCGCTCGCGATCAGGACGAGGCCGGCCGGCGGATCCGCGCGACGGTGCAGGAGCTGTGGGGCTCCGATGAGCTCCGGGCGGCCTCCCTGACGGTGCTCGACGAGGTCCGCGGCGGGCTCGTCCACTTCACGAGCACGCTCGCCGAGGCCGTCCCGCTCGTCTACCGAGAGCTCGAGCAGGCGCTCGCCGAGCGCTGCCCGAGCTGGCGGCGGGCCCGGTGCCCCCGCTGCTGCGCTTCGGGTCGTGGATCGGCGGTGACCGGGACGGCAATCCGTACGTGACGGCCGAGACGACCGCGGAGGCACTCGAGCTGATGCGCGAGCACTGCCTGCGGTTCCTCGAGTCCCGCGTCGAGCTGATCGCGGGCCGCCTGTCGCTGTCGGACCGCGTCGGTGGCACGGCACCGCTGCTCGAGCCGCTGCTCGCCTGCGGCGAGCGGATGTTCCCCGCGCTCGCCGAGCAGCTCGCTCACCTGAACCCCGAGGAGCCGTACCGGCGGGCGCTCACGTTCATGCGTGAGCGGGTGCGGGCGACGGCGCTCCACGACTCGGGTCTCGGTTACGCGACGCCCGCCGAGCTGCTCGCGGACCTGTCGACGGTCGAGCGCTCCCTGCCGCGAATGCGGCGGCGCCTTCACGGCCGCCGGGGATCTGCGCGACGTGATCCGCCAGGTGGAGGTGTTCGGCTTTCATTTCGCCACGCTCGACATCCGCGAGCACGCGCGCGTCCACCGGGCGGCGCTGGCTGAGGTCTTCGGCAACCTCGCATGTCTGTCCGGACTACGAGCGCCTTCCCGCGGCCGAGCGTCATCAGCTCCTGTGCCGCCACATCGCCGACCGGCGGCCGCTGATTCCCGCCGACATCTCGCGCTTCTCGGCGGCGACGCGGGCGACGATCGAGACCTTTCGGACGATCAAGCAGGCGCTGGCCGGATCGCATCCGGGCGCGATCGAGGCCTACGTCATCTCCGGCACCGAGGGGCCCGCCGACCTGCTCGAGGTGCTGCTGCTGATGAAGGAGACGAGCCTCGCGCGGGCCCGGGCGGCGAGTGCACGGAGCTGCGGATCGTGCCGCTGTTCGAGGCCGGTGCGACGCTTGCCGGCGCCGCCGGCGACGATGGCGACCGCTGCTCGCGACGCCCGTCTACCGCGCGGCGCTGCGCGCCGTCGGCGACGAGCAGGAGGTGATGATCGGCTACTCGGACTCCAACAAGGACGTCGGCTACCTCGCCTCCGGTTGGGCGGCCTACCGGGCCCAGAGCAAGCTCGCCGCCGTGCTTCGCGCGAGCACGGCGTGCAGTGGACGCTTCTTCCACGGCCGCGGCGGCGCGGTCGGCCGCGGCGGCGGGCCGACGAACGGCGCGATCCTCGCGCTGCCGCCCGGCACCGTCGAAGGGCGCCTGAAGATGACCGAGCAGGGCGAGGTGCTGACTGCCAAGTACACGGTCGCCGAGATCGCTCATCGCGAGCTCGAGCTGGCGACCAGCGCGACGCTCGCCGCCGGCGGATTCGCGATCCGGGCCTCGAGCGCGAGCGGCGCGCCCGGTTCGAGGAGATCGTCGAGGAGATGGCGCGCGCCTCGGCGGCGACCTACCGGCAGGTCGTGCACGATGACCCGGAGTTCGTTGACTTCTTCCTGGCCGTCACGCCGGTGCAGGAGGTCTCACGACTCCGTCTCGGCTCGCGGCCGGCGCGGCGCTCCCAGGACGGCGGGATCGACGAGCTGCGAGCGATCCCGTGGGTGTTCTCGTGGACGCAGTCGCGGATCGTCCTGCCCGCGTGGCTCGGCCTCGGGACCGCGCTCGCCGCGGCGCGCGAGGCGCACGGCGTGGGAGTCCTCCGCGCGATGGCGAGCGAGTGGCCGTTCTTCTCGACGCTGCTCTCCAACGCTGAGATGGCCTGCGCCAAGGCGGACCTCGGCATCGCGCGGCGCTACATCTCGCTGTGGGACGGCGGCGCTGCCCGCGAGCGCATCTGGCAGACGCTCGAGGCCGAGCTGCTGCTGACACGGGCCGAGCTGCTGCGCGTCCGTGGCACGGCCCGCCTGCTCGACGGTGAGCCGGTGCTGCAGGCGTCGATCGATCGGCGCAACCCGTATCGTCGACCCGCTCTCGTTCATCCAGATCGAGCTGCTCCGTCGGAGCCGCGCGGGCGTCGATGACGGCGGCGCGGGTCGCGACGGCGCGCAGCTCGAGCGCCTCAGCCTGCTGACGATCAACGGGATCGCCAGCGGCCTGCGAAATACGGGATGATGGGCCGCCGATGGGCGAATACGGCCAGCTGACGTTGAACGACCCGGGCGGAGAGCTCGAGGTCACCTACCTGACCGGGCTCGGAATGGTCGTGAGCTCGATGCGCCATCACGGCGCCGAGCTGCTCGCCCAGCGCGGCGGACCCGAGGCGTACGCGGTCCACGGCTCGACGTTCGGGATTCCGCTGCTGCACCCGTGGGCGAACCGGCTGTCCGGCTGGGATTACGAGATCGCGGGGCGGCGCGTGGAGCTGGACCCAGGCGCGGCGTTGATCCACCGCGATGGCCCCGCCGGCCTCCCCATCCACGGCCTGCTGGCCGCGAGCACCGAGTGGCATGTGGTCGATCGGGACAGCGCCTCGGTCATCGCCGAGCTCGATTTCGCTGCGCTGCCGGATCTGCTCGCGCTGTTTCCGTTCCCGCACCGGATCACCTACCGGGCCTGGCTCGCGGCGGCAGTGCTCACGATCGAGCTGACCGTCACTCCGACCGGCGCTGAGCGCGTGCCGATCTCGTTCGGGTTTCATCCGTACTTCTCGCTCGCCGGAGCGCCCCGCGGCGCCTGGGACGTGACGCTCCCCGTCACACGGCGGGCGATCCTCTCCGAGCAGATGGTCCCGACGGGCGAGCAGGAGGAGATCGCGCCCGGTGCGCTCGATGGGCCGCTTGCTGCGCGTAGCTTCGACGACTGCTACGAAGGTCTCGCCGGCGACCGGCCCGTCTTCGCCGTCGATGACGGCGAGCGCCGCGTCGAGGTCGCCTGGCTGCGGGGTTACGACACGGCGCAGGTGTTCGCGCCGCCCGCCGGCGAGCTGGTCTGCTTTGAGCCGATGACCGCGCCGATCGACGCGCTGCGCTCGGGTCGCGGGCTGCGCTTCGCTGAGCCTGGGTCCGAGTTCAGCGCCGCGTTCAGCGTCTCCGCGCACGCTGCCTGATCCAGCGCGCCGGCCGACCGCGGCGACCGACCGAGCACCGACCCAAACCGACCGCACCGGCTGGCTCTGTGGTGTCGGGCACTTGGATACAAAAAGTGCCCTGGACGGACGCTTTTTGTATCCAAGTGGCGGGGGGCCACCCGCTGCAGGCGCACGTGACGAACCTCGACGCTCGATCCAAGTCGTGGCTCGAACCAGACCGACCGCAAAGCCGGGGGGCGGCCCCATTCCCGCTGAGCCGCCCCCCGGACAAAGCAGCGCCAAGGTCGGCCCGGGGGGGCGGGGGCCTGCCCTCAGCTCGCTGTGATGGCCTGCATTGGTCAGATTATCTTTAGCAATGGATTCCGTCAATACCTCGGAGCGAAATCAGCCGCTCTGTGACGGGGGCTCGAGACGGCCGAGAGGTTCGACGCGCTCGGATTCCCGAACGCGGCGCTAGATGCCCGAACGCCGGCGGGGGCGATCGTCAGTCGTGGTGAAGCTGACCGGCGGCGACGGCGCCGTCGTCCATGGCGCGGCCGGCCACGAAGCCCGGGACGGGACCTTCGAACAGCATCATCACGGCAGAGGCGCGCAGCGTCTCCGACCGGTCATGCGGCTGCTCGGCGAGTCGCGCGGCCGTTCGCTCCTGGATCTCCTCGATCCGCTCGAGCGTGTCGGCCAGGAGCGTCGCGACTTCGCGCCATCCCTCTTCATCGGTGTGGAAGCTCGTCCGGCTCGCGTGGATGTCCTCGCGGTCGAAGCCACCGACGGACGCGGCGGACGCGATCTCCGCGTTCGTCTGTGCCAGCGTCGCCGCGATCAGCTCGCGCTTGACGATCGCCGGAACCTGTGCCCACTCCTCGTCGGAGATCGTCGGGCGCTGACGGGCGCGATAGAAGTGCTGAAGCGCGCCGCGTCGCTGCTTGGTGTCGACAAGCTCGATCAGGTCGAGCTGATAGAGCCGGCGCACGTGATAGCTCGCGAGCGGGAGGGGCACGCCGAGATGCTCCGCGAGATCCTTCGGGCTCATCGTGCGCTCATCGAGCAGTGTCAGCGCGGCGACTCGCAGCGGATGCGCGAGCGCGCGAATGATCCGGCTGTCCGTGACATGCCGTGTCGGCATCGACTGCATCATGGAATCCACGCCCATTCTGAAAAGTTGACTCTAGCGGCGCCGGCCGATTTGTACAACAGGCGTTGAGTACTAACGATCGCCTGAGCAGACGCTTCAACGGTGGATGATCACGCATGTGCGAGTTCGGCGTCGGCTTCCAGCAGGGAGCGCATCTTCGCCCGAGCCCGATGAAGCCTGATCTTGACCGTCCCCTCGGGCATGCCGAACAGGTCCGCGAGTTGCGGTTGCGTCAGATCCTCCCCGTAGCGCAGCTGCATCATCAGCCGATCGGAGGCGCTGATCTGGCGCAGGGCCCCCCGGAGCGTCTCTGACGCCGGCAGGCGCTCGAGCTCGTGATCCACGCAACTTCCCTCCGGCATCACCTCGGTCGGCACCTCGACCGACCGCTTCGCGCGCCGCGCGGCGATTCTGAGCGCCTCGTTGCGGCTGATCTGGCGCGCCCACGGGCGCGGGTCGTCGGCTCGGCACTGTGTCAGCCGCCGCCAGGAACGCAGCAGCGCCTCCTGCGCCGCCTCCTCGGCGTCCTCGCGATTCCTGAGGATGGCCATCGCCTCACCCACGCAAGATCGCCTGAGCTCCGCCCAGTCACAGGCTGCATCAGCGTTGCTCACGATTGCGCCGCCACGGATCCTCAAAGATCATCGTCGCAATGAAACGATCTTGAGCATATGGAGGGTCGTAGTGGTTAATGACTGCCCTACTCAGCCCCAAGACCACCCTCCCGGGCCTGCCGGCTGCACCTCCGCTGGCCCTGAGCGCGTACGAGAACTGCGCGTCGTACTACGACCTTCTGACCGCCGACTACGACCACGACACGTGGCTCGAACGCGTCCTGAAGCTCGCCGAGGGGGCGGGGTTCGCTGGGCCATCGGCGCTCGTCGCCCCCGCCCGACGTCGGGTTCTGGACGTCGGCTGCGGTACCGGCAAGAGCGCCCTGCCGCTGGTCCGGCGCGGCTACGAGGTCTGGGCCTGTGACCTCTCGCCGGCGATGACACGGCGCGCGCGCATGCGGCTTGGTGCGCGCGCGACCGTGTTCATCGCAGACATGCGGTCGCTGCCTGATCTCCCTGCATTCGACCTCATCACGTGTCTCGACGACGCCGTCAACTACCTGACCGGCGACGGCGACCTCGACGCTGCGATGGCGAGCTTCGCCCGCGTGCTCGCGCCGGGCGGCGTCGGCGTCTTCGACGTCAACACGATCGCGACGTATCGCGACCTGTTCTCGGCGGGCAGCGAGTTCGACGCCGGCGACGGGCGCCTGCGGTGGCGAGGCCACGGCCGCACGCCGGCCGGCCACTACGCGGCGGCCGTCGCGCCGGTCCGCGGATCGGGACAGCCGGGAAGGACCAGCGTGCACGTCCAGCGCCACCACTCGCAGCGGGAGATCGCCGCCGCCTGCGAGATGGCCGGTCTCGAGATCGTCCGGGTCGTCGGGCAGACGACGGGATGTCAGCTTCATAACCACGTTGACGAGGGCGAGCAGTCGAAGCTCCTCTACGTCGTCCGCAGAGCGGAGAGGGGGTGAGCCGCATGGTCGTCAAGCCGTAGTTCCCCCAGCTCTGCGGATCGCGCCCGCGCGGCGGGCGCGATCCGCATGGCTGCTATCAACCTCTCCAGCTCCGCCCGGCGCAGCTCGCGACTGCACAGACCGATCGAGGACCAGTCGATGGGGTACGCCAACTTCGGAAGGACGGGTTTGCCCCGATTGCGCATCTGCCCCGGCATGATGAGCTACGGCCCCCCTGAAAGCCGGCGGCGGTCCCTTCTCCGGAGACCGACAGCCACGCCGAACGAAAGGACGATCAGCATGGAGACCTGGGACGCGATCAGAGCGCGCCGCAACATCCGCAGCTTCGCCGCCGAGGCGGTGCCCGACGAGGTGCTCGACCGGATCCTCGAGGCCGGCCGCCGGGCCCCTTCGGCGAAGAACATGCAGCCGTGGGATTTCGTCGTCGTGACCGAGCCCGACCAGCTTCGCGAGCTTGCGACCGTCTGGCAGGGAGGCGGCCACATCGCCGAGGCCGCGGCCGCGATCGGGCTCGTCACCGACGAATTCGAGGAGGAGCGCGTCCGGATGACCGCGCAGTACGACCTCGGGCAGGCGACGATGGCGATGATGATCGCTGCCGCCGATCACGGCGTCGGCACCGGTCACTCGTCGGTCGGCGATCAGGCCAAGGCCCGCGACCTCCTCGGCCTGCCCGCTGGCAAGCGGCTCGCGTTCGTGATCGACCTCGGCTATCCGGGCGACCGCCCGCTCGCGCCGATCAGGCGCCCGAACCGCCGGCCGTTCGACGACGTCGTCCACCGCGGACGCTGGTAGCGACCGCCCGCCGAAGCGGGCGTACGGGCACGCTCGATCACGCGCGGTCGGCGCCGCGTGGCTCGGCGACGGGCTCGCCCCGCGCGTCGGTGGCGCCGTCCGGGGGCCAGCGGCCGAACCAGTTGTCGCGGCCGCCGTCGACCGAGATCACGGTGCCGGTCAGGAAATCGCCGGCCGGGGAGGCGAGGAAGGCGACGAGCCAGGCGATCTCCTCTGCACGCCCGAGCCGGCCGAGCGGGATCGACCCCGCGACCAGCTCGACGATCTGCTCCGGGTACTTGCTCATGAATGTGTCGGTGGCGAACTGCCCGGCCGCGATCGCATTGAGGCGGATCCCATGGCGAGCCCACTCCGTCGCGAGCCCGCGCATCAGGTTCTCCTGAGCCGCCCGGGCCGCCGAGGAGTGAACCATTCCCGGAAGGCCGTTGTGCGGGGTCAGTGTGATCGTCACGACCTTCCCCGAGCCCGCCGGGATCATCGCCTGCGTCGCGACCGCGTGCGTCATCAGCCAGGTGCCTTCGAGGTTGAGGCGCACGACCGTGCGAAAGCCCTTCGGTGTGATCGCCTCGGCCGGGGAGAGGAACTGACCGCCGGCGTTGTTGACGAGCAGATCGATGCGACGATGCCGCCGGAGCACGCCCGCGACGAACGCCTGCACCTGCTCCTCCTCGCGGACGTCGCAGGTGTCGTGGTCGATCGAGGGGGCACCGGACCGTAGCGCCGCGGTCTCGGCCAGAGGCTCGGGCCTGCGGCCGCAGACCACCACCTGCGCTCCGAGCGCGTTCAGCTCAAGCGCGGTCCGCCGGCCGATTCCCGAGCCGCCGCCCGTGACGATCGCGACCTGGCCCTGGAGCAGTCCGGGGCGGAAGATCTCCGAGGGGTTTCCGGGGAGCGGCATCGGCCTGGGAGCGTACTTCGTAGCAGCGCGTAGACTGCGCGCCCGCGCCACCGGCTGCACGCGCGTGGACCGATAAAGGAGCAAGCGAATGGCGAACAGGGCGGCAATCGTGACCGGGGCGTCGCGTGGGATCGGGCGCGCGATCGCCGAGATGCTGATCGAGGAGGGGTACGACATCACGATCACGGCTCGCAAACCGGATGGACTCGAGCGGGCGGCCGTGGAGCTGCGCGACCTCGGCGCCGCGGTCGAGCACGTCGCCGCCAACCTCGCCGACGCCGACAGCGTCCGCACCGTCGTCGAAGCGCACCACGCGCGTTTCGGGCGGCTCGACGTGCTCGTCAACAACGCCGGCGTCGGCATCGGAGCGAGCGCCGGAGAGCACGACCCGAAGTTCATCGACATGCAGATGGACGTCAACCTCCGCGCCCCGATTCTCTTCTACAGGTACGCGCTCGGCATGCTCCGCGCCGCGGCCGCCGAGCACGGCAGGGCAGTCGTGGTGAATCTGGCGTCGATCGCCGGGGTGATCAGCCCGCCGTGGCTGTCCGTGTACGGGGCGACCAAGGCCGCACTGATCTCGTACTCCAAGTCGATGGACAGCGAGCTCGGCGCTGAAGGGATCGCCTCGGTTGCGCTCTGTCCCGGGTGGGTCGACACCGACATGGCCGAGTTCATGAAGGAGGCCGTGCCCGCCGAGCAGATGCTGAAGACCAGCGATGTCACGGAGGCGATCCGGTTCGTGCTCCGGGTGTCGCCCAACTGCCACGTTCCCGAGATCGTGCTCAGCCGTCCGACACCACCGAACATGGCCGACGGCATCTGACGCGGAGGGCACGCTCGAGGCGGACGCGCCGGCGTCAGCCGCCGCCGTCGGGCACCTCGACGCCCTCGCGCTCGGCCCACTCGAGCAGCTGGTCGATCTCGAACACCGCTTCGTCGATCCCGGCGTGCAGGTCTCCGAGGCGGGCGAAGCGGGCCGGGACGGTCGCAATCGTCAGCTCGCGCGGTTCGACGTCGTCGACCTCGCCCCAGGCGATCGGCGTCGAGACCGTCCCGTCCCGGACACCGCGGACCGAGTAGGCGCACGCGATCGTGTGATCGCGCGCGTTCTGGTTGTAGTCGACGAACACCTTTTCGGGGTTGCGGTCCTTGCGCCACCACACCGTCGTCGCATCGTCCGGCAGGCGGCGTTCGAGTTCCCGGGCGAACGCGAGGGCGGCGCGACGGAGCTCGCCGAAGCCGAAGCGAGGCGAGATCCGGACATACACGTGGAGTCCGTCGCCTCCCGACGTCTTCGGCCATCCGGCCGCGCCCAGCTCGTCGAGCAGCTCGTGGGCGGCGTGGGCGACGCGGCGCACCCGCTCAAACGGGCACGCCGAGCCCGGGTCGATGTCGATCCGCCACTCGTCGGGGCGCTCGACGTTCGCGCGCCGCGAGTTCCACGGGTGGAACTCGACGGTCGACATCTGAACGGCCCAGATGACGGCAGCGAGCTCGGTCACGCACAGCTCGTCGGCGGTGCGGTCGAATCTGGGGAAGTGGATCCGGACCGTCTCGAGCCAGTCGGGCGCTCCGCGCGGGATCCGCTTCTGATGGACCTTGTCGCCGTCGACGCCGTCGGGAAAGCGGTGGAGCATGCACGGTCGCTCGCGCAGCGCCCGCACGATTCCGTCGCCGACACTCATGTAGTAGCGGGCGAGGTCGAGCTTCGTCTCCCCCCGAGCCGAGAAGTAGATGCGGTCCGGGTTCGAGATCCGAACGGTCCGTGCGCCGACCTGCAGCTCGACCGGGTCGCCGCTCACGCGCTCACGCTGCGACGGCGAGGGCGCCGTCGCCCCGCGGCCGGTAACGGATCCGGCCGGGCAGCACGGGCACCAGGACACGCCGTGCGTACTCGGCGCCGACACGCAACGTCGCCGCCCGCACCGGGTCCCAGCCGAGCCGGTACTGGCGCCGGATCTGGCGTGGCAGGAGGCCGACGGTGATGAAGTTCGCAAGCTCGAGCAGAGGCCGCGCCGCGAGCGGGACCGGTGGGTGCAGAACGATCTGGATGCCGAGTTCACGGGCCTGCTCGGAGACGTGCAGGAGATCGCTCTCGACCATCGCGCGGACGTAGTCCTCGAGGCCGCGGCTGCTCTCGGGCATGTCGCCCTCACCGAGGCCGAACAGCCGCCCGACGACGCGCATGTCCTGCCAGTAGGCGTCTCGCTCGGCGCGGTCGAGCGGACGCACGTAGCGCCCGTGCACGAGCCAGACGGAGTCGACGAGCGTCGCGAGGATCCACAGGAGCAGGGCCGGATCATCGGCGGCCCAGGGGGTCCCCGCCGGATACCCACCGACGGCATCGGGGAGGGTGCCGCGCTTGCGGGCGTGGATCCGCCGCACCGCGCCGGTCGCGCGATCGGCGTCCGCGCGGGCGCCCCACATGATCGTGTGCAGCACCTTCGCGGTCCGCTCGAGGCGGGCGTACGGGTCGTCGAGCGCCCCGGTTGACATGAAGAAGCCCGCGAACGCGACCGGGTGGGCAGCCTGCATCAACAGTGCCCGCGGCCCGGCGAGGGCGACCACCTGCTCGCGATGGACCCGGCGCAGGATCGAGGAGTCGTCGAAATAGCCGGCAGCGTCCATCGACTGATGATCGCAAACGGCGTCAGTGGCGGCGACGGGCGCCACGGCCGGCTGCGCGGACGGCATCCGCGCCGGCGTCGCCGGCGACCGCCCGGAGGTGGCGAAACGGCCTGCCTTCGCGCAGCTCCTGGACGACGCCATCGATCAAGCCTCCATCCGGCAGCTCGCGCCCGTCGGTGATGGCGTTCACGACCGCGCGCTTGCGCTGGATCAGGCGGGCCATCGTCTCGTCGATCGTCCCGGCCGCAAGCAGGTACCACGCGGTGACCGAGTCGTTCTGCCCGATCCGGTGGCAGCGGTCCTCCGCCTGGTCATGGAGCGCCGGCGTCCATTCGAGTTCGAGGAAGCAGACATTGGAGGCGCGCGTGAGCGTGATCCCCTGCGAGGCGGCTCGCGTCGCGCACACGATCAGCTGCGGCCCGTCGTCGCGCTGGAAGTCGCCGATCGACGCCTGCCGGCGGGAGATCGGATCCTGGCCGAGGAGGTGCAGCGCCCCGGGAAAGCGGGCCAGGACCGCCCGCTGGATCTCGATGTGGCGGGCGAACACGACCAGCGCCTCGCCCGATGCGAGAAAGTCGTGGATCCACGTGAGCGCGGCCGCGAGCTTGCCACGGGCCGCGAGTCGCTGGAGCGCGGTCAGCTGCGCCAGTCGCTCGGCGCGCAGCGCCATCGCGATCTTGGCGTCGAGCTCGGCGAGATCGAGCGGTTGCGAGCGCAGCCAGGCGACCACATCGTCCTCGGCGAGCCGATACTCGGGCTCGTTCGTCAGCGCAACCGGTACAACCACCTGCCGCTTGGCCGGCAGTTGCGGCAGCACCTCGCGCTTGAGCCGTCGCACGAAGCAGTGGCGGCGCAGATGCCAGTGCAGCCGCTCCTCGCTGAGCTCGCCCTCGAACTGGCGCGAGAAGCTGGCGCCCGACCCGAAGTCGGACAGCCTGCCGATCACGCGCAACTGGGCGATCAGCTCGTCGGCATGATTGAGCACCGGCGTTCCCGTCAGCGCGAGCCTCAGCCCGTCCGGCGCGACCGCCTCGGCCAGCCGCCGGACCGACTGCGTGCGCTTGGCCCGCGGGGTTCTTGCAGTAGTGCGACTCGTCAGCGACGAGCGCCCGGGGACGGCGCCGTGAGAGCAGTTCGCGGTGCGCCTCGACGATCTCGTAGTTGAGGATCGTGATGTCGGCCGCCGTGGGGATCGCGCTGCGACCACTGCAGACGACCACCGACCGGTGCGGCAGCCAGTGCGCGGTCTCGCGCTCCCAGGTCAGCTTCATCGCCGCCGGGCAGATCACGACGGCCGGGTAGGCCTGATCGGCCTCGAGCGTCGCGAGCGCCTCCACCGTCTTGCCGAGCCCCTGCTCGTCGGCGAGGAACGTGCGCCGCGCCGCAAGCGCATAGCGGACCGCCGCCCATTGAAACGGGGCGAGCTCGCCGCCGAGCACGCGCTCCGCCTCCGGGATCGGCTCGGCGGCGCGCGAGCGGGAGTGCGCGATCGCGCGCTGCGCCGCACGGTGCTCGTCGCTGAGGCGCTCGAGCTCACCGGCGGCGGCGGACGCGACGGCGACGCCGTGCAGCGCGAGGAACGCGTCGAGCCGGTCGGCGATCCACGGATCGAGCTTGAGCTCGTTGCGGGCGGCTCCAGGGAGAGCCTCGAAGGCGACGGCGACGTCCGGGTCCCACAGGACCTCGAGCACGAAGCGCTCGCCGGCGACTCCGCGCGCGAGGATCAGGCGCGACGGCGGCGGTTCCTCGCCGTGCTCCACGGCGTCGAGGCAGCGCTGGGCGCCGACGCTGAGACGCGGGTTGTGAAGCGCCCGGAGGGCCTCCGCCTTGGCGGGTGTGAGCGGCACGAGCCGGCGACCGTCGAGCTCGACTGCGTCTTCGAGGAGCGCGGCTGGGATCGTCCCCGCGAGCGTGTCGAGCGCCCACCAGCCGCGGCCGTCGTGGCGGGCCGTGCGGATGTAGCCGACCCATCGCTTCTCGGCGGCGTCGAGCCACGCGTCGAACTCCGGGCTCCGCGTCAGGTCGGGATAGAGGCGCAGGATCTCGGCCAGCCGCGCGGCGACCCAATCGTCTCCGGGCGCCGACCATTCGCGCCGGTCCCAGTCGAACCTGCGGCCCGGCAGCGTCCGCACGGCGGCGACCAGATGGCCGTCGTACGGGAACGCGAGCACCACCTCCGGCTCGCCCTCCGGCGTCAGGCGGATCGTCACGTTCGGCTCGTCGGGGACGGCACGCACGCTGTGCACGTTAGAGAGGCGACGCCGGGTACTTCAGGACAGCGGCGAGGCTGCCGATGTCCATAGCAACCGGGTGGCACATCGATCACGTTGCGACCCGCCGGCTCCCGATCGCCATGGGACCCACTGAACGCTCACGCCACTTCTCGATCCTGATCGCCGTTGCTGCGCTCGTGCTGCCGTTGCTGACGTTGCTGAGCGGAGGCGCCGCCTACGTTCCGATCGCTGCGCTGCCCGCGTTGATGTTGATCCCGGCGCTGATCTTCAGGCCCGGCAGACGGCCGCCGGGCGCGTCCGACGACGACCACGACGACGGCGGTGACGGCGGCACGCCGACGCCGGACAAGCCCAACGGTCTGCCGGGCGGCGGCGTGCCGCTCCCGGACGCGGTGCACGCGCGGATTCGCTACCGGGGCACCGCGCGCACGTCGCTGATCCCGAGCGGCGAGCGCCGTCGCGAACGCGAACCCGCGCGGCGACCGCTCCCCAGTCGCGTCGGCTGAGCCGCGATCTGCACCCCGGATTAGAGTCCGGGACGTGAGCGCGCCCGACCAACCCGCGCCCCCGCTCGACGGCGGGGGGCGCTGGCGCTCGCCCCAGCCGAACGTCTCGGGGCTCGGGATCATCGCGTCCTACAGCGCCCGGTTCTGGGGCATCGTGATCGTCCTCGGCGCGATCACGGGCGCCGGAGCGGCTGCGCTCGTCGCGCTGCTGCGCCTGACCGAGCGTCTGACCTACGGCCACAGCGGGGCGACGCTCCAGCAGATCGTCAGCGAATCGCCCGGGTGGCGCCACATCGTCGCGCTGCTCCTGGCAGCCGTCGTCGTGATCGTCGGGCTGCGGCTCCTCGGCCGCCTGCCGGCCGACGGCGGCGAGGTCACGGAGGCGATCTGGCTGCATGGCGCGAGACTCTCGTGGCCGGCCAGCGTCGCCCGCGGGGTGCTGTCGATCGTGACCGTCGGGATGGGGGTCTCGCTCGGGCGCGAGGCCGCGCCGCAACTGTTCGGGGCGGCGACCGCCAGCCGGGTCGCGATCTGGGCCGGCCTGCCGACCTGGCAGCGCCGGCTGCTCGTCGCCGCCGGTGTCGGCGCCGGGTTCGCCGCCGTCTACAACGTTCCGCTCGGCGGCACGCTGCTCGCCGTCGAGGTCATGCTCGGGACGCTCGCGCTGCCGCTGGTCCTGCCCGCGCTGCTGATGTCGGTGACCGCGACGGCGGTCGCTTGGCTGTACCTCGGAACGGGTCCGACCTACCACGTCGGCACCTATCCGTTCCACCCCTCCCAGCTCGTCTACGCGATCGTGATGGGCCCGATCGTCGGTCTTGCGGGGCCGGTCTGGACGCGGATGATCACGATCGCCGCTCGCGCCCGCCCGCACCACTGGGGCCGCTGGCTGGCGCCGTTCGCCGCGTTCGGAGTGCTCGGACTGCTGTCGCTCCAGTACCCCCAACTGCTCGGCAACGGACGCGGGATCGTGCAGCTGGCGATCGTCGGGAACCTCTCCATCGGCCTGCTGCTGATCCTCGTCCTGCTGAAGCCGCTCGTGACCGCCGCGTGCATGGCGTCCGGCGCTCCCGGCGGGCTGTTCACGCCGACGTTCGCGGTCGGCGTCCTGCTGGCCGGGGCCTTCGGCGCCGTCTGGACGCACGTCTGGCCGGGCGCCCCGGCGGGCAGCTACGCGCTGATCGGCGGCGGCGCGTTCCTGGCGGCGGCGATGCAGGGGCCCCTTGCGGGCACCGTGCTGGTCCTCGAGTTGACGCGCAATTTCGACTCGTTGATGCTCCCGACGCTCGTCGCGGTCGTCGAAGCCACAGTGATCTCGCGGCGCCTCGGGGCCGCGTCGATCTACTCGGCACGGATCGGCGAGATGACCGCCGAGCCGGCGGTCAATGCGGCGCTGGCGGCGATCGAGGCGCTCGACGCCCCGCCACCCGGCGACGCCTGACCGGGCGGCGCGGCGACGCCCAGCCACTCCGTGGGATCCTCGATCCGTCAAAGTCCAGCTTCGTGACAGATATGGACAGCCATCACCCCGATTGGGGCCCGCCGCGGACGAAGACGGTCCGGTGGTGGCCGCCGCGCGCGCCGGCGGGCACGGACGGGCCGGGCGCGGGGCGCGACCTGCTCCAGGGGATCATCGACGGCCGCTACCCGCCCCCGCCGATTGCGACCACGATCGGGAGCCGCCTGATCTCGGCTGCCGGCGGCGAAGCGGTCTTCCGCTGCACCCCCGACGAATCGTTTCTGAATCCGCTGGGCCTGATCCACGGCGGGCTGCTCTGCGTCCTGATGGATTCGGCGATGGGAGTCGCCGTGATGACGCAGGCGCGGGACGGCACCGCCTATGCCTCGATCGAGCTGAAGATCAGTTACCTGAAACCGGTCCCGTGGGACGGGCGGGAGCTCGAGGTCCGGGGAACGGCGCTGCGTGTTGGGCGGCGCGTCGCGTTCGCGGAGGCGCACGCGTACGACGCCGACGGAGCCCTCGTGGGGCACGGGACGTCATCGCTGGCGGCGGTTGGGTGAGCGCGGCCGGCGCCTGCGATCGATGCCCGGCCGGCTGCGGCGTGTTAATCTGAAGAGAACGGCGGATCGCCCACTCGACCAGCGGGCCGTCAGGCCCAACCGGCGCCACGCGCTTCCGGCAGTGTCGGGGGCGGCCAGTCCCGGTGGTCGGGAGTGTCACGCCGCCCAGGCAGACACTCAAAAAGTCCTGGGACGTATGAAGTCAGTGGCGGTCGAGCCGGACGCCCTCCGGGGCGGCACGTTCAGCGGGTCACTCCGCGCCGAGCCGCCCCGGGAGCGTCGGCGTCCACAGAAGCCGTCCGGCCGCGTGTTTCGGACCTACCATACGCGGGGCACAACCTATCCGTAACAGGCCGCGATCTTCCTCGGATTTGACCAGATGTCGCGGGACACGCAGTGCGATGTGATCGTGGTGAATCCACGAGACTCCGACAGGAGGGACCATGACACTCCATCCGAAATCCCCCGCCGATCTGATGCTCGCGCCTGTCGCCGCCGCGGTCGATCTGAATCTCAGGTCACTGCGCGACCGGAGCGACTCGGAGGTCGAGTTGGAGCTCGCGCTCGCCCTCGACATGCCCGCGGCTCACACGCGCGACGGGCGCTCCGGCCAGGTGCTCGCGGCGGCGCTCCGTGGCGTCGATCCGCACGGCTGGGACGCGACGATCACCGACGATCATGCGCGCCTCAAGCTCGACGGCGGCTCGGTCAGCCTCGAACTCGGGCTCGGAACGGCGCTGACCACCTACATCGAGGCAGGCAACTAGCCTGAGCCCACTACGTTCTCGGCCCGCCGTGCGGGCGGGCCTCAGGCTGCGCGCTGCCGGTCGCAGCGGTCGCAGATGCAGTGGCGTCCGTGGACCGGATCGACGAACGACGCGGCGGTGATGTCGGCGATCTGCTTGTCGTCGCGGGACCGCAGCCGGACGCGCATCCTGCTGATTCGGTCGCTGTGGATGATCCGCACGACACCGGCGTGTGGATCGGCGACGGACGGCTTCTGGGGTGTCTGGAAGATGGAGAGGGCCATGGGAAGTGGTTCGGCTCAGATGCGCTCGTGCTTGAGGTCGTCAGGTTGACATATAAAGCTACTTGGTACAGCGGCGACTTGCGCGGACGTCAGTCGGCCCAGAGGCGCTCGCGCAGCCCGGTCGCTCGCGCCACTGGCCGTTCGATCGCTGTCTGCAGGGCTTTTTCGCTGCCGACGAGGATCAGTCGCCGGCGCGCCCGGGTGATCGCCGTATAGAGCAGTTCGCGCGTCAGCAGTCGCGACCCGGGGTCGGGCAGCAGCACCCCGGTGCCATCGAATTGGGAGCCCTGGCTCTTGTGAATCGTCGTTGCATACAGCGTCTCCACCGCCTCGAGGCGCGACGGCGCGACGGCGATCAGCTCGCCGTCGCGCTCGAACGCCGCGCTCACGGCGCCTCCCTCGGCACGCACGACGACGCCGACCTCGCCGTTGTAGAGGCGCAGCTCATAGTCGTTGCGTGTGATCAGGAGCGGCCTGCCCGGTTGGTCGCGCTCACCCGCGACGAAGCCCTCGACCGCGCCGGCGAGCCAGCGCTCCACCTGCGCGGCCCAGGCCGCGACGCCGTACGGCCCATGGCGGTGCGCGCAGAGCAGACGGAACGTCCCGAGTCCGGCGAGGGCGGCCGCACCGTCCCCCGCCCGAGCAGCCTCGATCACGGCGGTGCCGGCGGCGACGGCCGCCGTGCGCAGCGGCTCGAGCGCGCGATCCAGCTCGCTGGCCGGTGTCTCGGCGGCGTCGACTTTCAGCCATGTGATCGCCGGGCCGGCCGCGCCGAGCGCGGCGGCGGCGCGCTCGCCGTCGCCGCGGCGCACCGCATCCGCCAGCTCTCCGATCTCGGCGCCGAAACGGTGCCCACGCGTCAGCACGACAACTCCGTCGCCGAACCCGCGATCGATCGAGGCCACCCCAGCCGCGCCCGGCTCGGCAGCCGCGATGGTGTCGCCCGTGACGCGCTGGAGCAACGCCAGCGTCCCCGGGCGCAGTCGCGGAACGGCCGCCGCCGGCCCCACGATGTCCCGCAGAACCGCGCCGGCTTCGATCGCGGTGAGCTGGTCGGGGTCGCCGACGAGCACCAGCCGCGCATCCGGCCGAATCGCGTCGACCAGCCGGCTCATCAGCGTCAGCGGCACCATCGAGGTCTCGTCGACGATCACGACGTCGTGGGCGAGCCGGTTGACGGCGTCATGCCTGAACCGTCCGCGCGCGTCGGGCCGCCAACCGAGCAGCCGGTGGATCGTCGATGCGTGCAGGCCGGAGAGCCAGGTGCGGACGGGATCGGTCACGGGCAGTCGCGTGGACTCCTCGCGGACGGCCTCCTGGAGCCGCGCGGCGGCCTTCCCGGTGGGGGCGCAGAGCGCGACCAGCGGCGGCTCTGAGACCGCGGCCCGACCCGCGGCGTCGGCGAGCTCTCCGAGGAGCGCGCAGATCCGCGCGACAGTCGTCGTCTTGCCGGTGCCGGGCCCGCCGGCGATCACGGTCAGGCTGCGCAGGGCGGCGGTCGCCGCAGCGGCTCGCTGCAGGCGGTCGTCGGGACCGGGAAGCAGCCGCCGCACAGCGCCGGCGAGCGGCTCGAGCTCGAGTGGGCGCACGGGCGCCCGCGCCCACGCGAGCAGCGCCGCCGCAAGCGCGCGCTCCTGCCGCCAGTAGCGGTCGAGATAGAGGCGCGAGCCGAGCAGCCGCAGCGGTCTGGAAAGCTCGGGTCCGCTGCCGTCCTCGCCGGCAGCGGCAAGCGTCGTGCAACCCTGCACGGCCGCGAGCCAGTCACGCGGCTCGGGCCAGGCGAGCGCGTCCAGCGCCGCGGTCTCAGCTTCGACGGCGACCGTCTCGCGGACGCTCGCAAGATCGACGAACACGTGTCCGAGCCGCGGCGCCCTCACAGCCAGGGCGGTGGCGAGCAGCACGGCATCGTGCTCACCACCGGTGGCGGTGATGCCGGCCAGCGCCGCGATCGCGAGCGCGACGTGGACGTCGGCCGCCGCCAGGATGCCCGCGGAGTTGAACGAGGACAGCGGTTCGGGGGCACCGAGCGCCAGTTCGGCGGCGAACGGGTCGCGGGCGAACGGGCCCGCGGCGTCGAGCAGCTCGCTCACACCGGCTCCTGACCGTCGAGCAGGTCGCTGCACGCGGCGATCAGCGCCGCCGGCGGGCGCCACGCGAAGACCCCCGAGGCGCCGGCCCCGACCATGCCGCGCAGGAACAGGTAATGGGCGCCGAGGAGGTCGGACCCCGGCTCGTAGCCGGAGTCGCGCCAGCGGAGATAGCGGTGCAGCGCGACCAGGTACAGAAGCGCCTGTAGCGCGTAGTGCGAGCGCTGCATCTCGGCGGCGAGCGCCGCGGGGTGATAGTGGCGGGCGGAGAGCCGCTCGCCCGCGGCTGCGAGCCAGTTCGTCTTGTAGTCGACCACGGCGTAGCGGGGCCGGCCATCGGCGCCGCCGACCCGCAGGACGAGATCGATCGTGCCGGTCAGGTATCCCCGCATCGCGCCGGCGAGCGCCGGGTCGGCGAGTCGCTCGGCGTAGCCGGCGAGCGGGTCGGTGGGGTCGAGGTGCTCGCGCAGCAGCGCTGCGATGCCGTCGACGCCGAGCTGCCCGGCCGGCTGGTCGCCACCGGCCAGCGGCAGCTCGAACTCGAGCTCGTCGAGCCGGTCGGTGCGGCCCACCGACAGTAGCGTGAGCTCGCCCAGCGCTCCGCCGAGCGGGCTCGCGATGGCGCGCGCGAGCCCCGCGGCCACCTCCGGCACCGGGCACCCGAGCGCGACGCCGGCGCGCTCGCTCGCCGCGGCCAGGGGACCCGCCAGCGCGGCGCTCAGCTCGCGCTCGGTGAAGTCGACCGCCTCCAGCGCGCGGTGCACGACCGTGCCGACCCGCGGTCCGAGCGCCATCGTCGCGAGGGGCAGCTCCGAGTCGCCCGCCGATCCGGCGACGATCTCGATGTCCGCCTCGGGCTCGTCGGTGATGCCGCGCTCCTCGGGCTCGCTCCCGACCCGGGCCTCGTGCGCGGCCGCGGTGATCGCGCTGTAGGAGGTGCGCCGCCACGACAGGTCGAGCCTGCGGTGCAGGCGGGCGACGGTGAGGTCACCGCGATCTGTCCGCGAGAGCGCGAACGGCGGCGCCGCCCGCCGCCGCGACCACTGCACCGAGACCGCGCCGGGGGCCTTGGCGCCGACCTCGGTGAAGCGCTCGAACACCTCGATGTCCGTCCGTGGGGTGGCGCCGCGCGCCCCGACGTTGCCGTCGGCGTCCTGCGAGAGCAGCAGCCGCGTCAGCGGCGCATCGCCGCTGTTCCACCCGGCCGCCCACCAGACGACGACCTGATGCCGGGCGCGCGTGAGCGCGACGTACGCCAGCCTGAGATCCTCCCCGCGCTCCTCGAGCCCGTACTGGTTGAGATGGTCGCGATACTCGCGGCCGCTGCCGCCGACGTCGACCGCGCGCCTGTTGCCGCGAGCCGGGTCGTGGAAGAAGACGGGGACGCCGGCCCGCGGCAGCCGTGCTGCTTCCCACAGGAACGGGCAGTAGACGATCGGGAACTCGAGGCCCTTGGCGCGGTGGATCGTCAGGACCTGGACGGCTTGCGCATCGGATTCGAGGCGCCGCGCGAGGCTGTCGTCGGAGCGTTCGCGCCCGGCGGCGGCGATCCGCTGGCGTAGCCACGCGGCGAGGGCGGCGACACCCAGACCGCCGCTGCTCGCCGCGCCGTGGAGCAGTTCGGCGATGTGCGCGAGGTCGGTCACCAGCCGCTCGCCGCCCGGATGCCTGAGCAGGCGACCCGGAAGGCGTTCACCGGTCACGATCGCCTCGGCGAGCGCGGCCATGCCGCGGCTTCGGAGGATCGCCGCCCACCCGTACAGCCGCCGATGGAGCTCCTCGAGGTCGGCCTCCGACGCCTCCGCGATCCCGGAGGCACTCCAGCCGAGCAACGGTGTCAGCGCGGCGGCGCGCGCCCGCGGAGGCGAGGCCGGACGCTCGAGCGACTCGAGCAGCCTCAGCCAGTGATCGGCCGCCTCGGTCGCGAACACGCTTCCGGCGCCGCCGACGACGGCGGGCACGCCGGCATCCTCGAGCGCGGCCTGGATCAGCCCGGCGTGCCGATGCGTCTGAACCAGGACCGCGATGTGGCCCGCGGCCAGCGGTTCGTCGCCCGCGTGCGTGCCGTCCTGATGGCGGTGCTCGAGCGACGCTCCGGCGGCAAGCAGCTCGACCACGTCGCCGGCGACATCCTCCGCGATCTGGGCTCGCGCCGATGCCGCCTGAACGAAGCCGCTCGCGGTCAGCGCCAGCGTCGGCTGTGAGCGGTCGAGCACACGGATGCGCAGCCCTGCCGGATCCGGAGCGCCGTGCAGTCGCGGTTCACGATTCCGGGCGGCGGCACGCACGCGCCGGTACTCGATGTCCTCGTGTCCGAGCCGTGCGCGGCCGAACAGCGCATCGAAGCCGTCGATCAGGCGCTGGTCGGTGCGCCGGTTGACCTGCAGGGTCCGGCGCGTGCCCGCCTTCGTGACCGCCTCCAGATAGGCGTAGACGTCGGCGCCGCGGAACGCGTAGATCGCCTGCTTCGGATCACCGATCAGCACGAGCGCGACGCTCCCGTCGCCGAACGCTCGCGAGACGATCTCCCATTGGATCGGGTCGGTGTCCTGGAACTCGTCGATCAGCACGGCGCGGTAGCGGGCTCGCAGCCGGGCGGCGGCCTCGGGCCCGCGCGGTCCTGCGAGCGTCGCGCGCAGGCGGGTCAGGAGATCGTCATAGGTGAGCAGTGCGAGCGCGCGCTTGCGCCGGTCGAATTCCTCGCGCGCGGCGAGCGCGAGGCGCCTGCGCATCGCGGCGTCGCTGTCCTCGGGGGCGGCGAACGGGTGCACGTCCGCCAGCGGATGATCGATCGCCGTCTTCGCGATCTCCAGCGCCTGTGCCCGCGTCAGTTGCGGTCGTCCCTCGTGCTTGTGGAAGCGCCGGACGTAGAGGTCGTCGACGGCCTCCTCGATCAGGTCGTCGACGCGCTCGACGAACGTGACGTCGGGCTCGAGGTCGCCGAGCGTGCCGAGCTCGTCGAGCACCGACTGGCAGAAGCTGTGCGTCGTGTCGATCGTCGCGGCGTCGAAATCGGCGATCGCCGCGGCGAGCCGGTCGCGCCGCTGCCGCGTCGTGTCGCGGTCGCCGCTCGCCAGCAGCTCGATGACCTCATCGCCGCCTCGCAGGTTCGCGCCGGCGAGCACGCGGGACAGTTCGCGCTCGGTCACGACCAGGCGGTCGCGGACCCGCTCGCGCAGCTCGCCCGTCGCCATTCGCGTGAACGTCACGAGCAGCAGCTGGTCGAGGCCGATCCCGGCGGCGACGAAGCGGGTCGCGAGCGCGGCGATCGTGAACGTCTTGCCCGTGCCGGCGCTCGCCTCGAGCACCGTGACACCGCTGGGCAGCGGCCCGCAGAGGTCGAACTCGAGTGCGCTCACGGCTCGACCGTCTCTCGGCGCAGGAGCGGCCCCCAGAGGCGGAGCGCGAGCCGGCCGAAGCGGGAGCTCTCGCGAGCTTCCCACTCCGGCCCGGCCTCGTCGACGGCAGGTGCGAAGGCCAGCAGTGACTCGAACGGGATCTGGCCCCCGAATGCCAGCAGGTGCTCGCCGTCGCGATCCTCGCGGTCGCGCTCCCAGTCGGACGTCCACTCGGTTGCGGCGGCGACCGCGGCTGCCGCGCGGTCGGCGCCGTGCAGGAGGAGACGCGTCGCGTACGCGGCGCCCGCCAGGCACGGCAGTGGCAGCGGCTCGCGCATCCCGCGGCGTCGCAGATCCGCGAGCCGCGCCAGCTCCGCCAGCGCAACCTCCCGGCGCTCACCGGCGTCCCGGCCGAGTGGGCGGATGTGGGCGACGGCCGCCTCCGAATCACCGTCGCTCGGGTCGCTCGGCCGGCCGATCGTCACCGCTTCGAAGGGCACCTCGGGGTGAGCCGCCGTCAGCGCGAGCAGCCGCACCCAGGCGGCGATCCGGTGCCGAGCGGCGAGACGGGAGTAGGTGACGGCGAGCAGCACGCGCTCGCGGACCCCGGAGACGGTCCCGATCAGGCGAGTGCCGTCGTCCAGGCGGACGTTCGTCTGGAAGGACGCCGGCGGACGATCCCCGCCGCGCTCGACGGCGTGCTTGACGAGCGCCATCACGGTCGGACCGACGCGCTGCTTGATGACGGGTACGCCGAGCGTTCCCGGGGGCAGCGTTCCACGCGCGATCTCGGCGAGCGCGCAGTCGCGGAATGTGCTCCCGGCGAGGACGCCCTCGAGCAGTCGCTGCCCGACCGCCCACAGCTCGAGCCCGCCGAGCTCGACCGGCAGTTCATCCCGGACCTCGTCCTCGCTCCAGGCGACCGAGACCCCGAGCCGCTGTCGCAGAAACGCACGAACGGGCCGCTCGGCGAACGCGACGAGGTCGACCAGCGCAAGCGTCACCTGATCCTCGGCGCGGAGCGGCTCGGGCAGGAACGGCTCGCGCGGCCGGCGTACTCCGGTCAGTGCGAGAGCCCCCTCGAGCGCGACGGGGTCATGGCTCCACGGCCCGTTCACCGCGAGCCGCCCGGCCCGGAAGTTCGCTGGGTCGAACGGCTGCAGCGGGTGGCGGATGACGACGTGGTCACGTGCCCGCCCGGCACCGTCACCTCCCGCCACGGTTGCGGTCGCGTCGACCGCGTCGAGCAGCTCGCCGACCGGCACGGCCGGTGGCCGCTGCGCGTTCGTGCGCTCGTCGTTGCCCGTGTACGTGACGATCAGGTGCCCGCGCGCGGCAAGCAGCGCGTCGAGCAGCAACTGACGATCCTCGGCACGGGGATCGCGGTCGCCGACGTGCGGGGCGTCGAGCAGGAGGTCATCGCCGTTCCGCGGCGAACGGCGGGGGAAAGCACCGTCATCGAGGCCGAGCAGGCACACGACGCGGTGGGGCACCGAGCGCATCGGATGGAGCGTGCAGACCGTCAGGTGCCCGGTCCGGAAGTTGGCGCGGGTCGGGCGTCCAGCGAGCCGCCCGGCGAGGAGCGCGCGCACCTCGGGCAGCGCGAGGCTGGTACCGGCGCCGCCCACGGCGGCCTCCGCGACGACGTCGTCGAGCAGGCGCGAGAGTTCGTAGCGCTGCCAGGCGTCGCGGTCCGGCACGTCCACGAGCGCATCCGCCGCCCGTCCGATCACCTGCGCCCAGACGCCGACCGGATAGGGTCCGGCGAGGGCGTCGACGGTGCTGCGCAGGCGGGCGAGCAGTTCGGCAAACCGTCCGGCGAGCTCGATCGCCTCCCCCTCGACGCCGTCGAGCGGCAGGGCCCCGCCGAACAGCTGCCGCTCCGATTCTCCGAGCGCGACGCCGAGCAGCACGCGGCGCAGCCCGGCGGCGAAGGTTCCGGCCTCCACGTCTGCGAGCCGGTAGTCGCGGCGGTGGGGTGCGTCGAGGCCCCAGTGGATACCCGCGTCGACGATCCATTCCTGGATCCGGGCGAGGTCGTCGTCACTCAGCTCGAAGCGCCGGCGGACCGGCGCCGTGTCGGCGAGATCGAGCACCTGCGAGGCCGTGATCCGCGCCGAGGCGAGCTCGAGCAGCTGCGCGATGACGCCGAGAACCGGGTTGGTCTGCCGCAGCGCCCGATCGGCGAGCCGGACCCGCAGCTCGCCACCGGCCTGCGGGTCCGGCGTCGCGATGTCCTCCGAGCCGGACTCCTGCGCGGTTCCGAACGTCGCCTCGATCAGCGGCGCGAACGTCTCGATGTCCGGGCACATGACGATCACGTCGCGCGGCTCGAGCGTCGGGTCGGCCGCGAGGCGGTGCAGGATCGCCTCGCGCAGCACCTCGACCTGCCGGTGCCGCCCATGACACGCGTGGACCCGCACGCTCTCGTCGCCGGCGTCGACGGCGAGCCGGCGGTCGGGCTCGCCGGGCAGCGGCGGACCTGGCGGCTGGCGGTCGGCGCGGATGTCGTCCTGCAACGTGGCGAGCAGGGTCGCGTCGCGCGCAACGTCCGGGAGGGCATGGTGGCAGTCGGCGCTGGCGGCCGGCGAAGCGCTGCGCCGCTGGGCGGCGGCGAGCACGAGCTGCAACTCGCGCGACTCGCGGCCCCAGGAGGCGAGGAGCCGGTTGCCGGGCGTGCGGACGGTCGGGTCGTGGCTGCGCAGAAGGACCGGCGGCCCGCTGGCCGCCGGTCCCCGGACCCGTTCCCACAGAGCCGGGGACGGGTGCATGAGCAGCAGATGGACGTCCCGGTGCATCGCGATCGCATGGAGCACGTCGAGCTGGCCGGCGGGCAGGCGCGTGATCCCGAACAGCGCGATGCGCTGCGGCAGTGCGACGAGCTCCGGCTCCGCACGCAGGCGAGCGCACGCGGGAGCGAGGCGTTCGGCCGGGCTCGGAAGGCCGATCCGGCGGCGCAGCGCCCGCCAGAGCTCGGGCTGCCAGTCACCGCCACCATCGCCACCGGTCCAGGCGAGGATCATCTCCGGGCGGCGCACCTGGTAGCTGTCGAACAGCCCCGCGATCAGGCGCACACGGGCGAACCTTCGCCCCGGCGCCGACTCGAGATGCTCGGTCACGGCGGCGAGCCACGGCTCGCGGGCGCACTCCTCGACAGCGTCGAGCAGCGGCCAGACCGTGCGCTCGCCGAGCCAGGGATCGGCGTTCGGTTCGATTCCCGTGGCCGTCGCCAGCGCGGCCCCGATCAGCTGCCCGGGGAACGGGAACTCCACGTTCGCGCAGATGCCGTCGCGCCGGCCGGGCGTTGCGCCGAGCCGGGCGGACAGGGTCTGGGTCAGCCACCGCTCCATGCCGCGGGTCGCGACGGCGATCACCTCAGGGGCGAAGGGATCGCTCGGGGCCGGCGCGAGGATCTCGCCGAGGGCGTCGGCGAGGCGGTCGGCCCGTTCTGCTCGATGGACGTGCAGCATGCTCGCCACTGAGTATCCGCACCCGGGCGGCGTTCGCCGCCGGGCCGTGCCGCGGCAATGCAACCGCCCGCACTAACGGTTCCCCTGCGCGTGACGATAACTGGAGTGTGCCCTCGACCGATCACTCGGAGACCGTTTTTCGCTGCGCACCGTCGGGACTCGCGATCATCTCGCTGGACGGCAGCTGGGTCGAGGTCAACGAGGCGCTCTGCCGCAGTCTCGGCTATCCGGAGGCCGAGCTCGTCGGCGACAGCGTCGAGACGTTCGTTCACCCGAGCGACTATGCGATCGCGGAGCTCGAGGTCCGGCTGCTGGCCGGTGAGATCGAGATCGGGCAGGTGGAGCGCCGCTTCATCCGCCGCGACGGGACCGTCGTCTGGATGGAGGTCGCGTGCTCGCTGGCGCGCGACGAGCTGGGCGAGCCGGAGTGCTTCATCGCCCAGTGCAAGGACATCACGCAGGCCAAGGCGACCGAGCAGGAGCTCGCTCGCGAGCGCCTGTGGCTCGCCGAATCGCAGGCGGCGGGGCGGATCGGCAGCTGGGAGCTCGACCTCGAGACCGGCGTCATGCGCTGGTCGCACGAGCAGTTCAACATCTACGGCGTCAACCCCGCGTCGGGCGTGCCCGGGCTCGACGAGCTGCTGCAGCTGATCCACGCCGACGATCGCGTCTCGATGCTCGACTCGCTGCGCGGTCACCTGGCCTCGGGCGAGGACTTCGTCGACGAGTACCGGATCACGCACTCGCGGCTCGGGATCCGGATGCTGCTCGTGCGCGGGCGCTACCTGCCGCGCGACCCCGATCTCGGCCGGCCTGCGCGGATGGCCGGAACGACCCTGGACGTGACCGCCGAGCACAGTGTCGATGCCGCGCGGCGGCGCGACGAGGAGCGGCTGCGGCTGCTCGCGACGCTCGTTCAGCAGTGCGAGGACGCGATCATCGTGTGCGGCACCGACGGCCTGATCACGCAATGGAACGAGGGGGCCCGGCGCCTCTACGGCTACCAGGCGAGCGAGGCGATCGGCCAGCGCGTCGGGTTCCTGGCCGCTCCGGACCGCGCCGCCGAGGGCGAGGAACTCGTCCGCGCGGCGCTGCGGGGCAAGGCGGTGCGCGGGCTGCAATCGAGCGGGCGCTGCCGTGACGGGCGGCTCGTCCACGTCTCGCTGACGGTCTCGCCGATCGTCGGCGGCGACGGCCAGCCACTCGGCGTGTCGGCGATCGCCCGCGACATCACCGAGCAGATGCGCTCGCAGGAGCGCCTGCGCAACAACGAGCGGCAGCTGTATGAGGCCCAGGCGCTCGCCAAGGTCGGCTCCTGGGAGTGGGATCTCGCACGCGCGCGGCCGTCGTGGAGCACCGAGATGGCCCGCCTGTATGGCTACGAGCCGATGCACCTGCCGCTCGTCAGCGATCTCGTCGCGCGGGTCCACGAGGATGACCGGGAGATCGTCTGGCAATCCATCGAGCAGGCCCGGGCGGGGCGGGCCAACGAGGCCGAATACCGTGTCGTCCTGCCTGACGGCGCGATCCGCTACCTGTACGGGCGCCATCAGAACCGCACCAACGACGCCGGCACGATCACCCACGTCTACGGCGCGGTTCAGGACGTCACCGAGCGCAAGGGGTACGAGGCGGAGCTGCAACGGCTCGCGACCCACGACGCGCTGACCGCGCTCCCGAATCGCCGGACGTTCGAGGAGCGGATGCAGATGGAGCTCGCGCGCGCTCGCCGCGACGGCCGGGTGCTCAGTCTCGCGCTGCTCGACATCGACTTCTTCAAGCGGATCAACGACACGCTCGGCCACCAGGTCGGAGACACGGTGCTCGAGCGCGTCGGGCTCGAGTTCGCACGGCAGATCCGCAGCCACGAGCTGATCGCGCGGGTTGGCGGAGAGGAGTTCGCGTGGCTGCTGCCGGGCGCCGATCACGTCGGCGCGCGGGTCGCGGTCGAGCGGGTCCGGCGTGCGATCGCTGGGCTCGACTTCGGCGAGGTCGGTCGCGTCACGCTCTCGGCCGGAATCTGCACGCTCGAGCAGGACATGGACGCCGAGGCGTTCTACCACGCCGCCGACATGGCGCTCCTTGCGGCCAAGGCGGCCGGGCGTGATCGCGCGCTCGCCTCGACCGAGCTCCTCGCGCAGCGCGACTACGCCGCCCTCACCAGCGGGCGCGAAGCCGCCGCCTGAGGGGTCGGCTCGCGCAGCTTTGGCGGGTCGGTTCGCTGCGCCGGATCGGGCAGCGTGAGGCGCTGACCCTCGGAGGAGAGGAGGATCCGCCAGACGCCACGCAGATCGGCTGTCGCTGTGGCGACGATGTCGACGCGCGAATCGGGATCATCGACCCAGTCGACCGGGACCTCGGCGATCCGCAGGCCGCGCCGCTGGGCGAGCATCAGCAGCTCGGTGTCGAAGAACCAGACCTCGTCGAGGACGTGCGGCAGCAGCTCGCGCGCCGTATCCGCGCGGATCGCCTTGAAGCCGCATTGCGCGTCGCTGAAGCGGGCTCGCAGCACGGTTCGGAGGATCGCGTTGTAGGAGCGCGAGATCAGCTCCCGCTTGGCGCCGCGGGTGACCCGCGAGCTGCGCGCGAGCCTCGTGCCGATCGCGAGCTCGCTGTGGCCGGAGGCGATCGCGGCGAGCAGCGGGAGGAGTGCGCTCAGATCGGTCGAGAGATCGACGTCCATGTAGGCGACGATGTCGGCGGAGCTGGACGACCACGCCGCGCGCAGCGCGCGACCGCGGCCCTTCTGCTCGAGATGGAGCACTTCCACGCCGGGCAGCTCGCCGGCGAGCTCGCGTGCGATCGCCAGCGTGCCGTCGGTGCTGGCGTTGTCGGCGATCAGGATCCGCCACGCGAACGGCATCGCTCGGTGGTTGGAGAGGAAGGCGTGAAGCTTCCCGATCGAGCCGGCGAGGCCGGCCTCCTCGTTGTGGACGGGGATCACGATCTCGACGGTGGTGGTGTCAAAGCCCTGTGCGTTCATGTGGCGAGCATCCCGCCGGGCGCGAAGCGATCGGTAGGAAGTGACTAAGACCAGCGTCGGAACCGGCGGGTGCGGATGGGCGAGACGGCGAAACCACTACGCTGCGACGCGTATGAGCGATGACTTCAGGCTGAAGGTGACGGCGGGCGACCGGCGCGAGGCGGTTCTGCTCTGCGAGCGGCTGGCGAGCGGCGAGCTCGAACACGCCCTGAGTTCGGGCGCCGAAGACCGCGTGGTCGTCTCCAGCGACGACCACGACGTGTTCCTCTACGCGAACACGCGGGAGCAGGCGGACGCCGCCGCGCACGCGATCACGACCCTGGCAGGGCAGGAGGGGTGGCACGTGCAGCTGGAACTGCGGCGCTGGCACCCGGTCTCCGAGGAGTGGGAGGACCCGGAAGCGCCGATGCCCGCGACCGACGATGAGCTCGCCTCCGAGCGGGCCGGTCTGCTCTCGCGCGAGCGCGCCGAGTCAGCGGAGCAGGGGGTCCCCGAGTACGAGGTTCGCGTCGAATGCCGCTCGCACCGGACGACGGTCGAGTTGGCGGCCAGGCTCGCCGGCGAGGGCCTGCGGCCGGTTCGTCGCTGGCGGTACCTGCTCGTCGGGGCTGCCGACGAGGAGAGCGCGCAGGCGCTCGCCGACCGGCTCGCCGGCGAGGTGCCGGCGGGAACGTCGGTGACCGTCGAGGCGAGCTTCGCGACGATCGCCCACGAGACGCCGCCGAACCCGTTCGCCGTGTTCGGCGGGCTCGGCGGCTGACCCGCCGGCGCCCAGGACCGCGCCGCCCGCTTCGCAGATTTTGCGGTGAGGGGGGTGAATCTGGGTCTGCTCGTGCCTCTTAGAGGTATGAGACCACGGGCGCGAGCTGGAGCGGACGAAACTTCCCAACCCCCACGGCTTCCGGAGGGGGTTGTACCTGGGCGCGCACCGGGTGAGCGCTCCGGTACAACCCCCGTCCGGCTCCTGTCGGGTCGGGAAATTTGCGTCGGCGGATTGGGGCGGGCGGAGCGGATCGCGGCGATCGCAGCCGAGCAGGCGGGCCGAGTTGCGCTGGCGCAACTGGTCGCAGCAGAGATCAGCCCGAGCACCGTCCGCCGCATGGCTGCCAACGGAACGCTGCACCGGCTTCACGCCGGGGTGTACGCGGTCGGGCACAGAGGTGTCCCACCGCTCGGCGATGAATTCGCGGCACTCCTCGCCATCGGCCTCCCGATCGCGCTGAGCCATTGCAGCTCTGGCTTTGTGTGGGAGATGTGGCCGGCGGCGCCACCGGCTGTGGAGGTGCTGGTGCTCGGCGATCGCGCTAAGAGCCGAGTCGGGATCCGGGTCCATCGCACCCGCAGCCTCGCGCCCGTCGACCTCAGGTGGCGGTATGGGCTGCCGCTGACCTCACCGGAGCGGACGCTGCTCGATCTGGCAGACCACCACGAACCGCGGACGGTCGAGCGGGCGTTCGACGAGGCCATGGCCCGGCGGCTGATCAGCCGCACGAAGGTCCTGGCGCTCCTCGAGCGCTGCCCTGGCCGGATCGGTGGACCGTTGCTGGCAGCGCTGGCGGATCCGGCGCGCGCGCCAGGCGTGACGAGGGAGGCGGCCGAGGAGCGACTGCTGATGATGATCCGGGCAGCTGAGCTGCCCGATCCTGAACGGAACGTGCCGATCGGCCCGTACACGGTGGACATGCTTTGGCGCGAGGCCGGTGTCGTCGTCGAGGTCGACAGCTTCACCTGGCACTCGGGGCCGGCGGCGTTCAAGCGCGACCGGCGCAAGGATGCGTATCTCAGCGATCGCGGGCTCACCGTCCACCGGGTCACATGGGAGATGATGGACTCTCCGCTGCCGCTGATCGCACGCCTGGCGCGGGCGGTGACGGCGGTGCGGGGGTGACCAGACGCCGGCGGGCGCGCCCCCGGAGGAGCGCGCCCGTCCCGGCCGCCGCCGTCAACGGTGAGTGGTCCTCACTTGCCGGCGGTGTCGTAGGCGCCGATGTCGCAGGTTCCGCGGGTGAAGGCGTTGCGGGTCACACCCCGCTCGTCCTTGTCGCTGATCGGGGCGATCTCGCACGCGGACACGTTGCCCGCGTTGATCGCCGGGCTGGCAGTGAGGAGCGACTGCGTGGGGGTGGGTCCGCCGTTGGCGGCGAGCGCACCGAGGCCCGGGTTGATCGGGCTCGATTGGGTGCCAGCCTGGTCGCCGTTCGTGCCGTTGGCGAAGGCGGCGCAGTAGATGGTCGGGGCGTTCATCCCGACCAGGTTGTTGCCGCCGTCGTGGACGGTCGACTGTGGCGCGTCGCAGTCGCCGCCCGTCCCGTTGCCGGCGAGGATGGTGTTCGTGACCGTCGCCATCGACTGGGCCACGAGGAGGCCGCCCGGGGCGACCGGGCTCAGGCTCGTGTTCGCGTCGATCGTGCTCGAGTCGATCGCGACCACGGCGTTGAGCGTGTTGATGCCGCCGGCATCGCTCGCGTCGGCCGTGTTCCCGGTGATCGTGCTGTTGTCGACGGTGACCTGGTTACTTGGCGCCGGCTGGCTCGCGGTGCCGCCGGGGGTGGTCGATTCGATCGCGCCGCCGGGTCCGAAGCTGCCGGACACGGTGCTCCCGAGCAGCGTCAGCGAGTTGCTGCCGGTGCTCGGCGTGATCGAGATCGCACCGGCGCCGGCTGCCGCGTAGGTCAGGGCGGTGCCGTTCTCGACGGTGTCGCCGATCAGGTTGAGCGAGCCGCTTGTGGCGGTGATGTCCCGCTGCCCCAGGCTCCCTGAGGTGCCGGCGGCGCCGTTGACGGTGAGGTCGCGCAGGACAACGAACGTGCCCGGCGCATCCGTGACCTCCGTGAGTGTCTGCTGTGGTGCGGTCGGGGTCGAGATGGTCGTGCCGCCGTCCGTGATGACGCCCTGAAGGGAGACGTTGTCGGGGATCGTGAAGCCGCCGGCGAACGTCCCGGCGCCGATCTTGACCAGGGCGCCGTTCGACGAGCACGCCAGCGCGCCGGCGATCGTGGCGAACGGATGTGTGGCCGATGCCGCAGCGCACGAGGGGTCGCTGCTCGCGGTCGCCGAGACGTACAGGGTCCGCGCCGGCTTGCCGAGATCGAAGGCTCCGACGTCACAGCTGCCCTGGGTGGCCGCGTTGCGGCTGACGCCACGCTCGTCCGCGCTGACCGTCGCGGATGTGCAGGCGGCGACGCTGCCCGCTCCGAGCGCCGGGCTGCCCGCAAGCAGCGCCTGCGTCGGCGCCGGGCCACCGTTCGCCGCGAGGGCGGCGAGACCAGGGTTGAGCGGGCTCGCCTGGCTGCCGACCTGGTCGCCGTTGGTGTCGTTGACGAAGGCGCTGCAGAAGATGCTCTGCGCGTTGATCCCGATGATGTTGTTGCCGCCGTCGGTGACGGCGGACTGGAGCGCCTCGCAGTCGCCGCCCGTCCCGTTACCGGCCAGGACCGTGTTCGTGACCGTCGCGGTTGACATGGAGACGAGCAGGCCGCCGGGCGCAGCCGCATTCAGGCTCGTGTTCGCGTCAATCGTGCTCGAGGTGATCGTGACGGCCGTGTTCGCCGCCGTGATTCCACCGGCGTCGCCGGCGATGGCGGAGTTGCCCGTGATCGTGCTGTCGTCGATCGTCAGCTCGTTCGTGGCGCCGGTCGGGGCGACCGCATAGACGCCGCCGGCGACGCCGAAGTCGCCGCTGACCGTGGTGTCGAGCAAGGTCAGCGAGTTGCTGCCGGAGCTCGGGGTTACCGCGATGTCGCCGGAGCTGTTCGCTGAGTAAGCGATGGCTGTGCCGTTCTCGACCGTGTCGCCGATGAGCGTCAGCGAGCCGTTCGTGGCAACGATGTCGCGCTGGCCGACGTCACCCGCGACGGTGCTCGCGCCGTTGATGGTGAGATCCTTGAGGGTGACCGTCGCCCCGGGCGCAGCGGTGATCTCGGTCAGCGTCTGCTGCGGGGCGGTTGGGGTCGAGATGACGGTGCCACCGTCGGTGCTGACGCCCTGGAGGGTGACGTTGTCGGAGATCGTGAACCCGCCGGCGAATTGCCCGGCGCCGATCTCGATCAGGGAGCCGTTGCTCGAGCACTCCAGCGCACCCGCGATCGTCGCGAACGGATGCAGGCTCGAGGCCGCCGCGCACGCCGGGTCGCTCGTCGCCTTCGCCGATACATAGAGCGTCTTCGTCGCTGCGGTTGCCGCATGCGGCCGGGAGGCGGCCGAGGCGGCCGGTGCACCCGCAGCCGCCATGGCGGCGACCGCGAGCGAGAGCGTGGACAGTTTGTGAAACATGGTGTGGTCCTCCGGTCAAAGGTGGTTTGGTGTCTTGACCGGAGAGGATGGATCTGAGAACCCCACCTCCACATCGGGCGCCAGCCCAGTTTTGGTCGGCCGCCTACCTCAGATTCCCGGACCGGGTGCCTCAGATCGGACGGCGGCAGCGGGGGGCGGCTTACCGACCACTTAGTGGGCGGTCTCACGCACTTCCGAAACCGACCACTCAGGGGCGCGGTCAGACAGGGCCGGTGGACGATGACGCGTTGGCCGGCGCGCCCGCAAGGCCCCGGCGGTGGGCGAGCGCCGCCGCCTGCAAACGCGAGGCGACGCCGAGCTTCGACAGGATGTTCGAGACGTGGACGCTCGCGGTCTTACGCGAGATGAACAGCTGCTCCGCGATCTCACTGTTCGACCTCCCGTCGGCGAGAAGTTGCAGCACCTCACGCTCGCGCACCGTCAGCCCGAACCCGTCGAGGGTGTCCGAGCTCGCCGGTTCCGGCGCGGCCTCCGGCACGCCGGCCGCGCCGTGCGGAGCGACGGAAAGCCGCGCCCGCCGCACCAGAGCTTGAAGCTCGTCGACCAGCGGCGTCGCGCCCATCGCGGCCGCCAGGCTGAGCGCCTCGCCCGCAGCGGCGGCCGCCGCGGCCTGCTCGGGGCTCGCGCTGAGCGCTTCGGCCAGGCGCATCAGCGCGTACGCAAGCGGGTGGGGCTCGTTCATCGCGCGGCACGCGGTGACCGCCTCGCTCCAGGCTGCCGCCTCGCCCGCATGCACCAGCCGCGCGTATTCGGCGCGGGCGAGCGCGAGGTGGCCGAAGTCCGCCGGGGTCGACGGTGAGGCCGCCTCGGCCTGGCTGATCAGGTGCTGGGCGCGCTGCAGCGCGTCCTCCGGCGTGTGGGCACCCTCGTCGCGCGCCAGCAGCCCACGCTCCGCCTCGATCCGGACGCCGAGCGAGATCAGCGGCCACTTGTACCGCCATTCGTCGTCGGCGCGGTCGATCGCGAGCGTCTCCTCGATGATCGTGCAGCCGCCGTCGAGCTGGCCGCGGGACCGCGCCAGCTCTGCTGCGAGCCATGCGAGGGGCAGCGCGAACTGCGCTGCCGGCGTGTTGCGCAGCTCCTTGCGGGCTTCGCGGAGGTCGGCCTCGGCGTCGGCACTCTGCCCGGTCAGCAGGTGCATCTCGATCTGGATCAGCAGCATCGCTGCGGCGAACACGCCGCTGGCCCCGAGGCCGTCGGCAGCACACGCCAGCGCGTCCGGCAGGCGCCCGCTGCGGACGAGCGCCTCGATCTTGTTTCCGCGGATGAACGCCCCGAGCGTGCGCGCCAGCCCAGCCTGCTCGGCGACCTCAATGCCGGTGTCGGCGGTCGCCACCGCCTCGTCATATCGGGCGAGCATCAGCAGCACGTCCGAGAGGTTGATCAGGCTCCGCATCGTGACCCACGCGCCCGGACTGGCCGCGAGCGCGCGCTCGCTGACCGAAGTGAGCAGCGCCAGCCCCGCCTCCACCTCGCCCATCTGCACCATCGTGTAGCCCGCGGTGATCTGAGCGTCGAACTCCTCCTCGACGGAGCCGCTCGCGCGGGCGGCATCGAGCGCCTCGTCCGCGAGCGCTCGCCCGCGCTCCGACTGGTTCATCCGCAGCTCGCCGCGGGCCAGTGCAGCGAGCACGTGCGCCCGCGCCGCGGTCGGCGGCTCGGCCGGAAGCAGTCCGACCGCCTGCTCCAGCACGGCGAGCCCCTCCTCGTCGCGTCCAAGGTCGCGGAGAATCGCGGCGCGCTTGGCGAGCAGCAGCGCCCGGCGCTCTGGCGTTCCGTCGTAGCCGACCTCGGTCAGTGCCTCGTCGACGAGCGCCAGCGCACGCTCGCCGGCGCCTGCCTGGTACGCGGCCTCGGCGGCGGCCGAGAGCAGCTCCGCGTGGTCGATCCCGGCGCGGCTCGCGGCTTCTGGCACCTGCGGCCACAGCTCGAGCGCCAGCTCGAAGTGGCGCTGCGCCGCCGCGGGAGCCGACGCGTCGGAGGCCGCGCGCCCGGCGCGCACCGAGGCGGGCAGGGCGCCCGGGAGGTCGTGCGCGGCGAGCAGGTGGTACGCGAGCTGCGAGCTGGCGTCGAGCTCGGAGCCGGCGGCTCTGCCGCCCGGCGCATCGCCGGCCTCTTGCAGCGCGTCCGCGTATCGGCGGTGCAGCCGCGCGCGCTCGCCGGGGAGCAGGTCGTCTTCGAGTGCCGCCCGGACGAGCGAGTGCCGGAAGCCGTAGCCGCGCCCGAGCGAGTCGACGACGAGCAGCTGGTGGTCGACTGCCTCACGAAGCGCGGCGTAGAGCTCGTGCTCGGGCAGGCCGGCGATCGCGCCGAGCTGGCGTTCGGGCGCCCAGCGCCCGGCCGCCGAGGCGACGCGGAGCACGTGCTGGGCGGCGGCGGACAGGCGCTCGGTGCGCGCCACGAGCGCGTCGCGCAGCGACGGTGGCAGGTAGGCGTTGTCGATCCCGCCGGCGTGCACCGCGCCGAGCAGCTCCTCGACGAACAGCGGGATGCCCTCCGCGCGCTCCGCGATCAGCCCCACGAGATCGCGGTCGGGTCGCTCGCCGAGAATCGCCTCGATCTGCGCGGCCACATCGCGAACGCTGAACCGCTCGAGTTCGACCCGCACGGCCACCCGCTGCTGCTCCCAACGAGCCGCCATCCGGCGGAACGGGTGGGTACGGTGCAGCTCGTCGACGCGGACTGTGAAGACGAGCATGCGCTGGGCGGCCGGGGAGGCCGCGAGCAGCGCGATCAGGTCGAGCGTCGCCGAATCAGCCCACTGCACGTCCTCGAACACCAGCAACAGCGGCTGCGCCGAGGTCAGTCGCCCGAGCATGCCGAGCATCAGTTCCAGGAGCCGGGCCGGGTCGCGATCACCGGCGAGCGGCAGGGCGGCGCCGTCGCCGAGCTCCGGGACCAGACGTCCGATCTCGGCCCGAGCCGTCCCCAGCAGGAGCGTCAGCTCGTCGGCGGGGACCTCCCTGGCGAGGGTCCGAAGCATGTCGACGAGCGGCGCGAACGGAATCCCGCCGCCCGCGAGCTCGACGCACCCTCCGAGCAGCGAGCGCACACCCAGCTCGCGAGCGTCGTCGATCAGCTCGCTGATCAGCCGTGACTTGCCGATCCCGGCCTCGCCGCCCACGACCACCGTTACCTGATCGCCCCCGATTGCGCGGCTGAGCGCCGCGGAAAGCGACTGCCGCTCGGCCCGCCGGCCGACGAGCACCGGACTGACGAGGCTGCCCGCCACTCCGTGAAGCCTACTGATGGAGCTGGCGGATCGCCCGCGAGGTGCGGGCTGGTCGTGGGTCAGTCGTGGGCTAGCTGACCGTGAACACGATCTTGCCCTGCAGCTCTCCGGCGAGCATCCGCGCGAAGCCCTCGCGCGCATCCGCGAGCGGGACCGTGCTGTCGATCTGCGGGCGCACGCCACGGTCGACGCACAGGCGGACGAGGCGCTCGAGTTCGTCGCGAGTCCCCATCGTCGAGCCGACGACCGACAGCTGCAGGAAGAAGATCCGGGTCAGCTCGGCCGGCGGGGCGTCCCCGGTCGTCGCGCCCGAGATCACGATCGTGCCGCCAGGCCTGAGCGAGCGGACCGAATGCGCCCAGGTGGCCGCGCCGGTCGTCTCCATGACGGCGTCGACGCGCTCGGGCAGTCGCGCTCCCGACTCGAAGGCCTGATCGGCTCCGAGCGCGAGCGCCGCCGCACGCTTCTCCTCCGAGCGCCCGGTGACCCACACGCGGACGCCGGCGGCAGCCGCGAGCGCGATCAGCGCCGTCGCGACCCCGCCGCTCGCTCCCTGCACCAGCACGGTCGATCCGGGCGTCACATGACCGCGGGTGAACAGCATCCGGTAGGCCGTCAACCAGGCGGTCGGCAGGCAGGCGGCCTCCGCGAAGCTGAGCTCGGGCGGCTTGTCGAGAAGGTTGCGCCGCGGGACCGCGACGCGCTCTGCGAGCGTGCCCTGGTGGCGTTCGGAGAGCAGCGACCGGCGTGGGTCGAGCGTATCGTCGCCGCGCCAGCCGTCGCTCGTGATGACGGCATGCACGATCACCTCCTTGCCGGATTCGTCGATCCCGGCGGCGTCGCAGCCGAGGATCATCGGCAGCGCCTCCTCGGTGAGACCGACACCACGCAGCGACCACAGGTCGTGGTGGTTGAGCGAGGCGGCTCTGACCGCGACGGTCGTCCAGCCGTCGGGCACGCTGGGGTCGGGGCGGTCGCCGACGATGAGGCCGGCGAGCGGGTTGTCACGGTCGATGGAGGCGGCGTATGCGGCGAGCATGCTTCGAGATCATGCAGGTTTGCGGGCGCCCGTGCCGTGCAATCACCCGTACCGCCCGCGATCACCGGTGCCGGCCCGTGCGTTCAGGGGTGCCCGCCCGTGCGCTCAGGGGTGCCCGCCCGTGCGTTCAGGGGTGCCCGCCCGTGCGCTCAGGGGTGCCCGCCCGTGCGCTCAGGGGTGCCGGCTCGTGATCAGCGGCGGCGTGCCGTTGATTTCCAGATCGATCGCCGTGCGGCGCGGTGCGACCTCGGCAAGGCCGCCGTCGACCTGCGCCTCGATCACCGCGCCCCTCGGTGATGATGCCGAATACGGCCCGACGACCAGATGCGCGACCCGGCAGCCGACCGCCTGCACGTACGCGTCTGCGACGTTGACGGCGCTCCCGTCGACCGGATCGAGCTCGCAGGCTCCGAGCGTCGTGACGATCGGCTGCGGGCTCACGGCCTGGGCGATCGAGTAGCCGAGGGTGCCGATCGCTGACCCGGTCGACGCCGTGAACGTGTAGACGCTCCCGTCCCCGGCACACGGATTCGTCTCGATCGCGATCGAGTCGGTCGCGAGTTGGCCATCCGCCACGGCGCCGCTCGAGTCCGCGTAGTGGTCGCCGCAGTTGAGCGTGGCGACCGAATAGCGGAAGACGCGGCCGACGTCGATCGCATCGAGCGTGTACGCCCCGCCGGACGGGCTCGCGAGCGTCGACACCGACGCCGCGAACATCCCGTTCAACAGGCGCACCTTCTGATTGAGGGCGAGGCCTCGCGCGCGCGGCTTGCGCGCCAGCCACACGCACACGCGCACCTGCTTGGACTGGGCGACCGTCAGCTTCGGAATCGAGATCGCGTAATCGCCTGGCGCCGCGCCGGCCCACGGCGACCCTCGCTTGTCCGCGATCAGGTTCGTAGCGGCGTACGGCGTGTCGATCGTGATCAGCGTCACGTGGTCGCCGGCGGCCGTCGCGGCACATCGCCGGCTGACGCGCTGCAACGCGATGTAGGCGTTGTTCACGAGCTCCCGGCTGCTGCGCGGACGGCCGGCGAACAGCGTCAGCGTCGTCGGGGTGCCGCTTTCGGGAAGCCATTGCGGGGGCGTCCCGAACGAGGCGAGCAACTGCCCGCGGGCGAGCGGGAGCAGCGGCGTCACCGGCGGCTGGGGCTGCGCCTGCGCCTGCGAGCGGCCGGCTGCGGCGAGCATGGCCAGCGCGACCAGACAGGGAGCGACGAGCCCCACCAACAGCGCCGGCCTGCGGCGGGCCCGGGAAAACATCACATTCAGGCTAGCGCGTCGGACCGCCGGACCACGGTCGCAAGCCGCCCCGTCGCGACCCGGCGTCCGCGCCCTCACGCCCTCCGCGAGACGGGCGGGGCCGGCGTCCGCGCCCTCACGCCTCGGCGAGGCGCGAGATCGCCCAACGCGCCCCCGCAAGGATGCGGGTGCGGTCGAACCGCTCGGGGTCGACCAGCATCAACCGCGACCAGTGAACGGCCAGCGCTTCGATCGAACCGGCGAACAGCTGTGGATCCGGCGAAGCGAGGGTCCCACCCGGCTCCAGCAGCTCCGTCAGGCGGGCGACCACGTCGGCACGCGCCTGCTCGATCCCGGTTCGCAGGAACGCCGGGGCGCCCTCCGGCGGCATCAGCATCAGCCGCCACGTGATCGGCTCGGAGGCGACGGCCTCGAGGTAGGCGCCGAGCGTGTCGAGCAGCACCTCGGCGATCGGCAGGCCCTCCGCCCGCGCCGGAATCAGCGCGTCGAGCTGCGCGTGTGCGCGGCCGCCCTCGCGCGCCAGCAGCGCGCGCAGCAGGCCCGCGAGGTCGGCGAAATGCTCGTAGACGATCGGACGGCTGATCCCCGCTTCGCGCGCCACGCGGTCGATCGAGACCGCGTGGAAGCCGTCGTCGTTGACGATCGCGCGGGTCACGTCGAGCAGCTGCTCACGGCGCTCCTCACGCGTCAGGCGGCCGGGGCGGCCCCTGGCCAGATGCTTGCTCGGCGAGTTCACGAGAGGGTTACGAGACTGTAAGTTACAGTTCGCCCCGGTGGCCCCTTTCACCGACAAGGTCTGCGTCGTGACCGGAGCCGGATCGGGCATCGGGCGCGCGCTTGTGCTCGCGCTCGGCGATCAGGGCGCGCGCCTCGCGGTCTCCGACATCGATCCGGCGGCGGCGGAAGCGACCGCACGGGCGGCGGCCGGCCGCGGCGCCGAGGTCGAGAGCTACACGCTCGACGTGTCCGACCGCGACGCCGTCTACGCCCACGCCGACGCGGTGGCAGGGCGCTTCGGCGCGGTCCACGTGGTCGTCAACAACGCCGGCGTCGCCGTCTCCGGGACGGTCGCCGAGGTCCCCGACGAAGACTTCGACTGGTTGATGTCGATCAACTTCTGGGGGGTGGTGCACGGATCCCGTGCATTCCTGCCGAAGCTGATCGAGTCGGGCGACGGTCATCTCGTCAACATCTCGAGCGTCCTCGGCCTGATCGCCACTCCGGAGCTGGCTGCCTACTGCGCCTCCAAGTTCGCGGTGCGCGGCTTCACCGAGGCGCTCCGCCAGGAGATGCTCGTCGCGAAAGCGCCGGTGCGGGTCAGCTGCGTGCACCCGGGCGGCGTTCGCACGGGCATCGCGCGCGCCGCTCGGAGCCATGACCGCAGCCCCGCCGAGCTCGCCGAGGTCTTCGACAAGCTCGCCTTCCTGAGCCCGGACCGCGCCGCCTCGATCATCTTGCACGGGGCGGCGCGGGGACGGCCGCGGATCCTCGTGGGCGTCGACGCCTACCTGCTCGCGACGCTCGCCGCGGTCTCCGGCGCCCGCTATCAGGGTCTGGTCGCCCGCGCCACCGCGCGGATCCAGCGCTGAGCGCCTCCTAAGATCGTCGGACGCATGCTGAGCCTGCTGCGCCGCGTCGCGGTCGATGTCTCGCCCATCCGCGACTCGCGGCAGTTCCGCATGCTCGAGTTCGGACAGATGGTCGCGAACCTCGGCAGCCAGGCCACGCTCGTCGCGCTGCCATACCAGATCTACGTGATCTCGCACTCGGCGGCGCTCGTCGGCATCCTTGGCGCGTTCGAGCTCGGTCCGATGATCGTGGTCGGCCTGATCGGCGGCGCGCTCGCCGACCGGCGCGACCGGCGGCAGGTGCTGATCGTCGCTCAGCTTGGGGTGATCGCTGTCGCCACGGTGCTTGCGGCGACGACGTTCGTCGCCGGGCGTCCGGCGGTCATCGTGATCCTCCTGCTCGGCGGCCTGCTGGCCGGCGCGGCCACACTCACGACGGTCGCCCGCAGCGCGATGATCCCGGGGATCCTCGGCCCGCGTCTGGTGCGGCAGGGGATCGCGTTCAACTACGGGATGCTGCAGGTCACCGCGGTTGCGGGGCCGGCGCTCGGCGGACTCCTGATCGGTCTGACCGGCGTCGGCGGTGCGTATCTCGCCAACGCCGTCTGCGCGGTCGGGATGCTCGCCACGGCGGTGCTGCTGGCGCCGCAACGTCCGCGCGAGGCCAAGGAGCATCCTCCGGTCGGCCGCGCGATCGCCGATGGTCTCAGATACGTCGTCTCCAAGCGCGCGCTGGCGGGATCATTCGCGATCGACATCAACGCGATGGCATTCGGCATGCCCCGAGCGCTGTTCGCCGTCCTGTCGCTGACGGTGTACCACGCAGGCGCGGGTGGCACCGGGCTCCTGTATGCCGCGATCGCGGCCGGCGGCACCGTCGCGGTGCTGACCTCGGGTTGGGTCGCGCATGCAAGCCGGCTCGGACGGATCGTGATCGGTGCCGTGCTGGTTTGGGGGGTCGCGATCATCGGCGCCGGACTTGTGCGCTCGATCTGGCCGGCCGCGCTGCTGCTCGTCGCGGCCGGCTGGGCTGACGGCATCAGCGCCGTCTGCCGCTCGACGATCACCCAGACGGTCACACCGGATGACCTCCGCGGCCGGCTCAGCGCCGTGTACAGCCTGGTCGTCACGAGCGGGCCGCGGCTCGGCGACATCGAGTCGGGTCTCGTCGCCGGCCTCGTCGGTGCGCTCGACTCGGTCGTGCTCGGCGGCGCCGCCTGTGTCGTCGGCGTCGCCCTCGTGGCGCTCGCCTTCCCGGAGCTCGCCCGCTACGACGTCAACACGGCGATGGCTTCGAGCGGGATGCTCGAGCCCCATGCGATCGCCGTGGAGCAGGGAGCGGCGCCGTCCGGCTAGGCTGCCTGCCGAGATGAGGGATCTCAGCGCCATCGCCGAGGGGCAGACCCCGACTCCGATCGACCGCTGCTTCGAGCGGCTCGCGGACGTCGAGGCCTACCCGAGCTGGTACCCGTCGGGCGTGCGCAGCGCCGAGCTGCTCGAGCGCGGCGACGACGGAGCCGTCACGAAGGTCAAGGCGACGCTCGTCCTCGCGCACGGCCCGATTCAGCGCGACTTCAAGCTTCACCTCGCGATCGTGCTCGAGCGCCCGCGGCTGATCGAGCTGCGGCGCCTGCCGAAGGAGCCCGGCGACCCCGAACAGGTCACGATCACGTGGCGGCTCGCCGAACTTGCGGCCGAGCGCACGCAGCTCGCGGTGGAACTCGCCGCCAGGCTCAGCCTGCCCCGCTTCCTCCCGCTCGGCGGCGTCGCCGACCACATCGCGCACGGTTTCCTGGGCGCCGCGATCGCATCGTTCGCCGGCTGACCGGCAACGGCGGTCGGAGCCGCTCAGGCGCTGGTCAGCGACAGCGCCGTGCGGCCCGCCTCGAGGTCGAGCAGCGCCCGCTTGCGCGGGATCCCGCCGCCGAACCCGGTCAGCTGCCCGCCGGCGCCGATCACGCGGTGGCACGGCACGATCACGGCAACCGGGTTGCGACCGTTCGCCGTCCCGACCGCGCGCGCGGCTCGGACCGTGCACACCGACGCCGCGATCTCCCCGTACGAGCGTGTCTCGCCGTACGGGATCTCGCGCAGCGCCGCCCAGACGCGTCGCTCCCACTCCGTGCCGAGCAGCTCGAGTTCGAGCTCGAACGTGCGACGCTGCCCGCCGAAGTATTCGCGCAACTGGGCTTCGACGTCGGCGAACGCGCCGTCATCGCGCCGCCACTGCGGATCGATCACCCCGCCGGCGCGGTCGACGCCCGCGCCCATGAACCACAGCCGCCGCAGCGGCGCGCCGCGCCCGGCCGACCCCAGGAGCAGCTCGCCCACCGGTGACTCGACAATCGTGTAGATCTCGTTCATGCCGCTACAACGCGGCGGGGGCGTCGGCCGTGAGGTCTGAGCCGCGCGGATCTCGCGGCTCGAGCTCCATCGCCTCGGCGAGCAGCTCATAGGAGCGCAGCCGGGCCTGGTGGTCGAACGTGATCGTGACGACGATCAGCTCGTCGGCCGCGTACTCCTCGGCGGTGCGCTCGAGCCCCTCCCGCACGACCTGCGGCGCGCCGACGATCGCCCGGCGCCCGGGAACGGAGCCGGTCTCCGGCAGGCCCTGGGAGCGGAGCCACGCGACCGCCTTGTCGGGCGGCGGCACCTGGATCAGCTGGCCCTGACGCAGCAGGCGCATCGTCATCCGCCGCGAGGTGGCGAGATGGCGCGCCTCCTCGTCGGTCTCGGCGCAGACCGCCCACACCGCCACGGCCGTGCGCGGCACGAGGCCCGCGTCGCCGCCGCCGTGCTCGGCGGCGAAACGGTTGCGGTAGGACGCGGCGATCCCGGTCCCGTCGGAGTTGATGAAGTCCGCGAACGCGTAGGGCAATCCGAGCTGGCCCGCCCAGATCGCACTCTCGGGCGAGGACCCGAGCAGCCACGGCTCGGGGACATAGGGCCGGCCCGGCAGGTTCGGCGCGAGCCGCTTGAACGGGTGGTCTGCGGGCAGCGAGTCGTCGAAGTAGGCCAGCAGCTCGGCCAGCTGGTTCGGGAAGTCGTCCGGCGAGGCCTGCCGGCGATCGCGCTGCAGCGCGTAGGTCGTGAGCGGGTCGGTCCCGGGCGCGCGCCCGATCCCGAGGTCGATGCGCTCGGGAAACAGCCCGGCCAGCAGCGAGAACGTCTCGGCCACCTTGAAGGGGCTGTAGTGCGGGAGCATCACGCCGCCGGACCCGACGCGAATTCTCGACGTCGCCGACGCGATCGGACCGATCAGCGCCTCCGGCGACGGTCCGGCGAGCATCGGTCCACCGTGGTGCTCGGCGACCCAGTAGCGGTGATAGCCGAGCTGGTCGGCCAGGCGCGCGAGCTCGAGCGTGTTGCGCAGCGCATCGGCCCCGGTGGAGCCTTCGGAGATCGGCGATTGATCGAGCACCGAGACGCGCATGGCCCAGATGGTAGGGACCGTGCCCGAGTTGCCCGGTGGGGCGCCGGATCCCGGGCACTGGGGTCGTCGCTCGCAATCGGCTGATCGACCGCACCGGGGGGTGGCCGCTTGCGGGCTGGCCACCCCCCGCCTGGGTGGTTTGCCGAACTCCGGGCTGGTAGGCGCCTGCGGGGACTGAGACCGTGCGGCTGAGTGTCGATCACGGTTCGTCCCACGGACGCGTTCGAGCGGCCGCCTGCCCCTCGTCTCGTGGGAGGCGCCGCCGTCGCCGGCGTCGGCATGCATCTGCCGAGCACCATCGTCACCTCGGCCCAGATCGAGGATCGGCTTGGGCTCGCCCCCGACTGGATCGAGCGCCGCACCGGCATCCGCGCGCGGCGCATCGCCGAACCGCACGAGCGCCTGGAGGATCACGCCGCGGCAGCCGCTGCGCAGGCGCTCATGCGCGCCGGCGTCGACCCCGCCGACGTCGACCTCGTGCTCGTCGCGACGACCACGGCGCACGACATCCTTCCGAACGCGGCTCCGATCGTGGCGCGGGCGATCGGCGCGCGGCGCGCCGGCGCGTTCGACATCGGCGCGGCCTGCACCGGGTTCGTCTCCGCGCTCGCGACCGGCACGGCTCTGATCGACTCGGGCCGCTGCAGCTGTGTCGTCGTCGTCGGCGCCGACCTGATGTCGCGGATCACCGACCCGGAGGACCGTGGCACCGCGGCGGTGTTCGCGGACGGCGCGGGGGCGATCGTCCTGACCGCGACCGGAGAGCCGAGCCGGATCGGGCCGGTGGTGCTCGGCTCCGACGGCGACGGCGCCGACACGATCAGGGTTCCACGCGATCCGGCGCGGATCCAGATGCGAGGGCACGAGACCTTCAAGGAGGCCGTCGCACGGCTCAGTGAGGCGACGGTCGAGGCGGCGGCCGCCGCCGAGGTCGAACTCGACGAGATCGACCTGTTCGTCTATCACCAGGCGAACGGGCGGATCCTCTCGGCCGTCGGGGAGCGCCTGCGGCTGCCCCCGGGTCGCGTCGTCGATTGCATCGCCGAGTTCGGCAACACGTCCGCGGCGACGCTGCCGCTCGCGCTCGCCCACAGCGTCGAGACCGGCCGCCTGCGCGACGGCGATCGCGTTCTGCTTGGGGCTTTCGGAGCCGGCTTCACGTGGGGGGCCACCGTCGTCGAGTGGGGTGCCGAGACATGAGCCTCGCCCTCGTCCGGCAGCCGCAGGAGGGAGTCGACCCGCTCGATCGTCTCGAGGCCCTGTGCGACCCGGACACGTTCGACGTGATCAGGACGGGCGTCGTCTCCACTGCGATGGGCGACAAGGCCCGCGCGGGCGACGGCGTGATCGGCGGTTCGGGCCTCGTCGACGGCCGTCCGGTGTTCGCGTACGCCCAGGACGCCTCGTATGCGGGCGGGTCACTCGGGGCGGCCCACGCGGAGACGATCGTGCGCGTGCTCGAGCTCGCTGACCGCGCGAAGGCGCCCGTCGTCGGGTTCGTCGGCTCCGGCGGGGCCCGGATGCAGGAGGGCGTCGCCGCGCTCGGCGGCTACGGCCGGATCTTCAAGCGAATCGTCGGCCTGTCCGGTCGCGTTCCCCAGATTTCGATCATCACCGGGCTCTCGGCCGGCGGCGGCGCCTACTCGCCCGCCCTGACCGACTGGATCGTGATGACCGAGGACTCGAGCATGTTCCTGACCGGTCCCGCCGTCGTTCGCGACGCCCTCGGCGAGGAGATCACCGCCTCCGCGCTCGGCGGCCAGCGCGTGCATCAGCGCAACGGCGTTTGTCACTTCGTCAGTCCTACCGACCTCGATGCCGCGCAGCTCGCGCGCGACCTGCTCGGTTACCTCCCCAGCCACCGCGACCTCCCGGCGCCGGTCGTGCCGGCTCGCGAGCCCGCTGCGCCGGATCCGGCGGCCGTCGTGCCCGCTCAGGCGCGGAAGGTCTACGACATCCGCGACGTGATCAGCGCGATCGTCGATGGTGGCGAGATGCTCGAGGTCTCCGCCGGCTGGGCGCGGAACATCGTCACCGGCTTCGCCAGGCTCGAGGGGTGCACCGTGGGCGTGATCGCCAACCAGCCGCGCTACCTCGGTGGCGTGCTCGACGCACGGTCCTCGGAGAAGGGGGCGCGCTTCGTCACGAAGTGCGACCAGTTCGGGATCCCGCTGCTCGTGCTGGTCGACACGCCCGGGTTCATGCCCGGATCCCAGCAGGAATCGCTCGGCGTGATCAGGCTCGGCGCAACGCTCGTGCACGCGTTCGCCGCGGCGAGCGTTCCCCGCGTGACCGTGATCGTCCGCAAGGCGTTCGGCGGGGCCTTCATCACGATGAACTCCAAGGACCTCGGTGCCGATTATGTGTTCGCGTGGCCGCAGGCGGAGATCGGCGTGATGGGCGCCAAGCCCGCTGTCGGCATCATCCACAGGCGCGAGCTCGCCGCCGCCGACGACCCGGCCGCCGCGCGCGAGGCGCTCGCGCAGCGCTACGCCGAGTCGCACCTGCGTCCGCAGGTGGCTGCGGCGTCGGGCTACATCGACGAGCTGATCGAACCCGCCGAGACCCGGACCCGGGTCGCCTGGGCGCTGCGCTCGCTTGGATCCGCACGATGACCAGAGGCGCCGTCCTCCTGACGGGCGCGACCGGCTTCGTCGGCATGGAGGTCCTCGCCCGCTACCTCGAGCGCTCGGAGCGTCCGATCGTCTGCCTGGTCCGAGCCCGCGACGACGCCGCCGCGCGCGAGCGGCTCGACGCGATCCTCCACAACCTCTTCGGCCGCGGCGCCGACCGGTACCGCACCCGCGTCCGCGCCTACGCCAGTGATCTGACCGCCGCCGGCCTCGGCCTGTCCGACAGGCGTCGCGACGAGCTCGCCGAGTCCGCGACGACGATCATCCACAGCGCCGCATCGGTGTCGTTCGCGCTGCCGCTCGAGGAGGCGAGGTCGATCAACGTCGAGGGCACCCGACGGATGCTCGAGTTCGCCTCGCTCGCGCACGCCCGCGGCGGCATTGACCGCTACGGCCAGGTGTCGACCGCCTACGTCGCGGGAACCCACACCGGCAGCTTCTTCGAATGCGACCTCGACGTCGGGCAGAGCTTCCGCAACTCCTACGAGCAGTCGAAGTTCGAAGCCGAGCGGCTCGTGCGCGCAAACACCGAGTTGCCGTGGACGATTCTGCGGCCGAGCATCGTCGTCGGCGACCGCCGCAGCGGCTGGACGGCCGCCTTCAACGTCCTCTACTGGCCGCTGCGGGCCTTCTCGTGCGGTGTCTTCAAGGCCGTTCCCGCGGACCCGGCTTCGCCGCTCGACGTCGTCTCGATCGACTTCGTCGCGGACGCGATCCACGAGCTGTGCGAGCTCGAAACCGGCGTGGGGCAGACCTTCCACCTGACGGCCGGTCCCGCGGCGACGACGATGGGCGAGATCGCCGCGCTCGCGAGCCGCTACTTCCGGCGGCCGCTCCCCAAGGTGATCCCCCCGTCCGAGTTCTCGGCCGCTGACGGTGGCCTGTCCGACGCCGCGCTGGAGTCGAGCCAGGTGTACTTCCCGTACTTCTCGATGGACACCGAGTTCGACAACGCCGTGACGCGGGAGCGGCTGACGCCGGCCGGGATCCAGGCCTCACCGCTTCACGACTACCTCGAGCGTCTGCTCGACTTCGCCACCCGCAGCCGCTGGGGCAAGCGCCCGATCGGGCGCGCGGACGCGCTGCTGTCATGAGCCCCCTCCATCCGGGGGGTGGCACACCGCTCCCGTTTGCAGGCCGGAGTGCAGCGGAGCAGAGTCTGCGCATGGCGATGCTCGCGGACACCGCACGGTTTCGGGCCGATGACCCGGACGAGCTCGTCGAGGCGTCGCTCGCCTGCCCGCTCTGCCTGCGCTCGGAATGCGTGACCTGGGAGGCGGCGCTCGACGCCTACGACCCGTCGTGCGCATGCCATTGCAGGAGCTGCGACGAGCGCTGGCGGGTGTATCTGGCGCCCCACCAGGCGCTGCGCCTGAGCGTGCTTCATCATTAGGCACTGATGGGCGCGCCAGAGCTGGCCGACGAGCGCCGGCGCCGTTTCGATCGAGGCGCTCGAGCTGTTCGTCGAGGTTCTCTCCCAATCTGAGCCGGGCGCGTCGGCGGGCGACGACTTCTACGACCGGCTGTGCAGCGCTGTGTGCCGGCTCGGCCGCATGCGGCGCTCGCTGATCTTCCGCTACGACGAGGCGACCGCCGGGTGCGCGCCGGCGGGTGGCCACGGGATCGATGTCGAGCGTCTTCGCCGGCGCGTTCGTGACCGTCGAGTCGGCGCCGATCGCCGCCCAGGCGCTGCGGACGGATGCGGTCGTCGAGGCCTCCGGCGATCTCCGCGGGCAGTTTCCCGCCGAGTTCGCCGCGCTCGCCTCCGAGCCGATGCGCCTCGTCTGCGCGCCGATGCTCGCTGCCGGCCGTGCCGTCGGCGTGATCTTCGCCGATCGCCCGATCTTCGAGCCGCCGCTCGACGCGGCCGAGCGCCACCTGCTGTGGACGCTGGGCAAGGCCGCGGCGCTGGCGTCGGTCGCGCGCTTCGTCGCGACCGAGGCCGAGTCCTCCAGACAGCTCGAGCAGCGCATCGACCTCGCCCGCGACATCCACGAGCGGGTGATCCAGCGCCTGTTCGGAGTGTCGATGGCGCTGGACGGCGAGGGCGATCTGCCGGCGGACGCGCGAGTCCGCTGCGCGTTCGAGACCCAGGCGGCGCTGCACGAACTGCGCGAGGCCCTGCAGCGTCCGCTCGGGCGCGCGCCGCGGGCGACCGAGACGACGCTGTTCAGCGAGGTCGAGCGGCTGTCGACGAGCCCACCCCGACCTCGGCGTCAGCCTCGAGGAGGGAAGCGTCTCCGACGTTCCGCCCGCGCTCGAGCCGCTCGCCCAGAGCGTCCTGCGCGAAGCCGTCCGCAACGCGCAGAAGCACGCGCGCCCGACCTGGGTGAAGGTCCGCACGGCGAGGGTCGACGGTGCATTCGTGCTCGAGGTCGTCAACGACGGCGTCGCCGGCAGCACACGCCGCGCCGGGATGGGGCTCCGCCTGGCCGGCTTCGAGGCCCTTCAGGACGGAGGCGTCGTCGAGTTCGGCGAGCGCGAGCCCGGCACCTGGCAGGTCCGGCTCGTCGTTCCGGCGGGCGATGAGTGACACGCTGCGCAGCCCGCAGCGGCTGCGCGTGCTCGTCGTCGACGACCACGACGTCGTGCACTGGGGCTTCCGGCTGATGCTGACCCAGCAGCCGTGGGTCGAGCGCTGCGTGACCGCGTCGAACGGGAGCGAGGCGATCGAGCTTGCGCGCCGCTACCGCCCCCACGTCGCGATCGTCGACCTGTTCATCGGCGAGGAGTCGGGCGCCGAGGTCTGCGCGCGGCTGCGCGAGGCCGAGCCGACGACCCGCGTGCTGCTCTTCTCCGGGGCGGGCGACATCTCCCCGCACGCGGCCCAGGCGGCCGGCGCCTCGGGCTTTGCCTACAAGGACTGGCCGGCCGCCAAGATCGCCGGCGCGGTGCGGCTCGTCGGTCTCGGCGGGACCGTGTTCGAGCGCCACGAGAGCGCGGGCGTGATGGGACTGAGCGAACGCGAGCGGGAGGTGCTGGCGCTGATGGCGGCCGGCTCCACCAACCCGGAGATCGCGGCCGCGCTTCACCTCTCACCGCACACCGTCAAGGAGCACACGAGCTCCGTGTACCGCAAGCTCGGCGTGCGCAACCGCATCGAGGCCGTGCAGCGCGCCCAGCGGCTCGGGCTGCTCGCGTGAGCTTGCTTGACCTTAATCTGCGCTTGAGATAAGGTCGCCGGGTGGTTATGCCGGCCACTCGGAGCCGGCATGTCACCTCCAATCGAGGGAGATTGGTTCGTGCCCGGGCTCGCATTCCAGCTGGAAGTGCTGAAGCAGGTACAGGTGGAGCTGCGTCGCGGTGACGATGCGGACGGGTCACTTCTGGACAGCCCCTACGCCCGACTTGGAGCGTTCGGACCTGACCTGCTGGTGTATGCGCCGCCGATCGACACGCTCGCCTCGGGCCTCAAGAGTGGCACGATCCTGACGTTGGTCGGTGAGGACATCCGGACACTGAACAACACGGACCTGCACACGCTGGAGGATCTGTTCGAGAAGCCGGTCGGGGCGGCGTACTCGGCGCTGTTCAGCAACCTCGTGATCGAGGCGTGGCCGGACCTGATCGCGGTCATCCAGTTCCTGCAGCAGGCGGCGACGATCGCCCAGACCAAGGACACGTCCCAGCTCAAGGGCTTCTTCGCCGAGCTTCCCGGTATCAAGACCAAGCTGACGAATCTGTCGAGCACGCTCGGCCCCGGGCTCAAGACGATGCTGAGCCTGGCGGCGCTGATCGTCGGTGGCCCCTGGATGGAGGTCGCGCCGGCTCTCGCGCAGACGTTGCTGCTGCTTCCCCGGGCCAGTCCGAAGGGCTGCCGACCGTACGAGTATCTGCGCTGGCACCGGTCGGGGCAGTTCGCTCAGGCCCTGTGGAACAACGCGCAGAGCAACAACCAGAAGGCGTTCGCGCTCGGCTGGATGTCACATGTGGCGGCGTCGGTGACCGGTGAGCCGTTCGTCAACAACATCGTCGGCGGTCCCTACCGCACTCACTGGTGGCGCAACCGGCTCGCCAGTAACTTCGTCGACGCATGGACATTTGGCTTCTTCGAGGAATCCTCCAATGGCCAGGGCTTCCCGAGCATCGACGGGGACACTCCGTCACCCGCGTACGAGAACTGGGCACCACTGTACGGTGCCAACCTGCAGGACGCGTTCGACGTCGGCGATCTGGCGCATTCGGTCACGAACGGGATCCCCGATGCCGTCACGGCGATGAGTCAGGGGGAGAGCACGTCCGGAACGTCGAACCTCCTGTCTCAGCTCGCCGGCCAGTTCCCGGCCGAGATCACGAACCTGATCGCCGCCGCGCTCGAGGAGGCCTATCCGACCTCGGCTCAGACGGAGCTGCCGATGCCCGCGAGCCTGACGGCAGGGGCGTTTGCCAACGCCTACGTCGGCGCGTTCTCCGTCTACTGGTTCATGACCTCGGGCGACGGCCCGCTCGGCAACAACGTCGTCGGTGCGCCGCCGAGCACGACCTGCGGAACGACGCCTCCGAGCTGGGCGTCCTCGGCGTCCTCGAACGCGCCCCCGCCTCAGCAGGGCAGCGTCGTCAACACGAGCGGCAGCGCCGTCTGCGCAGCGGTGCTGGCGATCTTGGCGCTGCTCGCGTTCCTGACCGACAACATCGCGGCCGGTGTCGCTCTGACCGTCGCCGCAATCGAGGATATGCCGTCCGCCAGCATCAACTGGCCGCAGGTGCAATGTGACGTCTGGTGGTTGCAATCGCTTGTCGACAAGGCGCTCAACGCGCTCCGTGACGGGCTCTGGATCCTGACGCTCGCGTACCCGCCGCCCGTCATGCTGGGCAGCCAGGACCCCGACGGCAACTGGATCCCGGCCACCGACTGGACGAACATCTCCACGGGCGAGGACCCGCCCGCGCAGCTGCCCGACAACGAGCCGCCCGCCGGTGGTGTGCCACTCACGAAGACGAACGCCTTCAGCCGCAGCAACGACGACGTCCGCAGCCGCTATCCGCGAGGTCTCGACACGGGCCCGGATGCCGGCGGTACGGCGATCATCCCGGACCTCGACTTCTTCCGCTTCCCGGTCAACGCCCCGCTGGAGACCGACAACCACAGCTACCCGGCCGATGACCTGGTTGCGGCGGGGCTCTATCCGAACACGATCGTCAACGGCCTCGGCGTGACCAACGGCGGCGTCCTGCAGGACGGGACGTTCCCGACCCTCAACGCCGATTTCGGCGATGCCGTGTCGAACGCGATCGCGGTGATCCAGGCGAAGGCCAGCGGGCTCCCGGACTACAACCTGGACGGCGACCGGGGATATGGATGGCTCGGCTGGCGGCCGGAGCCGCTCTCCAACCCGGCGACGCTGCCGGTCAAGGTCGACGCGGATTCATGACCTGTGAAACGGTGAGAACCGAGTCGGTGGCGGCGCGACGAAATGGGTGAGCACGGGCAGCACCATGGTCACGGTGGCCATGGCCATGGGGGGCATGGTCATGGTCACGGCTGTGGCGGACACGGTTGTGGTTGTGGGTGCCACTGCCACTGTTGCTGTTGCTGCCACTGTTCGTGCGGTTGCGGTTGTGGCGCGCACGGCGGTGGAGGTCATGGCGGCGGGGCCGGGGGGCATGGGGGTGGTCACGGCGGTGGCGGCCACGGCGGTGGCCACGGCGGTGGCCACGGCGGCGGCACCGGCGGCGGCAAGGGCGGCGGCTGGACGATTCCGGGGTGGCCGCCGCCATGGGTGCCTGGCCCGACGACGGGGCGCTACACCCCGTTGCTCGTGATCCGTGCGATGGCGGGCGACTACGGTGGGCGGCCGCTGCCACCTGGAACGGTCTTCTGGGAGTCGCCCGATGTGTGGGTTGTCAGCTCCGCCGGCGTGAACCAGCCTGTGGTCGGCGAGCCGAATACCGTGTTCGCGCGAGTCTGCAACTTCGGGCTCGAGCAGGCGAACAACGTCTGGGTCACGTTCTGGTGGGCCAATCCGTCGATCGCGATCACACCGAGCACCGCGAACCAGATCGGGATCGCCTTCATTCCGGTGATCCCGCCGCGCGGCAGCGTGGCCGTGCAGTGCCCCACGCCGTGGGTGCCGATCGTCGAGAACGGCGGTCACGAGTGCCTGCTCGCAGAGGCGTTCGTTTCACTGTTCGACGACCTGATCGCCCCGATGGACCCGACGGTCGACCGGCACGTCGGTCAGCACAACGAACAGCTTGTCACCGTCGGCCCGGGCGGGACCTTCGAGGCGATCGTGCAGGCGGCCAACATCGCTCCTCTCCGCCAGACCGCCACGATGGAGCTGCACCTGGGTGCCGCCGGCGATGCGCTCGCGCTGATCGCGCGCACCCATCAGCTGAGCGTCGAGAAGCTGTCGCCCGCGGCGAGTCCGCTCACGGTCGGGCTCGACGTCGCAACCACGGCCGGGGCCGCGGTCGGCCCCAGTGACACGTTCGGTCGCGGCCTGGTCGCGCTCGGCCCGACGCAGGCGGGAGGCAACCTGTCGACGCCGGTCGCCGCCCAGCCTGTCGACCTCGATGCCTGGGAAAGCCGCAGCGTGACGGTGTCGGGCACCGCACCGGCGGATGCCAAACCGGGGGAGACCCACGTCGTCCGGATCGTGCAGCGGGTCGGGCCGGTCGTCGTTGGGGGTTACTCGGTGTCGGTCGTGATCAAGTAGGCCGGACCGCGCCCTCGGGCGGGGTGGTCTTGCGTTCGGGTCCCGGAAGCTGCCGGACGCCATGGAACACGAACGTGCGCAGCGCGGCGAAGCGACAGACGGTCGCGACGAGCGTGGCGGCGACGAGCACCACGAGATCGGTGGGCCGCGACGGGTGCCGGTCGTAGTGGCCCAGCAGCGCCAGCGCCCCGTCGGTGATCGCGAGCGCCATCAGGAACACGACGAGGCTCGCGGCGTACTGACGGACGACCTCCGCGCGTCCCCGCACGCCGAACGTGAACCGCCGGTTTGCGGCCGTGTTCGCGACCGCCGTGATCGCGAGCGCGAGAACGTTGGCCCCTGAGGACCCGAGTGGTCCGATCAGGAGGAAGACGAGCAGGGCGTAGGCGGCCGTGGACAGGACGCCGACGGCGAGAAACCGGGTGATCGGTCGCGCGAGCAGGGTGCGTGCGAGCTCGCCTCCCGCAGGGTGGTGATCGGCGAGCGCTGTCATCGCCATACGTGTACCGCGGCAACTGGGCAAGCTCCGAATAAAGGCGTAAGGGCTGCGTCGGAATACGGACCGCTTGGCGTTCGCTCGGCGCGCTTTCGTCTCTGACAGACTCTGCCGCGCCAAGTGAGGGAGCGATGAGCAAGCTGAGTGCGATTGCGCAGGTGCCGCGGCTGTACCGCGAGCACCTCTCGGACTGCCGCCGCGAGCGGCAGTTTCTCAGCGCCGGTTCGTTCTTCGTCACGTTCTCGGCCGTTCGGGCGATCACCCATTCGATCCGCGCCGGCATCGGGCCCTTTCGCAACATCACGCCGGGCGGGCGCCATATCCACCACATGACCTTCGGGATCGCCGGCCTGCTCGCCGTCGGCTATCTCTGGATGCTCGAGCTGGGGATCGGGACCGGGCACCGCAGCGGCTCGCGGGCGACGTCGATCGCCTACGGAGCGGGGGCCGCTCTGACGCTCGACGAATTCGCCCTCTGGCTCAACCTGCAGGACGATTATTGGACGACGGAGGGGCGGGAGAGCATCGACGCGGTGATCCTGTTCGGCGCGCTCCTGACCACCGGAGTGTTCGGCCGCGACTTCCTGGGGGGGCTCCGGGACCTCGTGCGCGGTCGGTAGGCGAGCCCTGTCGACCGGCGAGCTCTGTCCATCCCGCCGCCGTCGTTCGTCGTAGGGGCAACTGAGCCGGCCTCGTCGCGCTGATGTTGTTCCAGCACTCCCGTCGCGACGCCCGGACGGACGAAGCCGGAGACGTGGTCACGCTCGAGGAACAGGATCGGTCGCGCTGGAATCACCCGGAGATCGGCCCGCCGGGCCCTCGACGGGGCGCGCACGAGTGCCGAGCGCCGTTACCTGCGACGGCGCCTCGAAGCGATCGGCCAGCTGCCCACGGACGAATCCGCCTGAGATTCGCGGCGAACTACGGAAGTGGGGTATGGCAATGCCCTTGATATCGTCGTCTGCACGGTCGACCGGCGGTATCTGACCACCGTCCAGCGAGTTGGTGCAAGGAGTGAAGGAGACATGAACGAGCCGCCTGACCTGGCGCACATCGCGCATGTGGAGCTGCTGACCCCGTTCCCCGACGACAGCCTCGCGTTCTTCGTCGACCTGATGGGCATGCAGATCGAGCACCGCGAAGGACAGTCCGTGTTCCTTCGCGGGTGGGGCGAGTATCAGCCATACGGGCTGAAGCTGACCGAATCGAAGTTGCCGGGTATCGGGCATGTGGCGGTCCGCGCGTGGAATCCGGCGGCGCTCGAACAGCGCGCATCGCTCGTGCAGGCCACCGGCCTCGGCCGCGGCTGGAATGACGGTGACCACGGCCACGGGCCTGGATACGAGTTCACCGATCCCGACGGTCACAACTTCGAGCTGTTCTACGAGCAGGACAAGTACGTGCCGCCGGAGGAATTGCGGCCACGGCTGAAGAACGTGCCCCAGCGCCACGTCGACCGCGGCGCGTCGGTCAAGCGCTTCGATCACATCAACATGCTGTCCTCCGACGTCGCCGCCACGCGCCGGTTCGCGATGGACACGCTCGGCTTCCGGCTCTACGAGCAGATCGTGCTGGATGACGGTGCTGAGGCGGCCGCGTGGATGAGCCTGACGATCGCGGTGCACGAGCTCGTCTACGTCGTCGATGGCGCCGGCGCGAGCGGGCGTCTGCACCACCTCGCCTGGTTCGTGGACACGCGCGAGGAGCTGCTCCGCGCAGCCGACCTGTTCCTCGACCACGATGTGCCGATCGAGGCCGCACCCTCGAAGCACGCGGCCTGCCAGGGCATGTTCCTGTATGTCTACGAGCCGGGCGGAAACCGGATCGAGGTCACGACCGGCACCCACATGATCTACGACCCGTCGTACGAGCCGATCGTCTGGACCGCGGCCGAGCGAGCCCGTGGGCAGGCGTGGGGTGTCCGCACGATCGACAGCTTCCACACTTACGGCACTCCTGACGTGAGCGGCACGGTGGGACCGCCGATCCCACCCACAAGCCAGATCCCGGTGCTCGCCGGCGCCTGACCTCGACCGGCGCCGGCGCTTCTCCCCGCGCTCGCCGGATTCTTCGCGAGAACGTGCGCGGCGGTCTTGGTCCGGACGAATGGTCGTGCCCGGTCGAGATCGCCGTCGATCACTTCGGGCCCAGGTTGGCCCCAGCCTGGGGACGATTATCGAATAATTCTCGTTTCCGTCCCTGGTTTGCCCTGGAACACCGCGTGCGATGGGACCGGCTGGCGGCCTCCTCGTCGTTCCCGCGGGGTTAGAGGCGACGTGTCGCCGTGCTTGTTGTGGGCGTGCCGCCCCGCGGGGTGAAGGTCGCGACGACGCTCACCTTCAACGTCTTATGCGCCCGCAGGAGGGCCTTGCCGCGGGCGGTGAGCGCGACTGTCACGCCGACGCGGGCGGGTGCGGCGAGCGTCGTCTGGCCGGAGGCGACAAGTTCGCGTTTGGGTTTCCTATTGGTCTTCGTGCGGGGCGGCGTGTAGTACCAGGCGACGCGCAGCAGCCCGCCGCTCGGGGCGGCGAAGCCGAGCTGGTCGCCGTGCTTGGTGAGGCCCTTGAGGCCGGCCGCTGAGCTGGGGACGGCGAGCAGCGGCGCGAGCGCGGAGCGCACCTTCGCGGCGGCCGGTAGGGACGTGGTTGTCGCTGTTGCGGACCCGGCCGTCGTCGCTGTGGTTGCCGTCGTCGCGGTCGTGGTCGTTGGGGTGGTGGTCGTTGTGGTGGTGCTGGTGGTGGTGCTGGTGCTGGTGCTGGTGGTGGTCGTCGTGCTGGTCGCCGTGCTTATCTGGCTGCTTGTCACGGCGGCGGTCGGCTGCGAGCTGACCGTGGCGCTGAACGCGCCGCCGGTCAGCGCGGCCTGTTCGACCAGCCGGATCGTGTCCCCGACGTCGGACGCGGTCGGCGTGTAGGTCAGCGACGTTTGCCCGGCGATGGCGGTGCAGTTGTTCCCGCTGCTGTCGCAGTCCTCCCATTGGTCCTGGTAGCTGTCCGGTGCGGGCGACCAGCCGCCGTGCGTAGCGGTGAGCGTCTGCCCTTGCTGCGCGGTTCCGGCGATGCTCGGCGGCGTCTGATTGACGGGCGTCGGCGGCGCGGTGGTGTAGGTGATGACGTCGCCGGCCTCTGAAGTGTCGATCGCCGCGCAGAACGCCTCGGTCGCGCATGAGATCGCTTGGAAGATCTCCGGCACGCCGGTTGAGACCGGTGCTGACCATGGGCTGCCCGAGTTCGCGCCGGTGAAGGTCATGTACACCTCGTTGATGCCGGTCGCGAGACAGAAGCTGGCGGACACGCAGGAGACATCTACGCCCTGCCCGGGGTTGGCGGCATCCGCTGAGCTCCACGTCCCGCTGGTCTCGGTGAACAGGTTGCCGTTGATGTCGCCGGTCGCGCAGAACGTCGAGGTCGGGCAGGAGATGTTCACCATGTACTTGCCCGGGTCAAGCGGCGTCGGCGAGCTCCAGCTGACGCCGTTGAAAGCGGCGACGTCGCCGATTGAGTCAACTGCGCCGCAGTACGTGGACGTGGGGCAGGAGACCGACTTGAAGTACCCCCCGGTGCTCGGCAGCGGCGGGCCGGCGCTCCACCCGGCGCCGTCATAGATGTAGGTGTCCCCGGCGAAGCCGACCGCGAGGCAGAACAGTTCCGAGGCGCACGCCACGCTCGTCAGCGAGTCGGCCGAGATTGTCTGCGGCGGCCCCCAGTTGCTGCCGTTGTAGGTCACGGCGCTGCCGCTGCCGCCGACGGCAGCGCAGAATCCAGCGGTGCAGGACACGGCCACCAGGGGCTGTCCCGGGTCGATGTGCTCAGGCGCCGTCCACGTGGCACCGTTGTAGCTGAGGGCGCTGCCCGAGCCGTCAACAGCGACGCAGAAGGAGGGTGAGCCGCACGAGATGGCGTCGAGTTCGTTGCCGTGCAGCGCGAGTGGCTCGGTGGTCCAGGCGCCGCCTGAGTAGACGGACGTGTCGCCGGACCCGTCGACGATGATGCAGTACGGGGTCTGGCCGGCGGTGCACGACGTGCGACCGCCGTCGTTGTCGCTCGTTATCGGCTGGCTCGTGGTCCAGGTCGTGCCGTTGTAGAGGGCCGTTATCGACCCAGACCCGACACACAACGTGGTAGACGCGCACGAAATCGAGGTGATGCCCTGGCCTGGGGCGAAGCCGATGCTGGTCGGCTGACTCCAGCTCGTGCCGTTGTACGTGTACGAGTTCCCGTCGTCGCCGACCGCTTCGCAGAACGTACCGGACACGCAGGAGAACGTCCTGAGCCCGCCGCCCGGGTCCGCAGCCGGCTGACTCCAGCCGCCGCCGTTGTAGGTGACGTAGTCACTTCCGGAGCCCGTGGTATAGCCGGCGAGGCAGAACGTCGTCGTCGTGCACGACAGGTCGGCCACCACGCTCCCGCTCGGCAGGACGCTCTGTGCGGCCGTCCACGTCCCGGCGTCGTCGGCGAGTGCGTCGCCGGCAGCGTCGAGCGCGACGCAGGTCGTCTGGCTGGAGCAGGAGACGGCGGTGAGCGAGGCGGCTCCGGTGGGTTGCGGCGCCGACCAGCCGCCTGGGCCGTAGGTGACCGCGTTCCCCTGATAGTCGACCGCGACGCAGAACGTCGCGCTGTTGCACGAGACCGCAACCAGGCTGTGGTACGGCGAGCCGAGCGGGACGCCGCCCCCTGGGTCGATGAGCTCGGGTTCGTTCCAGCCACTCCCGTCGTACACCGCCGCGTACTCTGCTCCGACGGCGACGCAGAACGTGCTCGACGCGCAGGACACGGCGACGGCAGTCATCGCCGGGTCGACCGACAGCGGCTGAGACCAGGGCCCGCCGCCGTCGGCGAGTGCCACGTTCGGGGTCAGCGCAGCTGCCACTGCGACGACCGTCACAACCAGCGTCACAAGCGTCGTCCGGTACCCCACGCGACTCGTCCCCCTGTTGATCGGCTCACGGCAGACTCGCCGCTTCGGCGGCGGCGACGCCGCGTCGTTCTCAGGGGACGCCACCAGCCCCCGTTTAGCAGGCTCATCGCCGGCGCGAGCGCGCGCCAGTGTATTCGGCGGCCCGGAGTGCTGTCAACGGGCTGGGCACCGGCCGCGTATACTGAAACGAAGTCAGTTCTGTCGCTGTCGCCCAACCTGGAGTCGTCGGATGAGCTTCTTCGAGCGGTACCTCGCCGCCGTCGACGGTCCCGAACCGTTGACCTCACTGGACCTCGTCGCCGCGGACGTGGAGTTCACGATCCTCTGGTCCGACGAGAAGACGACCACCGAGATCGTCGGCGGTTACGAGGATCTGCGGCGCTTCATCGAAGCGAGCCAGGGGCGGACCCGCTGGCGCCACCACATCCTCTCGAGCTCGGCTGACGGCGATACGGAGTTCGCGACGGGCGAGACCCGCTATGCCGACGGCACCAGGGTCGGCACCTTCATGGTCCTCGCTCAGCTCGACGGCGACGGGCGGATGCTCCGCTACATGGCCGCCCGCACGCTCGTGAGCCGCTTCAGCCGCTTCAGCGCGCCGTGAACGCGCCGTCGACGGCGTAGTAGCTGCCGTTGACGAAGGCCGCTTCGTCGGACGCCAGCCACGCCACCACGCTGGCGACCTCGTCGGGTTCGCCGAGTCGCTTGAGGGGGATGCCGGAGGCGAGGCGCGCCGCCCCCGCCTCGTCCTGAGAGGCCGCCAGCAGCGGCGTGTTGATCGTCGCCGGACCGACGCAGTTGACGCGCACCCCGCGCGTCGCGCAGTCGAGCGCCGCTGCGCGGGTGATCCCGAGCACGCCGTGCTTGGAGGCGACGTACGCGATCATCGAGTCGCGGCCGACGATCGAGTAGATCGACGCCATGTTGACGATCGAGCCGGTTCCGGCCTCGAGCATGTGTCGCAGCTCTGCGCGGACGCTGTAGTAGACGCCGTCGAGGTTGACGCCGAGGACGCGACGCCACTCGTCCACGGGATACTGGTCCGCGCTCGCCATCGGACCGCCGATCCCGGCGACGTTCGCGGCGATGTGAAGCCCTCCGAAGGTCTCGACCGCCGCGGCGACGGCCTGCTCTGAGGCCTCCGGATCGGCGACGTCGCCGGCGCACGCGATCGCCCGCGGAAGCTCGCGTGCGACTCGCTCCGCATCCGGCGCGCGCAGGTCCAGCACGACGACGGCGGCGCCTTCCGAAGCCAGACGCCGGGCAACCGCCTCGCCGATGCCCGACGCGCCGCCCGTGACGAGCGCGACCTTGCCCTCGAAGCGCCCGCTCATCAGCCGTTCCTCGGGCCGCTCACGATCGGAGCGTGCTCCTCGACGCGCAGCAGGTTCACGTCGACGAGCGCGGGATCGCGCAGCGCGCCGCCGGCGGCGAGCCCGGTGAGGCACTCCTCGCCCCAGCGAGCGTGGTCGAAGTACGCCTCCAGGTAACCGACTCGAGTCGTCTCGGCCAGCAGCCCGATCGGTCGCTGCCCCTCGACGTCGACCGGCTCGCACTCGAGCTCGCTGAGGGCTCGGTTGAGCAGCAGCCGCCGGGCGCCGTAGGCGCCGTCCATCAGTTCTCGCACGCGATCGGCGAGACCGGCGAAGGCCTGCCAGGCGGTGTCGGCCGCGACGTCGGCCGGACGGTCGGCTTCGATCACGAACTTCGCGAGCGCGACCTGGCCGTCGAGTCGGTCGTGCAGCACCGACTCCTCGACATCGCAATGGCGCAGGCGGTACAGACAGTTGACCTGGTCCTGGGCGACGGTCTCGCTCTGCTCGGGCGTGAACGCCAGTGCCTCTCCGGGCGCGAATCGCAGGAGCACGAATCGCCACGCCCGCGGCCGCTGCGCCCAGCCGCCGCCGACGTCCGCCTGGGCGACGGCTCGGTTCGTGTGGTAGCTCAGCAGCGCCGCCATCGGGCGCAGGAGGTTCTGTGCCATCGGCACGTGAACCTGGGTGTAGTGACGCTCGCACTCCTCCGGAGTGCGCGACGGCGTCGGCTCGAAGCGACTGATCGACTTGCTCATGGAGTCACTCTCCGCGCGGGATGGAGGATCGCCGGCGCGACCCGTTCGCGCCGGCGATCAAGGTGCAGGTATCCGGCTAATCCTCGACCAGCGTGATCGCGCCCTCAGGGCACGTGCCGGCCACATCCTCGGCCAGCTCGCGGAGGTCCTCGGGGACCTCGATCTCGCCACCACGGATCGTCACGTAGCCCTCGTCATCCGGACTGAGGAGCTGCGGCGCGAGGCTGTAGCAGCGGCCGTGGCCGGTGCACTGTTCATCGATCTTCAGCTTCATGACTTGACCTCCCAGCGAAGCGGCAATGTGTCGAGGGCCATCATCGAGCCGCCACCGCGTTCGAGCAGTTGCGTGTCAGCAGCCAGTTCGAAGTCGGGGATCAGCTTCAGCCACTCCTCGGTCGCGACGTTCATCTCGCGCCGAGCGAGGTGCATGCCGAGGCAGCGGTGCGGACCGCTCGCGAACCCGAAGTGGTTGTTGCGCTTGCGGTCGATCACGAACTCGTCCGCCTGGTCCCAATGCCGTGGATCTCGGTTGGCGCCGGACACGAGTCCGTAGACCATGTCGCCCTTCCTCAGGTGAACGCCGTGGAACTCGATCTCCCGAGTCACCTTGCGGCCGTCGCCGAAGATGATCGTGTAGTAGCGCAGAACCTCCTCGACGGCGAGCGGGATCAGCTCAGGCTCGTTGATCAGCCTGTGGCGATCCTCCGGATGCAGCGCGAGATGGTGGAACATATACGACAGCTCGCCACGGGTGGTGTCCACGCCCGCGAGCGTGAGCACCGTGCACATGTCGAGCATCACGTCGTTGTCGATCGGGTGGCCGTCGAAGTCGGCACCCATCAGGTAGACGAAGAGGTCTCCCTGCTTGTCCGGATGCTTGCGCCGGTCATCGAGCTGCTCGGTCCAGAAGACGCGCATCTCGCTCAGCGCCGTCGACATCTTCTCGAGGCCGGCGGGGTCACCGCCGAAGCCCCTGAAGAAGTCCTCGACCCAGCCGGCGAACATCTGTGTGTAGTGGATCGGGACCCCGATCACGTTGAGGAACGCGGCGGTGGGGTAGAGCAATGCGAAGTCGTTGACGAACTCGCAATGGCCCTTCGAGACGAGCGGTTTGATGTAGCTGCGACAGATGTCGCGAATCATCGGCAGCGCCGACTCCATCGCCGTCGGCGAGAACCACGGGTTCAGGATCCGGCGGTACTTGATGTGATCGGGGGCGTCGATCTGGGTCGGCACGAACCGGTAGATCGGGTTCGGCTCCCACGGTGTGATCGACTCGCTCGAGAACACCTCCGGTGTCTTGTAGATGTCCCGGACGGCGTCGTAGCGCGTGAAGACCCAGTAGCCGTTGTCCTCGGTGTACTTGTTGTAGAAGTGGGGACATGCTTCACGCAACTCGTTCGCGAGCGACCAGTAACCACCCAGGTTCGCCTGCTTGGAGAAATCGTGATGCATGACCGGGCAGCCGCCGCCATCAGTCTGGCGTGGATCGGTCGCGACACTCGACTCCATCGTCTGCGTATCCCTTTCTTGTTCGGTGCGGTGAGGTGGAATCTGCGGCCGGCTCAGCGGCCGCTCGTCGAGCCGGCGAGCGCGGGCCTGCCCTCGGCGACCCGCTCGGCGATGTCCCGCCCGGCGAGGTAGCCGAACAGCATCGCCGGTCCGAGCGTTCCGCCGGCTCCTCCGTAGGTCATCCCCAGCGGGCATGCCGCCGCGTTGCCGGCTGCATAGAGCCCGGGGATCACGTCGCCGTCGAGGTCGATCACCCGCGCGCGGGTGTCGATTGCCGGACCGCCCTTCGTGCCGAGCGCGCCGCTGAACACCTGGATCGCGTAGTAGGGCGCTGTCTCGAGCGGGCCGAGCGACGCGCGGGCGGTCCCGTCGCGCAGCGTCGGATCGCCCCACCACTGGTCCTGCGCGCTCCAGCCGCGATTGAAGTCGGGGTCGCAGACGTCCCGCGCGTTCGCGTTGAACCGGTTGACGGTCTCCTCGAATGCGTCCGCGGGGATCCCGAGCTTGTCGGCGAGACCGGCGAGCGTGTCCGACGAGGTGATCCAGTCGGTGCGCGCCTTCGCGTCGCCGCCGAGACCGCCCGCGAAGCCGTACTTGTCAAGCCAGACCTGGTCGAAGACGAGCCAGCACGGCAGGTTCCTGTACGTCCCCATGATCGTGTCGATCTCGTGGAAGGCGGCGCCGAACGCGTTGTAGTTCGCGCCCTCGTTGGTGAAGCGCTTACCTGTCCGATTGACCATGATCGCGCCCGGCAGCGTCCGCTCGTAGGTGAGCAGTTGCTGGCCCGTCGAGACGATGTCCGTCGGCATCTCGATCATCGGCATCCACCACGCCTCGCGCATGTTGCCGAGCATCGCGCCGGCGCGCATCGCCATCTTCAGGCCGTCGCCGGTGTTCGTGTCGATCGCCACCGTGTGCGTGCAGGGCCCGCGCAGGAACGCGCGCTTGAGCTCGTCGTTGCGCTCGAAGCCGCCCGTGGCGATCACGACGTTCGGGGCACGCACCTCCTTGCGGCCCGGCCGGCGGTCTCGAACACGACGCCGGCGATCTCGCCGTCCTCGACGATCAGCTCGACCGCACGGTGCCCTGTCTGCGGCTCGACGCCGCGGTCGAGGCAGGCCTTCAGCAGGCGCCCGCCGAGGGCGAGCCCCATACCGCGCTCGTCGTTGTCGGCGCGACGCTGCATCTCCGCGGGCTCGAGCGGCTCCGGCACCGCCATGCCCGAGTGTCGTCTGGCCGATCGTCAGGTGGTAGGTCGGGTAGTACGGCGAGATGTGGACGCGGTCACCCCACTCGCCGAGCTCGCCGTAGGGGAACAGGGGCGTCTCGAGCGAGCGGCCGCCGTGCGGCATGCCGCCGTCCTGCTCGGGGTGATAGTCGGGGAAATCGGCGACGGCGTAGAACTGGACCGGCGTGCGCTCGTGCAGCCACCTGACCATCTCCGGGCCGCGGTCGATGTACGTCTCTGCCATCTCGTCCGTGATCGTGTCGTTCGAGAGGGCGTGCAGGTAAGTGAGCGCCTTCTCGCGGCTGTCGCCCTTCTCGGCCGGCTCGTGCATGTTCAACGGGATCCAGATCATGCCGCCCGAGTAGACCGTGGTGCCGCCGACGGTCTCGCCCTTCTCGAACAGTCCGACCTTCGCTCCGAGCTCGGCTGCGGTCACCGCAGCGGTCAGTCCAGCGCCTCCGGTTCCAAGCACGATCACGTCGTAGTCGGCCATCAACCACCTCTCGCTCTGCTCACCAAACAACTTCTAAACCAACTTCAACTCAAAAACTAGCAACGCGGCGGGCCCCCGTCAACGCTCGCCCCCGATGCCTGGAGAATCTTACGTTCTACAAGCAAACCGGGCGGCGCTCAAGGTTTCGGCGGACCCTTCACCGGGTCTTGCGTAGACTACCGAGTTGATTTCAGTTTCGGCGCTCGTCAGAGGCGGGCGGGTTCTCAGAGGAGAGGTAGGTCAAGATGTCGGAAGGGCTTCTGGCGGGGAAGGTTGCGATCGTGACCGGGGCGGCCGAGGGCATGGGCGACGCCACCGCGCACCTGTTCGCGGCCCAGGGGGCGAAGGTGCTCGTCTCCGATGTGCAGGGCGATATCGGCGAGGTGACGGTGCAGTCGATCCGTGACGCCGGGGGAGAGGCGTCGTTCGTCAGGTGCGACGTCTCGAGGGCGGCTGAGGTCGAGGCGATGGTCGCCGCGGCGGTTGAGCGCTACGGGCGCCTCGACGTCGCCGTCAACAACGCCGGCGTGAGCCCCGACAACGAGCCGCTGACGAACCTGATCGAAGCCGAGTGGGACCGTGTCGTCGGCGTCAACCTCAAGGGCGTCGCTCTCTGCCTCAAGTACGAACTCGCGCAGATGGTCGCGCAGGGCGATGGCGGCGCGATCGTCAACATCAGCTCGGTCAGCGGCTTCCGCCCGCAACCGAACAACGCCGCCTACAACGCCGCCAAGCACGGCGTCCTCGGCCTGACCAAGACGGCGTCGCTCGAGTGCGCCCCGCTCGGGATCCGCGTCAACACGGTCGCGCCGGGCGGCATCGATACGCCGATGATGCAGCGTGCCTTCGAGGCGACGGGCTGGACCGAGTCGGACTTCGCCCCCGTGATCAGCCTGCTGAACCGGCTCGGGCGGCCGGACGAGGTTGCGCAGGCGAGCCTGTGGCTGTGCTCGGATCTGTCCTCGTACGTGACGGGCATCGCGCTGCCCGTCGACGCGGGCTTCACGGCTCGCTGAGCCGCTCGGTCCGGTCGCCGGTCCGCATGACCGGCGACCGGGCGGCCGCCGCCTGTTTCGGGCGGAACAGGTGCCGCCCCGCGTCGTCGATCTCCTCGCGGACCATGCCGCGGTTGACGAGCAGGTCCAGGTGGCCGAGCACCTCCCACACGACGAGGACCGGGCTGGCGGTCACCGTCTCCTCCGACCACAGCCGTCGCGCGATCTCATACGCGCTCGCATGACCGTCCCGGACGAGCCCGCGGATCCGCTCGCGGCGGTCCGTGTGGAAGCTCATCCGCTCCTCGATCAGCGCCTGATGGTCGTCGATCACCGGCCCGTGCCCGGTGTAGAGCCGGTGGAGTGGCATCACCTGCGTCCGGAGCAGGTTCCCGAGGTAGCCCATCAGCGCCCGCGGGCGCTCGTCGCCGGGCAACTCCGTCGGGGTCATCTCGACCGCGGAGCTGATCTTGGCGAGAAGGTGGTCGCCGACCAGCGCCACGTCGGCGTCGTCGTCGACGAACAGCGTGTCGGTGAGGCTGTGGCCGGGACGCCACACGGTCCGCCAGAGCCGGCTGCCCGCCTGGATCAGATCCCCGTCGCCGAGCACGATGTCGGCGTCGAAGGGCCGGCCCTCCTTGGTGATCTGCGCGAAGAAGTGGTCGACCTTCGGGATCAGCGCGTCCGGCACCCCGTGCTCGGCGATCAGCGCCCGTGTGAAGCGGCGATCGCTCTCGATCCGCTCGGCGAACTGCTGGCCCCACTCGGCGGTCCCGCGATGCGCCGCGATCTTGGCCCCCGAGCGCTCGTGGATCAGGGCCGCGAGCCCCGTGTGATCGAGGTGGTGATGCGTCAGCAGCACGAGTTCGATGTCGGCCATCGAGACGCCGTGCAGCGACAGCTGGAGCTCGAGCGTCTCGAGCGCATCCGGGGTCGCAGGCCCCGTGTCGACCAGCGTCAGCGGGTCGCCCGTGAGCAGCCAGACGTTGACGCTGCCGAGGTAGCGGACCGGCAGCTCGAGTGCAACCGGCTCTGGTCCCGAGCTCATCGCTGTCGCCACGAGGGCCCGAGCATAGCGTTCCTCGCCGGTCGGCTTCCAGGCTACGGCGATCTGTGGGTCGACGCACTGTCGTACCCTATCGAGCTAAACTCAGTTCAGATTCGATTGGGGGGGAGCGCATCCACGAGGGGGAGTGCCGGCCGCGGCGCGATCGAGGTCGGGCTCGTGCTGCGCGACCAGGACCTCGCCGCGTGGTCCGGCCGGCTGGCGGCGCTGACCGAGCTCGTGCAGCAAACCGGGATCGCCCACGTGACCGTCGGCGATCACGTCAGCTTCGCCGGCGGGCAGGGAGCCGACGGGCTGATCCAGGCGACTGCCCTGCTCGCCGCGCATCCGACCCTCCCGGTCCAGACGGGCGTCTACCTGCTCGCGCTTCGCCATCCGGCGGTCGTCGCTCGCCAGCTGGCGACGATCGACCTGCTCGCGCCGGGACGGTTCACGTTCGGGGTCGGTGTCGGGGGCGACGATCCCCGTGAGCTCGAGCTCTGCGGCGTTGATCCGCGCATGCGCGGGGCGCGGTGCAGCGAGGCGCTGCTGCTCGTTCGCAGGCTCCTGGCCGGCGAGCCGACCACATTCAGCGGGCTGTTCTTCGACGTCCGCGACGCCGTGATCCGTCCTGCGCCCGCCTCCCCGATCCCGGTGCTCGTCGGCGGTCGCGCCGACGCTGCGTTCGATCGGGCGGGCATGTTCGGCGAGGGCTGGCTTGCGCTCTGGGTCTCGCCTGAGCGCTTCGCGCAGGGAATCGCGGCCGTGTCGGCGGCGGCAACGCGTGCCGGCCGAACGGTCGCGCCGTGGCGCCACACGCTGCAGCTCTGGGCCGCGTTCGGCGCCACACGCGAGCGAGCCGTCGCGACGATCGGGCCGATCCTCCAGCGGTGCTACAGGATCGGCTTCGAACGGTTCGAGCGCTACACACCCTGTGGCCGTCCGGACGACATCGCGGCAGCGCTCGAGCCCTACCTTCTGGCCGGTTGCCGCCGCTTCAACATCGTGCCGGCAGCCGAGGACCTGCCGGCGGCACTCGCCGGCATCGCCGAGGTCAAGCGACTACTGGACGGGCGGCCGGTGCGTTGCTGACCAGATTCAGGTAGAAAGGACTTCGATGACCTCGCTTGAGACGGATCTGACATGGGGGTTGACGCGTCAGTCGATCGCTGAGTTCGAGGCGCTCGGCCGGTCGGCGTCGAGCGCCGCGGCGCGGATGCTGGCCGCCACGCGGCCGCCGTTCGGCTCCCGGCCGTCGCTGCACTGGGAGCGAACGGGGTCGGGCCCGGCGGTGCTCCTGATCATGGGGCTCGGGCTGAGCGGAGGCGCGTGGTGGCGGACGATCCCCGTGCTCGCCGAGGGCCTCGAGGTGATCACGTTCGACAATCGCGGCGTCGGGCGCTCGCGCGCGCTGTTCCATGCCTACAGCACCGAGGTGATGGCCGACGATGCCGTGTCGGTGCTCGACGCGGCGGGCATCGAGCGCGCGCACGTGTACGGGATCTCGCTTGGCGGCATGGTCGCCCAGCAGGTGGCTCTGCGCCACCCGGACCGCGTCCAATCGCTGGTCCTCGGTGCCACCTACGCGGGCGGGTCGCGGGCCGTCGGGCCCGATCCTGCGATCTTCGATTTCCTGCGCAAGCGGGTGTGGATGGGGCATCAGGAGGGTGCACGGCTGTCGGTCGAGTTCAACTACAGCGCGCGGTGCCGCAGCGAGCACCCGGACCGCATCGACGAGGACATCGCGCAGCGGCTCGAGCACTCGTTCCCGATCCGGGCCTACTGGGCGCAGTTGATGGCCGGGGCCACGCACGACACGTTCCGAAGGCTCCCCTCGATCTCGGCGCCGACTCTCGTCGTTCACGGCCGCGATGACCAGATGATCCCGGTCGAGAACGGCCGGATGATCGCCGAGCACATTCCCGGCGCGCGTTTGATCGAGCTTGCCGGCACCGGGCATCTGTATGCAACCGAGGTTCCTGAAGTCGACCACGAGATCAGCACCTTCATGGCCGAGCACTCCTGATGTTCGGCGTCGAGAATTGAAGTAAAGTCAGGTCAATGGTATGCTCGGCGCGTGCCCGAGAGCGTGCCGACCTGGTTGAAGCTCGTGCTCAGGGCCGAACGCACCGTCGGGGGACGGGTCGAGTCGGTCGTCCACAGCGACACGTACTTCGACATCGTCACCAGGGCGCGCCGGTCGACCGGCCGGCTCACCGGCGCCGTCGAGGGTGTCTCACGCAGAGCGCTGCATCTTGCGAACCTGCCGGCGGGAACCGACATCCGCCGCGTCCGCGAGCAGCTCGCACGCATGGAACGGCGCATCGTCGAGCTCTCGAAGGAGCTCGAGGAGCTGGCGGCAGATCGCGAACTCCAGGCGCCGCAGATCGAGCCCGCCACCGGTGGAGCCCCCGAGACGGAGCTCGGCGCGACCCACCGCGATCCGCGGTGAGGGCAGATGGCGCCGCCGGATCCGGTCCAGCTGCTGGCCCGCGTCAACCGCGACGTCGAGCGCTCGCTGCTGCGCGCGCGCAACGGGATCCGCTACGTGCGCGGCAGCCATCGCCCGCAGCTCGGGGTCACGCCGAAGGACATCGTCTGGACCCGGGACAAGGCACAGCTCTGGCACTACCGGAGTGCCGCGCGGCGCGTCGCGACGCCGGTCGTGATCGTCACGAGCCTCGTCAGTCGCAGTTACATCCTGGACCTGCTGCCCGGTTCGAGCTCGGTCGAGTTCCTGCGCGACGCGGGCCTCGACATGTTCATGATCGACTGGGGCATCGCGGACGAGCTCGACGCTGCCAACACGTTCGAGACGTACGTCGATGAGTACCTGCCACGGGCGATCGACGTCGTGCTCGAGCGGACGGGAGCGAGTCAGGTCACGCTCGTTGGCTACTGCCTTGGCGGCCTCCTCGGCATCCTCTACGCGTGCGGTCACGCGGCGCCGGTACGGAACCTCGTGCTGCTCGCCACCCCCCTTGACATGAGCGAGATGGGACCGATGGTCGCCGCGGTCAAGGACGGCCGCCTCGGGCCGGAGGAGCTGCTCGATGAGACCGGCAACGTTCCCGCGGACGTGCTCTACAGCGGCTTCTTCATGATGGCCCCGACGTCGACGATCGCGCAGAACGCGACCCTGCTCGAGAACCTCTGGAACGATGAGTTCGTCCGTGGCTTCCAGGCGGTCAATCAGTGGACTCGCGACCAGGTTCCGTTCCCCGGGGGCGCCTTCAGGCAGGTCGTCGAGTCGCTGATCCGCGACAACGTGCTGATGGAGGGTGCCTGGGAGCTCGGCGGGCGCCGGATCGACTTCACCGCCACGGACGCGACCGTCCTGAACGTGATCGCGGAGAAGGACAAGGTCGTGCCGCGCGCCGCCTCCGAGCCCGCGGGGCGGCTCGTCGGCCGTCCTGACAGGCGCGAGGAGATGATCGTCAAGGGTGGTCACGCGACGTTCGGCACGGGCCGCTCCGCGTTCGGGCACACGCTGCCGCGGCTGGTGGAATGGATCGAGTCGCACAGCAGCTAGCGACCGGAGGAAAGGGCAAGCAATGGAGATCAGACGGCTCGAGCAAGGCGATCGCGAGGCGCTCGCGCGGTTCCTGGCGGACGTGCCGAGTGCGGATCGGACGTTCTTCAAGGAGGACGTCGACGACCCGTCGGTCGCCGACAACTGGATGGGTCCCGGGGTCGTCCGCGACGTGGCGGTCGAGGACGGCGAGGTCGTCGGCTGGCTCGGCGTCGTCCCGCTGCACGGCTGGTCCGACCACGTCGGCGAGGTCCGGCTGATCGTCGCCCCTGCACATCGCGGGCAGGGGATCGGCCGCGCGCTGGCTCAGCGAGCCGTGATCGAGGCACACGCGCTCGGGCTGGGCAAGGTCGTCGTCGAGGTGATCGCCGAGCAGGAGGCGACGATCGGCATGTTCCGCTCGCTCGGCTTCGACCCCGAGGCGCTGCTCGCCGATCACGTCCGCGACCGCAACGGCGAGCTGCGCGACCTGATGGTGCTGGCCCATTCGGTGGACGACCAGTTCGCCTCGATGCTCGCCGCGGGGGTCGTCGATGACCTCTAGCCGGCTTGCCACGGCCGAGATCGACGCCGGCGCCGACGTCCGCGTGGCTGACGTGATCCGGCGCGCCGCCGACTCGCGCCCGGACGCGATCGCGCTGCGCCACGGCGAGCGGACGATCTCCTATGCGGAGCTCGACGAGCGCTCCAACCGGCTCGCGCAGGCGCTGCTCGCGCAGGGAGCCGGCGCCGGGGCGCGCGTCGCGTACCTCGGCCGCTCGGCTCCCGAGGTGATCGAACTGCTGGGCGCCGCGAGCAAGATCGGCGCCGTGATCGTGCCGCTCAACTGGCGGCTGACGGTCCCGGAGCTCGAGGGCGTGCTCGGCAACGCGCAGGCGCCGCTGCTGATCGCCGACACGACCCACCTGGAGACCGCGGAGCGGTTGGTGTCCGCGCCGGGGGTGAATGCCGAGCTGCGGGTGGTCGGCGGCGACGGGACCCTCGCCTACGAGCCGTGGCTCGCCGCCCACGACCCGATCGACCCGGGCGGCCGCGGAGAGCCGTCGGACGTGATCGTGCAGATGTACACGTCGGGGACGACGGGTGTGCCGAAGGGCGTGCTCACGACGCACCGCAACATCGCCGCCGCCGCGGCGACCTCGTCGCGATGGGGCTTCGATCCGACGACGGTCAGCCTGACGCCGCTCCCGCTCTTCCACATCGGCGGGATCGGCTGGGTCTACTGCGGCCTCTGGCACGCCGCGACGACGATCCTCGTCAGCGAGTTCGAGCCCGCGACCGTGCTCGACCTGCTCGAGCGCCACCGTGTCACGAACCCGATCTTCGTGCCGACGATGCTGCAGATGATGACCGCGGTGCCGGGCGCCGGCGGCCGCGACTACTCGACGCTGCGCTCGATCGTGTACGGCGCGTCGCCGATCACGACATCGGCGCTGCGCGCGACGCTGTCGACCTTCGGGTGCGATCTGATCGGCCTCTACGGGCTGACCGAGACCACGGGCGGAGTCGTCCACCTCGACGGACCCGACCACGACGCCGACGGCCCACGCCAGCACCTGCTGCGCTCGGTGGGGAGGCCCTACGAATGGGTCGAGATGCAGATCGTCGATCCGGCGAGCGGGGACGTCGTGCCGGCCGGTGTCGTGGGCGAGGTCTGGTTGCGCGCTCCGAACGTGATGGCCGGCTACTTCCGGCGGCCCGCGGAGACGGCGGCGGCGTTGACGGCCGACGGCTGGCTGCGGACCGGCGATGGCGGCTACGTCGACGACGAGGGGTACCTGTTCCTGACGGATCGGGTCAAGGACATGATCGTCTCAGGCGGCGAGAACGTGTACCCGATCGAGGTCGAAGAGGTGCTCTCACAGCACCCCGGCGTCTCCGATGTGAGCGTGATCGGCGTTCCTGACGAGCGCTGGGGGGAGGCCGTGCGGGCCCTCGTCGTCCGCCTCCCGGGCAGCGAGGTCGGCGCCGACGAGCTGATCGCATTCGCGCGCGAGCGGCTCGCCGGCTACAAGCTCCCGCGTGCGATCGAGTTCGTCGACGAGTTTCCGCGCACGCCCACCGGCAAGGTCCTCAAGCGCGAGCTTCGCGCTCGCTACGGCTGACGCGGCGAGTCCGCGACCAGATTCCGCCGCGGGCGCGACTTGGATACAAAAAGTGCCCTCCAGGGGCGCTTTCTGTATCCAAGTGGTCGCAACTTGGGCCCGGACCGGTCGGCGCGGCGTGGCGTGGCGCGGCGTGGCGTGGCGCGGGCGGCGTGGCGTGGCGCGGCGTGGCGTGGCGTCGGTCAGTCGTCGAGGCCGACGAGCGGCGCGTGGAACTGGACATCGCCGAAGCCGGCGAGCAGCTCGCGCTCCTCCGGCGAGGGGTCGCCGAAGTAGTGCGGGGTACCGAGCTTGACGAGCTCGAGCAGGCGGCCGACCGCCGCCATGTCGAGCTTGGCGTAGTGGTCGAGGTGGGCCTTGGCATCGGCGTACTCCTCGAACACGTGGATCGTGACCGGGTCACCCTCGTCGACGAAGTAGTTGTAGGTCAGGGTTCCGGGGTCGTTGTCCTTGACGCCCTGGATGAACGTCCTGAAGATGCCGACGACCTCGTCGAGGTCCGCCCGGTCCGTCGTCATCGTCGCCTGCGTGCGGATCGTGCCCATGTCAGGCCTCGCGGATCCACATCTTCGGGGCAGGCCCATCGGGGAGCACGCCCTGGTCCTCGCGGGTCTCGCCCCAGAGCACCTCCATGATCCGCCTGGTCAGCTTCCAGCCACCGGGCTCGCGCCGCAGCTGATCGTGATAGCGGGCGACGAGCACGACCGCCGCCTTCGGCGTCTCCTTGAAGACCTGGTAGGAGGTCAGGTAGGAGAGCGTCTTGGCGCTGTCGCCGTCGATCTCCACCGAGTACACGCTGAGCAGGTGGTGCTGCCAGACGACGCTGGCGGTCGCCTCCTTGATCCAGGCGGTGACCGCGTCGCCGCCGGTCGCGGGATCGTGAAAGCCGTACTGCGCCCAGACGTCGTCCGCAAACGCGTTGCGGACGCCGTCGTAGTCGAACGAATCGATCGACGACGAGTACTTGTGCAGAACGTCGGTGATCTCCTGCCGCGCCAGCAGCAGCTTCAGCGCAGCACCGTCATCAGATGCACTCATCGTTTCCTCTCTCTCGGTCTCGGGCCGTGACGTCGGCGGCCGCTGCACGGTCGCCGCTCGGCCCCTGTCTCTCAGTGGCTCCGGCTCGGCTCATGGTCAAGCTCGCGTGCATGAGCTTACTTCAATTCAATCTTGCGAAGGGAGCGCGACGGCGCGTCCGATGATCCGGCCCTGAGCGAGGTCGTCGTACGCCTGGAGCGCGTCGCTCAGGGCATAGGCCCTCGTCTCGGTTGTGATCGCGCCGCTCCGGGCGAGCGCGACGACCTCGGCAAGCTCGGGGATGGTCCCCCACGAGGAGACCGTGACCGAGGTCTCGAAGGGGACCGCGAAGGCGCGGACCGGCAGCGTGCCGCCACCGCGGCCGACGTAGACGATCGCGCCGCCCATCCCGACGGCACCGGCGGCCAGCCCCAGCGTCTCGTCGGTCGCGACGAAGTCGAGCACGAGCGAGGCGCCGACCCGACCGACCTCCTCACGCAGCGCCGCGGGGGTCAGCCCGCGCGCCGCGATCACCGCATCGGCGCCGGCCTCGCGAGCGATGGCGAGCGCCTCGTCCCGCAGGTCGACCGCGACGATCCGGACGGCGCTGAGCGCGCTCAGCATCTGCACCGCCATGTGGCCGAGGCCGCCGACGCCGATCACGACGGCGACGCCGTTCGGGCGGAGCTTCTCGCGGTGGTGGGCGATTGCGTGGTAGGGCGTGATGCCGGCGTCGGCGAGCGGCGCGGCGACCTGTGCGTCGAGATCGCCGATCGGAACCAGGTACCGGGCCGACGGGACGATCAACTGCTCGGCGAGCCCGCCGTCCCGGCCGACCCCGGCGCCGTGATACCCGAACACCTGTGGAGGAACCTCGCACACGTTCTCCCGCCCCTGCAGACACTGCCAGCACACGCCGCAGCCCCAGCGCGAGTAGACGACCACACGGTCGCCCTCGCTGACGCCCGAAGCCCCCGGTCCGAGCTTGCGCACGACCCCCGCGACCTCGTGCCCGAGCGTGAACGGGAGCGCGTAGGGCACCGTCCCCTCGGGCCACTCCATCAGGTGCAGGTCGGTGTGGCAGAGGCCGGCTGCCTCCACGTCGAGCAGGATCTCGCCAGGCCCGGGAGCGGGCCGCGCGATCTCCTCGAGCACGGCGTGGCTCTGCCAGCGGACGAGGCGGACGGCGAGCATGCGTGTCCCTTCGGCGGGTGTCGTTGCGAGGCTCGGGGGCGCTAGGCCTGGGCCGTCGCCGCCTCGCTCTCGAGGATGTGCGCGTACTTCCGGCGCGCAGCCTCGCGACGCGTCGGGATGTGGTTCGTCGGGATCCCGTCGGCCGGCGCCTCGATCGCGCGCAGCACATGCCGGGCGACCGCCTCGCGATGCACCTCGTCGGCGCCGTCGACGAAGCGGGCGTGGCGCGAGAAGCGGTACAGGAACTCGAGCGGCAGGTCGCCCGAGTAGCCCATCGCGCCGTGCAGCTGGAGCGAGCGGTCGACGACGTCGTGCACGACCTTTGCCCCGAAGAACTTGATCAGCGAGACGTCGTCGCGCGCCGCGCTCGAGCCGAACTGGTCCATCTTCCAGGCGGCGTGCAGAGTCATCAGGCGGGCCGCCTGCATCTCGGCGACCGAATCGGCGATCCAGGTCTGGACGGTCTGCTTGTCGGCGAGGAGGCCACCCTTCACCGAGCGGTACGTGGCCCGCTCCACCATCATGTCGAACGCGCGCCGGGCGATCCCGAGCCAGCGCATGCAGTGGTGGATGCGCCCCGGGACGAGCCGCTGCTGCGCGATCACGAAGCCGTCTCCCTCGCCTCCGAGCAGGTGTTCGCGGCCGAGCCTGACGTTCTCGTAGTAGATCTCGGTATGGCCGCCGAGCATTCCGAAGCGCTCGAAAGGGTGCTCCATCGTCGGCACGTCGCGCACGATCCGCACGCCGGGCGTGTCGACCGGCACGATGAACATCGAGGCGCGCCGGTGCGGACGGGCGTCCGGATCGGTGACCGCCATCACGATCAGGAAGTCAGCGATCGAGCCGTTCGACGTGAACCACTTGTGCCCGTTCAGCAGGTACCCGTCACCGTCGGGAGCCGCCCGTGACTGCAGCTGAGTCGGATCCGAGCCCGGCGTCTCAGGCTCGGTCATCGAGAAGGCCGAGAAGATGTCTCCCGCGAGCAGCGGCACCAGCCAGCGCTCCTTCTGCTCGGGGGTTCCGGCGATCGCGATGATCTCGGCGTTGCCTGAGTCGGGTGCCTGGCAGCCGAACGCGTTCGGCGCATACATCGAGGTGCCGAGGATCTCGTGCATGAGGCCCAGTTTGACCTGACCGAAACCCTGTCCGCCGAGCTCCGGTGGCAGGTGCGCGGCCCACAGCCCCTGTGACTTGACGTCGTCTCGCAGGGGGGCGTAGATCGCGTCGAGCTGGGGTTGGGTGATCTCCTCGCCGATCGTCTCGATCGGCCAGATCTCCTCACGGACGAACTCCCGCATCCAGGCCAGCTTCTTCTCGAACTCCGGCTCGGTCGAGAAATCCCATGCCATGCGATCAGCTCCTTTTGTTTGCGATTCGGGCCACCGGTCAGATCATGGTCCGGTGAGGGCCGTCTCGGGCGACAGCAGCGCCTCGGCGACGCGCCGCTCGTGCTCGAGCGGGCCACCGAAGCGGCCGGCGCACTCGAGCGCGCGACGGTAGAGCAGGTGGAGGTCGTGCTCGCGCGTGAACCCGACACCACCGAAGACCTGCAGCGCGCCTTCGACGACCGTCTTCGTGGCCGCGGCGCCGTTGGCCTTGGCGACCGCCGCCGCGAGTCCGGCGTCGTCGGTCCGCTCCTCGAGGGCGGCGGCCGCGTAGAGCACGGTCGCCCACGCCGTCTCGCGCTGGAAGTGCTGCTCGGCGATCAGGTGTCGCAGCGCTTGGAAGCCACCGATCGGGCGCCCGTACTGCTCTCGTTCGAGCGCGTATGCGATCGCCAGGTCGAGTGCCGCGGACGCGGCGCCGAGGCCTTCGGCGGTCGTCGCGACGGCGGCGACGTCGAGCGCATACGCGAGCGCCGCCGCGGCCGTGACGTCGTGCAGGAGCTGGCGCTCTGCGATCCGCACGCCGTCGAGAACGACCCGGCAGGGAGCGCACGACGGGTCGAGCCCGCCGGCGGGCGTGATCCGCACGCCTGTGGCGGCGGGCTCGACCAGCGCGATCGCGGGCGAGCCGGCGAAGTCGGCGACCACCGCCAGCAGGCCGACGGCGGCTGCGTGGTGGACTCCCGCCTTCTCGCCCGAGATGACGATCCCGGCCCCGTCACGCCGCGCGATCGTCGCGAGCTGCGACGTCGACCATGAGCCGCCCGGCTCGAGCAGAGCGAGCGCCAGCGGCGGATCGCCTGAGGCGGCGCGCTGCGCCCACTCACTTCCGCAGGCCGATGCCACTCGGGCGACGAGCGCGGTGTCGACGAGCGTCGTCGGCGCGGCGCGCCGGCCGGTCTGCTCCGCGAGCAGGCACAGTCCCGGGACACCGAACGGGTCGTCCTCGTCCAGCCCGACGCCGAGCCAGCCGAGCTCAGCGATCTGCGCCCACAGCTCGCCGGCGTCGCCCTGGCCCTCGAGGTAGCGACGTGCGAGCGACAGCGGCGCGTGCCGGTCGAGCGTTCCGAGCGCAGCCTCGCGAAGCTCGACGTGCTCGTCACTCAGTTCCAGGTCCACGTTCAGCTCCTCGGGAGGCCGAGGATCCGCTCGGCGATGATGTTCTTCTGGACCTGCGAGGTGCCGCCGTAGATCGACGCCGCCCGGCCGTAGAGGTAGACGCCCTGCCAGTGCCGGATATCGATCGGGCTGTCGGGATCTGCGTACGTCGCGGCGGGACCGAGCACGGCGAGCGCTGCATCCCGAGGAGCTGCTCGGCGCGCGTCAGCTGCAGCTTGTCGAGCGACGTCTCGAGCCCGGGCCGACCCTCGCGATCATCGTGCCGACGGTCCGGGCCGACTGGCAGCGGAGCACCTCGAGCTGCACGTGCGTGCGGGCGAGCACCGAACGGACGGCGTCGTCCTCGATCACCGGGCGTCCATCACGCTCGAGCCGGCGCCGCATCGCCGATCAGGCGGTCGAGCAGGACGCGCAGCTTCACGGCGCGCGCGGCGACGGCCGGCCCGCGCTCGTGCGAGAGCGAGTGCATCGCGATGCCCCAGCCGGCGCCTGCGGCGCCGATGATCTGCTCCTTGGGCACGACGACCTCGTCGAAGTAGACCTCGCTGAACTCCGCCTCACCGGTCAGCTGCTCGAGCGGGCGCACGTCGATGCCCGGCGAACTCATGTCCGCCACCAGGTAGGAGATGCCCCTGTGGGCCGGCGCCTCGGAGATCGGTGCGTGCGAGCACGGCGCACCAGCGCGCGTACTGCGCCCACGAGGTCCACGTCTTCTGCCCGCGGATCACCCAGTGGTCGCCGCGGTCCTCGGCTGCGGTGCGGAGCGCGGCGAGGTCCGAGCCGGCGCCCGGCTCAGAGAAGCCCTGACACCAGATCTCCTCGCCGCTGAGGATCTTCGGCAGCCAGCGGGCCTTCTGCTCGTCGGTGCCGTGCTCGACGATCGATGGCCCGACGACGCCGAGCCCGACGACGCCGATCAGCTCGGGAGCACCCGCGCGCGCGAGCTCCTCGTCGACGACCATCTGCTCGCCGAGGCTCGCACCCCGACCGCCGTGCTGCTTCGGCCAGGCGACGTTGACGAGCCCGGCTGCGTGTAGCTTGCCCTGCCACTCGCGCAGCCAGGCGATGCGCTCGTCGAAGTCCGTCGGGATCGCCGCCTCGTCTGGCGCGTTGCTTTCGAGGAAGGCCCGCGCCTCATCGGCGATGGCGCGCTCGGCTTCGCTACGAGTCAGTCGCATGCAGCAGCTCCCCTTCAGTCCCGACTTGAACTTAGTTTAGTATACACCCTGGCTTGCGCCGGTACGCCGGCTTCACGAGGAGGACCATGTCGACCCATCCACCCGCCACACCTCCAAGCTTCCGTCTCGACGGACGTGTTGCGCTCGTCACGGGAGGGACCCGGGGCCTCGGCTGGGAGATCAGCAGGGCGTTCGCCGCGGCAGGCGCCGCCGTGATCGTCTCGAGCCGCCACGCCGACGCGTGCGACGTCGCCGCGAGCGAGTTGCGCGAGGCCGGCGCCGAGGCGCTCGGGGTCCCGTGCCACGTCGGCAAATGGGCCGACATCGACCACCTCGCCGAGACCGCCGAGTCCTGGAGGGGCGGTGTCGACGTACTTGTCAACAACGCCGGGATGTCGCCGACCTACGGGGGGTTGAGCGGCGTCACCGAGGACCTCTGGGACAAGGTCATCGCCGTGAACCTCAAGGGTCCGTTTCGGCTGAGTGCCCTGATCGGCGAGGCCATGAAAGGGCGTGGCCGCGGTTCGATCATCAACGTCTCCAGCACGGGCGCGGTCCGGCCGACTGCGGACATCGTGCCGTACTCCGCGGCGAAGGCGGGGCTCAACGCGATGACCGCCGGGCTCGCCGGCGCCCTCGGCCCTGAGGTCCGCGTCAACTGCATCATGCCCGGCCCGTTCCTGACCGACATCTCCAGCCACTGGGACCTGGAGCGTTTCGGCGCGGCGGCGAGATCGTTCCCGCTCAGGCGCGGTGGCCGTCCCGATGAGATCGCCGGCGCCGCGCTGTACCTCGCGAGTGACACCGCGAGCTTCACGAGCGGCGCCGTGATCACCGTCGACGGAGGCGCGCAGTGGAGCCAGGCCGGCACCGGCGATTCGAAAATCTGAACTGAGTTCTGTTAGAATCACACAATGATTCAGGCGCTCTTCGATCTCACTGGCCGGGTCGCGATCGTGACTGGCGCCTCAGGCGGACTCGGCGCCCGCTTCGCCACCACGCTGTCGGAGGCGGGCGCGACCGTGATCGCCTGTGCCCGGCGCCTCGAGCCGCTCGAGCGGCTGGCCGCCGAGCAGCCCCGGATCGAGGCGCTCGGGTGCGACGTCAGCGATCAGGCGCAGCTCGTATCGCTCGTCGGCGAGGTCCTCGCCCGGCACGGACGGATCGACGTCTGCGTCAACAACGCCGGCATCTCCTCGGGGGGCCTCGAGGAGCAGAGTGATCCCGACAGCTTCTCGCGCGTGCTCGACATCAACGTCCGCTCCGTCTTCGCCCTCTCCCAGCTGGTTGTGAGGCCGATGCTCGAACAGGGGCGCGGGAGCATCGTCAACATCTCGTCGATGTTCGGGCTCGTCGCCTCCTCGCCCGTGCCCGAGGCGGGCTACGTCGCCTCGAAGGCCGCGGTCAACGGCCTCACGCGCGAGCTCGCGGCGCAATGGGCGTCGCGTGGGGTGCGTGTCAACGCGCTCGCGCCCGGCTGGTTTCCGACCGACATGAACGCCGAGCTGTTCGAACACGAGCGCTCGGCGAAATGGATCAAACGGACCTGCCCGATGGGGCGCGTCGGCCGCCCGGAGGAGCTCGATGGCGCGCTGCTCTTCCTGGCCAGCGACGCTTCGTCCTACTGTACGGGCCAGGTGATCGTGGTGGACGGAGGGTGGACGCTGAGATGAACGTGAGCAGTCGTGACGTGGGACTCGATCTCGAGCGGGTCAGCGACTGGCTCGCGGGCACGACCGAACTCGTACCACCCCTGGCCTTCACGCGGATCGGCAACGGCCAGTCGAACCTGACGTTTCGGGTGCAGGACGCCGATGGCAGGCGGGCCGTGCTGCGCCGCCCGCCGCTCGGCGCCGTCCTGGAGTCGGCGCACGACATGCCGCGCGAGTACCGGATCCTGTCCGGGCTGAGCGGGCTCGGCCAGCCCGTGCCGGCGACGCTCGGTCTCTGCGAGGACCTGGAGGTGACGGGCGCGCCGTTCTATGTGATGGAGATGGTCGACGGTGCGATCGTCTACACCGCGCAGGACGCGCTCGCCCTCCCGGAGGCCGTCAGGCGGACCGCGGCGCTCGAGATGGGCCGCACGCTCGCCCGGCTGCAGGCCGTCGACCTCGCTGCGGCTGGGCTCGACGACTTCAAGCGCAGGACGCCCTACGTCGCGCGCCAGCTCCGCCGCTGGCGCGGCCAGTGGGAGGCATCGAAGACGCGCGAGCTGCCTGCTGTCGACGAGCTCGCGGATCGGCTTGAGGCGGCGATGCCGCCAGAGGACGATCAGGTCCTGGTCCATGGCGACTACCGGCTGGACAACCTCGTCCTCGGTGACGGCGGGACGATCCGGGCGATCCTCGACTGGGAGCTGTGCACCGCTGGGCACCACCTCGCGGACGTCGGCCTGTCGATCGCCTACTGGCGTGAGGCCGGGCGGAGCGACGGTCTGTTCGCGCAGGCGGTGACGAGGCTGCCGGGCTTTCCGGTACCGGAGGAGATCGTCGGCGCGTACGCGGAGACGAGCGGTCGCGATGTGACCGCGGTCCCGTACTTCGTCGCGTTCGCCTACTGGAAGGTGGCGATCATCGTCGAGGGCGTCTACCGGCGCTGGCTCGGCAACCCGGCGAACGGCGCCGAGTCGGCCGGCAGCCTCGGTCCGACCGTTCCGCGCCTGGTCGAGCAGGGCGACGAGGCGGCGCGCGCAGCCGGTTTCTAGACGCGTCGATCGATGGGGAGGAGAACGGTGCTCACACGTGCGCACGAGCCTGAGGCGGTCGCCTACTACGAGCAGGGCCACTGGCGGCGCGACGATCTCTGGCATGACTTCGACGCCGTCGCCGGCGCCAGGGCCGAGAAGCAGGCGCTGATCTGCGGCGACGAGAAGATCACGTTCGGCGAGTTGCGCCACGCGGCCGTGGCGCTCTCGGGCCGCCTCGCCGCCGGAGGCGTCGCGCCCGGCGACGTGGTCGGCCTCTGCGGTCGGCACTCGATCGAGGCCGTGATCGCGCTGATGGCCTGCTTTCACCGGGGCGCCGTCCTCGCACCGGTGCCGCCGATGTTCAGCGAGCACCAACTCCGCGTGCTGATGAGCCAGTGTGGCGCCCGCGCGCTGATCGGCTTCGGGGGCGAGGCGTCGATCGAGAAGTGCCGTGCCGCTGCTGATGGTTCGCTGCGGGTTCTCGGCGTCGCCGCGGGCGACGTCCGCACGCTCCTCGCCGAGCCCGCGGACGCCGCGCGCACGGAGGTCGACCCCGACGCGATGGCGGTCATCCTGCTCTCGTCCGGCACGACTTCGACCCCCAAGGGCATCGTCCACTCGACCAACACGGTCCGCTACGCGAGCGAGCAGGTTCTCGCCCGCTGGGGGCTGGGCAGCGAGGACTGCCTGCTCGTGATCACCGAGTTCGGTTTCGTCGGCGGTCTCGTCTTCGGCTACCTGCCGGCGGTCCTGTCGGGCGCGACCGCCGTGCTGCTCCCGCGCTGGGACGTCGCCGACGCGATCCGGCTGATCGAGCGTCATCGCTGTACCTACACGCTGCTGATGCCGACCCACGGCGCCGACCTCCTGTACTGCGAGGAGGCCGACAACCACGACCTCTCGAGCCTCCGCGTGCTCGTGTCGGCGGGGATGAGCGAGGAGCGCAGGATCGCGATGCGCGATCGCTTCGGGCTGCCACCACTCGGCGACTACGGCCTCTCCGAGGTCCCGGGCAACTGCTCGCCGGCGCCCGATGCGCCCTGGGAGAAGATCCTGGGGACCGACGGCCTTCCGTTCGACGGCACCGACGTCCGGATCCTCGACGACAACGGCCGCGAGGTCGCGCCCGGGGTCCAGGGCCAGGTCGTGATCAACGGCCCGAGCAGGTTCCTCGGCTTCCTCGGCAATGACGAGCTGACCCGCTCGTCGCTGACCGACTGGGGCGGCTACCGCACAGGCGATGTCGGCACCGTCGACGGGGATGGCTACATGACGTTCGTCGGGCGCGACAAGGACATCATCCGGCGCGGCGGCGTGACGATCGTCCCCACCGAGATCGAGCCGGTCCTGCTCAGCCATCCGGTCGTCCGCGAAGCCGCCCTCGTCGGCTACGACGACGAGCGACTCGGCGAGCGTGCGTGTGCGGCGCTGCTGCTGGCGCCGGGCACGGCGGCGCCGACGCTCGAGCAGTTGCAGGCGTTCCTCGAGCAGGCCGGCGTCGCCAAGTACGCGTGGCCCGAACGGATCGAGGTGTTCGACGAGTTTCCCCGGACGCCGTCGCTGAAGCCGGTCAAGCGCGAGATCCGTGCCGAGGTCGCGGCGCGAATCGCCGGCGACAGGACAGCGCCCTCCCGGATACCCCTGACATGATGTCGGGTCAATCGACTATGATCCGATGGGCAGGGGAAGTATCGCCTCTGAGATGACCTCAAGTGGACGACTACCTGCGATGATCACCGCCTAGAGAGGACGGCAGTCATGGCACGAGCATCACAAGCGCGCTCCACGACGAAACGCGTGGTCGGCACGTCATCCCGAAGTAAGCGCGAGGACATTCTTGCAGCTGCCGCGGACCATTTCGGGCGCCAGGGCTACGAGGACACCAAGTGGGCGGACATCGCCGCCGACGTCGGCGTCGGCTCGACGGCGCTCTACCACTACTTCGAGTCGAAGCTCCACTGCCTGTTCGAGATCATGCTCGACGCGCTGTCGTCGTTCCGCACGGTCTTCGACGAGGTCACGCGCGAGCACGAGCGCTTCGAGGACGGGTTCGTCGCGGTCCTGCACGCGAACTTCGCGCTCAGCGAGGCCGAGGTCGCGCGCTGCCGCGTGCTCGTCGCCGAGCAGGGCCGGCTGAGCCAGCCGCGGGGCACCGAACGCGAGGAGGAGGCCCGGCAGCGCGCCCGCTCGCGTGTGCGCGAGCTCGAGACCGCATGGTCGAACTACCTCTCACGCGGGATGGCGACCGGTGCGATTCCGGAGGCCGACCCGCAGCTCCTGACGCGCGCGCTGCTCGGCTTCCACAACAGCGTCTGGCACTGGTACCGCCCGCGCGGATCGCTGACGCTGGCCGACGTCGACGCCTTCTACGTGCCGCGGATGCTGGCGATCGTCGGGCTCGAGCCGACCGCGACGTTGCGCGAGGCCGCGGCCTGAGTCGCGTGGCCGCCGGCCCGCGAGCCGGCGGCCCTGCGCACCAGCGTTCGGATCAGGTCCCCGACCAGACCGGCTCGCGCTTGTCGAGAAAGGCCGTGACGCCTTCCTTCGCATCGTTGGAGTTGTGGCAGACGTTGCAGGCCATCTGCTCCATCACGATCAGCGACTCCTGATCGGCGTCGAGCCCGCGGTTGAGCGTGTTCTTCGTGACCTTCATGCAGAACGGGCTGAGGCTCGTCAGCTGTCCGACGAACTCCGCGACGACGGCGTCGAGCTCCTCCGCCGGGGCCGACTTGTTGCAGAGGTTCCACTCGGGACTCGCCGACTCCTTGCCGCTCAGGAGCTTGCCGGTCAGCATCAGCTCCTTCGCCTTGCGCAGCCCCATGATCCGGGGCAGGCGGTAGATCGGGCCGCAGCCACCGAACAGGGCGCGGCGGATGTGGAAGTCACCGATCCGCGCGTTGTCCTCGGCGATCGCGAAGTCGGTCGAGATCACGAGCTCGAAGCCACCCGCGACGGCGTAGCCCTCGACGACCGAGATCGTCGGCTTGTCCATCGTCTGGATCGTGTTGTACGTCTTGGCCGAGAAGTTCGCGAGCTTCAGCGAGTCGCGGCTGGTCCCGAGGTGCTCCGACGAGAGCATGTTCAGGTCGGCGCCGGCGCAGAACGTGTTGCCGCGGCCCCGGAAGATCAGGGCGCGGACGTCCGGATCCTCGGCCGCTTCGTCGATGCGGGCGGCCATCTGGGTCAAGAGGTCCCAGTTGACGGCGTTCTTGATGTGCGGGCGGTTGAGCCAGATCGTCGCGACGTGGTCGGCGACCTCGTATTGGATCGGCTCGGTGTCCGCTGGGCTAGTGATGGTCATCTGACCTCCGGGTGGTCGTGGTGGTGCTCGAATGTGCTCGTGGTGGCGCTCATCGGGTGAGGACGGTGCAGGCCGACACGCCGGGCGCGCCGTAGACGTGGGTGAACCCGACCTTGGGCGAGCCCGGGACCTGCCGTTCGCCCGCCGTCCCGCGAAGCTGGAGGACGATCTCGTGAACCTGGCGCAGGCCCGAGGCGCCGATCGGCTCTCCGTTCGCGATGCAGCCGCCGTCCGTGTTGACGGGGATCCGGCCCCCGATCTCGGTGGCGCCCGCGCGGATCAGGCCTTCCTGCTCGCCGTGCGCGCAGAGTCCGGTCTCGGCGAGGTGCATCAGCTCGGCGCCGGCCTCGGTGTCCTGCAGTTGCGCGACGTCGACGTCGGCCGGGTCGACGCCCGCCTGCGCGAACGCGGCCGCAGCTGCCTCGGTTGTCGGCGGCGGCGCCGAGACGACCGGAATCGAGGGGCTGAAGACCTCGAAGGTCCCGAACGTGCGCGTCTTGAACGCGACGCTGCGCAGATACACGGGATCGCGCCGCAAAGCGCTCGCCCGGTTGCCGCGCGCGAGCACGAGCGCGACGGCCCCCTCGCCTGGGGAGCAGAACATGTACTGCGTGAGCGGGTGGTTGATCATCGTCGATGACGCGATCTGCTCCTCACTGATCGGCGTCCGCCGCCAGGCGTTCGGGTTGAGCGCGCCGTTGCGAAACGCCTTCGCGGCGACCACCGGCAGCACGGAGCGGTCGATGCCGTGGTCGGCGAGGTAGCGCTGGATCTTCATCCCGAAGAACTGCGTCGTCAGCATCAGGCCGGTCTCTCCGTACCAGCTGCCGATGCCCCACTCCTCGGGCCGCGGGTCGAATGCCCCGCGCGGATGCTTGTCGAAGCCGACGACGAGTGCGAGCTCGGCCGCCTGGGCTGCGAGCATCGCGTGCGCCGTCGTCAGCGCCGAGCCGCCGGTCGCGCAGCCGTTCTTGACGTTGATGAACGGCACGCCGGTCAGGCCGAGGCGCGCGACCATCGTGTCGGCATTGCCGGCGCTGTCCGAGCCGCCGGCAGCGAAGCCGATCTGTGCCCACGTGACGCCGGCGTCGGCGAGCGCAGCGCGGGCGGCGGCGACGGCCATGTCGAGCCCGGTGACGCCCTCGTGGCGTCCGAACGGATGGATTCCGGCCCCGACGATCGCGATCTCCTCGCTGCTCATCGGTCCTCCCGCGCGGGAGCGAATGCGAACGTCAGGCGGCCCTCGCCGCCCGCGTCCGTCGCCGGCACGGTCACCAGGCGCATCGGCATCCCGATCCGGAGCCGCGCCGGGTCCGACTCGGTGAGGATGCCCTCGACGCGGATCTCGCCGCCAAGCTCGACGTACCCGACCCCGTAGGCGACGAATTCCCCGGGGCCGGTGTAGGGCGGCGACTTCGGCCTGAAGCCCTGAGTCGTCCACGTCCACAGCGTTCCCGTCGTCGCGAGCCGGTGGCGCTCCACCAGCTCTGAGGTGCAACGTCCGCACGAGCCCTGGAACGGGAACCCGACCGTCCCGCACGCCGTGCAGCGCGACCCGATCAGCACCGGTTCGTCACCGGCGAGCTCGAGCAGCCCCTCGTCGATCGACCGGTCAGATCTCGGCATGTCCGTCGCAGCTCCCCACCAGAGTTATTGAACTGAGTTCGATTAGGCTACGTCCTGGTCGGGCAATAGTCAAGTTCGAGCCGGTCGGAGGGGAGCTTGCGGGCCGGCTCGGCGGTTCCGGGCTCACGCCGTCACGAGCCCGCCATTGGGGCTCAGCACGGCGCCGACATAGAAGGCCGCATCGTCGCCGGCGAGGAACGCGACCGTCGCGGCGACCTCGTCGGGCGTCGCCAGGCGACCGGCCGGCGTCGCGCGTGCGATCGCGGTCCGCTGCTCGGAGATCTCGCCCTCCAGCGTGGTCGTGCCGACGTGTCCGGGTGCCACGGCGTTGACGCGGATGCCCTGCACGATCAATTCCTTCGCGGCCGACTTCGTGAAGCCGAGGATGGCGCCCTTGGCGGCCGAGTAGTGCGGGTGGCCGGCGCAGCCCTCGAGCCCGCAGATGGAGGACATGTTCACGATCACGCCTGTTGCCCGCGGCGCCATCGACCGGACGGCGGCGCGGGTGCAGTAGAAGGTTCCGTCGAGATGGATCTGGAGCATCCGCCGCCACTCCTCGTCGGTCAGGCGCACGAGCGCGTCGAGCGGTGTCCTGACCCCGCCGTCGGCCGCCTCCGCGCGCTGCCTGGCCAGCAGCGGGGTCACGCGCCTGACGTGGTCGAGGCCGACCGCCCCGGCGTTGTTGACGAGGATGTCCGGCGGCCCGAGCTCGCCTGCGATCCGCTCGAACGTGGCATCGACCGAGGCGCTGTCGCCGACGTCGCAGGTGAGCGCGAGACCATCCGATCCGGCGAGCGCGAGCGACTCCGCCGCGGTCTCGGGACGGATGTCGAGGGGGGCGACGCGCGCACCGGCGGCCGCGAGGCGGAGCGTGATCGCCCGCCCGATCCCGGCGCCGCCGCCGGTGATGACGGCGACCCTGCCGTCCAGGCGCGAGCCTGCGGTCATCGCTTGACCTTGTAGCCCGCGGCCTCGCGATCCCAGACGCCCGGCGCGCCGGCGCCTGCCGCCTTCAGTTCCTGCTTGAGGACGCGCTGCGCGTGCGAGCGCGGGAGCTTGTCCATGAACCGCACGTATCGCGGCACGGCGAAGTGCGGCATCTTGCCCGTGCAGTAGTCGAGCAGCCCCTCGGGCGTGATCTCGAGCCCCGGCCGCGGAACGACCGCGACCATCACCTCCTGCCCGCCGAGCTCCGAGGGGACGCCGAAGACGGCCGCCTCGAGCAGCTCGGGGTGGTCGGCGAGCACGCGCTCCACCTCCCAGGCCGAGACGTTCTCGCCGCGCCTGCGGATCGAGTCGGTGCCGCGTTCGACGAACCATAGGAAGCCGTCCTCGTCGCGGCGCGCGAGGTCGCCGGTGTGGAACCAGAGGTTGCGGATCGCCCTGACGGTCGCCTCGGGGTTGTTCCAGTACCCCTCCATCATCACGTGGTTGCGTGCGGGGCGGACGACGATCTCGCCGATCTCGCCGGCGGCCACGTCGTTGTCGTGGTCGTCGACGACGCGCACGTCGTACCAGGGCACCGGGGGGCCGCACGAGCCGGCCCGGCGCCGGTCCCAGGTGATCGCGGTGATCGGACCCGTCTCGGTCATCCCGTAGACGTCGAGGACCGCAACATCGAAGCGCTCCTCGAACTGGTGCACGAGCTCGGTCGACGCTGCCGCGCCGATCACCATGCGGACGGTGTTGCTCGTGTCGGCCTCGCTCTGCTCCTGCTTGAGCAGGATCCGCAGCATCTCGCCCTGGCCGTTGAAGGCGGTGATCCCGTGCGTCCGGCAGATCTCCCAGAACCGGCTCGCCGAGAAGCGCCGATCGATCACGAGGCTGGCGCCGACGACCATCGCCGTCAGGACGCTCATGTACTTGGCGTTCGCGTGAAACAGCGGGAAGACCGAGTAGAGCACGTCGTCCTCGGTGTAGTCGAAACGCTCGACGGCGCCCCGCGCGACGTTGAGATTGTGGTTGTGCGAGAGGACGACGCCCTTCGGGGGGCCGGTCGTTCCGCCCGTGAACAGGATCGACGCGGGCTCGTGGGGCGCGAGCTCGGCGAACGCCGCGGGCGCGTGGGCGAGCAGCTCGCCGAAGTCGCTCGCCGGCTTGGCCAGCTCGGGCGCGTCGCCGACGACGATCACCCGCTCGAGCGTCTCGATCCCGGCGATGTACGGAGCCGCGTACTCGACGTGCTCGTCGTCGACGATCAGAGCGCGAGCGCCGGTCGTCTCGAGGATGTAGGCGATTCCGGGACCTCGTGCGGCGTCGTGGATCGGGACCTCGATCGCGCCGCTGCCGAGGATTCCGAACCAGGCGAACAGGAACTCTGCGCGCGTCGCCATCATCACCGCGACGCGATCGCCCTGCTCGATCCCCAGCTCCCGCAGCCCGCCGGTGACGCGCGCGGCACCGTCGACGAGCTCGGCGTAGCTGACGGGTCGCCCGTCGACGACTGCGAGCGTCTGCGAACCGCGTCCCTGCGCCTGCTGTTGCGCGAACGTCGCGAGGTTCACGAGCGGACGCTCTGGCGGCGCGCCACGATCTTCACAGAGTCCATCACCAGCTCCCTCACTTGATATGATCTCAGTTCAGTTAGGCTACCACTCGAGTGAGGTGCTGACAATGGCGTGGCCGATCCCGGCGATCACTGATGAGACGCGCGCGTTCTGGACGGGCGGCGCCGACGGGAGGCTGATGATCAGCCGCTGCGCGGACTGCGGCTACCTCACGCACCCGCCCGTGCCTCGCTGCCCGATCTGCCTGAGCGAGAACGTCGCCCCGAGCCCGGTCAGTGGCCGTGGCACCGTCTACAGCTTCACGATCAACCGACAGCAGTGGACTCCTGAGCTCGAGGTCCCCTACGTGATCGCGGTCGTCGCCCTCGCGGAGCAGAGCAGCGTGCGGCTGCTGACGAACATCGTCGGCTGCCCGGTCGAGGACGTGACGATCGGCATGCCCGTCGAGGTCGAGTTCACAGATCGCGGCGAGGTGCAGCTGCCCGTCTTCCATCGGGCCGGCGTCTGATGGGCGAGTTCGAGAATCGCTGCATCATCTCGGGCATCGGCCAGTCCGCGGTCGCGCGCAAGCCGACCGGCCGGGGCGTGCTGGCACTGACGCTCGACGCCTGCGTCGAGGCGATCGCCGACGCCGGCCTTGGCCCCGGGGACATCGACGGTGTCGTCACCTGGCCCGGCGAGGTCACGCGCGCCGAGGGTCTCGCGCCGCCGGGGCCGGGCTCGTGCGGCCCGGGAACCGGTCAGGTCATGGATGCCCTGCGGCTGCGGACGAACTGGCATTACGGCGGGCCGGAGAGCCCGGGCATGTTCGCGGCGGTGATCCATGCGTGCATGGCCGTCGCCTCAGGGCTCTGCCGGCACGTGCTCGTCTACCGGGCCTTGAACGAGGCGACGGCGTGGCGGCTCTCGACCGACCGCGTCGCAGTCGACACCGCAGGCGTCACCGGAACGATGCAGTGGATGCTCCCCTACGGCGCCTACTCCGGGCCCAACTGGATGGGCCTGTGGGCGACCCGCCACATGCACGAGTTCGGGACGACTCGCGAGCAGATCGCTGCCGTCGCGCTCAACGCCCGGCGCAACGCCCAGCGCAACCCGAAGGCCGTGATGCAGGGCGATCTGACGATCGACGACTACCTCTCCTCGAAGATGATCAGCGAGCCGCTCTGCCTGTTCGACTGCGATATCGCCGTCGACGGGGCGACCGCCGTGATCGTCTCCACCGCCGAGCATGCGCCGGACACGCCGAACGCTCCGATCCACGTCGAGGCCGTCGGCAGTGCGCTGCACGGGCGCGCGTCATGGGACCAGTGGGAGGACATGACGGTGACGGCGGCGGCCGGCGCCGGCGCCCACATGTGGTCGCGCACCGACCTCAGGCCGGCCGACGTCGACGTGGCCGGCCTGTACGACGGCTTCACCGTCCTGACGCTGTTCTGGCTCGAGGGCATGGGCTTCTGCGGCAGGGGGGAGAGCGGACCGTTCGTCGAGGGCGGCGCGCGGATCGCGCTCGACGGCGAACTGCCGCTCGCGACGGGCGGGGGCCAGCTGTCGGCGGGGCGCCTGCACGCGTTCGGCCACCTCCACGAGGTCTGCCTGCAGCTGCGCGGCCAGGCAGAGGGGCGCCAGGTCCCGGACGCCCGGGTGGGAGCGGTCTCGGCGGGCGCCGGTCCGCTCGCGTCCTGCATGCTGCTGCGGACGGCCTGAGCGATGGCACGCGTCGCGCGGCAGGTCCACCTGCTCGAGAACCCCAGTGGCGACGTGCGGCCATCCCACTTCCGGGTCGCCGAGGTCGAGCTGCCGGAGCCGGCCGACGGCGAGGTGCTCGTCCGCAACCTGTTCACCTCGGTCGATCCGGCGCTGCGTCTGCAGATCAGGCCCACGGCGCCGGGCGGCTACTTCCGCGCCTTTGCGCTGAATGCGCCGCTGGACGGGATCATGAGCGTCGGCGAGGTGGTGCAGTCGCGAGCCGAGGGCTTCGCGCCGGGGGACGTCGTCTCGCACGGGTGGGGGTGGCGCGATCTGGCGATCGTCCCGGCCGGCGTGATCTCCGTCGGCGGCGTCGGCACGCTCGCGAAGCTCGACACGACCCTCGGGCCGCCCGAGATGTTCCTCGGCCCGCTCGGCAACATGGGCCTGACGGCCTACGTCGGCCTCGTCCATGCCGCGGAGCTGCGCGAGGGTGACGTCGTCTGGATCTCCGCCGCGGCCGGGGCGGTCGGCAGCATCGCCGCCCAGATCGCGAAGCTCAAGGGGTGCCGCGTGATCGGCAGCGCCGGTTCGGCGGACAAGGTCGGCTTCCTGCTGGAGGAGATCGGCGTCGACTACGCCTTCGACTATCACGACGGTGCGATCGTCGATCACCTCCGGGCAGCGGCGCCCGACGGCATCGACGTCTACTTCGACAACGTTGGCGGTGACCACCTCCAGGCGGCGCTCGCAAGCCTTCGGCGCTGGGGTCGCATTGCGATATGTGGCGCGATATCGGAATACGAGATGACCGAACCGCAACCAGGACCCACGAATCTGTTCCAGGCCGTGGCGAATGATCTGACCCTGCGCGGTTTCCGCGCGAGCAGCCATCTCGATCTCCTGCCCGAATCCTCGCGGGTACTGGGCGGCTGGCTCGCCGAGGGCCGCTTGCGCTATCGCCAGACGATCATCGACGGACTCGAGCGAGCCCCCGAGGCGCTCGTCGCGATGCTCGCGGGCGACACGGTCGGCAAGACGCTCGTCCGCATCTGATCGAGGGCTCTGGGGTCCGAGCACCGCAGGTGCGAGGCTCCTAACTTCCGGACCCCCGGGTCGCGCTCGGGGGGTGTCGAACTGAGGGGTCTCAAACACCCCTGCGGTCCACACCCCCCGGAAGTCGCTGGGGGGTGTGGAACTTGAGTGTGCCCGAACGACCCTACACCGCCCCGCCCGGGCTGCCGCGGCAACCACACCACACCCAGTCGCCCGAGCCTCACAAGCGCCAAACTCGGTTCGGGACGCCTGCGTCGTCAGCGTTCGCGTCCTGCTGATCGGCCTCCGCATCGCCGCGTAACCAGGGTCTCCATCTGGGGAAAGTGGTTACGTCTAGGAGACCGACGCGGTTTCGGCGACGACGGACGCCGGCAGCTCCGCGGACGGGTTGACCGAGATCGTCTTGGTGACGAGGTAGTTCTCCATGCCGGGGATCCCATGCTCGCGACCGTAGCCGGAGCGCTTGTAGCCGCCGAACGGAGAGTTGAAATCGGCCGCCATCGTGTTGACCGAGAAGGTGCCGGCGCGGATCTTCCGCGCGACCTCGAAGCCGTGCTCCGGGTCGGCCGTGAAGACGCAGCCGGACAGGCCGTACGGGCTGTCATTCGCGATCCGGATCGCGTCGTCCTCGTCGTCATAGGCGATCAGCGCCGTGACCGGGCCGAAGATCTCCTCCTGGGCGACCTTCATGTCGTTGGTGACGTGCGTCAGCAGCGTCGGCTCGACGTACCAGCCCTCGCTGAGCTCCGACGGGACGCCGCCACCGGTGGCCACGGTCGCGCCCTCGTCCCGCGCGGACTGGATGTAGGAGAGGATCCGCTCGCGGTGCTTCTCCGTGATCACGGGGCAGATGACCGTGTCCGGCTCGCGCGGGTCGCCGACCTTGAGGGTGCCGATCACGTCGGTCAGCCTCTGGGCGATCTCGTCGTAGCGGCTGCGCGGCGCGAGGATCCGGCTGATGCAAACGCAGCTCTGGCCGGCGTTCGTGCCGACGCTGGCGCCGACGAGGGTCGGGATCGCCGTGTCGAGGTCGGCGTCCTCGAGGATGATCCCCGCCGACTTGCCCCCGAGCTCGAGCGTCACCGGGCGGATCAGCTTGGCGCAGGCCTCGGCGATGCGGGCGCCGACCGCGTCCGAGCCGGTGAACGACACCTTGTCGACGTCCGGGTGGCTGACGAGGTACTCGGAGGCCTCCGGACCGGCGGCGATGACGTTGATGACACCCGGCGGGAAGCCCGCCTCCGTGATCAGATCGCACATCGCGAAGATCGCGAGCGGGTCGGGCTCCGGCACCTTGACGACCGCCGTGCAGCCGACCACGACGGCAGGGGCGATCTTCTGAGCGATGCCCGGCAGCGGGAAGTTGTACGCAGTGAGGCCGGCGACGACGCCGACCGGCTCCTTGACGACGACGCTGCGCCCGGCGTACGGCATGATCAGCCCGCCGCCACCGCCGGCGAGCGGGGTCAGGTCCGAGTCGCGGACCTCGCTGAACGTGTAGTTCTCGGCGACCTGGGCGTAGTAGTTCCAGTGGAGTGTCGGAGCGACCGCCATGTAGACGTCGGCGAGGATCTTGTTGCAGCCCATCTCGTCGACGAGCAGGTCCGCGAATTCGGAACGGTGCTCGGCGAGCAGTTCGGCGAGGCGACGGCACATCGCGGCACGCTCGCTCACGGGACGCTGGGGCCAGTCGGTCTCGTAGAACGCGTGGCGGGCGGCCTCGACGGCGGCATCGACGTCGGCCTTCGTCGCGGATGGGACGGAGCCGACGCGCTCGCCGTTGCGCGGCGAGATCACCGTGAAAGTCTCGGTTGACTGCGCCGGACGCCACTCTCCGTTGATGTAGAACGCCGGATACTCTCGGGCGAGCGTCATCTCTCCTCCTGTGCTTGGTTCGTTGTGGTTGCGTTTCGCACTGCGTCGGACAGCCGCTTCATGCCACCGTGCCCGGCCTGTCCGCCGTCGACGGCGATCTCGGCACCGCTGATCCAGGCCGACTCCTCGGACATCAGGAAGACGACGAGCGGCGCGACATCCTCGGGCGTGCCGCGGCGCCCGAGCGGGATGTCGTCGACGACGAGCTGCGTGAAGACCTGGGGCGCATCGTCTGCCATCGGCGTCTCGATCACTCCCGGCATGATCGTATTGACACGGATCCCGAGGCGCCCGAGCTCGGCGCTCGCCGCGCGCGAGATGCCGCGCAGGGCCCATTTGCTCGCCGTGTACGCGGGCGGGTAGTGCCCGGTCGTCCCTGCGATCGAGGAGACGTTGACAATCGAGCCGCCGGCGCGCATCAGCGGCGCGATCGCTTGGATACCGAGCAGCGGACCCGTCACGTTGATCTGGAGAACCCGTGCCATCTCCTCCGCGGTCACATCGCCGAGGCGGGCGCGGTGGGTGATGCCCGCGTTGTTGACGAGCCCATCGACGGAGTCGTGCTGTTCGCGGAGCTCGGCCGCGAGCCGGTTCCAGCCGGCCGCGTCGGTCACGTCGAGGACGCGGTGTTCGACGCCTGGGAGCTGCTCGCGCGGCGGCTTCACGTCAACGCCGACGACGGCCGCCCCTTCGCGCACGAGGGCGCGGGCCTCCGATGCACCCTGACCCTGTGCGGCGCCGGTGACGACGATCACCCTGCCGGCGACCCGGCCGGCGACCCGGCCGGCGGTTGCGGGCTGGTCGGCGATCGCTACCAGCCCTTCCTGACCGTGTTGCCGCCATCGATCGGCAGCGCGACGCCGGTGACGTAGCGGGCGGAGTCCGAACAGAGCCAGAGCACCGCCTCGGCCACGTCCTGGACCTCGATCCACGGCAGGTCGGCGTACGCGTTGAGGCCGGCGAAGGCCTCGCGCACGTCGTCGGGACCGGCGTTCTCGACGCCGGGGGCGAACAGGTCGAACGTCGCCTGGTTGATCACGAGCGGGGTGTTGACCGTCGTCGGGCAGATCGCGTTGACGCGGATCCGGTGGGGGCCGAGCTCCTGGGCGAGCACCTTCATCAGGCCGATCACTCCGTGCTTGGCGGCCGTGTAATGGGCCGTGTTCAGGTAGCCGAGCAGGCCTGCGGTTGAGCTCGTCAGGATCACGACGCCACCCTCGCCGCGCTCGACCATCGACGGGAGTGCCGCCCGCGTGGCGTTGAAGACGCCGGTCAGGTTGACGTCGATCATCTCGCGCCACATCTCCTCGGACATCTCCCAGGTGACCGACCAGCTGCCGATCCCGGCGTTCGCGTGGACGATGTCGATCTTCCCGAACGCCTCGAGGCCGGCGTCGACGACGGCCTGGACCTCGGAGAGGTTGCGCACGTCGGCGATGCCCTTGACCGCGCGCCGGTCGCGCTGCTCAACGAGCCGGATCGTCTCGTCCAGGTCGTCGGGGGAGGAGAGGTCGTAGGGGATCGACATCAGGGGATTCGCAGCGATGTCGAGCGCGATGATGTCGGCGCCCTCCTCCGCGAGTCGCAACGCGGTCGCGCGGCCCTGGCCGCGGCCGGCGCCGGTGATGAAGGCGACCTTTCCGTCAAGCTGTCCCATCGTCTCTCCTCTCTGATCTCACATCGGGTCGTCCGCGCGGCACGGGTCAGGTGCGCGGGCCTGCCGCGGCGGCGGTTCGCACGGCAAGTAACCCGAGGGTCAGGGCGGCGGCGAGGCCGCCGCCGTAGGCACGCTGGTAGAGGCCGCCGGCGTCGGACCCGGCCGCGAGCAGCCCCGGAATCGGCGCTCCACGCGCGTCGAGCACGCGGGCTGCCGGATCGATCCGCAGGCCTCCCCAGCTGTTCGTGATCGCCGGGATCACCTCAATCACGTAGTACGGAGGATCGGTCAGCGCCGTGCAGTCGAGCTTGCGGCCTGGGCTGGGCGCCCCCGCGGCCGCCTGTTCGTTGAAGGCCTTGAGCGTCTGGAGCGCCGCCGGCCCTGGGTACCCCCACTCCTCGGGAAGCGCCTCGATCTCCTCGAGCTCGTGGGCGACCGCAGCGCGAGCCCCGCGTGCGTAGGCCAGGCGGAACTTGTCGGGCGCCTCGACGCCCTCGACATACGGCGTCAGCATCCACTGCTGATGGACGCGCTCGTCACAGATCAGGAGAGCACGGGCATCCGGCTGGTCGAGGACGGCGAGCGTGTTGAGGTGGTCGCCGAGCGTCTCGTCGCAGAAGCGGCTGCCATCGAGGTTGACGAGGATGCCGTGCTCGGAGTGGTAGAAGGTCAGCGAGACGAATTCGTGGGGCTTGTCGTACGCGATGCCGGACGGGATCAGGTGCCCGTAGAAGCCCGCCCCCTCGCCCGCGTAGGCCGCTCCAGCGGCGAGGCCGAGCCGGAGGCCGTCGCCGGCGCTGTACGGATTGGCGCGCAGCGGCAGGTTGCGCGCCATCGGATGGATGCGCTCGGCGCGCAGGTCGGGACTGCCGGCGAAGCCCCCCGATGCAAGCAGCGTCGCGGAACTGTGGATTGTCAGCGCGCGTCCGTTTGCGGTGACCACGGCGCCGTGGACGCCGTCGGCGTCGATGAGCAGGCGCTCCGTTGTGGCGCGGGTCAGGACGGTCCCCGTTTCGCGGACACGGGCCACGCAGGCCGCGACGTAGCCTGCGAGATCGGTCTCGCAGCCGCGTCCGTAGCCGAGCACGACAACCGGCGGGCGGGTCTCGACGCCGAGCGAGCGGATCCACTCCAGACCGGGCTCGAGCCCGTCGACGACGACCCGTGCGAGTTCGGGATCCCCGTCGGGGTTGACCTCCCGCATTGTCTCGTAGCTCGCAGCCGTCCACACGAATCCGGCGTACAGCGCGGAGCCTCCGACGATCGGGCCCTTCTCGACGAGGACGACCCGCGCACCATCCGACGCGGCCCGCGCGGCTGCGGTGAGACCGGCCATGCCGGCGCCGATCACGAGCAGGTCAGCCTCGAGTGTCGATGCGCCGTCAAGCATCTGACTTGACATCATGTCAGAGAATGGTAACGGCAAGGACCCGCTCGATGCAACTCCGTGGCGATCAACTCTTGCGCGCAGGGGCGATCGGCCGCGGTAGCGGTCGTCCGGCGCCAATTCTCAGTTGACTTCACTTCAAACTCGATGACCGGCTGCGAACACGTGTCAGACGACGACCATCGCTGCGCTCGACAGCTCGCCCGCGTGGAACCGGCGGAGAGTCCTGTTCGCGTCGAGCACCGCGTGGGTCAGCCGCCGCGGCGCGGCTCCGTCGCCGATCACCGCGATCGCCGCGACCCGCCCGTCGAGATCATGTGCGAGTCCGGCGTTCGGGTGCAGCTTCGTGCGGACGGCGACCAGCTCGGCGTCGAGGGGCTCGAGTGGCTCGCCGGTGATCGCGTCGGCGAGCGCGACCCGGCGGCCGTCGATCGAGGTGACGCCGACGAGCGTGTGGAAGCGGACGCCGCTGCCCCGCAGCCGGCGCAGGGCGTGGCCCGCGCTCTCGTGCGGGATCGTCAGCGCGACACCGCGCGCGCGGGTCACGAGCTCGACTCGGGCGCCGCGCTCGGCGAGCCACTCCGCGGCCCCGACACCGTGCCAGAAGCCGGAGCCATCGTCGATCACGACCGCGCGCTCGCCGGCGGCGGCGACGGCGCCGCCGAGCAGCTCCCAGACATTGACGACGCGGGCGTCGCCGGTGACCGGGAACTCGGGCGCGAGCGGGCTGGCGCCGGTCGCGCACACGAACAGGTCGGGACACTCGGCCAGGACCGCCTCGCTCGTGGCCTCGACGCCGGTGCGGATCTCGACGCCGAGCCGACCGAGTTCGCGCTCGCTGTAGGAGACGAAGTCGAGCAGTTCCTCGCGGGTCGGTGCGGCGGCGGCGACGCGCAGCTGGCCTCCGAGCGCGTCCGCCTGCTCGAACAGAACGACGTCGTGACCGGCCTGCGCCGCCAGTCGCGCCGTCTCCAGGCCGGCGGGACCGCCTCCGGCGACGATTACCCGAGACGGGCGGCCGGCCGGCCCTGCGACGCGCTGCTCCGGGCCCCATTCGTGCTCGCGCCCGGTCCGCGCGTAGATCGTGCAGCCGATCAGGCCGACCGCGCGGCGGCAGTCCTGCACGACCCCGATGCACGGCCGGATCTCGGCCTCGCGCCCCTCGCGCGCCTTCAGGCTCCACTCGGGGTCGGCGAGCAGCGCCCGGCCGAGCCCGATCAAGTCGGCCTCGCCCGAGGCGAGCACATCCTCCGCCATCGCGGGGACGCGGAAGCGACCGGCGACGATCACGGGGACGTCGACACGCTTCTTGATCGCCGCCGCGAAGCCGCGGGCGAAGCCCTCGCTGAAGGTCATGTCCTTGACGTAGGCGCCGCGCACCCCCGTCGTCACCGAGAGGTAGTCGACCGCCGCTCGGACCTGCAGCGCGTCGACGATCTCGAGCGTGTCATCGAGGACGAGGCCGTCCGGAGCGAGGTCCTCGCCGCTGACGCGGACCCCGATCGGGTAGCCCGCGCCGCAGCGTGAGCGGACCTCCTCGACAACCTCGACCAGAAAGCGCATGCGTCCGTCGAGCGTGTCGCCGCGGTACGCGTCGAGCCGGCGGTTCGAGGACGGGGTCAGGAACTGGGCCGCGAGGTAGCCATGGCAGGCCTGGATCTCGATCCCGTCGTAGCCTGCAGCCTGGAAGTTGGCGGCCGCCCGGCCGTAGGCGCTGATCATCCACCGCACCTCGGCGGTCGTCATCTCGTGGGGAGGGGAGGGGTCGCGCGGCGACGCGATCGACGATGGGGCGAGCGGGACGTACTCGGTCGCGCCACCGGCCATCGTGTCGCCCGAGGACTCCCGGCCGAGATGGAGGATCTGGCCGAAGATCTTCGTGCCGTGCGCGTGGACCGCATCGACCCGCCGGCGCAGGCCGTCGCGTCCGTCCTCGTCCCATGCCTCGGTCAGGATCCTGCCGGCGACGATCGAGGTCTCATGGACGGGGCTCGCGCCGGTGATGATCAGTCCGACGCCGCCACGCGCACGCTCCTCCATGAACGCGATGTCGCCGTCGGTGACCCGGCCGTCCCGCATCATGCCGGTGCCCATCGGCATCTGCACGATCCGATTCGCGAGCGCGACGCCGGCGATCGCCCCGGGCGAGAGCAGCCGGCTGAACCGGTCCCGCCAACCGCTCCCCGGGTCGTGCCCCTCCGGCGTGCGCGTCATCACCATCACCTCACTTGTGGGGTCTGGACATTCAGTGAAGTGAGATCATATTGGTCGTTTAGATGGTTCCGAATATCCGTGTGTCAGACGTATCGGTCGCCTCGTCAGAGCTGAACTCGGATAGGGAGAGGGCGGCAGCCGAGCGGTCGCGCTCGCACGCGGAAAGTCGACCTCGCTGGGGCATAGGATTCCCGAATGGTGTACGGGAGCGAAGCCTGACGATCGGCGATGCCGGGCGGACGCCGATCCGGATCCGATGGGTCCGTCGACACGACGGGGGAGGGGGCTTCACGTCCTTCGCTCGTTGACGGCGCCGAGCGAGCGTTGCGTAACTGGCTGGCGGCGGGACGCCACCGGCAGGGCGACAGGCTCCCGCCCGAGCAGGAGGTTGCCGCGATGCTCGGCGTCTCGCGGGGAACCCTGCGCAGCGCGCTCCAGCGCCTGGAGCTCAGCGGCGAGGTCGTGCGGCGCCAGGGCAGTGGCACGTTCGTCGGCCGCGTCGCCATTCCGGGGGCGTTCGGCGAACGTCTCGAGCGGCTGGAGCCCTATTCATCGGTCGCCGCGCGTCGCGGCTTGGCGCTCAGCGCCGACAGCGTGCGCTTGGAGCGGCGGCCGGTGGGCAGCGAGGTCGCCTCGGCGCTCGGGATCGACGAGAGCGCCCAGGCTCCGATGATGTCCCGCACATTGCTCGCCGACGGTGCGCCCGTTGCCGTCATGCTCGACGTTGTGCACCCGGAGATCGTGCTTCCCGCCGACGATCGGATCGTGGCCGCCCTCAGGCAGGGTCGCATGGTCCTCGACGTCCTGATCGAGATCGGGGTACCGGTGAGCTACGCCCGTACGTGCGTGATGCCCGCGCTGCTCACACCGCGAGATCGGGCCGGCCGTGCGCTGGGTGTCCGTCGCACGACGGCCGGTCTCGAGCTCGAGGAGCTGATCTTCGCCGGTCGCGAGGACCCCGTCGCCTACTCGCGTGACCTGTTCGCACCGGGTGGCATCGAGGTCATGGTCATGCGGTCGCTCGAGACACCCCGCCCGGCGCGGATCGCCGGGAGGCGCTCACAGGCCCGTCAGGCGATGAACGGCTCAGCGGCCGGGTCGCGCAAGCGAGCGCGCTGAGCGCTCTTGCTCGAGCCCCGGACGGTGGCGCTCAGGGTTGGCCCAGGGGTAGCAGTCAGCTCCAGGGGTAGGGGCTATGCGACACCGGATGCAGGTCACCGGTCGCAAACCGCTCGTAGCGGAACGGGTGCAGGAGCGCGGAATGCTCGCCGCCGAGAACGCGGGCCACCTCCCGACCGACGGCGATCATCTTGTAGCCGTGGTTGGAGTCCGCGACGACGAAGACGTTGGGTCTCATGAAGTCGAAGACGGGGAAGTTGTCGACCGTGAACGCCCCGACCCCTCCGGAGCGGACGTGCCGGAAGTACTGGCGTGCCCCCTCGAACCGCTTCAGGCAGTGAGACAGGGCGGCGGGCCACATCTCGACGAACCGCGGATCGATCGTGCCGGTGGGGTACGGGTCGACCTCGAACTCCGGTCCGACGGTCAGCGGCTCGGCGCCGCCCTGAATTGTTGACCGGTCCGGCTTGAAATACACACCCCAGGGCTGGTCGGTGACCAGCGTGCCGTCGTCGGCATACAGGGGTTGGTCAGAGTCGACATGCAGTACCGCTGAGGGCTTTCCGTCGTTGGTGACAAAGCCGGCGGGGTCGATCGCGACCTCGCCCTCCTGGAGATACCAGTAGGTCCACATCGGCAGGTTCTCGTGGACCGCGCCGTCTGGCTGGCGGACGTCGAGGCGATCGGGGAGGCCCAGCATCCGCCACAGTGACGCGATCCACGGCCCGACCGCGACGACGACCTTCTCAGCTTGGATCGTTCCCCGGTCTGTCTCGACGTGTGTCACCGCTCCGGAGCCGTCGAACCGGAAGCCGGCGACCTCGACCCCCGGCTGGATCTGCGCGCCGGCGGCACGTGCCAGGTCGGCCAGCCCGAACATCGACTCACGGTTGAAGGCGTACCCGCCGGCATGCTCGTGCAGGCAGACGGTGAGCCCGGGTGCTCGCCAATCCGAGTACACGGAGTTCATGTGACGCTGCACCTCGGCGGCGCCCAGATGCAGCTCCGACGGGTAGCCGATCCGTTGCTGACGTTCGTGCACTGCGATCAAGTCGCTCTGCTGAGCGGCCGGACCGAGCGCGACGTAGCCGGTCGGATGGTAGTGGAGCACCTCAGCCTCGGATTCCCAGATCTCGACGCAGGCTGCCATCAACTCCTGCATCGCGGGCTGGAAGTAGTTGTTGCGCACGACTCCGCAGGCGATCCCCGACGCCCCGGCAGCGACGCTCGTCTTGTCGATCACGAGCACCTGCTCTCCGGCCTTCGCGAGATGCCAGGCAGTTGAAAGCCCGTGAACACCGGCGCCGATGACCAGCGTCGGAACCGAGGCGGGAATGGAGTCGGACACGGGCTTCTCCTAACGTCGCCGGTGGAATCCTCGTTGCCTATCAGGCAATACCATTGTGGTGAGCGCAATAGCCTAGCTGTCCGTCGGTCTGGCCGTCAACGGGCAGTTGCACCGGCCCCGAGCAGTTGGTATAAAGCGCTCTCGTGTACCAATTTGTCCAGTGGAGCCTCCGGTCGCCCTCGGAGACGCCACTGAGCGGCCATGGGAGGGCGACGGGGGCGTGACCGCGGCGGTACCGGCGCCGGTAAGCCTGTAGAGCGTCAATCCCCATCGCCGTCCAAGACGTTTGGCAGCAGAGGAGGAGTGCAGATGGCAGCAGCGCAGGAGGCGGTGTTCGGCGGCAGCGTGCAAACCGTCCTGGCCAGTCCGAGAGTTCTGCCGGCGCCGGCGACGCTCGCGGAGGCGCGCACCGCGCCGGGCCGGGCGGAGAAGATCGAAGCGCTCGTGCGGCGCATCGAAGCCGAGGGAATCAAATACGTCTTCTTCCAGCAGGTGTCGATCACCGGTCGGGTCATGGGCAAGGGGGTCGTGTCCTCATTCTTCTCGCAGGTCGCCGAGCGCGGCTACCAGCTCGTCTACGGTGCCACGGCGAACCTCTTCACCGACCGCTACGGCAACTACATCGGATTCGGGCCCGAGGAGTCCGAGCTCGCCGCCGTGGCCGACCTCGACACGTTCGCCGTACTGCCATGGGACAACCGCGTCGCTCGCGTCTACTGCGATTGTTACGACACCGAGACGGGGGACCTGCTTGACGCGGATCCGCGCCAGAACCTCAAGCAGATCGCCTGGGAGTTCGAGCAGGAACTCGGCTACCAGTTCCTGATCGGCATTGAGCCCGAGATGATGTGGCTGCGCAAGCCCGCCGCAGGCGAGACCCCGCAGGGGGTCACCAAGCCTTACTGCTACCACATCCATCAGTTCGAGGAGCTGCGTCCGGTGCTCCTGGACGTCGTCGAATACGGCCAGGCGCTCGGTCTCGACATGAGCTACGGGGATCACGAGGACGCACCCGGGCAGCTCGAGCTCAACTTCCGCTTCGATCGGCCCCTGCGCACCGCCGACAACATCACGACCTACCGGCAGGTCTGCGCCGCCGTCGGGCGCAAACACGACCTGCTGCCGAGCTTCATGCCGAAGCCGTTCACGGGCGTCTCGGCCAACGGCCACCACCACCACTTCACGCTGATGGACAAGGACGGGAACAACGTGTTCCACGATCCGGCCGGCCCGGCGCAGCTGTCCGAGTTCGCACGGCATTTCCTCGGCGGCATGCTCGCCCACTTCCCGGCCCTGATGTGTGTCGGCAACCCGACCGTCAACTCCTACTGCCGGATGTGGGACACCGGCTTCTGGGCTCCGATCTACAAGAACTGGGGTTGGCAGAACCGGACGACGACTGTTCGCGTCGCATCGGGCGGACGGTTCGAGTACCGCGGCGTCGACTCCTCCTGCAACCCATACCTGACCGTCGCGACGCTGCTGCGTGCTGGTCTCGACGGGGTTCGTCGGGAGCTGGATCCCGGCCCGCCCCAGCAGGGCAACACCTACGACCTCCTTGCAGAAGGACACGAGATCGAGAAGGTGCCCGACAGCCTCGGTGCTGCGCTCGACGCACTGGCCAAGGACGAGGTCATCAGGAGCGCGATGCCCGGGCGCCTGTACAAGGTCTTCCATCACTACAAGCGCGACGAATGGGAGCGTTACCTCGCTGCGGTCACCGACTGGGAGCGCGACGAGTACCTCGAGGTCCTCCCGTAGGGCCAACACGATCCGGTTGTCTTGGAGAAAAGCGCATGTGCGGAATCGCAGGCATCATCTACAGGAACGGCAACGGAGCGCACCGTATCGGCCGTGACATCACCGCGATGCTCCAGGCCATGAAGCACCGCGGCCCCGACTCGACCGGCTTCGCGCTCTACAGCGCGCCCGGGCAGGATCTCCGCCTCCGGGTCAAACTCGCCGACTCGACCGAGCCGCGGGACATCGATTTCGCCGACAACGTCCAGCGGCGCCGCCGTGCTGTCGAGGCGATCCTGCCTGTGGCCGGCGCGCGGCTCAGGTCAATCGAGGATGTCAACGACTACACGTTCGGGGCGATCGTCGAGTACCACGGCGAGCTGAAACAGCTCGCCGACCACATCGAATCGGTGAATCGTGCCGAGGTGCTCTCGCTCGGACACTCCTTGGAGATCGTCAAGGACCTCGGCGACGCGCGCACCGTCGCGGGAGCCTACTCACTGGACGACTACTTCGGCAGTCATGGCATCGGTCATGTGCGGATGGCGACCGAGTCCGATGTCGACATCGCCAATGCCCATCCCTACTGGGCCTACCCGTTCTCCGACGTGGCGGTCGTTCACAACGGACAGCTGACCAACTACCACCAGTGGCGCCGGCGGCTGGAGGCCAACGGTCACCGTTTCGCTTCGGCCTGCGATTCGGAGATCATCGCGGTTTATCTCGCCGATCGGATGGCCGCCGGGGACTCGCTGGAGGCGGCCATGCATCGCTCGCTCGAGGATCTGGACGGCGTCTTCACGTACATCTGCGTCTCCGAGGACGCGCTCGGCGTGGCCAAGGATGCGCTCGCGGCGAAACCGCTCGTGCTCTACGAGGGCGACGACATGGTCGCGCTCGCCTCCGAGGAGATGGCGATCCGAGCGGTGATCGACCACGAGATCGAGACGTACGACCCTTACGAGAGCACGGTGATGGTATGGAATCGATGACGGCTGGTCAGGCCCGCTCGGACACCGAGCCGATGTTCGACGCGCGCGGGCTCGTCGAGCTCAATGCGCGCGTGCCGAAGACCTCCACGATCGATGGACCGCGCGCGTCGTTCGACGCAAAGGAGTTGACGACGCGTCAGATCAACCTCGAGCTCCGCTGGTTGCTCTACGAGCAGGGAGTCACCGAGGTGACGGTCCACAATCCGGGTGCGCGCCATTCGCTTGGCGCCGGGATCCTGACCCGGTGCATGATCAACTTCGAGGGCAGCCTCGGCTACTTCGCGCTCGGCATGATCGACGGGCCGGAGGTTCACGTCGCCGGGCGAGTTGGGTGGTCGGCGTGCGAGAACATGATGTCCGGGGTGTGCGTGATCGAGTCGAACGCTGGCTCGCTGACGGGCGCCGCGATCCGTGGCGGCGACCTCGTGGTGAAGGGCAGGGTCGGAGCGCGGACCGGAATCGACCAGAAGGGCGGCACGATCGTCGTCATGGGTGATGCCGGTTCGATGACCGGCTTCATGATGCAACGCGGTCGGCAGATCATCTGCGGAGACGTCGGCCCCGGTCTCGGTGACTCGATGTACGACGGCACGATCTACGTCGCCGGGAAAGTCAAGTCCCTGGGGATCGACTGCGTTCCGGGCGAATGGACCGACGCCGACACGGAGATGATCGAGCGCAAGTTCCGGATCTACGGCCTTGGGACTCCGCCGCACTTCGACAAGTTCGTCTGCGGCAAGAAGCTCTACAACTACGATGCGCTCGAGCCATCCGAGCGGAAGCTCGTCCTCTAGGAGGTTTGCCATGGCAGACGAGACCTCACCCGCGGCGCGCAACATCATCGGCCGCTCGGCGATCTTCACGCCGGAGGTCATCAACGACATCCACGTGAAAGCCGAGCTCGGTCGCTACCGGATGCGTGGCTTTTCGATGTTCAAGAAGATTCCGCATTGGGACGAGCTGATTTTCATGCCGGGAACGCTGACACGGTTCGTGATCGAGGGCTACCGCGAAAAGTGCACGACCAAGACGGTGATCGGGGGCCGCTTCGCCTCCAAGCCGCTCGAACTCGAGATCCCGGTCTACATCACCGGCATGTCGTTCGGCGCGCTGTCGCTCGAAGCCAAGATGGCGCTCGCCAAGGGGGCGTCGATGGCGGGGACGGCGACTTGCTCGGGCGAGGGGGGGATGATCCCACCGGAACGCGACCTCTCCACGAAGTGGTATTACCAGGTGATCCAGAGCCGGTACGGATTCAACCCTCACCACCTGATGCTGGCCGACGGGGTGGAATTCTTCATCGGCCAGGGTTGCAAGGTTGGACTTGGCGGCCACTTGATGGGTCAGAAGGTGACCGAGCAGGTCGCCGAGATGCGGTCTCTGCCGGCCGGGATCGACCAGCGCTCGCCCGCTCGGCACCCGGACTGGCTCGGCCCTGACGACCTGTCCCTGAAGATCCAGGAGGTTCGCGAAGCGACCAACTATGAGGTGCCGATTCAGCTCAAGCTCGGAGCTGCTCGCGTCTACGACGATGTGCGGATGGCCGCCAAGTGCGGGCCGGACGTGATCTATCTCGACGGCGCGGAAGGTGGGACGGGCGCCGGCCCGCACATCGCCTCCGAGGAGACCGGCATTCCGTTGATGGCGGCGATTCCTGAGGCGCGGCGTGCCCTGGAGGATGTCGGCCTCGCCGACGACATCGACCTCGTCGTCGCCGGCGGCATTCGCAACGGCGGTGATATCGCCAAGTGCCTTGCGCTCGGCGCCAAGGCCGTCGCGATCGGCCACTCGGCTCTGATGGCACTCAACTGCAACAAGGAGATCCCCGGAGTCACCGACTATGAGGGCACCGTCGGAGTTCCGGCCGGCCAGTGCTACCACTGCCACACCGGGCGCTGCCCTGTCGGCGTCGCGACCCAGGATCCCGAGCTGCGTTCGAGGCTCGACGTCGATCAGGCTGCCCACCGCGTGTACAACTTCCTGCACACGCTGACCCTCGAATGCCAGATGCTCGCCCGCGCGTGCGGGAAGACGAGTGTGCACAGCCTTGAGCCCGAGGATCTGTGTGCGCTCACCCTCGAAGCCGCCGCGATGGCGCGCGTGCCCCTTGCCGGCACGAACTACATCCCCGGCGTCTCGGAGGAGCGGGCCCTGGCGCGGATCGAGCGTCTGCTGGAGCGTCACGTCGCCAATCCGATCGACTACCTCGTCGCCGACCAGGCCGGCGTGACCCAGGGGGCGGACCATGAGTGAAGTGCGACATCTCCCTGGCCAGCCGCAGAAGGTGTTCGCGATCGACGCCGAGTACCTCTCCGGCAAGCGATTCCCATACCAGGAGGAGCTGAGTCTGATCGAGGACATCGACCTGATCGCAGCGACTCCGGGAGAGGACATCAACTGGCTCGAGGACATCGGCCTCCTCGAGGAGGATGGTGTTCCCGCGGTCTTCGACCGGTATTCGAACTCGTTCCTGAAGATCTACTTCGACATCCCGAAGGGCCGTGAGGACGAGATCGCCCGCAAGGTGCTGATCTGTCATCTGCAGTCCGGCAACTCCTATGGGATCCTGCTCAAGGAGCGGCACTGTAAGTTCGCCCAGCCCGAGCTCGGCCCGTGGGTGGCAGACTCGCGCACCGTCGGCTCCGACTACGCACCGTCAATCCTGGAGGGGTGGGAGCCGCCTGCCCACTAGCGGCACCCGCCCCGAGCAGGCTCACAGACGGGCGGCTGCCAACGACATGGTCGAGCCGGCGCCACTTCCGCGTTCGGTCCGCAAAGGTCCGCGGATCACGTTGACATGCAAATGCGGCGAGGTGCGCTACCTCCACTACGGTGAGCGGTGGACGTGCGAGAAGTGCCGCCGTACGTGGGACACACGCCGAATCCCGCTTGAGCAGTACGACGCGATTCGCCGGACCCAGCTCCGTTACCGCCGCGTGCCCGCAGCGATCGCGCTGCTTGCATTGGTCGCGATCGCCGGCGCCATCATCGCCGGTCGGGCGCTGGGCGGACTCCTGCTCGTTGCGATCGTGGCCACGACTTGGAGCATGTTCTTCAGGCCGTTGCATCGGCGCAGGTACCGCGCGGCGCTTGCCAAGCTGCCCAGCTGGGAGCTGGATCCGGAGTAGGGAGGCAGCAGGCGCACCGGCCGTTGGCCGGCGCGCCTAGTGCCCCGTCAGTGAACGATCAGAACGTCGCAACTGGCGTGGTGCGAGACGGCGTCTGAGACGCTCTGTCCGAGCAGCCGCTGCAACGAGGAGAGGTCGCGGGCGCCGATCACGATCAGGTCCGCAGACTGCGCTCTGGCCACTTCGAGGATCGAGTCCGCCGGATGCCCGAGCGCTTCGACGTAGTGCGCCGTGACTCCCTCCTGAGCGAGATGCGCCCTCGCCGCCGTGAGGTCGGCCGCATGGTCATCTCCGGTATCGACCGGGTCAGCACCCAGCGAGCGCCCGCCCGCTGGGGTTGTGACCGGCGCGACGCTCGTGACGATCAGCTTCGCGTCGAGGGCTTTGGTGAGCTCGGTCGCTCGGTCGAGGGCTCGCTGGGCGGGCTCGGTGCCGTCAAAGGCGAGCAGGACGGTGGCGATCATGCAGCCACCATCGCACCGACACCAACCAGCTGTGCCCGCTCGGCCTCGTCGGGCTCCGCGGGCGCGTCCTCGCGCCAGTGGATCGACTCGCCATCTTGCACGATCCGCCGGAAGAAGAACAGCGCGAGCGACCCGACGAGCACGCCAACGCCGATCCCGAAGTCGGTCCAGCTTCCGTAGCCGTTCAACTTCGGAGCGAGCGCGCCCACGATCAGGAACAGCACGTTGAGGGCGCACAGGAACGCCGCGATCGGCAGCCAGCCGTTGGCGACTCGGATCGGTCTCGGCCAGTTCGGTCTGTCTTTGCGCAGCAGTAAGAAGCCACTCAGGGCGAAGATGTGTGCGAGCACGTACCCGATGTTGCTCATGTACAGGATCGCGAGGTTCGACTTGATGAGCAGCACGAGCGCCACGTTGACGAACAGGTCGAGCGACATCGCGCGCGCGGGAACGTGGTAACGATTGAGTTTTCCGAGCTGCTTGATCGTCATGCCGGCCCTGGAGATCCCGTAGAGGGCACGCCCCGCATCGGCAGTCGACGACGTCATCGAGAGGAGAAGCGAGCCGATGATGCAGATCGTGAAGAGGCCGGCGGCTCCGTGACCGACGAGCGTCGTCATCGCGGTGGTGTAGAACTGCCCTTCGGCGCCGGTCGTGACCGCCTTCGACACACCGTTGACCCCGCCCAATCCGAGCGGCAGCAGCAGGCAGACCATGAGCATGAACGTCGAGGAGCTGCGGAGCGCGCGGTGGGTGTCCTGGACACTCTTGTACTCCGGGGCGAAGGTCGCACAGCTCTCGGTGCCGTACGTCGACCAGGCGTTGAGGAAGATGTAGACGATGATCAGCTTGATCCCGCTCCACGGACCGGTGAAGACTGTGTGGACGTTGCTCGAGTGCCACTCTCCGGTGAAGTAGGCGCCGACGATGAACAGCGCCAGCGGAATCATCAGGAGCGCCGCGCATGCGTAGGTGAACCACACCGCAGGGCGCAGGCCGAAGATGTTGAACGCCCACACGAAGACGATGCAGCCGATCGCGATGAACGACGACAGCGTCAGGGTGTTGCCGAGAAACCCGATCGACAGGGAAGAATGCGGCCACCACTGAGAGGTGGCCAGGTCCCCGATCACCTTGCCGAAGATCGAGAGGACAACCGACCAGCCGATCCAGTAGCCGAACGCCGAGAGCGGACCGACGAGCGTCGTGTACCGCCGCCAGCCCTCGTGGGCGTACAGCGAGATGCCGCCGCTGCGGTGCCCGAACATGGTCGCGGGCTCAGAGTAGATCCACGCCTGGAGCATCCCGAAGAGGCTGAGCCCGCCCAGAGGATCATCGACCGCTCCGACTCCGAACACGCCGAGCGTGTAAGCCAGGCCCCGAGCAGGAAGCCAGGGTTGCAGAGCGCGATCACGAAGCCGTCCCACCAGCGCAGCGTCTTGAGGAGCTGGACCTCGTCGACGGTGGCAGTTGCCAAGCCTCTTCCCTCCTAGTTGGCGGAGCGCCGAACTCCTCCCGTCAGGATGCTCCGGCGTGTGGTGCGCCTTTATACCAGTTGGTACAAAGTGGGTCAACGCATCACTGCCGAATTTTGTACGCCTGGACTGGCAAGCGACGAGTGGGTGCGCCGCAGGGAGTGTGGGATCATGCAGACCGTGGCGATGCCCACCGATCAGCTCGCAAGTTCGCTGCCGACCAATTCAGAGACGGCGACCGAGCCGCGGCCGATCGTGCTGGCGACCCTGTCGGTTCGAGTCGACCCGAGCGCCGAGCGCATGGCGATCGAGACCGCGCTCCAGAGCGGGGCACGGCTGATCCTCGCCAACATGCTCTGGCTGCCGCCGCATCCGACGACGCTGATGCTCGCGCGCGAGCACGCGACGCTCCCGCACGAAGAGGATCTCGACGCCGTTCGGGCGACAGCCCGGCGAGCGGCGGAGCGCGGCGTGCGCACGGAGCTGCTGCGGATCTCGAGCCGCCGGCCGCTCGCCGCGCTGATCGAACTGGTCGTCGAGCGCCAGGCGGGACTTGTCGTACTCGGTCCGGATCGGAGGCGCACGCCCAAGTGGTGGCTGTGGCTCGCGGCCCGGCGCGTGCGCCATCAGGCACCCTGCCTGGTCTGGATCGCCCCGGACGGCTGAGGGCTGATGGCCCCGGACGGCTGAGGGCTGATGGCCCCGGACGGCTGAGGGCTGATGGCCCCTGATGCCGTTTCGGTCAGGATCGGCGGGCCAGACCGGGCGCGTCAGGCACCGCTCTCCGTGCGTAACCGGTCCGACACCTCGTGCAGCGTCCCAAAGCGCCCCGTGTAGAAGAGGAGCGGCTCGCCGTCCCGGTGGTCCAGATGGTGAACCTCGCCGATCCAGAGGACGTGATCTCCGGCCGGGTGGACGTCGACGACGCTGCAGGCGATGTGGGCGAGGGCGCCGGCGAGCAGTGGCACGTCTGCGCTCCACTCGAACTCGGGGGCTACAGGCGCCGGCCGTTGCCCGGCGAAGTGAGCGGCGAAGTGCTCCTGGTCGGCGGCGAGCACGCTGACGCCATACCGGCCGCTGCGAGGCAGCATTTCGCTCATCCGGCAGCGGCCGAGCGAGACGAGCACGAGCGGCGGGCGCAACGAGACCGACAGGAACGCATTGGCGGTCATCCCGTGAATCGTGTCCCGATGGCTCGTGGTGACCACCGTCACGCCCGTCGCGAACCGTCCCATGACGTTGCGCAGTTGACGCGCGGCGGCTTCCGCGGCCGCCGAACGCGGTGTCAGTTTCGCCACCCCGGCTGGTGCGTCGAGGAAGGTCCTGGCGGGAGGCGCGGGCGGGCCTACAGGATGGTGCGCGGCGCCGCCGTAGCGCATCGCGCCCGGCGGGGGCATCAACCCCGTGCTCTCCTGCGGAGTCTCCACCTTCGCGACCCGGGTCAGGCGGGCCACGCCCTCGCGCTCCGATTCGGTCACGAGCGCGGGCGCGTCTTTTCTGGGTCGTAGAACGGGAATCTGACGACGGTCGCCGGTATCCGCTTCTGCAGACCATCGAGTTTGCCGACCTCGACCTCGGTGCCGACTGCGTCGTACAGGACAGCCATCCGGCAGAGCGCGATGTTCGTGCGCAGCAGTGGGCTGCGTGTCCCGCTGGTGACGACCCCGACTCGCCGGCGGCCGACGTACACCTCGTCTCCGTGGCCGGCCGTCTCATTGCCGGCGAGCTCGAGCCCGACGAGCTTCCGCTGCGGATGCGCGGAGCGCTCGAGCAGGGATTCCCGGCCCACGAAGTCCTCGCCGTCGAGGGCGACCGTGAAGCCGATCCCGGCTTCGAACGGATCGACCTGATCGTCGAATTCATAACCGGCGAAGATCAGCCCCGACTCGATCCGGAGCATATCGAGCGCCTCGAGACCGAGCGGCAGCATCCCGCGAGGCTCGCCGGCCGCCCAGACCGCATCCCACACAGCTTCCGCGTCCGACGGGTGGCAGAAGATCTCATAGCCGAGTTCGCCGGTGTAACCGGTGCGGGAGACGATGATCGGGGTGCCATCGTACGAACCGATCCGTCCGACGAGGAAACGGAACCATTTCAACTCGAGCAGCGACGGTTGTGTGGGAGGCGCCCACACGAACTCGGCGAGTGCCTCGCGGCTCAGCGGACCTTGGATCGCGATGTTGGCCAGCTGGTCGGTCGATGGCTTGATCCACACCTTGAGGCGCAGTCGGTCCGCGACCTCCCGCAACCACACGCCGTCGTACTCGTCTCCCCCGATGAGGCGGAAGTTGTCCCGCCCGAGACGCAGCACGGTCGCATCGTCGATCATGCCGCCGGTCTCGTTGCAGATCGCCGTGTAGACGACCTGCCCGACCGACAGCTTGCGCGCGTTGCGCGTGATCGTCCGCTGCACCAGTGTCTCGGCGTCCGGGCCGAGGATCTCCCACTTGCGCAGCGGCGACAGGTCCATGACCGCCAGCCTCTCCCGGCAGGCCCAGTACTCGGCGATCCCGCCCTCGTTGTTGAAGCAGTGAGGCAACCAGTAGCCGCGGTACTCGATGAAGCTGCGGGTCAGCGCCGACGTCCGAGGATGAAAGGCCGTCTCCCGGGTCAGCACCGGTTCGGCGTCGGCGGTCATGCGCCGCGCGATCGCGATCGAGAAGCGGTTCTCGGGCGAGTAGACGCGAACGTGGACATCTGTCACCTCCCAGGCGTTTGACGGGTCGATGTCGTCGGGGCACGCCGACGACGCGCAGACGAGCTCGCTGAGCGCACGCAGCATCACGTAGTCGCCTGGTCGAGACCACGGCTCGTCGGACAGCAGTTGCATGTTCGAGTCGAATGCGGTGTTGTAGAAGAGGTTCAGCGCCTCCCAGCCACGGCGCGGGGCGACTCCGAACCGACTCAGCGCGCCGTTGAAGTTGTCGGTGCAGTTGATGTGTCCGGGATAGCCGAGATCCTCGTAGTACTTGGCCTGGCAGGCAAGGGCGAAGGTGTCGTGGCGTCCGACGGTGTCGCGAACGACCTCGACGAGCGGCTGCATGTCGAGGTCGTAGAACTTGCCGTGCAGCCCGGGTTGCGGATACGCATTGCCCATCAGCGTGCGCGTGACCGTTGCATCGAGCCCCCGCTCGATCCCGGCGTGGAGCCGCGCGGCGTGAAACGCGAGGAAGTCGGAGCACTGCTTGCCCTGGACGTCGATGATCTGGATGTACTCGCCCTCATGGACCTCGTAGCTGCTGCGCCGTCGCAGCGTCGACGCGGAGTTCGAGACGGGGTTCGGCAAGCGGCGGGGGCAGCTCCATCTCTTCGCGCGGGCGTGGCCGGGCTCGGCGGATCTCGAGCTGGCAGCTCGCTTGCGGGCGCCTCGCCGTCGACCAGCCGTCCGCCGGGCGCGGCCACAATCAGCGTCGTTGCGCCTTGCGCCGTCAGCGCGACCTCATCACGGGGAGCGGACTGCGGCCCGAGCAGCCTCAGGCACCGCGCCTCTTGAAGGTCGACTCCGCGGGCTCGCAACGCCGCCGCGACTGCGGCCCGCTCGCCCGAGTGCTCGCAGTTGAGCGCGCGGAGAACCGTGGCCGGCGCATCAGGAGGCGTCGCGATCGGCGCTCCGATCGCGGTCACCTCGGCGACCTGGCCGCCGTGCACGTCGATGATACGCACCCGGTCATCGCCTGCAAGCTCGACCACGGTCACCCCGCCCGGGCGGACCGGATAGGTCTCCAGCAGCGGGGTCGCGCGGCACCAGCCCGCCGACGAGCAGCGGGCTGGCGGGGATCGCGAGCGCGGCCATCGGCGCGCGGTCAGGCCGTCGTTGCCGCCGATTCCTTCTCGGCCTCGGCGAGCAGTTGCTCGGCGAGGTTGCGCTTGCCGTCCGCGTCGAGCTTCTTGATCTCGTTCTCGACCGCGCGGCGGTTGTAGGTCTGATTCCAGTAGTCGAGGCTGTCGAAGCCGAGCAGGACTGCCTTGCCGACGAACTGGCGCAGAACCTCGTTCGTCGGCCCCATCACCCAGCCGGCCTTGGCGTCGCGCAGGTAGCGCTCCAGCTCCATGTCGCGCTTGTAGCCGGTGCCCCCGCAGGCGTGGAGCATCTTGTCGACGACGTGCGCGGTGTTCTTGGCGGCCTCGAACTTGATCTGCCACGCCCAGTGCAGGAAGTTGGCACGGGCGAACTCGCCGGGAGTCATCTTGCGCGTGTTGTGCTCGGTGGCGTTGTCCATCGCCTGTGCGACCGAGTAGCCGAACAGCCGGCAGGCGTTGGTGTCCATCACAGCCTCGCCGACGTAGTCCTGGATCGTCGGGTAGTCGGCGACGCGCAGGCCGACGTCGACGTGGCGTTTGCGGGTCGTCTGGCGCTTGGCGATGTCGATCGCTCCCAACGCGATTCCGTTCCAGACCGCCGAGGAGCCGAGCAGGAACCACGGGTCGACCGACTCGTCGTTGGAGGCGGCGCCGTCGCCCTCCGGGCCGACGATCTGTGTCGCTGGGATGTGGACGTTGTCGACCTCGATCGGTCCCGACTGATTGCCCCGCAGACCAAGAGCGTCCCACGACGAGGGCTGAGCCTTGACGTCGGGACCGTCGATGACGAATACGCTGAGATCGTCGTAGCCACTGAAATCCGGGCTCGTCGTCTGCACGACGTAGAAGTCGGCGAAGCCACCAGACGTCGTCCACGAAGCCTTCTTGCGCACGTTGTATCCGCCGTTGGCGCGCTCGGCGCCGGACGAGATCGGATACCAGAAGTGCGACCCAGTCTCGGGATCGGAGTACGACAGCGTGCCGATCTTGCCGCTGTTCAGCGGCCGGATGTACTTCTCGATCAGCTCCGCGGTCGGCCTCAGCATGATCGTGTTGACCGCCCCGATGTGCATCACATAGCACATCGCCGTCGAAGCGCAGCCGTAGCGGGCGATCGTCTCGCAGGCCATCTGGTAGCCGACGTGGTCCTCGCCAAGGCCTCCGTACTCGGTAGGGACCGTGAGCGCGAGGAAGCCATGCTCACCGAGGAGCTCGAGGTTGCGACGTGGATATTCGAGGTTGTCGTCGGAGACGCTTGGCGTTCGCGCGCATCTCCCGCTCGCACAATTCGATGAGCAGATCGCGGAGTTCGCGCTGGCGGTCGTTGAGAACCCAATCCGGGTCCCACTCGTAGCCAAGGCCCCAGTAGGGCTCGCCACTCCACATCTTCTCGGACATGTGCTCCTCCGTGTCGGTGTTGTGCAACCGAGATGGCCGCCATAGACTACGACCTCGAGTCGCTCTGCACAAATATGTTCAACGTGGTTTTCTACCTGAGCCTCCGGCGCGTGTCCATCCCTCGCAGAGCGCAGCACTAGTGCCGACTGTGAAGCGCAGACCGGTGATCGCGCTGAGCGTGAGCATGCACGACTTCGGCGACTACGGAGGTGTCGGGGTCCAGCGCCCACTCTATGCGGCGGGCGCACTGCCGATGACGCTGCCTCAGCTTCCGGAGGCGATCGACGAGTGCCTCGACCGCGTCGACGGTCTCGTGCTCGCCCCGGGACGAGACATCGACCCGGCCCGGTACGGCGAGGCCCCCGACGCGCTGCTGGCGCCGACCGAGCCTCGCCGCGACGAATTCGAGTTCGCGCTCACGCCGGCGGCGCTGGCGCGCGAGCTGCCCGTGCTCGGGATCTGCCGGGGCATGCAGGTCCTCAACGTCGCTCTCGGCGGCACGATGATTCAGGATGTCCGGCTCGAGGCCCGCTGGAGCGAGCATCCGTCCGATCCTGGCTGGGGCTCCTGGCGGGAGATGGAGTCAGTCGCGCTCGGGATGCACGACTGCATCCCCGAGCACCCACGCCACCCGATCACCATCAATACCGCGAGCATCCTGTCGCGCGCGCTCGGCGCCGAGCGGGTGACGGTCAACTCGTTTCACCACCAGGCGGTCGGGAAACTCGGGACTGGCCTGAGCCCCGTCGCCTTCGCTCCGGACGGAGTCGTTGAGGCAATCGAACTTGAGGGGCGTCCCGTGCTCGGGGTTCAGTGGGAGCTCCAAGAGGAGTGGCGGATCGACGATCGCTTCCTGGCGGTGTTCGAGTGGTTCGTGCAGGCGGCTGCAGCTCACTCCAGCCCGTCGGACCCGCGTGCCAGCTGCGGCAGGTCGTCGCTGATCTCGTAGTAGTCGCCCCGGCTTGCGGTGAAGATGTGCATCGAGGTGTGCAACCCCGTGGGAGGATCGAGCGTGCCGGCGGCGATTGAGATCTCGTCCGAGCCCGAGCGGCGCCAGAAGATGCTCGCGCCGCACTCGCTGCAGAAGCCGCGCTCGCGGCCGTCGGCGACATACCAGCGCAGGCCGCGGCTCTCCGTGAGCGTGAGCGCGGCTGCGCCAGCGGCTGTATACGCTCCGAAGTGGCCATGGGTGCGCCGGCAGCGACTGCAATGGCAGTTCTGCACGTCACGCAGCCGGCCGACGACGCGATACCGGACGGCGCCGCACAGGCAGGCGCCGGTGACCCACGGCTGATTGGTGTTCTCGGTTTTCACTGGTTCGCGCGGTGTGGACCTCCTCGATACAGTGACAGACGGCTGCGCTCAGGCACGTGGAGGGCGGGGGTTGTGAAAGAGTCAGGACGGATCGTGACGGACTGCCCTCTCCGGGTGCTGATCTGCCAGCACATCGCATGCGAGCCGCCGGGAGTGCTCGAGGACGTGATGCGCGATCGTGGCTGGAGCCTCCTGCGCGTCGAGCTCGACGAGGGGGAGGAGTTGCCTGAGGCCGGCGAATTCGAGGCTGTCGTCGTGATGGGCGGTCCGATGGGAGCTTACGAGTGGTCGGCGTACCCGTGGCTGCAGGCCGAGCAGCAGCTGCTGCGAGCCGCCGTCGATCGCGGCATGCCGGTCTTCGGCGTCTGCCTCGGGGCGCAGCTGCTAGCCGCGAGCATGGGCGCTCGCGTGTACCCGGGACCGGCGCCGGAGGTGGGTGTGCTCGAGGTGCAGCTGACCGCTGCGGCTCAGGCCGATCCCGTCACGCGAGCGCTTCCGGACCGTTTCCTCTCGCTCCAGTGGCATAGCGACACGTTCGACCTGCCGCCGCGGGCGGTCCGGCTGGCGTCCTCGGTGACCTATCCGAACCAGGCCTTCCGGATCGGTGCCGTCGCGTACGCGGTCCAGTTCCACCTCGAGGTCACCGACGAGATGGCCGTCGAGTGGGGAAAAGTGCCGGCCTATGCGGCGGCGCTCGGGGCGGTGCGAGGCGCAGGCGCCCTGGAGAGGCTGCTCTCGGACTTCGCGGTGCAGGCCACCGGCATGCGAGCCATGGCCCGAGCTGTATTCGAGCGCTGGGCGCAGCTCGCCGAGGAGCACCGCGGTACGGTCACCAGCGAAGCTCAGTCGGTGTCCGGACGAGCGTCACCAGCCGCGCCGTGTTGGGGTCCGCCTCAGCGGGCGTGAAAGCCGCCGTCGACCGGGAGGACGTGGCCGGTGATCCACCTGGCGTCGTCGGAGGCGAGGAACGCGACCGCTGCCGCGACGTCCTCGGGCAGCGGCAGTCCGGGAATCGGCGTCTGGGATTCGAGGAACGCCCGCATCTGCTCCGGATCCTCGGCGCCGGCGATGAAGCTCGCGATCAGCGGCGTCATCACCGAGGAGGGCGCGACCGCATTCACGCGAATCCCGCGTGCGGCGTACTCGATCGCGGCCGAGCGGGTGATGCCTGCGAGCCCGGCCTTCGCGAACGTGTACGGGGTGACGTTCGGCTTGCCGGACAGCGCCGTGGAGGAGGCCATGTTGACGACCACACCGCCACCGCTCGCCAGTAGGCACGCGATCCCACGCCGCAGCACGTGAAAAGCGCCGTCGGCGTTGACGGACATCACCCGGCGCCAGCTCTCCTCGTCGGTCTCGTGCAGTGGCAGCTGGGGGCCGACGATGCCGGCGTTGTTGACGATCACGTCGACCCGGCCACAGGCGTCGAGCGCCGCGCCGAAGGCGCGATCGACGGACGCCGCATCGGCCGTGTCGACGGGGGCCGCGACAGCGCGGGGGAGGGGCTCCGCGACCGCTGTGGCGCCGGCCGAGTCGATGTCGGCGACGACGACCGTCGCGCCTTCGGCGGCGAGGCGCTCCGCGGCAGCACGACCCAGGCCGGACGCGCCACCGGTGACGAAGGCGACCTTCCCGTCGAAGCGGCGCGCCGGGGCGGTCAAGCGGGTACGGCGGCGGCCGGCATGAACTGCCGGGTGATTTCTGTCTCGGTCAGTTCGGAACCGGACAGCTCGGCTGTGATCCGGCCCTCGACGAGGACGACGACGCGCCCGCACAGGTCGGCGAGCTCTTCGAGGTCGCTCGAGCTGATCACGACCGCGGCGCCCTCCGTCGCAGCCGCGCGGAGCTCGCGGTGGAGGTCCGCCTTCGCGCCGACGTCGACGCCCTGGGTCGGCTCGTCGAGCAGGAACACCGACGGCTGCTGCGAGAGCCATTTGCCGAACAGGATCTTCTGCTGATTGCCGCCGCTGAAGATGCTGAGCGGCTCGTCGAAGCGTCCCGGCGGGCCGGACGCCGAGCCGCTCGAACCACTCCGCCGTCCGGGACAGCTCGAGCTTCTTGCGCAGCAGCAGGCCCTTCCAGAACGGTCGCAGGTTCGGCATCGTCAGGTTCTCGCGAGCGGTCATGTTCATGATGCCGCCGCTCGTCTTGCGGTCGGGCGCGAGGTAGGCGACGCCCTTCTCGATCGCCAGGTCGGGCCGGTTCTCGCCGAGCTCCTGGCCGCCGACGCGTACGCGCCCGCCGGTCCGCGGGAAGGAGCCGAAGATGCGGCCGAGCAGATCGTCGCGCCCGGAACCGGTCAGTCCGGCGATCCCAACGATCTCGCCGGGGGCGACGGTCAGCGAGACGCCCGGCGACCGCGCCGCCCGCCAGATTCTCTACCTCCAGGACGGGAGGCTCCGAGCGATGGGCCGCGTGCGCCGCGCGCTCTGCGCGCGATTCCGTCTCCTCGGCTGCGAGCTCCTCGCCGACGAGCAGGTGGACGATCGCGTCGTGGTCGAACTCGACGACCGGGCCGCTGCCGACGAGGTGGCCGTCGCGGAGGACGGAGAGGCTGTGCCCGACCCGGAAGACCTCGCCGAGGTGGTGGGTTACATACAGGACGCCGACGCCCGGTCGCGGCCATGTGCGTGACCATCTGGAGGAGCGCGTCGACCTCGTCGACGGGCAGCGTCGCGGTCGGCTCGTCCAGGATCAGCAGTCGCGGGGGGTAGTGCCAGTCCTCGCGCAGCGCGCGGGCTACCGCGACTCCCGTCCGCTGCGAGGCGCTCAGCGAGGAGATCGGGACGCGCGGATCGATGTCGAGCCCGAGGCGCTCGAGGTCGCGCCGGGCCTGCGCAATGCTCCGCCTCGGCGAGATCGTCTTGAGGAAGGTCGGGAAGCCGGAGCTGAGCGCCATGTTGTCGAGCACCGACAGGTTGTTGACCAGGCCCAGGTCCTGCTGCACGATCCGGGCGCCGAGCCGGTAGGACTGGACGGGCGCCTCGAACGGGAGGTCCCTGCCGCCGACGCGCACGGCGCCCCCCGGGTCGGGCTGGTGATAGCCCGAGATGATCTTGATCAGCGTCGACTTGCCGGAACCGTTCTGCCCCAGGAGCGCGTGCACCTCGCCCGGCGCGATCGACAGGGTCACGTCCGCGAGCGCGCGCGTGCGCGTGAAACTCTTGGACAGCGTGACGATCTCGAGCGCCGGTGGGTGTTGTTGCTCCTGGGGCATCGGTTCAGACGGTTACCGCGTGGTTGGTGCTGTCGGGGTTACTTGAGGCTCCAGACCTTCAGGAACTGGCTGAAGCCGTCGGTCGGGTAGTTCCAGCCGCCGATCGTCGGGAACAGCTTGACGGCGGCGACGTTCGCCTTCGTCATGATCTGCGTCGGCTGGATCGACTCAGAGCCGACGGGATCGTCATGCCCTCGGAATTGCGGAAGGCAGCGTCCATCATCTCCCACGAGTCGAACGGGACCGAATACCCGGTCCAGGCAGAGGTCCGCGCCGGTCTTGATCGCGGCGATGTCGGTCGCGTCGCCCGCCTCGCCGATCATCAGCTTGCCGCTGATCCCGGCTGCCGACAGGGCTGAGCCGATGCCGTCCGCGAACGGGCCGTCGTCGAACACGATGTACTTCGCACTCGGGTGGGCCTGGACCGCCGCGACGACGATCTTGGGCAGGTTGCCGGCCGCGTAGTCGGTGAGCGAGACGTCAGCGGCGTCGATCTTGCACGCCGGGCAGTCCGCCTTCACGGTGGTCTGGAACCCGTGCGCGAACGTCGTCAGGATCGGGTACTGCGGGATCGCCTCTTCGACGGCCTCGCCCTTGCCCTTGGAGTTGACGATGAACTCGTCGGCGGTGAGCACGCCCATGCGGTAGTCGACGTCCGCGCCGCCGGTCGAGGCGATCACGGGGCCGGTGACGGCGACAGGATCGACGGCGTCGACGGCGATCTTGATGTGGTGGGCAGTTGCGGAGCTGATCACGGCGGCGGGCAGGACGGTACCGGCCTCCATCACGTAGTTCGCCTTCTTGGCGATGGCCGTGTTGAACGCCGAGATGAACGTCGACGGATCGGCCGGGTTGTAGCTGACCGCGAAGTACTTCCAGCCGGCCGCCTTCGCAGCCTCCTGGACGCCCGCGGCGACCTGGGTGTTGGAGACCTCGGACGTGGCGAGGTACACGACGACCTTGCCCTTCGGCGGCGCGGACTTCAGCGCAGGGAAGTTGCCGATCGTGGTCGGCTGCCCCGAGTACTGCGCGAGGTACTGCGTCGGCGTGGTGCTGCCGGCGACAGCCGCCGTCGCCGCGGCGCCGACGCAACCGACTGCCGCGAGGGCGGCAACGGCTGCCCGACGGCCGCGCTGACGGCCCGCCTGCTTCTGGGTCTGTGACTGCATTGAGTTGACTCCTCCTCGGTGATCGTCCCGGTGGACGTGTACTGGTCGATGTCTGTACAGATGGGGGTCGCCTCGTCGGCGAATCCGGACTGGGCGCAGGGCGCCGCTGCCAGTGCCGCCTGCCGATGCGGGCCCTGTGTTCGAGCCGGCTGGAACGACGTCTATGTCGCGCCCGTGGCCCTCCCGGTTGTGAGACCGGCCGATTCGCCGGCCGCCTTCTGCTCGGGATCGGTCGTGCCGCCTGGTGGCGCCTCCGGTTTTCGCCCCGTGCGGAAGCGGCGGATGCCGGCGCTGCCGCGGTTGATCGACAGCGCGACCGCGATGATCAGGGCGACGCCGTTGAACATGTCACTCAGCCACGCCGCCCCTGACACCAGCTCGAGGCCCTGCACGCCGGTTGCAAGAACGTAGATCGCGAGCAGCGTCCCCCAGATGTTGAACTTGCCCGGCACGAGCTGCGTCGAGCCGAGGAACGCCGCCGTTCCAGCAGGGGAGCGGTCCTCCCTGGATGCTGCTTCCGTCACTGGACATTAGTCATAACCCAACTTAGTTAGCCTGTATTGCTCCGATAACGCTACTAGCTCCCTGGACCTAAGCAACAACTCCTTGCTCCAAAATCTGGACTGTAATACGTGCCAGCTTACGAGCTTAGACCTGAGCCACAGTCCGGCGCTCGTGTATCTCGACTGCGATGCCAACCCCCTTGCCCGGGTTACCTCCAACCATTGATGTCAGCACCAACACCTTCTCCAATACTTGTCATGCTCAAGTTGCAATCTTTCCTCCCTGGATATCAGCCATAACCCGCTTCTTGCTGGGGTGGAATGTCATAGTGACATTGGTGAGACCTATGCTTTGTCGTCCTTGGATATGAGCGACAACCCCGGTACTGGTGCATGTTTTAATTACCTCCGGGTTGGTCACCGCTGGTAATTTCCTCACTTCGGCGGCAGTCAACTCCATCCTCCATTATTTGGTGTCCGAGGATATGTTGTCTTCGGGCTTTCTTTCCTCCATAGTTTACATGGAGAGCCTCTTTGGTTCCCCCTATCAGCCGAACGTGGATTTGTCGCAAGGGTATAACGAGGCCCCGACAGGACGGGGATTACGGACAAGGCTACCTTAATTTCTAACGGATGGAGCGTGACGACTAACTAGGTGAATTATGCCATCCGCAACCATCGTACAGTCCGCACCAGGAATCGCTAATACCGGGGCTGGCTTTTCTTTGTCTTCCCCGGTACGCCGACTCCTGGCAACGTGCTTGTGTTCCTGGCTATAGGGAGATTCGGATATTCTGGAGATTCCGCCCCGACCTTTAGTACTGACTACTCTTATGGTGGGGGTTCATCCTCGCTTACTCCTCGTGCTTGGGTAAGAACCGTCCAGCTTGGCGATGGGACATCATGGGCTTTCTCTGCCGCAAGTTATGGTGCTGCTAGATTCTATTGGGCATATGAGGTCTCGAACACGTTCGATGCCGATATTGTTGCTG
>CAVPLN010000003.1:0-286859 GCA_963705995.1 uncultured Solirubrobacterales bacterium
ATGACCGGCACACCAAATAAAACTTCTTCGATATACGCTTGGGAGAAAGTAAAACCCACTTGCCATAAATATTTTGCATAGGCACGTAACATGGCAACTTCACGCCAATTCAATCCAACGCCCAATACCAGACGATTAAATCCATCTCTTTCTGCTTCTGTTATACCAAACATGGTAAAAGGCTTCTTGAAAAATGTCTTTAACTTCATCTACCAACAATTCTTTTCCGGTAGTATATAACATCCCAAAATCATTGATCCAATATTTGGTATCTCCCTTCGGTATAATTTCATGAGGACTTTCACTGATCACTCGTAATCCCATGCATTCTAAAATAGGGATCACATCAGATAACGGAATCGAAATCAGTGGGCTATATAATTTAAACCGGATTGTCCCCTCCGGCTCATCTATAGGACGATAAAAACTCATTTCAAACGGATTATCAGCCGACAGTTTTTCCATATGCTGAACATCATATACGGCAGTACGAACATTAAAATCTGCACGATAACCTGCAGGAAAGGCGTTGTAATAGGTATTAAATAATTGATTCCCGGCTGCTTCTCCAAAATGTTCTAACAAAGCATCTTTAAGATTGTCTTCCCAAGTACGGCTGACTTGAATCAATTTATCTTGCATATGCAATACATCATATTCACGCGCAGCATCATCTTTAAAGCGGACAATAAAATGGATTCTGGCCAATACTGATTCAGAAAAACGCGTTTCAAAATCAATCTGATATCCCCCTAAGGCATTCAACAGGATCTTTTCCATTTTTTCACGCAAACTAGAATTAAACCGTTCCCGAGGCACAAAAACCAAACAAGAAAACAAGCGTGCAAAAGGATCTTTTCGGATAAAGAGGCGAATACGTTGTCGTTCCTGTAAATGTAAAATCCCCATAGACAGATCATAAAGCTCTTTAGCAGAGCCATGAAAGAAGTCATCTCTTGGCAGCGTTTCTAAAATATTTGTTGAGTGTTTTACCATCGTGGCTATTCGTGTTGGAATATGCGCCGCTTTGAAGTATTTGTTGAACTCTTAATCGCAGTAAAGGAATATTTAGAGGGCTTAAGTTATAAGCAGCTGAGGTGTATAAACCGATAAATTGATGTTCCCCAATGACATTCCCTGCTTCATCAAAAATTTTCATGACAATAAAATCGGTATAAGCAGGACGATGTAGCTTTGTGATCGGTTTTTCCCAAAATTAAGGGAAAATCTGATAGCGCCAATTCTTGTGCTGGCTTTGACAGTTCTTCAAAGGATTCAAAATACTCTTCATTTTGCTTTTTCAAAATACCTAAAGAAGACTCTTTTCAAGTATCAGTTGATAACTACCTTGGCTTGATCAAGTTGGCATAGACAATAACCTTCAAAAGTAAAATGGTTCTTTTTAATACAATTCAAAAATTCAATGATTTCAGAATCAATGTCTTTTTGAGTGGAAGTTTCAACCTTTTTTCAAGATTGGATATCACGGATTCCATGATTTCGACCATGGGGCGCCAATCAGATACAGCCAGATCAACATCTTCAATGACTCGTTCCAATGATATTTTCAATTGTCTAAAACTTTAGGATCACTTTGCTTATCAATTTCAATAAAAATGGGTAATTCCTTCACACCCGTTTCTTCATGATTGGAACCAATGGTAAAATGGGTAATCATCCCTTGGCTGTTTCGTGTCACTCTCATTGCACTTAAATGTAAAATTAAATGCACATTAAGGCCAAGTTGATTAGACGTATCGCCTACAGATTCTGCACAAAAAGGGCTTCATAAATAATCTCAATCACAGTATGCGTAGATTGCCAACCGTGTTGTTCATAAAGCGGGTTGTAAACTCGAATTTTCGCTTCGTTTGGCTTTTCGTTGGTGAATAAAATACCAGTGAGATACCAGTGCGCCGTAAAGATCGATATCGTTTCTTTCTAGTAGATCTTCTGGCGAAGCACTTAAGTAATATTGCTTAGCAAATTCTGAAATTAGTTTCGCGTCACTTTCAGGGAGCTTTTCTTTACAGATCAATGACGCGTTGAATTAACTCTTCACGTGCTTCTTATTGTCGGCGGATCATACCGTACCTTTCGCTTATATTGGTTTTTACCATTCTAATTTTATAACTTAGGTAACTATTTTGATACAACTGTCGTGACTAAACTACTCGAAATTTTCTCTTTATTCAAATAATTCAGAAAAATATTGCTGAAATAATATACAAGTAAATCAACATACTTTTGATCTATGGCAATCAATATTACTTCGGCATACATTAAGATGTGCAAGAGGAGAGCAGGTAGAACTTATTATTTATCCAGTACAATAGCTTGCAACTGCCTTCACCCAAGAAGGTTGTGAATTCAGGCAAGGAACTAAAGTAAACTGCTTTCCACCCAACAATTCCCATTGCGCTTTAGCGCGCAGCCCTATTTCTTCCAATGTCTCTAAACAATCTGCAGTAAAAGAAGGGCTGGTAATAAGCACATTGCGCACATTTAAATGAATTAATTTGTTTAACGTTGTATTCAAATCAGGACCTATCCATTCTGTACGTCCTAAGCGTGATTGAAATACCACTTGATACTGCTCTTCTTGAGCATAAGTTGCTGCGCAATCAGTCTTGAAGTTGCAAAACATTTTGCGCGATAGCAAAATTGCGTGTTAGTCTCATCGACTGCATAGCATGGCGTCTGTTGCGAACAAACTCGCCTACAGTGACTGTTGCTTTTATGAATATGTCTTGTCGGCAAACTATGATAACTAAACAATATTTTGTCATAGCTTGCTTGCTGTAAATACGGTGCAATGATTTCACTTTGTGCTTGAATATACAACGGATCATTATAAAAATCATGGCGTACAGCAAATGCAGGAATGTGCCATTTTGTTGCCAAAGTTTGCAAAGCATTTTGAATAGCGGATCCAGTTGCAGCAGAAGAATATTGAGGAAATAACGGAAGAAAAATAAGCTGCTCACAGCCTTGGCTCAACAGTTTTTCAATCGCCTCCACAATGCTTGGCTTGGCATAGCGCATCCCTATCTCAATGTGGTAATTTTCTCCTAACAACGCCTGTACTTTTTTCCCAAGCGCTTGGGTGTGAAATAATAAGGGTGAGCCATTTTGCTCATCCCAAATTGCTTGATACGCAAGCGCTGTTTTTGGGGCCTCAAAGGCAAAATAAAAAAATAAAGTAATGGCTTTCGCAACCACCAAGGTAAATCGATAACACGAGGATCATCAAGAAATTCTTTTAAATATTTTCTGACGGATTTCACGTCATTGGCAACAGGGGTACCTAAATTAATTAATACGACACCTGTTTTTACTCCTGATTTTACTCCTGATTTTACTTTAGTCATGTGCCCTCAGATCAGATTGTTGCCCCGACAAGAAACATTGCTGTTTAACTGCACACCGATTATGCTTTGCTTTGAAAAGACCATGATAGAAATAAGTTAAAAGCAATACGTAACGGTTTTGTTCTGTTGCGCGCGTTCAGTTACGTATTGCTAGTAGCTCGAGCCGAGCGCGACGTCGACGATCGGGCGCGGCCAGACGATCAGCGGCGCGAGCATCACGCCCTGGAACACGACCACCAGGCGCAGCGCGCGCTCGAGCGCGTGGGCGTCCGGCTCGTGGCCGTGGCTGCGCGCCAGCCGGGGCGCGACGCCGCTCGTGAGCGCGAGCGCGGGGTAGCTGAGCAATATGAGGAGCCTCAGCGGCGCCGCGAACAAGCCGACCTCGCGGGAGCTCAGATAGGCGCCGATCAGCAGCAGGTCGATCGTCGAGAACAGCGTCCAGGCGCTGTCGACCAGCACCAGCGGGACCGCGTATCTTGCGATCCGGCGCTCGTTCGATGGACGGTCCCGGCGGTGGCGCATCGCCGCCGGCCAGCCGAACACGCGCGCTCCCAGCACCAGGGCGTACGCGGCGCCGGAGCAGTAGCCGATCGCGCGTCCGGCGGTTGCGCCCACGGCGCCCCCGACCAGCAGCACGAGGACGATCGACGTCGAGCACTCGACCGCGCTCTCGAGGAACACCACTCGCAGATCGGATGCGAGCCGCCGCGCCGCCATGAACGACGCGTCGAACAGGAACATCATGCTCTGCCCGAAGACCGCCAGCGCCACCGCCCGCAGTGGCCAGGTGATCGGCGCATGGTAGGCGAGGCGATCGGGCCTGCGAACGCGGCGAGCGCTCCGCACGCGACGGCCGAGAGACGAGCTTCAGCCGGATCGCGTCGGCGACGACCTCAGCGATCCGCCGGTCATCGCCGCGGTGCTCCGCCAGGAACCGCGCGGCCGAGAAGCCGATCCCGAACTCGGCCGGGACGAACACGAGTGCGCCGATGCTGACGGCGAGCGCAAAATCACCGTAGCCCGAGCTGCCGAGCGCGCGAACCAGGTACAGAGTCAGGATCGCGGTGAACGCCGCGGTCGCGAGCTGGGACGCGAACGCGTAAGCGGAGCTGGCGGCGACGCTCTCGCTCCCGGATGCCTGGGGGAGCGACCGTCCTTCCGCCAGCAGCTCGAGCTCGTCCGCGCGGTCCGTGAACACGGCCGTCAGTATCCAGGAGCGATCGGACCCGCCAGCCGAAGCCGACGGGTCCGCTCTGGAAAGGAGACGGGCGAGGGGCCCACACAACCCCCCGCCCGAGGACACCGGGCGTGGGTCCCGACGAGAACCCGCGCCCGCGCTGAACTCCCCGTTCAGCTCTTGTGCTGCCGGCGGGCGTGGCGACGATGCCGGCGGTGATGACGGGCCTTGCGATGGGCCGAGTGGCGGACGACGTGCCGGGTAGCGTCGACGAGCACGAAGTGGCTGGTGGTGGTCACCGTCTGCTCGTGGGTGCGGGCCGTCTGGGCGATCGGGTCCTGGTGCCTCGGGCCCCTGCCGCTGCCGCTGCCGCTGCCGCCGCTTTGGGTCGAGGAACTGCTCGGGCACGTCCCCTGCTGGACGCACGGGGCGATCACGCGAAGCTTCGAGATCGGGATCGGGACGCCGTCGACCACGAAGCCGCCGTTGCCGTCGCTCTGCCCGCCAAGCGACTCCAACAGGTTCGCCATCTGCGGCGCCTGGCCTAGGCTCGTGTAGGAGATGTCGTCCCACTTCTCGACCTCGAACGTCGTCGTATCGCTGCTGCCGTTCGTGTCGTTCGCGTACATGCCGTACGTCGCCATCGCGCGCATGATCGTCTGCTCCCACGCCGGTGCGTGCGTGGCCGCGATCTGCGCGGTGGTCATGTTCAGCTGGAGCAGGGCGCCCATCGGGATCGCGTTCGATGCGCCCTGGTTGACCGCGGAGCACGCCTGGCCAAACGCTCCGGTCGCCGGCCAGACATAGCCGGTCGTGCACGGAACGCTGACCGCGAGTGCGTGGTCGATCGTGCCCGACGCGAGCTGCGCCGCCGTGATCGTGCCGGCGAGCAGGCCGAGGTCGGCCGCGTCGGCGCCGCCGTCGAGCCCGGTGCCTTCGATCGGTATCGCGCTGCCGGACCAGACCGTCAGTACGTTGCTCGAGGTCCAGGAGGCCCGCTCGAAGTCGTACTCGGTGCCGGTCGCCGTGTCGATCACGATCATGTGGTGGTCCCAATCCGTCTCGGGCTGGGCGCCGGCGGGGACGTGGATCTGGATGTTGTTGATCGGGATCCCGTTCCATCCCTGGCACGTGTTCGGGCCCAGTAGGCGGTGCAGTCGATCGTCACGAGCGGATCGCTGTTGTTCGCGAAGTACACCGCGCGGCTGCCCTCGCTGTAGAACTGGTACTGGCTCGAGCTGCCGTCGAAGTGGTAGTTGTAGCCGTCCATCTGGGAGACCTCGGCACTGGAGTTGGAGGCCAGCGTCGGGTTCGACGGGATCGGCGTGTTGAACGGCGAGTTCGAGGCGTACGGCTGCCAGCAGGCGGGGGCGCTGTTGTCGGCGACGTAGGACGAGATGTCGCTGCTCGAGCACGGCGTCGTGCTCGCGAGCGCGGGGATGCGCTCCCTGAGAGCCGATCAGGCCGGCGGCTGCGGGGGCGGCGACGATGCGGAGGAGGCGGCGGGCGAGGGGCTTTGAGTTCTTCATCGGGCTGGTGTGTGGGCGGGTCTGGACGATGGGCTCGCCGCTTGTGCGGCGAGCGCTGTATCGGTCCGATCCAGCCCTGTTTGAGTTGCCCGGACGGCCATTCCTGATACGAATGGCCAGTCCAATCCTGGACGCGACCCGGACATCCCGATGTCCGGCGCGTGCGATTTCGCGGTCATAACGTCCACCTCTGCCTTGCGGTGGCTGGCCGAACGTCCACGGCCGCGATTCGAGACCGTCGGGAAACCGACGCTTTAGCGCGGTGGTGGCTTTGTGGAACCTGCCGGCGCGAGGCTGCCGATCAGGCTGATAGTCCGGTTTCTAGGGACGAACCGGTCTATGGAGAATTAGTCAGCGGTGAGCGACGGCGCGTACGCGCGGATCGGCGAGTCTTCGCTGGACGCGATCTCCGCGAATCCGAGTACCGACGCCACCGCGGCGACCGGGACACCGTCCCGGGCGACCGACTTGAGCGCGCCCACCCCGTGGCCGTAGTGCATGGTCGCGAGCGCCGGCGCCACCAAGACCGCGTCCGCACGACGTTCGGCCCCGGCGGACGCGCGAACGCTCGCCGCGGCCAGCGTCCCGAGGTACACGCCGACGCCGGCGCGCGCGGCGGTCCGGAGCGGCCGCGGGGACCAGACGGACGCCGCCGATCGCGAGCACGATCCCTGGCGCCAGCAGGTGCGAGCGCCTCAGCGTGTGCGGGTGCCGCCCGGCGGTCTTGGACCTGTAGCGGCCGTAGCCGAGGTACTGGCCACAGGCGCAAGCGAGTCTCGCGGCACGTAGTCGGCGCCCATCGCCGGCAGGCAGATCAGGCGCTCGCCGTTGGCCAGGAAGCGAGCCGCCATCTCCGAATCGGAGTTGCGCGGCCAGCGCTCGTCCCAGCCGCCGTATCGCAGCAGCGTGGCGCGCTCCCAGACGCCGGCGAAGATGCCGGTGTCGAGCTCGAACTCGGCGCCGTTGCGCCGCGCCGGACGCGCCCCACTTGCGCGAGCCGCCGCGGCCGAGCGCGCCCGACAGCGCCGACGCGACCGCGCGGGAGACGGGGCCGTGGCCGGTCGGGATCTGAGGCCCGCTCACCCAGCGCGTGTCGCCCTGCGAGAGCCGCTGGACGCCGAGCAGGGCGTAGTCGTCGGGATAGACGGTGTGCGCGTCCATCCGCAGCGGCGTAGCGGCCGCGGGCATGGCCGAGGCAGACGTTGAGCCCGCTGGAGACGGTGCCGGACGGATTGTCGAGCACCCGGATCCGGGGTCCTGGCGCGCGAGGCGCTCCAGGATCGGCCGGGTCTGATCGGTCGAGCGGCCGTCGGCGAACAGGAACTCCAGCTCGGCCGGCGAAGCGCTGGCGGCGCATCGCGTCGACGCTGGCCTCGATGTAGCGCTCCTCGTTGAGCACCGGGACCAGGACCGAGCAGTCGATGTCGGTCACTCGTTGGGGTAATCGGCAGGCGTCGGCCGAGACGTAGCCTACCGCCTCCCGACTCCGCCTCCAGCCGGGGAGGGGCGGATGCCGGTCGGGCCGTGACCCCGAGGGACACTAGGATACGGGCCCATGTGTGGGATCGCCGGCCTGGCGGGCAAGTCCACGGGGCGGCGTGGCGTCCTGCGAGCAGATCTCCGACGACCTCAGCCACCGGGGGCCCGACGAGTCCGGGGTCTACGACGACGACTGGGTCACGCTGGCGATCCGCCGGCTGTCGATCATCGACGTCGCCGGCGGCGCATCAGCCGTATCGCAACGAGGCCGGCACGGTGCACGTCGTCTTCAACGGCGAGATCTACGGCTTTCGCGAAGCTGCGCGAGCGGCTGCTCGGCGCCGGGCACCGCTTCGCCTCGGGAGCCGACGGCGAGGTCATCGCCCATGCCTACGAGGAGTGGGGCGCCGGCTTCGTGCGCCGAGCTCGACGGCATGTTCGCCTTCGCGCTGTGGGACGCGGTCGCGCCAGCGGCTGATCGTCGCCCGGGACCGGCTCGGCAAGAAGCCGCTGTTCTACGCCCATCATCGCGACGGCGCGCTCAGCTTCGCCTCCGAGCTCGGGTCGCTGCTGCTCGACGAGCGGATCGAACGTCAGGTCGATCCGGCCTCGCTCGCCGCCTATCTGCAGTACGGCTATGTCCCCTCGCCGCAGACGATGCTGCGCGCGGTCGCCAAGCTCGAGCCCGGCACGCTGCTGACCTGGCAGCCCAGCGGCCGGCTCGACGTCACGCGCTATTGGGAGCTGGACTTCGAGCCCAAGCTGCGGATCTCCTACGCCGACGCGCTGCGCGAGTTCGACGAGCGCTCGATGCTCGCCGTCAAGGAGCGCCTGATCTCCGACGTGCCGCTCGGCGTCTTTCTCAGCGGCGGCATCGACTCCAGCTACGTCGCTGGCGCAGATGATTGCCGCCGGCGCCCAGAACGTGCAGTCGTTCGCGATCGGCTTCTCCGAATCACGCTATGACGAGCGCTCGCACGCCGCCACGATCGCCGCCGAGCTCGGCAGCGATGCACCACGAGGCGGTCGTCGAGCCGACCGATCTCGTCGAGATGCTGCCCCAGCTCGTCCACCACTACGGCGAGCCGTTCGCCGACTCGTCGATGGTCCCGAGCTTCTACCTCGCGCGCTGGGCCCGGCAGAGCATCACGGTCGCGCTGACCGGCGAGGGCGGCGACGAGCTGTTCGGCGGCTACTACCGCCATCAGGCGGTGCGCATCGCCGGCTATGCCGATGTGCTCCCGGCAGCGGTCAAGGGGCTCGCCGGGGTGCGGCGCGACGCGGATCGGCTCAGAGCTCGCCCACCCGATGTCGACGCGCCACAAGCTGTACCGCTTCCTGCGGTCGTTCGCGCTTGATCCCCAGGAGCGTTACGCGGAGTGGACCGCCGTGCTCAGCCCCGAGGAGCGGGCGGCGCTCTCGCCCGGGCTGCCCGCGGTGACGCGCTACGAGCCGCCGGGCCACGCCGTGCGGACGCTCGATCGCGCGCTCGCCGTCGATCTCGCCCGCTCGCTGCCCGATCAGCTGCTCTACAAGATGGACATCGCGACGATGGCCAGCTCGCTGGAGGCCCGCGCGCCGCTGCTGGACTTCCGCCTCGTCGAGTGGGCCGCCCGGCTGCCGACGAGCTTCAAGCAGCGCGGTCGCCAGCGCAAGCGCCTGATCTCCGACGCGCTCGCCGGTCACGTTCCGGCGGAGCTCTTCCAGCGCCCGAAGATGGGCTTCACGGCGCCGATCCCGGCCTGGCTGCGCGGCGAGCTCTACGAGCTGCTGACCGACACCCTGCTCGGCGAGGCCAGCCGCGCGCGGCGGGATCATCGATCCGGTCGCGGTGGAGCGCCTGATCACCGAGCATCGCGACGGGGTCGAGCACACGCGCGGTCTGTGGACGCTGCTGATGCTCGAGCTCTGGTATCAGGAGTTCATCGACAGGAATCCGGCCACCCGGGAGCACTCGGCCTCCAGGGTGTGATCGGCGGCCTCGGCCTGCGCGGCGGCGATCAGCCGGTCGCGCAGCGCAGTCGTCGGCGACGAGCCGGTTGCACGCGGCGGCCGCGGCCGCTGCGTCCCGGGGCCCGACGAGCAGGCCGCGATCGGCGACGACCGCGCCGACCCCGCCGACGTCGGTGGCGACGACCGGCAGGCGGGCGGCGAACGCCTCGAGCACGACCTGGGGGACCCCTTCGGTCATCGAGATGTGCAGCAGTGCGTGAGCCTCGCGATAAGCTCCCACAGGCCGCCGTCGATCGGGACATAGCCCCGCAGCGTCATCCGGTGCCCGACGCCGAGCTCGGCGGCCCGCTGGGCGAGCGCGCCCGCGAGCGGGCCGTCGCCGCAGACCTCCAGGCGCCAGCGCGGATCGTCGCGGAGCGCGGCGGCAAGCACGTCGGCGAGCAGGAGCGGGTTCTTCTCGGGGTCAAGCCGGCCGACGCTGAGCATCACGAGCCTGTCGCCGTCATAGCGGCGGCGGTCCTCGTCGCCCGCCAGCAGGTCGCCGGCGTGCAGCAGCGACACATAGACGCTCAGCAGCGAGCGGGCGCCCCGATAGCGCTGCGCCAGATCCGGTCCGACGACGACGACCGGAGCCATGCGGGCCAGCAGGCGAAACGTGCCCTCGAGCAGGTCGGCCGCCCAGATGACCGCGCGCCGGCCGGGGCGGCGATGGCGGATCAGCTCGGGCAGGTTCTGACGGACGCCGAGCACGACGCCGGCGGCGGCGGAGCATGGCGAGAACGGCGAACAGCTGCGCCTGAGGCGGATTGGGACCGAGGATCCAGACGACGTCAAGGTCGTCGAGCACGCGCCAGAAGCGGGCAATCGCCGCCGGGATCGTGCCCAGCACCGCGGCGAGATCGGCGCCGCTGTCGTAGTGGGGCAGGGCGACGAGCTCGGCCGACGCCAGGCGATAGGGGAACGCTCGGGCGCCGGGTCCAGGCGACCGAGGACGACGAGCCGTTCGCACGTGGGGGCGAGCCCCTCGACGAACAGGCTGAACGGGAGCTCGGCGTACGTCTCGCCGTCGAGCACCCGATAGGAGTAATCGCAGTAGACAGCGAGCCGCATCGTCTTCACCGTTAAGCGTCTCGTTGGCCGGCCCGGCGGGCCACAGCCGCGTCGATCGCGCGAATCGCATCCCCCGCAGCACCTTCAGCCTGAACCGTGGCCATTCGTCGACCTGGTAGATCCCGATTCGGGGCTGCCGCATGACGCCGCGCCGGCGGAGGCTGCTCGACAGCGCCGCGCCGGTGCTGTACCCGACCCGCGCGGTGACGCCGGCGACGCGGGCGTCAACATCGCCGTACGGATATGCGATCGCCGTGCACGGCCGACCCAGTCGCTGGACGCACAGCTCGCGAGACACGTGGAGCTCCTGCTCCAGCGCGGCGTCGTCGAGCCGAGTCAGGTGCGGGTGGGTGCACGTGTGCGACCCGATCTCCCAGCCGAGCTCGGCAAGCTCGCCGAGCTCGTCCCAGTGCAGCGGCGCCAGCTCGGGCTCGGCGGGCGTGCCGAGCCATGTATGATCCCGTCCCACTTCAGAGACAGCGCTCCGTCCATGAACGCGGTGGGCGCGAACACCGTCGCCGGCGCGCCGAGCCCCGAGAGAATCGGGAGCGCGTAGCGCTTGACCGACGCGAACGCGTCGTCGAACGTGATCGCGAGCGTGCGCTCAGACGGCGGCGCCAGCGCGGCCGAGGTGAACGTCGTCGCCCTCCAGCCCTGCGCGAGCAGATACGCGATCTGGCGCTCGAACGAGTCCGGAGTCACCGCCAGGCTCGAGTCCCAATCGGGGCTGACCGCGTGGTAGCAGAGGACGATCACATCGGCCATCGCCGTCCCGGTCCTCGATCAGGTTCTCGTACAGCTCCGCGAAGCGGCCCGCGATCGCCTCGATCGTGAACTCGCCGAGCCTCGCCGCTGACGCCTCACCGAGGCGCCGTCGGCGCTCGGGATCGCTCAGCAGGTCGCCGAGCACGCGCGCGAGCGCCGCCGGGTCCTGCGGCGGGACGAGCACGCCCGTCTCGCCGTCGTCGATCACGTCGGGCAGACCGCCTACGGCGCTCGCCACGAGCGGAGTCCGGTTGGCCATGCACTCGAACGCCACCAGCGGCGTGCCCTCGTAATCGGAGGAGATGACGGCGACATCGATCGAGCGGAGGATCGAGTCGATGTCGTGTCGCAGGCCGAGGAAGTGGACTCGGTCGGCGGTGCCGAGCTCGCGGCACAGCTGTCGAGCTCACGCCGGCATGGTCCGTCCCCCGCGATCACCAGGTGCGCGTCGGGAACAGTCTGCAGCGCCTGGGCATGAGCCTTCAACAGCACGTCCAATGCCTTCTGTGGCCGCAGGATCGCGACCACGCCGATCAACGGGGTCGAGCTCTCGAGGCCGAGCTCCGCGCGCAGATCGGCATCCGGCGTCTCCGGCCGCGGCACGTATGCGTTCGGGATCATCACGATCTTCTCTGCCGGCACGCCCTCGACTGAGCGCATCCGCTCGGCGTCGCGCGAGGAGACCGCGATGAAGCGAGTCGCCAGCCGGGCGATCAGCTGCCCGTCGAGCAGCCGGCGCATCGGATCTCCCTCGTAGGACCAGGTCTGCTCGTGAGCGAGTACGATCGGCACCCTGGCTGCCCGTCCGATCAGGGTTCCCCAGACGTTCGAGCCGAACTTGTGCGCATGGAGGATCTCGATCTTCTCTCGCCGCAACAGGCCCGGCAGCGGCGCGAACCGGTGCACGTCCCATTTCGTCCGCCGGTCCAGGTGCACGTGCTTGACCCCAGCCTCGACGAGCGTCGCGCTCATCCCCGGGTCGACGAGCCGGGTGGAGCACAGCCAGCGATCGAACCGTTCGGCGGGCAGGTGCGTGGCGAGTCCGAGCGCGAACACCTCCGCCCCGCCTGTGATCGCGAGCTCGTCGATCAGGAACAGCACCCGGATGCGTTCCATCAGGCCGCGCCGGATGACCGGCCTCGTTCCGCCATCAGGCTTTCGTAGAGATCGGCAAAGCGCGCGGTGATCGCGTCGATCGTGAAAAGGCGGAGAGTCGCCGCCGACGCGTCCGCCAGTTCGCCGACCGCGGTCGGGATCGCTCAGCACGCCGGCGAGCGCGTCAGCCAGCCCCGTCGGATCCCGCGGTGGGACGAGAATCCCGGTTTCGCCGTCGCGGACGATGTCGGGGAAGGCCGCCGACGGCGGTCGCCACGAGCGGAGTGCGGCTGGCCATGCACTCGAATGCGACCAACGGCGTTCCCTCGTAGTCCGAGGAGATCGCCGCGACGTCGACTGAGCGCAGGATCGAGTCGACGTCCTGTCGCTCTCCGAGAAAATGAACCCGGCCCGTCGTACCAGCTCGCGGCACAGCTGCTGGAGCTCGGCCCGGCACTCGCCGTCGCCGGCGATCACGACGTGTGCGTCGGGGATCTGATCGAGCACGCGGAGATGGGCGCGCAGCAATACCGAAAGGGCCTTCTGCCGGCGCAGAACCGCGACCACCCCGATCAACGGCGCTGAGCGCTCGAGCCCGAGCTCGGTACGGAGGTCGCCGTCGGGCGTCGCCGGCCGCGGAACGAATGCGTTCGGGATCATGACGATCTTCTCCGGTCGCACGCCCTCGACGGAGCGCATTCGCTCGGCATCGCGCGAGGAGACGGCGATGAACCGGGTCGCGAGCCGGCCGATCAGCTGCCCGTCGATGAAGCGGCGCAACGGATCGCCCTGATACGACCACGTCTGCTCGTGGGCGAGCACGATTGGCACCCGGGCGGCTCGGCCGAGCAGCGTACCCCAGACGTTCGAGCCGAACTTGTGAGCGTGCAGGATGTCGATTCTCTCTCGGCGCAGCAGTCCCGGCAACGGCGCGAAGTGGTGGACGTCCCATTTCGTGCGCCGATCGAGGTGCACGTGTCTCACCCCGGCCTCGGAGAGCGCCGCGGATCTCTCCGCGTCGACAACTCGCGTCGAGCAGAGCCAGCTCTCGAACCGGTCGCTCGGCAGGTGCGTCGCGAGTCCGAAAGCGAACATCTCCGCGCCGCCGGTATTGACGAGCTTGTCAATCAGGAACAGCACCCGGATGCGTTGCATCACGCTGCTGCGAGCGAGTCGCGTTCAGCGTTTCTCGCGAGCTTCAGCAGCGCCGGGCAGAGCGCGATCACGATCCACAGCTGCTTGGACGTCAACTCCGAGGCGAAGAAGTCGGCGGTCATGAACGCGACCAGGGCGAGGATCGTGCACCTGGACAGCAGCTCGAGTTGACGATCGCCGACGCGTTCGAAGATCTTCGCCGCCTTCCAGGCGGTCGCGATCACGTATCCGAACACCGCCAGCAGCGTGAGCAGCCCCGGGATGCCCAGGTCGGCGAGCTGCTCGAGGTAGATGTTGTGGACGACCTTCGGCGTGTCGACGATCACCTGCGCCTCGGCGATCACCCCTGGGCGGTCGAGGTAGTGGATGGACACGTCCTGGAAGTTGTCCGAGCCGACGCCGAGGATCGGATGGGCTTCGAACGCGCGCAGCCCGACCGTCCACAGCGACGTCCGGCCGCTGGTGTCGGTCATCGTCACCCGGTCCTTCGCGTTCACGCTCGCGATCGCGAAGTAGTAGACCCCGACCGCACCGATCGCGATCACCGTGAGCGCCACGAAATAGGGACGCCAGCGGCCACCTACGAACACGCCGGCGAGCAGCACGCATCCGAATGAGAGCAGCCCGGCGCGCGAGAGCGTGTCGACGAGGCCGAAGAACGCAAGGAAGGCGGCGAGGATCGTGAGCAGCAGCAGCATCGGCGAGCGCCGGGCCGCGCCCAGCACCGCGAGCGACAGCGCGATCGCGGCCACGAGCACCGTCGCCTGCTGGTTGGCTTCGCCGAGCGCGCCCGCGAGCCGGCCGGCGTCCTGAGCGGACGCGGGCAACGGATGCACGAGCCCGTAGGTCGCGGACGCGACCGCTCCAATGATGAACGCGACCACGATCATCAGCACGTCGCGGCGTTCGTTGACGGCCGCGAACACGATCGGGAGCAGCAGCGAGTCGAGCAGCAGGCTGTACGTCTCGAAGATCACCAGCGAGCGGCTCGTCGCCCAGGCGAGGCTGATCGTCGACCACCCCAGGAACGCGACCAGCGGGACCACACGACCCGGGGTGCTCCGCAACCAGCACCCGGGTAACGCAGCACAGCGCCGAGGAGGCGCGCGCGAACCACGACAGGAACAGCAACAGCCCGGCGAGCTTCATGAACATCGACGGCGCCTCCGCAACTGGAGCACGCGATCAACGACAGCGTCATGAACAGCGCGACGCCGACCGTATAATTCGCCGAACGTGGCGACCGCGGACGAGAGCGCGAATGCGATCGCGATCCCGTACTCGGGCTTAGACCCCGGCCGCCACCCCGAGCGCTGCGCACAGTACGAACAGGCCCACCAGCCAGCGCGTCGCGGTTTCCGCGCCGGTCCGCGCGATCAGCGCGACGCAGCGTCTGGCGGACCCGGTCCCGCCCCCGTCGCGACTCGCGACCCGTGCCGGGAGCCGCTGCCCCCTCGCCGCGGCGCCCGCCGCCCGAGCGCTCGGGCATCAGGTAATCGCCGTACGAGTATATGCAAGTCCGCACGCGGACCGCCGACCATCACGATGCCGGTGGCGTACGCGCCCTGGTTGTTGAGGATCTCCGCCAGCTGGGCGAGACTTCGTCAGGCCGGCGAGTGGCCAACGCGTCGACCAGCAGGATCTCGTCGGCCAGCTGCGCGAGCGCGGCAGCGCGTCGATCACGGCCGTCAGAGGCGGCGAGTCGATCACAACGAAGTCGGCCTGCTCCTTTGCGGCGGTGATCAGGTGCTGGGCGACCGCGAACGACAGGCGGTCGGCGAGTCCGGCGCCGGCGCCGCGCGCGGGGAGCACGTGCAGTGGCGTCGAGTCGAACCAGATCGGCATCAGCGCGTCTCGTAGCGTCGACTCGCCGGACAGCACCTGCTCGGTGCCGATCTCCGGGGTCAGCCCCAGCGAGGCGGCGATCCGCGGCCGGCGCAGGTCGGCCTCGATCAGGATCACGCGGCCGCCGCCCTGGGCGAGCGCCACCGCGAGCGAGATCGCGCTCGTGGTCTTGCCCTCGGACGGCGCGCAGCCGGTCAGCAGATACGCCTGCGGCTTGCCGCTCGCGCGTGTGGCCAGGCTCGTGCGCAGCGTTCGGTACGCCTCGAGTGCCGGCAGCGACAGATCGTTGGGGATCAGCGGCCCGGGCGACTTGCGACGCCCCACCTGCGGGATCCGTGCCAGCACCGGCACGCCCTTGAGCAGTTCGCGGACCTGCTCCTCGCGGCGCACGCGCGGGTCCAGCGCGCTGAAGGCGAACGCGGCGCCGATACCCGAGCAGCAGGCCGCCGAACAGGCCGGCGGCGAGCGACAGGGCCTTCTTCGGTGAGCTCGGCGCGGTCGGCAGTTGCGCGGGCGCCGCGACCGACAGCGTCGGGTCGTTGACCTTGTCCAGCTGCTCGTAGTCGCTCAGCTCCTGGCCGAGCGAGCCGGCGCCGCTGCGATCCACCGGCGGGAGTGCGTTGACGCTCGCGATCAGGCTCGGCAGCACGGCGGTGATCGCCGCGTGCAATGTCGCGGTGCGAACGGCGATCGCCTCGGTCGGCGAACGCGTTCGCGATCGCCTGCGCCTCCGGCGCGGTCGGCGCGACAGCCGAGACTCCGACGAGGTTGCTCGCCCCGACGGGCTCCGACGAGACGCGGTTGAGCAGCTCGGTCGGGGTCGTGTGCAGGCCCAGCTTCGTGATCACCGCGTTTGCGACCTGGGCGTGGTCACGAGGTCCGCCGCCGTCAGGATGTCCTGCGTCGGATCGCCCGAGCTGTGCAGCACCGGCAGGTTGAACAGCTCGGTGTCGCCCGCCTGCGCGGGATTGGCGAGCAGCTGCGCCGTCGCCGTATACGACTTCGGGGCCACGGTCACGTAGGCCGCGGCAGCCGCCACCGCGATGACGGTGCAGATCACGATCAGGAGCCAGTGCTCGAGGATGGTCTCGTAGTACCGGCTGAAGCCGGAGGACTCGGACCGGCCGTGGCCCCCCTCAGAGGGTCCGTACGAACTCGGGGGTGCCATCGGCGACAACTATGCCAGGTTCACTACAAGCCGCAATAAGCGGGCGGAGCGATTCACAGGCCGGCGCAGCGTGGTCATGAACGGTTCCAGGGAAGGCGGTGCGCGAGGACCCGATTTCTTGGCACTAGCAGGCGAAACACGGCTTTGTGCGCGAACGCGCGCCGGCGGCAGAGGGCGGAATCCGAGTAACCCTGCCAGCGGTCGCGCACCGGCGCCAGCTCGGGCCTCGGGGCGAGTTGCCCCATCGCCGTCAGCTGGCTGACGTGCAGAGCGTGGTAGAAGGAGCTCGCGCGGTTGCGAATCGGGTGCGGAAACAGGGAGTACAGCGACCAGTGCCCGTGTCGTACCGATGCAGACTCGCCACCAGCGACGTCCAGGCCGGTCTCGAATGCGCGCCCGGCGTCGGCATCGCTCAGGCCGACCGCCACGTCCCGGAAGCCCCAGAGGGCGAAGATGGCGCCGTTGAGGACGTGCGACTGCGGCGTCGTCGGGTACTCCTCGGGCCATGGATGGCCTCCGAGATCGCCGCGGACGCCGCCTTCGTCCTGGGCGACCGACAAAGGCGCCAGCGCCCGCAGTGCGCCATCGGCGAACCGATCCTCGCCCGTCTCCAGGTGGAGTCGCACCAGCAGGCTCGCGCCCTCGCCCTGTGCGAGGCCAGAGCCCACGGCGGCGTCACGCGCTGGGTGTGCGGAAACTCCGCGATGTGCAGGCAACACGCCATCCGGACGCTGCATCTGCAGCATGTGGGTGCCGACCCGCACCGCCGCGTCAGCCACGCCTGCCCATCACCGGCGAGCCACAGCTCGTAGCAGCCGAGGCCGTACTGGGCGGCCGACGCGCAGACGTTCGGTCGTCGGGGAGCCCGGGGTGAGGCCAGTCCGGCGAGGTCCGCCTTGACCCGCATGTCGATCGGGTAGCCGCGAACGCCGCCCGGGTCGATCTGGACGCCGATCGGGAGAAAAAAGCTGCTGGCGCTCGACCAGAAACCCGCGGACGAGCGCCGCGATGTCACCACCGTCCCCATTCCAGGGGCCAAAGCTACGTCATCCGTCGGCGTAACGGTTGATCGGGGTGCTAATGAACGGGAACGGCCGGCTCAGGCCGTGTCGCGAAGGCGCATGACCTCGGCGATCGTCAGCACGAGGATGCGAAGGTGAACCCCAGCGACCAGTTCTCGATGTAGTAGTTGTCCCACTCGACGCGGTCGGCGATCGACGTTTGACCGCGGAGCCCGTTCACCTGCGCCCAGCCGGTGATCCCGGACTTGACGCGATGACGGTCGTCGTAGCGGTCGACCTCGCGCGCGAACAGCTCGACGAACTCGGGGCGCTCGGGGCGCGGGCCGACGACGCTCATGTCGCCACGCAGCACGTTGATCAGCTGCGGCAGCTCGTCGAGCGAGGTGCCTCGGAGGTAGCGGCCGATCGCCGTACGCCGATCCGCTCCCTCGACCCCGCCCGGCGCCATTCCCGTCTCGGGCAGGAACTCGGGCGTCCGCGAGGGGGACGCGATCCGCATCGTCCGGAACTTCAGCACGTCGAACTGGTGCCCGTCACGTCCGATCCGGCGCTGGCGGAACATGATCGGTCCGGGCGAGCTCAGCTTGACCAGCAGCGCGATCGCGAGCATCAGCGGCGCGATCGCGAGCAGCGCCAGCGCGGCGAACACGCGGTCGGCCGCGTGCTTGCACGCGAACGACCAGCTTCTCGGATCGACCGACTGGACGGTCACCAGCGGGAGGCCGCCGATGTGATCGAGCGTCGCGCGCTCGTTGATCGCCTCGTACAGCCGCGGGACGAGCGAGACCTCGATGCCGTTCGCGGTGCACTGGTTGATCTTCTTGATCAGCTCGTGGTCGGGCTCGTTGGAGAACGCGACGATCACGTGCCGCGCGCCCGTCCGCTCGATCGTCTCGAGCAGGTCATCCGGGCCGCCGAGGACCGGCAGCTTCGAGCGCGCGAGGTGATCGGCACGGGGGAGGGGGTCGGCATCGATGAAGCCGACCGGCCGCAACCCGTACCGGAACTCGGAGGACAGCCGCTTGACGAGGTGATCGCCGACGACTCCGGCGCCGACGATCAGCGTCGGCGTGGCGAGAGCGGGTGAGCTCATGGCCTGACGGCGGATCAGCAGCAGCGCGGCCCGGCCGCCGGCCAGGTAAACGAACCCGAACAGCCAGAAGCGCAGCGCCAGGTCGATCGGATGGCTCGCGCCGAGGAACGACTCGAGCGCGAGGGTCAGCATCGCCGCGAGCGAGGTCACGCCGAGGACGTGCGCGATCGTGTCGACGCACGAGCCGTAAAGGCGCCGGTCCGGCCCCGGCCGCGCATGGAGCACGCCGACCGTGATCACCGGGAACAGAACGGCCAGCCATCGATTCGTGGCGGTGTCCTGCATCGGCGAGGCGAACAGCGCCGCGCCGGAGGCGAGGTACAGCACGACAACGTCGACGAGCAGCCTCAGGCGAGCCCAGGGGCGCTGGTCAAGCGCGCTTGCCGCGCCGAGCAGCCAGGCGCTGCGCTCCGTTCGCCTGGATGCGAGCGGAACCGCTCCTGGAGCAGCATGGGTTGCGGCGGGTGGTGGTGTCATAGTCCAAGCTCCACGGGAGTCCCGGTTTTCGTGGCCCAGTTATAGGGTTATGGACTCACCCGCCTGTGCGCATCGCGTTCCCGTCACCTGGTCGGCGGTGCGCGGCTCGTCGCTACCCCTGCACGGCATGGTAACGCGTTTTAAGCGCGGAACCTGCGCAAAAGTTGGCGGGTATAGACGGATATATGGAAAATCGGTCCGCAGACTAACCTTCATGTACAAGAGAATGCCAAGGTTTGACGAGCTTTGCAGAACTTTTGTCGATGGAGGATTATCAAGTTCTTCATCGTCCGCAGGGCTTGAAAGGCGGGTTTAAGATGCGTTGTAGAACGGCTTTGGGCCCGTTTCGACCGCAAAGGAGGACAAAATGTCCCGTCTGATCCGCATGGACAAGACCGGCCACACGACGCTCGCGGAGTGGAACCTGGATGACGCGGAGTCGGTGGAGGAGGCCGTGAGCGCGTTTCGCCGCGAGCTGGACCGGGGTATGTTCGCGGTCGTCTCGCGGCCCGGTGGCGAGGCCGAGCAGGTACGGGAGCTGCCGCTCGACGCGCCGCTGGTGATCCTCCGCCGCGCGATCGCCGGGGGCTGATACGAGCGCCTCACCCTCGCCGGGGGCGGCCACGGCGCTGCCCGAGCGGTCCACCGTCTACTGGCGCCGGCCGGTCGACGAGGCCGAGCTCGTACGCGCCGGCAGGCGCTGGACGGCGGTGACGTTGGCGCACACCGTGCCGCTGATCGCGGTGTCCGGGCTGCTGATCGCGCTCAGTCCGGTGACGATCCCGGTCGCGCTGATCCTGCTCGCGCACGCGTGGATCATTCCCGGGCTGTACGCCGCGCGGGGAGCGAACGTGCTGCGGTCCGGAACCGCCGGCGAGCCGGATGCGGAGCTGACGGCGCTCGGTCTGCTCGGCGATCTGGTCGGTCATCGCGAGCGCGATCTGCTCGCGGACACCGGGCTCGCGCTCGAGCGCGGGCGGTTCGGCGTGTGGATCGTCGGCGAGCTCGGGGCGGTGCTGGTCGTGCCGGGCGGGCGGCGCGTCTATTGCTATTGCGTCAAGGCCACCGGCACCGATCTGCCGCGTGCCGACCGGATCGCCCACCTGCTGCTCGCGCTGCGCACGGACGAGGTCGGATTCGCGACGGTGGCGAACCTGGCGTTCTCGGGCGCGACGTGGCGCCTCGGGCGACGTCTGCGCGGCGGCGCGCGGACCGCGCTCAAGGCCGGGCGCAAGGCCGCGCGCGCAGCGGCGTAGCCGGCTGCGGGTCAACGCTGCGAAGACAGCCCCGAGGGAGGCCCGGCGGGTGTGGCGGGCGTGTCTGGGGGACTTTCTCACCACTACGGTGGGTTTGTCCCCCAGAGACGAGCCGAACGCTACGAGGAAGCGTGGCAGCCCCAGCCGGGCGTCGCCGGGAGGGTTTCTGTCCCTAGAAGACAGCGGAACGTTCGTATGGCGACCTGAATCGACAAAGACGGGCCGGCGGCGGGGTCGCGCCCCGCCCGACCGCCCGCCCCGACCGCCCGGCCCGACGGCTCCCGCGCGCCCGCCCGCGCCACCACCCGCACAGGCGTTCGCCAGCCCTGCGGCGCACCGCGGTGCAGGAACTTTGTACCTCTGGCCAATGCGGGGTTAAGGCCGGCAGGCCATCATCCTGGCCATGACACGTCCCGTCACATCCACCCGAGTGCTGTTGCTGGAAGAGCGCCGAGCGCAGGCCGAGGATGCGAGTTCAGCGCCGATTCGGCGCTACCGGCTCGCTCGGCTGCGGTTCGAGCCGCGGGCCGCGGCGCCGGCATCTCGCTTCGATCACCTCAAGCGCGTCTTCGACTGAGCGGGCGCGGCGCCTCGTCGCGCTACGCTGTCCGTATGAGATCGGACCTTGAAGCCAGTCGCCCGCGCACCCCGCTTCGTAGACGCGCGGCCGCCGGCGCCGTCTTGGTCGTGGCCGCCGGGCTTGCGATCTGGATCGTGATCGGCATTATCAAGTCGGTCTTCTTCATCGTTGCCGCAGTGGCGGTAGTGCTCGCCGTGCTGTGGGCGCTGAAGACGATCGTCTGGTAGGGCCCGAAGCCGTGGCCACAGAAGGGCTCGGGCTGCTGTTCCTGGTGGCCGCCTTCGGCACGATCGGGGGCGTGCTCGGGAAGAGGAAGGGCAGCTCGTTCTGGATCTGGTTCCTGGTCTGTGGCTGCCCGCCCTTCCTCGGTCTCCTGGCGGCGCTGTTCTACCGCTACGACAACGAGGAGCTGCGCCGCGAATGTCCCGGCTGCGGCCGGATCGTGATGCTTCATGACGCGCTCTGCACGAACTGCGGGACCGAGCTCGAGTTCCCGGACGTGGCGATCGCCTCTGAGGCCTCGATGCGACGGCGGCGGCGTGCAACCGCCTGAACCGCCGGCGGCGTAGACTCGCCGGTCCCGCATGCGGACGCTTCCGCGTGCCGATAAAGCCCTGAGAGTTCGCGGAAGGAGGAGTGCCATGCGCGCAGTCGACGCATTGATGGAATGTCTGAAGGCGGAGGGTGTCGACGTCGTATTCGGCCTCCCCGGCGGCGCGAACCTCCCGACCTACGACGCCTTCTACGACGCCGGCATCCGCCACATCCTCGTGCGCCACGAGGCCGGCGGCGGTCACGCCGCCGAGGGCTACGCGAAGGCGACCGGCAAGGTCGGCGTCGTCGCTCGGCACGAGCGGCCCCGGCGCGACGAACCTCGTCACGCCGATCTGCGACGCGATGATGGACTCGGTTCCGGTCGTCTTCCTCACCGGCCAGGTGCGGACCGAGCTGCTCGGCACCGACGGCTTCCAGGAGGCCGACACGATCGGCATCACGATGCCGATCGTCAAGCACAGCTTCATGATCCAGCACCCGCTGGAGATCCCGCGCTCGATCCACGAGGCGTTCCACATCGCGCGCACGGGCCGTCCCGGGCCCGGTGGTCGTCGACATCCCGCAGGACCTCAGCCGGGCCGACATCCCGTACGAGCCGGTCGACCGACGTCCACCTGCCCGGCTATCAGCCGACGACCGAGGGCAACCAGAAGCAGATCCGGCTCGCCGCGAAGGCGCTCGCCAACTCGCGCCGGCCGGTGATCTACGCCGGCGGCGGCGTGATCGCGGCCAACGCCGCGGCCGAGCTGGTCGAGCTCGCGACGCGTCGACCGCCTCCCGGTCACCTGCACGCGTGATGGGGCTCGGCGGCTTCCCGGCCCCGCATCCGCAGTGGCTCGGGATGCTCGGCATGCACGGCACGCGGACCGCGAACTACGCGATGGACGAGGCCGACCTGATCGTCGCGATCGGCGCGCGGTTCGACGACCGGATCACCGGCAAGCTGTCGGAGTTCGCGCCGCGCGCGAAGTTCATCCACATCGACGTCGACCCGGCCGAGATCTCCAAGAACGTCCCGGCCCACATCCCGATCGTCGGCGACGCCAAGAACATCCTGCCGCGGCTGACCGCGGAGTACCGCGCGCTCGAGCGCCGATCCCGCGCGGCTGGAGGAGTGGTGGTCGCGGATCCGACTCTGGCAGGAGCGCCATCCGCTCGGCTACACGGACTCCGACCGACTCCGAGATCAAGCCCCAGTACATGGTCCAGGCGCTGTACGAGGCGACCGGCGGCGACGCGATCGTCGTCGCAGCGACGTCGGCCAGCACCAGATGTGGACGGCGCAGTACTACCACTTCGCCGGCGCCGCGCCGGTGGATCAACTCCGGCGGGCTGGGCACGATGGGCTTCGGCCTGCCGGCGGCGATGGGCGCCAAGGTCGGCTGCCCGGACCAGACGGTCGTCTGCATCGCCGGCGACGGCTCGGTGCAGATGAACATGCAGGAGCTCGCGACCTGCGCCCAGGAGGGGATCGCGATCAAGGTGTTCATCATGAACAACGGCTACCTCGGCATGGTCCGCCAGTGGCAGGAGCTGTTCTGGGACAAGCGCTACAGCCAGGTCGACATCGGGCCAGTGGCCCGGACTTCGTCAAGCTCGCCGAGGCCTACGGCGCGACCGGGATCCGCCTGACGCGACAAGCGGACGCTCGTCGACGACATGCGCGCGGCGCTGGCCACCGAGGGCCCGGTGCGTCGTCGACGTCCGCGTCACGCGCGAGGAGAACACGTACCCGATGATCCCGCCCGGCCAGGCGGCGCGGGACATGGTGGGCTGAGCGATGGGCGAGCCAGGCACCAAGGAGATCCTGTCGCTCGACGAGCTCGAGGCGGTCGGCGGGCCTGCGGACCGGCCGCAAGCACATCCTCTCGATCCTCGTCGAGAACAAGCCCGGCGTCCTGACCCGGATCGCCGGCCTGTTCGCGCGCCGCGGCTTCAACATCGACACGCTCGCCGTCGGGCCGACCGACGACGACACCGTCTCGCGGATCACGCTGACGCTCGACGGCGCGGTGCACCCGATCGACCAGGTCACCAAGCAGCTGCACAAGCTCATCAACGTGCTCAAGATCCGCGACCTGGAGCCCGAGCGAGACGCTCGCCCGGGAGCTCGCGCTGTTCAAGATCACCGCCGACGGCGCGGCGCGGACCGAGGTGATGCAGATCTGCGAGATCTTCCGCGCCAAGATCGTCGACGTCGACGAAGCGGTCGATCGTCGTCGAGGTCACCGGCACCTACGAGAAGGTCGACGCGTTCGAGCGGCTGGTGCGGCCGTTCGGGCTGGTCGAGATGGCCCGCACCGGCGAGATCGCGATCTCCCGCGGCCGCGGCGAGACCTGAGTCAGCTGCCTTCGCTGCGGGCTTTCTCCTGCGCCCGGACGAGCAGCTCGAGGGTCCGGGCGACAGCGGGCAGCGGATCCCGGGCGCTGAAGTAGGCATGTGCGACATCGCGGCGAGGACGGGCGGCCGCGATTGCCGCCCGCCGGTCGCCGTGGCGCAGCTGCCAGAGCGCGTGCCGCAGGTCCGCGTCCTCCCAGCGATAGCCGACGCCGGGACGCGCAGTCCGGCGCAGCGGCGTTCGGTCGAGCGCCCATTCGCACCAGATCGAGGCAAGTGGCACCCCCGCCCGCGCCGCCAGCGCCATCGACCCGTACGGGCGCGGGTTGAAGTCGAGCGCGCAATAGCCGCCGGCGCCGTCCTCGATCAACTCGAGCTCGAACAGCCCCGTCCAGCGAAGCTCTGAGAGAAGTCGCTCCGCCCGCTCGATCAGCTCTGCCGGTGCGGCGAACGTCGTCGAGAAGCAGGCGCTGCCCGCTGCGACCGGCCACACACGCTCGTAGCGGGACATCGCGTAGGCGATGAGCCCGTCATCCGATGCCACCCCCCCCAGCGAAATCGGGCGGGCCTGGAGCCGCCGCTGAACGATGCACGCGCCGAACGTGGCCGCGTGAGCGGCGAGCTCATCGGGGTCGCGTGCGATCCGTGCCGCTCTGCGCCGAGCGGTGCCGGGCGCGGATTCGGTCACGACCTCCGCCGGTTTGACGATCACCGGATAGCCGAAGGCCCGAGCGGCCGGCAGTGCCGCCTCGGGGCTGTCGCACAACGTCTCGGGGGGAGGCGGGAGGCCGGCGGCGCGCCCCGCGGCCGAGACGGCCATCCGGGTGAGCGCCAGCTCGACGACTTCGTGATCCGGGAGGCTGAGGTGGACATGCGGCTCGAGCCGGTCACGGTGCCGCGACACGGCGAGGAGCGACGTGTCGGTGCCGGCCAGCAGCAAGTCGTAGCGCCGCGCGCGTACGAGCCGCTCGAGGTCGTCGACGAAATCCGCGACGCTGTGAGCGGGTTCGGTTACGAGGTGGCGCCTGCGCGGTGCTGTTGACCACAGGCCGGGGGCGAGCCGGGACGGGGCGGCGACGTCGACCTCCGCCCCGCTCAAGGACAGACATCTGATCGCCGCGAGCAGCGAGCGCTCCTGCGCATCCGTGACAAGAACGCGGGTCATTGAACGGTCTCTGAGTCTCGGTCCGAAGCGGGGCGGGCCCGGGCGGGCGGGATAGTTACCATGCCGCGCCGTGGAGCTTGAATCGTTCTGGCCGCCACGGCACGCGCTGCACCGGTTCGGCGCTGAGTATTACCAGCGCAGGCATCCGGACGCGCCATGGCTCTCCAAGGAGGCGATCGAGATGCTGTCCGACCTGCTGAAGCCGGGCGACGCGTGCCTCGAATACGGCTCGGGCACGAGCACCGCCTGGCTTGGCCGGCGCGTCGGGCGGATCCTCAGCGCCGAGCACGATCGAGGGTGGTTCGATCGCGTGCAGGGAGAGCTCCGGACCGCTGGCCTTCCCGCCGACGCCGTGCGTCTGCTGTCGGTCGACCCGGCCGCACGCCCCGAGGAATCGCCGTACGTGCGGCTGATCGATGAGTTCTCCGACGGCGAGCTGACCGTGTGCCTGGTCGACGGCGAGCACCGGACCACGTGCATTCGCGAGGCGATCCCGAAGCTCGCGGCCGGGGGCCTGCTGGTCCTCGACGACGCTCACGGCGTGCTCGACCATCCGACCTTCAGCCCCCATTCGCGGGCAGGGCTCGGCCCGCTCGACGGCGAGTGGGCCGCGCTGGTGACGCAGCTGCGCGATTGGCGGATGCTGTGGGCTAGTGACGGCTACTCCGACGCGGCGATCTGGATCAAGCCCTGAGCGGCTGAGCTGAGCTCGCGCTCGAGCGCGCGGTCGAGCAGCTCGTGCGCCTCGGGCTGCATCCGGCAGGGCCGCAGCGTGTGATCGCGGACGCGGAGGTACTCGATCGTCACGTTCGGCATCCGCTCGAGCCGCGCCAGCTCGCCGGAGCTTGCGAGCTCACCCTGGAGCGGCTCGTTCTCGGCGAACACGAACAGCGCACGCTTGCCGCTCCGCTCGAGCCGATCGACGATCGCGTGCTCGTCCTCCGCGTCCGCGCGAGCGTGGCGTGCGACCGTGCGCGTCGGCGTCGTCAGCACGTAGCGGGCCAGAGCCCGGACCCTCGGGGCCGAGGCCTGCTCGCGGATCTTCGCCAGCGTGACGTCGGAGGACAGCAGCTTGCGCAGGTCGCGCGCCGGAAGCAGGCTGGAGTCCCACACGAGCGCCCGCGGATTGATCATCAGCGCCGCGACCACGCGCGGGTCCTCGAGCGCCGCGTGCAGCGACCAGTACGCGCCCGCGCACAGGCCTCCGAGAACGAACCGCGTCCCAACGCCACGCAGCTCGAGCTCGTCGAGCGCGGCGATCACCTGCGGCACGAGCGCCGGAACGTACAGGCCCGCGTCGGCCGCGTATGGCGTGGGATCTCCATCAGCGTCGCCGAGCCCCTCCACGTCGAGTCGCAGCGTCGGCACTCCGGCCGCCGCCCAGCGCCGCGCCGCCTCGACCCACATCCTGTTCGGGCCGATCCGCCGCACCGCGCCGGCGTTCAGCAACACCGCGCACAGCCCGTCGGCGGACGCGCTCGGCTGCTCGGGCGCTGCGAGCACGGCGGCCAGCCGTCCGAAGCGCTGCTCGATCACGATCGGCGTCTCGAGCACGGGGACGCCCCGGCTCCCGACCCTGGCGGTGTCCGTGGCGCGCACCTCGCCGATCGCATCCGGTCCGCCGACCGCCGTCGGCGCCGCGCCGGTGACCCGGGGCGCGTGCTCGAGCCACGAGGCGACCCGCTCGATGACCGACAGCGGTGCCGAAGCCTGCTGGGGGTGGGAGGTCATCGCCGCATAGCCCGCCCCGGAGCCGATCTCGACCGCGACCCCGGCGCCGGCGAGCTGCTCCGCGAGCCGATGGTCGACCCCGATGCCGTCGCGATCGAGCAGCAGCGCGCGCCGGCGATCCGGGAAGGGAAGGGGGAGCTCGGTCAGATCGAGCGCGGAGACGGCCTTGCCGGTCTCGTCGCTCAGCAGGAACCCACCCGCCTCGAGCTCGCCCTCGCCGAGCTCCGGCGGCTGCTCGAGCCCGTCGAAGAAGCTCGCAAGCTCGAGCTTCGAGAACGCCGTCAGCTCCCGCACCCAGGCACGACCGCGTGCGGGCGTTCCCCACAGCACCAGATCGTCGATCGGGGCCCCGGCGGCCGCTGCGCGGTATGCGAGCAGCCCTCCCAGGGACATCCCGATCGCGACGATCCGGTGCACCCTGTCCTGTGAGCGCAGCCACGCAGCCGCCTGCGCGATCGCGTCCGTCCACGCGTCCAGCCGCCCGGGATCGTGCGGCGTCCCGGCGCTGTCGCCGGTCGACGGATACGTCGGGCGGATGCTCGCGTAGCCGTCGGCCGCGAGCGCCTGCGCCCATACGCGGCGGCTGCGATACGAGCACACCTCGTCCCACCCGAACGGCGCGCAGAACACGACGCCGACATTGCGGCGGGGCCTCCCGGCCGGAGGGTGGTGGACGGCGTGCACGGCCGGCGAGCCGCCGCGCGAGAGGTACAGCGTCCGGTCGGTGCCGGTCATCTGACCCGGACCGTCCCGTGCATATTCAAAGCGCTGAGCGTCGCGCCGGTGAACTCGGCGTCCCCCATGAGCGGAGCCAGGCGGACGCGACGAGCGGCGCCGGGCTCGAGCGAGAACGCGTCGTCGGCGGCCGCGAACCCCGGCGCGAGCACGCGCACGCCATACGCGAGCAGCGTCGTCTCGAGGTCGATCGACACGGCACCCTCGGGCGACTGCTCGACGGTCCCGCGCAGCCCCATACGTGCCGCGGGCACCCGTTCGCGCGGGAGCCCGCCGGGGAATCGCACCGTCTGGGACAGCGGTGCGGCCGGATCGTCCGATTCGAGCGTCACGAAGATCGCATCGGCCGCCGGTGGGCCGAACCGGTAGGCCCAGGCGGCGTCGATGAAATGACCGATCAGCCCCTCGACCGAGCGCACGGCGTGGCCGTGCGACGGGAGCTCGAGCCGTTCCTCGGCGTCGGCCACGCGGGCCTCGAGGTCGCGGTACAGCGACAGCCGCAGGCGCGCGCGCAGCGGCGTGCCGCGGTCGTTTGCGATGTGGACCGCGACGCCGTTGACGCCCTCGTCGGTCGTCCACACTGCCACCGGCGCCATCGCGCGGCACAGGTACCCGAACGCGACCTTCGGCGCTCCGCGGTGGTCGAGCACGCCGAGTCCGGCGCCGGGCAGCATATCCTTCAGCCACAGGACGAGCGCGCCGCGGCACGGCGATCCCGGCCGGCGCCACTCGCCGATCACCTCGGCCATCACCTCGCCGCTCGCCACTCGCGAGAGCTCGATGTAGCGGGCGTGGTCCGAGCGCCGCAGCTGGACCGGGTCGACGCCGAACAGCGCGCCCAGGTAATGGTCGCGGACGTCGTCGAAGTCCCAGCCGGCACCGATGTCCCAGCCCGTGCCCGCGTCCCGTGCGACGCCCGCCTTCCACCGGGGGTGGTGCACGGGGACCTCGACCTCGTCGGGGACGTTCGCGAACGCGAGGCACTCCGACGCGAACCGGACGTTCGCGTCGCGCGCATCCGAGGCGGGTCGCATGTAGCCGCTGACGCCGAAGTAGTGGGCGACGCCGCGGTCGGCGTGGAACGGCAGGTCGCCGCCGCTCGGGGTCGAGCGGATGTACGCGCAGTCGACCCCGGCCTCCGCGACGAGCCGCGCCAGCGTTTCGTCCCACAGCGGATCCCGCCCGAGGTCGGGCTCGAGCCCGAGCATCGCGGGCTGCTGTTCGACCTCCGAGTTGCCGCACAGCACCGCGAGACTCGGGTGGCCGCCGAGCCGGTCCAGCACGGCGCCCGCCTCCGCCTCAACGACCGAGGCGAACTCCGGATCACCGACCGGGTAATCGACGTTCGCGAACATCAGGTCCTGCCAGACGAGGATCCCGAGCTCGTCGCACAGCTCGTGGAACGGCGCCGACTCGTAAGCGCCGGTGCCGACGACGCGGAGCATGTTCATGCCGGCATCCCGCACGCGCTCGAGCAGCCCCCGCAGCTCGTCCTCGCTCGGGGCCATCGTGACCAGATCGGACGGAACCCACACCGCCCCGCGCGCGAACACCGGCGTGCCGTTGACATGCAGATCGAGCCCCTGCTCGGAGATCTGCTGCGCGAAAGCGAGCGACCTGAACCCGACGCGCTCGCTCGTGGCGGTCTCGCCGTCGACCTCGACCGTCAGCTCGTACAGCGCCGGCTCCCCGTGCGTGTGCGGCCACCACAGGGCCGGGCGGGGGATGCGGAGCTCGCCTCGGAGCTCTCCTTGCGCGGGTGACAGGCGGGCCCGGTGCTCGCCGGCCACGACCGCCACCTCGCCGGGCGCGCCACGCGGGCGCGCCGACACCGAGACGACGCCATCCTCCCCGGCGAGCCGCGCCCGCAGGGTGAGGCCGTCGATCCCGTCGGCGGCGACCGTGCGCACCGCGACCGGGCGCCACGGACCGACCGGGGCCGGGCCGGGCGCGAATCCCGGCGAGCGCCCGAACACCATTGTCCGGTACCAGCGCAGCGCGTCGTCGTCCACGACGCGGGTCCGCCACCGCGGCCGCGGGCGGCGCCGTGCCGCGAGCAGCGGCCGTAGCGCGCGGCAGGCGATGGCGAGCTCGTTCTCCTGCGCGAGCAGCGCGGTGATGTCGAGCTCGTGTGCATCCCACATCGACTCCGAGTGCAGCAGCGGCTCGCCGTTCAGATACACGTCCGCGACGGTCGCGATCCCGCCGAGCTCGAGCAGCACGTGCTCGGCAGCGTCGCGATCGGGTGCGTCGAAGCGGCATCGGAACCACCAGTCGCAGGCGTCGAAGTCGCGTCCGTCCGCACCGGTCGCGCCGGTCGCGCCGGCGGCCGTGCCGGGCACCCGCGCCGGGAGCCATTCCAGCGAGCGCAGGCCCTCGGGACCCGCGCACGCCCCCGGTGCGGTCGCGGCCACCTCCCAACCGTCTGCGAGCGGCCAGCGCAAGACCGGTCCTCAGCCGAGCGCGCGGCCGAGCGCCTCCATGCCCTCGTCCCACGCCTGCGCCAGCGACGCGACCACCGGCTCGGGATCGAACGGCCGCCGGCGCGCGAGCCGGAACGAGATCACCTTGCAGCCGTCGACGATCCTGCGCATCGCCGCCGCCGGCTCCTCGCCCTCGGCGCCGAGCACCCACTCGAGGTGGTCCGCGCACAGGTCGAACGCCGAGCCGACCATTCGCACGGTCACGAACGCGTACGCGTGGTAGTCCTCGGCGTCTCCCTCGAGCAGCCGCGGCAAGTCGTCCCCGAGCTGCTCGCCCCACGCCGTGAACGGGTTGCGCGACGGCCTGTGCCCGTAGTGCTCGCAGAGCAGCGCCCGCGCCTCGGTGCGGAGATCCTCACCGGTCAGCCGCGGTCCGGCGTCGAAGCGCACAAGCTCGATGAACGGTTCCATCACGTCGTCGGTGAAGTGCGGAAGCAGGCGGAAGGCTCCCTGGTAGTCCTCGCCGTCGAACTCGTAGAAACCGCCGTTGTGGAAGTAGCGCATGCGCTGCGCCTCGCGGTCGATCGTCTCCGGGGCGACGGTCGTCTTCAGATGCTCGCGGCGGTAGCTGGTCGCGGCCGTGTCCGGCAGGTACCAGGCATCGATCTCCACCAGCACCGTGCGCCCCTGCGCGAGCTGCTCCTCGATGTGCTCAGGAACGCTCAGGTACGGCAGCATCTCGTGGACGTCGACGCCGAACAGCCGGATCAGATCCTCGTGCGGCGGCTTCGCATACGTGAACTGGTCGCCCTCCCAGTCGGTTCCGGCGATGAACCCGAGCATCGCCAGCGGCTCGTCGCCGCGCGCGTGCAGCAGCTCGATCAGGACGTCGACGTAGCAGTTCGTCTCGGCGTACGTGCGGTCCGGCGCGTGCAGCCGGTGCGGCTCATAGGCCGCTGGATCGAGCCCCCACAACGAGGGCCGGCGCGCCGACGTCGTGCTCATCTCACAGCTCGAGCCGCTCGCGCACCTCGGTCGGCCAGCCGGCGGTCTCGAGCCCGTGCGCGCTGAGCAGCGCGAGCGCGATCCGCTCCTCGCCGAACGCCATGCAGCCGGTGTGGGCGAGCTCGCCGCCGGCGGTGTGGATCTCGTAGTGTGGCCGAAGTGGTCCTGGTGATAGTTCGAGGAAGCGATCGCGGTCGGACGTGGCTCGGTCACGTGAGCGAGGAGCTCAAATTTGAGTTCCTGTGTCCGTTGTGCGGAAGCGAGGATGCGGCCGCTGCGGCCGAAGAACGGGTCGTTGGCGATGTCCAGCTCGATCTCGAGCCCGAGCGACTCGAGCAGCTCGAGCCCGCGTGCGCCATCCTCGCGCCACGCGACGACCGTGTCGCGGCTCGGCGACGCGGACGATCTCGCGCAGATGGAAGATCTGCATCCGCGCCGGGTCGTCCGACGGCTCGCGGCGGAAGACCTACGCATCGCCGGCGTCGACGAACACGTCCGCCCGCCGGCAGCGGACCCCGCTTGGCGACGCCGGGTAGAGCGGATAGCAGGCGGCCGGCATCAGCGTCACTCGGTCATCGTCTGGTGCTCGCTCCAGTCCTCGTGGCGGTCGGCGAGCTCGAGCTGCGCGGCCGCCTCGCGCTCGTCGCCCTCGAACGCGAACACGCTGCCCGCCAGGTGCGGGAACGATCCAGGTAGCCGCTCGACTCGAACTGGTGGCGCGGGAGCACCGGCGGGAAGCGCAGCGCCTCGGGCGCCGGGCGCCGCCGCGCGCGTCAGGCGCCGGTCGAACGCCCGCGCACGTCCTCGAACTCGCCGCCGCGCCCGTAGAGGCCGGGGACGCCGGTGCGAGTCAGCAGCCCGTGCCTCGATCAGCTCGTCGAGAAACGCCGCCTGCTCGGCGGTGGCCGGCTCGGAACGTCCGGCCATCAGACCTCCTTGGCGATCAGCATCAGCCCGCGCGTCGGTAGCTGTGGATCCGCTCGTTGGCGACCATCAGCGCGGCCGACAGCGCGTCGCGCAGGTGGCGTCCGACGCTGAACGGCGAGTCGTTCTTGTAGGCCGACGATGCCGCAGACCTCGAGCGCGCCGCGTGCAGACCTCCGCGGCCTGCTCGGACGCGGCGAGCTTGAGGTTGTTGAAGCGCAGGACGCCGGCCATGCGTCGCCAGCGACTCGCGCCCGGGGCCGTCGGTCGGCGCGCGAGGAAGTCGGCCAGCGCCGAGCGCGACCTCGGCGCGGAGCAGGCCGAGCTCGGCCATGCACCTGCGAGAGGCGGTGCGCGGCCGGCAGCGGCTGCGCCGGGATTGCGCCGGGCGGCGGCGCGCACGAACGCGCGGCCGCGCTCGAACGCCTCGGTGGCGATCCCGAGCCAACGTGCGACCAGAGGATGTGCGATGACGGGAATATCGATCTGCGTTCATGACCGCCGAGAACGGCGCCGGCAGGACCTGCTCGGGCGCGAAGCGTCGCGCGGACGACGAAGCCGGGCGAGCACGTTCCGCGCATCCCGAGCGTGTCCCAGGTGCCGGCAGGGTCAGCTCGGTCTGGTCGCGATGGTGCAGCACCAGGACCTGATCGACCTGCCTCGGCGTCGGTGCTGCGGCGCACCGTCGTCAGCAGGTCGTCGGCGTGAGCGCCGTAGCTGACCGTCGGGGCCTGCTTCTCGAAGCTGAGCAGCCCGCCGTCCGCCGGGGTGATCGGCAGCGATCGAGCGGCCCATGTCGCCGCCGGTGCCGACCTCGGAGGTCACCGAGGCGATCAGGCGCTGCTCGCTCGCAGAGCTCGGCGCAGGTAGGCCTCGAACCACGGGCCGGCCTCGAGATGACGGACGATCGTCGACGACCTGGATCTGATGCATCGCGAACACCATCCCGGTCGCGGAGCAGGCGCGCCGAGCTCGAGGCAGGCACGGCGCGATCGCCGCGAACGAGACCCCGGCGCCGCCGAGCTCGGTCGGCACGAACGCCGACAGCGCGCCGGCGCTCGCGCAGCGCGTCGACCGCCTCGACGGGAAGCGGGCATCGCGGTCGACGGCGTCGGCGTGGGCCGCGGCGATCGTCGCGCGGCGATCCGCGCGCACGTCGTCCAGGAACAGGCGCGGTCGGCATCGCCGTGACGCTCATGCCGGCCACTCGCGCCCGAGCTCGGTCAGCGCCGCGGCGATCGCCGACGACGCTCTCGAACACGCTGCGCTTGAGCATGCGGTCGGGGAACTCGATGTCGAAGCCGTCCTCGAGCGCGAGCATCACGTTGACGCTGGCGTGCGAGGTCATCCCGGCCTGGAACAGATCGGCGTCATCGGCGAGCGTGTCGATGTCGACCGGCAGGCGCCCGTGGTCCCTGATGGCTTGACGGATCTTCGCGTTCATCGCCTACCTATCGGCACCGGCCCGCGCCTCCGCGACGACAACGGCCGCTGCAACCCCCTGCTCGTGGGTGAAGCTCAGCGCAAAGCCGGTAATTCCGGCGTCTTTCGCAAATGTAGCCGCGCGGCCATGGATCAGCAACTCGGGCGCTCCGTTCGGCAGGCTCCGTACCTCGATGTCGAGCCACGGAATCGGCTCGCCGCCGGGGGCGAGCGCCTTGATCACGGCCTCCTTGGCGGCAAACCGCGCCGCGAGGCGCTCCAGGTCGAGCTCACCGTTGCGGCGGCAGTCTGCAACTTCCGTTTCACGGTAGATCCGCTTCAGGTACCGGTCGCCGTGCGCCTGCACGCCCTCGGCGATCGTTTCGGCGGCGACCAGGTCGATGCCGACGCGGATGCTCACGCTGTCACGCTGTTCCCCACGCCGCAGTGGATCGTATTGCGTGACGGCCGGTACCCTGAAAGCCAGTGACAGGAGCGCTGACCGAGACGGGCTCCGGGCCGCTGCTGCGCGACGATCTCTCACGCCGGCTGGCCGCCGGGCTCGCGGCGAAGATCGAGGCCGCGCTCGGGGCCGCGCGAGGCGCTGGGTCGAGCGTGCTCGCGAGCGCCGTCGCGGAGCTCCCGGGAACCGTCGACCCGAGCGCCGTGGTCGCTGGTGCTCGCCGGCCGGGCGAGCAGTGGTTCTGTCTCGAGCAGCCGGACCGCGATCGCTTCGCGCTCGCCGGAATCGGCGCGGCGTGGACGCTCGAGGCGCGTGGCCCGGATCGCTTCGAGGCGGTTGCGGCGCAGTGGCGCGACCTTGCCGGCGCAGCCGTATGCGACCGGGAGCTCGCAGGTCCGCCCGGCGCAGGTCCGCCCGGCGCGGGCCCGGTCGCCGTCGGCGGGTTCGCGTTCGCCGACGACGGCGGCGCGGCGCCCGAGTGGGACGGCTTCCCGCCCGCATCGCTGATCGTCCCCGAGGCCGCGATCGCGCGCCACCGCGGCCGTGCGCAGCTGACGATCTCGGTTCCGGTGGCGCCCGACGACGATCCCGACGCGCTGCTCGCGCGAGTCATCGGCCGGGTGGCGGAGCTCCGCTCGCGGTCGCTGCCGCTGCTCGACCCGGCGCCCGTCGGCCGGTACCGGGTCCAGAGTCCAATGCCCCCGGCGCACTACGAGCAGGCGGTCGCACGCGGGGTGGCGCGGATCCGGGCCGGCGAGCTCGAAAAGCTCGTGCTCGCCCGCGAGGTCCGCGTGCACGCGCCGGCCGATCACGACCCGGCGGCCGTGCTGGGGCTGTTGCGTGACGCGCCCCGTGCTACGTGTTCGCGGTCGGGCGCGGCGATGCGACGTTCGTGGCCGCGAGCCCCGAGCTCCTGATCCGCCGCGAGGGCCAGCGCGCCTCGACCGTAGGCCTCGCCGGCTCGACCCGTCGCAGCGCCGATCCGGCGGTCGACGACCATCTCGGAGAGGGACTGCTGCGCAGCGACAAGGACCGGGAGGAGAACGAGATCGTCGTGCGGCGCATCGCCCAAGCGCTCGGGCGGCATTCGGTCTGGGTCACGGCGGCCCCCGAGCCGGTGGTCGTCAAGGTCGCGAACATCCAGCACCTCGCAACGCCGATCCGCGCGCAGCTTGCCTCGCCGATGGACGCGATCGAGCTTGCGGGCGTCCTGCACCCGACGCCCGCGGTCGGCGGAGAGCCGTGGCGCGTCGCATCCGGGCTGATCCCGGCGCTGGAGGGCCTCGATCGTGGCTGGTACGCGGGCGCTGTCGGCTACTGCGACCAGAGCGGCGACGGGGAGTTCTGCGTCGCCCTGCGGTGTGCGCTGCTGCGTGGGCCGGTCGCGCAGCTGTTCGCGGGTTGCGGGATCGTCCGCGACTCCGAGCCCGCCGCGGAGCTGGCCGAGACGGAGGTCAAGCTCGGCGCTCTGCTGCCGGTGCTCGCGGGGTGAGCATGGACCGGGAGCGGATCCTCGTGACCGACGCGCAGGATCGGCCGGGGCTCGCCGCGATTCGCTGCCTGCACGCCTCCGGGTACCGGGTGAGCGCCGCCGGGCTCGCGTGGTGGGCACCGGGGCTGTGGTCGCGCGAGTGCTCGTCACGCTTCGTGGTGCCCGATCCGCACGAGGGCGTCGACGCGTACGTGGCGGGCCTCGAGCGAATCGTCCGACGGCGCCCTCACGCCGTGCTGCTCGCCGGCACCGACGAGACGCTGTTCGCCGTCGCCTCGAGGCGAGAGCGGCTCGAGCCGCATGTATCGCTCGGACTGCCGGCGCCGGACGTGGTGACGCGCTCGCTCAGCAAGGAGCATCTGGCGCAGGCCGCGCGCGAGGCCGGCCTGCCCACGCCCGACGGCGTCGTCTGCGACGGCTACGACGAGGCGCTGGCCGCCGCGCAGAGCTTCGGCTTCCCCGTGCTCGTCAAGGGAGTCGACACGATCACCGAGAGCAATGGGCGGATCGTTCGCTTCCCGACGCAGCTCGCGAAGGACGAGCGCGGGCTCGCGGCCGCGCACGCGCGCATCGGCCGCTGCATCGTCCAGCGGCGGATGGAGGGCAACGTGGCGGCTTTCCTGGGCGTCGTCACCGACCAGGGGCTGCTCGGGATGGTCCTCAACCGGTACGTGCGGACATGGCCGCCGGTCGCCGGCATGGCGAGCTTCTCGGAGACCGCCGTGATCCCGCCATGGCTGGCGGAGCGCGTCGGATCGCTCGTCGGCCGGCTCGGCTGGCGCGGGATCTTCCAGCTCCAGATGATCGAGGACGGCGACGGGCACATGTGGCCGATCGACTTCAACCCGCGGCTGTTCGGCTCGATCGGGATCGCTCGCGCCGCCGGCGTGCCGCTCAGCACGCTGTGGGTCCGGTGGCTGCTCGGAGAGCGGCCGGCGCCGCAGGTCGGCCGTCCGGGCGCGACGTACCGCTGGGAGCAGGGCGACGCGCGCAACATCGCCTGGCGGCTGCGCAACGGCGACGCGCGTGCGGCGCTCGCCTCGGTTCGCCCGAAGCCGGGCACCACCCACCCGTACTTCAAGGCATCGGACCCGCTCCCGTTCGTCGCCCAGTGCGGCGAGCTGGTTGCCGTGCGCCTGCGGCACGCCACCGAGCGAGGATGAGCGGGGTGGCGTCTGCGGGAACCGCGACCCGAGTCGTCGCGCACGTCCACTCGGATTGGTCCTACGACGGCAGCTGGCCGCTCGAGCGGCTCGCGCAGGCGTTCGTCAAGCGCGGGTACCGCGCGATCCTGATGGCCGAGCACGACCTCGGGTTCGACGAGGCGAAGTGGACCGCGTATCGCCAGGCGTGTGCCGCCGCGAGCACCGAGGAGATCCTGTTCGTTCCGGGAATCGAGTACAGCGACGCGGACAACACCGTCCACGTCCCCGTGTGGGGCCCGGTGCCGTTCCTGGGCGAGAACCTCGAGACCCCATCGATGCTCCGCGCCGTGCACGAGGCCGGTGGAATCGCCGTGTTCGCGCACCCGCGACGCAAGCAGGCCTACACGAAGTTCGACCCCTCCTGGCTCCGTTATCTGACCGGGATCGAGCTCTGGAACCGCCGTTACGATGGGTACGCGCCGAACCGCGACGTCGCGGTGTTGCTGCGCTCGCGACCCGAGCTGCTGCCGTTCGCGACACTCGACTTCCACACCACGCGCCACTTCCACCCGCTCGCGATGATGCTCGGCACCGACGGTGAGGTATCGGAGGACGCGATCCTAGGGGCGATCGCCGCTCGCCGCGCGCGCCCGCAGGCCTTCGGGCTGCCGGCCGAGGCATTCGCACGCGCGCCCGTGTGGCCGGTCGCGTGGGGTGCCGACCGTACGCGGCGCGTCGGGCTCAAGGTTGCGCGGCGGACGCTGGCGGCCGCTCGCCGGCGGCGCTCGAGCTCCTGAGAGCGATCCGGCGATGGAGCGCGAGGTTCGCCTCGCGCTCCGTTCGCACCTCGATGATCGTGGTGCCGGGCTGCGCGATCGAGTGCTCGACGGCGGCGGCCAGCTCGGCTGCCGTCCCGGGGCGCTCATAGGCGCAGCCGTACAGCGCGGCCGCATGCTCGAACTCCAGGCTGTGCGGGGTCGCGACGTGCTCCTCGAACGCGTCCTGCTCGGCCGACACGGGGAGGAAGTGGAAGATGCCGCCGCCGTCGTTGTTCAGCAGCACGATCGTGATCCCCAGCCTGAGCCGGCGGGCGGCGAGCAGGCCGCCGATGTCGTGGGCGAGCGCGACGTCGCCGATCAGCAGGACGACCGGCCCCTCGCCGGCGGCCGCGGCGCCGAACGCCGCGGACACGGTGCCGTCGATTCCGTTCGCCCCGCGGTTGGAGAGCACCCTCGGGCCGGCCGTCGCGCACCGGCGAGAACTCCTCGATGTCCCGGATCGGCATCGAGGAGGCGACGAACAGGGTCGCGTCGGCTGGCAGTCGCTCGGCGAGCAGGCGCGCGGTCAGCGGCTCGGAGAGGCCCGGCGCCGCGAGCTCGGTCGCGATCGCGTCGGCGACGGCGCGGTCGGCGTCGCGCCAGCGCTCGAGCCACCCCGGCTCGAGTCTCGACGGGCCCGTCACGGCCGGCGAGTGGCGCGCTGTGCGATCCGCATCCCGACGCACCGCAGCCGGGTCGTGCCAGCGTCCGTCGGATCGAACGCGATCTGGGGCACGTCGCCGAGGCTCGCGAGCCACGCGCGGAGCGGCTTCGACGTCGGCAGATCGCCGATGCGCAGCACGAACTCCGGCCGGCGCTCGGCCGTGAACCCGGAGTCGCGCAGCAGCAGGTCGTAGTGCGCGATCGCGGCGCCGCCGCGGCGGGCGCCCGACAGCGGGTCGGCAAGCACGGGAATCCGCTGCCGCTCCGCGAACTGCGGCCGAGCCCGGCGGGATCGGCGTGTGCCGGCGCCGGCGACGATCACCACGCGCCCGGAGGGATGCGCGGCCGAGGCCGCCGCCGGCATCGCCTCTGATGTGCGGCGGCTCGGTGATCACGTACGGGCGGCCGCCGGGCCGGCCGGCGTCGATCGCCCGGGAGCGCCGCCCGGATCGAGCACGAGCGGCTCGCGCAGCGGGAAGTTGAGGTGCACCGGGCCCGGGCGGCCGCCGAGCGCGGTCCAGTACGCGCGGCAGGCGAGCGTGCGGATCCAGCGCAGGCGCTCGGCGGTCGCCTCGTGGACGCCGACCTCGAAGAACCACTTCGACAGCGTCGCCGTACAGCTTGAGCTGGTCGATCGTCTGCCCGGCGCCGACGTCGCGCAGCTCCGGCGGGCGGTCGGCCGTCAGCACGATCAGCGGCACGCGCGCCTCGTGGGCCTCGATCACCGCCGGCGCGAGGTTCGCGGCCGCCGTGCCCGACGTGCAGGTCATCGCGACCGGGCGCCCGGACGCCTTCGCGGCGCCGAGCGCGAAGAACCCGGCGCAGCGCTCGTCGATGTGCGACCAGCGCGCGGATCCGCGGCTCGCGGGCGAGCGACAGCACGATCGGCGTGTTGCGCGAGCCCGGGGACGTGCACGCATGCCGCATCCCGCAGCGCGCGAGCTCGTCGCAGAACGCGCGCAGCAGCAGATAGGTGTCGATCGGCGGTCATGATGCTGGATGGCTGGTGACGTCGGTCAGCGCTCGTCCTGCTGCACGGCTTCACGCACACCGGCGCGAGCTGGGAGCCGGTGGTCGCGGCGCTCGGCGGAACGCTACCGGCCGCTCGCTCCCGACATCCGCGGCCACGGCGCCGCCGCCGGCGCGCGAGCCGGTCGACGCTGGACGCGGTGATCGCCGACGTCGCTGCGCTCGCGCCGGCGAGCGTTCACGCTCGTGCGGCTACTCGATGGGCGGGCGGATCGCGCTCCACGTCGCGCTCGCGCTGCCCGAGCGCGTCGAGCGGCTCGTGCTGATCGGCGCGAGCCCCGGGCTCGCGGACGCCGCCGAGCGGGCGCGCGCGGCGCGCCGACGACGAGGCGCTCGCCGAGCGAGCTCGAGCGGATGACGATCGAGGAGTTCGCCGCGCGCTGGGCGCGCACGCCCGTGCTCGCCGGCCAGCCCGCCGGCGTCCGGGCGGCTGTCCACGCGGACCGCCTGCGGAACACGCCGGCCGGGCTGGCGCGCGCGCTGCGCGGGCTCGGCACGGGCGCGCTGCCGTCGCTGTGGGACCGGCTCGGCGAGCTGACGATGCCCGTCGACCTGATCGTCGGGGAGCGCGACGCGAAGTTCCGCGCGATCGCGGCGCAGATGGCGCCGCGGATCGGCGGCGCGATCCGAGTCGAGGTCGTCCCGCTGCGCCGGCCACGCCGTGCACCTCGAAGCGCCGGGGACGGTGGCGAGCGTGATCGCCCGGCGGCTCTAGTGGGGCCGCGGGTCCTCGTACCAGCCGCGCAGCCCGTCGCCGAGGCCGGGACCCGTTGGCAAGCGCGATCTGCCCGTCGCGGGCCGGCAGCGGGTCGGGGCGGTCCGCGAACAGGCCAGCGTCGCGAGCCCGCACGGGCGGTCGGGCGCGATCGCGCGCGCCGCGTGCAGCGCCGCGGCGATCCCCAGCGGGCCGTCGAGGGTCGAGGCGAGGTAGACCTCGTAGCCGGCGGCGCGGGCCTGCGCGGCCGCGGCGCAGCAGGCCGGTGATCCCGCCGCAGCGGAGATCTTCAGGCAGGCGGCGTCGGCGACGCGCCGGCGCGCAGCGCCCCCGGCTGCGCGGCGGTCTCGTCGAGCGCGATCGCGCACGTTCGGCGACTCGTGCGACGGCTGCGATCGCGCTCGAGGCCGTGGACCGGCTCCTCGCACAGCTCGATCCCGGCCGGCGCGAGCGCGCCAGCGACGCGATCGCCTCGTCCACCGTCCAGGCGCCGTTCGCGTCGATCCGGATCGCCATCGCCGCGCCCGGCCGCGGCGCGGACCGCCGCGAGCCGCCCGGCGTCGTCGCCGACGCCGACCTTGACCTTCACGCACCGAAGCCCGCTCGCGCGCCGCCGCCGCGGCCGCGGCGCCGCGCCGGCCCGATCGGCGGCGGCGATCGTCGCGTTGACCTCGATCGGAGCGGCGCTGTGCGGTCGCCGAGCAGCCGCCAGACCGGCACGCCGGCGCGGCCGGCCTCGAGGTCCCAGAGCGCGAGGTCGATCGCGGCCAGCGCCTGCGGCAGAACCGTGGCCTCGGCGCACGCGGCCAGCAACTCGGCACGGGGCGCGCCGGCGAGCGCCGCGAGCGGCGCCCGGCAGTCCTCGAGCGCCGCCAGCGACCGTCGCGCGACGCGACCGCCGTCGTACGGCTCGAGCGGCGCCGCCTCGCCGTGACCGGCGTGCCGTCGGCGTCGGTCAGCGTGACGCAGGATCAGCTCGCGGCGCTCGAGCGACCGCCGTGCGCCGGCGCGAACGGCTCGCGCATCGCGCGCCGTCGACGCACGCGAGCGCGAGCTTCACGACGGCTGAGCAGCAGGCCCGCCGACGAGCAGCACGCAGAACGCGAGCTGGAGCTGCCCGGTCTGCGCGAGCGCGCCGTTCAGCGACGGCCCGTCGGTGCGGTTGCGCGACCGAGCGGACGAGCGCGCAGCGGCGAGCGGCAGCGACAGCCACGGCAGCAGCAGCCACGGCGTCGAGCGGGCCGAACAGCCAGGTGACGGGCGCGAGCACGATACGCAGCCGTAGACCATCGCGGCGAACATCGCGCGCGTGCGCTCGCGGCCGAGCCGCACGGCGAGCGTCCGCTTGCCGGCGCGGCGGTCGGTGTCGATGTCGCGGACGTTGTTGACGACGAGGATCGCCGGCGGCCAGCAGCCCGACCGGGACCGCGAGCGCGAACGCCTCCCAGGTCGAGCGTGCGGACCTGGACGAAGAACGAGCCGGCGACCGCGACGATCCCGAAGAACAGGAACACGAACACCTCGCCGAGACCCTCGTAGCCGTACGGCCTGGGCCCGCCGGTGTAGAGCGACGCCGGCGAGGATCGACGCGGCGCCGACGAGCAGCAGCTGCCAGCCGGCGACCGACGATCAGGTAGACGCCGGCGAGGACCGCGAGGCCGAACGAGACGTAGGTGGCGACCAGCACCTGGCGGGGCGGCACGAGCCCGCCGGCGGTGACGCGCACCGGGCCGAGCCGGTCCTCGGTGTCGGCGCCGCGACGGGCGTCGGAGTAGTCGTTGGAGAGGTTGGTGCCGACCTGGATGAAGATCGCGCCGAGCAGCGCCGCGACGAACGCGCAGCGGATGGAAGGCGCCGACGTAGCCGGCGAGCGCGGTGCCGACGAGCACGGGCGCGACCGCCGCGGGCAGCGTCCGCAGCCGCGCGGCCATCAGCCAGATCCGCACGCCCGCTCGGGACTGCCGTCGCGCGGCCGCTGCCGCCGTCGCTCGGCCATCAGGCCCGCCGCGGGAACTTCGAGAAGTCGGGCGCGCGCTTCTCCAGGTAGGCGTGCGCGGCCCTCGGCCGCCTCCTCGCTCATGTAGAAGAGGAGGTTGGCGTCGTGGGCGAGCTGCTGGATCCCCGCGAGCCCGTCCTCGTCGGCGTTGAAGCTCGCCTTGAGCAGCCGCAGCGCGAACGGCGACAGCGCGAGCATCTCCCGGCACCAGCCGACCGTCTCCTCCTCGAGGCGCGTCGAGCGGGACGACGGCGTTGACGAGGCCCATCTGCGAGCGCCTGCTGGGCGTCGTACTGGCGGCACAGGAACCAGATCTCCTTGGCCTTCTTCGGGCCCGACGAGGCGCGAGCAGGACGCTCGCGCCGAAGCCGCCGTCGAACGAGCCGACCCTCGGGCCGGTCTGGCCGAAGCGGGCGTTGTCGGCCGCGATCGTCAGGTCGCAGACGACGTGCAGCACGTGGCCGCCGCCGATCGCGTAGCCCGCGACCATCGCCACGACCGGCTTCGGCAGGCGGCGGATCTGGACGTGCAGGTCGGTGACGTGGAAGCGCCCGACCGCCTGATGGGCCCGGCCTCCGCGGGTCGGCGCCGGTCACGTAGCCGCCGCGTCGCCGCGGACGCGCTGGTCGCCGCCCGAGCAGAACGCGTGCGCGCCCTCGCCGGTGAGGATGATCGACGCCGACGCGCGGGTCCTCGCGCGCGCGCTCGAACGCGTCGGACAGCTCGATCACGGTCTCGGGGCGGAAGGCGTTGCGCACCTCCGGGCGGTTGATCGTGATCTTCGCGATCCCGGCGTCCTCGCCGGTCCGAGCTCGTAGCGGATGTCCTCGTACTCGCGCGCGGGCTGCCAGCTCGTGCTCACGCCGGCTGAGACTACCGTTTGGCCGATGCCGCACTGGCTCGAGCTCGCCGCCGCCCGGCACCCCGATCGCGCAGCGATCGAGAGCGGCGCCCGCCGCCTCAGCTACGCCGCACCTCCTGGAGCAGGCGACCTCGGAGCGCGAGCTCGAGCTCGACGCGCCGGCAGCGCCCGTGGCGCTGGAGATCGGCCGATCGCGCCTGAGTTCGCGGTGGCCCTCCACGCCTGCCTGCTGCGCCGGCGCGCCGGCGATCCCGATCGACCCGCGGCTGCAGCGAGTCCGAGCGCGGCCGCGCCGTGCCGGGGCGGTGGTGCACCGGTCCGCTATCGCGGACCGGATCGACCACTGCCTCCACAGCGACGGTGATGTTCACCTCCGGCACGACCGCGGCGCCCAAGCCGGTGGAGCTGACCTACGGCAACTGGCTCGGCGAACGCGCTCGGCTCGGCGCTGGCGCTCGGCCTCGATCCCGACGAGCGCTGGCTGTGCCCGATGCCGCTCGCCCACGTCGGCGGCCTGTCGATCCTGCTGCGCATCGGCGATCTACGCGCACGACGGTCGTCCTCCACGAGCGCTTCGACACCGACGCCGTCGCTGCGACGAGCTGATGCGACCCGGACGGCCGGATCACCCTCGTCTCGCTCGTCCCGACGATGCTCGCCCGGCTGCTCGACGCGGGCCTGCGCGAGCCGCCGACGCTGCGCTGGGCGCTGCTGGGCGGCGGGCCGATCGCCGCCGGCGCTGCTGCGAGCGCGCGCCGCGAGCCGGGGTGCCCGTCGCGCCGACCTACGGGATGACGGAGGCGTGCTCGCAGATCGCGACCTTCGGGCTGCCGCTGCCCGGCGTCGAGCTGCGGATCGCGCCCGACGGCGAGATCCTCGTCCGCGGGCCGATCGTCGCCCCGGGCGCGCTCGCGGCCGACGGCTGGCTGCACACCGGCGACCTCGGGTCGTCGACGACGACGGCCGGCTGGCGATCGTCGGGCGCACAGGCCGACACGATCGTCAGCGGCGGGGAGAACGTCGCGCCGGCCGAGGTCGAGGCGGTGCTGCTCGAGCACCCGGCGGTCGCCGACGCCGCCGTGTTCGGGCGCGCCGACGCGGAGTGGGGGGAGGCGGTGGTCGCCCGGCTCGTCGTCGCCGCGCGGCGCGGCGGCCGTCGACGCGGACCTGCGCTGCGCCACTGCGCGCGCGCGGCTGGCGCCGTTCAAGGTGCCGAAGGCGTCGAGCGCGCGGCGGAGCTGCCGCGCGGCGCTGACCGGCAAGCTGCTGCGGCGAGAGCTCGCTGATGCGTCGCCACTCGACCTGACGTCACTTGACGTGACATCATCGCGCGTCACATGATCGGCCGATGACCGCGCGATGACGATCGAGCAGCTGGCCGCCGAGATCTGGGATGACGGTGCGCAACATCCGCGCCCACCAGGCGCGCGGGCTGCTGGCGCCGCCCGAGGTCCGGCTGCGCGTCGGCTACTACGGGCCCGAGCACGTCGCTGCAGCTGCGAGCTGATCCGCGACCTGCAGGCCGACGGCTTCAACCTCGCCGGGATCAAGCGGCTGCTCGACGATCGCGGCAGGCCACGGCCGAGCGCCTGGCAGCGCTTTCGCCAGGCGCTGACCGGCCCGCCGGACGCCGAGCGGCCCGCAGACGCTGACCGCCGCCGAGCTCGGCCGGCGCTTCCGGCATCGAGGGCGAGGCCGCCGCCGCGCGTCCTGGAGCGCGCGCAGCGGCTCGGCGTGCTGCCGGCGGCCGGCGACGGACCGCTACGAGGTGCCGAGCCCGTCGCTGCTCGCGGTCGCCGAGCAGGTCGTCGCCACGCGGCGTCTCGCTCGACGGCGCGCTGGCGGTGTTCGAGCAGATCGAGGAGCACTGCGACGCGGTCTCGGCGGCGTTCGTCGCCGCTGTTCATGCCGAGGTGTGGGAGCCGTTCCAGCAGCGCCGGCATGCCGGCCGGAGCGCTGGGCGGAGATCGACGCGTCGATCGCGCGCGCTGCGTCCGCTGGCCACCGACGCGCTCGTGGCGATCTTCGGCCAGCGGATGAGCGCCCAGATCGAAGCGGCGTTCGGAGACGCCGCCCAGCGGATCCGCCGACGGCGAGCGAGTGAGCACGGCGGATCCCGACGCGCAGCGGCGCGCCGCAGCCGCGAGACGCTGGGACCGGGCCGCGGCCGGCTGGGGACGGCGCGCCGAGCGGGTGCGAGACATCGGGGATGCCGGTGTCGCTGGCGATGATCGAGCTCGCTCGCGCTGCAGCCCGGCCAGCGCGTCCTCGAGCTGGCCGCCGGCCCGGGCGACACCGGCTTCATGGCCGCCGAGCTGATCGCGCCGGGCGGAACGCTGACCTCGCAGCGACGGCGCGGAGGCGATGCTCGAGGTCGCCCGCGAGCGCGCGCGCAGCGCGGGCATCGACAACGTCGAGTTCGAGCAGCTGGAGCTGGAGTGGATCGATCTGGAGACGGCGAGCGTCGACGCGATCCTGTGCCGCTGGGGGATCATGCTGATCCGTCGATCCCGAGGCGGCCGCGCGCGAGATCCGCCGCGTGCTCCGGCCCGGCGGGCGGGCCGCGTTCGCGGTCTGGGACCAGCCGGAGGCCAACCCGTGGGCGACGATCCCCGGCCGCGCGCTGGTCGAGCTCGGCACTGCCGAGCCCCCGGACCCGGCGGCGCCCGGGATGTTCGCGCTCGCCGGCGACGGCCGCCTGGAGCGGCTGCTGCGCGACGCCGGGTTCATCGAGGTGGAGGTCATCCCGGTGGCGATCGAGCGGCGCTACGGCGCCGTCGAGGAGTACGTCGAGGAGATCGTCGACATGTCGGTGATGTTCCGCGGCGTGTTCGCCGGTCTGGACGCCGGACGCCCAGGCCGCCGTCCGCGAGCGGATGACCGCAGGACGCGAGCTCGCGCGCCGTTCGCGACCGCGGACGGGACGTGGTGCTGCCCGGAGGCCTCGCTGGTTGCAAGCGCCGGTGCATGACCGGGCCAGCGGGCGTCGCATAACCTGAGACGCGAACTTGCACGGAACGTTTTGCTTCCGGTGTCGAGCGGGCAGACTCTCGCGCCATGCGCACCACTCGCGCTTCGAATCCTCTCGCTCGCGGCGCGCCGTCGCTGGCCCTTCCCGCCACGCGCCTCGCGCCGCCGTTTCGACACGTCGTCGCCCCCGGCGAGTCGCTGACCTCGGTCGCCGCCGCCGACGGCCTGACCGTCGCCCAGCTCGCGGCCGCCAACGGCATCTCCGCGTACGCCGAGCTCGTCGCCGGCGCGACTGCTGGCGATCCCGCCCCAGGCGCGGGCACCGCGGCGCCGCCGCGGCCCCGACACGACCGCCGCCACCTCCGGCAAGACGCCCGAGACCGCCGCGCCGGACAGACGCCAGCGGCGGCTACGTCGTCCAGCCCGGAGACACGCTGAGCGGCGATCGCCGCCCGCTACGGCACTGAGCCGTCGACGCAGCTGGCCGCCGCCAACGGCCTGAGACGCCAACGGGGTCCTGCTGTCCGGCTCGACGCTCGACGTCTCGGGCGGCCCAGCTCGTCGGCGTCCGCCGCCACCTCCGGGGACTCGCCGGCGCGCGACCGCCTCCGCGGTCGCCGTGCCGGGGTCGCCGGCCTCGGAACCGGCGGGGCCCAACCCACGCCCGAGTACGTCAGCCCGCCGAGGTCGGCTCGATCGCGCCAGCCAACGGCGTGCCGGCTTCGCTGGCCGAGGCGATCGGCTGGCAGGAGAGCGGCTTCAACAACGACCTCGTGTCCAGCACCGGGGCGACCGGCGTGATGCAGATCGAGCCCGGGACCTGGAACTACATCGGCGCCAACCTCGCCGGCGCCGCCGCCCCTGGCGCCGGCGTCGGCGACCGACAACGTCCGCGGCCGGCGTGCTGCTGCTGCACTCGCTGCTGGCCGAGACCGGCGGCAACGAGGCCCTCGCCGCGGCGGGGTACTACCAGGGGCTGCCGTCGGTGCAGGCCAGCACGGGGAGTACACCGACACCCAGCAGTACGTCAACGACGTGATGTCGCTCGCCTCCCGCTTCAGGCAGCAGCTGCGGTGGACGCGGGCAAGCGGCGGCGGCGGTCCAGGCCGCGCCCGTGTAGCCTGCGGCCAATGTTCTACGACGACGACGCTGACCTCCACAAGCTCGACGGCAAGACCGTCGCGATCATCGGCTACGGCTCTCAGGGCCACGCCCACGCGCTGAACCTCAAGGACTCCGGCGTCTACGTCGTCGTCGGGCTGCGCCCGGAGTCGGCCAGCGTCGCCAAGGCCACCGAGCACGGGCTGACGGTGCTCGAGCCCGCCGACGCCGCCAGCGAGGGCGACATCGTGATGATGCTCGCCCCCGACGAGCTGCACGCCCAGATCTGGGACGCCGGGCGTCAAGGACGGGATCGCGCCCGGCAACATGCTCCTGTTCGGCCACGGCTTCTCGATCCACTACGGGCAGATCGTGCCGCCCGCCGGACGTCGACGTCGCACTCGTCGCCCCCAAGGGGCCCGGGCCATCTCGTTCGCCGCCAGTACGTCGAGGGCTCGGGCGTGCCGGGCCTCGTCGCGGTCCACCAGGACGCGACCGGGAACGCGCTCGCGCTCGCGCTCGCCTACGCCAAGGGGATCGGCTGCACCCGCGGCGGCGTGATCGAGACGACCTTCAAGGACGAGACCGAGACCGACCTGTTCGGCGAGCAGGCCGTGCTGTGCGGCGGGCGTCACCGAGCTGGTCCGCGCCGGCTACGAGACGCTCGTCGACGCCGGCTACGACCCGCGGCTGGCCTACTTCGAGTGCCTGCACGAGCTCAAGCTGATCGTCGACCTGATGTACGAGAAGGGGATCGCCGGGATGCGCTACTCGATCTCCAACACCGCCGAGTACGGCGACCTCACCCGCGGCAAGCGGGTCATCGGCGACGGACCCGCGCGGCGATGAAGCAGGTGCTGGCCGAGATCCAGTCCGGCGAGTTCGCGCGCGAGTGGATCGCCGAGAACCGCGCCGGCCAGGAGAACTTCAAGCGGATGCGCGAGGAGCAGGCCGGGCACCAGGTCGAGGTCGTCGGCAAGGAGCTGCGCGCGCAGATGGACTGGATCGACACCGAGTTCCACGAGTAGTCGGCCAACGAGCGGGCTCGAGCCCGCCGCGGTCGCTGGCCGCCGCTGTAGCGTCGCACCGGCCGTCGTGACTGGCGCGTCAAGGTGGGACCACCACCGGGAAGCGACGGCGCAGCCCGCCGCGCGCCTGGGCATGTGAACCCCGCTACCTCCGAGGAGCCACACATGACCCAGACCACCCGTCCTGAGATCCCCGACGAGCTGAAGCCCGCCGACGGGCGCTTCGGCTCCGGGCCCTCGCGGCGTGCGCCCGGAGCAGCTCGAGTACCTCGCCGGTCCGCGGCGCGGCGGTGATGGGCACCTCCCATCGCCAGAAGCCGGTGCAAGCCGCTCGTCGGCCGGGTGCGCGCCGGGCTCGCGCGAGCTGTTCGCGCTGCCCGACGGCTACGAGGTCGTGCTCGGCAACGGCGGCACGACCGCCTTCTGGGACGCCGCCACGTGCGGGCTCGTCCGCGAGCGCGCCCTGCACCTGACCTACGGCGAGTTCTCCTCGAAGTTCGCGTCCTGCACGCGACGGCGCGCCGTTCCTCGCCGACCCGATCGTCGTCGAGGCGCCGGCCGGCGACGCGCCCGACGCCGGCGGCCGATCGCCGCCGGCGCCGACGTCGATCGCCTGGGCGCACAACGAGACCTCGACCGGCGTGATGGTGCCGGTGCACGCGGCCCGGCGGGCGCCGGCGACGCGCTCGTGCTGATCGACGCCACCTCCGGCGCCGGTGGCCTGCCGGTCGACGATGCGCGACGCCGACGCCTACTACTTCGCGCCGCAGAAGGGCTTCGCCTCCGACGGCGGGCTGTGGCTGGCGCTGCTGAGCCCGGCGGCGCTGGCGGATCGAGCGGATCGAGCGAGCGCCCGACCGCGGCGCGGCGCGCTGGATGCCGGACTTCCTGTCGCTGACGATCGCGCTCGAGAACTCGCGCAAGGACCAGACGTACAACACGCCGGCGATCGCGACGCTGTTCCTGCTCGCCGACCAGATCGAGTGGATGCTCGCGCAGGGCGGGCTCGACGGGATGGTCGCGCGGACGCACGGCCTCGCGCGGGCACCTGTACGGCTGGGCCGAGCGCACGCCGCACGCGACGCCGTTCGTCGCCGACCCGGCCAAGCGCTCGCTCGTCGTCGGCACGATCGACTTCGACGACGAGGTCGACGCCGCCGCGCTCGCCGCGACGCTGCGCGCCAACGGCATCGTCGACGTCGAGCCATACCGCAAGCTCGGCCGCAACCAGCTGCGGATCGCGATGTTCCCGGCGACCGATCCCGACGACGTGCAGGCGCTGACCGCCTGCATCGACTGCGTCCTGGAGCGGCAGTCATGAGCGCCGCAACCGACCGCCCGCGCGTCCTCGTCGCCGAGAAGATCGGCGACTCGGGCATCGACCTGCTGCGCGAGCACTTCGACGTCGAGATCGGCGTCGGACTGGTCGCGCGAGGAGCTCGCCGAGCGGATCGGCGACTACGACGGGATCCTGATCCGCTCGGCGACCAAGCTCGACGCGCGAGCTGATCGAGCCGCGCGACGCGGCTGCGCGCGGTCGGCCGGGCCGGGGTCGGCGTCGACAACGTCGACGTCGCCGCCGGCGACCAAGCGCGGCATCGTCGTCGCCAACGCGCCGCAGTCGAACGTCGATCACCGCCGCCGAGCACACGATGGCGCTGCTGCTGGCGCTCGCGCGCAACGTCCCGCAGGCGCACGCGTCGCTGACCGCCGGCAAGTGGGAGCGCTCGAAGTTCTCCGGCGTCGAGCTGTACGAGAAGACGCTCGGGATCCTCGGCTTCGGGCGGATCGGCCAGCTCGTCGCGCAGCGCGCGCGGGGCTTCGGCATGCGGGTGATCGCGTTCGACCCGTTCGTCGCGCGCCGAGCGCTACCGCGAGCTCGGGCGTCGAGAAGGCCGCGTCGCTCCGACGACGTCTACGCGGCCGCCGACTTCCTCACGCTGCATCTGCCCAAGACCCCGGAGACCGAAGGGCTGGCTCAACGCCGCGGCGCTCGCCAAGTGCAAGGACGGCGTGCGGATCCTGAACGTCGCGCGCGGTCCGCTGATCGTCGACGAGGACCTCAAGGCGGCGCTCGACTCCGGCAAGGTCGCCGGCGCCGCGCTCGACGTGTTCCGCTCCGAGCCGATCACCGAGCACCCGCTGTTCGGCTACCCGAACGTGATCGTCACGCCTCACCTCGGCGCCTCGACCGCCGAGGCGACCGACCGCGCCGGCTATCAGGCCGCCGAGCAGGTGGTCGCGGCGCTGACCGGCGGCGTCGTCACGAGCGCCGTCAACGTGCCCGCGATCTCCGCCGAGGACATGGAGGTGCTCGGGCCGTTCGTGCCGCTCTGCCGCTCGCTCGGGCGGATCGCGGTCGCGCTCGCGCGAGGGCTCGTCGGTCGACCGGGTCGCAGACGGAGTTCCTCGGGCCGGATCGCCGAGCGCGACACCCGGCTGCTGTCGATCCAGGTGCTGCTCGGCGTGCTGCGCGGCCACACCGAGGAGGAGGTCAACGAGGTCAACGCGCCCGCGCTCGCCGAGGAGCGCGGGATCGAGATCGTCGAGAGCAAGCGCACCGAGCGCCCGCGACTACACCGATCTGATCCGCGTGACGCGTGACCAGCGGCGAGCGAGCGGTCCGGGTCGCCGGCACGCTGATCGGCCGGCAGAACCGGCCCGCACCTGCTCGAGGCGTGGGGCCAGCGGTTCGACGTCCAGCTCGAGGACGCACATCACGCTGTTCCGCTACCGCGACGTGCCCGGCATGATCGGCCGCGTCGGGACGGTGTTCGGCGCCACGGCGTCAACATCGTCTCGGCGGCGGTGGGCCGCCAGCCGGAGGCCGACGACGGCGAGCGGCCGGCTCGCGGCGATGGCGATCACGACCGACTCGCCGGTCCCGCCGGCGGTGATCGACGAGATCGTCGCCGGCGAGGGGTTCGTGGCCGGCCGCACAGTCAGCCTGTAACGTCCGCAGCCGTGATGGAAGCAGGGCTCGACACCGCCGCGGCCACCGGCGAGCCGGTGGCTTTGCACGCGACGACGATGTGCGAGGCGTTCCAGCTCACGTCGGCCGCTCGCGCCGAGCAGGTCGCGCTGCGGACGATGCAGGACGGGATCACGATCACGTTCGCGGAGTACGCCGACAAGGTGCGGCGGCTCGCGGCCGGGTTCCACGCGCTCGGCGTCCGCAGAGGCGACACGGTCGCGTTCATGCTTCACAACCGTCCGGAGTTCCACCCGCTCGACGCCGCGGTGATGCACCTTGGCGGGATTCCGTTCTCGGTCTACAACACCTCGTCGCCCGAGCAGATCGCGTACCTGCTGAGCGACGCGACGCCGCGCGTGTTCGTCGTCGAGGCCGCGTTCCTCGAGCACGCCCGGGCTGCGATCGCGCTGCAGCCGGGGGTGGAGCACACGGTGCTGCTGGACGGGTCGGACCCGGACGCGATCCACCCGGACGAGCTCGAGCGGGCAGAGCCGGCCGCCGGATTCGACTTCGATGCCGCCTGGCGGGCGGTGCAGCCCGACGACGTGGTCACCCTGATCTACACCTCGGGGACGACGGGAACCCCAAAGGTGTGGAGATGACCCACGCCAACCTGCTGTTCGAGGCCCGGGCCCTCGACGCCGTGCTCGGCGTTCGGTTCGGTGATCGGTCCGTTCCTTTTTGCCGACGGCGCACATCGCCGACCGCACGATGGCGTTGTACGACCAGAGTGTTCGGGGCCCAGGTCACCGTGGTCTCCGACGCTCGCGCGATTGCGGCCGCGCGGCCGACGCCCGGCCGACCGCCTGGGGCGCCGTGCCGCGGGTCTGGGAAAAGCTCAAGGCGGCAATCGAATTCGCCGTCGCGCACGAGCCGGACGAGGCGAAGCGCCAGGCTTTGCAGTGGGCCATGTCGGTCGCCGCGAAACTGCGGCTGCATGGTTCGCCGGCGAGCCAGCTGTCAGATGAGGCCGCCGCCGAGATCGGGAGCGAAAGCCGATGAGCTGGTGCTCGTCCCAGCTGCGCGCGAAGTTCGGACTCGACCAGCTGCGGTGGGCGATCTCGGGCGCGGCGCCGATCGCCGACGACACGTTGGCGTTCTTCGCCGGTATCGGCATCCCGATCGCCGAGGTGTGGGGCATGTCCGAGCTGACCTGCGTTGCCAGCGTGAGTCATCCAGGCGCGACGCGCGACTGGGCACCGTCGGGCAAGCTGATGCCCGGCATGGAGGGCAGGATCGCCGACGACGGCGAGTTTCTGGTGCGGGGCCGACTGGTGATGGAGGGCTACCGCAACGAGCCCGGCGAAGACGCCGAGGCGATCGACGCCGACGGCTGGCTGCACACCGGCGACATCGTCGAGATCGACGCCGACGGCTATCTGCGGATCGTCGACCGCAAGAAGGAGCTGATCATCAACGCGGCCGGCAAGAACATGTCGCCGGCCAACATCGAGAGCACCGCTCAAGGCCGCCTGCCCGCTGATCGGCGCAGGCGTGGCGATCGGCGACGCGCCGCCCGTACAACACCGCGCTGATGGTGCTCGACGCCGACGTCGCGCCGCGTGGGCCGCGCAGCACGGACTCGCCGACGCCTCGCCGGCGGCGCTCGCCGCGACCCGGAGGTGCTCGACGCAGGTCGCGGCAGGGGTGGCCGCGGCCAACGCGCAACTGGCCGGGTCGAGCAGATCAAGCGGTTCCGGTCGCTGCCCGTCGACTGGCTGCCGGGCGGCGACGAGCTGACCCCGACGATGAAGCTCAAGCGCAGGCCGATCGCGGCCAAGTACGCCGCCGAGATCGAGGCGATGTACGCGTCCTGATTGACCGCCACGGGCGGAGGGCTACGCTCTCCATGGATGTCGCGTACCGGGGGTATCGGGGTTGGCTTGGCGGCAGTGCTGGCCGCCTCGGTGTTCGCTTCGACGGCTTTCGCGAGCACGTACGAATCCGGAGCCCAGGAGCCGACGCCCTCACAGGTGTGCCCGTTCTACCCCGGGCCAGAGCAAGCTCGAGACGGCGGGCTACTCGACGCTGTCGTACCTCGGCGATCCGGACCCGGTCACGAATCAGGTCTACTACATCCAACTCGCGTACCAGGTCAACGGCTACACGCAGCTGAAGACGGCGAGCGACTACTACGGCTGCGCGCCGTATGAGACGGTGAGCATGGAGATCGGGCTGCCGGAGAGACTACGAGCTCGCGGTGTCGGCAGCGAACCCGATCATGTGCTCGGATGACAGCGGGCCGCTGAGAGCAACTGCCCGACCACAGCCGAGACGGGAACCGGCAGCGACGGAGTCACGACCGACCGCGGCTACTACCACTTCGACCCGGACAACGGCAACCTGGTGTGGAAGGTCCCAACCGGCGACACCCTGGACGTCGCGATCCCGGTCAAGTCCACGACCGCGTTCGCCGCCACCTCGCTGACCGAGTACTGCCCGACGACCGGCATGGCATGTGCGGCCGCCTTCACCAGGGAGTACGACGGCAACTGCTCCGGCTGCGAGCCGGTGGACCCGGTGGAGGTCGGAATCACGGTCGACCAGGGCGGTGTGCCGAGCGTCGGCTACCAGTCGCCGTCGACCTCCGACCTCACGGACAGCGGGGTGACGTTCAACTACACGGTGGCGCCGGATGGGGTCTCGGGCAACGCGATCGCCGAATACGTGGCGCTCGGCTCGGCCACGTCGTGCGCCACCGTGAACGCGGACCTCTCGTTCGCGTCGCCTGAGCAAAATTACCCTGCCGGCTCGACCGGTACCGACTACGACTCTGGGAGCGCAACCGGCCTGACGCCCGACACCACCTACTGCTGGCGGGTTGCGTACACGCCCAACCAGGGTGGCGGACCGTCCGTGTACGGCGGCTGGAACGAGTTCACCACGCCGGCCGGGGTCACGCCGGCGACGATCTCCTATCCAACCCCGTCGAACACGACTCCGGTGGTCAACGCGGACGACGATGCCACGGCCACGTTCTATTACGACATCACGCCGAACGGGAACACCGGCACGGCGACCGTCGACTACGAGCAGGAGGGGCCGAACGGCACGTGCCCGGGCCAGGGCCCGCTGTCAAACAGCCCCCCGATAAGCATCTCCGGCAGCGGAACCAAGTCCGAATCGGTGACGATCGACACGCTGCCCCAAGGGGAGACGATCTGCTGGGAGGCGGCGTTCGGTGAGCAACCGAGCGGCTACGTCCTCAACGGCGGGTGGAACCTGATCACGACGCCGGCCGCGGACGAGGCGAGCCCGAGCATCAACTACCCGTCGCCATCGACGACGGGGGTGGGCTTCACCGACGCCACGTTCGAGTGGAACGCGGTTTCGGCCGGTGACGCCGGCGACACATATGTCGAGTACGGCCCAGCCGGCTCGGGCGGCACCTGCCCGGGCGCCAGCACCGAGCAGACGGGGAGCACCGCGATCGCGTCGGGTACGAGCGGCGCGAGCGCGGAGACCGCCGCCGCGGATGACCTCGGCAGCGGGACGACGTACTGCTGGCGCGCCGACTTCGCCCCGGCCTCGGGCTCCGCGGTCAGCGGAGCGTGGAACACCTTCAGCACCGATTACCTGCGCGAGATCCCGACGATCGGCTACCAGAGGCCGGCGACGTCGGAGACCGCCACATCGGTGACCGTCGACTACACGATCCACCCGGCCGGAGACACGATCAGCTCGTGGGTCGACGAGGGGCTCCCGTCGAACGGCAGCTGTAGCTCGCCGACGGATGTGAAGCAGTTCGACACGGTCGATTTCAGCCCACCTGACGGGGTCGGAGTCAACGAGTCCGGCACGGTCAGCGGGCTGAGCGTGGGCACGACGTACTGCGTCTCCGCCTCTTTCCAGAAGGGGAGCACCGTCCACACGCTCTCCTACGAGACGGTCAAGACCAGTCTGATCCTGTTCCATCTCGTCGGCGCCGTCGCCTACGCGTCGCCCTCCACGACGGCGATCACGTCGACGGGCGCCACGCTTGACTACGACGCCTCCCCGAACAGCGTCGCCGGTGCCTCCTCGGCGCAGCTGGCGACCGACCCGAGCGACGGCGGCTGCACGTCGCTGAGCAATGAGCACACTGTTGGATCCCCGGTCACGTTCTTCGCCGGTGGGAGCGGGTCGCATCCTGAGACCGCGACAGCGACCGGGCTCAGCCCGTCGACCGCCTATTGCTGGCGCGCGGTTTGGACGCCGACGACCGGGACGGCTTCGGACGGAACGTGGCAGTCGTTCACAACTGAGGCGAGCTCCGGGGCCCCGGGTCACCCGAAGCCGGCATTCACGGTCTCGAAGGTGCCGGGGAGCGTCCATGGCGACTCCTTCAGCGTCCGGCTCAGCATCACGAACGCCGGGTCGGCCGTCGCGATCGTGTGCGAGTTGAAGGGCAAGGGAACGCACCTGACCGAGCTCGCAAACGCCGGTGTGCGCGCCGGCAAGGTCAAGGCCGGCACGCTCACTGTCCAGGTGACACTCAGCCGCAAGGGGCGCAGGCTGCTCGCGAAGAAGCACCGGCTCACGACTGAGGTTCTGATCACTGTCCGGCCCGCGGGTGGCACCGCCTTGACCGTGATCCGCACGGTGCGGCTCATCGCCCCCAAGACGCACCGCAAGCACTAGCCGACCGGGAACGAGATCGGCGCCGGCTCGGCCGCGGGCCTGATGCGGCCCCAGACCTCGATCAACTCGGTGGGCTCGCCGGCCGGGCTGCTGGCCAGCCATGACGGGGCCGGGTCGCGGGCAACGAGGATCCTGGCCACGACGGGAGGGCGGAACATCGCCAACGCCGGCTTCGGAGCGCCGTCCTCGCGCTCGAGGCCCATTGCCCAGGTGCCGCCGAATGCGCGCGGATCGCCGGTGCGCGCGCGCAGCGCGAGCGTCTGCGCGGTCAGCGTGGCGGCGGAGCAGGAACTGGGAGAACGACGCGACCTGCGGATCGCGCCGGCGATTGGAGTGCCGGCAGGTCTCCCATCTGCGCTTCGTCGGGGTAGTTCGGGCCCGAGGGCACCCACGGCGGCGAGTCGCGTTCGTAGGGGTGCTGGGACCAGCCGTCACCGGGCAGCGTCGTGAAGCCGGCGCACGAGCCGGTGGTGATCGGCCGCAACTCCGCGTCGACGCACGCCAGCCGGCGGATGAATGCGAGCGGCGGCACCCCGGTGTTCCCCGCGGCACCGGCGCCGCTCTGGCTCGTGTCGCCGATCAGCGCCGCGCCTTCCCTCCCACTGCGCCAGCTCGCGGACGTCGATGTCGGTGTTGAACCACGGATCGCCTGCGACGCTGGCCGGCCGCCGGTCGGAGGTCGCCCACAACGGGGCGCTGAACGACGGGTCGATGATCACTCCGAGGCCCCCGGCGGCCGCGGCGCGTACGGCGCGGTCGAGCGACTGCATCGCGGGCGAGCCGTCATACGCGCGGGGGTCGGAAAGGTCGACGTCGCGGGGCGCCGCGCGCGAGTACGGATCGGGCGCTTCCAGCTTCCACTCGGCCGAGACCCGCAGCTCATCGACGCCGAGCCAGCGCAGCGTCCCGATGAATGCCGGCAGGGTCGACGGAGAGAACAGCGACTCGTCGTCGTCCTCCAGCACGGTGTGGAAGGGCCGGGCGGCGGCAGTCGCTGCGGCAGCCTGCCCGGAGAACCCGATTCCGGCGATGATCGCGCCCAGCGTCGCCACAGCTGCTGTCCTGCGCATCCGGCAGGCTACCCGCGCCGCCGCCGATGTACCCCGGCTTCCGGCTACAGATCGGGCCACTCGGCGCCGTCGGCGGCCGCGCCGTGCTCGATCTGCTCGAGCGTCTCGTCGGTGCGGCGGTCGGCGACCATCGCGTCGAGCGCCGCGACGACCGTCGGCGCCCAAACACGGCGGACGACGGCGGGACCGCCACGCTCGGGGTCGAGCTCGGCCCAGTCGAGCGCAACGCGTGCCCATTCGCCCGGCGGAGCGCCCGGGGGCTCATCGCCGGGGGCGAACAGCGTGATCTGCGCGCGCCAGCCGTCCGGGCAGAGCTCGCCCATCAGCGCCCGTGCACGCCGCTCGGCGCCGGCGTCGCCCCGCTCGCGGCGGCGCACGGCGAGCCGCCGGCGGATCGCGAGCGCGCCAAGGTCAGCCAGCTTGTACAGCAGCACGCCGACGATCGCGCCCGCAATCACGAACCCGATCACGGACAGGTCCGGGCCGCCGTTGCCGCGGTAGTGAGCGACGTCTTGGATCCAGTAGAGCAGCACGGGCGTGTCCGCGTTCATCATTGCAGTCGTTGACGCCCGGGCGTGCTTCTCTGTACTCTGCAGGCAGATGGCACTCCGCCTCGACCTGCGACTTCTTCTCCTCCCCCTTCGGGGGGAATAGCGCGCCGGCGGCCGCACGTAGCCGCGAACCAGCACGAGAAGAAGCCAAGTCGAGACACTGAAGGAGTGACATGAACCCGCCTGACGATCCAAACCGAGTACTGATCTTCGACACGACGCTGCGCGACGGCGAGCAGTCGCCGGGGATCTCGCTGAACACACAGGAGAAGCTCGAGATCGCCCAGCAGCTGGCGCGGCTCGGGGTCGACGTGATCGAGGCCGGGTTCCCGATCACCTCGCCCGGCGACTTCGAGGCGGTCCAGGCGATCGCCCGGACGGTCGAAGGGCCGGTGATCGCCGGCCTGGCGCGCACGCACGTGGCCGACATCGACGCGGCCTGGAACGCCGTGCGCGACGCCGTCGCGGCCGCGGATCCACACCTTCATCTCGACCTCCGACATCCACATCAACCATCAGCTGCAGACAACGCGCGAGGACGTCAAGGGTCAGGCCCGCGCCGCCGTCGCGCACGCCAAGCAGTACGTCGACGACGTCGAGTTCTCGCCGATGGACGCGACCCGCGCCGACCTCGAGTTCACCGCCGAGGTGTGCCAGATCGCGATCGACGAGGGGGCCACGACGATCAACATCCCCGACACCGTCGGCTACGCGATGCCCCACGAGTACGCGGCCTTCCTGACCCGGCTGTACGAGCTGGTCCCGGATCTGCGCGACGTCGTGCTGTCGGTCCACTGCCACGACGATCTCGGCCTGGCGGTGGCGAACTCGTTCGCCGGCCTGCTCGCGGGCGCCCGCCAGGTGGAGTGCGCGATCAACGGCATCGGCGAGCGCGCCGGCAACGCGTCGCTCGAGGAGATCATCATGCTCCTGCACACGCGCCAGGCCGACGTCGGGCTGCACACCGGCGCGGTCACGACCGGGAGATCGCCCGACGAGCCGCGCTGGTCTCGCGGCTGACCGGCTACCCGGTGCAGCCCAACAAGGCGATCGTCGGGCGCAACGCGTTCGCGCACGAGTCCGGCATCCACCAGGACGGCGTGCTCAAGGAGCGCACGCACCTACGAGATCATGGACGCGACCACGGTCGGGCTGCGACGCGAACTCGATCGTGCTCGGCAAGCACTCCGGCCGGCACGCGCTGCAGCAGGCGCTGGCCGAGCTCGGCTTCGAGCGTCGACCGGCCAGACGCTGAACATCGCCTTCAAGCGCTTCAAGGAGATCGCCGACAAGAAGAAGCAGGTCACGGCGATGGACCTCGAGGCGCTGGTCACCGACGAGCTCCGCGCGAGGCGATCGCCGGCTACGAGCTCGAGTGGTTCGACGTCGAGGCCTCGCTCGCGCCGCCCACCGCACGCCACGGTCGGCGTGACGCGGCCCCGACGGCGAGGAGCTCGACGGTTCGTTCACCGGCGACGGCCCGGTCGACGCGATCTTCCACGCGATCAACGCCGCCACGGGGTCGACGCGCGTCTGCGAGAGTTCCGCGTCGACGCCGTGACCGGCGGGCAGGACGCGCTCGGCGAGACCTCGGTCGTGCTGGAGGTCGGCGGCGTGACCGGCTCCGGCCAGGGCGTCTCGACGGACATCCTCGAGGCGCGGCGCGCGCGCCTACGTCCGGGCGCTGTCGAACGCCGTGCGCCGGCGCAGCGTCGCCGACGAGGCGCAGGCCGTGGCTGTGGCTGCGCCCGAGCCCGTCAGCGCCCCGTAGCGCTGCGGCGTCAGCGCGAGCCCCTGGCGGTAGCCGGCCGCGAGCACTCCGGCTCGCGGCTCGGGGTCCATGAAGTCCGCGCCCATCGCCGCCGCGCGCGTCGGCGTCCGGGGCGATCGTGCGCACGATCGCGCCGCGCCGGCGCAGCGCAGCGCCTCGACCGCGACCGCCGAGCGCGCCACGCGCGCGCCAGCGTCAACAGCCGGGTGGCGCGCCGCTGAGGCCGGCGGTCGGGTTCAGGCACAGCACGTGCGTGTCGCGGCCGGCGGGGGCGGCGTCGAGGTTCGTCGGGCTCCAGACGCCGCCGTCGACGTACTCCGCGCCGCCGATCATCGACCGGCGCGAACATCCACGGCACCGCGCACGAGGCCTCGAACCGCCTGGGCGACGGTCGCGCCGGCGCCCCGGGGCTGCCGAACACGACCCGGCGGCCGCTCGCGGCGGTCGACGGCCGCTATCCGCAGCCGCCCGTCGAAGCGCGCGCCCTGGCGCTCGATGTGCTCGCCGCAGGTCGTCGAGCGATCCGGTGCGGCCGCGGCGCCCGCGAGCAGCAGGCCCGCGCGGACGAGCGCTCCGGGCGGACGCCGCGGCCGCGAGCGCGAGCGGGACGAACGGGGCGCCAGCCGCAGCGGCCGTCCATTGGCCGGCGCGGCGCGCGGTCGGCGAGCGCCGCCGAGCCAACCGGCCGGCACCGGCGTCGCCGACCGGCGCAAGCTCCACTCCGCATCGACTCCGGCCGGCGGGGACGATCCCGGCCGCGAGCCGCGCGGCGACGATCGAGCCCGCTGAGGTCCCGACGAAATACTCGCAGCGGCGCAGATCGAAGCCGGTCGCGTCCTCGATGCCGGCGAGCACGCCCATCATCCACGCCTCGCCGAGCACGCCACCGCCGCCGAGCACGAGGACGTCGGGGCGCGAGTGAGCATCGCTGAGGCTACCAGGCGCCGACGTACGTGACGGTCGTACGTGATAACGTACAAGCGTATGACGACGGCGAGCATCACGCTCGGCGCCGCCGGGTCGCGTCGCGCTGCGCGAGGCGATGGACCTGTCCCTGCGGGACCTGGCCGAGCGCTCGGGCGTCAGCGCGCCGATGCTCTCGCAGGTCGAGCGGGGGGAGACGTCGCCGACGCTGCAGGTGGCCACGCGGATCGCCGCCGGCCTGGAGCTGCGGCTGTCTCAGCTGCTGCGGCTCGACGAGGGCGGCGCGGTGACCATCGTGCGCGCTGCCGAGCGCCGCCGCGGGCCGACCGCGCGCGCGGCCACCGCTACGAGATCCTGACGCCCGCCGCTGCCCGGCCAGCGCGCCGAGCTGTCGCGCCACACGCTCGCGCCCGGGCGCGGTCACCGGCGGGCCCGGCGATCCGCCGATGCACGAGCCGGGCAGCCGCGAGACGGCGCTCGTCGAGCGCGGCGAGGTCGTGCTCGTGCTGCGACGGCGCGCGCCACGCGCTGGCCGACAGGCGACTGCGTCACCTTCGACGCCGACCTGCCGCACCATTTCGAGAACCCTGGAGGACGACGAGGCCGTGCTGCTCGCGGTCGTGAGCGCCGGCCTGAGGAGGAGCTGAGATGAGCCATGCCACAGAGCCTGTTCGACAAGATCTGGGAGGCGCCACGAGGTCGCGCCGGGCCTGCTGTACATCGATCTGCACCTCGTCCACGAGGTGACGAGCCCGCAGGCGTTCGACGGGCTGCGGCTTGCCGGCCGCAGCGTGCGCCGGCCCGACCGCACGCTCGCCACCGCCGATCACAACGTCCCGACCGACGGGACCCCGGTCGCCGCGCGGATCAAGGACGAGCTCTCCCGCGTGCAGGTGCGAGACGCTCGAGCGCAACTGCGCCGAGTTCGGGATCCCGCTGTACTCGCTCGGCTCCGAGCACCAGGGGATCGTCCACGTGATCGGCCCCGAGCTGGGCGTGACCCAGCCCGGGATGACGATCGTCTGCGGCGACTCCCACACCGCCACCCACGGCGCGTTCGGCGCGCTCGCGTTCGGGATCGGCACCAGCGAGGTCGAGCACGTGCTCGCCACCCAGTGCCTGGTGCAGGCGAAGCCCGAAGTCGATGCGGATCCGCTACGAGGGCGCGCTCGGCTTCGGCGTCACCGCCAAGGACCTGATCCTGGCGACGATCGGCCAGATCGGCGTCGCCGGCGCGGTCGGCCACGTCGTCGAGTACGCCGGGCCGGCGATCGAGGCGCTGTCGATGGAGGGCCGGATGACCGTCTGCAACATGACGATCGAGGGCGGCGGCCGGGCCGGCATGATCGCTCCGGACCAGACCACGTTCGACTACGTCATCGGCCGCCCGGCGGCGCCGGCCGAGGTGCCGGACGAGCGTGGCGCGTAGCTGCGCACCGACCCGGGCGCGACGCTTCGACAGCGAGGTCGTGATCGACGCGGCCGCGATCAGCCCGATGGTGACCTGGGGCACGAACCCCGAGATGGTCGTCGGCGTCGCCGGCGCGGTGCCCGAGCCGCTCGTCCGAGCAGGACGAGCGCGCGCTCGACTACATGGGCCTCGAGGCCGGCACGCCGATCGAGGAGATCCGGCTCGACCGCGTGTTCATCGGCTCGTGCACGAACTCGCGGATCGGCGACCTGCGCGCGGCCGCCGCGGTGATCGACGGGCCGCAAGGTCGCCGACCGCGTCTACGCGATGGTCGTGCCGGGCTCCCAGCAGGTCAAGGCGCAGGCCGAGCGCGAGGGGCTCGACGAGGTCTTCCGCGAGGCCGGCTTCGACTGGCGCGGCGCCGGCTGCTCGATGTGCCTGGGGATGAACCCGGACATCGCCGCGCCCGGCGAGCGCGGTCGCCTCGACCTCGAACCGCAACTTCGAGGGCCGCCAGGGCCGCGGGCGCGCGATCGCACCTCGTCTCGCCGCAGATGGCCGCCGCGGCGGCGATCGAGGGCCATTTCGTCGACATCCGCGAATGGGAGGGCGCCGAGTCATGAAAGCGATCGAGACGATCACCGGGCGCGGTCAGCGTGCTCGACCGCGACGACGTCGACACCGACCAGATCATCCCCAAGCAGTTCCTCAAGCGGGTCGAGCGGACCGGGCTTCGGCGAGTTCCTGTTCTACGACTGGGCCAAGGAGCCCGACTGGGAGCTGCCGACGCAACCCGATCCTCGTCGCCGGGCGCAACTTCGGCTGCGGCTCGAGCCGCGAGCACGCCCCGTGGGCGCTCGAGGACTACGGCTTCCAGGCGATCATCGCGCCGAGCTTCGCCGACATCTTCCGCTCCAACTGCACGAAGATCGGCCTGCTGCCCGGTGCGCGCTGCCAGCGAGGAGTGCTGCGGCGATCGCCGCAGGCCGGCGAGGCGCCAGGTCGACCTCGCCGGCGCAGGAGGTGCGCTGGCCGGGCGGCACGGCGCGCTTCGAGATCGACCCCGAGATCAAGCACCGGCTGCTGAACGGGCTCGACGACATCGCGCTGACCCTTGCCCAGGAGGACGCGATCGCCGGCTACGAAGCGCTCGCGCGAGCGCTCGGGGCCTGTGACGACGGCGCTCGCGGTGAGCTCTCCGTCACGCGACTGGGACGCGGCGAGCTACGACCGCGTGTCCGACATCCAGCTCACGTGGGCACGCGAGCAACTCGAGCGGCTCGACGCTGCGCGGCGAGGAGGTCGTGCTCGATGCCGGCTGCGGATCGGGGCGAGTCACCGCGCTGCTCGCCGACCGCGTGCCTCGTGGCCGCGTCTATGGGGTCGATGTCTCGCCCTCGATGGCCGCGCACGCCGCCGAGGCGCTCGGCGGCGACCCGAAGGCGACGATCCTGTGCCAGGACCTCGTCGAGCTGTCGCTGCCCGAGCCGGTCGACGTCGCCTTCTCGAACGCGACCTTCCACTGGGTCAAGGACCACGACGCGATGTTCTCCGCGCTGTTTCGCTCGATGAAGCCCGGCGCGAGGCTGCTGGCCCAGTGCGGCGGCCACGGGAACATCGACGCGTTCCGCAGGCTCGCCGACTCGGTCGCCGCCGAGGAGCCGTTCGCAATCGTACTTCGAGGGCTGGCAAGGGCCATGGAACTACGCGACCGCCGAGGACACCCACGAGCGTCTCGTTCGCGCAGGGTTCGAGCAGGTCGATTGCTGGCTCGAGCCCAAGCCGGTCACGCCCGCCGACCCCCGTGCGTTCGTGCGGACCGTGTGCCTCGTGCGCCATCTGGACCCGCTCCCGGAGAGCCTTCGGGGGCCGTTCATCGACCGCGTCCTCGCCCGCGCCGGGGATCCGCTCGTGCTCGAATACGTGCGGCTGAACCTCAGCGGACGGAGAACGTGACCGTGGCGGTGCCGCCCCTCGCCGCCGAAGCGCTCAGCACGTAACTGCCGGCCTTCAGACCGCGTGGGGTCCAGCGAAGCGACTCGGCACCGACCGGCTCGGCGCGCGTTGCGGGTTCGCCCCGCGTCAACACGAGGCGCGTGCACGCCTTTGGGCGCTTGCGACTCCGTTTGCGCGGTGGCGCGAGACAGCGCTTGCCGCGCCGAACGCCCTCGAGTCTGCGGCGCAGGGCGAAGCTGACCTTCGCACCCTGCCCACTGAGCGAGAACGCGATCGTCTCGCGATGCCGGTCGCGCACGCGGCCCGGGAGAAGCCTCAGCTTGCTCAGAGCCGGCGGCGCGAGCGCCGGCAGCACCGCGGCGCTCGTCGCGCCGGCCGATCCGAACGCGTTCGTCACGGTCCGCCGGCAGCTCACACTCTGGTGCGCGTCAGCAGTCGAGAGCACGTAGGAGGCGCCGCCGGCGCCGGCGATCGGCGCCCCGTCTCGCAACCACTGAACCGCGCTCGTCTGTGGCTCATCGCCACCGAATACCCCCGCGGAGCAAACGATCGAGTGGCCGACGATGGCCGACCCCCTGACGGTCGGCGCGGTCCTCGCCGTGGGCGCCTGGCCCTCGAACGCGCCGATGTCGCACGGGGCGCCCCGCGGCAAACCGCGCTGGTCAGTGCCGAGTGGAGTGGAGGCGGCGTTCAAGCATGGCGAGGCGCCGGCGCGGATCGCCGCGCTACCCGGCTCGAGCGCCATCGTCTCGGTCCGACCGCGATTGTTCTGAAGCGGTCCCAGACCAGCCGGTGTGGACGTGTGATCGCTCGGCATCGTCGCCGCGAAGCATTGATCGCGGTCCTCGAGGTTGTAGCCGCCGCTCGTCAGCGTGCCGTTGACAGAGCAGTTCTGGGTGCCCGCGCCCGCCTGCCCGGAGGCGATGATCGAGCCGCGGACCGTGAGCGTCGCGATCGAGACATCGATGTCACCCCCGACTGCGGGATAAAGGATGCCCGCCGCGCCGGTGGCACCGCCGTCCGAGCCGGAACCGCCGGCGGCGGCCGCAACGCTCGTCGCCGTGTTGGCTGCGATTGTGACCGACGCGAACTGTCCCGACGCTCCGTTGTAGAGCGCGAACGCGCCGCCGCCGCCGCCCCAGCTGATACCGCCGGCGCCTCCCTTGGTCGGCGTGCCCGAGCTCCGCGCCGTTCCACCGCGGCCGCCGGCCGAGCCGCCGGCCGTGTTGCCCGTGACCGTCACGTTGGTCAGGTTCACGGCGCCGTTGCTGAACAGGCCGCCACCGATCCCGGGCTCGCCCTCGCCGCCGCCGCCCGGGGTCCCCGAGGCCGTGCCGCCGTCCCCGCCGGCGCCACCGGCACCCGACAGCGCTTTGTTGTTCGCGATCAGCGTGTCGGTGGCGTTAATCGTTGATGTCAGGCCGTCTCCCACGCCGCCGCCGCTCGCCTGCCCGCCGTTGCCGCCGTCCCCGCCGTCGCCGCTCGCTCCGCCGTTCCCGCCCTTGCCGCCGCTGCCCGACTGGCCGATGTTGTCGGTGATCGCGACATCGGTCAGATTGAGCACGGATGTGCCGCTGACGCCCACGTCATAGGCGCTGCCGCCCTCACCGCCCGTGCCACCTGCTCCCGGCGAACCGCTCGCTCCGTTACCCCCGTTGCCGCCGTAGGCGCGATTTCCGGTCACGATCACGTCGGTGAGGGTCAGCTCGTTCCCGCCCTCGATCCCGGCGCCGTTCACCGAGGTTCCGTTCTCGCCGCCTTGGCCCGCGCTCGCGCCGTTGGCCCCCGGCGCTCCGACGAGATCGCCCCCCGTGATCGTCACTCCGCTGATCGTCAGCGCGCTCGCTTCGTGATCATCGATGACCCTGTCCTGGCCGGTCTGCCGGATCGTCGTCGCAGTCGCGCCGGCGCCTTGGATCGTGATCGCGGCGGTCGGAGCCAGCGCTCCGAGACTCAGCGTGTAGGTGCCGGCCGCGAGCCGGATCGTGTCACCGGCCTGCGCCGCCGCGATGGCGCCACGCAGGGAGCAGCCGTTGGTCGCATCGGAGCAGGTGGCGGCCCCGCTGGGCGGGTCGTCGAAACGGTTCGGCGTCAGGACAGCGGCGCTGGCCTGCGCCGAGGCGGCGGTGAGTAGCGTGAGCAAGGCGCCCTCAAGGAGGGCCACGAGCCGACGGGCATTGGCCCTCATTCACCGATGGTCGCACCGGCACCCGCGAAATACAGTGCCTGCGGGGTCTCGACGTAGTCCCGATGCGGTCCGATCGCCGCGAGTCCACCCATAGGCGGAGATCGAATTCCACCTCGGGGACGTTTCGCCCGCGAATCGGAAGCCGTACCCTGACCCGCGGGAAGGGACACGACCAAGGAGACGCGACGCGATGCGAGCACCCAGATCGGTCAACGACGCATATGAGGCACTGGCACGGTTCGTCGTGCGCTTCCGCTGGCTGATCGTCGTCTTCTGGTTGCTCGTGGCGATCGTCACGTCCGTCGCGTTCCCGTCGCTCTCCAGCGAGGTGAACGACAACAACAGCGCCTTCCTGAGCGCGAGCGCCCCGAGCACGCCGGGCCGCCGAACCTCGCCGCGCCGCTGCTCGGCGGTGGCGCGGCGGGCAAGATCGCGTCGATGACGATCATCGCCGTCGCGCCCGGGCGCTGACGTCCGCCGACGTTCGGCCGCGTCGAGCGCGAGGCGAAGCTCGCCGACCGGCGTGGCGCAAGTCAGGTCGGCCACGCGCGGTCGGCGTCTCGGCGGAGGCTTCGCAGCGCGGCGCTGCCGGGTGCGCGCCCACGCTCGAGCGCCAACGACATGACCAAGGACAAGGACGTCGATCGACGGCCTGGAGGCGACCTTCACGCAGGGCCGAACCCCGCCGGCGGGCTGCGAGCTCCACGTCGCCGGCCAGGTGGCGACGCTCGTCGCCAACCAGGCGAGCTCGAACAAGGCCGGGAACCAGGTGCAGGCGCTTCTCGTTCCTGTTCATCATCGTGCTGCCTGCTGATCGTGTTCCGCTCGGTTCCCGCGGCGCTGATCACGCTGCTGCCCGAGCGGTCTCGCGCTGCTGATCTCGATGCGGGTGATCGGCGGGCTCGGGCGCGAGCGGCGCTGCAGATCTCCTCGATCACCGAGGTCCTGCTGATCATCCTGCTGCTCGGCGCGGGCACCGACTACGGCCTGTTCCTCGTCTTCCGCGTGCGCGAGGAGCTGCGCGACGGCCAGGAGCCACACGATGCGGTGAGCGCGCGCTCGATCCGCGTCGGCGAGTCGATCACCGCCTCGGCCGGCACGGTCGATCATCGCGCTGCTGACGCTGCTGCTCGCGAGCTTCGGGCTCTACCACGACCTCGGCGTCCCGCTCGCGGTCGGGGTCGCGGTGATGCTGCTGCTCGGGCTGACGCTGCTGCCCGCGCTGCTGGCGATCCTCGGCCGCAGGGCGTTCTGGCCGTCGAAGATCGAGCCCGGCACCCAGCGCGAGGGCGTCTGGGGGACGGTCGCCAGCCGGCTGGTGCGGCGGCCCGGAGCTGACGCTCGGTCGTCGGCGTGCTCGTCGTTCCTCGCGCTCGCCGCCGGCGCGCTCGGCTACAAGTCCGGCGGCTTCGGCGGCGACGACGAGCGCCCCGGCGGGCTCCGATGCGGCCGCCGGGCAACGCGCGCTGGCCGCGCACTTCCCGCAGACGACCAGCAATCCGGCGAACCTGGTCCTCGCGTACGCGCCGTCGGTCTGGCACGACCCCGGCGCGATCGCGACGGCCGACAGCTCGCTGCACGCTCGGGGCGCTTCAGCCCAGCTCGCAGGTCCGCTCGATCCCGAACGGGACGACCCTGACGCCCGCGCAGCTACCCGCCCTGCACGCCGCGCTCGGGCCTCCGCAGCACCTGCCGGTGTCCGAGCCGGCCGGATCGCGACGGTCGCCGCCGGCGCTGTACAACGCCTACCGGCGCGACCGCGCTGTTCGTATCCGCGACCGGCCGCGTGATCCAGTTCGAGGCGAGCGCTGCGGCCGGCGGCGCAGAGCTCGACCGCGGCGATGAACGCGACCCCGGCGATCCGCACCGCGTTGTCGAACGCTGCCGCCGGCCTCCGGGGCGCCGACTCGCGGCGTCGCCGGCGAGGCGGCGGCCGTCTACGACATCAACCAGCACCGCCAACCACGACCTGCGGGTCGATCGTCCCGGTCGCGATCATCGCGATCGGGCTCCTGCTCGCGCTCGTGCTGCGCAGCGCGGTCGCGCCGCTGTACCTGATCGTCAGCGTCGCGTTCTCGTACCTCGCCGCGCTCGGGGTCGCCACGATCGTCTTCATCGACATCGGCGGCGACGGCGGCATCAGCTTCGTCCTGCCCGTTCCTGATGTTCATCTTCCTGCTCGCGCTCGGCGAGGACTACAACATCCTCGTGATGACGCGGATCCGCGAGGAGGCGCGCCACCTGCCGCTGCGCGACGCCGTCGTCAAGGCGATCTCCCGGACCGGGCTCGACCGTGACCTCGGCCGGGATCATCCTCGGCGGCACGTTCGCGGTGTTCGCGATCGTCGGCGGCGGCGGCTCGCGGCGGCAGCCAGCTGCGGGCGATCGGCTTCGGCCTCGCGGTCGGCATCCTGATGGACACGTTCCTCGTGCGCACGCTGCTCGTGCCCGTCGACCGTCATCCTGCTCGGGCGCTGGAACTGGTGGCCGTCCAGCCTCAGCCGCGAGGAGGAGCCGGATCGCGGCTCGGCCCGAGGGCTCCAGCCGGCGGCGGAGGCGGCCGAGTGATGCGCCGGGCCCTGCTCGTGTCGCTGGCGGCGGCGGCGGTCGCGACCGGTGCCGCCGCGTGCGGCTCGTCGTCGACGTCGACGTCCACGGCCGCTGCGCCAAGCGCTTCGCTCACGGCCCCGACCGACGCCCAGGTCAGGGCGCGGGTCGACCTCGCGAAGTGCATGCGCGCGCATGGCGTGAACGTGCCCGACTCGGCCGCCACCGGCACGGCCGGGGCCGGCGCGGCGGTCCGGCAGCTGCTGAACGAGTACTCCACGTCCGAGATCCAGGCCGCGGTCGCCGACTGCCACGCCGAGCTCGTGGCCGCTTTCCCGCAGCTCAACCTGTCGCCGTCGCAGCTCGCGCAGCGCCGCCAGCAGGCGCTCGAATTTGTCGAGTGCCTCCGCCGCCACGGGATCAACGTTCCCGATCCCGTCGGCAGCGGGCTGCGCGTGGGGATCCTCAAGGCGCTCAGCAACATCGATATCGACAGCCCGGCGTTCCAGAAGGCGAACACGGCCTGTTCGAGCCTGCGCCCCGCCCGGCTCGGCTAGCCTCCCGCCTCCTGATGCCCCGCCACATCATCCTGCTGCCCGGCGACGGCATCGGCCCGGAGATCACCGGCCCGGCGGTCGAGGTCCTGAGCGCCGTCGGCGCCGGAGAGTTCGAGTACGAGGAGCACGCGTTCGGCGGCGCCTCGATCGACGCCCACGGCGTCGCGCTGACCGACGAGACGCTCGCGCGCCTGCCGCGCCGCCGACGCGGTCCTGCTGGCGGCCGTCGGCGGCCCGAAGTGGGACACCACCGACCCCGGCAAGCCGCGACCCGAGCAGGGGCTGCTCGGCCTGCGCAAGGGGCTCGGGCTGTTCGCCAACCTGCGGCCGGTCACGCCCGCTTCCGGCGCTGTACGACGCCAGCCCGCTGCGGCGCGAGATCATCGAGGGCACCGATCTGCTCGTCGTGCGCGAGCTGACCGGGCGGGATCTACTTCGGCGAGAAGACGCGGACCGCCGACTCGCGCCTCGGACGCCTGCGTCTACACGCGCGAGGAGATCGAGCGGATCGCGCGGGTCGCGTTCGGCGCGGCCCGCTCGCGCGTGACGAGCGTCGACAAGGCGAACGTGCTGGAGACCAGCCGGCTGTGGCGCGAGGTGGTCACGCGAGGTCCACGCGGCGCGAGTTCCCGAACGTCGAGCTCGAGCACCTGCTCGTCGACAACGCCGCGATGCGGCTCGTCGCCGAGCCCCGCGGCACTTCGACGTGATCGTCACCGAGAACATGTTCGGCGACATCCTCTCGCGACGAGGCGGCGATGCTGACCGGCTCGATCGGGATGCTGCCGAGCGCCTCGCTCGGAGCGGGCGCCGGCCCCGGGCGTGTTCGAGCCCGTGCACGGCTCGGCGCCGGACATCGCCGGCACCGGCGCGGCGAACCCGCTGGCGATGTTCCTGTCGGCGGCGCTGATGCTCCGCCACGGACTCGGCGATGGAGACCGAGGCGGCGGCGATAGAATCGGCCGTCGACCGTGCGCTGGCCGAGGGCCTGCGCACGGCGGACCTGGGGGGCGACGCGGGCACCGCGCAGGCGACCCGGGCCGTCCTACGACCACCTCTAAGGAGCACGCCGTGGAACAAGCGGACCTCATCTGGCACAACGGAGAGCTCGTTGCCTGGGAGGACGCGAAGGTACACGTACTGACCCACGGGCTGCACTACGGCACGGGCGTGTTCGAGGGCGAGCGCTGCCTACGACACGGCGCAGGGCCCGGCGATCTTCCGCCACATCGATCATCTCGCAGCGGCTGTTCAAGCTCGGCCGAGCTGTACTACATGCCGATCCCGTACACGCTCGAGGAGCTGCGCTCGGCGACGCACGAGCTGATCGCCGCCAACGACCTGCGCGAGTGCTACATCCGCCCGATCGTCGTTCCGCGGCTACGGCCAGATGGGCCTGAACCCGCTCGACGCGCCGGTCGAGGTGTCGATCGCGGTCTGGCCGTGGGGCGCGTACCTGGGCGAGGAGAGCAAGGATCGCGGGCGTGCGCGCCAAGGTCTCGAGCTGGCGGCGGATCTCGCCCGACTCGCTGATCCCCCATGCGAAGGCCTCGCGGTCAGTACCTGAACAGCGTGCTGGCCAAGATCGAGGCGACCAAGGCCGGCTACGAGGAGGCGATCCTGCTCGATGCCCGCGGGTTCGTCTGCGAGGGCTCGGGCGAGAACATCTACGTCGTCCGTGACGGCGCAGCTGATCACGCCGCCGCAGACGGCCGGGATCCTCGACGGGATCAGCCGCCGGTCGATCATCCACGATCGCCGGCGACCTCGGCTACGAGGTCGTCGAGCGCGACCTCGCCCGCGCGGAGCTGTATCCTCGCCGACGAGGTGTTCATGACCGGAACCGCGGCTGAGCTCGTCGCCGGTGCGCGAGATCGACGACCACCTGATCGGCGCCGGCGAGCCGCGGGCCCGATCACGCCGACGCTCCAGCGGGTCTTCGACGACGCGCTGCACGGTCGCGACCCGCGCTACCACGAGTGGCTCGACGTCGTCAAGGTTCCCGACGACCGAGCCGCCTGAGCGCAGCTCGCATGAGCCGGATCGAGCTGTACGACACGCACCCTGCGCGACGGCATGCAGGGGGAGGGAATGTCGCTGTCCGCGCAGGAGAAGCTGCGGGTCGCGCACAGGCTCGACGAGCTCGGGATCGACCTGATCGAGGCCGGCTTCCCGAGCTCCAACCCCAAGGAGCTGGAGCTGTTCGAGCTGCTCGCCGGCCGAGCGCTTCGCGCACGCCCAGATCGCCGCCTTCGGGATGACCCGCCGGCGCGACCTGCGAGCCGATGAGGACCCGGCGCTGCAGGTCCTCGCCGACTGCTTCGCGCCGGTCTGCACGCTCGTCGGCAAGACCTGGGGCCTGCATCTGGAGAAGGTCGTCAAGGTCGACCGCGAGGAGAACCTGCGCGATGATCGCCGAGTCGATCGCGTTCCTGGTCGGCGGCGGGCAAGCGCGTCGCTCTACGACGCCGAGCACTTCTTCGACGGCTTCGCGGACGACCGCGAGTACGCGCTCGCCTGCCTGCGCGCGGCCGCGCGGGCCGGCGCCGAGACGGTGGTCTGCTGCGACACCAACGGCGGCACGCTGCCCGACGCGGATCGCGGCGGCGATGGCCGACGGTCGTCGCCGGCGCTCGGGCCGGCCGGGGTGCGGCGGTCGGGATCCACTGCCACGACGACGCAGGCTGCGGGGTCGCGAACACGCTCGCCGCGGTCGGTGCCGGGCGCGACGCACGTCCAGGGGACGATCAACGGCTACGGCGAGCGCTGCGGCAACGCCAATCTGATCACGATCATCGCCAACCTGCAGCTCAAGCTCGGGCTACGAGTGCCTCACCGACGCGCAGCTCGCGACGCTGACCCCGACCGCCCACTACTTCGACGAGCTGCTCAATTTCACGCCCGATCCCGACCAGCCGTACGTCGGGCGCAACGCGTTCGCCCACAAGGGCGGGATGCACGTCGCCGGCGTCACCGCCGACCCGGCGACCTTCGAGCACATCGATCCGGCGCTCGTCGGCAACCGGCGCGAGGTGCTCATCTCCGAGCTGTCGGGCAAGGGGACCGGTGCACGGCCGCGCGCGCCGCGCGGCCGGGATCTCGCTCGACGACGACGGCGCGAGCGGGTCGTCGAGCGCGTCAAGGAGCTCGAGCACCGCGGCTATCACTTCGAGGCCGCCGACGGCTCGTTCGAGCTGCTGCTGCGCAAGGAGACCGGCGACTACGAGCCGCTGTTCCGCCTGGAGTCCTGGCGCGTGATCGTCGAGAAGCGGGCCGACGGCCGCGTCGAGACCGAGGCGACGATCAAGATCTGGGTCGACGGCGAGCGCTACGTCCGCACCGCCGAGGGCAACGGCCCGGTCAACGCGCTGGACCGCGCGCTGCGCGAGGCGCTCGTCGAGATCCATCCGCATCTCGCGGACATCGAGCTCGTCAACTTCAAGGTCCGCATCCTCGACGAGACCAAGGGCACCGAGCGCGGTCACGCGCGTGCTGCTCGACGCCTCCGACGGCGACGCGCGTGTGGGGCTCGATCGGCGTCTCGGAGAACGTGATCGAGGCCTCGTGGGAGGCGCTCGTCGACTCGCTCGAGTACGGGATGCAGGCCGGCGGCGCCGCGGCTCGCCGGGGACGCCGGCGTCGAGCGCCGCGTCCGGACGCGTGACCGCGAGCCCGGAGCTGATCCCGCTCGCCCGCCCGGTGATCGGCGGCGCGAGGAGGAGCGCGGGTGCTCGACGGTGCTGCGCTCCGGGCAGCTGTCGCTGGGGCCGGTGGCTGCCGCGAGTTCGAGCGGGCGTTCGCCGCCCGGGTCGGCGCTCCGTACGCGAGCGCGGTCTCGAGCGGGACGGCCGGTCTGCACCTGGCGCTGCGGGCGGTCGGCGTCAGCGACGGCGACGAGGTCGTCACGACGCCCGTTCTCGTTCGTCGCGAGCGCGAACGTCGTCGCTGTACGAGCGCGCCCGGCCGGTGTTCGCCGACATCGATCCGGTCACCCTCAACCTCGATCCCGAGGCCGCCGCGGCCGCGGTGACCGACGCGCACGACGGCGCTGCTGCCCGTCCACGTGTTCGGCTACCCGGCCGACATCGGCGCGTTCGAGCGCGCTCGGGCTGCCGATCGTCGAGGACGCCTGCGAGGCGCTCGGCGCCGTCCAGCCGGACGGGCGGCCGGTCGGCGGCCGCGGCCATCCGGCGGTGTTCGGCTTCTACGCCGAACAAGCAGCTGACGACCGGGGAGGGGGGATCGTCACCTGCTGTCGACGCCGCGCTCAAGGAGCGGATCGACTCCGAGCGCAACCAGGGCCGCGCGCCGGACATGGGCTGGCTCGATCACGACCGCCTCGGCTTCAACTACCGCCTCTCGGACATCGCCTGCGCGCTCGGGCTCGCCCAGCTGCAGCGCCTCGACGCGATGCTCGCCGGCCGCGACGGGAGTCGCGGCCATGTATCGCGAGGCGCTCGCGCCGAGATCGAGGGTCTGGCGCTGCCGTGCGCGGACACCGGCGGCGCCCGCCGCGGCTGGTTCGTGTTCGTCGTCCAGCTGCCGCGCGGCGTCGACCGCGACGAGACCGTCCGGGCGCTCGGTGCGCACGGGTGTCCCGAGCAAGCCGTACTTCCCGGCGATCCACCTGATGAGCTTACTACCGCGAGACGCTTCGGCCATCGCGAGGGCGAGTTCCCGGTCTGCGAGGACGTCGCCGCGCGGTCGATCGCGCTGCCGTTCTTCCCCGGAGATGACCGAGGTCCGCGGTCGCGCGCGTCGGCGGCGGCGCTGCGGGCGGTGCTCGGACCGCGTAGGATCGCGGCGCTGATGTCGCGCTTCTCCGAGCCGCAGGACGACGCCTTCCGGCGCCTGAACGACTCGATCTGGCTTCGACTGGCGGCTCGGGCCCTACGACGTCGCAGCAGTCGCGTCGCCCACGCCGCGATGCTCGCCGCGCAGGGGATCATCTCCGACGCGGATCGGGACGAGCTGCTCGCCGCGCTGGAGCAGGTCGCGCGGCGAGCTGGCCGACGGCACGTTCCCGTTCGCCGACGCGCGACGAGGACATCCACATGGCGATCGAACGGCGGGTGACGGAGATCGCCGGCGCCGTCGGCGGCCGGCTCCACACCGCGCGCTCGCGCAACGACCAGGTCGCGACCGACGTCGCGATGTTCGTGCGCGCGCACGCGAGCGTCGCCGCTGGACCGCGATCGGGACGCTCGGCGGCGACGCTGATCGAGTCCGCCGAGCGCGCACCTCGACTGGCCGATGCCCGGGCTACACGCACCTCCAGCGCGCGCAGCCGGTCTACCTCGGCCACCATCTGCTGGCCTACGTGTGGATGCTGCTGCGCGACCGCGCGCGGTTCAGGCGGTGACCGCACGGCGACCGGCGCGCTGCCGCTCGGCGCCGGCGCGCTCGCCGGCGTCAACTTCGACACCGACCGGTCGCTGGTCGCCGCGGAGCTCGGCTTCGAGCGCGTCGCCGAGAACTCGATCGACGCCGTCTCCAACCGCGACTTCGTGCTCGACTACCTGGCCGCGGCGGCGACCTGCGCGACCCACCTGTCGCGGCTCGGGGCCGAGATCGTGCTGTGGTCGAGCGAGGAGTTCGGCTTCTGCGAGGTCTCGGACGCCTGGGCGTCGGGCTCGTCGATCATGCCCCAGAAGAAGAACCCCGACGCGGCCGAGCTGCTGCGCGCCAAGGCGCCGCGGATCGCCGGTCACCTGGTCGCCCTCCACGGCGTCATGCACGGCGCTCCCGCTGACCTACAACAAGGACATGCAGGAGGACAAGGAGCACCTGTTCGACGCCTGTCGACACGCTCGAGCTCTGCCTCGCGGCTGCGACCGGGATGGTCGGGTCGATCACGCTTCAACCGCGAGCGGCTCGCCGCCGCCGCCGCCGACGAGTTCCTCGCGGCCACCGACGTCGCCGATCTGCTCGTCCGGCGCGGGATGCCGTTCCGTGAGGCGCACGGCGTCGTCGCCGGGCTGGTGCGGAGGCGGTGCTCGCAGGGCAAGACGCTGTCCGAGCTGACGCCCGACGAGCTCGCGGCCGCAGTCGCCGCTGCTCGACGACGAGCTTCTACGAGCTGCTCGCCGACGGGGCGTGGCTCGAGTCGAAGGTCTCGCGAGGGCGGCACGAGCCTCGCGCGCGTGCGCGAGCAGCTGGACCGCGCGCGTGCAGCCGTCGGCTCGGCGGCGGCGCGCTCGGCCGCCGTCGGAGTGAGGCGCAGCGTTCTACGACCGGCCGGTGCTCGAGGTCGCGCGCGACCTGATCGGCTGCGTCGTTCGCCAGCGGCGAGTGCCGGCGTGATCGTCGAGACCGAGGCCTACCACGACTCCGAGCCGGCCTGCCATGCGTTCGTCGGTCTGACGCCGCGGACCGCGACGCTGTTCGGGCCGCCCGGGCGTCGCCTACGTCTACCGCTCCTATGGCGATCCACGCGATGCTCAACGCGGTCTGCGAGCGGCCGAGGGGTCGGGGCGGCCGTGCTGATCCGCGCGCTGGAGCCGGTCGACGGGGATCGAGCTGATGCGCGAGCGACGCGGTCGGTCGCTCGCTGCGCGATGCTGTGCTCCGGACCGGGCAAGCTGACGCAGGCGCTGGGGATCGAGCTGTCGACAACGGCGGCGACCTCGCCGGGCGGACCGGTGACGATCGTCCGCGCGCACCGGTGCGTGGCGCGACCCGGGCGATGGTCGCCGCGCGGCGGATCGGGATCACGCGGGCGGTCGAGCTGCCGTGGCGGTTCAGCGCCGCCGGGAAGCCGCTACGTGTCGCGGCCCGGTACCCGCCACCGGTGCTGCTGGGGCCGTTGGCGGCGCCGGTGCCGGAGCTGCCGCCGCCGAGTCCGGCGCCGCCTGAGCCGCCTGGCGACGCGCCCCCGGAGTTGCCGCCGTTACCCGTGCCGGTGCCGGTGCTGCCGCCGGTGCCCGTGCCGGTGTCACCGCCGTTGCCCGTGCCGGTGTTGCCGCCGTTACCGGTGCCGGTGCCGGTGTTGCCGCCGTTGCCCGTGCCCGTGCCGGTCGTCGGCGCCGTTGCCGGTGCCGGTGCCGGTGCCGGTGCTGCCGCCGTCGCCCGTGCCAGTGGTCGCCCGCCGACGGCGTGACCGCGCTCGGGTTGCGTGGCGGTCGCCGGTCGGATTCGTCGCGACCCCGGTGCGGTGCCCGTCGCTCCGGTCGTCCCCTGGTGGCTCCTGCGCAGCCTCGGTGGCGAGGATCTGCAGCGCCTGGTCCATGAAGTTGTGCCAGATGATCGCCGGGAACGTGCCGCCCTCGACCGGGCGCGCCGTTGTACTGCGTCGTCATCGGCACGAGCTCTGTTCGGGAACCCGACCCAGACCGCGGTCGTGATCTGCGGCGTCCAGCCGACGAACCACGCGTCGCCGTAGTTCGGAGGTCGTGCCGGTCTTGCCCGACGACGACGACGCCCGGGATCGCCGCGTTCGGTGCCGGTGCCGCCGGCGTGACGACGCCCTCGAGCATCGTCGTGGATCTCCGTCGGCGACCGACGCGGGAGGACCCGCCGGTAGTGCGGGGTGTCGGTGACGAGCTCGGCGTGCCGCGCAGATGATCTGTCGGGCAGCTGATCGGACGCGATCCCGATCGGACCCTCGGTCGACGTCGCCGAGCGTCGGGTTGTAGACCTTGATGCCGCCGGTGGCGAACGTCTCGTAGGCGTGGGCCATGTCGAGCGTCGAGACGCCGGTCTTCAGGCCGCCGATGATCATCGCGTAGTTGGTCGGAGACCGGCGAGCGGATGCCCATCTCCTGGGCGATCGTCGCGATCCGCTGGTGCCGTCCCGATGTGACATCCCGACCTGGGTGAAGACGCGTGTTGTCGGAGATGGCGGTCGCCTCGTGCAGCGTGATCGGCCCCGAGTACGTGTTGCCGAAGTTGTGGACGATGAAGTGCTCCTTGCCGGCGCTGTTGGGGACGATGAGAGTTCAGCGGCGCGGAGTCGATGCACCGAGTCCGGGCCGTAGCCGTGCTCGCGAGCGCCACGGCGAGCGTGAACGGCCTTGAACGCCGAGCCGGGCTGGCGGTAGCCCTCGGTGGCGAGGTTGAACGGGTACTGCTGTAGTCCAGTCGCCGTCGACCGGCCCGCCGACCATCGCCCGGACCTGGCCGGTCTTGTTGTCGATCGCCACGAGCGACGCGGTCGGCTCGCCGGGCCCGGTCGGCAACTCGTGCGTCGACCGCCTGCTGCGCGGCCTGCTGCATCGGCAGGTCGATCGTCGTGCGGATCTTCAGCCCGCCGTAGTAGGCGTCGGTATTCGGCGATCTTCTGCGGGCACTGCCGTCGACGCGCCGAGCGCATGCGAGGATCTGCGGGCGCAGCCAGCTCGTGAAGTACGGCGCGGCCGGCGGCTCCTGCGGGCTGCTCGATGTCGGCGGCGGTCGGGCAGCGGCGCGGCTGAGCCCCGTCTGCGTAGCTGCTGGCGCGCGTGATCGATGTAGCCTGGTGCGTACATGTCCTGCAGCACCAGGTTCGCGCCGTCCGCCAGCGCCGCCTGCGGGATGGGCGACGGGATCGAACGCCGACGGGTTGGCGACCATGCCGGCGAGCAGCGCCGCCTCCCAGGGCTCGAGCTCCGAGGCGCACGTCGGGCCGGCTGGATCGCGCCGGGGTGCTGTCGCCGCAGCCGCCCGCCGGCTGCTCGGTGCCGGCGTTCGGCGTCATAGCCGTGCGCGTCGCCGAAGTACACGCGCGCGGCCGACTCGATCGCCGTAGGCGCCGTTGCCGAAGTAGATCGTGTTCAGGTACTGCGTGAGGATCTTCGTCGCGCGTCCATCGTGCGTCAGCTGGAAGGCGAGCGCCGCCTCGCGCAGCTTCTCGAAGATCGTCCGGTTGTCCTCCTCGGCGAGGGCGTTCTTGACGAACTGCTCGGCGATCGTCGACGCGCCCTGCGTCGGGCCTGCCGGTGACGTCGGACGACGAACGCGCGGGCGATGCCCTTGATGTCGACGCCGGGGTCGGTCCAGAAGCGCTTGTCCTCGACCGAGACGATCGCGTGGACCATCGACGGCGAGATCTGGTCCCAGCTGTCGATGACGTCGTGGTTCGGCGGCGGCGAAGATCCCGATCGGCCGCCAGTGATCGTCGTAGAGATAGGAGTTGTGCGCCTGCTGGTACTGCTGCGTCGTTCTCGAGCTGGGGCAGGTCGGACGGCGACCGCCATCATCATCCCGAACATCGGCGAGACGAACGCCAGCGCGCCGAAGCCGACGAGGATCAGCGAGCAGCGGAGCTTGCGCACCGGGCTTGGCGTGGCCGGCCGGCGCGGTCGCGTCGGCCACCGTCGCCTGCGCGGCGCGCGAACGGGATCGGGGCGCTGGACGCTCGTCCTGCGCCTGGGTGTCGGATGTGTCGTCGTCGCTCATGCGATCGGCTCGAGTGCCGGCTGCCGGCGACGGCGGTGACCGGCGCGGTGAGTCGGCCGACGGGCGGGCCCGGTGCATCGGGCGGGTCCCCGGCGGCGGCGAGAGTCTAGCATTGGCCGGATGGATCTCCAATGCGCCGGATGCGAGCGTTCGCCGGCGCAGATGGCATCGACCGCCGCGGCCGGCTGGTGTGCCCCGGACGACGCTGCCGCCGAGGCTGCCGCCTGGCTCGACGCGCAACGCCGTCGACTGCCTGCCGGAGGGCGGGCTGGAGCCCAAGCTCGCGCTCGGACGGCCGCTGCGCGTCAAGCTCGGCATCGACCCGACCGCGCCCGACATCCACCTCGGCCACACGGTCGTGCTGCAGCAAGCTGCGCGAGTTCCAGGATCTCGGTCACACGGTCGTGCTGATCATCGGCGACTACACCGCCCGCGTCGGCGATCCGAGCGGGCCGCTCGGCGACGCGGCCGGTGCTGAGCCGGCGACGAGATCGACGCGCAACGCCGACGACCTTCCAGGAGCAGGCGATCGAAGGTGCTCGACCGCGAGCGGCTCGAGGTGCGCCACAACGGCGAGTGGCTCGACATGCCGATGGCGGACCTGTTCCGGCTCGCTGCGCGACGACGACGGTCGCGCAGATGCTCGAGCGCGACGACTTCGCCAAGCGCTACGCCGCCGGCGACGCCCGATCTCGATGCTCGAGCTGCTGTACCCGCTGCTGCAGGGCTACGACTCGGTCGCGATCGAGCCGACGTCGAGCTCGGCGGCACCGACCAGAAGTTCAACCTGCTGCTCGGCGCGCGACATCCAGCGCGCCTACGGGCCAGCCCGAGCAGGCCGATCCTGACGATGCCGATGCTGACCGGGAACCGACGGCGTGCAGCAGGATGTCGAAGTCGATCGGGAACTACATCGGCGTCACCGAGTCGCCGGAGGAGATGTACGGCAAGACGATGAGCATCCCCGACGATCGCTGCTCGAGCAGTGGTACTCGCTGCTGCTCGGCGTCGAGCCGTTCCCGCCGAGCTCGGCCCGCGTGACGCCAAGCGCGCGCTCGCGCGCGCGCTCGTCGACGCGCTTCCATGGCGAGGCCGCCGCGCGGCGGCGCGAGGCGAGCGTTCGACCGCGTCCACGTCGCGACGCGAGCTGCCCGACGAGATCCCGAGCTGGAATGGCCGCAGCGACGGCGACGGCGTCGTGCATCTGCCGGCGCTGCTCGCCGACGGCGTTCGGCGATCTCGACCTCGGAGGCGCGGCGGAGCGTCTGCGCAGGGCGGCGTGCGGATCGACGGCGAGCAGGTCGCACGGCGGGACGCTCGACCTGCCGCGCCGGCGAGTCGACGGCCGCGTCCTCCAGCTCGGCAAGCGCCGCTTCGTGCGCGTGCGGATCGGCTGAGCGCGACGGGCCCGTCGATGGCGGTCCATGCGGCGGCCTCGGCTCAGACCCCGGGCAACGGCGCGATCGTCGACCTGACCGAGGGGGTCGAGCGCGTGATCGCGCGACCGCGGGGTCGAGCGCGGCGTCGCGACCGTGTTCGCGACCGGCGTCGACGGTGGCGATCACGACGATGGAGTACGAGCCGGGCGGCGGTGCGCGATCTGCAGGCGCTGCTCGAGCGGCTGATCCCCGCACGCGGGCGACTACGAGCACAACCGGCCTCAACCACGACACCAACGCCCACGCCCATCTGCGCGCGGCGCTGATCGGACCGTCGGAGAGCGATGCCGGTGGTCGACGGGCGACTCGCCCTCGGCACCTGGCAGCAGATCGTCCTGCTCGACTTCGACGACCGGCCCCGGCAGCGAACGTCGTCTGTCGACCGTCGTCCGCTGACGGGCGTGCCGGTGCGCCGCGCCGCACTTGTGCGATCGCGCTATGCTCGGCCGACGGGCAGCGCTTCGATCCCGCGGCGCCGGTTTGCAGCAGTGCTCGGAGGCGCTATATTGATGGGTCTGCCCCGGGAACCGGCATCGGTTCCCGGGCGTGCCCCTGAGAAGGAATACCCTCTCCGGAGGTGCGGCGGTCTTTGAAAACTCAACAGCATGCGCACCTCGGCCTACCCAGGCCGAGTGTGTGTCCAGGTTCGACGCCGTCGCTCCGAGACCCTCGTGGGGTCGCGTCGGTACGGCGGTGCCAAGATTGACCCCGTCTTGCGTCTGGGAGCCCACTGTGTACATCGGGCTCTCCGCTGCCGGTTCGCCGGCGGTGAGTACGCAAGGGCCTTGCCTGCCAAGGCGAGGCCCGGGACGCGCCCACCGATGCTCGCAGTTCGCTGCGATCCATCGCGGGACTGACGTTCCTGACGACTCTTTGTGAAGGGCGAGGCAACTTGCCCGAGCAGTTCTTCACGGAGAGTTTGATCCTGGCTCAGGACGAACGCTGGCGGCGTGCCTAACACATGCAAGTGGAGCGACGAACCAGGCTTCGGCCTGGGGCAAAGCCGCGAACGGGTGAGTAACACGTGGGTAACCTGCCCCGATGATTGGGACAACCCGAGGAAACTCGGGCTAATACCGAATGTGCCCTCCGGCCATAAGGCTGCTGGGGAAAGGAAGCTTCGGCCTCCGCATCGGGATGGGCCCGCGGCCCATTAGCTTGTTGGTGAGGTAACGGCTCACCAAGGCAACGATGGGTAGCTGGTCTGAGAGGACGATCAGCCACACTGGGACTGAGACACGGCCCAGACTCCTACGGGAGGCAGCAGTGGGGAATCTTGCGCAATGCGCGAAAGCGTGACGCAGCAACGCCGCGTGGGTGAAGAAGGCCTTCGGGTTGTAAAGCCCTTTCAGTTGGGACGAAGCTTCGTCGGTGAATAGCCGGCTGGAGTGACGGTACCTTCAGAAGAAGCCCCGGCTAACTACGTGCCAGCAGCCGCGGTAATACGTAGGGGGCAAGCGTTGTCCGGAATCATTGGGCGTAAAGCGCGTGTAGGCGGCTTGATAAGTCTGCTGTGAAAGTCCAGGGCTCAACCCTGGAATGCCGGTGGAAACTGTCAAGCTAGAGTCCGGAAGAGGCGAGTGGAATTCCTGGTGTAGCGGTGAAATGCGCAGATATCAGGAGGAACACCAATGGCGAAGGCAGCTCGCTGGGACGGTACTGACGCTGAGACGCGAAAGCGTGGGGAGCAAACAGGATTAGATACCCTGGTAGTCCACGCCGTAAACGATGGGCACTAGGTGTGGGGGGTGTCGACTCCCTCCGTGCCGACGCTAACGCATTAAGTGCCCCGCCTGGGGAGTACGGCCGCAAGGCTAAAACTCAAAGGAATTGACGGGGGCCCGCACAAGCAGCGGAGCATGTGGTTTAATTCGACGCAACGCGAAGAACCTTACCTGGGCTTGACATGTTCCTGACAGCCGTGGAAACACGGTCTCCCTTCGGGGCAGGATCACAGGTGGTGCATGGCTGTCGTCAGCTCGTGTCGTGAGATGTTGGGTTAAGTCCCGCAACGAGCGCAACCCCCGTCGCATGTTGCCAGCATTTAGTTGGGGACTCATGCGAGACTGCCGGTGACAAACCGGAGGAAGGTGGGGATGACGTCAAGTCATCATGCCCCTTATGTCCAGGGCTACACACGTGCTACATTGGCGCGTACAGAGGGCTGCAAGACCGCGAGGTGGAGCGAATCCCTTAAAGCGCGTCTCGGTTCGGATTGCAGGCTGAAACTCGCCTGCATGAAGGCGGAGTTGCTAGTAATCGCGGATCAGCATTGCCGCGGTGAATACGTTCCCGGGCCTTGTACACACCGCCCGTCACACCATGGGAGTGAGCAACACCCGAAGCCGGTGGCCTAACCCGCAAGGGAGGGAGCCGTCGAAGGTGGGGCTCGTGACTGGGGTGAAGTCGTAACAAGGTAGCCGTAGCGGAAGCTGCGGCTGGATCACCTCCTTTCTAGGGAGCCCTCAGTTGAGGGCAACCGGACGCCCTGCGGGCATACCGCCCGTGGAGTCGATCGCAGTCGTGCTGGCAGGCTCTCGAGCTCTGCCCGACTGGCGATCGCGGCGCGTCCGGACTAGGAATGTCGACCGGACCTGGCAGGTCGGACCGGCCGTCACGGTCGTCTCGAGGCGGCCGCATGCTGTTGAGTTTTGAGAGACCGGCGCGCCGCCGCCGGCTCCACGGGTTCGACCCCGGGAGCCTCCGGCAGGCGCGCTGCGCCTCCTCGCGGACCTTGAAAACTGCACAGTTAGCCAATGAAACGGGTATCACCGGGCGGAGACTTCGGTCTCCTCCCTCGAGTCCACTTCGGTGGACTTACAAAAGATCACCGTCAAGATAGTAAGGGCACATGGTGGATGCCTTGGCACCAAGAGTCGATGAAGGGCGTGAACGGCTGCGATAAGCCGCGGTGAGGCGCTGAATAGCCTTTGACCCGCGGATGCCCGAATGGGGAAACCCAACGTCGGTAATGCGGCGTTATCCCGTGCTGAACACATAGGCACGGCGAAGACAAGCGGGGGAAGTGAAACATCTCAGTACCCCGAGGAAAGTAAATCAACCGAGACTCCCTGAGTAGTGGCGAGCGAAAAGGGATCAGCCCAAACCCGTTACGTGTAAGCGGTCACGCGTTGCGTATCGGGGGTTGTAGGGCACCTGGTCTGGGTCGTGACCGGCCCAGCGGTAGTTACAAAACCAAGTGATAGTCGAAGCGCGTGGAACCGCGCACCACAGAGGGCAATCGTCCCGTAGACGAAATCGCTTGGATCTACCGCAGGTGTTCCTGAGTAAGTCCGCGCCCGTGAAACGCGGACTGAACCTGGGGGGACCACCCTCCAAGGCTAAGTACTCCTTGGTGACCGATAGCGGACTAGTACCGTGAGGGAAAGGTGAAAAGTACCCCGGAAGGGGAGTGAAATAGTACCTGAAACCGCGTGCCTACAAGCGGTGGGAGCGGCCTCGTGCCGTGACCGCGTGCTTTTTGCATAACGAGCCGGCGAGTTACTCGTCTGCGGCAAGGTTAAGCGATGAGCGGAGCCGTAGCGAAAGCGAGTCCGAATAGGGCGACATAGTCGTAGGCGGTAGACCCGAAGCTGAGCGAGCTACCCATGGGCAGGTTGAAGCGGGGGTAAGACCTCGTGGAGGACCGAACCGACCTAGGTTGAAAACTGGGCGGATGACCTGTGGGTCGGAGTGAAAGGCTAATCAAGCTCAGTGATATCTGGTTCTCTCCGAAATATATTTAGGTATAGCCTCGGATAAATTCCGTGGCGGCCGTAGAGCACTGTTTGGACTAGGGGCCCTACCAGGTTACCGAATTCAGGCAAACTCCGAAGACCGTCACGGCTACTCCGGGAGTCAGTTGCTGGGGGATAAACTTCAGCGTCAAAAGGGAAACAGCCCAGACCGCCAGCTAAGGTCCCTAAGTGCTAGCTAAGTGGGAAACGATGTTTGAGTGCATAGACAACCAGGAGGTTGGCTTAGAGGCAGCCACCCTTGAAAGAGTGCGTAACAGCTCACTGGTCAAGTGTTCGAGCGCGGACAATGTAACGGGGCTCAAGCTAGTCACCGAAGCTGCGGGTGCGATTTCGATCGCGCGGTAGGAGAGCGTTCCCAAGCCAGTGAAGCGGCGGAGTAATCCAGCCGTGGAGGCTTGGGAAGTGAGAATGCCGGCATGAGTAACGAAAGAGGGGTGAGAATCCCCTCCACCGATTGCCCAAGGATTCCTGAGTAAAGTTCGTCTGCTCAGGGTTAGTCAGGACCTAAGGCGAGGCCGAAAGGCGTAGTCGATGGCCAACGGGTTGATATTCCCGTACCACGTCGCGACCGTTTGACCGATGGGGGGACGAGGAAGGCTATGGGATCCCAGGCGATGGTCGTCCTGGGGTAAGCGTGTAGGGGTGGCTCTAGGTAAATCCGGAGCCGCATAACCCGAGGCGCGACGCCAGCTGGCTTTAAGCCGGCGAGTCCCGGAAGCCATGCCTCCAAGAAAAGCCTCTAGGGAGGTCGCGCGTGCCTGTACCAAAACCGACACAGGTGGGCAAGTGGAGAACACTAAGGTGATCGAGATAACCCTCGTTAAGGAACTCGGCAAAATCGACCCGTAACTTCGGGATAAGGGTCGCCCCAGTAGGGTGAAGCGACTTGCTCGTGGAGCCCGAGAGGGCCGCAGTGAATAGGTTCAAGCGACTGTTTACCAAAAACACAGGTCTCTGCTAAGTCGAAAGACGACGTATAGGGGCTGACGCCTGCCCGGTGCCGGAAGGTTACGTGGAGGTGTTAGGGGTAACCCGAAGCAGCGAAACTAAGCCCCGGTAAACGGCGGCCGTAACTATAACGGTCCTAAGGTAGCGAAATTCCTTGTCGGGTAAGTTCCGACCTGCACGAATGGCGTAACGACTTGAACGCTGTCTCAACGAGGGGCTCGGTGAAATTGCAGTCTCGGTGAAGATGCCGAGTACCCGCGGCTAGACGGAAAGACCCCGTGAACCTTTACTACAACTTGGTATTGGGGTTCGATGCATCTCGCTCAGGATAGGTGGGAGGCTTGGAAGCACCGGCTGCGGCTGGTGTGGAGCCAACCTTGAGATACCACCCTTGGTGTATTGGATCTCTAACAGCGCGCCGTGAATCCGGGCGCTGGACAGTGACAGGCGGGTAGTTTGACTGGGGCGGTCGCCTCCTAAAATGTAACGGAGGCGCGCAAAGGTTCCCTCAGCACGGTCGGAAATCGTGCGTAGAGTGTAAAGGCAGCAAGGGAGCTTGACTGCGAGACCGACAGGTCGAGCAGGTACGAAAGTAGGCCTTAGTGATCCGGCGGTAGCAAGTGGAAGCGCCGTCGCTCAACGGACAAAAGGTACTCCGGGGATAACAGGCTTATCGGGCCCAAGAGTCCACATCGACGGCCCGGTTTGGCACCTCGATGTCGGCTCGTCGCATCCTGGGGCTGAAGTAGGTCCCAAGGGTTGGGCTGTTCGCCCATTAAAGCGGTACGCGAGCTGGGTTCAGAACGTCGTGAGACAGTTCGGTCCCTATCTGCCGTGGGCGTTGGAGAGTTGAGAGGATTCGTCCCTAGTACGAGAGGACCGGGATGAACGCACCTCTGGTGTATCTGTTGTCCTGCCAAGGGCACCGCAGGTTAGCTACGTGCGGATCGGATAACCGCTGAAAGCATCTAAGCGGGAAGCCGGCCTCAAGATGAGCTCTCCCATCCCCTAGAGGGAGTAAGACCCCTGGTAGACCACCAGGTTGATAGGCCAGATCTGGAAGGGCGGTAACGCCTGTAGGAGACTGGTACTAATGGGTCGAGGGCTTGACGGATATCTTTGATATCCTTTGTCAGCACGCTTTGTCGTATTGACACATTGGCGACTGTGTAGTTTTGAAGGCCCGCGAGGGGCCTGGTCTCTCACCATTTTCCGGTGGTTATGGCGAGGGGGAAACACCTCTTCCCTTTCCGAACAGAGCCGTTAAGCCCCTCAGCGCCGATGGTACTTGGCCCGCAAGGGCCTGGGAGAGTAGGTCGCCGCCGGTTATTCTTCTATATGTCACGTGCATGCCCCCGCTGCTTCGGTGAGGGGCGTCACGTCGTTCTGCAGCAGAAACGGGAGGACGGTGACGCAGATGGCCCCGCGGTGCGCGAGATGGGGCCGGCGTTTTCGGGCCCGAGCGACGCCACCTCAGGCGCCGCCACCGACAGCGAGGCCGTTGACAGCTGCGATGCGTTTCGCCGTGCTTGGCGCGGCACTGGCCACGTTTGCGAGTGTCACATTGTCGTCGCGGGCGGTCGCAGTGTCGGGCGCGGCTGTTCGAATGGCGCCGTCACGCTGCGCGCCCGCGGGCGTCGACGCGATTGTCACCTCGCCGCGGGTCGAGGTCTATGCGACACAGGGAAGCGTGTTCGGCTGCGTCAGGCATGGCACTCACCGTTACCGCCTGGGCTCGTCCGGCGTCGACTGCATGGGCAGTTCCGGCCGGGTGGAAGATGTGACTGTCAGTGGCGATCTCGCCGGCTATGCGCTGGGCCGGTGCGGTGTCGACACGATCGGCGCGAGCGTTGTGGTCAGCGACCTGCGCACGGGCAGGAGGATCGTGAACCGTCCGGCCGCGACGATCCTCGTGGTCGAGGGCGCCGTCACGGTCGGCGAGATCGTGCTGCGCGAGAATGGCGCCGTCGCGTGGACGGTGCAGGCGAGTTCGATCGTCGCGCACAGGTCGACCCGTCAGGTGATCGAAGCCGACGCGCACCGAGAGACCGTGCTCGACACGCATGGCGCGATCGGTCTGCGCTCGTTGCGCCTCGCCGGCTCCACGGTCTCCTGGAGGGACGGTGGTCGTACTCTGAGCGCGCGGCTGAGCTGATTGACGGCCGTCGCGTGCGGTGAGGCCGCGCCTTCGCGGTGAGGCCGGTCGTACGGGCAACGCCCCGTGACGGTGAGGGGAGCGGGGTCTCGGCCACGCGCTGACGCGCACGCTGGGATCCGTGCGGGGGCCGCCGGCGACGGCGCCCACCGATCGAGTCGATGCAGATACCCGTGCCAGCGGGGGTTGAAATGTCCCAACCCCCCTTGATCCGCTGGGGGGTTGTACCGAGGCGCTCACTCGGTGCGCGCCTCGGTACAACCCCCTGCCGCAGGCCGGGGGGTCGGGAAGTTTGCGGCGCGTGCGGTCTCGCCGCGCCGCCGTGCGGTCTCGTGGCGCGCGTGCGGTCCTGCGGCGCGTGCGGTCGTGCGTCACGTGCGGTCGTGCGTCACGCGCGGTCGTGCGCCGCCGTCCGTCGTCGGCCGGCGGCGGGCCGAGAGATCAAACGCCCACCGTGGGACGGAGTCGCGATCTGAGCGCGCGGCCGGGCCCGGCCTCCGGACCGCGAGGTGGCGGTGAGTCAGACCCGCTCGGGCGTCCTGTCGGCGGCAGCGGCCCGTCGAACCGGGCTGAGGCACCGGGAGGCACGAGGCGCGACGCCGCCCGCACGCCGCTCGAGCGAGGGCGCGAGCGCCTTGCGGTGTGGGTGCGTGCGAAAGTAGTCGAGATCCGGCTCGTCGCCGGGGAGGTCGCCGCCGAGGATGTCGTCTGTCGCAGCGCTCAACCACGAGCGAAGGCGGCTGGCTGATGAACGGAACATATGTTCGTAAGGCTAGGTGCGGGGTCGGACGGAAAGGGGGTCCTGCAAGGAAAATTGCGCGTCAGCCCGTGCCCAGCGACGACCAGACCTCGATCTTGGTTGCGATCCGGTCGACGACCGCGGTCGTGAACTCCGTCGTGCCGGCGCCGCCGCCCAGGTCGGGCGTCTTGATCCCGGCGGCGACCGCTCTCCAGCGCGGCCTCGTAGATCGCCCGCGAGGCGCGCTCGCAGCCCGCGCCGTGGCGCCCGGCGGCGTGGTGCATCACGGCGCCGCAGGCCAGGATCATCGCCAGCGGGTTGGCGATGTCCTTGCCGAGCAGCGCGGGGGCGGTGCCGTGCGGCGCCTCGGCCATCGCACAGGTCGTGTCGTAGTGCTCGTCGAAGGCGAGCAGGATCGACTCGGCGCCGGCGATCGATCCGAACATCGGCAGCACGAGATCCGACAGGCAGTCGCCGTCGCGGTTGAGCGCCGGGATCACGAGCGGCCGGTCGGTTGCGCCCGACAGCAGGCCCGCATACGTCGCGTCGATCAGCACCGGCTGGTATTCGATCTCCGGGTGGCGCGCCGCGGCGGCGTCCATCTCCTCCTTGAGCATCCCCTCATAGATCGGCGAGACCGTCCACTTCGGGCCGCCGTAGACCCGCGCGCCCATCTGGCCGGCGGTCCGGAACGCGTACTCCGAGACGGCGCGGCAGGTCGATCGGGTGACCTTCTCCGTCCGGTAGGCGACCTCGTCGGCCGCGCCCGGCTCGCCCTCGCGCCACTGCTCGGCGCCGTAGGCATCCTCGACCGCCATCCGCACGACCGAGATCGGATAGTGGACGCCGGCCATCGGCGCGACGCCCGGGAGCCGCCGGCCCGTGCGGACGATGACCTTGCCGTCGATCCCCTCGCGCACGATCCGGTTCGGGGAGCCGACGTCGTCGCGCCCCTCCGGGGTGATCGTCGCCGCCTTGATCCCGAGCCCGGCTTCGCGCATCGCAGCGGCTGCCTCGTCGACGACGCCGTTCGACGTCGCGCGGCGGTTCTCGAGCGAGAGGTCGAAGTGCTCGAGTCGATCTCCAGGCCGAGCAGCCCGGGGTCGAGGACCCGCAGCGACTGCTCGAGCAGCTCCTGACCGGTCTCGTCGCCGTCGAGGACGACGATCCTGATCGCGGACGTCACGACCGAGACCTTCGAAGGTCTCGCCGACCCTGGCGTCCTGAAGCGCGCGGCCCATGTCCGCGCTCAGCGCGGCAGCAGCTCGTCGCGCCGCTCTGCAAGCGCTGCGATCACGGTCTCGAGGTGCTCGTCGAAGTCGACGCCGAGCGCCTCCGCGCCGGCCACCAGCTCCTCGCGCCCCACCGCCGCGGCGAAGCTCGGCTGTTTCATCTTCTTCCTGACCGACTTCGGCGGTCATCCCGTCAGGCCCTCCGGACGCACGTACGCGCATGCGAGCACGAATCCCGACAGCTCGTCGACGGCGTAGAGGGCCTTCTCCATCGGCGTCTCGCGCTGCAACGCCCATGAAGTCCGCGTGCGAGGCGACGGCGCGGATCAGCTCCTCCGGGTAGCCGCGCGCGCGCAGCTCGGCGATCGCGTACCGGGGATGCCCGTCGCCGAGGTCGGGATACCGCTCGTAGTCGAGGTCGTGCAGCAGTCCGGTCAGGCCCCAGAGCTCGACGTCGCCGCCGAACCGCGGGGCGTAGGCGCGCATCGCCGCCTCGACGGCGAGCATGTGGCGGCGCAGGGAGTCGCTGTCGGTCCATTCGCACAGGAGGGTCCACGCGCCTGGCGCGAATCATCAGTCACCATGCCCGCTACCTTAACCGAGACCCCAGCCGGCGCCCTGACAACCTACGCGGGGCGGGATCATCACACCATGGAGAAGTTCGTCATCGAAGGCGGCGTGCCCCTGTCGGGCACGATCACGCCGGCCGGCAACAAGAACGGCGCGCTGCCGATCCTGGCTGCCTGCCTGCTGACCGACGACGAGGTGATCCTGCGCAACGTCCCGCGGATCAGCGACGTCGAGACGATGCTGGAGCTGCTCGCCTCGCTCGGCGCCCGGGCCGAGTGGATCGGCCCCGGGCGAGATCGCCGTCGAACGCCGCGGCCGTCGACGGAACCGACGTCGACCGTGAGCTCGTCCGAGCGGATCCGCGCCTCGTTCCTGCTCGCCGGACCGCTGCTCGCCCGCTTCGGCCGCGCGCTGATGCCGCCGCCCGGCGGCGACGTGATCGGCCGCCGCCGCCTCGATCCGCATCTCGACGCCTTCCGCGCGCTCGGGGCGACCGTCAAGCACGACCGCGACATCGAGCTCGCTCGCGCCCGCGCTCGGGCTCTCAGCCCTGCGACTTCCTGATGGACGAGCCGTCGGTGATGGCGACCGAGAACGCGCTGATGGCGGCCGCGCTGACGCGCGGCACGACCGTGATCCGCAACGCCGCCTCCGAGCCCCACGTCCAGGACCTGGCGCGGATGCTCGTCGCGATGGGAGCGCCGATCGACGGGATCGGCTCCAACGTGATGACCGTCCACGGAACCGGCCGGCTGCGCGGCTGCACCCACACGATCGCGCCCGATCACATCGAGATCGGCTCGTTCATGGCGCTCGCCGGCGTGACCGGCGGCGAGCTCGTCGTCAAGGACACGGTCCCCGAGGATCTGCGCATGATCCGGCTCGTGTTCGAGCGGCTCGGGCTGCGCTCCGAGCTCGACGGGCGCGACGTGATCGTCCCCGGCGGACAGCGAGCTGGTGATCCGGAACGACGCCGGCGAGCACACCCCGAAGGTCCAGGACGGACCGTGGCCGGCCTTCCCGGCCGACCTGACGAGCATCGCGCTGGCGCTCGCGACCCAGGCCGAGGGCTCGGTGATCATCCACGAGTGGATGTTCGAGAACCGTCTGATCTTCACCGACAAGCTGCAGCTGATGGGCGCCGCGATCACGATCTGCGACCCGCACCGGGCGATCGTCGTCGGTCCCCGCCGGCTCCGCGGCGAGCGCGTCGAGTCCCCCGACATCCGCGCCGGGATGGCGATGCTGATCGCCGCGCTCTGTGCGCGACGGCATCACCGAGATCGGCAACATCCGCCAGATCGACCGCGGCTACGAGCGGATCGACGAGCGGCTGCGCGAGCTCGGGGCGCGGATCGAGCGGGTCGAGGACACGGCCCGCGCGCCCGGGTGACCCGCGGGCTGACCGTCCGGCCCGATGGGCGCGCCGCCTGCGCGCGCCCACTCTGATTCCCTTCGGGCCATGGCCGAGCGCATCCCGAGCGGAACCCGAGATGTGCTGCCCGACGAGATGCGCGAGCTGCGCGCGATGACGGAGCGGATCCGCGGCGTGTTCGAGCGCGCGGGCTACGGCGAGGTCTACACGCCGGCGCTCGAGTACGAGCGCACATTCGAGACGGGCGAGAGCATCCGGCCTATCGCCTGTTCGACGAGCACGGGAACGTGCTCGTGCTCCGGTCCGACATGACCGTCCCGATCGCACGGGTCGTCGGCACCCGCTACCGAACCGCGCCCACCCCGATGCGCTTCTCCTATTTCGCGCACTCCTATCGCGGCGTGCGACCGCAGCGCGGTCAGTCGCGCGAGCTGCTCCAGGCCGGCGTCGAGCTCGTCGGTGCGCCCGGACCGGAGGGCACCGCCGAGGCGCTGACGGTGATGTGCGACGCGCTCGACGCCGCCGGCCTCGAGAACTTCCGGATCGGCCTCGGGGACGTGATGCTCTACCCGTCGCTGCTGCGGTCGCTCGGGGTCGACGGCGAGCGCAGCGAGCGGATCCTCGCGCTGCTCGCCGCCGGCGACTTCGTCGGGGTCGACGTCGAGATCGCGGACGCCCGGCTGGCGTCGGGCGACGCCGAGCTGCTGCTCGCGGTCGCGCGGACCCGTGGCGGTCCCGAGGTGCTCGAGCACCTCGACGGCCCGCTTCGCGAGGCGGGGACGGGGATGCGCGCCGTCCATTCGCTGCTGGCGCCGACGACGGCCGAGCGCGTGATCTTCGACTTCGGCCTGGTCCGGAGCATCGGCTACTACACAGGCGCCGTCTTCCAGGTCTACGACCCGGCCTACGGCGTCCCGCTCGGGAGCGGCGGTCGCTACGACGAGCTGCTCGCGCGGTTCGGCCGTCCGCTGCCGGCGGTCGGCTTTGCGCTCAGTGTCGAGCGTCTGCACATCGCATTGACGGGAGAGGAGCGCGGCCGTGGCTGACAATCCGGCCCGCGCCTACGGTGGCCTGCGGATCGCGGTCCCGCGTGGGGCGCTGTTCAGCGAGACGCTCGACCTGCTCGACGCGCTCGGGATCGACACCGCCGAGGTGCGCGGGAACGACCGCAAGCTGCTGTTCGACGAGGCGGGAATCGTGACGATGCGGCCCTCTGACGTTCCGACCTACGTCGAGGCCGGCGCGGCCGACATCGGGATCACCGGCAAGGACGTCCTGCTCGAGCAGTCCGACCGAGCGGTGCACGAATTGCGTGACCTCGGATACGGGCGCTGCGTGATGGTGCTCGCGTCGGTCGCGGGCGAGGACCGGGTCGCGGAGGCCCTCCGGCGGCTCGGCGTCGTCCGGATCGCGACCAAGTACCCGCGGATCGCAGCCGGCTACTTCGAGGCGACCGGCAGGCAGGCCGAGATCGTCGAGGTCAAGGGATCGGTCGAGCTGGCGCCGCTGACCGGGCTGGCGGAGGCGATCGTCGATCTGACCGCGACCGGGACGACGCTGCGCGAGAACAACCTCGTGATCCGCGAGGAGATCGCGGTCGCGACCGCCCGGCTGATCGCCAATCCGGTCGCCGACAAGCTGAAGGCGCGGGCGATCGACCACCTCCTGGAGCGCATCGGTGCGGTCTGAGATCCTCACCGCGGATCCCTCCGTCGCCCCGCTCGTCGACGCGCTTCGCGCGCTGATCCCGGCGGGCGACTCGGTCGCCGAGGGCGTCGGCGCGATCATCGCCGATGTGCGCGCCGGCGGGGACGAGGCGGTGCTCGACTACACGCGGCGACTGGACACGAAGGGCGAGATGCCCCGGGCGCTCCGGGTCCCCGGCTCGGCCGTGCAGGCGGCCGTGCGAGGCGCTCTCCGGCGAGCTCCGCAGCGCCCTGTCGCTGGCGATCGCGAACGTCCGCGGCGCCGCGGAGGCCGGCGTCCAGCTCGACCGCATCGTGCGGCTCCCCGCGGCCGAGGTGATCCTGCGCGAGGCACCCGTCGCGAGCGCGGCCGTGTACGTCCCGGGCGGGCGCGCGCCGTACCCGAGCACCGTCGTGATGGGCGTCGTCACCGCGATCGCCGCCGGAGTCGGCAGCGTCGCCGTCTGCTCGCCGCCCGGACCCGACGGTGAGATCGACCCGGTCGTGCTCGCCGCCTGCCGGCTCGCGGGCGCGGAGGCCGTCTACCGGATGGGCGGCGCGCAGGCGATCGCGGCGCTCGCCTACGGGACCGAGTCGGTGGCGGCGGTCGATGTGATCGTCGGGCCCGGCAACCTCTGGGTCCAGGAGGCCAAGCGGCAGGTCTCCGGGCAGGTCGGGATCGACAGCTTCGCGGGCCCGAGCGACCTGCTCGTGATCGCCGATCCCGGCAGTGACGCCGGCCCGATCGCGCTCGATCTGCTTGCCCAGGCCGAGCACGGGCACGGCACGCTCGTCGTCGGCGGCCTCCAGCTCGCGCGACGCTGCTCCTGGAGCTCGCCGAGCTGCTCGCTCCGGCGCCGGAGACCGGTGCCGTCTGCCGGTTCGTCGAGCTCGCCGATCCGGAGCAGGGCTACCGGCTCGCGCAGGCGTTCGCGCCGGAGCATCTGCAGCTGATCGGCTCGGCGTCCGAGGCGCTGGCAGCGCGGATCACGACGGCGGGCTGCGTGTTCGTCGGCCCGGCGGCCGCGACCGCGTTCGGCGACTACATCGCCGGCTCGAATCACATCCTGCCGACCGGCGGCGCCGGCCGTTTCGCCTCGGCTCTGTCGGTCCGCGCGTTCCGTCGCAGCTTCACCGAGGTGCGGATCACCGACGCGTCGCTCCTGGCCCGGAGCGCGGCGCCGCTCGCCCGCGCAGAGGGGTTCGAGTACCACGCCCAGTCGATGGAGGCGCGCATCAGGGAGAATTCGACTCGATGAGCCGTACCGCCGAGATCGTCCGGGAGACGGGGGAGACCCGCGTGCGCGTCGTGCTCGCGCTCGACGGCACCGGCGCGGGCGAGCGCCACACCGGCGTCGGCTTCCTCGATCACATGCTCGACCTGCTGGCGCGGCACGGCCGGCTCGATCTGGAGGTGGAGGCGTCCGGCGACCTCGAGACCGGCGCGCATCACACCGTCGAGGACGTCGGCATCTGCATCGGACAGGCGCTCGACCGCGCGCTCGGAGATCGTTCCGGGATCGTGCGCTACGGCGACGTCACGGTGCCGATGGACGAGGCGCGGGCGGCCTGTGCGATCGACATCTCCGGTCGTGGCCTGCTCGTCTTCGAGGCCGACTTCCCACCCGGGGCGATCGGCAATTACGACCACGAGCTGACCGAGGAGTTCCTGCGCGCGCTGGCCGCCAACGCGCGCCTGACGCTCCACCTGTCCGTCGAGGCCGGGACCAACGTCCACCACATGGTCGAGGCGAGCTTCAAGGCGCTCGCGCGGGCGCTGCGTGGCGCCACCGCGATCGATCCGAGCGAGACCGGCGTTCCCAGCACCAAGGGGACGCTGACGTGAGTGCTCGCCCCGTGATCGCCGTGGTCGACTACGGGATGGGGAACCGCCGCTCGGTCGAGAAGGCCTTCGAGCACGTTGGTGCGCAGGCGCTGATCACGGCCGAGAGGTCCGCACTCGAGACGGCCGACGCGCTGGTCGTTCCGGGTGTCGGCGCCTTTCCCCAGGGGATGGCGAACCTGCGCGCCCGCGGTCTCGACGAGCTGATCCGGGCGCGGGCCCGGGCTGGTGCCCCGGTGCTCGGCATCTGCCTCGGAATGCAGCTGCTGTTCGACAGCTCGGTCGAGCGAGAGCCGGCGACCGGCCTCGGCCTGATCCCCGGCGAGGTCTCGATGCTGGACACGGGCGGACAGCGGCTTCCGCACATCGGCTGGAACGAGGTGCGCGTCGCAGCGCCCCTGCGCCCTGACCGTCGACTTCGAGACGAGCCCGCGCCCCTTCTACCACGTGCATTCGTTTGTCGCACGGCCCGCCGACGCCGCTGACGTCGTCGCAACCGCGCAGTACGGCGAGCGCTTCGCGACGATCGTCGCGCACGGCTCGGTCTTTGGTGTCCAGTTCCACCCGGAGAAGTCCTCCGGCGACGGCCTGCGCCTGCTCGCACGGTTCGTCGCGCTCGCGGCGGCGCAGCGCGCCACCGAGGCGGCGGCGGCATGATCCTGCTGCCGGCGATCGACATCCTCGGCGGCAAAGCCGTGCGGCTCCTGCAGGGTGATTACGACGAGCAGACGGTCTACGACGCCGACCCGCTCGACGCCGCGCGGCGCTGGGTCGACGCCGGCGCGCGGGCGCTGCATGTCGTCGATCTCGACGGCGCTCGCGCCGGAGCCCCGGCCAACCTCGGCGACATCGAGCGGATCTGCTCGACCGTCGACGTGCCTGTCCAGGTCGGTGGCGGCTTGCGGGCCGCCACCGACGTCGCCGCGGCGATCTCGGCCGGCGCCGACCGCGTGATCCTGGGCACGGCGGCGCTGCGCGACGTCGACTTCCTCGACGACGCCGTGGCGGCATACGGCGAGCGCGTCGTCGTGTCCGTCGACGCCCGCGACGGCAAGCTCGCGGCGTCCGGCTGGACTGAGCAGACGGACATCCCGCTGCGTTCCGTGATCGAAGGACTCTCGAGCCGCGGCGTCCGGCGGTTCGTCTACTCGAGCATCGATCGCGACGGGATGCTCGCGGGCCCCGACCTGGATGGCGCGCGCGAGGTGGCCGACGCGGTCCATGGCTCGTTCGTCTACTCCGGCGGCGTCTCCACGCTCGCGGATCTCGAGGCGCTCGTCGGGCTGCGGCAGGTCAACATGACGGGCGTGATCGTCGGCAAGGCTCTGTACGAGGGGCGCTTCGACGTCGGCGAGGCGCAGGCCGTGCTCGGCGGCGGGCGGCGCCGCTGAGCCGCCGGAGCTGATCCTGAGGTGCACTACAAGCGCGTGATCCCGTGCCTCGACGTCGACCGCGGTCGGGTCGTCAAGGGGACCGAGTTCGTCGACCTCCGGGACGCCGGCGACCCGGTCGAGCTCGCCTGCCGCTACGACGCCGCCGGCGCCGACGAGCTCGTTTTCCTCGACATCACCGCGACCTCCGACAAGCGCGAGACGGTCACCGAGCTCGCCCGCCGGACCGCCGATGACGTCTTCATCCCGTTCACGATCGGCGGCGGCGTGCGCTCGGTCGACGACGCCCAGGCGGTGCTCGACGCAGGTGCCGACAAGGTTTCGGTCAATTCGGCGGCGCTCGGCCGGCCCGACCTGATCGACGAGCTCGCGGCCCGGTTCGGCGCGCAGTGCGTCGTCCTTGCGATCGACGCCAAGCGCCGTCCGCAGGGCGGCTGGGAGGCGTACGTCGCCGGGGGACGGACGCCGACCGGACGGGAGGCGGTCGCGTGGGCGAAGGAGGGCACCGCGCGCGGTGCCGGGGAGATCCTGCTGACGAGCATGGACCGCGACGGCACGAACGCCGGGTATGACCTCGAGCTGACGGCGGCCGTCGCCGCCTCCGTGACGGTGCCGGTGATCGCGTCAGGGGGCGCCGGCGAGCTTCAGCATCTCGTCGAGGCGCTTCGCGCCGGCGCCGACGCCGTCCTCTGCGCCTCGATCTTCCACTACGGGCGCCACACGGTCGCCGAGGTCAAGGAGCAGCTGGCGCGGGCGGGCATTCCGGTCCGCCGCTGACGCCTCGACCGAGCCGGCGGCAGCGCCGCGAAAAAGGGGCGGCGGGAGCCACGGCCATCCGTTGCCGCTCGCATGCGAGCAGCGCTGGAAGCCGCGGCGATCCCGCCGCCTTCAGGCCTGATCCAGTTCTCTTGCGTCCGGTGTAAGGACGGCCGCCGTCAGGCGGCCTCTTCGACGTACCCGGCAGCCGCACACGTATCGCAGTACGCGGCAGGCGGGACGCGAGGCTCGTAACAGCCGGGACGACAGCAGGTGGACGACCGCTTGGGACGGCCCCGACCGATGCGGGCCGCCGCGGCATCCTTGAGCTCCTCGCGCATGCGATCGAGCTCAGCCGCGTGAACCGCGCAGAACCGCCGGCCCTTGATGGCCGGTTCCTGACAATGACTACCACTACGACAACGCATATGGGAAACACGATATCATGTTCTGCCCGCCGCCCGTTGCCGGGTCGCTTCTTGCAGCGACGCCCGCGTCGCCGCTCATCCGCCGGGCAGCAGTTCGTAGAGTACGTGGTCGCCATCGAGGAAGATCGCGTCGCGGTCGGCGACGACGGGGGTGAACGCCCCATCCGGGAACGAGAACACGTTCCTACCCGTGCGCGCGTCGAGCCCCGTCGTCGTATGCGAGCCGAGGTCGGAGAAGTAGACGACGCCATTGACGATCGTCGCCGAGCCGGAGATCCGCCCGCCGGCTGCGTACGTCCACTCGACCGCGCCCGAGCGCGCATTGAACGCGTAGAAGGTCCCCGTGTAGGAGCCCAGGAAGACGCTCGGTCCCAGGCCCGGCACCTCGGCCACGGCCGCCGACGCGTACACGTAGGCACCGGTCCCGGTCGCCCACGCGACCTGACCCGTGGCCGCCGCGAACGAGTAGACGAACCCGTCGGTGTTCCCCATGTAGACGCGACCGTAGGCGACCGCGGGCGTCGAGTAGAAGTTGCCGCTGCCAAAGCCGAAGTCCGAGCCGCTGGTCGTCACGGCCCACACCTGATGCCCGTCCGTCGCGCGCACCGCGTAGGCGCGACCGGCGTAGTCGCCGAAGTAGAGAATGCCGCCGACGAGGGCGGGACCGCCCTTGATCGCTGCGCTCGCGTGGTACGTCCACTCGACGTGGCCGCTCGTGACGTCGACTGCGTAGAGCGTTCCGGACTGGTCGCCGAAGTACACGCTGTGCCCGCCCACGACGGGCGAGGACTCGCTGCCGGCCGGGATCGCCATCGACCAGACGACGCGCCCGTTGCCCATCGCCACGGCGGCGATGCGGCCGTTGCCCGGCGCGCTGCCGGCGTCCGACAGGGTCGGGACGATCAGCAGCTTCGCCGAGGCCGCGATCGCCGGCGAGGCGGCTGACAGCGTTCCGAGGTGAGTCTCCCACTGCTGGCGGCCGGTCGCGATCGAGATCGCCTTGACCGTGGCCCCGTCGTCCTCGAAGTAGATCGTGCCGCCGTCGATCACCGGGGGGAACTCGAGCAGCGCGTTGCGCCCGTATTTCCAGTGCACGCGGAGCGGCGGATGCAGGTTGGGCGCACCTGTGAAGGCCCGGGTGCGCGCCTGATTGAAGCCGTACACCGGCCATAGGAACGGCGCCGGCGGCGGGACATGCTTCGGCGTCGTCTGCGTGGACGTCTGCGGAGTCGACTGCGGGGTCGTCTCGGTGAGCGTGAAGGACAGGTCCGGATGGGAGATGTTCGACGGCGAATGGAGCAGCAGCACCGCCACGGCGCACCCGGCTGCGAGCAGGAGGGCCGCGACGGCGAGGAGCCACCGCCGCGCCAGTCGCGGACCGCGCCTCTGCATGGTCCTAGGTTACGGTCAACGGACTCAGAGCCTGTCTCGGGACGAAACGCCTCCTGAGCGGCGAAGATGGTTGCGTGGAGATTCCCGGGCCGGCCGACCTGCTGGAGCGCATCCGCGGGCTGCCGCCGGCGGCGGCGGTGCTCGAGTGCCTCGACGAGCGGCCGGCGCCGCCGGTCGCGCTCGTCGGCGGCGCGGTCAGGGATCTGCTGCTCGGGGAGCGCCCGCTGGACATCGACCTCGTCGTCGAAGGCCCGCTGGCCGGCGTCGTCGAGCGGCTCGGGGGACAGCTGCGCACGCATGAGCGTTTCGGAACCGCGCAGCTCGCGCTCGCCGGCCGGCGCATCGACGTGGCCGCTGCGCGCCGCGAGATCTATCTCCACCCGGGGGCTCTGCCGACGGTCGAGCCGGCGACGCTCGCGACGGATCTCGAGCGTCGCGACTTCACCGTCAATGCGCTCGCGGTATGGCTCACGGGGCCCAGGCGCGGTCAGCTCGTCGCCGTGCCCGGCGCGCTCGGAGATCTTGGCGGCAGGCTGCTGCGGATCCTCCATCGCGAGAGCTTCCGCGACGACCCGACACGCTTGCTGCGGCTCGCCCGCTACGGGGCGCGGCTCGGGTTCGTTGCGGAGCCGGAGACGCTGCTGCTGGCGGCAGAGGCTGTGCAGGGCGGGGCGCTCGCGACCGTGAGCGGCACGCGAGTCGGCAACGAGCTGCGCCTGCTCGCGCGTGAGGCCGATCCGGTCAGGGCGCTCGCCGCGCTGCGCGAGCTCGGCGTCGATCGCGCGCTCGACCCGCAGTTCGGGCTGACGGACGATGCTTGGGCCGCCCGCGCGCTCGAGCTGCTCGGCGGCGAGGGGCGCCGCGACGTGCTCGTGCTCGCACTCGCGGTGCGGCGCCTCGAGCCCGCGAGGGCTGCCGCGCTGCTCGATCGGCTGGCCTTCGCCGGCGACGATCGGGACGTGATCGTGGGCGCCGCCCAGGCGCTCACGGAGTTGTCGGTCGCGATGGCGGCGGCGCCGCGCCCCTCGGCGCTCGCCGCCGCCGTCACGGGCCGGCGTGCCGAGGCTGTCGCGCTCGCGGGCGCGCTCGGCCCGGCGCGAGAGGCGAGCCGCTGGCTGGCCGAGCTGCGCCACATCCAGCCGGTGGTCGATGGGGACGATCTGCTGGCGGCCGGGGTGCCCGCCGGGCCTGCCGTCGGACGCGGTCTCGCGGCTGCGCGAGCGGCTGCGCTCGATGGCGAGGCTGTCGAGCGCAGTGCCCAGCTCGCGGTCGCGATCAGAGCCGCGCTGGAGCCCCAGGAGCACCGGTAGCCTGAGCTGGTGGCGTTCAGGCCGTCAGGCGAGCACTTCGCGATCGATCTCCCGGGCGCCGCGGTCGTCTTCACGACCCGCCGGGGGGGTGTCTCCGAGCCTCCGTACGACGCGCTCAACCTCGGGCTGCTGACCGGCGACGACCCCGGGGCCGTCCACGCGAACCGCGAGCACTTGGCGCGCGAGCTCGGCGTCCCCTTCGCGTACGGCCGCCAGGTCCATGGTCGCGCCGTCCTCGTGGCCGGCGGCGCGAACGGCGATGGCACCTCACCGGTCGAGGCCGATGCCGTCGTCACGGCCTCCCCTGGCGTCGGGGCGCTCGTCCTGACCGCTGATTGCCTGGCGATCGCGATCGCGGGGAGCGGCGCCGTGGCGATGGTCCACGCCGGCTGGCAGGGCCTCGCGAGCGGCGTCATCGGCGCGGCGATCGATGTTCTGCGGGAGCCTGGTCGCGGCGGCCCGCTGGCCGCCGCGATCGGACCGAGCGCCGGACCCTGCTGCTACGAGGTCGGTGACGAGCTCCGGGCGCGGTTCGCGGAGTACGGCGCCGAGGCACGGAACGGCCGGAACCTCGACCTGTGGCGGATCGCCAGGCGGCAGCTCGAGGCTGCCGGGGTCCAGACGATCCACGAGCTCGGGCTCTGCACGATCTGCTCCGGTTCCGAGCTGTTCTTCTCCCACCGCCGCGATTGCGGCCTGACCGGGCGCCAGGCAGGGGTCGTGTGGTTGACCTGATCCACGGCGTGCGGGTCGAGGAGGTGCGGGCGAACCTCTCGCGCGTGCGAGAGCGGATCGCGGCCGCTGGTCGAGATCCCGGTGCGGTCCAGGTGCTCGTCGCCGTCAAGTACCTCCCGATCGAGGAGCTGGGCGTGCTCGCGGAGGCCGGGATCCGGCTGCTCGGCGAGAACCGCGCCCAGGATCTCGTCGCCAAGGCGAACGCGTATCCCGGGACGTTCGAGTGGGACTTCATCGGTGCGCTGCAGAGCCGCAAGGTCCCGCTGCTGCTGCCGCACGTGCGCTACATCCAGACCGTGGCGAGCGATTCCGCCCTCGCGCAGCTCGCGCGGCACGCCGAGCCGCGGCACCGCGTGCTGATCGAGGTCAATGTCGCCGGCGAGGCGGGCAAGGCGGGGATCGCGCCGGCGCAGCTCGGGGCGTTCCTCGAGCGCTGCCCGGTGCAGGTCGCGGGGCTGATGACGATGCCACCGCTGGCGTCCGCTGCGCAGGACAACCGGACGCACTTCCGGGCGCTGCGCGAGCTCGCCGAGCGGTTCGGGCTGACCGAGCTGTCGATGGGGACGAGCCAGGATTATGAGGTCGCCGTCAGCGAGGGGGCGACCATCATCAGACTCGGAAGCACGCTGCTTCGCCCGAGCGCGTCATAATTGCAGGGAATCGGCGCGTCGGCCCGAACCTGCATTCGATCATGGCTTTCCGTGACACCTGGCATCGCACGCTCGTCTATTTCGGCTTGGCCGAGGACGACGCGTACGACGATGATCTCGAGCCCTACCCGGAGCCGGAGGTTGAGATGCAGGACAGCTACCGAGAGCGCCCCAACGTCCGCCGGCTGTCCTCGTCGCGGCGGCGTCGGGACGAGTTCGACGACATCTTCGCGGAGGAGCCGGGCGACCGGCGCACGACGACCCTGCGGCCGCTCCCGAGCCGTGCCAACGGGCGCAGCGGCACCGACGTCCGCGTGCATTTCGTGGCACCCAAGAACTTCAACGACGTTCAGGACGTCGCCAACAAGTTCAAGGAGACGATTCCGGTGATCCTGAACCTTCAGGGAACCGACGCCGACCTGTCCAGGCGCCTGATCGATTTCTCGAGTGGCCTCACGTACGCCCTCGACGGTGGCATGCAGCGGATCGCCGACAAGGTCTTCCTACTGACGCCGCAGAATGTCGAAGTGTCGGCTGAGGAGCAGGCCCGGATCATCGAGAAGGGCTTCTTCAACCAGTCCTGATGGGCTGCCGGCGCCTGTCCATGGCCCGGGAGTAGGCTTGGAGGCATGAGGATCGGCCTGATCGGTGCAGGGAACATGGCGCGCGCGCTCGCCCGCGGCTGGGGCGATCCGGTGCTGTGCTCGGACGGCGGCTCGGGCCGCGCGCAGGCGCTCGTCGACGAGCTCGGCGGCGAGGTTGCGTCGAACCGCGAGGTCGCCGAGCGCGCCGATCTCGTGGTGCTGTGCCACAAGCCCTACCAGCTCGAGCAGGTGGCGACCGAGATCCGCGACCTCGTCAGGGCGGTCGTGTCCGTCCTCGGAGGCACGCCCACCGGGCGCGTTCAGGCCGCGTACCCGGGGCTTCCGGTGTTCGCGGTGATGCCGAACACGCCCGTCGAGGTACGCAGAGGTGTCGTCCTCTACGCCGAGCGGCTCGCGTCGAGGGCGGCGAACAATCCGCCCGCCGACCCCGAGCTCGAGGCGCGCGTGCTCGAGCTGTTCGCCAGGATCGGCACGGTCGTACGCCTCCCCGAAGCGCAGATCGACGCAGCGACGGCGCTCGCGGGCGTGGCGCCTGCGTACTACGCGCTGCTCGCCGAGGCACAGGTCGACGCCGGCGTCCGGCATGGGATCAAACCTCAGGTCGCGAGCGAGCTCGTCGCCGAGTCGATGGCCGGAAGCGCCGCGCTGCTCGCGCGGCGCGGGTACGACACGCTCGCGGTCCGACGCGAGGTGACCTCGCCCGGAGGCTCGACCGCACGCGGGCTCGCCGCGCTCGAGCGCGGCGGTGTCAGGACGGCGTTCCAGGCGGCGATCGACGCCGTCGTCCAGCCGTCCGTCGAGGCGGCCCGTTGATGCTGGTCGAGGCGGCCCGCTGATGCTGGTCGAGGCCGTCACGCGCAGTGACATCGGCAGCTACGTCGCGGCGCTGTTCGAGGTCTACATCGTTCTGATCTTCCTCTACATCCTCGCCAACCTGTTGCTCTCGTTCGGGCTGCGGCCGCCGTACTCGCGCGCCTTCGACGCGTTGATGGACTTCCTGCGTGACATCTGCGACCCCTATCTCCGGCTGTTCCGCAAGTTCATTCCGCCGATCGGGATGCTCGACCTGAGCCCGATGGTCGCGATCTTCGTGCTGTTCATCGTCGACACGCTCGTCGTCCACGCGATCTCCGGGACGTAGTGCTCGCGACGACGGCTGCGCGGCCGCGGCGGCGGGCCGCCGCGCGGGCGGGGTTGGTGATGGCGGCGGTCGTCGCGCTGGACCAGCTCACCAAGCACACGATCGGGACCTCGATCGCGCCCGGCCACGTCACGCGGATCGTGCCGGGTGTGCTGACGCTCGTCTACGAGCGCAACACCGGAGTGGCGTTCAGCGAGCTGTCCGGTGCGGGCTGGGTCGTCTACGTGCCGATCGCCGCCGCGCTCGTCGCCGTCGTCGCCTGGCTGATCGCGCGGCCGGGGCACCGGTGGCTGTGGCTGCCGACCGGGATGATGCTCGGCGGCGCCGTCGGCAACCTGATCGACCGGATCGCGAACGGCTCGGTGATCGACTTCATCAAACTCCCGCATTGGCCCGCCTTCAACTTCGCCGACATCTCGATCACGTTCGGCGCGATCGCGCTGGCACTCGTGATCGAGCTCGGCGCGCGCCGCGGAGGGGGGATGAGCGAGCAGCCTGACGTGCCACGCGTGCTCGTCGTCGGCGACGGTGAGGCCGGCCAGCGGCTCGACCGCTTCCTCAGCGGGCCGCTCGGGTCGCGGGCGCGGGCGGCACGGATGATCGAGGCGGGCGCGGTCCGGGTCGACGGGCGGGCGCTGCCGAAGCGCCACGAGGTGCGGGCGGGCGAGCGCGTCGAGATCGCGCCCGAGGAGGGGAGGCCGCGCCCCGAGATCGCCGAGCCCGCTCCCTTCACGGTCGCCTACGAGGATGAGCACCTGATCGTCGTCGACAAGCCGGCGGGTGTCGTCGTGCACCCCGCGCGCGGCCACCGGACCGGGACGCTGGCGCAGGCGCTGGCTGGACGGTCGGCCGGAGGCGACGATCCCGGCCGGTCCGGCATCGTCCACCGGCTCGACCGCGACACCTCCGGCCTGCTCGTCGTCGCCAAGACCGACGAGATCCACCGCGCGCTCGGCGAGCTGCTGCAGGCCCGCGAGCTCCACCGTCAGTACCTGGCACTCGTCGACGGGCTGCCGCCGGCGCGGACCGGCACGATCGACGCGCCGATCGGTCGCGACCGGCGCGAGCGGGTGATCAACTCGCTCGACAGCGATCGGCCGCGGCCGGCGACGACGCACTTCACGGTTGTGCGCGTCCTGCGCGGGTCGAGCCTGCTCGAGGTCGTGCTCGACACCGGCCGCACCCACCAGATCCGCGTCCACATGGCGGCGATCGGCCACCCGGTGATCGGTGACCGGATGTACGGCGGCCCGGTGCGCTACGGCCTGGGGCGCCAGTTCCTGCACGCCGCGCGCCTCGCCTTCCCGCACCCGATCGGCGGGGCTCCGGTCGACGTCTCCTCGCCGCTGCCGGCCGACCTGGCGGCGGCGCTCGCCGTCGCCGAGCGGGAGACCATGGGGCCGGGAGAGACCGCGACGAGCGCGTAAGGGATCGTCGCTCGATCGATCGGGGTGATGACCGCAAGGACCGGGCGCCGCGCGCGGCGGGTGTGGGCCGCCGCTCTCAGTGGGTGTGCCGCGCGGCGGAGCGCTGCGCGCCACGGCCGAGCAGGCCGAGCCCGAGCGCCATGTTCCCCAGCGTGAAGACGAGGAGCCCGCACCCGGCGGCGCAGAGCACGCCGAGGATCACGGGTCCGAGCGCGACCGCAACGATCAGCAGGACCGGCAGCGCGACGATGAAGGAGAAGACTGCGATCAGAAGTTTCACGGCACCACCTCGATTGACCTCGTACACCCTCGATCTCAACCCTACGGCGCTGCCGACGGCCGGCCATCCGGTCAAACCCGGCGCCGGATCCGCTGCGAACTACGGGCAGCGGCGGTGGTGTTTCGAACCTCGTACACTTTGCGCCAACCAATACCCGACCCCTGCCAGGGCAGATCGCGATCCCTCCTCGTCCCGCTGCGGGCGAGGTCGCCGTCCCGCCGGCCGGGAGCAGTGCAAACCTCATCACACAAGGGAGTACACAGTGGCTCAGGTGGGAATCAAGGAGCTGCTGGAGGCCGGCGTGCATTTCGGCCACCAGACGCGCCGTTGGAACCCGAAGATGCGCAGGTTCATCTTCGGCGAGCGTGACGGCATCTACATCATCGATCTGGAGCAGACCGAACAGCTGCTCGAGAACGCCCGGCAGTTCGCCGAGAACATCGCCCGCCGGGGCGGGACGATCATGTTCGTGGGGACCAAGAAGCAGGCTCGCGACGCGGTCCAGCAGACGGCCGAGGCGGCCGACATGCCTTATGTCAACCATCGCTGGCTGGGTGGGCTGCTGACCAACTTCCAGACGATCTCGCTCCGGATCAGGCGCCTCCACGACCTCGAGCGCTACGAGGCCGAGGGCCAGTTGCAGCTGCTGCCGACGCGCGAGCGGATGGCCGCCCAGGCGGACCTCGAGAAGCTGCGCGCGAATCTCGGCGGGGTCAAGCACATGCAGCGCCCGCCCGACGCCGTCTTCGTGATCGACCTCAAGACCGAGGCGATCGCGGTCAAGGAGGCTCAGCGGCTGCGGATCCCGATCATCGGGCTCGTCGACACCAACTGTGACCCGGAGGGGATCGACTTCGTGATCCCCGGCAATGACGACGCGATCCGCTCGTGTGCTGCGATCACGAGAGCGATCGGCGATGTCGTCGCCGAGGGCCACGGGGTCTACCGCGCCGAGGAGGAGCGCCTGCGGCTCGAGCGCGAGCGGCGCGAGGCCGAGGAGCGCGCCCGCCGTGAAGCGGAGGAGCAGGCACGCCGTGAAGCGGAGGAGCAGGCACGCCGCGAGGCCGAGGAGAAGGCCCGCGCCGAGGCCGCCGCTGCCGAAGCCGCCGCGGCTGAGGCTGCTGCCGCGGCTGAGGCTGCTGCCGCGGCTGAGGCTGCCGCCGCGGCTGAGGCTGCCGCCGCGGCTGAGGCTGCCGCCGCGGCTGAGTCCGCCGCCGCGGCTGAGGCTGCCGCCGCGGCTGAGGCTGCCGCCGCCGCTGAAGCTGCCGCCGCGGCTGAGTCTGCTGCGGCCGAGGCCGCCGCCGTCGAGACGCCCGCGGAGCCGGAATCGGTTGCGGAGCCGGAATCGGTTGCGGAGCCGGAGCCGGAGCCTGAAGCAGTTGCCGAGCCGGAGCCTGAAGCGGGTGCCGAGCCGGAGGCCGCTATCGAGCCGGAGCCGGAGCCGGAGCCTGAAGCGGTTGCCGAGCCGGAGGCCGCTATCGAGCCCCAGCCGGAGCCGGAGCCGGCTGCCGAGCCCGAGGCCGCCGCGCCGACCGAGGTGGCGAACGACACGACAACCGACACGTCAGCTGAGGAGACAGCATGAGCGCGATCACCGCGCAGGAGGTCAAGGCGCTCCGGGACCGCACCGGGGCCGCGATGATGGCCTGCAAGAACGCTCTGACGGAAGCCGGCGGCGATATCGACCAGGCGGTCGAGCTGCTGCGGGCCCGCGGCCAGGCTCAGGCGGCCAAGCGCTCGGGCAACGAGGCCACCGAGGGCACGATCCAGAGCTACATCCATTCCAACGGCAAGGTCGGCGTGCTCGTCGAGGTCGACTGCGAGACCGATTTCGTCGCGCGCAACGACAACTTCGTGGCCTTCGCCCGTGATGTGGCGATCCACATCGCGGGGAGTCCGTCGACGCTTGCCGTGAGCGAGGACGAGATCCCGTCCGAGGATCGTGAGCGCGAGGTGCGGATCGCGACCGAGCAGGCGGCCGACCGCCCGGAGAACGTCCGCGAGCGGATCGTCCAGGGCAAGATCGACAAGTGGCTCGACGAGGTCGTCCTGCTGCGCCAGACGCACGTCAACGAGGACAAGCACGGCGGCAAGACGATCGAGGAGCTCCGCGCCAAGCTCGCGTCGGACACCGGCGAGAACGTCGTCATCCGCCGCTTCGTCCGCTTCTCGGTCGGCGGGTGACCGCGGCAGCCGACCAGCGCGACCCGGTCTACGGCCGGGTCCTGCTCAAGGTGTCGGGCGAGGCGCTGATGGGCGAGCTCGACTACGGCACCGATCCGGAGCGCGTGACGCAGATCGCGGGCGAGGTCGCCACCGTCCACCGGCGGGGTGTCGAGGTGGCGATCGTCGTCGGCGGCGGCAACATCTATCGGGGGCTGGCCGCCGCTGCCCGTGGGATGGACCGTGCGACCGGCGACTACATGGGCATGCTCGCCACCGTCCTGAACGCGCTCGCGCTGCAGGACGCGCTCGAGAAGGCCGAGGTGGCGACTCGCGTGCAGTCGGCGATCACGATCTCCGAGGTCGCCGAGCCCTACATCCGGCGGCGCGCGATGCGCCATCTCGAGAAGGGTCGCGTCGTGATCTTCGCGGCCGGAACCGGCAATCCGTTCTTCACGACCGACACGGCGGCGGCGCTGCGCGCCGCCGAGCTGCACGCCGAGGTCGTGCTGATGGCCAAGAACGGCGTCGAGGGGGTCTACACCTCCGACCCGGCGTCCGATCCGAGCGCCGAGTTCATCCCCGAGATCACGCACAAGGACGCGCTCACTCGGGGGCTGCAGGTGATGGACTCGACGGCATTCGCCCTGTGCATGGACAACAACCTCCCGATCATCGTGTTCAACATGGCGGACGCCCGAAACATCAACCGGATAGTGTCCGGGGAGAAGGTCGGAACGTTGGTGAGGACGTGAGCAAGCGATGAGCGACGATCTGGTGACGGGACTCCTGGAGGATGCGCGGGAGCGGATGCACAAATCGGTTGAGTCGACGCGCCACGAGTTCGGCTCCGTGCGGACGGGCCGTGCAAGCCCGGTGCTGCTCGACCGGATCTCGGTCGAGTACTACGGCGCGACAACGCCGCTGAAGCAGCTCGCGACGATCTCCGCGCCCGAGGCTCGGCTGCTGTCGATCCAGCCGTACGACAAGAGCTCGATCAAGGCGATCGAGCGCGCGATCCTCGAATCCGACATCGGCCTGACGCCCAACAATGACGGCGTCTTGATCCGGCTCGTGCTGCCGGAGCTGACCGAGGAGCGGCGCAAGCAGCTCGTCAAGGTCGTGCGTGGAATCGCGGAGGACGGGCGGGTTGCGATTCGCAACGTGCGCCGGGACGTGATGCACGACCTGCGCGAACTGAAGGAGGCGGGCGAGACGGGTTCCGACGATGAGCATCGCGCCGAGCTCGAGTTGCAGAAGGTCACCGACGCGCGGATCGCCGAGCTCGACGAGCTTCTGAAGGCCAAGGAAGAAGAGATCCTCGAGGTCTGAGGTGGCCGCCGAGGAGGGCCCGCCGGCCGACGCGGCGCCGCCGGACGGTCCCCGCTACGTCGCGATCATCACCGACGGGAATGGCCGCTGGGCCAAGGCTCGCGGGCTTCCGGCGATCAGGGGTCATGAGGCCGGCGCCGACATCGTCAAGGAGCGGCTGCGGGATGCGGTTCGGTTCGGGATCAAGGAGCTGACCGTGTACTCGTTCTCGACCGAGAACTGGCAGAGGTCCCGGGCCGAGGTGTCCGGATTGATGCGCATGTTCGGTCGCCGGATCGACGCCGAGACGCCGGAGCTCGACGCCGAGGGTGTGCGGCTGCGCTTCCTCGGGCGCCGCAGCGATCCCGTGCCGCGGCGCCTGGCCGAGAAGATGGCCTGGGCGGAGTCGGTCACCGATCGCAATGACAGGATCACGCTGTTCGTCTGCTTCAACTACGGCGGGCGGGCGGAGATCATCGACGCGGCGCGAACATTTACGGGTGGCGATGAGGAGGAGTTCCGTCGCCACCTGTACGCCCCCGACATGCACGACCCCGATCTGATCATTCGCACGAGTGGCGAGCTGCGCCTGTCCAACTATCTGATGTGGCAGTCGGCGTACTCCGAGCTTGTCTTTCGCGATGAGCTGTGGCCCGACTTCACCCGTGAGGCGTTCGCCGGGAGCCTGGCGGAATTCGCGGCGCGCAAGCGACGCTTCGGGGGCCGCTGATGCCGGCCGCGCGGCGTCCGCAGCCTGCGCCGAGACGGTCGCGCGCGCCGTCGCAGGCGCGGCGCCCGCGTCCCGAACCCAGAGGGCAGCGCTCGCGCTCGGATCTCGGCTCCCGCGTGCTGGTCGCGGTTCCCGCCGCCGTGCTGGCGATCGTGTTCGACGACCTTGGCGGCACCGCTTGGGCGCTGATGATGATCGTGCTCGGGGCCGCCTGCATGAACGAGCTCTACCGGATGCTCGACCGCTGGCGCCCGCTCGCGCTCGTCGGCTACCTGGCGCTCGCCGGGATGTGCGTCGGTGCCCGCTACGGGGGCCTGCGGGACGTGCTCGAGATCGCGACCGCCGCCGTGCCGGTGCTGTTCGGGGCGGTACTCCTGCGTGGCCGCGAAGGCAACGCGAGCGTGTCGATCGCCGGCACTTTGCTCGGCATCTACTGGCTCGGCTTCGCCTTCTCGCACGCGGTGTTGCTCCGCGAGGTGCACAACGGCAAGGGGATCATCATTGACGTGATGGTCGGAACCTTCCTCGGCGACACCGGCGCGTACCTGGGCGGCCGGATGTTCGGCAGGCGCCCGCTGGCAAGGAGCATCTCGCCAAAGAAGACGTGGGAGGGGCTCTTCTGCGGGATGCTCGTGGCGATCCTCGCGGTCTTCTGCGCAGGGCTCTACCAGCCCTGGCTGACGCACGGCGACGCGCTCATGCTGGGCGCCGCGATCGCCGTGCTCGGACCGGTCGGGGACCTGTTCGAGTCGCTGATCAAGCGCGATGCGGGGACCAAGGACGCGGGCTCTCTGTTCGGCGCCCACGGCGGCGCGCTGGACCGACTCGACGCCGTCAGCTTCACGATCGTCGCCTCGTACTACATCTGGGTCGCCCTGTTGCATCTCGGCTGATGCGCGAGCTCGTCCTCACCGTTCCGGCGATCGCCGTCGAGGATGTTCTCGACCGCCTGCTGCCGTCGGTCCCCAGCGGCGTTCGCGAGGAACGCGCGGGGGACCAGGTCCGCCTGCGGATGCGCGGCCAGATGCTCCCGGCGCGCGCGTTCGTGGAGATGGCTGCGGCGCGCTGGCCCCACGAGCTGTCCGAGGCCGAGATCCCGGACGACTGGCGCGAGCGCCGTCTGCTCGACTATCGCGAAGAACTGATCGCGGGCAGGCTCGTCGTCCGTCCCGACTGGGCGCCGGCGGCAAGCGCCGGCACGGTCGAGATCGCCCTGGCAGACGATCTCGCGTTCGGCAGCGGGAGCCATCCTTCGACCCGGGCGATCCTCCAGATTCTGCTCGAGGCGCCGCCGCTCGGCGCCTTCGCCGATCTCGGCAGCGGCTCGGCCGTGCTCGCGATCCTCGCGGCCAAGCTCGGATGGGACCCGGTCGCCGGCTACGAGGTCGTGCCCGCGAGCGTCGCCTCCGCGCGCGCGAACGCGATCCGGAATGGGGTCTCGATTGATCTGGAGGTGCGCGATCTCAGCAGGCAGCCGCCGCCCGAGGCTGACGGTTTCGCTGCGAACATCCCGGCCCCCGTTCACCTCGTCGTGGCATCCGCTCCCCAGCTCGCACGCGCGCGATGGGGCGTGCTCAGCGGCTTCGGCCCCGCGCACGAAGCCGAGCTGATCCCGGCCTACGCCGCCGCCGGACTGCACGTCCGGGAGCGTGTCGAGGTGCACGGCTGGAGTGTGATCGTCGTGGAGCGAGATGGCTGACCGGATGGCGAAGGTCGGCGGTGCGGTCCACGTCGCCGGCGCCGCGACGGTCGCGCCCGGGCAGCCGCTGCGGCGGCTGCTGTGGTCGCCGGAGGAGCGACTCGTCGTCAGCGTCGGTCTGCGGCCGACCGCGGACGGCCACGCCGGGCCGGTCGTCGAGATCGCCAACCGTACAGGGGCGCCGCTCAATCTCGACGCGCGCCCGCAGGACGCATGGGGAGCCACGCTCGAACCCGGTGACACCCTCGCCGGGTTGGAGCTTGAGGCGGGGGCGGGCGCGCTCTGCGTCCAGGCGGCCTCGCAGGCCGGGGCTGACCCGATCGACGCGTTCGTGGTCGTCCTGAGCGCCGAGGAGCTGCCCGAGGGCGTTCAGTTCATCGGGCAGCTGTTCGCTCGCCGGATCCCCGACGCAAGCCGGAGGCAGTGATGCCCGAGCCGCTCAGCTCGCCGCAGCTGATCCTCGACGTGTCCGGCACCGCCGGCCGGCAGCGACTGCTCCTGTGCTGCTCGAAGGAGATCGAGCGCGGCGTCCGCGCCTCGATCTTCGCGGTGCCGCGGATGTTCCGCCTCGACACGATCGTCGAGCACGACACGATGCGGACCGTCGTGCGCAATCTCTCGCGGGGATCGCTCGAGGTCGCGGGGAGCCACCACATCGACGCCGGCACCAACGTCGTCCTCGACGGCGTCGCGCAGCTGTCTCCCGCCCGCGCGACAATCGAGTTCACAGTCGAGACCGGCAACGAGCGCGTGCACGTCGATGTCACGATCGGGACGCTGCTGCTCGCCGACCGAGGGCTCATGCGGATCACCGCACAGGCGCTGCTGACGCTGTCGGCGCCGGCTGCGGCCACCGTCGGCCCTCGCGCCTAGAGACCTAGAATGCCGACGGTGCCCCGTCGCCTCGTGATCCTCGGCTCCACGGGGTCGATCGGGACTCAGGCCCTCGACGTGGTCGCCCTCAGTGGGGGCGAGCTCGTGCCGGTCGGTCTCAGCGCCGGGAGCGACTGGCCGGCCCTGCTCCGGCAGGCCGAGGCGCACGGCGTCCGGCGGATCGCGCTCGCCGATCCGGACGCCGCCGCCCAGGCGAGCGAGGCCTGGACCGGGGGCGAGGTCCTCGCAGGCCCCGACGGGCTCGTTGCGCTCGTCGCCGAGTCGGGGTGCGATCTCGTCCTCAACGGGATCGTCGGCTCCGCCGGCCTGCTCGCGACGGTCGCAACGCTTGGCGAGGGCATCGACCTGGCGCTCGCGAACAAGGAGTCCCTCGTGGTCGGCGGCGAGCTCGTGACCCACCTGGCCGAGGCGACCGGAGCGCAGATCATCCCCGTCGATTCGGAGCACTCGGCGCTCCACCAGCTGATCTCCGCGGAGCGTCCGGGGACGGTCGAGCGGCTGGTCCTGACGGCCTCCGGAGGGCCGTTCCGGGGACGGACGGCGGAGGAGCTCGAGGCGGTCACGATCGAGCAGGCGCTCGCCCACCCGACCTGGGCGATGGGCGGCAAGATCACGATCGACTCGGCGACGCTGATGAACAAGGGGCTCGAGGTGATCGAAGCGCATCACCTGTTCGGGACGCCCTACGCGCAAGATCGACGTCGTCGTGCACCCGCAGTCGATCATCCACAGCCTGATCCAGCTGTGCGACGGCGCCTCGCTCGCCCACCTCGGCTACCCGGACATGCGCGTGCCGATCTCCTACGCGCTGCACCACCCGGAGCGAGTCGACGTGCCCGTCAGACCGCTCGACCTGATCGATCTCGGCGCGCTCACCTTCGAGCGGCCCGATCTGGTCGCATTTCCGTGCCTGCGCCTCGCGCGCGAAGCGGGCGAGGCCGGCGGCACCGCGCCGTGCACGCTCAACGCCGCCAACGAAATCGCGGTCCACGCCTTTCTCGCCGGTCGCCTCGGCTTCGCGGACATCCCCGCAGTGATCGACGAGACGCTCGCCGGTGTCGAGGTCGGGCACCTGCATTCGTTCGAGTCACTGACGGCGACGGACGCCCACGCCCGCACCGTCGCCTCCGAGCTCGTCGCTCGCCGCGGGCCTCGCTGAGCGGGCTCTTGCCGGCTTCGCACACAAAACCGGTGTGTTGAGTCGTTTTACACTGTGAGAGCCCGTGTCCTACGTCCTCGCCTTCCTCGGCATCGCCGCACTCATCTTCGTCCACGAGTTCGGGCACTTCGTCGCCGCCAAGGCCGTCGGGATGCGGGTGGAGCGCTTCTCGCTCTTCTTCGGGCCGATGATCTTCAAATTCCGCGCGGGCGAGACCGAGTATGGAGTCGGCTCGATCCCGCTCGGGGGCTACGCGAAGATCAGCGGCATGAACCCGGAGGAGGAACTGCCTCCGGACGTGGCGCCGCGCGCATACTGCAACCAGCCGGTGTGGAAGCGGATCGTCGTCGTCGCGGGCCGGCCCGGCCGTCAATCTGGTCGTCGCGTTCGTGATCGGCTGGCTGATCCTCGTGCTCGACGGTCAGTACGTCGTACAACCAGCACAACCAGCCGGTCGTGACGAGCACCGTGGACGCCGTGACGGTCGGCAGCCCGGCGGCCCGTGCGCTCGAGCCGGGAGACCGGCTGATCGCGGTCGATGGGGTTCGCGGCTCGGAGACCGCGCTGCGAGCGGTGATCGAGGCCGATCGCTGCGCCGGGACGCAGGTGAACGGCTGCACCGCCGCGAGGGCGCTCAGGATCACCGTCGTCAGGCACGGACGCGACCTCACCGTCGAGCGTCGCGCCTCGGTACGACGCCGGCTACAAGCGCATGCTGCTCGGCATCAGCTTCGCCCAGCAGCACGTGAACGTGGGCGCGCTGAACGCGGTCGGGCTGTCGGGCACCTACGTGTGGCAGGTGGCGAGCGGCACGGTCTCGACGCTCGCCAAGGTCTTCCAGAGCCAAGGAGCGCCGGCAGCTGCACAGCGTCGTCGGCATCTACAGCTACACCGCGCAGTCGTTCTCGCAGGGACCGTCCGTCGCGCTCGAGTTCCTGGCGCTGATCTCGCTGGCGCTCGGCGATCATCAACCTGTTCCCGTTCCTGCCGCTCGACGGCGGCCACATCTTCTGGGCGCTCGTCGAGAAGGTGCGCGGGCGCCGGGTGCCGCTCGTCGTGATGGAGCGGGCGAGCCTCGTCGGGGTCGTGCTGATCGTGATGCTGGTCGCGGTCGGTCTCAGCAACGACCTTTCCGCGCTCTTCGGCAAGGGGCTGATCCTGCCGAAGTAGCTGTTCAGCGGATGCGCGCTCCGCTACTGTTCTGGCTCCGCGACCGCGGTCGCGAGCCGGTCGGAGAACGGATCCAGAGGGAGAGGAGATGGAGAGCAGCACGATCGCCGCGACCAGCACGGCCGTACGAGCTGTCGACGCCGTGACGCTCACCGAGGCGCTGCGCCGCACCGCGGCCGAACCACCCGGAGATCGTCGCCCTGCGAACCGTCGACGATCAGCGAGTCGCTGACCTGGGCGCAGCTGCTCGCGCGGGTCGACGCGGTGGCCGCGGGCTCGCCGGGCTCGGCGTCGGCCGCGGCGACACGGTCGCGCTGATGCTCGGCAACCGGGTCGAGTTCCACATCGTCGACCTCGCCGCGGCGATGCTCGGCGCGACCCCGTTCTCGATCTACACGACCTATCCCGCCGCCGAGGTCGCGCTATCTGCTCGCGCGACTCCGGAGCGCGGGTCGTCGATCACCGAAGCAGCGCTGCTCGACGTGTGCTGGGCGCGCGATCGCGATCAGCCGCGGCGTCGAGCACGTGATCGTGGTCGACGGCGAGGCGCCGGCGGGCGTGCTCGCGCTCGCCGCCGTGGAGGGCTCGAACCCCGAGCTTCGACGTCGACGCGGCCGCCGCCGAGGTCGCGCCCGACGATGTCGCTGACGCTGATCTACACGTCCGGGACGACCGGCCCGCCGAAGGGGGTGCAGCTGACTGCACCGCGAACGTGATGGCGTCCGCGGCAGCGGTCGAGGAGATCGATCCCGTTCGAGTCCTGGCTCGCGCGTGATCTCGTGGCTGCCCGCGGCGCACATCGCCGAGCGCATGGCCCACCACTACATCCCGGTCGTCTACGCCGGCACGATCACCGGTCTGTCCCGATCCCCGGCAGATCACGGCGTTCCTGCCCGCAGGTGCGGCCGCACGTGGTTCTTCGCGGTGCCGCGGATCTGGGAGAAGATCAAGGCGGGGCTCGAGACGATGCTCGCCGCGCAGCCCGCCGAACAGCGCGCGCCGTTCGAGCAGGCGCTCGCGGCGAGCACCGAGCGGGTCCGGCTGCGCCAGCGCGGGGAGCCGGTGCCTGCCGAGCTCGAGGCGGCCGTTCGGCAGGCCGACGAGCAGATCTTCTCGCATGTGCGGACGATGCTCGGACTTGATCAGCTGCTCGGCCGTCAACGTCGGCGCGGCGCCGACCCCCGTGGAGGTTCTGGAGTTCTTCCACGCGCTCGGAATCGAGATCGCCGAGCTGTGGGGCATGTCGGAGACGTGCGGGGCCGGAACCTGCAACCGCCCCGGCGACGTCCGGATCGGAACCGTCGGCCCGCCGTCGCCGGGGTCCGAGGTCAAGCTCGCCGACGACGGCGAGCTGCTCGTCCGCGGCGAGTTCGTGATGTCCGGCTACCGCAACCATCCCGAGCGCACCGCCGAGACGATCGACGCCGACGGGTGGCTGCACACCGGGGACATCGCCGAGATCGACGAACGACGGCTTCGTGCGGATCGTCGATCGCAAGAAGGAGCTGATCATCAACTCCGCTGGCAAGAACATGTCGCCGGCGAACATCGAGGCAACGATCAAGACGAGCAGCCCGATGATCGGCTCTGGCGTGCTGCATCGGCGACCGGCGCCCCTACAACACGGCGCTGATCGTGCTCGACGTCGACTACGTGCCCGTCTGGGCCGCGCAGCACGGCGTCGACGGCACGACGCTCGACGAGCTCGCCGAAGCGCCGCTGGTGAGGGACGCGGTCGCCGCGGCGATCGAGGCCGGCAACGAGCATCTGGCGCGCGTCGAGCAGATCAAGCGGTTCACGATCGTGCGCGGCGACTGGCAACCGGGGGGCGACGAGCTGACGCCGACGATGAAGCTGAAGCGCCGGCCGATCGCCGCCAAGTACGCCGACGAGATCGAGGCGATGTACGCCGGCTGAAAAGCCGCCGACGGCGGTCACGCCCGAGCCCTACAGCTCGGCGTCGAGCCCCAGCTCGTCCTGCTCGGCGCTGTACACCGCGTAGCGGTCACCCCCGGCGCTCTTGGCCTCGTAGAGTGCGGTTTCGGCCTGCACGAACGCGTGCGACGCGTCCGGCGGGGGTCGGCCGTCCCACGCCCGGACGCCGATCGAAGCGGTGACCGCCGGCGTGACTGCATCGGCGCCGGCGTCGATCCGGCGGCGCACAGCACGCAGCAGCCGCTCTGCGACCCGTCTCGATTGCTCGAGATCCGCATCGGCGAGCAGGATCGCGAACTGGTCATCGCCGGTGCGGGCGAACGCGTCGCCGGCGCGCAGCATCGCCGCCACGGAGTGTGCGACACGGATCAGCACGCCGTCGCCGGCAGCATTGCCCGCCTGCTCGTTGACGCGACGGAGGCCGTCGAGGTCGAGTGCGAGGAGCGCGCCGGAGGAGCCGGACCTGGCCGAGCGGGCGAGGGTCCGAGCCAGTTCCTCGGCGAACCGGCGCCGGTTGAGGACGCCGGTCAGGGTGTCCTGGTCGGCCAGCAGGCCGAGCTCGCGGTCGCGGCGCTCGCGGTCGCTGACGTCGAGATAGTGGCCGACGGCGTAGCCCGGCTCGCCGCTCGGCCCCCGTACGACCGAGTGAGTGGCCACCACCATCAACCAGGAGCCGTCGGCGCGCCGGAGACGCTGCTCGTGCCGGGTCCGCTCGGTCTCACCGCGCGCGAGCCGATCGAGGACGAGATCCAGCCGTTCGAGGTCCTCGGCATGCGTGTCCTGGTCGAGCGGGCGCCCGACCAGCCCCCCCGGCCCGGCACCCAGCATCCGCTCGAGCTCCTGATTGGTCGACAGCCAGCAGCCGCGGTCTGCACCGACGAGACCGAGCAGCGCGGCGCCGATCGGCGTGTCCCAGAACGCGGCCCTGAATCCGGCCTCCCGCTCGGCCTCGGCCGTGATGTCCTCAACCCGCCCGTGGACGAGATGGATCAGGCCGTCGGCGCCGACTCTCGTCATGCCCCGAGAGCGAACGAGATGCCAGCTCCCGTCGGACATCGCGATCCGGTGCTCGGCCTCCCAGCTGCCCTCCGGGGTGAGACGGGCGAGCGCTCCGGCGAGCAGCTCAGCTCGCTTGTCGGCCGGAACGAGCGCCTCGTACTCGGCCAGCGTGGTCGGCGCGCGGTCGAGCTCGAGCAGGCGGCAGAGGCCCGGCGAGCAGCTCAATCGACCGGTGTCGGGATCCCATTCCCAGCTCCCGACGCCGGCGAGCGTCTGGGTCTCCTCGAGCGCGGCGATGCTGCGGGCAGCCGCCGTCGAGGCGGCCTGCGCGCGGCGATCGCTCTGGTCGCGCGCGCGCTCGCTGGCGAGCGCTGACGCCACCGACGCGCGCAGTCTCAGTTCCGTAGCCGCGAGCTCGGCGATGTCCTCGAGCAGCCGGCGGTCGTCCGCGCTCCAGCTGTGTGTCCGGCGCGTGATCACGCACAGGGCGCCGAGACGCTGACCCGCAGGATCGCGCACGGGGACGCCGGCGAAGGCCCTCAGGTCCGGGCCGCCGGACGCGGGCGCCGACGCCATCCGCGGGTCGCTGCGCACGTCATCCACGAGCACGGCGGCGCCGGTTCGGACGACCTCCTCGCACAGGTGGCGCGTGAACGGCATCTCGGCGAGCGACGTCGAGACCGGGCGGGGCCCGAACCGGCTCTTGGCGAATTGCCGGTCGACCGCGACCAGCGAAAAGAACGAGGCCTGCCCTCGGAGCGCCATGCACGCCAGCCTGGTGATCCGATCGAACTCCGGCTCAGGTGCCGAGTCCAGCAGCCCCGAGCGCTCGAGCGCGGCAACGCGGGCCGGATCCCGGACTGCGTCGGATTTGCTGCGGTCGGCGACGGTTCGTGCGCTCCTCATCCGTCTCAGCGCCTCGGTCGGCCGCTACATTTCCTTCCCCCGGAAGGGTCAGATCCGACCACGGAAGCGATCGCTTGCTGGTAGCCGTCACCGATCATGCCGCAGAGCGCTACCGGCAGCGTGTCCGCGGCAGCCTCGAGGAGCGCGCCGAAGTCGCCGCGCGTGTCGGCCGTGCCTACGCCGCCGGCAGCTTCGAGCCGGGCGCGCGCGGAACGCTCCTCGTGCGCGATCTGCGCGAGCCCAAGATCGTGTTCGTCTGCCGTCTCGATCGCGACGAGCTCGTCGTCGTCAGTCTCTGGGAGGAGGGCGAGGGCGCCGCCGTCCCCAAGCGATTCACCGATGCGCTGCGCCGCGACGATCACCGCGTCTGAGCCTCGGCAGCGTTGAGGGACAGGGAGACGAGCTCGATCGGGTGGTGGATCGGCAGCGGCCGGCCGAGTTCGCGCAGGTGCCGCGCGAGCTGGGCGGCGCATCCCGGGTTCGCGGCGGCGATCGCGTCGGCCCCCGTGTCGATCAGGTGCCGCGCCTTGCGCGCGCCGAGCTGCGCGGCGGCTTCCGGCTGGACGATGTTGTAGATGCCGGCCGATCCGCAGCAGATCGCCGCCTCGGCGCCCACCTCGAGGAGCTCGAGCCCCGGGATCGCGGTGAGCATCGCGCGCGGGGGCGCCGTCAGTCCCTGACCGTGCATCAGGTGGCAGGCATCGTGGTACGCGACGCGGAGCTCGAGCGCCCCACGCGGCGCGCGCGGGGGACCGTCGAGCAGCTCGGAGACGTCGCGGACCCGCGCGGCGAGCGCGCGAGCCGCTTCGGTGCCGACGAGATCGCCGTACTCCTTCATCGCGCTGCCGCACCCAGCGGAGTTGACGACGACGTGATCGACCGCGCCGAGCTCGGCGAATGCGGCGATCGCGGCTTGCGCGCGCGCGATCGCGGCGCGGTCCTCCCCGGCGTGCAACTCGAGAGCGCCGCAGCAATCCGGTTGGGGCGGCGCCAGGACGTCGAAGCCCTCGGCCGCCAGCACGGTGATCGTCGCTCGGTGTACGGCCGGGAAGAAGACCCGCTGGACACACCCGAGCAGCAGCGCCACCCGCCCGCGGCGCTCGCCGCGAGCGGGGGTGAACGCGGGCAACGGGCGCCGGCGCTCCGCGGCGGACGGTGGCTGGGGGGCGACCTTGGCGAGCCGGGCGACCGGGTCCGGCATCCGTGCGGCGCCGAGACGCAGCCCGGTCGCGAGCAGCGGTGCCAGCAGTCGGAGGCGGCGGGGATGGGGGAGTGTCTCGAACAGGACTCGCCGCAGCGCCCGCTCGCGCAGCGACCGCTCGTGCTGGTCCTCGACCGCTGCCCGTGCGCGTTCGAACAGACGGTCGTAGCGGACCCCCGACGGGCATGCGGTGACGCAGGCCAGGCAGCCAAGGCACGTGTCGAGATGCGTGACGAGCGCGTCCGACACCTTCCCGCCGGCGCCGATCGCCTGATCGATCAGGACGATCCGGCCACGCGGCGAGTCCGTTTCCCGGGCCCACAACACGTAGGTCGGGCACGTGTCGAGGCAGAAGCCGCAGTGGACGCAGTCGGCGACGTACTCCGTGCCCGAGAGCAGATCAAGCGCTGGGGCGTCCATTGCGGCGAGTATCGCAGGGGCGCGCGCCGCGACAGCGTTCAGATGCCGCCGACGAACACGCCGCGATTGCAGATGGCGGCAGGGTCGAAGCGCCGCTTGAGGCTCCGCATCAGCTCGAGTGCGGACGCGCCCGGCTCCGCCCACGGGTCGATCTGGCCCCGCACGGCGTCAGGCAGGTCGAGCACGACGGCCGCTGTGCCCGCCGGCAGCGCGACGCGGAGCGTTCCGATCTCGCCGGGATCGAGCGCCAGGTAGCTGATCCCGAGTGCGGCCCGGCCGACAAGCCGTCCGCTCACCAGACGCGCCGCGCTGAGCACCTCGGCGAGCTGGCTCGGGCGCGCCGCGAACCGGACGATCGCCTGCTCGCGCGAGCGCTGCCCGGAGCGCTGGCGAGCCCAGATCGCATCGTCGTCGGTCGTGATCAGAACGTCGTGAAGGCCGAGATCGCGCATGACCCGAGCGATCTGATCGCCGCGTCGGGCGACCGCCGCCCCTTCGACCCGCGCCAGAACCGAGCCCTTGCCCTCGCACCAGGCGACGTCGAGCGCCTCCAGTTCGAGCGGTGCGCGAGCCAGGGCGAGCGCCACCGCCGCCAGATTCGCAGGCTCTGGGCTCGACCCGGATACGGTTGCGGTCGACTCCGGAAGCTGGTGCAGGCGGACGTTGACGGCGAGGATTGCGCCCAGCGTGCCGAACGAGCCGGTGAACAGCTTCCCGAGGTCGTAACCGGCGACGTTCTTGATCACGCGGCCCCCGGACCGGGCGATCGTGCCGTCGCTGAGTGCGACGGTGATTCCCAGGATGAGGTCGCGGGGCGCGCCGTAGCGATGCCGCAGCGGACCGGCATCTGCGGTTGCGAAGATGCCGCCGATCGTCGAGAGAGCGTCGCCCTCCCGGCCCAGCGGAGGATCGAGCGAGATGCGCTGACCGGCCGCGGCGAGCTCCGACTGGGCGCGAGCGAGTGGCACGCCGGCCGCGAAGCTCGCCGTCAGGTCGCCTGCGTTGTGCTCGAGCGTCGATGCGAGGCCGGCGGTGCTCAGCAGCAGTGCCGGGTCGGGCACCGCGGCACCCCAGTCGAGCTTGGTCCGCCCGCCGCAGAAGCGGACCGCGCGGCCTTCGGCACTCGCCTCGGCGAGCGCGGCGGCCGCCTCCTCGAAGCTCGCCGGTGTGATCGTTCTGGGCGCCATGGCGGTCGCGACGTGGCGGCCGTTACAGCCGGCTGGCGAGGCCGGCGCGTTCGAGCGGATGCTCGCGGAACGGGCCCGGCACCTCGCCGCACAGCCGCGGCGTCGGCATCACCTTGCCGGGATTCGCGAGCCCGCGCGGGTCGAACGCGCACCGGAGCCGATGAAATGCGTCGAGGTCGGACTCGGAGAACATCGAGGGCATGTAGGCCTTCTTGTCGACGCCGACGCCATGCTCGCCGGTGATCGAACCACCCGCCTCGACGCACGCCTCGACGATCAGACCGGCGAGCTCGCTTGCGCGCTGCGATTCGCCGGGACGGGCCGAGTCGTAGCACACGAGCGGGTGCAGGTTGCCATCGCCGGCGTGAAAGACATTGGCGACGTCGAGGCCGTAGGCGGCCGACAGCTCTTCGATCCGGCGCAGGACCTCAGCCAGACGCGTGCGGGGGATCACGCCGTCCTGCACGTAGTAGGCGGGGGCGATCCGGCCCATCGCAGCAAACGCAGCCTTCCGCGCCCGCCACATCAGCTCGCGCTCGGCGGCGTCCGCGGCGACGCGCACGGACAGGGCACCGGCCTGCCGGCAGAGATCGGTCAGGTGTTCGGCGCGCGCAGCGCACTCGTCGGCGGGTCCGTCGAGCTCGACGAGCAGCGCGGCGGCGGCGTCGAGCCGGTAGCCGGCGCTCGTCGCCTCCTCGGCGGCTCTGATCGAGAGCCGGTCCATCATCTCGATCGCGCCCGGGACGATTCCCGCTGCGACGATCGTCGTCACGGCCTCGCCGGCGGCGACGATGTCGTCGAAGAAGGCGACGATCGTGTGCACTCGCTCCGGTGCCGGAATCACCCGGAGCCGGATTCGCGTCGTCACGCCGAGCGTCCCCTCCGATCCGACGAAGGCGCCGAGCAGGTCGTACCCGGGCATGTCTCTGCCCAGCTCGACGAGCGTCCCGTCGCTCAGCACGACGTCGAGCCCGATCACGTAGTTGGTCGTGAAGCCGTACTTGAAGCAGTGGGCGCCGCCCGAGTTCTCGGCGATGTTGCCCCCGATCGAGCAGACGATCTGGCTCGACGGGTCGGGCGGGTAGAAGTGGGTCGGCGCAACCGCGCGCGAGATCGCGAGGTTGGTGACACCCGGCTCGACCACGACCTGTCCGTCGTCGAGGTCGACGGACAGGATCCGTCGCATCCGGGCGAGGACGATCAGGACGCCGTCGGCGAGCGGCAGCGCACCGCCCGAGAGCCCGGTCCCGGCGCCCCTGGCGACGAACGGGACGCTGGCGTCGCTGCAGGCGCGAACGATCGAGCGGACCTCCGCGGCGGTCTCGGGGAGCACTGCGCACAGTGGGTTCTGCCGGTAGTGCAGGAGCCCGTCGGACGCATATGTGGCGAGCGCCGTGGGATCGGTGACGACGTTCGGCCGGCCGGCGATCGAGGTGAGCCGGTCGACGAGCTCCTTGCCGACATTCACACCGGGAAGTATCGCCGGTTCACGCGGCCGGGCGCAGCGCTCTGTGCTGCGCGTGGGCGAGGGCGCGGGAGCCCGCCTCGATCGCGCTCGCGAAGGACACCTCGGCGAGGCATCCCGGCGCCGCGACCTGATCGCCACAGAGGAAGACCCCGTCGCCCCGGTCGATCGCCGGCCGGTCCCTCCAGCTGCTGCCCGGCAGGTCGAGCGCGCCGCTACGGCCGTCCATCACCTGACGCCGGCGCCAGGTGATCCGTTCGCGCCAGCCATCGAAGGACAGGTCGAGCAGGGATTCGAGCCGAGCTGCCGCGCCATCCGCAGTCTCATCAGGGCGCATCGGCATCTGCGCCTGCACGAGCTGCTCGCCCGCAGGCGCCAGCGAGGCGTCCTGCCCGGTGTAGCGCTCGATCCAGCCGGCGCTCTCGAGATCCGAGACGATCCACGGGTCGCCGCGGCGCTCCCGCAGCCCGAGGTCGAGGCACAACGTCGTCCCGCTCGGCCAGTCGAGCGTCTCGTCGCCGAGCAGCCCGCGCGCGTCGCGCAGTTCGAGCGCGACGATCGCCGTGGAGTCCGGCATCTGATCGACGCGGTGGCCGGTGACGATCTCCACACCCAGTTCGAGCGCGCGGCCTTCGAGTGCCTGGGCGAGGCTCGTCCAGCCGCCGACGAAGAAGCGGGCCGGGGGACGCGCATTGAGCAGGAGCCGCTCGGCCCTCTCCCAGACGAAGGCCGCCGACAGCTCACCCGGATCGTGATGGAAGGTGTAGACCCCGGCCAGCGAGGACAGCAGATGCGCGGTGCGCGCGTCCGCGTGGTCGCTGACCCACGAGCGGAAGGACTGGTCGACCGGAGCCATCCGCCCGCGCAATCGCAGGCCGGCTGGGATCAGACTCAGCGGCGGGGTGCGATGGACGGCGCCGTCGTGGTGGAACCGGACGCCCGTCAGCAGCGGGCGCGCAACCGGCGGCATCAGGTCACGCGTCGCCAGCCAGTCCCACAGCACGCCACCCCGGTACAGGGCGTGCGGTCCGAGGTTCGCCTTGTATGGCCCATCGGTGCTGCGGGCGCGGCCGCCGAGCTGCTCGTGCGCTTCGAGCAGGCGCACAGGGGCGCCGCCTTCCGCGCAGGTGATCGCCGCCGTCAGCCCGGCGACGCCACCGCCAATGACTGTGATTGTTCTCATGGACGGCACCGTACGCCAGAACTGGCATCGAGTACAGTGCCAGTTGATGTCCGTCTCCAGAGGGCCAGTTGGCGTCCTGGTGGAGCTCGACAGGAGCCGGGGCGTGGCCCTGCACGAGCAGCTCGAGCGCGCGCTGCGCGAAGCGATCCGCGACGGCAGGCTGCGCGCGGGAGTGCGCCTGCCGTCGAGCCGGGGACTCGCCGCGGAGCTCGAGATCTCGCGCGGGGTCGTCAGCTCGGCGTACGACCAGCTCGTCGCCGAGGGCTACCTGGAGGTCCGCCAGGGGGCGCCGGTGCGCGTCGCTCGCGCGGTCCGCGCCCAGCCCCCGCGACCGCCCGCGCCGTCCCTCGTCGCACGCTTCGCGTACGACTTCGACCCCGGTCTTCCCGACCTCGCCGGGTTCCCTCGTGACCGGTGGCTCCGGTCGCTGCGCGGTGCCTGGCGCGAGAGCGCGTTCGACGCTGTCGGCCACGCTGATCCGCGCGGGGCGGGGGAGCTTCGTGAGGCGCTCGCCGAGTATCTGTCGCGCGCCCGCGGCGCTCAAGCCGATGCCGAGCAGATGGTGATCTGCACCGGCTTCCGGCAGGGGCTGTCGCTCGCCTGCCGCTGGCTGCGCGCGGGCGGGATCGAGCACGTCGGGCTGGAGGAACCCGGCTGGCACGCTCACCGGCTGATCATCGAGGACGCCGGGCTCACAGTCACGCCGATCCCGGTCGATCACGAGGGGATCGATGTCGCCGCGCTCGGTCGCAGCGGCGCCGAGGCGGTCGTCGTGACACCGGCTCACCAGTTCCCGACCGGCGCGCTGCTGAGCGCTTCACGCCGGGCGGCGCTGATCGACTGGGCCGAGCAGGGCGATGGCCTGATCATCGAGGACGACTACGACTCCGAGCTGTGCCGGGGGCGCGTCGGAGCGTTGCAGGGGCTCGCACCCGACCGCGTCCTGTACATCGGCTCGGCCAGCAACAGGCTTGCGCCTGGAATGCGGCTTGGATGGATGCTGCCGCCATCGTGGCTGTCCTGGGCTCTGATCTCGGCGAAGGCGATCGAGGACGGCGGCTCGGAGATCACCGGGCAGCTCGCTCTCGCCGACTTCATCCAGCGCGGGGAGTTCGAAGCGCATCTGCGCCGGATGCGGCTGCGCTACGAGCAGCGCCGCCGCACGCTCGTCGCCGCGCTCGCGCGCAGCCTGCCCGATTGGCGGCCCTCGGCAGCGTCCGGTGGCTTGCACGTGCTCGTCGGGTTGCCCGAGGAGGTCGAGGAGCCCGCTCTCCTGGCCGCGGCCACGCGTCGCGGCGTCGGGGTGCAGGGGCTGTCACTGCACAGTTACACGGGCCGGCAGCCACCCGGGGTCGTGCTCGGGTACGCCCATCTGCCAGAGCCGGCGCTCGCGCGCGGGGTCGAGCTGCTCGCGTCGGCTGCACAGGACGCGCGAGCCGGCGTGAGGCCTACTTGACGGTCACCTCGACGCCGCGACTGAAGACGGCCGCGCCGGATGCCGAGCCGAACGCAGGGTCGTCGGGGTAGTACCAGCGCAGCACGAGAATCCCGCTTCTCGGGAACAGGACCCGTTGGGTGAAGTAGCCGCTCGGACTCGTGAGCTTGACCGTGTCGAGCAGGATGAAGCGGCCCTGGCCGCCGGGCTGGAACAGCAGCTGCACGGCCTCCGGCGTCAGCGGCTGGTCGAGCAGCGCGTAGTCGACCGGCCGGACGTCACCCCACACGAGCAGCGGCTGGGCGGTGCTCTGCGCCGTGGTCTGCGGAAGGTAGACGGGCAGCCGCCAGGCGGCATAGCCGGGCTTCTGCCGGCCCCCGTAGAAGAGCAGTCCGCTTGCGAAGCCGCCATAGCCGTCGGCCTGGGTCGCCGGCTCCGGGTCGTCCAGGAGATACTGCTCGAACGAGGCGATCTGCGGGTTCTTCCATGACATGTACTCGGCCCAGTTGTCGTACAGTGCCGCGGTCGCCGGACTGACGTAGGGAGTTGCGTCCTTCGCCGTGAACCGCTTCGGCGGATTCGTGATGTAGCCGAACTCGGTGTTCCAGATCGGGAACTGGCGATGGGAACCGTGCGCCGCGAGGGCTCGGGAGAGCGCCGAGCTGAGGTTGCCGATCGTCCCGAGCGAGGTGAAGCCCTGGACGAGCGACGCCCACACCTGGTTCGAATAGGGCACGGGCGGGTTTTGCGCGTTGAAGTTCTCCTCCCGATCCGGCGGGAACCAGCGCATGTAGGCGTGGTCGGAGAACCCGGCGGCCTTGAACAGTGCGGGGTTCTGGGCGGGGAACTGCCGCACACCCGACGGCGTCGTCGGGCAGCCCTCCAGCTGGGCGGAGGGGCCGCTCAGCGGCTGGTAGGTCGGCCCGAGGCAGTACAGCGATTGCACGAACGTGACCGGGAGCATCCCGTTGAACTGCCCGAAGGGCGTGGACGTCGCGCGCGGCGCGAGCTCTCCGATCAGGACGTTGTCACTCGCGTGCCCGGTCGCCTGCAGCGCCGACCATGCCTGGTCGACGAGCAGGCGATAGAGCCGCGGGCTGTCGGGGACGCCCGGGTGACCGGGGAGGGCCTGCGGAGCGAGGCTCGGTCCGTAATCGGGCTCGTTCCAGATCGACCAGAACGACACGCGTGGGAGGTCATCCGTGTCGCCGGGGTTGAGCTTGCGTTGGATTGGGTCGTAGTTGCCGCTGTAGCGGACGGCGAGTGCGCGCATGAACTGGCCGAAGGCGGTGGCCGATGGCGCCCAGTTGCTGAACGGGTAGCCCTTGACCTTGGGCATCTGGGGGCCCGTCGCCCACAGGGGAGCGCCGCCGACGACGTTGAAGTTGACCTGGATCCCGTCGGCCGTCGCGTCGCGCACGATCGCGTCGTACGGCGCCCAGCCGGCCGCCGGATATGACGCAGGGTTGGCGGCGCTGAAGCCGGCCGGCGCGGTGAACGAGTTCGGCTTGGGGGCGATCGCCTGCCAGCGGATCGCGACGCGGACCTGCTGAGCGCCGAGCTGCCGGAAGCGGAGCAGCGTGGCCGCCGGATTGATCAGCAGCTGCGGGTCGTCCTGCATGATCGAGACCTGGGTTGCCGATGCCTTCGCGCGCGTCGCCAGCGCGCCCGCGCTCGCGGCCATCCAGAGCAGCACGAGCAGTGCGGTCGCGGCCCGCCTGGCCTGCGGCCGCACCTCGATGCGCGAGGGCGCCATGATTTGTATAACCCGCCTGGCTCCCCGATGTTGCGGCTCGTGTCGGTTCACAACGTGATCGCCTGTGTCCGGCTGTACAGGGTCTGTCGCGCGTCCCGCCACGCGAGCCGGACGAGGCCGCTGCCCGCAAACTGCACCGACGTCTCGAAATAGCAGCTCGTCCGGATCGGGAGCGTCAGCCGGGCGACGGTCTTGAACGGCCCGTGTGCGCCCGCCTCGAACTGGATCAGCACGCGCTGGCCCCGGTGGGTTCGCCCTGCGACGACCGGCGCCGGCCGGACGCAGCCCCAGACGACGAGCGCGGTCTGCGGCTTGGCATCCGTGACCGGAAGCCAGAGCGGCATGCGGTAGGCGTCGAACACATCGGGCTTGGGCTGGCCGTCGGCGAACTCGAGGCCGGTGTCGAACAGCGACGGGCCGGGCGGCGGGTCCGTCAGCAGATACTGGTCGTAGGTTCGGATGCGGGGGTTGCGCCAGCTCAGGTATTCGGATTCGTTCAGGTACGCGGCGGCGGTCGCCAGCGGCAGACCGTAGGCCGTGGGGGGATTGGTCCGGTAGCCGTACTCGGTCGAGTAGATCGGAAAGTGCGGATCACGCCCGTACACGGCCGCGGCGCGGTCGAGCGTCGACTCGAGGTTGCCGAGCGTGGCGAAGTCCGCGTAGCCGGTCCCGAGCGGCGGGGGCGTGGCGTACGTCGGGGGCTCGGCGTCGGGGTACGGGTGATCGGCGAATCCGGTCGCGTCGAACAGCGCCGGGTTGTCGGCCGCGAAGTGCGCCGATGCCGCGGCGGTCGCCGGACAGCCGCGGACCGTCGCGGCGGTGCCGCGGAGCGGTTTGAACGTGCTGTCGACGCAGTAGAGGGCGCGGATGAAGCGCAGCGGCACCGTGCCGTTGAAGTTCGCGGGGAACTGGTTCGGCGCCCGCGGCGCCGTCTCGCCGATCAGGATCGTGTCGCGCTGCGGTGTGTGACCGGTCTCGGCGAGGGCGCTCCAGGCGGCGTTCAGCAGGCCGCGGTACAGGCGCGGCGCGACCTCGACGCTCGAGCTGTCGATCGCCTGGGGGGCGAGGTACTGACCGTAGTTCGGCTCGTTCCAGATCGACCAGAAATCGACGCGGGGCAGTGGCTTGGCCGAACCCGCGGGCCGGTAGTGGCCGCTGTAACGCTCCCCGAGCGCGTGCATGAACTGCCCGAATTCGGCAGCTGAGGGCTTCCATTCGGCGGCGCGATGACTGTGCTTGGGGGCACCCTGGCCGGCCGCCCACAGCGGCGGCGGCGCGCCGACGGTGACGTCAAGGCCGATCCGGACCTTGGCGGCCTCGCGGACGATCGCATCGTACGGGGCCCATAGCGCGGCGCCGTACGCCGCCGGGTTCGCACCGTCGAAGCCCGCCGGTTCGTGCCGGGCGGTCGGATTCGGCGCGACCGTGTTCCACGCGATGTAGACGCGCACGCGATCGACGCCGAGCGCCTTGAACTGCGGCAGCGCCGCCAGCGGGTCGAGCTGGACGTACCCGTGCGCCTCGATGATCGACTGCAGGTTCGGGTTGCCGGTCGGCAGGCTGACGCGGGGTTTCGACGAGCTGCCGCAGGCCGCCACGAGGCAGCCGACCAGCGCCCCCGCCAGCATGGCGAGAAGGCGGCGCCGGCGGGGCGCCAGAGTGCGTTGTCCGTGATCGTTGCTCACTTGATTGCAGGCTGAAAACGGCCGGGCGGCCCAGAAGTAGCGCTCACGCCCGCGCCCCGCTCCTGCCGGGCGGCCCTGCCTACACTGGCCGGATGCTTGCAGAGCCGCGCACCGGCAGCGTCGCGGCGAGGATACGCAGACACGCGGTCGGGCGCGGTGATGTCGAGAAAGTCGGACCCGACGTGTGGCTCGTCGTCGCGATCACGGCGGTCGCGGCGCTGCTCCGCTTCGCGACGATCACGAGCCAGAGCTTCTGGGTCGACGAGGCGACCACCGTCCATGAGGTCGGGCTGTCGTTCGGGCAGATGCTCCACGCGCTGCGTCTCAACGAGACGACGCCGCCGCTGTACTTCACGCTCGCCTGGGTCTGGACCCGCGTGTTCGGGGCCGGCGAGCTCGGCATTCGTTCGCTCTCGGCGGTTCTCGGGACCGCTCTGATCCCGGTCGTATACCTGTGCGGGCGCGAGCTCGTCTCGCGCGCCGCCGGCGTCGTCGCCGCCACGCTCACCGCGGCCAGTCCGTTCATGATCTGGTACTCGCAGGAGGCGCGCTCGTACATGCTGTTCGCGCTGCTCTCGGCGGTCTCGTTCCTGTACGCGGCGCGCGCCACGCGAACGAGCTCGCACCGCGATGTCGCGCTCTGGGGGCTCTGCTCGGCTTTGGCGATCCTCACGCACTTCTTTGCGGCCTTCCTCGTGGCTCCTGAGGCGCTGTGGCTGCTGTGGCGGCTGCATGACCGGGCGACGGCAGCCGCCCTGACGGCGGTTGTGGTCGTGGCCGGCGTGCAGCTGGCGGTGCTGCCGCTCGCAATCGGCGATACCTCGCATCCGCTCGATTGGCTGCTGACGGTCGGCAGCCTGTCGGAACGGGTGAACGCGACCCCCGTCGACTTCGCCGTCTCGCAGCTGTACCTGAGCGGCAGTTCGCTCGCCTCCTACGGGTTGCTGTGGACTGCCGGGCTGGCGGCGATCGTGGGGCTGCTGCTGTGGGGGTGGGGCGGCCCTCGTGAGCGGCGGGGCGCGGCGATCGCGGGACTCCTGGCGCTCTGCATCGTGCTGGTCCCGATCGTGCTCGCCTGGCTTGGTCGCGACTACGTCTACAACCGCAATTTCATGGCGGCCTGGGTGCCGCTCGCGGTCGCGCTCGGCGCGGCCTGCACCATCCCGCGGGCGCGTGCGGTCGGAGGCGCGCTGGCGGCGGTGCTGCTGGCAGTGTTCGTCTGGGCGGGAGTCAAGATCGCGGCGGACCCGGCCCTGCAGCGCCCCGACTGGCGCGCCGCTGCCGCTGCCCTCGGACGGCCGCTCGGGCCGCGCGTGATCATCGCCGTCGACGGCAACGCCGCCGAACAGCCGCTCTCGATCTACCTGCCGGGCACCCAGTTCAGCTACCTCGGTTTGCCCGCCCCATCCCCGGCTGAACGGATCATGGAGGTCGACGTCGTTGGTGACCCGTACGCGACCCTGGCCGCGCGGCTGCCCACCGGAGTGCGCGAGCTCTCCGCGACGGCGGTCAATGAGAGCATCGAGGTCTGGCGGTTTGCGCTCGATCCCGCCTGGGATGGGCCGCAGACAGCAATCGTGGTGCGGGCCGCCACGCTGATTCCGAGCCTCGCAACTGCGACACCTTCGGTCCTCTACCAGCGTTAACACGCCGATGAACGAGCCGAACGACCCCCGCAGGTCGTACAGTTCCGGCGCAATGCGTGCCGTCAAGCTGTCCGTCTGTACCTGCATCGTGTCCCTGGGGCTGGCGTTGAGCGCCGGCGCAGCACTCGCCGCAGTGCAGTCACCGGCGGTCGATTGCAACGACCACGGCTACAAGCTGACGCATCACTACAGCAACACTGCGCTCCAGCACGCACTCGCGACGATGCCGACCGACATCAAGGAGTACACGCCGTGCTTCCAGGTGATCCAGGGGCAATTGAACGCCCAGCTCCCGGGCACGCTCACAGGGCCGACCGGGTCGGCCGGCTCCGGCAGTTCGTTCCTCTCGGCGCCCCTGATCGCCGTGCTGGTCGTGATCGTGCTCGCCGGAGGCGGGCTCGCCTACGTCGCGAGCCGCCGGACCTCCGGCGCCGGGGGCCCGCAGGCCCCCGGCGGCGGCAGCTCGGACGATCCGCCCAGCTCGGACGATCCGCCCAGCTCGGACGATCCGCCCAGCCCGGATCCTTCATCCGGCTCGGACGGTCCTGCTACTTGATCGTGATCGCCTGCACGCGGCTCGAATACGTGGTTCGGCCCCACGCCCAGTCGACGCGCACCGATCCGCTCTGCGTGAACGGGACCCTGACGTCGAAGTAGCCGCGCGGGCTGGTGATCTTCACCGTCTCCAGCGTCCTGAACGAGCCGCGGGATCCCGCCTGGAACTGGATCTGAGCCTGCGGCTCGTGTTTGGTTGCGGACAGGACCGCCGCCGCCGGCCTGACGGCGCCCCACACCACGAGCGAGGCGGCGTGCGACGCGCTCGTCACCGGCATGAACATCGGGGTCCGGTAGGCCGCGTAGGTCGCGAGCTTGGAGCCGTTGTTCAGTTCCAGGCCCGTCGAGAAGGCGGACCCGATCGGGTCGGTGAGCAGGTATTGATCGTCGCTGGCGATCTGCGGGTTCTCGTAGCTGAGGTACTCGGCCCAGTTCATGTACACCGCCGCCGTTGCCGGGCTCACGGCCTCACGCCGCTCCGCCGGGTTGCTCCGGTTGTCGGGCGGCGAGGTCCAGTAGCCGAACTCGGTGTTCCAGATCGGGTAGCTGCGGCCCGCGAGTCGCTTGAGCAACGCGGTCAGTCGTGAGACCTCGGCGAAGTCCAGGTAGCCCGGCGTGCTCTCCTTCGTCTGCGCGTTCCAGCAGAAGGTGTTGATCCCGCATTGGTAGGTCGGGATCGTCGGCGGCACGCCCTGGGCGTACAGATGAGCGGCATAGCCGCTGGCGTCGAACAGCGCCGGATTCTGGGCGCGCACCGCCGCGGCCGTCCCGGGGCAGCCGTTGGCGGTGGCAGCAGCGCCGGTCAGCTCCCGATCTGCGGAGTTCTCGCAATAGAGCGTCTGGAGGAAGGTCACCGGAACGGTCCCTGCGAAGTTGCCCGGGAAGTTCTTCGCGATGACTCCGCGTGGGGCCGTCTCGCCGATCAGGATCGTGTCGGTCTTCGGCGTGTGCCCGGCCGCTGCCAGCGCGCCCCAGGCGTGGTCGAGCAGCGCCCGGTACATGTCGGCGCCGGTGTAGATCGTGTCGTTATCGGTCGCCTGCGGCGCCAGGTCCTGCCCGTAGTTCGGCTCGTTCCAGATCGACCACCAGCTGACCCGGGGCAGCGCGGCCGATCTGCGCGATGGCTTGAAGGTCCCGCTGTAGCGTGTCGCGACAGCCTTCACGAAGGCGCCGAAGTCGGCCGCCGACGGCTTCCAGATGTAGGCGTTGCCAGGGAGGCCCGACTTGGGGTAGCCCGCACCGGTTGCCCACAGCGGCGCGGGACTCGTGAGCGTGAACCCGACCTTGATTCCGACGATCTTGGCGTCACGCACGACCGTGTCGTAGAAGGCCCAGTTCGCGGCGGAATATGAGGCTGGATTCGAGGCCGTGAAGTGCTTCGGCATCGAGTGAGATGCGGGATCCGGCGCGATCGAGCTCCAGCGCAGAGTGACCTTCACGAGCGTCGCGCCGAGGTCGTGCATCGTCGTCAGCGCGCCGAGCGTGTTCGCTCGCAGCGCGGTGTCGTCCGAGATGACGAACTGCTGGGTGGTCGAGGCGGTTGCGGCCGGTGCCGCCATCCCGGCGGCGATCGCGGCGGCGGCGAGGCAGGAGATCATTCGCTTCGGTGAGGGCATGTTCATAGAACCAGGTGGCGTGGTCGGAGTTTCGCCCGCGCGTTGAACTTGCAGCCGGGCCGGTCACGGCATGCGCCTACACTGGTCGCATGCCTTCTGAGCGCCAGATCCACGTCGGCGGCGTGCCGGTCGGCGGTGGCGCTCCCGTCGCGGTCCAGACGATGACGAAGACCGAGACAGCCGATGTGTCAGCGACCATAGCGCAGATCCGGCGCGTCGCCGCCGCGGGCGCCGACATCGTGCGATGCGCGGTTCCGCGCGACAAGGACGCCGAGGCGCTGCGCACGATCGTCGAGCAATCGCCGATTCCGGTGATCGCCGACATCCACTTCAACCACACGCTCGCGCTCAAGGCGCTCGACGCCGGTGCCCACTGTGTGCGCCTGAACCCTGGGAACATCGGCGGTCCCGACAAGGTCGCCGAGGTCGTCCGGCGGGCCAAGGAGCTTGGAACGCCGCTGCGGATCGGCGTCAACTCCGGGTCGCTGCCCGCCCACCTGCGCGAGCTCGAGTACACCAACCCGGTTGAGGCGCTGGTCGCGGCGGCGCTCGGCTTCGTGGACCTGATGGAGCAGCTCGACTTCACCGATTTCAAGGTTTCGATGAAGTCGACGAGCGTCCCGAACACGATCGCCTCCAACCGCATGCTCGCCGCGAAGATCCCGTACCCGCTGCACCTCGGTGTCACCGAGGCGGGAACGAAGTGGTCGGGCTCGCTGAAGTCCGCAGTCGGCCTCGGAGCGCTGCTCGCCGACGGGATCGGCGACACGATCCGGATCTCGCTCTCGACCTTCCACGCCGAGGAGGAGGTCAAGGTCGCCTGGGAGATCCTGAAGGCGCTGAAGCTGCGCGAGCGCGGCCCGGTGCTGATCGCGTGCCCGACCTGCGGGCGCCTTCAGTTCGACATGGACACGGTCGTTGCCGAGATCGAGCGGCGGCTCGAGGCCTACGAGGACCCGATCGAGGTCTCCGTGCTCGGCTGCGCGGTGAACGGGATCGGCGAGGCCCGCCACGCCGATTTCGGGATCACCGGCGCCAAGGACTCAGGGATGATCTACTCGAAGGGCGAGCCGCTCCGGAAGGTCGCAACGGAGGATCTCGTCGACGTCCTGTTCGACGAGATCGACCGGTACTACGCGGCCGGCAAGGTCGTGGTTCGCGACGAGACCGAGGCCGCGGAGGCCCGCGCCTGGCTGGCCGAGAACGAGGACGCGACCGCGATGACCCCCGAACGCCTCGCGATCCTCGAGGCCGAGGCCGCCAACCAGGAGGCCTCGCAGGGCGCCGCCGAGACGTCGGGCAGCGGGCAGGGCAACGGCCACGAGGCGCCCGAGCAGGTCCAGCTCGACGAATCCGCCTCACCCGTCACCGGCCGCCGCTTCACCCGAACCTGACGCGCGCAGCCACGAACCTGACGCGCGCGGCGACGAACCTGACGCGCGCGCCGAGTGGCGCAGCGCGTCTGAAGTGTCTTGTCGACTGACGGCCACGTCGAGAACCTGCCCGGCGGTCTTGGTCCCGACGAATGGTCACGCGCCGGTCGCCCCCGGTCACGATCGCTGTCGATCACGTGGGGTCGAGGGCACTTTGGCCCCAGGCTGGGGCCGAATGTCGAATGGTTGTCGTTTCCGTCCCATCGTTGTATGGAGCCTCCACTGACGACAACCCACCGCCGTCGCGCGGCCTTCCAAGACCTGCCGGCAAACGGATCCCGCCGGATGGGGGGTGCGGCCGGAACGGTTGCTCGAGCAGGCAGCCGTTCCGGTCGCCGCCCCCCAAACGGCGATCAAGCAAGCGCTGGTATCAGACCTTCCCGAAGCGATCCCCGACGGCGTTCCAGTTGACCGTCCCCCACCACGCGTCAAGGTAATCCGGGCGGCGGTTCTGGTACTTGAGGTAGTAGGCGTGCTCCCACACGTCGACGCCGAGCAGGGGCGTCTGACCGTCGCTGATCGGACTGTCCTGGTTGGCGGTCGAAACGATCGCGAGCCCGGAGCCGTCGTGGATCAGCCACGCCCAGCCCGAGCCGAAACGCTTGATGCCGGCGTCCTTGAGCTTGGCCTGGAAGTCGGCGAACGAGCCGAATGTGGAGTTGATCGCGTCGGCGAGCGCGCCGGAGGGCTCACCACCGCCGCCGGGGCCCATCGACTCCCAGAAGAGCGTGTGGTTGTAGTGGCCACCGGCATTGTTGCGGACCGCGGCCTGCTTGTCGGCAGGGAGCGAACCGAGTGCGCGCAGAACGTCCTCGACCGGCTTGTCGGCCCACTCCGTCCCCTCGAGCGCGGCGTTCGCGTTGGTCACGTAGGCCTGATGGTGCTTGTCGTGGTGGATGCGCATCGTCTCCTCATCGATGTGAGGCTCGAGCGCGTCATAGGCGTAAGGAAGCGGCGGGACTTCGTAGGGCATGGGGCTCCTTCGTAGATGGTTCTCCTGCGAACGTTCCTTATCAGAGCACATCCCAAACACCGACGGTCAGGTTCGGCGCATCGCGCCGGGGGCCGGCCCGGGTAGATTTCAGCTCTCGTCATGACCCGCCTCTCCGAATATCTGCTCCCGACCGAGCGCGAACCGCCCGCCGACGCCGAGGCCCTGAGCCACATCCTGATGGTCCGCGCCGGGCTGATCCGGCAGATCGGATCGGGTCTGTGGTCGTGGTTGCCGGCCGGCTGGCGCGTGCACCAGCGGATCGTCCAGATCGTTCGCGAGGAGATGGACGCGATCGGCGGGATGGAGATGCTGATGCCCGTTCTGCACCCGGCCGACGTCTGGCGGCGGACCGGCCGCTACGAGATCGACGAGCTGTTCAAGCTGAAGGACCGTCGCGGGGCGGACATGGTCCTCGCGATGACGCATGAGGAGATCGTCACGACGCACGCCGCCCAGGCGATCCGTTCGTATCGCGACCTGCCGAAGATCCTCTACCACTTCCAGATCAAGGAGCGCGACGAGCCGCGGCCGCGCGCCGGGGTCCTGCGCACGCGCGAGTTCATCATGAAGGACGCCTACACGTTCGACCGCGACCGCGAGGGCCTCGACGCCGCCTACCAGAAGCACGTGGTGGCGTACGACCGGATGCTCGACCGCTGCGGCCTCGAGTGGTACCGCGTGCAGGCCGACGTCGGGATGATGGGCGGCCACGGGGCCGACGAGTACATGGCCCCGTGCGCGGCGGGTGAGAACGAGGTGGCGCTGGCGCCGGGCTACGCCGCCAACGTCGAGGTGGCGACCGCCGATCCGCAGCCCGTCGCGCTGCCCGAGCCGCTCGCCGCTCCGCACGAGGTGCAGACGCCCGGGATGACGACGATCGACGCCGTCGCGCGCCACCTGGAGCTGCCGGCCGGCGCGCTCCTGAAGGCGTTCCCGGTCGTCAGGCGGTCCGACGGTGAGACCGTGATGATCGTCGTCCGCGGCGACCACCGGATCAACGAGATCAAGCTGCGCGCGGCGCTGGGCTCGGATTTTCGCCCTGCCAGCACGGAGGAGATCGAAGGCCAGATCGGCCCGCCGGGCTTCATCGGCCCCGTCGGGATCGCGATGCCGGTGCTGCTCGACGCGGCGATCGCGGGCGGCGCCGGCGCCGCCGGCGCGTACGTCGCAGGGGCGAACCGGCCGGACGCGCATCTGGCAGGGGTCGTGCCCGGACGGGACTTCCGATTCGAGTCGGTCGATGTCCGCACGGTCGTCGCGGGTGACACGCACGCCGGCAGCCCGATCCGGATCGAGCCCGCGATCGAGGTCGGCAACATCTTCAAGCTCGGGACGCGGTACAGCGAGCCGCTCGGCGCCACGTATCTCGACCAGCACGGAAAGGCGCAGCTGATCTGGATGGGCTCGTACGGGTTCGGGCCGGCGCGGGCGGCCGCGGCCGCCGTCGAGCAGTACGCCGACGCGCAGGGGATCTCCTGGCCGCGGGCGCTGAGCCCGTTCGACGTGCATCTCGTGACGCTCGGCAAGCCCGGGAGCGCGGAGCGGGAACTGTCGGACCGGCTCTATGACGAGCTGCGCGCCCAGGGCCTTGAGACCCTCTACGACGACCGCGACGCGGGCCCGGGGGAGAAGTTCGCAGATGCCGAGTTGCTCGGCTGCCCCGCGCGGGTCACGGTCGGCCGGCGCACGATCCAGTCGGGCGAGCTGGAGGTGCAGCTCCGGCGTGGCCAGGAGAGCCGCGCGGTCGGGCTCGAGGGCGCGGCGGAGGCGATCGCCGAGCTGTGGCGCGGCCTCCCGTAGAGCCGCCGCACGCCGCAGGCCCGGAGCGCGCCCGGCGCCGCCTGTTCGGAGTGGACCGCTCCGGACCCCCGCCGGAGCAGACCCGCTCCGGCCAGCCGCTCCATCCGTGGACGATCCCCAACGCGATCGGCTTCCTCCGGCTCGCGCTGATCCCCGTCTTCCTCGTGATCGCGCTCTCGAGCGTGCATGGCGAGAACGCGCTCGCCGTCGTCATCTTCGGCGTGATCGGCTGGGCCGACTACCTGGATGGCTTCGCGGCACGGCTGACGGGCCAGTTCAGCCGTCTTGGAGCACTGCTCGATCCGATCATCGACCGGATGCTCGTGATTTCGGGGATGGTGGTGGCCTGGAACTTCTCGCTGCTGCCACGCTGGGCGATCGGCGTCGTGATCGCTCGCGAGGTGTTCATGCTCGGCCTCAGCCGCTACGGCCTGCGCAAGGGAGTCGACATCAAGATCAACTGGGCGGGGCGGCTCGGTGTCGCGCCGACGATGGGGGCGCCGTTCTTCGCGATGGCGGGTGTCCACTGGCTGGCCCTGGTGCTGCTCTACGTCGGGATCGTCCTCGCGCTGACCGCGAGCGCGCTCTATTTGCAACGAGGCATTCAGGAGAGCCGAAAACTCTCAAGCTCAGCTTGACCCTCTGGCCTGCCCGTATATACTCGGCCACCCAGAACAGCACGACGACTCGGCAGGACGGGGGTAGATTAGGGGTATGGATACGTTCCCTGACCTTGGTTCGCTTTCGGACCAGGAGCTGAAGGACCTGATCAAGGAGCTGACGAACGAGGAGATGGAGGTCTCCTACCGGCGTCGCATCCTGCACGGGAAGATCGACATCCTGCGTGCGGAGCTCGTCAACCGGCTTCGCAAGAACCATGATGCGGGCGAGTTGGTGATCTCGGGAGCCGACGTGCAGCAGCTCACCGACATCCTCGCCGGCCGGGTGCCGCCCGGGGTCGAGGGGTCCGAGGGGTCCGAGGGGCTCGACTGAGCCCTGCTCGCGGACGCGACCGGTGGCCCAGCACTGCCCCGAGTGTGGCTTCGCCAACGCCGAGGGCGCGAACTACTGCCAGCGTTGCGGGGCGTACCTCGTGACCGCGGAGTCGCCGACGGGCGCCGCGACCGCCTCGTTCCGGATCGGTGAGACCGGCGAATTCGAGGAGGTCTCGTTCGCCGATGTCGTCGCGCGTGGAGCGGCGCTTGTGATCCGCTCCGGGGGCGGGCGGGCGGGCGAGACGTTTCCGCTCGGCGGTGAACGGATGACCGTCGGCCGCCGCCCGGATTCGGACGTCTTCCTGGACGACGTCACCGTCTCGCGCGACCACGCCGTGATCGTCAAGCGCGGTGGCGACTACTACCTCGACGACTGCGGTTCCCTCAACGGGACGTACGTCAACCGCCGGCGGATCGAGTCACAGCGCCTCGCCGACGCCGATGAGCTGCAGATCGGCAAGTACAAGCTCGCGTTCCTGAGCCGTTGATGAGCACCGCCGACAACAACAGCGAGGTCCCGCTCGAGCTCCCGGAGTCCAAGCAGCACGATCATGTCCGTCCGCACCACAAGTCGGTCACGATCGGGGCCGTCTGCAAGGCGCTCGAACAGGAGTTTCCCGACATCTCGATCTCGAAGATCCGCTACCTCGAGGATCAGAAGCTCCTGGCTCCCCGCCGGACCGCCGGCGGCTACCGGCTGTACACACAGGATGACGTGCAGCGGCTGCGTACGATCCTGCGTCTTCAGCGGGACGAGTTCCTCCCGCTGCGGGTGATCCGCCAGGAGCTGGCCGGGGGGCGGGTCGAGGCCGAGGTCACGCCGCCGCCGGGCGATCAGCCGTTCCGCCGCCGGGCGGCGTCGGTCACCGTCCGCGACCCGGGGGCGTTGTACTCGCTCGAGGATGTCGTCGAGGACACCGGCGCCGAGGCGAAGCTCGTCGCCGAACTCGTCGACTTCGGCGTGATCAAGGGCGAGAATCGAGGCGGCCGGCGCTTCTTCTACGAGACCGAGCGCGAGATCGTGAGAGCGGTCTCCGAGCTGGCGCGCTACGGGGTCGGCGGCCGCAACCTGCGAGTCTTCCGCAGCTCGGCTGACCGCGAGTCACAGCTGCTCCAGAGCATCCTCGCCCCGGCGCTGCGCTCCCGCAACCCCGAGCGCCGCAAGGAGGCGATCGAGACGCTCGAGAACCTCGCATCGGTCACGAGTCACCTCAAGCATCTGCTCCTGATCAACGATCTGCGCAAGATGGCGAGCTGAGATGCCCGATCTCGAGTCGGCGCCGGGCAACGGGATCAACCTTCGCAAATACGTGCGGTCGATTCGGAACTTCCCGCAGGACGGGATCATCTTCCGCGACATCACCCCGCTGCTGCTCGACCCGCGTGCGCTTGACGCGGCGGTCACGCGGCTGACGCAGTTCGGCCGCGAGCGTGAGATCGACATCGTCGTCGCCGCCGAGGCGCGTGGGTTCATCCTCGGGGCGGCACTCGCGCGGGAGCTGCATGCCGGATTCGTGCCGGCGCGCAAGCGCGGCAAGCTTCCGGCCGACACGATCTCCGCCGAGTACGCGCTCGAGTACGGCATCGACGCGCTCGAGATGCACGCCGACGCGTTTGCGGGCGGGACGCGCGTGCTCCTGCACGACGACCTGCTCGCGACCGGCGGGACCGCGGCCGCGCTCGCCGATCTCGTCACGAAGCTCGGCGGCGAGATCGTCGCGTGCGCGTTCCTTGTCGAGTTGACCTTCCTCGGCGGTCGCGCGCGACTCGAGCCACACCGCGTGCACTCGCTGATCGAGTACGACGAATAGCGCGCCGGATGCCGACGACCCGGCGCAGCCGGACGTTCGCGGCCGCCCCGGAGGACATCTGGGCGATCCTCCGCGACCCGCACCATCAGTCACGTTGGTGGCCGGGCGTACGGCGGGTCGAGGGCGTCGAGCACGACCGCTTCACGCAGGTGCTCTACACCGCCAAGGGGAGGCCCGTGCGGATCGATCAGACGCTGACCGTGCTCGAGCCCGGGCGCGCCCTCGGCTGGGAGCAGGAGGTCGCGGGCACGCCGTTCGAGCGCCATCTGGCGCAAGCGCTGACCGAGGTGCGGCTGGAACCCGAGGGCGGGTCGACGCAGGTCACGATCGAGCAGCGGTCGCGGCTGCGTGGGACGTCCCGGGCCGGGGGGTGGCTGCTGAGGCGGGCGACGGGCAGGCGGCTCGATGCTGCGCTCGCGAGTCTCGAGCAGCTGCTCGACTGAACCGGACAGGCTCCGGCATGCCCGGGCGTGGCCTCAGGTCCCGAACGCGCCGGTGAGGACGACCTTGCCAGGGACCGTGGGCTTCCGCTTGGTCTCGAGCGTCACGAGCAGATGCTTGTACCTCGAGGCGTTCGCCGGGAGCAGGCTCTCGACCTTCAGCGTCCCGTGGGCCCGGACGCTCTGGTCGACGAAGCCGAGGAGCTCCGCGCTGCTCGGCGAGTTGTCGAGCCAGACCGCATATGCGCGGCTCACCGTGTTCGCGGCCGGCATGTCCTGCCCGATGATCACGATCGACAGGGTCCGGCCCACCTTGACGACGTCCGCGACCCCCGCGGCGTGTGCGGCGCCACCCTTCGGCGGGTACAGATTCACCTGACGGACGACTGTCTCCGTGCTCGCGGGCGTGCTGGAGGTCGTCGTCGTCGGGGTCGTCACCGTGGTCTGGGTCGGAGTCGAGGTCGTCGTGCTCTGCCCTGCGCCCGTCGTGTGCGACTTGTTCTTGCCACCGCCCGAGTTGAGCAGCAGCACCAGGATCACGACCACCACGATCGCCAGCACCGCGAGCACGATGATCCCTCCGAGGCGAGAGCTCCGCTGGGTTCGCGCCTCCGGCTCGGAGATCGGAGAAGCGGGTGTCCACTGCCCGCCGGAGGAGCCGGATGGGGGAAGCGACCCTCCACCGGACGCGAGCTCGCGCTTGCCGGCGCGCGCGACCGGCGGCTCGGCGACGGCGGGCTCGGGGGCGCTGGGCTCAGGCTCGGGAACGACCGCCCACGGCTCGGGCTCCGGAACGAGAGGCTCGGGCTCCGGAACGAGAGGCTCGGGTTCGGGAACGACCGCCCACGGCTCGGGCTCCGGAACGAGAGGCTCGGGCTCGGGAACGACCGCCCACGGCTCGGGCTCCGGAACGAGAGGCTCGGGTTCGGGGAGGAGGGGCTCGGGTTCCGGGAGGAGGGGCTCGGGCACGGGCGCGAGAGGCTCGGGCTCGAGGACGGGGGGCTGGGGCTCCGGCGCCTCGGGCTCCCGAGTCCCGGGAGCAGCGGGCACGGCCCCGGTCGCCGCCAGGTGCTCGTCGGCGAGCGCCGCCCACGCCGCGGCGCGCGCGGCCGGCGGCTCGTCGGGCAGGTTCGGTCCGATCGGGATCTCCGGCAGCGGCACGTTCGAGAGGTCGCCGACCTGTGCCGAGATGACCCGCGCCCAGGCGCGATCGGACGGGGACCTTCCGAGCTGCTGGCGGACCTGCTCGGCGACTCGCTCCGGGAGCTGCCCGAGCAGATAGTCGGTCAGGAGCGCGCGCTGCGGGGCCGGGATCGAGTTCGTCGGGCCAAGTGCGTCGAGCGCGTCAAGCGCGCGGCGCCGGACCGAGGCGCGATCGATCGACAGCAGCGCCGCGATGTCGTCGTAGCTGTACCCGCGCTGGAGCACCATCTGCAGTACGGCGCGCTGATCGGGCGGGAGGCTGTCGACGGAGGACATCGGCGTAGGGTAGATCAGGCGCCCGCAGAATGAATGACCCCTCGGGCCGGGGTGCGGCAGGGCGCTGCCGGCCTTGACCGCCAGGTAGGGTGCGGGGAATGACGGTGGGTGAGCAGGCGCTTGGACGGTTCGAGACCCTGTGTGGACTCGCGCTGGTGGATGTCACGCCTGAGCGCGTGGTCGCTGAGGTGAGCGTGCGCGAGGACTTGACCGATGAGGCGGGGGAGGTTCATGGCGGCGTCTACGCCGCACTCGCCCAGGCGGCGGCGGTCGCCGGCACGAGGCTCGGCGCCGCCGCGGACGGGTCAGCGGTGCGAGCGATGGCGAACCTGCTCAGCCTGATTGCCCCGGTCACGGGCGGCTCACTCCGGGCGACGGCGGTCAGACGCCATGCGGGCCGGACCACCTGGGTCTGGGAAGTCGAACTGGCCGATGCGGCCGGGCGACTCTGTGCCATGTCGCGGCTGACGGTCGCGATCCACGGGCCGGCGAGCTGATCACCCCGTCGCCGACGGCTTGGCGCCGCGGCCCAGCCACGACTGGGTGAACGCCGTCAGGAGCGTGGCGTTGACTCGGGGGAGCGGCAGCATCCGCGTCCACGCCAACGCCAGGACCCCGTGGGTGCCGGGCCGGCGGACGAGGACGACCGCCAGCCCGCTCGCGGCGAGCGATCGGGTGAAGCGACCCGCGAGCCGCGTGGCGAGCGTCTCGAGGCCGGCCGGCGGGCGCCGCGAGCCGTACAGGAACAGCACGTCGCCGGCCGACAACGCCTCGAGGATCTGGTTGTCGCTCAGCTCCGCCTCGTCATGCCGAACCGCGATCGCGACGTGCGGGCCACTCGTCGGCGGCTCCGAGTCGTACGGCGGGCGCAGCACGCCGGGCGCCAGCAGCCGGTCGCCCTGATCAGGGAAGCGATAGCCGACCGCGGTGTCGCCCGCAACCGGCGCGATGTCGCGGCCGCTGAAGTAACCGGAGACGAGTGCGATCAGGAACGACGCGAGCGCCACCGAGCAGAGGGCGATTGCGATCCGCTCGAGCCAGACGAACCTCACGTGCTCGACGTGATCCGGCGGCGCAGCTCGGACGCTGGATCGGGGCTCGGCTCCCGCGCATTTCCGGCCGCGACGAGCTGATCGATCGCCGAGTGCAGCTGCTCGGCGAGCAGTTCCACGTCCCCGAGGGCGTCGTAGTCAGAGGTCAGCCCGAACGTGATCTGGCCGTTGTAGCTCATGATCGCGATCCCGATCGCCGTGTTCTCGGCGAGCGGCACGAGCGGATACACCGCCTCGAGCCGGTGCCCCTGCAGATAGAGCGGGAACTGCGGCCCCGGCACGTTGGTGACGACGAGGTTGAAGAAGCGCTGACGGGCCTGCAGGCGCATCGCCTGCGCGAGGATCGTCGGCGGCGCGAACGCCGTCAGCTCGGTCAGCACCTGGGCGCCGACCGCCTGTCCGGATTCCTTGACGCCGATGGTGGCATGCGAGATCCGCCGCAGCCGGGAGGTGGCGTCGGTCACGCCAACGGGCAGCGGGACCCACATCGCCGCGACCCGATTGCCGAGTGCGCCACGCTCGTCGTCGGCGCGGACCGAGACGGGCACCAGCGCCTTGAGCACGACGCCGGCCGTCGGATGGCCGTGCTCGCGCATGTAGCCGCCAAGCGCGCCGGCAACGGCCGCGAGCACGACGTCGTTGACGGTTCCGCCGAGCGCGTTCTTGACGCGCTTGAAGTCGGCGAGCGAGGACTGCACCCACGTGAAGCGGCGGTGCGGGCCGATGCGCACGTTGAACGGGCTGCGCGGTGCCGGCTGCAGCCCTGCCCGCGTCATCGCGCCGAACGCGGCCAGGGTCTGCGCCGTGCTCTGCGCGACCTGGCGCGGGCCGCGCAGCGCGCGCCGGACGCCGCGGACGATCTCGGACGGGACGGTGGCCCGCTCGAGCAGCGCGTCGGCGAGCAGCTGGCTGGTCGTCGGCAGCGGCCTCGGGACCCACGGCGTGACCGGCGGCGCGACCGGCGCGGGCTCCGGGGTGGTGTCGAGCAGCACGGTGCGCGATGTCGACCCCGGAAACGCCGTCGACGAGCGCGTGGTGGGTCTTCGAGAGCAGCGCGAAGCGATCGCCCTCCAGTCCCTCGACGAGCCACAGCTCCCACAGCGGCCGCGAGCGGTCGAGCGCCTGCGAGAACACGCGGCCGGCCAGGCGCTTCAGCTCGGCGTCGCCGCCCGGGCGGGGCAGCGCGGTGTGGCGGATGTGGAAGTGCGCCTGAAAGTGCGGATCGTCGACCCACACCGGCCGGCCCTGCTGAAACGGCACGAAGGCCAGCCGCTGCCGGTAGCGGGGAACGAGGTGGAGACGGTCGCTGATCGTGCTCACGAGCGACTCGTACGCCGGTGGGCGCCCGGCGAACACCATGCACGCGGCGACGTGCATGTGCGCCGCTCCCTCCTCGAGGTGCAGGAACGAGCTGTCGAGGCCGGTGAGCCGGTCTGGGTTGCCCACGCGCTGATTCTGGCAGCTGTCGCAGGGGCATCGGGGTCGGTCCCGCGTGGCGGGCGTTCGTACAGCACACCATAAGTGTGAGCTGTATCACACGACTTTCCGGCGACGTGTGCCAGCATGCCAGGGTCGTATCGACCTGCCGAGTCACCCCTGCCCGGTGCGGGGGTGAGCGGGGGACCCAATGCCGGAGGCGCAGTCGTTGCCCTCCGGCCGGGGCGAATCGGTTGCCCGGCAGTTCGCCGGCCGCGACTGTAGCGACGACGCGGAGCGTCCAGCCTGGATGCTCATCAGCGCCGCCGCGAGCCCGTCAGCTAACCCCGTAGGCGCCCGGTCGAAAGAAGAAAAGGAGGCCCTCAGAGATGAGGACCATTCGGACATTGACCGCGCCGCGGGCGGCCCAGGTTGCCGCCGGCGCGTTGATACTGGCCCTTCCCAGCTCGGCCTACGCCCTGACCGTAGGCGCGGCGCCGATGCCGGCGCCGGTGGCGCGTGCGGTCGTGCGGACGTGGCCGCAGCAGATCCATCTGCGCTACGGCCGCGACGCGACCGTGCGGGGCGACGTCGCGGGCGGCCTCGGGCGCGCCGTGACGCTCGAGTTCCAGGCCGCCGGGAGCGGGCGCTGGCGCGCGCTCGCCTCGACCCACCCGGGCCCGCGAGGCGGCTTCACGCTGCGCGCCCCGGTCCGGCACTCGGGTCACCTGCGGGTGGCGGAGGCGCTGACGGCCGAGCCCCTGGCGACGATCGCGTCAGCGGCGCGGATGCGCGCCCCGGCGGCCGCGACGAGCCGGCCCGCTGCGATCTCGGTCGCGGCGGCGTTTCGCGTCGGGGCCGGCACGCTCGACGCGTTGACGGGCCGCCCGGTGTCGCTCAGCGGCCGGCTGCTGCCGGCCGCCGGCGGCCGCGTGATCCGGCTCCTGTCGGGCTCCGGCACGCGCTGGACGGCGATCGCGAGCGCTCCCACGGGGAACGACGGGCACTTCGTCCTGCGCTTCGCGGTGCCGGTCGCGGAGACGACCGGTCTCCGGGTCGACTTCGCCGGCGACCGGGGGAACCTCGCCACCTCGGCGACCGCCGGCAGGCTCGTCACGATGACCGAGCGCGTCGCTTCCTGGTACTACGACGGCGGCAGCACCGCCTGCGGGTTCCACGCGACCTTCGGGATCGCAAGCCGCACGTTGCCGTGCGGGTCGCATGTGACGCTGTCGTATCACGGGCACACCGTCACTGCGACCGTCGATGACCGCGGGCCGTTCGTCGCGGGTCGCGACTACGACCTCAACCAGAACACCGCGGCCGCCCTCGGGATGTACGGCGTGGCGACCGTCCTCTCCTCGGTGTAGACGCCCCCGTGTGAGGAAGCGTCGTTAGGTGGTGAGCTTGAACTGGGACATCAGCCGGTTGAGCGTTTCGGCGTTGCCCGAGAGTTCTTGCGCGGATGCGGCGATCTGCTCCGCGGACGCGGATGACTGTTCGGTGGAGGCCGACACCTCCTGAGTTGATGCTGAGGATTGCTCGGCGACGGCGGCGACCTCGCCGATGTTGGCCTGCAGGCTCTGTGCGCTCGCGGCGATCTGCTGTGAGACGGCGGCGATCTGCTCGATCCGGCCGGTGATGTCGTCGACCGATGAGCCGATCTGCTGGAACGCCTCGCGGGTCCGCTCGACGACCGCAACACCGTCAGCTGTGCGCTTGGAGCCGCTTTCGACCACCGCGACCGCGTGCCTGGTCTCGGTCTGGATCGCGCCGATCAACCCTGAGATCTCGTGGGCGGCGGACTGGGAGTCCTCGGCAAGCTTGCGCACCTCCTCCGCGACGACGGCGAACCCGCGGCCCTGCTCACCGGCCCTGGCGGCTTCGATCGCCGCGTTCAGGGCGAGCAGGTTGGTCTGCTCGGCGATGCCGGTGATCGTCTCCACGATCTTGCCGATCTGCTCGGACTTCGAGGCCAGTTCGCCGATCGCCTCGCTCACATCGCTCGAGGAGTCGCGGACGGAACGCATCGCCTCGTTGGCCTGGTCGGCCGCGCCGACGCCCTGCTGGGCAATCTCGCGCGCCTGGTGAGCGACCTCGGCGGTGCGCTGCGCATTCTCAGCCGCCTCGTTCACGGCATGGCCGATCTCATCAGCAGAGTTCCGTGCGCTCTCGATCATCTGTACCTGCCGCTCCGCGCCGTGCGCGATATCGCCGATCGCGTGAGCGATTTCGCTGGTGGCTCTGCCCGATTCGTCCGACGTCGCTGCCATCTCCTGAGAGGCGGCGGAGACCTGTCCGGCCGAGCCGGACACCCCGCCGACGATCTTGATCAGGTTCGTGCGTGTGTCGTTGTAGGAGTTGAGGCTGACCACGAGCGCTGCGCGGACTTCCTCCACCATGCGCTGGATCTGCCCGAGTTCGTCGCCGGGGAACTCGGTCTCCGCGGTGGTCGTGAGCACGACCTCGTCGGTGAGGTCCCCCTGGGCAAGCGCGCGGAGCACCTCGGTGAGACGGTCGGCACCCTTGACCTTGCAGATCTCGAGCCGCTCCATGATCTTCACGACATTGCGTTTGATCGAACGCGAGACTGCGAACGCGAGCCCGACGCCGAACAGGACCGACAGCACGAGTACGATGATCGTGGTCGTCCTGCTCGAGGACGAGCTGGAGTTCACATTTCGTGCGGCCGCACTCGCCTGCGCGTCATTGATCGTGATCAGCTGGACGGCCAGTTGATCAAGCCGGTTGTTCTCAGCGCCGGCCTTTGCGTAGTAGAGGCTGGTCGCAGCCCGATGGCCGTCCGTCGTTCCCTGCAGAGCCAGCTTCAAGACCGACGCGCCGGTGGCCGTGTACTGCGGCCACAGAGACTCGAACCGGGAGTACACCTGCTGCTCAGAGCCCGAGAGCGATGAGCCGTGGTAGGCGGCAAGGGCTCGCTGAACCGCCTCCGAATCGGCCTGGACGGCGCTCGCGATTTGCGCAGTGCCGGTCGTCGCGCTGAGCGCGCGCAGCAGATCACTGTCGACGTTGCCAAGCGCGCCGCGGACTGCGTCGAGCCGCTCGATCGGGACGGTCGCGTTTTGATACATGTCGCGCGACTGACTCGCGGCTGACGACAGGTTGGCGATTGCCAGCACACCCGTCAGGACCAGAAGGGCGACGAGGCCGCCGCCCAGGCCGTACAGCTTCTTACTGATCGACAGGTCCGCGAACAACCGGACAACCGACACGTGACGTCTCATCTCTGCTGACTCCTATCCGACGCGCGCGAGCGCGTGCGACTGCGACTGACGAAGGCCCCAGGATCCATCCAGCTCCGTTGTCGTGCGGCGCCGTCACCGCACATCACTGGGTCGGCTCCCAGCCGTGGCAATCGACCGGTTCGACGGATCGCTGTACCCCCGCGCCGCAGAAGTCGTGGAAAACACGGACCTCGCTACCGGGAGAAACGCTGAGAGCCCGGCGCGATGACGCTCGCGTGTGGATTCGGCTTTACCCGGCCCTTTGACGGCATCGGGGGGTGGGGAGGACGCCGCTCCTGGTCCTACGATCGCGCGTCTATGTCCAGCCGCGATCTCCGCTGCGTGGCGCATCTCGACATGGACGCGTTCTACGTGTCCGTCGAGCTGCGCCGGCGGCCCGAACTCCGCGGCCGGCCCGTGGTCGTCGCCGGGACGGGCGCGCGCGCGGTCGTCACGACCGCCTCGTACGAGGCGCGCCGATTCGGGGTCGGCTCGGCGATCCCGGCGAGCCGGGCGCGACGCCTGTGCCCGCAGGCCGTGTTCCTCGAGCCCGACTTCGCCTATTACCGGTCCGCGTCGGCAGAGGTGATGGCGATCGTGCGTTCCAACTTCGAGATCGTCGAGGTGATCGGACTTGACGAGGCCTACATCGAGCTCAGCGGCCTTCCCGCTCCGCGCGCCGGCGCGCGCTGGCTGCGCCACGAGATCGAGCGCGTGACCGGACTGACGGCGTCCGTCGGGATCGGGCCGAACAAGCTGATCGCCAAGCTCGCGTCCGACGCGGAGAAGCCCGCCGGATTCGTCGTGCTGACCCGCGAGCAGGCGCTTGCGCGCTTCGCGGGGCTGCCCTGCGGTGTGATCCCGGGGATCGGTCAGCGGACGGTCGAGCGGCTGCAGGGGCTCGGGATCACGACCGTCGCCCAGCTGGCGGCGGCCGATGAGGCCGACCTCGGCGCCGGCGGGTTCGGAGGCCGCATCCCAGCCCACCTCCGCGCGCTCGCGCGGCTCGAGCACGACGGCGCGGTCTCCGAAGCGCGCAAGGTCATCTCGGAGTCCCGCGAGACGACGTTCGAAGTCGACATCGACGATCGTCCGGCGCTCGAGCAGGCGCTGCGCCGTTTGACGGCGGAGCTGTGCGCGGAACTCGCGCGCAAGCAGATGCAGGGGCGGACAGTCGGAATCAAGGTCCGCTTGAGCGACTTCTCGACGCATACGCGCGCTCGGACGCTTGCGGCGCCCGTGTCGAGCGCGGAGGCGGTCGGGCGCGTTGCGCTCGAGCTGTTCGGTCGCTTCGACCCGCGCCGGCCGGTGCGGCTGCTCGGTGTTCGCGTGGCGGGTCTCGAGCCCGAGGGCGAGTCCCAGCAGCTGGCGCTCAGCCTGTGAGCCCGAGCGCGAGCGCGAGCCCGAGGCCTCAGGGGTCTGTCGTGAGCCCTCAGTAGAGGGCTGCTGCGAGCCTGCGCCGGGTGGTGCGGGCGATCTCGCTGTCGACGCCGAGCTCCTCGAGCACCCCGACGATCACGCGCCGCACATCGTCCTTGTGACCGTCGGCGTTCGGTAGCGCGGCCAGCAGGAGATCGAGACCGTGCTCGTCGTCACCGCCGTCGAGGGAGGCGAATGCCTCACTCAGGCCCGGGGCCGGCGTCGTGCCTGCGGCGACCTCGCGCTCGAGCCCGATCCGTGCGATCAGGCCGTCAGCGGCGAAGCTGCCGGGCACCCGTTCGAGAATCGCGAGCGCCTCGTCGGTGTCGCCGCGCGCGTGCAGCAGGCGCGCCAGCGGCACGGCGGCGTCGGCCCGTGTCGGTTCGAGCTCGACCGCCCGTCGCAACGACTCCTCGTCCCCGACTTCGACGAGGTGGTCGGCCTCGGAGGGAAGCAGAGCGTCGAGGAAACGGTCGATCGCCTCTGACGGCTGCGCGCCGACGAACTCCGCGGCGACCCTGCCGTCGCGGAAGGCCTTGACGGCCGGGATCCCCTGGATCCGGAACACCTGAGCCAGGCGAGGGTTCGCATCGACATCGACCTTCGCGAGCTCGACAGCGCCCGCGCGCCGCGCGACGGCCTGCTCGAGCAGCGGTCCGAGCTGACGGCAGGGCCCGCACCACTCCGCCCAGAAGTCGACGACGACCGGAACCGTCTTGCTGCGCTCGAGGACCGCTTGCTCAAAGGTCGCTTCGGTGACGTCCATGCTGCCCATGGTAGCCACGATGATCAGCTAGAACATCGCTGATGAGCACCGAGCGAACGGTCGCCCGCGGCGGCGTCGAACTGGCCGTCGAAGATGCGGGCGAAGGCCCGGCCGTGGTCCTTCTGCACGGGCTCACGGCGACGCGCCGGTACGTGGTGATGGGCTCGAAGGCGCTCGAGCGCGGTGGCCACCGAGTGGTCGCGTACGACGCCAGGGGCCACGGGCGCTCATCGCCGGCGCCGTCGCCGGACGCCTACGGCTACGACCTGCTCGCCGATGACCTCGCCGGGGTGATGGACGCGCTCGGGATCGAGCGGGCGGTGCTCGCGGGGGCGTCGATGGGCGCGCACACGCTGCTGCGGTTCGCGCTGCGGGCGCCGGCACGAGTCGCCGGTCTGGTCGTCATAACGCCGGCCTACGACGGCGATCCGGCGGCCGTGGTGGGGAGGTTCGACCGCTGGGACGCGCTCGCCGCCGGCCTGCGGGCCGGCGGCATCGAGGGGTTCATCGACGCCTACGGGACCCCGCGGGGGTCGCCCGCGCTGCGAGACACCGTGCTCAAGGTGATCAGGCAGCGACTCGCGCTCCACGAGCATCCGGAGGCGGTCGCCGACGCGCTTCAGGCGGTTCCGAGGTCGCTGCCGTTCGGGCGGCTCGAGGAGCTGCGGGCGGTCGCGGTGCCGGTGGTCGTCGTCGCCTCGGGCGACGACGCCGACCCCGAGCATCCCGAGGCGATCGGCAGAGCCTACGCGGGCATGATCCCGGGGGCCCGCCTCGTCACGGACCCGCCGGGTTCATCGCCGATCGCGTGGCAGGGAAGCCAGCTCTCCGGGCTGATCGCTGAGGTCGTCCGGGCCGCCGCCCTCACCCCAGCGTGATCTTCAGGGTCTTGGAGGACGCCGGGGCCAGGTAGTTGTTGCCGAGGAACTTCGAGACGACATCGACCTTGACGACGCGCGCCCGGTGCCCCTTGCCCTTGCCCTTGCCGGGCAGGCGGCGCAGCGAGATGCGGCCGCCGTATGTGCAGTCGGGCTGCACGCCGGCAACCAGGCTGGCGATCGTCCGGCGCTGGTAGACGATGCGGATGTCGACGGTCCCGACGCACGCGAGCGGAGGTGGGGTCGCGGTCGTCGGATTGACGATGTGCCCGCCCGCGACGAACGTGTACGGGCCGTGGCGGATCGTTCGCGGTGTCGTGAACACGGTCAGCGCCGGCACCGGCGCCGGCAGCGGGAACGTTTCGAACGTCGCGTCGGCGCCAGCCGCCGGGAGGGAGTCAGAGTGCAGCGCGACGAGCTGGAAGTGGAAGGTCGCGCCCGGCTGCAGGCCCGGGACCAGCGCGGTGACCGTGACCGGCGCTGTGCCCGCCGGCACCGACGCAGGGGCCGTCTGCAGCCCGTACGCGGTCGTCAGCCCGTAGTTGAAGTAGTACGCCGTCGCCTCGCCCTGGGGTGAGACGACGCCGGTCAGCGTCGCGGTGGTCGCGCTGAGGTTCTCGGCCGCCCCGGTCGTCGCGCCGGGCGGGGGGCTGCCGCCGGTCTTGAACGTCCTGATCGCGCCGGTCGCCTGGCCGGCCGAGTTGGTCGCATCGACGCGGTAGTAGTAGATCGTGCCGGGGGTCAACCCGGTGACGGTGGTCTTCACCGCAACGGACGCTGTCCCGGAGCCGGCGGACTGACTCGCCGACGTGGTGCCGAGTGCAGACGTTGGCCCGTACTCGAACGCGTAGTCCGTGTGCGCGCCGTTCGGGACGACGTCGGCCTGCAGAACGGCTGAATTGGCCGTGACGCCGCTCACGGAGCCGGTTGTCACGGTCGGCGAGCTCGCGGCATACGCAGCGGCGGCGAACAGCGCCATGCATGTGACGCCGACCGCGAGCGCCGCGGTCGCCCGCACCTTGATGGTGGTCATAACGTTCCTCCTCGAAGTCGGATCCCGTTGATTCCAAACCGGCGCAGAGTCAGGAGTTGCGCCGCGCCACCGCCGGCGAGCGCGCCTCCGGCGGTCTTGGCTCGGCTTCCCGACAGCTACCCGCTGGGGTCGATGGGCAACGTCGGGTGACTGGGCCCGCGTGGAGTCAGTGGGGCCGCGCGGGGTCAGCGGGGCCGCGCGGGGTTCACTCCAGATGGGCGAGCGCAAAGACCTCGGGCCGACGACCCCCTGCTCGATCGTGGACTCAACGCTCGATAATCGATGTTATGTCTACCGACACATTGATGGTCGACGATGTCCACGGCACTGACCTGGTGCCGTCCGGTGGGCGGGGTAAGTTCGTCGCGTCTTGGACGTGCGCGACGTCAACGGCTCGGGCGACGCGGATGATCGCCGCTACTCGGCCAGGCGGGTGCCGCCGCTCGCGCGGGAGTCGTTCACGGTCATCGGCTCGGACCGTCGGCGGGTCGCGGTTGTCGACCGGCATCTGGCGTGGCCGACCGACTGCAAGCGCTCGCCGAGCACCGTCCAAGCCGTCCGCACCTTGCACATCCCCAGGTCGCAGGTTGACATAACGCGTGCCGAGACGAATTGTCCTCGGCGCCCGATCCTTGAGTACATACTCGATTCCTGATGTCGCCCCCAGGTCTGCTCCAGCGCCGGCTGGCTGCGATGGTCTATCTGCGCGGCGTCCACGTGGGGCGATCGCCGATCGTGTGGGGAAGACCGATCATCGAAGTGGCCGAGCTGGTCATCGGCGACAGCTTCAACCTTCAGTCCAAGTATCGGCGAACACGGCTGGCGGGGACCGGCGCCATCCGGATCGGCGACCGTGTGTTCATCAACCACGGCGCGACGATCATCGCGAAGGTCGCGGTGACCATCGGAGACGATGTGCTCGTTGCCGAGGACGTCTGGATCGCGGACTATCACGGGCACGGAATCGAGGGTCGCGCCGGGGTGCCAAGCCCCGTGACAATCGGCGACGGCTGCTGGATCGGCCTGCGAGCAGTCGTCATGCCGGGCGTCACGATCGGCGCCAGGTCGATCGTCGCGACCGGCAGCATCGTCACCCGAGACGTTCCAGCGGAGACGATCGTTGCTGGCGCCCCAGCCCGGCATCTGCGCGACCTTCATCTCCCCGCCGGGGTGACGACGGCCTGGTACGGCATTTAGGTCGCCGAGACACGCGGGCGCGTATCGGCCGAGTCGATCTTATGTCTACTTGCGAGAAGGAGAGTGCGCGAGTATCGTGCTTGAGGTCAGCGTGGTTGAGCTGGCCCGCGTCGCCCGAGCCCCCGGTCACGCTGTTGTTGGAGTCACTCCAGCCTCCGGTGACGGTCTTGAAGATCGGTCGATCGCTGGAGCAGCATGCACGTCGAGCATCGGGGCTTACCGACAGGCGGTACCAGAGCAGCACAGGCCGCGCCGCAGAGCGGCCGCGGCACGGTGCGTTGCTCGTCGCCGGCACCGCTCGAGTTGGCCCGTCCGCAGCCTGACCGCGGGCACCTCAGGAGCGGCGAGGACGCCGAGGGACGCCGCCCGGTTGTCCCGGGGGAGTTCGCGGTTCGTTGGGAGCGCCGGCGGGTCACGTCGATCATGTGGCTGAGCGGCGCGCTCAACCGAGCTACCGCCACGTTGCTCGACCGCGAGCTCGATCAGCGACCGCCCGCCACGATCCGCCTGATCGTCGATCTGACCGGACTCGAGTTGATCGACCCACCCGGTCTGGACGCACTCATGCGAGTTCACTGGCGCGCCGCCAGGCGGGGGGATCGCCTGTCCTTTCGGCACGGGCCGCACGTTGCCCAGTTGCCGCTTGAGCTCACACGGACCGTCCGGCTGCGTTCGCGGTACGCGGCGCCTCCGGCGGCCGAGAGCGATGAGAACTCCTACTTTGCGCTCGCTATGGCGTGCGTTGATGTCGATCACCCGCGCCCCCGTGTGATCGACCTGGGGCAGCCTGGACGGGCTCCCCGCCCTGGCAGCAGGCGCGAGCGACGCATCTCCCCCCTCCGAGCGTCGCTCGCGCCTCGCCACCTCCGTCTCGCCGTCGATCCCCGGTGAGGTCTGTCAGCGCGATCTGAGCGATTCGGAACGCCGGGTCGCCCGCATATTGATGCGGCCAAGACCGCCATCTATGATGCGGCAATGCGGACGACGATCGATCTCGATCCGGACGTCGATGCTCGCCTGCGAGCGCTGGCGCGCGAGCGCGGGGTGCCCCTGCGAACCGTCATCAACGATGCGTTGCGTGCCGGTACGCAGCCCGCTGCCGGCGACGCGCAGCCGTACACGCTTCCGTCGCGCCGCCTCGGGGTGCGCCCCGGCATCGATCTGGATCGGGCGCTGCGGCTCGCCGGCGAGCTGGAGGACGACGAGATCGTACGCAAGCTCGATCTGCGCAAGTGAAGCTGCTCGACGCCAACCTGCTGATCTACGCCGTCGACGAGGACTCTGCACGGTTCGCTCAAGCCCATCCGTGGGTCGAAGGCGCGCTCGGTGGCCGGGAGACCGTCGCGCTCCCATGGGCGGTGCTGCTCGCGTTTCTCCGGCTCACCACCAAGCCGCAGGTCATGACCTCGCCGCTCACGGCGGGCGAGGCTCTCAACCTGATCGACGGCTGGCTGGCCCGCCCCAACACCGTCGTCGTGCACCCGACTGAGCGCCACTCGGCCGTGCTCCGCGAGCTGCTGGCGCCGTTCGGGACGGCCGGCAACCTGTCGTCCGATGCGCACCTCGCGGCCCTTGCGATCGAGCACGGTGCCGAACTTCACTCGTGTGACGCGGACTTCTCGCGATTCACCGGCTTGAGGTGGACCGATCCGCTTCGCGCAGCCTGACGCGGGCCACGTCGGGTGGCGTCGAGCCGAGACATACATTAGGGTAGCCAAACTTAGGGTGCCCTAATCAGCTGAGCCCAAGGCGGTTGGGGCAGCCTGCTCCGTTCCGGTTGATTGGATCCAGAGGAGGCAGCGCGAGGCAATGCGCGGAGACATCGAAGCGGCCGATCGGTTCCGCGGACGGCCGCCGACGGCCGGTTCCCCCGATCACGCCGTTCGCCGGGCATTCGGACTCGCGCTGCTCGTGCTCGCCGCCCTGCTGGTCACGGCATGCGGCGGCTCGTCATCGCCGGGCGGTGGTTCGAACGGGACGCTTGTGCTGTACAACGGCCAGCATCAGCAGACGACCGATGCGCTTGTCGCGAGCTTTGAGCAGGCAACCGGGATCGCGGTTCAGATCCGCGACGACGATGAGGACACGCTCGCGGACGAGCTCGTCACCGAGGGCGCCAACTCCCCCGCCGACGTGATCTACACCGAGAACTCACCCGTCCTCGAATACCTGCAGGCCAAGGGCATGCTCGCCCGGGTCGCGCCGTCGACACTCGCGCGCACGCCAAGCAGGTACAACTCAGCCGAGGGTGACTGGGTCGGGGTCTCCGCGCGGGTCAGCGTGCTGATCTACAACCCGAAGCTGATCAGCCGCAGCCACCTGCCGACGTCGGTCACGCAACTTGCCGACCCGAAGTACAGGGGCAAGCTCGCGGTCGCCGCCAGCGAGACCGACTTTCAGCCGATCGTCACCTCCTACGCCCGCGCGTACGGACATGCAGCCGCCCTGAGCTGGCTTGAGGCGATCAAGGCGAACGCAGGCAGCCACATCTACCCTGACAATGAGACGATCGCCGATCAGGTCAACCGCGGCGCGGTCGCGTTCGGGGTCATCAACCAGTACTACTGGTACCGGATGCGCGCTGAGCTCGGCGCGTCCGAGGTCCCGTCGAGGATCGCCTACTTCGCCCCGCGTGACCCGGGCTACGTGCTCGACGTCTCGGGCGCTGCGGTCCTCAAGTCCTCCAAACATCAAGCCGCCGCGCAGAAGTTCCTGGCGTTCCTCGTCTCCAAGCGGGGACAGGAGATCATCGCTCACTCGATCAGCTACGAGTACCCGATCGACGACGGCGTCACGACCGCCGCACCCGAGACCCCGTTCAACCGCCTGCGGCCGAACCCGATCACCCTCCCCGAGCTCGGCAGCGGCTCGACGGCGATCGCGCTGCTGCGCCAAGCGGGGCTGCTGTGAGCTCCGGTGCCGCGAGCGGATGGAGCCGATGACCGCCGCGACGCCGACGGCCGCGACCGCGGGCGGGGCGCGCACCTCCCCGGACACGTCCGGCGATCCGGACGTGATCAGCATGCCGGCACCGGCCCGGCGGCCGCGGCGGCCGTGGACGCTGATCGCGGCCAGCACGGCGGTCGCCGTCGTGCTGGCGCTCCCGCTCGCGTTCCTGCTGATCGAGTCCGGCGACGCGGGGGTCTCGAACGTCGCCACCCTGATCTTTCGCTCACTGACCGCGACGCTGCTGTGGAACACGGTCCGCCTGACGCTGGTCGTGACGGTGCTGTGCGCGGCGATCGGGACCGCGGCGGCGTGGCTGACCGAGCGGACCGATGTCCCGGGACGTCGGCTGTGGGCGGTGCTCGTCGTGATCCCGCTCGCGATCCCCGATTTCGTCGTGAGCTTCGGCTGGTCCTCGATCAGCACCTGGATCGCGGGCTTTCGCGGAGCGGTCGTGGTGATGACGTTGGCGGTCTACCCGCTCGTCTACCTGCCTGTCGCCGCGAGCTTTCGCAACGCCGATCCGGGCCAGGAGGAGGTCGCTCGCAGCCTCGGGCTGGGTCGTATGCAGACGTTCTGGCGCGTGACGCTCCGGCAGGCACGCGGCGCGATCCTCGGCGGGTGCCTGCTGGTGGCGCTGGTGCTACTGGCCGAGTACGGCGCGTTCGAGATCCTCAACTACCGGACCTTCACGACCGAGATCTTCACCGAGTTCAACGTGTCGTTCAACGTCCCGGCGGCGTGCGCGCTGTCGCTCGTGCTGGTCGTGCTGAGCTTCGTCGTGCTGTGCGGTGAGACCGCGGCGCAGCGCGGGCGGCGGGTGAGCCGCAAGGGTGCGCTCGCGCAGCGTGTGCCCGTGCGGCGCCGGTTGGGCCGGGGGCGGGTGCCGGCGCTCGCGTTCCTGGTCGCGCTCGCCGGACTCGGGCTCGGGGTTCCGGTGGGGTCGGCGGTCTACTGGATGATCGAGTCGCGGGGTAGCTACCTGACCGGCGTCTCGCTGATCGATGCCGCATGGCACACCGCGCTGTACGCCGGCTGTGCGGCGGCGGTGGCGACGCTGATGGCGGTGCCGGTTGCGGTGCTGTCGATCCGCCATCGCGGTCGCGCCTACCGGCTGCTCGAGCGCAGCACCTATCTCGTGCTCGCGCTGCCGGGACTGGTGATCGCCCTCGCCCTGTCGTACTTTGCCGAGCGCTACGCGGGCGGGTTCATGTATCAGAGCGCGCCGCTGCTGGTACTCGCCTACGCGATCCTGTTCTTCCCACTGGCGCTCGTCGGCGTCCGCGCCTCGGTGCTGCAAGCTCCGCCCGAACTCGAGGAGATCGGCCGTTCGCTGGGAACGCGGCGGTTGTCGGTGCTGTGGCGGGTCACGCTGCCGCTGATCGCCCCGGGGCTCGCGGCCGCGTTCTGCCTGGTCTTTCTGTCCGCGGTCACCGAGCTGACCGCGACGCTGATCCTGGTGCCGACCGGAGTCCAGACCCTCGCCACGCAGTTCTGGGCCTACCAGCAGAATCTCGCCTACGGCCAGGCCGCGCCGTTCGCGCTCGCGATCATCGCGATCGCCGCCGCACCGAGCGTCGTGCTCGGATACTTCTTCGACCGCCTCCCCGACCGGTCGCCGGCTGCGACATGAGCGAGCTCACGCTCACCGACGTGTGCAAGCGATTCGGCGACCACGTCGTCCTGGCCGGGGTCGACCTCACGGTTCCAGCGGGATCATTCACCGCTCTGCTCGGGCCTTCCGGGGTCGGCAAGACGACACTGCTGCGGCTGCTCGCCGGGTTCGAGCAGCCCGACCGCGGGGCGATCGCGATCGGCGGGCGCGTGATCGCCGATGCGCACACCCACGTCCCGCCGGAACGCCGCCGGATCGGCTACGTCCCCCAGGAGGGGAGCCTGTTCCCGCACCTGACGGTCAGTGCCAACGTCGGCTTCGGTCTGCCGCGGGCGGCTCGTCGCGACGCGGTCGGCGAGCTCCTCGAGCTCGTCGGCATGACCGACCTCGGCGGGAGATATCCCCATCAGCTCTCGGGCGGCCAGCAGCAGCGTGTCGCGCTCGCGCGCGCGCTTGCCATCAAGCCCGAGATCGTGCTGCTCGACGAGCCGTTCGCATCGCTTGACGCGCAGCTTCGCGCCGGGGTCCGCGACGACGTGAGGCGGATCCTCGGGCACGCGAACGCCACGACGCTCCTGGTCACCCACAACCAGGACGAGGCGCTCTCGATCGCGGATCTGGTCGCAGTGCTGCGCGACAGCGTGATCATCCAGTGCGCCCCGCCGCGCCGGCTCTACGCTCACCCGGCCGACGGCGCGCTGGCGTCGTTCGTCGGTGAGGCGAACCTGCTCGACGGCGTGTTCCGCGACGGGTACGTCGATACCCCGATCGGGCGCCTCCCGGCCGACTGCGCCACCTCGCCTGCCGATCGCGAGTCCGCGGTCACCGTGCTGATCCGGCCCGAGCAGATCGCTGTTCGCGCCGCCCACGGAGGTCTGGAGCCCCTGGCTCGGATTCTCGCCTGCAGCTTCCACGGGCACGACACCGTTGTCACCGTGGAGCTCGACGACGCCCGCAACCGCCTGCAGCTCACGGCTCGCACGCCTGGCGATGCGGGCCTGTCGGCGGGCGACGCCGTCGCGCTCACGGCGAGCGGTCCGGTGCTCGTTTGGCCAAGAGCGCTGACGTAGAGCGGGACACCGCTCGGCGTTCTGTCGAGTGACGGCTCCGGCTGCGGTGGCGCAACCCGCGAACTGAGTCGAAGTACGCAGTTGGACTGTGCGGATGTACCTCGTTGAGAGGCGCCAGCGGTGCGAATCTTCCAGTCACGTCGAGGGTCCTGGGGGGTTTACAGCAGGGGGGCAGGCAGGGGTAGGCAGGGGTAGCCTGGCTCCGGAGGTCGCCGGGGGGTCGGCACCTCCGGAGCGAGGTCGAAGCGATGCGACCGCGCGGGGCCGTGTCCGATCGAGCGCCTGGACTGAGGCAGGCAGTCCAGGCGCCGCGCGGTCTGCGAGCCTGTGCGCGTGGACGCGCGCAACAGCCAGCCGCTCGTGCTCGCGGATGCGATCCGTCGCGCCGGGCGAAAGGTCGGCTTCGGCGACCACCAGACCCTGTTCGTCGAGGGTGACCGGCCTGAACGGGTGATCCTGATCGACGAGGGCTGGGTCCTGCTGAGCTGCACCGGCGACAACGCCAAGCAGATCGTGCTCGGCGTCTGCGGGCCCGGTGACGTGCTCGGCGAGGTCTCGATCTTCGACGAGGGGCTGCGCTCCGCGACGGCGTCGACGCTGACTGCGGTCACGGCAACCGTCTCGCCGATCGCGGCGCTGCGGGACGCGATCGACGACATCGCGGTCGCGCGCGAGATGATCGGGATGCTCGTTGCGCGGCTGCGCAACGCGGACCGTCAGCGGATCGAGCTCGCGACGGTCGCGACGCCGGGCCGTGTCGCGCGGCGCCTGCTCGAGCTCAGCGATCGCTTCGGCGAGCCGGACGGAAACGGCATCAGGCTCGCGCTGCCGCTGTCGCAGGAGCAGCTCGCGAACTGGTGTGGGGCCTCACGCGAGGCGACGGTCAAGGCGCTGGCGTCCCTGCGGTCGCTGCAGATCATCTCCACCTCGCGCCGCAGCGTGCTGATCAGGGATCCAGAGGCGCTGAGGCGGTTCGCGGCCGGCCGCGCCTGAGCGGCGACTCGCGGCCGGCCGCGCGCGCCTGAGCCCGGCAAGGTCCTTTAGATTGTGCGCGTGCGCCGCTCGATCTACGGGTCCGATCACAGTGACTTCAGGGACACGGTGCGCGCGTTCCTCGCGCGCGAGGCGGTCCCACACTACGCCGACTGGGAGCGCGACGGCCTGATCCCGCGCGAGGTCTACCGCCGCGCGGGCGAGTCCGGCCTGATCGGGATGGCAGTCCCCGAGGAGTACGGCGGCGCCGGCGTCGCGGACTTCCGCTTCAGCATGGTGCTGATCGAGGAGTGCGCGCGTGCCGCCGTCCCGGCGCTGAACATGTTCCTCAGCGGGACGAACGACCTCTGCATCCCGTACCTGCTCTCGCACGGCACCGAGGAGCAGAAGCGGCGCTGGCTGCCGCCGATCGTCAGCGGCGAGCAGGTGATCGCGCTTGCCCTGACGGAACCCGCGGCCGGTTCGGACCTCGCAGCGATCGCGACCACGGCGCTGCCCGAGGCGGGCGGTTACCGTGTCAGCGGCGCCAAGACCTTCATCAGCAACGGGCTCCACTGCGACGTCGCGATCACCGCCGTCAAGACCGACCGCGCCGCCGGTCGCAAGGGGATCAGCCTGCTGCTGATCGAGGCCGGCGCGCCCGGCTTCTCGCGCGGGCGGCGTCTGGAGAAGATCGGCCTGCACGCCCAGGACACCGCCGAGCTGTTCTTCGATGACATGTTCGTCCCCGCCGGCAACCTGCTCGGGAGCGAGGGCGGCGGCTTCGCGGCGATGATGCACAACCTCGCGGTGGAGCGGATGTCGATCGCCGTGCTCGCCGTTGCGTCGGCCCGGGCGGCGCTCGACGGGACGCTCGACTACGTGCGTACGCGCACCGCGTTCGGCAAGCCGATCGGGTCGTTCCAGAGCTCGCGGTTCGCGCTGGCGGAGATGCAGACCGAGGTCGACGTCACGCAGGCGTTCGTCGATCAGTGCTGCCGCGCGCTCGACGACGGGACGCTGACGGGGGAGGACGCCGCGGAGGCCAAATGGTGGAGCACCGAGGTCCAGGGCCGGGTGATCGATCGCTGCGTCCAGCTCCACGGCGGCTATGGCTACATGCTCGAGTACCCGATCGCCCGGGCCTACGTGGATGCGCGGGTCACGCGTATCTACGGCGGCACGAACGAGATCATGAAGGAGATCATCGGGCGCTCGCTGGGTCTGCGCTGACCGCGGTCAGGACAGGCGGCGGGAGCAGCTGCCTCCGGCGCCCGGCGCACCGTGCACGCCTGCCGTCGGCGAGCGGGCCGGAGCCGGCTGAGCTTGTTGTACGGTTGCAGCCGTGGGGGTCAAGGGGATCCGAACACTGCCGGCCGCGCTGCTGGCCGCTGCGTGTGCCGTGACGGCGCTCCCGGCGCTCGCCGCATCGCTCGACCAGAGCTCCACGGCGACATTCATCCATGATGCCCGCAACTACATCGGCAGCGTGATCGCGAGTGAGGGGACGGTTCGTCGCGCGGGCGGTCGCTTCGTCGCCTCGATCGATTCCGGCTGCCCGAGGCTGCTGCCGGTCAGCGCCAGCAACCCGCCTCCGGCCTCGGTCGCGCTGGCGCTCGAGGCGGGCTACGAGCTCGTGCTCGCCGAGATCGCCCCGGTCACGCCGCGGACGCTCGCCTTCAACGCCGAGATTGCCCGTCTGCCGTGGGACAGCGCGAGGATCGAGCGGACGCTGGCGGTCGTCTCGAGCGAGGAGCTCGCGCTCGCCAGGCTCCCACGCCCCCCCAGCCTGTGCACCGATATACGGGCGGCGGCCGCGAGCGCGTTCACGGTGGTGCCGCGCGAGACAACACGCTTTCTCTCGCGCCTCTCCGAGGTGCTGGGCCGGAGCCGTTCGACCCTGTCGCTGCCGGAGTTCCTCGCCGTTCTCCAGCCCTCCGTGACGGCCGCGGAGGCGCGCTCCTTCGCCACCCTGAAGCGGCTTGCCCGCGCGACCGACGCCGCACTCAACAAGATCACCTTCGAGCAGGCGAACGTCCTCGGCACCGTCCTCGGCGCCGCGCCATATCCGTGAGCGATCGTGCGCCTTCAGAACCGACAGACAAGGATGTGAGCCCGATGACCCAGCAGACACGGATCATGACGCGAGGCGCTCTGGTCCTCGGCACCGCACTGGCGATCACGCTCGCCGTCACCGCCGGATCCGCCGCGGCGGCCCACAGCGCCTCCGCGGCCGGCGCCGCTCCGTGCACACCCAGCCAGACGGCGGTCTGGCTGGGTGACGGACCCGGAGGGGGAACGGCCGGGACCACCTACTACCCGCTCGAGTTCAGCAACGTCGGCACGCGCAGCTGCGCGCTCGACGGGTACCCCGGCGTATCGGCGTACCAGGGTCCACTCAAGCAACTCGGCGCAGCCGCGAATCGCAACGGCACCAACTACGCCGTCGTGACACTCGCACCGGGTGCGACCGCACACGCGATCCTCGGCGTCCACGATTGGGGCGCGATCTGCACCAAGGAGGTCACGGCGAGCGGGCTGCGGGTCTACCCGCCGGGCCAGAAGTCCTCGCATGAGGTCGACTGGGTCTTCGGAGCCTGCCAGCAACGTGGGGTGCTGACCGTCGGACCGGTCAGGCCGGGCACCGGCATTCCGGGCTACACGACCTCGTAGCGATCGTCGGTGGATCAGGTGCAGGCTTGTGGCGCGCGAGATTCGTCGCCCTCCGGCAGCAATGGCGGCAGTGACGAGAGGCGGGCCGGACTCTGGCCGCGAGCGAAACTTCCCGACCCCCGTGGATCCGCGGAGGGGTTGGACCGTGGCGCTCACTCGGCGCGCGCCCAGGTCCGACCCCCCAACGGTGCGGAGGGGGTTGGGAACTTCCGCTCACCCGCCACGACCATAACTTCTTTACCCCCTGGCGCTGATCAGAGGGGGGTCTGGACCGCAGGGATGTCCACCACACCCCTTAGTTCACCTGTAGCTCGACACCCCCCACCGCGACCCGGGGGGTCCATCAGAGATCGTCGTGACATGACGTGAAGGGGCGTGGTCTCGGTGGAGACCCGGTTGGGCATGGGTGACGGCGAGGCCGCGATCGCTCAGCGCCGTGTCGATCGGCTGTCGCCGATCAGGCGCCCGCGCCCTGCACGCGGGCCTGCCACCGGGCCCGCTGCAGGCGGTAGAGAACGTGGCGCTCGAGCGGGCTGCCGCTGAGTCCGGGGTGGTCGAAGTCGTCGGCCGGATCGTGCTGCATACCGATCCTCCGCATCACACCGGTCGAGCGCCCGTTGGCCACGACCGCCATCGAGACGATCTCGTCGAGTCCGACCCGCTCGAAGCCGAACGCGAGCGCAGCGGCCGCCGCCTCGGTCGCGTACCCCTGGCCCCAGTGTGCGCGGGCGAGGCGCCAGCCGATCTCGACGGCGGGCGTGAAGTGGGCCTCGAAGCGCGGCCGGCTCAAGCCGACGAAGCCGATGAACGGGGCCCCGCCGTCCACCTCGACGGCCCACAGCCCGAAGCCCTCCGCGGCGAACATCGCGCGCACCCGATCCACGATCGCGTCGCTCTCGTCCCGGCTGAGCACAGCCGGGAAGTGACGCATCACCTCGGGGTCGGCGTTCATCAGTGCGAAGGGCTCGAGGTCGCCCTCGCGCCACTGCCGCAGGCGCAGCCGTTCCGTGCGCAGTTCGGGCATTCCCGACAGTTCAGCAGCTCGGAACGCTGCACTAGACTCTCGGCCCATGGCGAAGCAGCAGCGCGCGGTCCGGATCGAGCAGAAGAGCCAGATGGCGGCGATCGCGCAGCTGGAGGCGCGCTCCGACGAGGAGCTGGAGACGGAGACCAAGTTCCGCTCGGCTGCGCAGACGATCCTCGGCACCCGCGCCGCCGAGCGCTACGACGCCCCGGCCGCCCGGGCGCACTTCCAGAAGGCGATCGCCGCCGCCCGGCCGCAGGAGCGCATGCAGATCCGCCGGATTGCCGACCACTCACTGGCGCTCGCCGAGCGGCGCGTGGGCGACGTCAAGGCGACTGCGGAGAAGCTCGGGATGGAGGCGCCCTCAGGACGGCAGCTGTTCGGCCTCAAGGTGGTCGGGCTGCTGTTCCCGCCGAAGAGCGCCGGCCTCATCGCCCGGATCCGCGGCATCGTGCTCGTGATCCTGCTGATCGTGGCGGTCCTGCTCGCCGGCTTCGGGGTCGTCAGCCTGATCTCGCTGCCGTTCGGGCTGTCGCTGGATCTGCGGATCTTCTGGGGGCTCGCGCTCGTCTTCGTCGTCGTCGGCGGACTCGTGTTCTACGGGCGACGGCGCCAGAAGGCCGCCCTCGCGAAACGGTCCGAAGAGGTGGCGGCGCGCGCGGGTCTCGGGCGCGGCTCCCGCTGAGCCGCTCGGCGTGTGCGGCCGCTACTCGCTCGCCGTCCCGGATCTCGGGCGGCTGCGCGAGCGCTTTCCGCTCGGGGAGGCGGTCGAGCTCCGCACCCGCTTCAACGTCGCGCCGGGCGACGGCGTCCTCGCGGTGACGACCGATCGCGAGGGCTCGCCGCGCGGTGAGCTCCTGAGATGGGGGCTCGTGCCGCCGTGGTCACGCTCGCCGGCGACCAGCGCCAAGATGATCAACGCTCGTGCCGAGACCGTTGCCGAGCGACCCGCCTACCGCGCCGCCTTCGAGCGGTTCCGCTGCCTGATCATCGCCGACGGCTTCTACGAGTGGCGGCGGGTCGAGGGCCGGCGTAGCGAGGCGTTCCACATCACCCGCGCCGGCGGCGCACCGTTCGCGTTCGCCGGGCTGTGGTCGGTCTGGCACCGCGGCGAGCCCGATGCGCTGCGCACCTGCACGATCATCACGACCGCCGCGAACAGCCAGGTTGCGCCGCTCCACGACCGGATGCCGGTGATCCTCGGCGAGGGCGAGGAGGACGCCTGGCTGGACGCGGCGACGCCGGCCGCCGCCCTGCACGAGCTGCTCCACGGTCTCGCGGCGCAGGAGACCTCCGTCCGGCGCGTCGGACGGGCGGTCAACGACGCCCGCTACGACGGGCCCGAATGCCTCCAGGACCCCGACTCCGACGGCGAACCGGCGGCGCCTGGCGCGGTGCAGGATTCGCTGTTCTGAACTCGCGGCGTCAGGAGACCGAAGCGGTGAGGCTCGTCATCACCACGGGCGGCTTCGGGAAGCCGTCGCCGGCGGGGTTCGTCGGCAGTGCGCCGATCGCCGCGACGACGTTCATGCCGGAGACGACGGTGCCGACGAGCGCGTACTGTGGCGGCAGGCCCGCGTTCGGCGCGAGGACGATGAAGAACTGGCTGCCCGAGGCGCCCGGCGGCTGGCTCTGGGCCCGCGCCATCGCGACGACGCCGCGCACGTAACGGGTCCCCTTCGGTGGCGCCTCGACGACGGTGTACCCGGGGCCGCCGGTGTCGTTCTCCTCGGGGTCGCCGCCCTGGATCACGAAGCCTGAGGCGACGCGCTGGAACGCCAGCCCGTTGTAGAAGCCCCGCTTCACGAGGTAGTCGAAGGAGCCCGTGGTCACGGGCGCCTGCTTGACATCGAGCTGGATCGTGAACGCCCCGCACGTCGTGTCGACGCGGACGAGGTAGCGCCGCGCCGGGTTGAGCGACGCCTTCGGCGCGCTCAGATGGGGCAGCGGCCGCGCCTTCGGCATCGCCACCGAGCGGCACGGGCTCGCCGCCGCGGCGGCGCGCGCTGTCACCTGCGGGCGCGATTCGGCGGCGCCGCACCCGGCGAGGGCGAGCACCGCACCGGCGGCGAAGATCGTGGCACGACGCATCTGCGCCGAGGTATAGCGGGCGCGGGCGGAGCCCGTCGGCTCGACCCGCGCCGCCGGCGGAGCTGTGGTGGCCCGCCCGCAGGCGGGCCACCACGATCGGCGCCTCAGTTGAACAGCCGCAGCGTGTTGTCGAAGTCGTCGACGAACAGGATCCCGGCGTTCCCGGCCGCGAGTTCGAGCCCGAACAGGTCGCCGGCGCCGGTCCCGTTGCCGTCGTCGATCAGCTGCTCGGCGACCTGCTGCCCGGCGGGCGTCGTCTCGACGAGGTTGCCGTCGCCGCCGTTGGCCGTGACGATGTCGCCGTTCGGCGCGATCATCAGCCCGAGCGGGCCGTCCAGATCGCCGCCGCTCGTGACGGTCATGCCGCCGCCCGCGAGTGCCCCGGACCGCATCAGGGCGTGCGGGACGGCCGCGATCCGGTTACCGACGGTGTCAGCGACGTACAGCGTCCCGTTCGCGCCGACTCCAAGACCGGTCGGGCCGACGACGAGCGCGGCCGCATCGGTCCGCTCGGGGAAGCCGGTCGCGATCACGCTCTCGCCGAGGACCAGGGGCGCTCCGAACGCCGTCAGCAGGCGAATCCGGACGACGGTCCCCTGATCGACGGTCGCCGGGCTCGCCGCGACGGTCCCGTTCAGCACGTCTGAGACGAACAGGGTCGTGATCGGCCCCGTCGTGACCGAGGTCATGTCCCACGGGCCGTTGATCGGGCCCCCGGCGATCTCGCCGGCGACCTGCCCGCACGGGTTCAGGATGATCAGGGCGCCGGCGGTCATCGTCGCCGACGTGCCGTCGGTGGTCGGCAGGCTGCCGACGACGACGTAGCCGTCGGGAAGCGCGGTGAGCGCCGTCGTCAGGCCGACGCCGCCGGGGAACTCCTCGGGGTTGATCTGGGCGAACAGCCGCGGCGCCGAGCCGTCAGAGCTGAACTGGACGATCGTCGTCCCCTCGCCCTGGTTGCCTCCGGTCGTGGGCATGCCGTCGACGGTCGGGCCCTCGTTGTTGAAGTTGCTGACGAGGATGTCGCCCGCGTGCAGGCAGCCGACCGTGCGCGGCGCCGTGGTGATCCCGTAGGGATTCTGATCGCCGTTGCCGGGGACCGTGCTCTGGAGGGTCGTCGTCGTCGAGAACTGGTCGATGAACGGCGTCGCGCCGTGACCGTGGCCGGGGGCGGCGAGAGCCGGCCCGGCCAGCGTGAGTGAGCCGAGCGTCGCCGCGAGGAGCGTCCGGCCGGTGGATGTGATCGACATCGTGCTCACACTCACTTGACGGCCGCGCCGCTGGCGCTGACGCCGTACCAGCTGCCGCCGAACGAGCTCGCGCCGATGTAGCCGGTCGCCGCCGGGCTCGAGTCCTCCGCGAACAGGTACAGCGGATGCCCGGCATACGTCACCTGCTTGCGGTTGCCACTGATCGTGATCGTGCCGAGCAGCGAGGACTTCGCGCCCGAACCCGCGGTCGGCTTGCCGCTGACGGTCAGCGGCGGCCAGGCCGAGGCGCAGCCCGAGACCTTGATGCAGCGGTCGCTGTTCTTGCCGTCGGCCGTGAACAGGTAGACGGTGAACCCCTTGGAGTCGACGAGGATCGAGCCCGCCGAGCTGTGCGCGATCCGGACGGTCGCGCCGCTCGCCGCGGCGGGCTTGGTCGATGCGGAGCTCGCCGACGGCGACGAACCCCAGCCGCCTCCGGCGTCGGCGCTGGCGGCGCGAGCCGTCGCGCGCGGGAGCGCGCTGCTCGCCGGTGCGGCGACCGCGACCCAGGCGGTCGTGCCCGACAGGGCGGTCGCGATCAGGATGGCTACGGAACGAGGTCTCATGGAGCTCCTTGCGCTCGAAGTGGACTGTCCTCAGCTAGGACGCCGCCGCAAGCGCCATCCTTCCCGCACCGACTCGGTCGACGTTCGTGCGGTCCGGCCGGCCCGCTGGGAAGGATTCGCCCTCGCTGGGCGTCAGTAAGCTGAATGGACCCGGAGCGCCGAATGGAACGAGAAACCGAGCCCGCGCTGAGCACCGCCGAGCTGGCTGACCTGTCGGCGCTGGCCGACGGCAGCCTCGCGGCTGCGCGCCGACCCGAGGTCGAGGCGATGATCGCCGCGTCGCCGGAGTTGCGCGAGCGTTACGCGCGCGAACGCGACGTGGTGGCGCGCCTGCACGCGGCTCGCCGCGCGGAGCGCGCCCCGGCCGGCCTGCGTGCGAGGCTCGAGCCCGAGCGACCGGGTCGGCGGGCGCCCGTTCGCCGGCGCGGGATCGCCTGGCCGGCAGCGGCGCTGGCGGGCGCTGTCGCGGTGGCGCTCGTGATCGTGCTCCTGATCCCGTCCGGGACACCGGCGAGCCCGACGATCGCCGAGGCTGCCGCGCTCGCCGCGCGCGGTGCGGTCAGCCCGATCGCGAGCCCGGCGACGAGCGGCCCCGGTCTGCTCGCCGAGCACGTCGGCGGACTCCATTTCCCCGCCAGCCTCGGGCTCGGACTGCACGCGACCGCCAAGCGCACCGACCGTCTCGACGGTCGGCAGGTGGTGACGGTCTACTACTCCGGGCGCGGCGTTCATCTGGCGTACGCGATCGTCGCCACGCCGGTGCTCCCCAAGCCGTCGCGAGCCACCCGCTGGCCCGGCGGGTACTACGAGCTGAGGAGTGGCGGACGCGCCGTGCTGACGTGGCGCAGCGGCGGTCACACCTGCGTGATCTCCGGCGCCGCCGCCGACGTCTGGCTCGAGCGCCAGATCATCCCGACGACTTGAGCCTGTCTAAGGGCTGACGGCTACTCCGGTGACGCCGGCCCGACCTCGGCGGCCGTCAGCGCTTGGGCGAGCCGCTGTCGCCCACGGTGCAGCCGCGTCGTGATCGTCGCCTCGGGCACCTGCAGGGCACGGGCGGCCTCGCCATAGGAGAGCCCGGCGACGTCGATCGCGACGAGGGCGTCCCGGAACGTGTCGGGCAGCGCGGCGATCGCCGCGTACAGGGCCTGTGCGTCGAGATGGGCGTCGGGCGCGGGTGCGGCGGGATCGGCGAGCTGGTCATCGAAGTCCGGCAGCGGCTCGGCGCGCGGGCGCCGGGCGGCTGCGCGGCGGCCGCTGACGAACGTGTTGCGCAGAACGCGGAGCAGGTACCCGACGTCGTCCTCGGAGCGCAGGATCCGCGGCCGCCTCAGAACCCGCGCGAACGTCTCCTGGACGAGGTCCTCGGCATCCTCCCGCGAGCCGCAGAGACTCCAGGCCGCGCGATACAAGCGGTCGATGTGGTCGCCCAGCGCGTCCGGGTCAAGCTGACGATCGCCGCTCATCTCAGGTCAGCGTGGAGCATAGGCGCGGCGGCCTCGTTGTTCGCGAAAGCCGCATCTGAGGCGCCCGGGCGATAATCAACCGCCGTGCCCCTCTCCCCCTTCTGCGCCGCTACGACCACGTGATCCTCGATCTCGATGGTTGCGTCTGGGTCGGCGGCGCGGTGACCCCGCGGTCGCCCGAGGCGATCGCCGCGCTTCGCGAGGCCGGCAAATCGCTGGCGTTCGTCACCAACGACGGCCGGCTCAGTCCCGAGGAGTATGTTCGCAAGCTGTGGTCGGTCGGGTGTACGGCCGCCGTCGAGGAGATCGTGACCGTCGGCTCGGCGGTCCAGTACGTCCTCGCCGAGCGCGCGCCGGGCGTCGGGGTGTACGTGATCGGCTCCTCAGCCGTCTTCCGGCACGTATCCGACGCCGGCCACCGGGTCCTCAACCACACGCCGCGAGCCGAGGCCGCCGAGGTCGTCGTCGTCGTTTCCCACGACGAGATCAGCTACGCGGAGCTGACGATCGCGACGCGCGCGGTCCTCGCCGGCGCGATGATCCTGTGCGGCGGGCGCGACCCGACCTATCCGACCGAGCACGGCGCAGCGCCCGGCACCGGCGCGATCGTCGCCGCACTCGAATATGCGACCGGGGCCACCGCCGCGAGCGTCGGCAAGCCCGAGCCGCAGATGTTCATGACCGCGCTGGACCGCTTCGCGGCCGCGCGCGGTGGAACCCCGGGCCGCGCCCTCGTGATCGGCGACCGGCTCGACTCGGATCTGGCGGGAGCGGCTGCGGCCGGGCTCGACGGGGCGATCGTCCTGTCCGGCAGCACCACCCGCGCGGAGGCCGACGCGGCGACCGAGCCCGCTCCCGTCGCGATCGCGGCGAACCTGGGCGCGCTCGTCCTGTCCGGCTGATGCTGGCGCTGATCGTCAACCCGAGCTCGGGGGGCGGCCGCGCCGGCACGGCCGTCGGCGCCGTGAGCTCACGCCTGCGCGAGCGCGGGCTCGAGCATCACGTCGCGACCGTGACGAGCCTCGAGCACGCGCGCCAACTGGCCGGCGCTGCGGCCGCCGCCGGCGAGATCTCGGTGGTGCTCGGCGGCGATGGTCTCGTCGGCGCCGTCGCCGGCGCCCTCAGCGGGACGGACGGGATCCTGGCGGTCCTCCCGGGCGGCCGTGGCAACGATTTCGCGCGGATGCTCGCAATCCCGCTCGACCCGGTGGCGGCCTGCGACGTGCTCGAGACGGGGACGGTCCGCCGCCTCGACCTCGGGCGCGTCGGCGCGCGGTCGTTCGTCGGGGTCGCCAGCTGCGGGTTCGACTCGGACGCCAACCGGATCGCGAACAGGACGCGGTTCGTGCGGGGCAACCTCGTCTACACGTACGCGGGCATCCGCGCGCTGGCCCGGTGGCGACCGGCGCGCTTCGACCTGCTCGTCGACGGGCGGCCGGAGTCGCTCACGGGCTACACGGTCGCGGTCGCCAACTCGGCGCTCTACGGTGGTGGCATGCGGATCGCGCCCGGCGCATCGCTCGAAGACGGCCTGCTCGAGGTGGTGACGATCGCCGCGATCCCGCGCCTGCGCTTCCTGCGGGCGCTCCCGAAGGTCTTCAAGGGCGAGCACACCGAGCTGCCCGCCGTGCGCGTCGTGCGGGCGCGCATGGTGGAGATCCGAGCCGACCGGCCGTTCACGCTCTATGCGGACGGCGAGGAGATCGCGGAGCTGCCTGCGACCGTGACCGTCGAGCACGGGGCGGTGCGCGTGCTGCTGCCCCAGACGGGCGCGGAGGCGCGAGGGTGAGTGCACTCGAGGCGAAGCTGATCGCCGCCCGCACGGTCGGCACGATCGTGCGCCGGGCCGGGCGCGGCGGCGGCACGAGCCTCCCCGGCAAGGTTCTGATCCGGCTCGAGCCGGCCGCGATCGGCGAGCTCGCGGCGCGGCTGCCGGAGGGGACCGCGCTGATCTCGGCGACGAACGGCAAGACGACCACCGCGGCGATGGTCGCATCGATCCTCGAGCGGGCCGGCGTTCGGCTGGTCCACAACCGCGCCGGCGCGAACATGGCCGGCGGGATCGCGTCGACGCTGCTCGGTGCCGCGCGCCGGGGCGGGCGCATCGCGGGCGACCTCGGCCTGTTCGAAGTCGACGAGATGTGGCTCGAGCGGGTCGCCGAAGAGCTCGAGCCGCGCGCGGTCCTGCTCTCGAACCTGTTCCGCGACCAGCTCGACCGGTACGGCGAGCTCGAGGCGATCGCCGATCGCTGGGCAGCCGTGGCCGGCCGGCTGCCCGCCGGCAGCCGGCTCGTGCTGGGCGCCGACGATCCGCTGATCGCCGATCTCGGACGGTTGAGGAGCGAGAACGTGACGTACTTCGGGGTCGACGACCCGTCGGTTGCGATCGCCGAAATGCAACACGCGGCCGACTCCAAGCACTGCCGCCGCTGCGGCGCCGCGTACCGGTACGACGCGATCTACCTGGGGCATCTGGGCCACTATCACTGCCCGAGCTGCGGCCAGCGCCGCCCCGAGCCCGACGTGAAGGCCCGTCAGGTCACGCTCGAGGGCATCTCCGCGGCGGCCTTCACGCTCGTCACGCCGTTCGGCGAGCGCCGCGTGAGGCTGCCGCTTCCCGGGCTCTACAACGTCTACAACGCGCTCGCCGCAGCCGGACTCGGGCTCGCGCTCGGCGCGTCGCTCGACCAGATCGTCGCCGGGCTCGAGGCGGTCACCGCCGCGTTCGGGCGGGCCGAGACGATCCGAGTCGGCGCAAGCGAGCTGTCGATCCTCCTGATCAAGAATCCCGCGGGAGCGAACGAGGTGCTCCGCACGCTCGCGCTCGAGCCCGGTGAGCTCGACATCCTCGCGGTTCTGAACGACCACACAGCGGACGGGCGTGACATCTCGTGGGTGTGGGATGCCGACTTCGAGCTCCTCGCCCGGCATGTCCGCGCCGTCACCTGCGCCGGCACGCGCGCGGCCGAGCTCGCACTCCGCCTGAAGTACGCGGGCGTGCCGGTCGAGCGGCTCGAGGTCGTGCCGGAACTGCCCCACGCGCTCGACGCGGCCGTCGCCGGCGCGGACGGCCGGCGCGTGTTCGCGCTCCCGACCTACACGGCGCTGCTCGCCCTGCGCGAGGAGCTCGCCGCGCGCGGGCACGTGGCTCGCTATTGGGTGACTGGGGCGCGAGCGTGAGCAACGTCGTCTGGCACGACATCGAATGCGGCTCCTACCGCCAGGACCTGGCGCTGTGGCTCGGCCTGGCGGCGGAGTGCGGTGGCCCCGTGCTCGACATCGGCGCCGGCACCGGCCGCGTGACGATCGCCCTGGCGCGCGCCGGCCACGAGGTCGTCGCGCTCGACCGCGACGGGGAGCTGCTCGCGGAGCTTGCCCGGCGCGCCGACGGCCTGCCGGTGGAGACGGTCGTGGCCGACGCGCGCGACTTCAGCTTCGCTTCCGACCGGCGGTTTCCGCTCGTGCTCGCGCCGATGCAGCTGATCCAGCTGCTCGGCGGTGCCGATGGCCGCGCGCGGCTGCTCGCCTGCGTGCGCCGCTGCCTGGCGGGCAGCGGCGTTGTGGCGATCGCGATCGCGGAGCGATTCGAGGAGTTCGAGCTGGGCGACGGCGAGCCGGGGCCGGTCCCCGACATGCAGGAACGCGACGGCGTGCTGTACTCGAGCCTCCCGACGGCGGTGCGGCGCGAAGGCTCCACCGTCGCGCTCGAACGCCTGCGCGAGGTCGTCGAGGCGGACGGCGCGCGCGCCGTCGGCCGCGACCGGATCCTGCTCGACCTCGTCTCCGCGCGCGATCTGACCCGGGAGGGTCGGGGTGCCGGGCTCCGCTCGCTCGGCGTGCGCCGGATTCACGCGACGGCCGACCACGTCGGCAGCGAGGTGGTGATGTTCGGTGGCTGACCGGACCCTGCGTGTGTGCGCGCTCTACCCCGACCTGATGAACATCTACGCCGACCGTGGCAACCTGCTGATGCTCGAGCGCCGGTGCCGCTGGCGCGAGATCGGCTTCGAGCTGACGGGCTGCGGGCTCGGTGACGAGCTCGACCCCGAGGGCGCCGATCTCTACTACATGGGTGGCGGTCAGGACCGCGATCAGGAGCTGTGCGCCGGCGATCTCGCCGGACCCAAGCGCGAGCCGCTGCACGCTGCGGCGGCGCGGGGAGCCGTGATCCTGGCGGTCTGCGGCGGCTACCAGCTGCTCGGGCGCGAGTACGCGCTCGGGGGGCGCACGCTGCCCGGCGCCGGCCTCGTCGATCTGCGCACCGTCCGCTCGGATGGTCCGCGCCTGATCGGGAACGTCGCGATCGAAGTCGAGCTGGAACCCGGCGAAATCAATACGCTCGCGGGATTCGAAAACCACGGGGGGCGCACCCATCTGGGGCCCGAGGCGCAGCCGCTCGGGCGGGTCCTGCGCGGTTACGGCAACAATGGGAACGATGGATTCGAGGGAGTTCGCGAGGACAACGTGATCGGGACCTACCTGCACGGCCCCCTGCTCCCCAAGAACGCCTGGTTCGCCGACTGGCTGATCGCGACTGGGCTGGGGCTGCGTGAGCCGCTGGCGCCGCTCGACGACACGCTCGAGGGCCTGGCGCACGCCGACGCGAAACGGGTGGCGGGGGTCTGATGCGCCGCCGATTCCGCGCTGTTGCGAGCGCGCGCGCCGTGGCGGCTGCGTGCGCGAGCGTCGCGCTCGCGGGCTGCGGCATGCACGGGACGCTGCGGGCGGGCCGGGGCTCGGGGTCGGACTCGCTCGCGAACGCGACCGTGACCGTGCCGTCGGAAACGACGACGACAACCGCAGCGGGGACTGCGACGACCACCCCGGGGTCAGGGGCGACGACGACCGGCAGCGGCGGCGGGCCGGGCACCGCCGCGACGACGGCGACGGGGCCGGGCACAGCGACCGTCACACCCGCGACCGGCACGACCGGCACGACCGGCACGACCGGCACGACGGGCACGACCGGCACCACGGTGACGGCCACGACGGGGGCGACGACGACCCCGCTCCCCGGAGCCGGCAAGCCGACGATCGAGCTCGGCGACGAGAACACGCCCGAGCAGTTCGTGCTCGGCGAGATGTACAAGATCGCGCTGAGCGATCAGGGCTTCTCGGTCACGCTCACACAGAACATCGGGGCCAGCTCGATCTGGCTGCAGGCGCTGTCCAAGGGGACGCTCGACCTGTACCCCGTCTACCTCAACGAGTGGGACACCGAAGCCGCGGGCGACACCGGGACGTTCCCGTCGCGCGAGGCGGCACTCAGCGCCGGCGAGACCTACGCCGCCGACCACGGGATGCAGCTGCTCGCGCCGACCCCGTTCGGCGACACGACCGGGCTGGCGGTGACCGCGCAGTTCGCGACGGCGAACGGGCTGCGCTCACTTGCCGACCTGCGGCACCTGCCGACGCCGTTCGCGCTCGGAGTCCCGCTCGAGTTCTCGGCCCCGGGAGGCGGGCTGTCGGCGGTCGAGCAGGCCTACGGGTTCTCGCCGGGCTCCGTCCAGCAGATCTACACGGGCTCGCAGTACGCCGAGTTGCAGGCCGGCACGCTGCAGGTCGCCTATGTGCTCTCGACGGATTGGCAGCTCGCCGGCTCTGAGTTCAAGCTCCTATCGGACCCCAAGCACATCCTCGGCTTCGGCAACGTCGTGCCCGTGACGACGAATGCGGTGGTGGCGGCCGAGGGCCCGGACTTCGTCCCGACGATCGACCGGGTCAGCGCGCTGCTGACGACCAAGGTGGTGCGCGGCCTCAACTACGCCGTCGTGTCCGAGGGCCAGAATCCGGAGGACGTCGCGAGCGCGTTCCTGGCCAGCAACGGCATCGTCCCGCTCGGCTCATAGGCTGCCCGGGGCCTGGCCGAAGCCGCCGCTCGAGCCGAAGCCGCCGGAATCGCGCTCGGTGGCGGAGAGCGACGTCGCTTCGACGACCGCGGGCGCGAGCGCCTCGACGATCACGAGCTGTGCGATGCGGTCGCCGGCTGCGAGCGCGCATGCCTCGTCGCGGTCGGTGTTCAGCAGCAGGACCCGGACCTCGCCGCGATAACCGGCGTCGATCAGCCCGGGTGCGTTGACGAGCGCGATTCCGTGCCTGGCCGCAAGGCCGGAGCGCGGCAGGACGAGGCCGGCTCTGCCGTCCGGGATCTCCACGGCGATCCCGGTCCGGACGGAGGCGCGCTCGCCCGGGGCGAGCACGACCGGCTCGAGCGCGTAGAGGTCGAGGCCCGCGTCGCCGGCATAGGCGCGCGTCGGCAGGATCGCCCGTGGATCGAGACGGGCGACGCGGAGCGTGCGGCTCACGGCCGCTCGGGGGTCAGGGCGAACGCTGCGTAGCGAGCTGCGACCGGAGCCGGGAGCCGCGCGGCGACGCGGACGCCGTCGGCCGTGTCCTCGCGTGCGAGATCGCCGGCCAGCTCGTGCAGTTCGGCGAGGCGCCCGCCCTCCGTGTACGGGATCAGCAGCTCGACATCGACGAGCCAGCTCGCGAACAGCTCCTCGATCCGCTCGGTGAGCGCGTCGAGGCCCTCGCCCGTGACCGCCGAGACGAGCGCCGCGTCGGGATGGCGGTTGGCGAGCTCGAGGCGGCGATCGGCGTCGATCAGGTCGGACTTGCAGACGACGAGCATCCTCCGCACCTCGTCGGCGCCGATCTCGGTCAGGACGTCGTCGACAGCGGTGGTCATCATCAGCAGCTCCTCCTCCGGCGCGGAGCCGTCGACGATGTGGAGGATCAGATCCGCAAGTCGCGTCTCCTCGAGCGTCGCGCCGAACGCCTCGACGAGCTGGTGGGGCAGCTTGCGGATGAAGCCGACCGTGTCCGTCATCAGGTAGTCGCGCCCCCCGGCTCGCATCACCCGCGTCGTCGGATCGAGGGTGTGGAAGAGCCGGTCTCGCACGGCGACGTCCGCCCCGGTCAGCGCGTTCAGCAGGGACGACTTGCCGGCGTTCGTGTATCCGGCGAGGGCGATGCGCGGCAGCTGCGCGCGCTCGCGCTCGGCGCGCATCACCGAGCGGTTGGCGCGCACCTGGACGAGCCGGCGCTGCAGTGCGGCGATCCGGTCGCGCGCAAGACGGCGGTCGGTCTCGATCTGGGTCTCGCCCGGTCCGCGCGTCCCGACACCGCCCCCGAGACGCTCGAGGTGCGACCACAGACCCCGCATCCGCGCCAGGTTGTACTGGAGCTGCGCGAGCTCGACCTGGAGCTTGCCCTCGGCCGTGTGGGCATGGGCGGCGAAGATGTCGAGGATCACGGCGGTGCGGTCGATCACCGGAATGCCCAGGGCCTCCTCGATGTTGCGCTCCTGGCGCGGCGACAGCTCGTCGTCGCAGGCGACGAGATTCGCGTCCGCGCCGGCGATCTCGGCTTTGATCTCCTCGAGCTTGCCGGGCCCGACGTACGTGTTCGGATGCGGCAGATCACGTCGCTGCACGGCCTGCCCGACCGCGACCACGCCCGCCGTCAGAAGCAGCTCGCGCAGCTCATCGAGCTGCTCCTCGCCGCCGTCGGGCAGCGCTGCGATCATGTAGGCGCGCTGGCGCGCGCGCGGTGTCGGGGGCCCGGGGCGGCCGGCGTGACTGGTCTTGTTGTGTCCGGAGCGGCGATTCTGCACTCGAGCTGATGTTAGGGATCAGCCGGCCGCGCGCAGCTGCTCGATCAGCTCCTCGGACAGCCGTCCGGAGAACACGGGCACCGCCCAGCCGGTCAGGTTCACGTGCAGGTCCTCCCCCACCTCCACCTTGAGCTCGCCGCCGTCGAGGGCCACGACGACCGGGGAGTCCCCCCTCGCAGGACGTGGGCGACGGCGGCGCCGGTCGCGCCGGTGCCGCTGGCCGTCGTCTCGCCCACGCCGCGCTCGAAGATCCGCACGCGGATATGACCCGGCCGCGAGCGGTCGGCTACGAACCAGGAGACGTTCGTGCGGTTCGGGAACAGCTCGTGGCGCTCGATCGCCGGCCCGATCGCGGGGAGATCGAGCGCGTCGAGTTCACGCTCGTCGGCGACCTCGATCGCGCACTGGGGATTGCCCACCTGCACGTGCTGGAAGCGCCAGTGGCGGCCGCCGGCGACGAGCTCACCGCGGCCGTCGGCGTCGCCGGCGGGGTAGTCATCGCTGCGCAAGCGCGCCCGGCCCATGTCGATCGAGCAGGTCGTCGAGGAGAGGAGCGTCGCCCGGATCTCGCCGGCTGCGGTGTCGATCGAGAACGTGTCCGAAGCTGCCCAGCCGCTGCGCCGCAGGTAGAGGATTGCCTCGCGGGCGCCGTTTCCGGACATCGCCGCCTCGGAGCCGTCGGGGTTGAAGATCCGCAGGCGCGCGACGTATCCGCCCTCGTCCCGGTCGGACACGACGAGCACGCCGTCGGCTGCGATCCCGATATGGGGGGCGCACAGCTGCCGCACGCGCTCCGGGGTGAGGTCGAAGGCGAGTTCCGCCGCCTCGACGATCACATAGTCGTTCCCGAGCGCATGCCATTTCTCGAAGCGCATCGGCGCACGAGCCTAGCGGCCCCGGCGGAAACCCGGTACTAACTTCCTGTAAAAAGGGTGCTCGGAGCGTCGAACCAGCTGGCGATCAGCTCCGCCGCCTCGGCAGGCGTCCGCCGGCTCAGATCGATCTCATGAACTCCGGCGAGCTTGCGCATCCAGGTCAGCTGGCGCCGCGCGTAGTTGCGCGTCCGGCGTTTCATCGAGTCGATGTCGCCGCTCAGAAGATCGTCGAAGCCGAGCGCCTTGCGAGCCGTCTGGCTCGCCCCTGAGGCGTGGGCGCGCCGGACCTCGTCGACGACTCCGGAGGCGAGCATCCGGTCGATCCGCTCCTCGATCTGGCCGTACAGCAGCTCGCGGTCGAGCACGAGGCCGACGAGCAGTGTCGGCCGGCGGGTCGCGTCGGTCCAGAGCTCGGACTCCTCGGGAGCGGGCTCGAGCTCGCCCGCGTCGAACAGCTCCAGGGCGCGGACGATCCGCTGGCTATCGGTGGGCGCGATCTCGGCGGCCGCCCAGGCGGCACGGCGTGCGAGCTCGGCGTGGAGCGCAGCCGGCCCACGGTCCTGCAGCTCGGCGAGCCAGCGCTCGCGCACGCCGGGCGGCGGCGGCGGCCGCAGCGACAGCTCGGTCAGCGCGGCGCGTAGATACAGGCCGGTGCCGCCGACCACGATCGGGCGGCGGCCGTCGGCGATCAGGTCGTCGATCTCGGCGTGTGCGAGCTCAGCGTACTGCCCCGCGCTGAACTGCGCGTCGACCGGGAGGAATGCGAGCAGCCGGTGCTCGAGTCGTGCTCGCTCGCGCGCGGTCGCGGCTCCGGTCAGGACCTCGAGTCCGGCATAGACCTGGAGCGCGTCGGCGGAGACGGCGACCGGCTCCTCACCGCGCTGGCGCAGCCGGTCGGCGAGCTCGAGCGCCACGGCGGTCTTGCCGACGCCGGTCGGTCCGAACAGTGCGATCACCTCGGGGCGCGTCATCGCCGGGAGTATCGTCATTGCCCGCCGGTCGCGCGTGATTACACTCGCGGCGCGATGTCCCTCGTCGATGGAACCGTCCTCATCACCGGCGCGACCGGCGGCATCGGCCGTGCGATCGCGCGAGCCTTCCACGGCCGTGGCGCCAACCTGATCGTGACGGGGAGGCGGGTCGAGCTGCTCGAGTCGCTCGCTGCCGAGCTGGGCGCTCGGGCGATGCCGTGCGATCTCGGGATCCGCGCCGAGGTCGAGGCGCTGATCGCCGGCGCGGGCGACGTCGACGTGCTGATCGCAAACGCGGGGCTGCCGGCGACGGGCCACCTCGCCGAGCTGACGGCAGCGCAGATCGACACGATGCTCGAGGTCAACCTGCGGGCACCGATCGCCCTCGCGCGTGGGCTCGTGCCGGGGATGGTGGCGCGCCGCCGCGGCCATCTCGTCTTCATGTCGTCGCTCTCGGGCAAGGCGGCCTCCCCGGTCTCCTCGATGTACAACGCGACCAAGTTCGGGCTTCGGGGTTTCGCACTCGGGCTCAGGGAGGATCTGCGTCGCGACAACGTCGGCGTTTCCGTCGTACTGCCTGGATTCATCAAGGACGCCGGTCTGTTCGCCGACTCGGGGGCGTCGCTGCCACGCGGGATCGGGACCCGGACCTCAGAGCAGGTCGCCGCGGCGACGCTCGCGGCCGTGGAGCGCAACCGCGCCGAGGTGAGCGTCGCGCCGCTGCTGATGCGACTCGGCGCGGACATCGCGTCGGTCGCTCCGGGGCCCGCCTCCGTGGTCGTGCGGCTGACGCGCCAGGATCGGATCGCGCGCGACATCGCGGGCGGCCAGCACGACAAGCGGCCCTCCCCCTAGCGCACCCCTAGCGCGCTGTTCCAGCTTGTATGGGACGCGCCGTGAACGGGGTTCCGGCCCCGTCCGGACGTGCGCAGCTGTGGCCGGAGCCGGACTTTGGCAAAGTTGCCCGTCAGCGTGGCCACTTCGACGTCAGTGCCGGCGTCCGTCGGCTGGGATGGGCGGGAATCGCCGGAGCGGGCTGGGCGCCCGGACCCGGGACGGCGACGCCTGCGCGTGCTGATCGTGGCGGCATGGCTGGCGACCGCGGCGCTGATCGGCGCAGCGGGATACGAGTTCGTCGTGCACACCGGGACCCGGCCGTCATACGACGCCTTCGGCTGGCTGACCTGGGGTCGTCAGGTTCTGTTGCATTGGAACCTGAATACGGATGGGGCTCCCTCGTGGAAACCGCTGACATTCCTGTTCACGCTGCCGTATGCGGCCTTCGGCAACTCCCAGCTGACGCTCTGGACGGCGACGGCGAGTGCGTCAGCGCTGGCCTCGTCGGTGTTCGCGGCCCGGATCGCGTTTCGCCTCGGGGGAGCGACGGGAGAGCGGTTCTGGCATCGCTGGCCCGAGCTGCTCGGTGCCATCTTCGCCGGCGCCGGCGTTCTCGGCCTCAGTGGCCTGGCCCATCAGATGCTGATCTCGACCTCGGATCCGATGGTCGTGACCCTCTGCCTGGCGGCGATCGACGCGCACCTGTCGAGCCGCCGGCGGCTCGCGTTCGCCTTCAGCGTGCTTGCGTCGCTCGGGCGTCCGGAGGTGTGGGCCTTCGCTGGTCTGTATGCGGCGTGGTGCTGGGTCGGGGTGCGGCGCATGCGGCCCCTGATCCTGTTCGGCCTGCTCCTGATCCCCGCCGGCTGGTTCGTGATCCCGGCGCTGACGTCGCACAGCTGGTTCATCTCCGGCGATCTCGCGCTCGATTTCCCCGGCCAGATCTACGGCAACAAGATCGTCGGCGTCGTCAACCGCTTCCTCGGGCTCTACGAGCTGCCGATGCAGCTCGCGGTGCTCGGCGCGATCGTGATCGGGATCGTTCGCCGCGACCTCACCTGGCTCACGCTCCTGCTCGCCTCGGCCGTCTGGATCGCGATCGAGATCGCCTTCGCGTACCACGGCTGGCCCGCCAGCCAGCGCTATCTGATGGAGCCGGCTGCGGTCTGCGTCGCCCTGGCGGGCGCCGCCGTCGGGCGCGTCGTCGGCTTCGCCGCATACGGCGGGTCGCTCGACTGGCTCCGGCGCGGATCCACAGCACAGCTGGAGCCCTTGACCTGGGTACTGCGATTCGCAGGCATCTGTCTGGTGTCGGGGCTGATCGTCGCGCTGGCCCCGGTCGTCCGTGCGCGAGCCAACCTGTGGCGGACGGAGATCAACCACGCGAAGGCGGTCGCCGTCGCGATCGACCGCCTCACGCCGGCGGTCCAGCTCGCGGGCGGTCCGGCGGCGATCAGGGCCTGCGGTGACCCCGTCTCCTACGTCGGCTTCCAGAGCAACCTCGCCTGGAACGTCGGCCTGAACGTCGGGACGATCGGATACAAGGTGCGCGATGCCTTCGCGTCCGGCAAGCCGATCGTCTTCTTCCGGCCGGTCGGCGGCGGCTGGCAGGTGCGCTTCGTTCACCAGCGACGCCCGATGCGAGCCGCGTGCCGTCGCCTCGACGTCATGTACGACCTGCCGGCGCCGATCGGCACCGCCGTCCAGGCGACCAGGATGCCCCCTGCCATGATCCGCGAGTTCGCGACCCTCAAACGGGCCGTCAGGCTCGCCTTGATCTTCCCTGCGCCGGTGCACCACAGGGCCCTGCGGCACAAGTCCGTTCGCCACCCGCACGCGTCGCGGTCGCATGCGCGCCGTCGTGGAGCCCGCCACGCCACGCATCGAGCCGGTCAGCGACGCCACGTCGCCCGCAGGCACGCCAGGCCACACAGCGCCCCACACGGGCACCGTCGACCGTCAGCGCACGCCAAGACGCCCGCGAAGCACACGCCGCCCGCGAAGCACACGCCGCCCGCGAAGCACAAGCCGCCCGCGAAGCACAAGCCGCCCGCGAAGCACAAGCCGCCGGCGCACGGCTAAGTGCCGGTGCGGGCGCCGTCGTCGAGATCCGGCAGCACGTGCTCGCTCGTCACGCTCGCCAGCACGGCGATGATCTCGTCTGCGAGCCGGGCGCCCTCGCTGCGGCGGTCGGGCGTCGCCCGCACCCGCACCACGACCTCGTCGCCGTTGATCTCCTCGAGCACCACGGTCGGCGCTGCGCGCGTCTCGGTCGCGACATTCGCGTCGAGGAGCTGCTGCACGTGGCTCGGCCGGATCCCGGCCGCCAGGCGGACTTTGACGTCGACGGCCTCGGGCTCGCGGAGTGGCACGACCGCGGCCGCCAGGACGACGTTGTTGGGGATCATGATCCGGTCCTCGCCGCGGGCGAGCGTCGTGTAGAGCAGGCCGAGCGAGGACACGATGCCCTCGACGGCGCCGCCGACCGCACCCGCCTGCAGCCGCACCCGCTCCCCGAGCCTGAACGGCCGCGCGCTCAGCAGCACCATCCCGGCGAACAGGTTGCCGAGCGTCTGCTGCGCCGCGAGCCCGACCACGACCGCGGTGAACGCGCCCCCGACCGCGAGCGTCTGGAGCGGCGTTCCGGCGACCGCAAACGCGCCGATCGCCGTCGCGGCGACCGTCACGAAACGGATCAGGAACCCGACCGTTCCAGCCGTCGCCGGGTCCATCCGCCGGAACAGAACGGGCGCCATCCGGCTCAGATCCCGCGACACGAGCCAGCCGAGCACCAGCACCGCGATCACCGCCGCGGCCGTGAACCACCCCTGGTCGAGGTGCCACGAGTTGGGAAAAGCCGGCACACCGTGTTTCCGGTGGGCATTCAGGTGGTCGAGGTGGCTGAAGTGGTCCTCCATCTTCACGTCGCCGTAGACGACGGCGGCGAGCAGCAACGCGAGCACGGGCAGCCGGCGCCTGGCCTTGCCGACTTCGCTCGTGTTGACCTGGAGCTGGAGCCCAGCGGCCTCCCAGGCCTCCGTGCGGGTCTCGAACATCTCGAGCCCCATCTCGGGCCGCTTCTTCAGAAACCGTTTCATCTCGGACCTCGCCTCAGAATAGCCGCGGCACCACCTCCTCCCGTGATTGTCGGGGCTCCGCGCGCGCCGGCCGGGCGTCCCGCCAGTCCCGCGCCGGCGAGATCTGCCCACCCGCCCTGACCTCGCGTTCGAGCAGCCGCTCGAGCCGCATCCGCTCACCGGGCTGCAGGTACGCGCTGCGCCTGTAGAGCTCCGCGTAGCGCTCGACGAGCTCCGGTCTCCCCTCGGCGAGCCACGCCATGAACACCTCCCGGACCCCGCGCCGCAGGTGCAGCGCGATCCCGGTGATGTAGTCAGCGCCGGCCTCCGTGGCAATCCGCACGACCTCGGCCACCTGCTCCGGCCCGTCGTTGATCCCGGGCATCAACGGGGCGACCAGCACACCCGTCCGGATGCCGGCTCGGGCGAGCTCCGCGACGGCCTCTAGCCGCGCCCGCGGGTTCGGGGTCCGCGGCTCGGTCGCCCGCCACGCGCGCTGGTCGAGCGTCGGGACCGACAGCGCGGCGCTGAAGTCGGTGACCGTGCTGAGCTCGCGCATCACGTCGAGATCGCGCAGCAGCAGCGGCGACTTGGTCAGCACCGAGCAGGGATTGCGCGCGTCGCGCAGCGCCCGCCAGATGCCCGGCATCAGCTCGTAGCGTCCCTCGACCCACTGATACGGATCGGTGTTCGTGCCGAGCGCCACGTGCTCCCCGGTCCACTTCGGCCGGCGCAGTTCTGCAGCCAGCAGTTCGGGCGCGTTGACCTTGACCACGATCTCCCGCTCGAAGTCCCGTCCGGCGTCGAGGCCCAGATACTCGTGCGTCGGGCGGGCGAAGCAGTATGCGCAGGCATGCGTGCAACCTCTGTACGGATTGACTGTCCAGCGGAACGGCATCTGCGACTTCTCCGGAACGCGGTTGAGGATCGCCCGCGCCCGCACCTCGTAGAAGCGGGTGTCGACGGCCTCGGGCGCGTCGAAGTGGCGAACCGTTGCGTCCGGGTAGCCCGGAAGTTGACTCTGCGACTCAGTTGTGATCAGTTGCTCCGCCCAGCGCACGAACATATGTTCGCACGTGCGTCAGACGTCATGCCGCGTGCGACGGGTGCGGGCGTGCGGGTCGAACAACGCAAGCCCCGACGCTGTCGCAGAACGCTGGCGCTCTATCAGAAAGTGACAAGCGTCATGCGGGTTGGTCGCGAGATGACGTCCGACTTGGTCCGCATCCGCGCCCTGGGATGGCGCAAAGCGGGACCAAGTGGTCCGTGGCCCGGGACTTGGATACAAAAAGCGCCCTCCCAGGGCACTTTCTGTATCCAAGTGCGGTCGGCGGCGCTGCCGCCAAGCTCTGCGACGCCGCCAACGACGAGGTGGCGTTGTCAGATTCTGATAACGCGTCTGCTCACCTCGGTCTGTGCAACAGCCTCCTCCGTGCGCTTATCCGACCCGCCGCCCCGCTCCCGGACGGCCCCGCTCTCAGAGCTTCCAAGCGCGGACGCGGGAACCGATCCGCGCGGAAGTTCTGGGCGCGGAAGTTCTGGGCGGAAGTTCTGGGCGGAAGTTCTGGGCGGAAGTTCGCGGGTCAGGCGCGGGCTCGGGCGCGCGCGACGAGCGACATCTCGCCCGTCAGCGTCTGACTGGTCGCCCCGCTGATCTCGACCTCGACGAGCTCGCCGGGCTCGCCGACGCCGTCGAAGTTGACGACCTTGTTGTGGCGCGACCGTCCGCGCAGGCGCGCGGGATCGGTCCGCGACGGCCCCTCGATCAGGACCTCCAGATGGCGGCCGACGAACCTCTGGGCGCGCTCGTGCGCCCGGCGCTGGATCACCTCGACGAGCCGCTCCATGCGCTCGACCTGGATCTCGTGCGGGACCTGGTCGGGGAGCGTCGCGGCCTCGGTCTCGCGCCGCGGCGAGTACACGAACGTGAACGCGCCGTCGTAGCCGACCGCCTCGGCGACCTCCAGGGTCGCGCGGAAATCTGCCTCCGTCTCGCCAGGGAACCCAACGATGATGTCGGTCGTGATCGCGCAGTCGGGCACGTGCTCGCGGATCATCGCGACGCGGTCCAGGTAGCGCTCGCGCGTGTAGGTGCGCCGCATGCGCTTGAGCACGGCGCTCGAGCCCGACTGCAGCGGCAGGTGGATGTGCTCGCACAGCGCCGGGAGCTCGGCGTGGGCGCGGATCACGTCCTCTCGCATGTCCTTCGGGTGCGGGCTCGTGTAGCGGATCCGCCGGACTCCCGGAACCGCGTCGACGCGCTGGAGCAGCTCTGCGAAGCTCGCGCGGCGGTCGGATGGGAGATCGCGGCCATAGGAATTGACGTTCTGGCCCAGCAGCGTGACCTCGATCACGCCGTCGGCCGCGAGCGCCTCGATCTCCGCCACCAGCTCGCCGGGGTCGCGGCTCGCCTCGCGCCCGCGCGTCGATGGGACGATGCAGTACGAGCAGACGCAGTTGCAGCCGACGCTGATCTGGACCCATCCCTGGAAGCCGCGGGAACGCTTGGCCGGCAGGTGACCGGTGAACGACTCGAACTCGAAGAAGCCCTGCGCAGTCAGCGAATCGCTCGTCAGGAACTCCGCGAGCTTCGGGACCTGCCCCGGTCCGAAGGCGACATCGACGAACGGGAAGCGCGCGAACACCTCGTCCTTGAGCGACTGCGCCCAGCATCCGCCGACGCCGATCACCGTGCCGGGTGAGCGGCGCTTGATCGCTCGCGCCTCGTACAGGTGGGCGATGAAGCGCTCGTCCGCCTTCTCGCGGATCGAGCAGGTGTTGAAGAGAATCAGCTCGGCGTCGGCGCGCGCCGGTGCCTCCGCGTAGCCGAGCGACTCGAGCATGCCCTTCATCCGCTCGGAGTCGTGCTCGTTCATCTGACAGCCGAAGGTCGTCAGGTGGTAGCTCTTATCCATCGGCACCGCTCCCGCGCATACCGGCAATGATGCCGCGTTCCGCCGAGCAGCGGGTCGCCTGCGTCAGTCGGGTCACCGGGCGCGACCGACAATCGCTCTCGTGCTCTCGTCCGCCGCACGGCAGCGGGCCGAATCTGCCTCGCCTGAGCGCAGCGCCGGCGGCACGCCAGAGCAGCGCACGATCTTGCCGGCTCAGGCAGAGGCCCTCAAGTCCGGCGGCTCGCCGGTCGATCACATCGCTAAAGCTTGCCTGGACCGGGAAGGAGAGACGAGTGCCCGTCGTCGATCGAATTGTAGTCACTGAAAACGGTGCTTCGAAGACGCTGACGCCCGAGCAATGGAAGGCGATGCCAATTGCGGCCCGAGTGAAGCTGATTGGTGGCGCTGCCACGTTCTTCGCCGGCAGCGAACAGGTTCGAGCGAAGGACGCAATCGCACAGTTGCGCTAGCTGGCGACGCGCCAGTCCACGATTGGTCGTCGTGAGAGGCAGGCAACTTCAAGCCGCACGAGCGACCGTAACCCGCCAGGCCGCACAAGTAGGAGACCGCCGCGAGCTACGTCACCGGCCCTATCCACGCCGAGCCGCTTGGCACGCTATGCGTGGTCGTGCTGATCGGCCTCGGGAGCGAAACGTTCATGAGAGGAATGACACGATGAAGATCGTTACCAAGGTCAGTGCCGGCTACGTGGTCGGGGTGCTCTTGCTCCTCGCCGTCGGGGCGGGCGGGTTTCGCGAGGCCCAGACGACCAGGACCAACGCTGACCGCTCGAAGGCCGCTCTCGCCGCCACCCGAGCCATCAAGGATTACCAGATCGACGCGACCAGCGTCGCGGTCGACGCCAACTCCTTCGCCTACGACTACACGTCGCACAGCGATCCGACCGGCGACTATCAGTCCTTCACGGCGGCGGTGGCGGCCAGCGCGTCCGCCAGCCGGGCCGTGCACCGCCTCCACCTCACGCCCGCCGAGGCCGCGCAGCTGAGCGCCGCCGACAAGGCACTTCAGGTCTACATCAACCAGGGCCAGGAGATCAACGCCGACTTCAAGGCCAACACGCCCGCCTCGATCGCCGCTGCGAACAAGGGAGTGGCCGCGCTCGCCTTCCACACGGTCATCGACCCCCTCGGCCAGCTCGACGCGCTGCGAGCCGAATCGGTCGACACCTGGGTCAACGCGGCCGCGAGCCAAGCGAGCACCGACGAGCTCCTGATCCTCTTGGGAGCCCTGGCGGCCGTCGCGATCGCCGTCTCGCTCTCGCTCGTCATCGCTCGAGCGATCCGTCAGCCGCTCACGCAGACCGGCCGGGTCCTCGAGCAGGTCGCCGAGGGTGACCTGACAGTTCGCATGGACCGGAGCAATCACGACGAGTTCGGTGCCATGGCTGCGGCCCTGAACACGGGTGTCAGCACGATGCACGACGTGATCGTCGCGCTGGACGCTCAGGCTGAGACGCTCGCGGAGTTCGCCGAGCTGGCGGTGTCGCACACCTCAGCCGAGGAGCGGGCGGCCGACGCCGAGACCCTCGCCGAGCTGGCTTCGACGCTGACCGCCATGATCAGCATCTTCACGCTGCGCAACGACGAGCCTGCCGAGGCCGAAGGCGACAGGCTCGCCAGCGGCCAGGATCTCCCCCAAGTCGCGTAGTCAGCCCGCTAGCCTCGACGCCCCGGCCTTCGGGCCGGGGCGTCGAACGCGGCTCACGCATAACCGTGGCGCCGCGCGGCTCCGACGGCGCCTTCAGCCCCAGCGGAGCGAGGGGCCGAGCGCGAGAACCCCGGCAGCGTCAGGTCAAGCTGGGCGCCGACGCCGCCGGGGCCTGCCCGGGCGCGCGCCTCGCCGTCGTGGGCGGTTGCGATCGCGCGCACGATCGCGAGGCCGAGCCCGGCGCCGCCGGCGAGGCGAGAGCGCGCCGGGTCGGTCCGGTACAGCCGTTCGAACACGCGCTCGCGCTCCTCGGGGGAATCCCGGGGCCGTCGTCGATCACCGAGAAGCGGAGCAGGCCACCCGCGACCGCGGCGGCTTCGAGCCGCACGAGGCCCGTCTGCGGATCGGTGTGGTCGATCGCGTTGCGGCCGAGGTTGCGAAGCGCCTGCGCGAGCCGGTCGGGATCGGCGATCAGGGTGCCGTCCGGGATCGGTCCGACCTCGAAGTGACGGTCAGCCGTCAGGCTGAGCCCGTCCCAGAGTTCGCTGACGAACTCCGGGAGCCGGACCTCCTCGAGCTTCAGGAACCCGTCCTGCTCGGCCGCGGTCAGCAGCATCAGATCGTCGACGAGCCGCGCCATGCGCGTGACCTCATGCTGCACGACACGCTCGACGCGCCTGACCTCTTCGGGCGGTGGATCGTCGGAGGCGGCCAGGACCTCGAGCTGGCCGCGGATCACCGTCAGCGGCGTCCGCAGCTCGTGCGACGCGTCGGCGAGGAAGCCCTGCTGGCTGCTGAACGCGTCGGCGAGGCGGTCGAGCATGCGGTTGAAGGCCTCCGCCAGCACTTCGACCTCGCCGCCGTACGCCGCCGACGGCTCCATCCGCGAGTCTCGGTCACCGGCGTCGACCCGCGCCGCCACCGCGGCCATCCGCCGCAGCGGAGCCGTCACGCGTGCGCCCGCGAGCGATGCGACGAGTCCGGCGAGCAACAGCGAGAGCGCGGCGGCGAGCACGAACGCCCGCTCGATCACGTCCTGCGCGCGGTCGATGAAGGTGAGCGGCTCGGCGACCCCCACGACTGCGCTCCGGCGGGCGATCGTCACCAGCCGGCTGACCACGCGAACGGTTCCCACACCCGGCATGTGCTCCGTCGTCAGCCGGTCACGCGGCCCGCGCCGGCCGATCTCGACGGAGCGGGCAAGGCGGATCAGACTGCCGCCCGGGCTCCGGAAGGCGGCCGGGTAGGAACTGATCGGCGGCTCACCTCCGATCAGCACGAACAGCAGCGTCGAGGTGTCCGAATATGGCTGCGCGTGGACGTAGCGGGTCACGATGCCGTCGGCCGCCGACGGCGATGCTGACACCGCTGGGCGCAGCGCTTCGGCGAATTGCGTGACGTCGCCGATCAGGTCACGGTCAACCTGACCCCGCAGCTCGACCCCGGTCGTGATGTAGACGACGCCGAACGCGAACGCCGCGGAGACGATGATCGCGGCGGCAACGAACGCGGTCAGGCGCACCCGCAGGCTGAGCGGACGGCTACGCAGCGTCCGCATCGAACCGGTAGCCGACGGTCCGCACCGTGACGATCGGCACGGGCGCATCCGGCCGGCGCAGCTTGCGCCGCAGATACCCGACGTAGACGTCCACGACGTTGGTGCCGGGGTCATAGTCGTAGCCCCAGACGGCGCGTAGGATCTGCTCGCGCGAGAGGACGCGATTGCAGTTGCGGACGAGATAGGCCAGCAGCTCGAACTCCGTGCTCGACAGCCGCACGAGGGTGCCGCCGCGCCGTACCTGGCGGGTCAGCAGGTCGAGCTCGATGTCACCGCCGGCGACGCGAGTTGCCGCTGCCCCCGACGCGGCGCGCAGATGCGCGCGGATCCGGGCCGCGAGCTCGCGCAGCGAGAACGGCTTGGTCAGGTAGTCGACGAGCCCTGCATCGAGGCCGGCGACCCGGTCGTCGACGTCCGTGCGGGCGGTGAGCGCGATGATCGGCAGCGCCGGCTTGGCCTCGTGGATCGCGCCGAGCACCTCGAGACCGCCCCGACCGGGGAGCATCAGGTCGAGGACGACGAGGTCGACCTCCTCTTCGATCGCCTTCCGGGTGCCGACGATGCCGTCGAGCGCGGCGCTGACCTCGTAGCCGTAGGCCGTCAGCCCTCGTTGCAGGAAGTCGACGATGCCCGGCTCGTCCTCGATCACGAGGATCGAGCCCGACCCGCGGACCGCGTCCGAACCCGACCCCTGGACCGCGTCCGGCGCGCTCACGCGATCCGGCCCAGAGGCCCTCGCCGGAGTCTCCATCGTTCAGCGCGCGTACTCGACGGCGCGCGACTCACGGATCACCGTGACCTTGATCTGGCCCGGGTATTCAAGCTCCTTCTCGATCTCACGGGCGATTTCGAACGACAGCATGGTGGCGGCATCGTCGTCGATCGCGCCGGGCGCGACCATCACGCGGATCTCGCGACCGGCCTGCATCGCGTAGACCTTGTCGACCCCCTCGTGGCGGTTGGCGATCTGCTCCAGATCGCGCAGCCGCTTGACGTACTGCTCGAGCGACTCGCCGCGGGCGCCTGGCCGCGCACCGGAGAGCGCATCGGCCGCCTGGACGATGACGGCCTCGATCGTCTGCGGCTCGACCTCGTTGTGGTGGGCCTCCATCGCGTGGGCGACGGCCTCGCTCTCGCCGTACTTGCGGGCCATCTCACCGCCGACGAGCGCATGCGGCCCCTCGATCTCGTGGGTCACGGCCTTGCCGACGTCGTGCAGCAGCGCGGCGCGGCGCGCGGTCTTCGCTCCGGCACCGAGCTCGGCGGCCATCATCGTGGCGAGCCGGGAGACCTCGATCGAGTGCGCGAGCACGTTCTGTCCGTAGCTCGTGCGGAACTTGAGCCGGCCGAGCAGCTTGACCAGCTCCGGATGCAGGCCCTGGACCCCGGCTTCGAAGGCGCCCTCCTCGCCGAGCTCGACGATGTGAGCCTCGAGCTCGGACTTCGCCTGGTAGTACATCTCCTCGATGCGGGCCGGGTGGATCCGCCCGTCCTGGAGCAGCTTCTCGAGCGTCAGCCGCGCGATCTCGCGCCGGACCCCGTCGAACCCGGAGAGAACGACCGCGCCGGGCGTGTCGTCGATGATGAAGTCGACGCCGGTGAGGTTCTCGAGCACGCGGATGTTGCGGCCCTCGCGGCCGATGATCCGCCCCTTCATGTCGTCGGAGGAGAGCTGCACGACCGAAACCGTCGTCTCGGCCGCGTGGCCGGCTGCGAGCCGCTGCATGCAGACCGACAGGATGTTGCGAACCCGCCGCTCGGCCTCCCTGCGGGTCTCCTCCTCGATCTGCCGGATCCGGCGCGCAGCGTCCTGGCGCGCGTCGTCCTCCACCTCCTGGAGGAGCATCTGCTTCGCGCGCGACGCCGAGAGCCCGCTGACTCGCTCCAGCTCTTGCGTGACCTCCCGCCGCTCGCTCTCCAGGGACAGGCGCACGTCCGCGAGCTCCGCCTCCCGTTGCACCAGCGCCTCCTCGCGCCGCACGATTTCCGCGACGGGATCAGGTCCCGCCCCGTTGAACACCGGCGGCCGCTGAACCGTGGTCCGCGGGACGCTCGGAATCGGCTCCGCATCGGCCGGCTGGACGTCGCGGCTCGTGCGGGCATAAACGGCTGCCGCCACCACGATGCCGACGGTGATCAACGCCGCCGCGGCGATGATGTAGAAGCCTTGGCCCATGCTCGTTCCTCTCCGGCGCTCCGGGGGCCTCCCGGAGCGATCACTGCCTTGTTCAGTTGTTCAGGAGCGACCGAGCGGCCCGATGCGGGGCGCACGAGCAGATGCCAAGCGTCGGGGCGGTTCGGACCGTCCCGTCCGGGCAGGCGTCAGCTTGACTCGTCTTCGGTGTCTCGACCGCACGGCGGCCGTGAGAGCGGTGCTGTCAACGCTGGTTCCGGATCCAAGTTTCTATCGGGATTTGCTGGTTCTTTTCGGCGGCCCACGGGGCCGTTCGTTCGCTTCAAGCCATCGTAGCTCGGCGACCAGAACGTGACAACCGGCCCAGCATCGGGGTGAAGGCGCGTCGCCCGCGAGCAGCGGCCGCCCGGAACACCGGTTTCGCGTGCGTCAGAGACGCGCTGCGGCCGTCGCGCTCCACGTGCGCACGGCCTCGTACGCGATCTCGCTGTCATATCCCTTACGCATCAGCACGCCGAGCGCCCGTTCGCGATCCCGGAGGTCGGACGGCCGATCGGGGAAGCGGCGCCGGAGCAGCTCGATCGCCTGTTCGCGATCGGTCGCGGCAGAGTCCTCCCCGAGCGCGGCTGCGATCACGTCTCGCTCGATCCCGCGGCCGGCGAGCGACCGCGCGATCCGCTCAGTGCCCCACTCCTCCAGGGACCGCTTGTCCTGCACGAAGATCCGTGCGTAGCGGGCGTCATCCAGATAGCCGAGGTCGCGCAGCTCGGCGATCGTCGCGTCCACGTCGCGCGCTGTGATCGCCGCGCGCTCCAGATGCGCACGCACCTCGGTGACGGTTCGCTCGCGCTTGCCCAGATAGACGTATGCAGCCGCCAGGGCTCGCTCGAGCCCTGGCGGATCGGGTGCCTCTGGCGTGCGCTGCGTGTCAGGCAGCCTGGATCTCCGGGTCGAGCGTCTCGACCTGAGCGAGCGCATTCTCGCTGCGGCCTTCGATCGGGGTCACGAGGTCACGCCCGATCCCGAGCGCCGCATAGACCTTCGCCTCGATCTCCTTGGCGATGTCCTGGTGCTCGTCGAGGAACGCCTTGGCGTTGCCGCGACCCTGGCCGAGCCGCTCGTCGCCGTAGGAGAAGAACGAGCCCGACTTGGTCACGATGTTGTGCTCGATGCCGTAGTCGAGCAGGCATCCCGAGGTCGAGATCCCCTTTCCGAACTCGATGTCGAACTCGGCCTGCTTGAACGGGGCCGCCACCTTGTTCTTGACGACCTTCACGCGGACCCTGTTGCCGACCGCCTCGGTACCGTCCTTGAGCGTCTCGATCCGGCGGATGTCGAGCCGCTGCGACGCGTAGAACTTGAGCGCGCGACCGCCCGGCTGCGTCTCCGGCGAGCCGAACATGACGCCGACCTTCTCGCGGATCTGGTTCGTGAACACGCACAGCGTCTGGGTCCGGTTCAGGTTGCCGGTGAGCTTGCGCATCGCCTGCGACATCATCCGCGCCTGCACGCCGACCGTCTGGTCGCCCATCTGACCTTCCAGCTCGGACCGCGGCGTCAGCGCCGCAACCGAGTCGATGGCGATCACGTCGACGGCGCCCGAACGGATCAGCATGTCGACGATCTCCAGCGCCTGCTCGCCGTAATCGGGCTGCGAGACGAGCAGCTCGTCGATGTCGACGCCGATCTGCTGGGCGTAGAGCGGATCCATCGCGTGCTCGGCGTCGATGAAGGCGCACACCCCGCCGAGCTTCTGCGCCTCGGCGAGGATGTGGTAGACGAGCGTCGTCTTGCCCGACGACTCCGGTCCGAAGATCTCGATGATCCGGCCGCGCGGGACGCCGCCGATGCCGAGCGCGATATCGAGCGACAGCGCGCCGGTCGGGATCGCGTCGACGGCAACCCGCGCTCCCGGGTCGCCCATGCGCATCACGGTGCCCTTGCCGAACTGGCGCTCGATCTGCGTCAGCGCACCCTGGAGGGCGGCCTGCCGCTTGGCGTCGGACTTGGCGTCGGACTTGGCGTCCGCGGTGCCGCTGCGGCCTCCGGCTCCGTTCTGTTCGCTCATGCTCGCTTGGCTCCTTGTGTCATGCCCTGTGAACTCGTCACGGTAGGACGCGTGGCGGACGGAACGGAACGCTACGGGTGCGGCCTGCTATCGAACAAGACAGGTTTGTCTCATCTTCGCTGCAGATCTGCGACGGGACTGCACGGATTGCTCTCGGGCGCCAGCTATGAAGGCTCCAGCGCGACCGAGTGCAAGGGTTCGTAGCGCGCCGGACCGTCGCCGAGCAGCGACCGGAACAGGGTCGCGCGCGCACCGGCGAACGGGAGGTCAGGCGGCGGCTCGAGCGAACCCCCGCGCGGGGCCGGCGAGCCGCGCCGGACGCGGGCGACGGTCACGTGCCCGAGGAACGGCCGCCGCTCGCGCGCGTACGCGCCGATCGCCTCGAGCGCGCGCGCCACGGCCGCCTGGGCACCGGCGAGCGCACCGTCGCCGCGCGGCTCGGAGATCGCCACGGCCAGCACCTGCGGGCGGCGTGGCGGGAGCCAGAGCGGCTCGGCCAGCATCAACTGCGGCGCGGGTGCGGTCGCGAGCACGTCACATGCGCGCGCGATCGCGTCGACCTCGCTCGCGGGCCGCAGCCCGAGAAAGCAGAGCGTGACGTGCAGGGATTCGCTCGGCAGCACCCGCAGCGCCCGGATCGGCGTGAGGACCGCCTCCTGCCACGCGTGGAGCGCGGAGCGAGCCTCGGACGGCAGCTCGAGCGCGACGAACAGCCGCAGATGCTCACCCGCCGTGGCTGGGCTCGCAGCCGCCAATGCGCCTGATCAGTCCGACTCGCCACGCAGGAGGCGCGCGAGCAGGTGCATCGCCACCGTCGTCGAGCGCTCCCTGACATCCGCCCTCCCGCCGGGGAGGCGCGCGCTGCGCGTGAGCGCCCGCCCGTCCGGCCCGCAGACCGAGAAGCAGACGAACCCGACGGGCTTCTCCTCGGTGCCGCCGCCGGGACCGGCGACGCCCGTGATCCCGACCCCGACCGAGGCGGCGAAGCGCTCCCGCACACCCTCCGCGAGCGCCGCGGCGACCTCGACCGATACCGCACCGACGCGCTCGATCAGCTTCGGGTCGACGCCCGCCAGATCCGATTTGGCCGCGTTCGAGTAGACGACGACACCTCCGAGGACATACGCCGACGAGCCGGGCCGATCGGTCAGGCGAGCCGCGAGCAGCCCGCCGGTGCACGACTCCGCAACCGCGATCGACTCGGAGGCGAGCAGCGCTGCGACCTGCTCGTCGATCGTCGAGCCGTCGCGCGAGAACAGGATGTCGCCATGGCGCTCCTCGATGAACTCCAGCAGGGCGTCATACGCCGCTTGCGCAGGCGGTTCGAAGCGCGTCGCGACCTCGATCTCGCCGCGCCGCAGGCAGGTCGTGATCTCGAGTTCGCGCAACGGCACCCCGGCGGCGTCCGCGAGGCGCAGCGTGTTGGCGATCTCGGACTCGGGGATCCCGAACAGTCGGACGATCTCGCGGCGGTACTCGGTCGCGCCGGCGATCGCAGCCCGGAACGCATCGGTCTGGGCGGCGGTCCTCCACATCGGCTGCAGCTCGCCGGGCGGACCGGGCAGCACGACGACGGTCGGTCCGGCCCCGGGCGGCGCCGTGGGAACGACGAGCCCGGGAGCGGTGCCGACAGGCGCCAGCACGGTCGCGCCGGCCGGGATCACCGCCTGCTTGCGATTGGCGGCGAGCAGCGCGGCCTCGTCGACGTGCGGCCAGCGGCTCATCAGCGGCCGCAGGATCTCGTGGATCCGTGCTTCGAGCGGCTCGTCGAGAACCATCTCGCGTCCGCAGAAGCCGCCGACGATCTCGGCGGTGAGATCGTCGGCGGTCGGCCCGAGGCCGCCGCTCGTCACGATCAGCGCGACACCCTCCTCAGCCATGTGGCGGAGTGCGGCCGTGAGGTCGGCGGGCCGGTCGCCGACGACCTCGATCATCGCGACATCGACGCCGAGGTCGCGCAGGCGCTCGGACAGCCACGGGCCGTTGCGGTCGCTGATGATCCCGGTCAGGACCTCCGTTCCGGTGACCAGGATCCCGGCGCGGACGGCGGCGCGCCCGGTGTAGACGGCGGCGTCGGTCATGTGCACGTCGGTCCCGTGCCGGCCGGCAGGAGCGTGACCTGCGTCGGCGTCACCTTCAGGCCGATCCCCTGACTCGACGCGGTCAGCGGATAGTGCCTGCCATCGAGCTTGAGGTCCGCGCCGGCGTTTCCGAGCGTGACGAGCAGCTCGCTTCCATGAGCGATCGGCACGCTCTCGCCGGCCGTGAAGTCGTGCGCGGGGAACACGGGTGTCTGCTGCCCGTGCTTGACCGTGACGACGCAGATCCAGACGGCCGATGTCGGGGTGATCTGCACGCTTGCGGTCGCCGCCCTGACCGGGGTCGTGGTCGTGCGGGTGGACGTCGTCGGCGTCGTGGTCGCGGTCGTCTTCGTGGCTCGATGCTTGCGATGGTGATGCGTCACGCCGCGCGCGGTCGTGGGGGGCGGTGGCGTCGTCGTGCTCGGTCCGGTGAGGATCCCGATCGCCCCGAGGACGACCCCCACGAACACCAGCACGGCGACGATCCCCATCCACGGCGGCACCCGCGGCTTCTTCGGCGCGCGGGCGGCGCGCTCCCGGTCGCGCGCGATCGAGGACATCGGCCGCAGCTCGTGGTCGGCGGGGCGTTCGTACCGGCGCTTGAACTCGTCGATCAGCACGCGGCTGTCGAGCCCGAGATAGTCGCCGTATGTGCGCAGGAAGCTCTTGACGTAGACGGGCCCCGGGAGCAGATCCCACTCCTCGTTCTCGATCGCCCGCAGGTACTTCGCTCGGATCTTGGTCCGGGCTTCGACCTCGCTGATGTCGATCCGGGCGCGCATCCGGGTTTCGCGCAGCGTGGAGCCGATCTCCGCCATACACGGAAGGCTACGCTGCGACCGCTGCCAGAGCTGGAAGCGGCCGCCCAAAACGGCCGCGCGCGCTACATGTTGCCGTCTCGGCCCTCGAGCTCGGCGATGGTGTCGCCCTCGCCCTCGCCCTCGCCCTCGCCCTCGCCCTCGCCCAGGACATCGCCCTCGCCTTCGCCCAGGACATCGCCCAGGACATCGACCTCGCCCGAGCCCAAGCCCTCTCCGGCACCGGGCGCGGGCGGTGGACCCTGCGCTCTGGCCGCTGCACCGCCGCGCCCCGGGGACGAACCTTCGGCGAGGTGCCCGAGGATCCGCGGGACGTCGACCTCGCCGATCAGCACCTGGCGCGGCTTCGAGCCCTCGTAGCCGGAGATGATCCCCCGACGCTCGAGCATGTCGATCAGCCGTCCGGCGCGGGTGTAGCCGAGCCGCAGCCGCCGTTGCAGCATCGACGTGGACGCCGTGCCCATCGATGCCACGAGCGCGATCGCCTCCTCCAGCAGCGGGTCCTCATCCGGGTTGAATTCGCTCTCGGAATCGCTCTCGGCGCCCTCCTCGGGCTCGACCTCCTCGAGCAGCTCGGCACGCAGCTCGGGCTCGCCCTGGCGCCGCCACGCCTCCGTCAGCTCGGCGATCTGTGCTTCGTCGATGTACGCGCCCTGGATCCGCTGGAGCTTGCTCGAACCGACCGGCGAGAACAGCATGTCCCCCTGTCCGAGCAGCGACTCGGCGCCGTTCTGGTCGAGGATCACCCGCGAATCGGTCTGGCTCGAGACGGCGAACGCGATCCGCGACGGGACGTTCGCCTTGATCATCCCGGTGATCACGTCGACCCGTGGAGACTGGGTCGCCAGCACGAGGTGGATGCCGACGGCGCGAGCCTTCTGCGCGAGGCGGATGATCGAGTCCTCGACGTCGGCGGGCGCGACCATCATCAGATCGGCGAGCTCGTCGATCACGCAGACGATGTAGGGCAGCGGCGGCTGGCCGCGCTCCTCGCGGTGGCGGTTGAGCTCTGGCAGCGACCGCGTCCGCGCGAGCGACATCGTCCCGTAGCGCTGCTCCATCTCCCTGACGAGGTTCTGGAGCGCGTTGGCGGCCATCCGCGGGCTCGTGATCACGGGGGTCAGCAGGTGCGGGATCGACTCGTAGTGGTTGAGCTCGACCTGCTTGGGGTCGACGAGCACGAGCCGCACGTCGTGCGGGGTCGCACGCAGGAGGATCGAGCAGAGCATCGCGTTCACGCACGCCGACTTGCCCGCGCCCGTGGTGCCGGCGACGAGCAGATGGGGCATCTTCGCGAGGTCGGCGCCGATCGCCCGGCCGGCGATGTCCTTGCCGAGCCACACCGTCAGCGGCGACCAGTCGACAGGGGGGTCCTGGAAGACGTCACCGAGATGGACGATCTTGCGCCGCGCGTTCGGGACCTCGACGCCGACGGCCTGCTTGCCCGGGATCGGCGCGAGGATGCGGATGTCGGTCGCGGCCAGGGCGTAGGCGAGGTCGTCCTTCAGGTTGGCGACCTTCGCGACTTTGATGCCCGGCGCGAGGCGCAGCTCGTAGCGCGTGATGTGCGGGCCCGTGACACGGCCGACGACCTTCGCCTCGACACCGAAGTGCCCGAGCGCCTCGATCAGCGCCGCCGCCACCTGTTCCTGGCCGGCCGTGTCGGGCCGCGACGCCTCGGCGCTCGAGCGCACGAGCAGGCGCGCGTTCGGGGTCCGCCAGACGAATTCCGGGTCATCGGTCACGGACGCCCGGTAGCGGCCCTGCGGGGTGAGGTCCTCGGCGTTGGCTCTCGGCCGGTGAGCTTCGGCTTCACCGGCCTCGCCCAGCGCGTCGTCGTCCGCAGACTCTGGCTGATGGTCCCCGTCCTCTCCGGGCTCGGAGGCGGAGGGCTGATCCTCTGCCCCGAACTCGGGCACTTCCACCTCGAGCTCGTCCTGCTCCTTGCCGAACAGTCGGTCGAGCGCCGGCGCCTCGACGTGCGTCGCCCGCACGACCAGCTGCGAGGCGTCCGGGTCGGGAACCTCGATCGGGTCGGGCTCTGAGACCGCCCCGCGCCGGGCGCGGACCGACGGCGTCGCGGATGCGACCCGCGGCGGCCGGCGCGCGAACTCGGGGCGGTGCAGCGCGGCGGTCGCGTGCCGGCGGGTCGCGAGCACGACCGATGCGAAGGTCGCGCCGCTCAGCAGGATCGCCGCGGCGATCAGGAGGAACACCGCGAGCACATCCGCGCCGGCGGTTGAGACGAGGTGGCCGACGATCCACAGCTCGGCGGCGCCGAGCAGGCCGCCCCGATGCTCGAGCACCGGCTGGGCCCAGAAGCGCCCGGCAGGCTCTGTACCGGGGCCGAGCCCCAGCGTTCCGGCCGCCAGCGCGAGCGGGACGGCGAGCGTCAGGCACGCCGAGCCCGCGCGCAGCGGCCGCTCGGGGGGCGCAGTTCGCGCGCCAGCACGAGGATGCCGCCGAGCGCCAGCGCGACCGGCACGGCGTAGGCGAGCTCTCCGAACAGGACGCGCATCGCCGTCACCGAGCCGCGCCCGACGGTCCCACCCGCCCAGTGGAGGTACGTGACGCCGCCGAGGAACACGGCCAGGGCGATCACCGCCAGGCCGACGACGTCGACCTGATGGGGCTGGAGCGGGAGGATCCCGCGCAGCGACGGCAGCCGCGGCCGCACCGATCGGCGGCGTTTACGGGCCGGTGCCCGCCGCTTGGAGGGGGCTCGTCGTCGTTGGGTCTTCGTCCGGGTGGCGGCCATGTCCGGGCTGAGGTGTTCGACGCCGGAGGTCAAGACCCTCTAAAGAGTCAGTTCGCCAACCTGTCTGGGCCGTACCATTTCCGCGGAGCGATGAGCGATTTCGAGCGTCCGCCACGGGTTCTGGTCGTCGAAGACGACGATGCGATCGCGCAGGTCCTGCAGCGATCTCTCCGGATGGAGGGCTACGACGTGCGGGTCGCCGTCGACGGGGTCGAAGCGCTCGACCAGGCCCACGCGTTCCTCCCCGATCTCGTGATCCTCGACCTCGGGCTGCCGAAGCTCGACGGGATCGAGGTCGCCAAGACGCTGCGGGAGACCGACGACGTTCCGATCCTGATCCTGACCGCGCGGGACGCGGTCGAGTCGCGGGTCGAGGGGCTGGACGCCGGCGCCGACGACTACCTCGTCAAGCCGTTCGAGCGTCAGGAGCTGCTCGCCCGCCTCCGCGCGCTGCTGCGCCGCCGTCCCCCGCGCGGCCAGGCGGCGCTGGCGGTCGGCGATCTCAAGCTCAACCCCGACACGCACGAGGTGCTGCGCGGCAGCCGGTCGCTCGAGCTGACCCAGCGCGAGTTCGAGCTGCTCGAGTACCTGATGCGCAACGAGCGGATCGTGATCTCGCGGCAGCGGCTGCTCGACGAGGTCTGGGGGTACGACCCGTTCTCGATGACGAACACGATCGAGGTGTTCGTCTCCAACCTGCGACGGAAGCTGGAAGCGGATGGCGAGCCTCGGCTCCTCCATACGATCCGCGGCGCGGGCTACGTTCTCCGCGTATAGGCGCGTTCCGATCCGCTGGCGCCTCGCCGGCGGCTCGGCGGCGTTGACGCTGGTGATCCTCGCCGGCTTCGCCGCGATCGTCGGGGTCGAGACCGATCGCCAGGTCCGCAACGGGTTCTACGACCAGCTGCAGTCGGCGATCGGGACGCTCGACGTGTACGGCCCGGGGCACACGCTCGGCTGCGGCCTCCACGATCTCGCTGACCTGGCGAGCGTCGACAACGCGCAGATCCGCGTGTTCGACGCGCGCGGCAATGTCCGCTGCACGCAGCAGTACGGGTTGACGCGCGCCGCCATGCAGACCTTCCAACCCGTCCTGGGACCGCCGCTGCATGCCGGGTTCTCGGTCCAGGTGGGCTACGAGCTGCAGGCCGAGCGGATCACCTGGAAGAAGGGCGGGTCGGGCTGGCTCGTCTATGCGCGTCCGCTCTCGAGCCTCGATCACACGCTCGCAGAGGTGCGCCTGTTCCTGATCCTGGGCGTGCTCGGCGGGACCGTGTTCGCGCTGCTCGCGGGCCTCGCGACGGCTCAGCGTGCGATCCGGCCGATCGCGCAGCTGACCGACGCCGCGCGCGAGATCGAGCGCACGCGCGACCCGAGCCTCCGGATCCCCCACGTCGAGGCCGAGGACGAGGTCGCCGAGCTGGCGCGCACGCTCGACGGCATGCTCGGAGCGCTGGACTCGGCGCGGGGCGAGACCGAGGCGGCCCTGCGCCGCCAGCGCGAGTTCGTCGCCGACGCCTCGCACGAGCTGCGCACCCCGCTGACGAGCGTGCTCGCGAACCTCGAGCTGCTCGCCGACGAGCTCGACGGCGAGCAGGCGGAATCGGCGAAGTCCGCGCTGCGCTCGACGCGGCGGATGCGCCGGCTCGTCGGCGACCTGTTGCTGCTCGCCCGCGCGGACGCCGAGCGTCGGGCGCCGCAGCGCCCGACCGACCTCGCCGAGGTGCTTGACCGACGCCGCCGCCGAGCTCGGAGCCGGGGTCGCGTTCGACCATCACGAGCTGACGGTCGACGCCGAGCCGGCGATCGTCAACGGCAACGCCGACGATCTGCACCGCCTGGTGCTCAACCTGCTGGAGAACGCGGTTCGCCACACGCCTCCCGGCACCCACATCAGCGCCCGCACCACGCTCCGGGACGGCGTCGCCAGCTGATCGTCGAGGACGACGGGCCCGGGATCCCGGCCGAACTGCAACGGCGCGTGTTCGAGCGGTTCGTGCGCGGGGGCGGCGACAGCGCCGGGAACTCGCGCGGCACCGGGCTCGGGCTCGCGATCGTCCGCGCGGTCGCCGAAGCGCACGGCGCCAAGGTCGAGCTCGGAACCCTCGCCGACGGCACCGGGACGCGGTTCGAGATCGCGTTCAAGGAGACGCAGCCTGAGCCGGTGAGCCCGCAGGCCACCGGCGTCGCGCCCGCTCAGACCTCGACGACGACGGGCAGCACCATCGGACGGCGCCGCAGCCGGTCGTAGACGTACGCCGCGAGGTCGTCGTGCAGCTCCTGCTGCAGGATGTCGATCTCGCGCACGCCGTCCTGGGCGGAGCGAGCAAGCGAGCGCTCGACCTCCTCGCGGATCTCCTGACGCAGCGTCTCGGCCTGCTCGATGAAGGGCACGCCGCGGAAGATCACCTCGGTATCGGCGACCGGCGAGCCGTCCTGCTCGGAGATCGTCGCGACGACGATGAAGATCCCGTCGGCCGAGAGCATCCGGCGGTCGCGCAGCGCCACATCGGCCGGGTCGCCGATATCGACGCCGTCGACGAAGATCATCCCGGACTGCTCGGGGTCGCCGAAGCGGGCGCCGCGCGCGTCGATCTCGAGCGGCAGCCCGTTGTCGCCGCGGAACACGTCGTCCGGGTCGATGCCGACCGCGTCGGCGAGTTCGGCGTGCAGGTGGATCCGCTTGTGGTCGCCGTGCATCGGCAGCACGTAGCGCGGCTTGACGAGGTTGAGCATCAGCTTCAGCTCCTCCTGGTAGCCGTGGCCGGAGGCGTGGATCGGTGCGTCCGCGGTCGTGACGACGTCGCAGCCGATGTGGTAGAGGCGGTCGACGGTCTCGGAGACCGCGCGCTCGTTGCCGGGAATCGGCGTCGCGCTGAAGACGACCGTGTCGCCGCGGTGCAGCTTGATCATCCGGTGGTCGTTGTGCGCCATCCGGCGCAGCGCCGACAGCGGCTCGCCCTGGGAGCCCGTCGAGATCACGACGACCTTGTGGTCGGGCCAGTCCTCGACCTCCTGCGGCTGGATCAGCATCCCGTCGGGAACCTCGATGTGCCCGAGCGAGCGGCCGATCCCGACGTTCTTGCGCATCGAGCGCCCGACGAGCGCGACCTTGCGGCCGAGTTCGCCGGCGGCGTCGACGACCTGCTGCACGCGGTGGATGTTCGAGGCGAAGCTGGTGACGATGATCCGGCCGTCGGCGCGCGCGAAGACCTCCTCGAGGTGCGGGCCGACGACCCGTTCGGACGGGGAGTACCCGGCTCGGTCGGCGTTCGTCGAGTCGCCGCAGAGGAGCAGCACGCCCTCGCGGCCGAGCTCGGCGAGGCGCTGCATGTCGGCCGGCTCGCCGTCGACCGGCGTCTGATCGAACTTGTAGTCGCCGGTGATCAGCACCGTTCCCAGCTCGGTGGTCAGCGCGACGGCGCAGGCGTCCGGGATCGAATGGGTCATGTGGATCAGCTCGAGCTCGAAGGGGCCGAGCGTGATCTCGTCGCCCGGATCGATCGTCTCGAGGACGGCGTCGCGGAGCTTGTGCTCGTCGAGCTTGGAGCGCGCCATCGCGATCGTCAGGCGGCCGCTGTAGACGGGCGGTGTCGCGCCGTGATGGCCGAGCTCGCGCAGGACCCACGGCAGCGCTCCGAGGTGATCCTCGTGGCCGTGGGTGATGACGATCGCCTCGATGTCCTCGGCGCGCTCGCGCAGGTAGGTGAAGTCCGGGAGCACGAGGTCGATCCCGAGCATCTCGGCCGTCGGGAAGCGCAGCCCGGTGTCGACGACGACGATCCTGTCCTCGTACTCGACGACCGTCATGTTCTTGCCGATCTCGCCCAGGCCGCCGAGCGGCAGGACCCGAAGCCGGCTCACGTCTGGATCGCCTGGAGGAGCCCGTGGCGCTCCAGCAGCGCGCGGATCACCGCAAGCTCCTCCTCATCGAGCTCGACGTACGGCAGGCGCGGCCCGCCGACCTCCAGGCCGAGCAGGTTCAACGCCGCCTTGACGCTGCAGGCCGCGGGCGCGATCGCCATGTCGCGATAGGTGTCGCCGAGCTCGGCGTCGATCTCCCGGCGCCGCTCGGGCTCGTCGATCATGCGCCGCATCTGCGGGCCGAACACATGGCTGCCGGTGAGGATTCCGCCGGCCTCGCCGAGGTCGAGCACGTCCGCGAGCATGTCGTCATTGCCCGCGTAGATCTGCATTCCGTCGATCTTGGCGAGATTGGCCGGGTTCGCCTGCTTGACGCCGAACACGTGCTCGAGCTGGCCGAGTTCGGCGACGAGCTCGTTCGGGAGGTCCGCCCCCGTCCGCTGCGGGATGTTGTAGAGGAGGATCGGGAGGTCGGTCGCGCGGTCGACCTCTTCGTAGTGCCGGATGATGCCGCGGCGGCTCGGCCGGTTGTAGTACGGGTTGACCGACAGCAGGGCGTCCGGACGAAGTTCCGTCGCCTTCTCGGTGAGCCTGACGGCGTGGCGGGTGTCGTTGGATCCGACGCCGGCGATCACGGTGCGATCGGGGTGGTTCGCCCGCGTCTCCCCGATCACGAACTCGATCAGGCCGAGGTGCTCATCGTCGTCGAGCGTCGCCGCCTCGCCGGTCGTGCCACACACCACGACGCCGTCCGATCCCTGCTCGAACAGGTGTCCGAGCAGCCGCGCGGCGGCAGCTTCGTCGACGCGTCCGGACGCGTCGAACGGAGTGACCATCGCAGTCAGAATCGCGCCGAGTCTGATCTCCATCGGATCCGATTATCACCGATGTCGCGACCGGCGTGCTGTCGACGCCCGCCTCCAGGCGATCAATGCCGCGCCGGCCGCGAACCGGCCTGCCTCAACGGAGGCAGGCCGCGGCGTCCCCAGGCCTCTCAGGCGGGCAGGGGCGAGCCCGCAGGCTGTGAGACGACGTGGGTGACCGGAGCGTCCGTCATCTGGCGGATCCGGTCGGGCAGGCGCGCGGGCAGCCACTTCGAGGCGCCGAGCGGAAGCGTCGAGACGATCACCTCGTCGTAGCGCGCCGGGTCCCAGATCTCGCGCACGGCGGTCGCGGGGTCCGCCGCCCCGATCATGCCGGACACGTCGAGCCCGGCCGCTCGCATGTGGGCGACGGCCTCCGTCAGTCTCTGCTCACAGGGAATCTCGTCGTCACTGTGTGGGATCCCGGGGACGACCAGTGTGAACTTCGCCGGCCCACTCGACGCCCGCTCGCGCAACGCCTCGACGAGCTCGTCCGACGTGGCTGTCTTGTTGGCGACGACGATCACTTTCTTCATGCTCGACCTCCGACATGTGGCTCACGCTGCTCGGCTGAAAACATACGCGCTCGGGCGGACGCTTGCAACAGATGTCACGAGACCCTGGGGGCGGGCGGGCGCGCCGTCCTACAGCAGGTGCTCGAGTCCGATCAGCAGCGGCTGCGGCTGCGTCTGGACGCGGCGGATCGCGAGCAGGACGCCGGGCATGAAGGACTCGCGGTCGATCGAGTCGTGGCGGATCGTGAGCGTCTGCCCCACGTCCCCGAGGATCACCTCCTGGTGGGCGACCAGCCCGGGGAGCCGGACCGAGTGGATCGGCGGCGCCGGACGGTCGGGCGCGGCCTCGTGCATCATGCGCGCGGTCAGCGCCGCCGTCCCGCTCGGGGCGTCGAGCTTCGCCGCATGGTGCAGCTCGATGATCTCCGCCCGCTGCATGTAGAGCGCGGCCTGTGCCGCGAAGCGCATCATCAGGACCGCTCCGATCGAGAAGTTGGGGGCGATCAGGACGTTGGCGCCGTGCAACCCGTCGAGCTCCCGAGGGTCGAAGCCGGTCGTCCCGACGACGGCGTGGACGCCGGCGGCGACCGCCGCACGGATGTTCTCGACGGCCGTGGCGGGAATCGTGAAGTCGACGAGGACGTCCGGCCCGGCGCCGAGCGCCTCGGCAAGCGAGACGCCGAGCGACGGGTCGGCGCGGGCGACCAGCGTCATGTCCTCCGCGCCCTCGACCGCGCCGCAGACCGTCGCCCCCATGCGACCGGCGGCGCCGGCCACGGCGACCGCGATCCCGGTGGGGCCCACTAGACGGCCCTGGCGAGCTCGAGCGCGGCGACTGCCTCGGTGAAGCGATCCTCGTCCGGGCCGATTCCCGCCACCGACAGGCGCTCCGGGTCCCACAGAGTTTCCGCGAGCTCCTCCAGGTCGGCGATCGTGACCGCGTCGATCCCTTCGACGACCTCGTCGAGCGAGAGCAGCGGCGCGTCCGCGAGCAGTTCTGAGCCGAGCCGGTTCATGCGGGCGCCGGTCGACTCGAGCGCGAGCAGCACGCGCCCCTTGAGGTTCTCCTTGGCACGGGCGAGCTCCGCCGGCGTCGCCGGCTCGGAGCGCATCTTCACCAGCTCGGCGGCGATCACGTTCAGGGCATCGCCGATGTTGTCGACGCGCGTCCCCACGTACAGGCCGATCTGGCCGGAATCCTGGTAGGAGCTCGTGAAGGAGTAGACCGAGTAGGCGAGCCCGTGGCGTTCCCGCACCTCCTGGAACAGCCGCGATGACGAGGTGCCGCCGAAGATCGTGTCCAGCACGCGCAGCGCGAAGCGCCGATCATCGTGGCGCGAGATGCCGGTCGCGCCGAGGCACACGTGGAATTGCTCGGTGTCCTTGCGCTCGAACCGGACGACGCGCTCGCCAGGGCCCGGGGCCGGGACCGGCTGTGGCGCGGTCGATTCGTGGACGCCGGCGGTCCCCGCGCGCGCCAGTTCGACGAACCTGTCGTGGTCGACGGCGCCCGCGGCGGCGATCACGATGTTGCCCGCGGTGTAGCGCGACGCGTGGAAGCCGGCGATCCGCTCGGGCGAAGTCCCGGCGATCACGGGCGCGCGGCCGATGATCGCGCGGCCAAGCGGGTGGGCGCCGAAGACGGCTTCGCCGAGCACGTCGAAGACCTTCTCCTGCGGGTCGTCCTCGTACATCGCGATCTCTTCGAGGATCACTGCGCGCTCGGAGTCGATCTCCGACAGCGTCGGCCTGAAGACCATGTCGGCCATCGCGTCGAACGCCTGCGGGAGGTGCTCGTCGATCACGCGGGCGTAGACGGACGTCGTCTCCTTGCCGGTCCCCGCGTTGAGCTCGGCGCCCATCCCGTCGAACAGCTGATCGATCTCGAGCGAGCTGTACTTCGAGGACCCCTTGAACAGCAGGTGCTCGAGCAGGTGCGAGAGGCCGGCCTCCTCCTCGCTCTCGCCCCGAGAGCCGGTGCCGATCCAGAAGCCGAGCGACACGGATCGGACGGAGGGCATCGTCTCCGTCGCGACCCGCACGCCCGACTCAAGCGTCGTCAAGCGATGCTCGAAACTCACCCTGTGCCTGCTCGAAGTGCCGAGAGCTCGGGAATGGATTGCTAGGACCGATCGGGGTCGCGGTCGCGCACCCGGTTCCGGTCGCTGTCACGCCCGCCGCCTTCACGGCCGCCGCCGTTGCGCCCGCGGTCGCCGCGGTCGCCTCGATCGCCACGGGGACCGCGATCTCCGCGGTCGCCACGCGGGCCACGGTCGCCGCCGCGCTCACGCCCGCCGCCGCCACCACCGCCACCGCTGCCGGCCGCCGCGATGCTCGCGAGCTCCTCGACGGTCTTGCCCGCGATCTCGGGATCATCGGCGAGTCGCAGTCCGATCCGGCCGCGCTCGCGGTCGACCTCGACCACCCGCACGCTCAGCTCGTCGCCCTTGTTGAGGACCTCCTCGACCGTCGCGATCCGCCTGCCGGGCGCGACGTTGGAGATGTGGAGCAGACCGTCGGTACCCTTCGCCAGCTCGATGAAGGCGCCGAACGTCGTCGTCTTGACGACCTTGCCGGTGAACTGGTCGCCGATCTCCACCTCTTTGGTCATCGACCGAATCCGGTCGACGAGCGCGTCGCCGAGTTCCCTGTTGGAGGCGTAGACGAGCACCTGGCCCTCGTCGTTGACGTCGATCTGGGACTCGAACTCCTCTTGGAGCGCGCGGATCGTCTCGCCGCCCTTGCCGATCAGCAGCCCGATCTTCTCGGGATCGATCTTGACCGAGGAGATGCCCGGTGCGTACCGGGACAGTTCCGCCCGGGGCTGATCGATCACTTCCTGCATCCGGCCGAGGATGAAGTGGCGTGCGACCTTCGCCTGCGTGAGCGCGTCGCGCATGATGTCGAACGTCACGCCGGTGATCTTGATGTCCATCTGGAGTGCGGTGATCCCCCGCTCCGTCCCGGCGACCTTGAAGTCCATGTCGCCGAGGTGGTCCTCGACGCCGGCGATGTCGGTCAGGACGATGTAGTCGTCGTCCTCCTTGATCAGACCCATGGCGATACCCGCCACCGGAGCCTTGAGCGGAACGCCCGCGTCCATCAGGCTGAGGCTCGAGCCGCAGACGCTGGCCATCGAGCTCGATCCGTTCGACTCGAGGATGTCGGACACGACGCGGATCGTGTACGGAAACTCCTCCTGGCTCGGGATCATCGGCACGAGCGCCCGCTCGGCGAGCGCGCCATGACCGATGTCGCGGCGCTTCGGGCCGCCGAGGCGGCCGGCCTCCCCGACGCTGAACGGCGGGAAGTTGTAGTGGTGGAAGTAGCGCTTGGCGGTCTCCAGACCGAGCGTGTCGAGCCGCATCTCCTCGCGTGTCGTGCCGAGCGCGACCACGCTCATCGCCTGCGTCTGGCCACGCGTGAACAGCGCCGAGCCGTGCGTGCGCGGGAGCACTCCGACCTCGATCGCGATCGGCCGGATCTGGTCCGCCGTGCGTCCGTCGGGACGCTTCTTGTCGACGGCGATCCGCTGGCGGATCAGCGTCTTCTCGAGCTTGTCGAAGGCCCGCTGCGCGTTCGAGCGGAACTCGGCGAACGTCTCGGCGGTCGGGTCCCCGGAGTACTGCGTCAGGACCTGCTCCTCGACGGCTTTGCACGCGTTCTGGCGCGCGAGCTTGTCCTCCACCTGGGTGGCGGCCTCAAGCGCGGCGCCGTGGGTGCCGCGAATCTGCTCGTAGAGCTCGGGGTGCACCTGCGGGACGTCGACCTGCAGCTTCTCCTTGCCGACCTGCTCGCGCAGCTGCCACTGGGCGGCACAGAGCTTCTTGATCGCCTCGTGGGCGATGTCGAGCGCGTCGAGGATCTCCGCTTCGGGGATCTCGTTGGCGCCGGCCTCGACCATCAGGATCGCTTCGTCGGTGCCGGCGACGATCAGGTCGAGATCGGTGTTGTCGAGGAGATCCTCCTCGTCGGGATTGATCACGAAATTGCCGTCGACCTTCCCGATCCGCACGGCGCCGACCGGTACCGGCACCGGGATCTCGGAGATCATCAGCGCCGCCGAGGCGCCGTTCATCGCGAGGATGTCGTACGGGTTGACGTGGTCGATCGACAGCGGGATCGCGACGAGCTGGGTCTCATAGCGCCAGCCCTTGGGGAACAGCGGCCGGATCGGCCGGTCGATCATGCGGGCGGTGAGGATGCCCTTCTCCCCCGCGCGACCCTCGCGCTTGAAGAACGAGCCGGGGATCTTCCCGGCCGCGTACATGCGCTCCTCGACGTCGACCGTCAGGGGCAGGAAGTCCACGTCGCGGACATCGCCCGCGGTGGCGGTGCAGAGCACCATGGTGTCGCCCGCACGGACGACGACAGCGCCGGATGCCTGCTTGGCGAGCCTGCCCGTCTCGAACGAAATCTCCTTACCGGAGATGTCAGCGGACACGCGCGTAACGGCGTCAGACATATTCAATTCCCTTCTGCTCCGCCCGTCGGTCGGCGAAGTGTCTCTATTCCTTCATCTCTTTCCGAACGGTCCGATCCTAGCGAGTCCGGCTTGGATCGGCTGGACGTTTTGATTCTGACCTGCAAGTGGACCACTCGGTCCGGTTGGATGTGCGGGCTGCTACCGTGAAACGGACCAATCGGTCCTCTTCTGCCGTTTCGCGGCGCCGCCCCACGTGACAAGGAGACATGAGAGATGACGACGGAGGCTCGCAGCACCAACCGCTGGCTGATCCTGGTGGTCGCCTGCCTGGCCCAGTTCATGGTTGTTCTGGACGCGACGATCGTCAACGTCGCGCTTCCGTCGATCGAGCGCGGACTGCACTTCGCGCCCGCCGACCTGCAATGGGTGATCAACGCCTACACGCTCGTGTTCGGCGGCTTCCTGATGCTCGGTGGACGCGCCGCCGACCTGCTCGGGCGCCGAAGGCTGTTCATGGCCGGCATCGCGCTGTTCTCGATCGCCTCGCTCGTCAACGGCCTCGCGCAATCCTCGGGGATGCTGATCATCGGCCGCGGGGTCCAGGGCCTCGGCGGCGCGCTCGTCTCCCCCGCCGCGCTCTCGATCATCACGACGACGTTCACCGAGCCGGCCGAACGGACCAAGGCGCTCGGTGTCTGGAGCGCGATCGCCGCGTCCGGCAGCGCCGTCGGCCTGCTGCTCGGCGGCGTGCTGACCTCGCTCGTCTCGTGGCAGTGGATCTTCTTCGTCAACGTTCCGGTCGGCGCCGCGACGCTGATGCTCGCGACCCGGTTCGTGCCGGAGTCGCGCGCCGAGCTCGGGCATCGCTCGTTCGACGCGGTCGGAGCGCTGACGGTCACGGGCGGCCTCGTCGCGCTCGTGTTCGGGATCGTCAAGGCGCAGGCGTGGGGCTGGGGCAACACCCGCACGGTGGGCGTCCTCGTGCTCGCGGTCCTGCTGCTGGCGGCGTTCATCGGGATCGAGAGCCGGTCGCGCGCCCCGTTGATGCGGCTGTCGATCTTCCGGGTGAGGCCGCTGGCGGTGGCCGACGGCGTCATGCTGCTGGTCCTATCGGGCATGTTCGGGATGTTCTTCTTCGTCACCCTGTATGTGCAGGGCGTGCTCCACTACAGCGCGCTGCACGCGGGCGTTGCCTTCCTGCCGGTCACGGCCGGGATCATCGTCGGTGCGGGGCTCGCCCAGCAGCTGATCGCCCGGCTCGGAGCGCAGATCGTCGCGGTCGCGGGGATCCTGCTGGCGGCCGGCGGGCTGGCGCTGCTGACCGGGGTACCGGTCCACGGGCACTATGCTTCGGACCTGCTTCCCGGCCTGATTCCGCTGTCGATCGGGATGGGGATCACGTTCGTGCCGATCACTCTGCTCGCCACCGGCGGTGTCTCCGCCGAAGATGCCGGCCTCGCGTCGGGCCTGTTCAACACCGCCCAGCAGGTCGGCGGCGCGCTCGGGCTGGCGATCCTGTCGACCCTGGCCGTCGACCACACGACATCGATCATCCGCGGACTCGGGAACGCGGCGACGCACGCGCGTGTCGTCGCCGCAACGGTCTCCGGTTACAACGTCGCGTTCGGGATCGCCGCCGGGATGCTCGGAGCGGGCGCCCTGCTGCTGGCCCTGCTGCTGCGCCGGCGCCATGTCGAGGGGATCGCGCTCGAACCGAACGCGGCTGCCGCCGGTGTCCCTGCAGCCTGACCATCACGAGCGCGCCCAGCGCTCCGACGCACAGCGCAACCGCGGCCGGCTGCTGGAGGCGGCCGCCGCGGTCTTCGCCGATCAGGGTCTCGACGCCGGTGTGGGCGAGATCGCGAACCGGGCCGGCGTCGGTCGGGGCACGCTGTTCCGCCACTTCCCGACCAAGCAGGACCTGATCGCCGCGATCTTCGAGGTGCGGATCCATGACACCGTCGCCGCCGGCCGGGCTCTGCTCGACACGGGCCCCGTGGCGGAGGCGCCGTTTCGGTTCATCGAGCAGATCGTGCAGCGCCAGCAGATCGATCGCGCGCTGGCCGAGGGGATCGACGACGAGTTCCTCGCGCATCCGGCGATCAGGGCGGCCCACGCGGAGCTGATCGAGTTCGTGGAGGAGCTGCTGCGTCGCGGCAAGCTCGCGGGGTCGGTGCGCCAGGAGGTCGGAGCGCTCGACGTGATGATGCTGATCAAGGGCGTCTGCGCCGCCGCGACGGCGCTCGAGCCGACGCCCGAGATGCTCATCCGCCATCTGGATCTGATCTCAGCGGCGATCAGTACGCCCGGGTACGCGCGGCCGCTGCGCGGTCGCGCCCCGACGGTGGCGGACCTCGAGGCCGTGATCAGCGCGGCACAGGCCCGCCGCCGCGACGGCGACGAGGCCGCTGTTCCATCGCCTGGCGAGTGAGGATCGCGCGGAGGCGGTCCGCCTCCTGCGCGGGGCGCGCGCGGAAGCCGCGCGCGGGTGATGCGGACGGTCGTGATCCCGTGGCCGGCCAGGAGGTCGGCGTCCCGCTCCCGGTCGCCGACGAACGACGCGTAGCTGCGGTGAGCCTCCCAGCCGTCCAGCTCGATCACGACCCGCGCCTGCGGAAAGTGGACGTCGACGCGGTGGCTGCCGATCACGGCGTTCATCTCATAGGTCTGCGGGAGCCCGTGGCGCGCCGCGAACGCCGGCCATTCCTGCTCCCAGCCCGAGCGGGTCGGCTCCCTGTCGGCGAAGCCGAGGACCGCACTCAGCTTGCGGGCTCCCCGGTGCCGTGGACAGCGGATGACCAGCGCCTCGAGCTGCTCGAGGGTGACGAACCGCCGGGGCATCCGGAGGTCGTCGATCGCGCGTTGCAGCTGCTTGAGGGTCAGCCTCGGAGCGTTGTCGAGCAGGGTCCAGGCGGCGCTCGTGACCGGCAGGCCGTAGTGGGTCGTGATGTCGTCGGGCGTGATCAGGCTGCTGCGGTGGATCGTGATGCCCGCGAGGCGCCGGTCCGTGCTGACGGTGATGTGCAGCGGGAACGTCCAACCGCGTTCGATCTCCCAGAGGGTCGCGGCCGAGGGGTGGCTGAGGCCCGCGCCGGGGCCGGCGGCGAGGAGCGCCCCGCGGGCCCGGTCGTGCGGATGTGCCGGCAGGTGTCCAACGGCATAGACCTTCCGAAACACCGGAATCAGGTAGCCGATGTCGAGCCGGTGCCGGATGGCGTCGCGCGAGAGCCCGAGCGTCGTAGAGCTGATCGCGCGCGACATGCCCTCCCTGGTCGGACGCCAGCGCGCTGATCTCAGCTTCGTGGGATCTAAGGCGCACCAGGGCCCGCTTTGGATCCATCGCTCATACAGGTAAGAGCGTTCGGGGGGTGGGTTTTCGCCCCCCCCAGGCGGCGAAAACAAGCCCCCCGATCGCGCGGCTACATCTTCAGAACAGGTTTGATCACGTCGCCGTGCGCGGAGGCGTCCATCGCCTCGTTCACCTGCTCGAGCGGGAAGAACTCGACGAGCCGCTCGAACGGGAAGCGCCCGTGCTTGTGCAGCCCGATCAGCGTCGGGATCAGCGCCGCGCTCTGGCCCTCGCCGCCGAGGATGCCGCGGACGGTCCGCCCCCACAGGATCGTGAGATGGTCAGCGCGAACTCGGCCCCGGCAGGGGCGCCGCCGATCACGCCGCAGACCCCCGGCATCGCCAGCGCGTCGACCGCCTGGCGGAGCACCGTCATGTTGCCGGTGCACTCGAGCGTGAAGTCGATGCCCGCGCCGCCGGTCACCTCGCGGACGGCGCCGACGACGTCGGTGCCGCCGGACGCGTCGATCGTCTCGGTCGCCCCGAGCTCGCGGGCGAGCGCGAGCCGCGACGGGACGACGTCGATCGCGACGATCTCCGTGCAGCCGCTCTCACGCGCGGCCATCACGGCGGCGAGGCCCACGGCGCCGGTCCCGAACACGGCGATGCTCGAGCCCGCCGGCGGCTGCAGGGCGTTGAAGACGGCGCCCGCACCCGTCGACAGACCGCATGCCAGCGGCCCGAGGAGCTCGAGCGGGGCGTCCTCCGGGACCTTGACGACGCTGCGCTCGTAGGTCATCACGTGGGTCGCGAACGACGACTGCCCGAAGAAGTGGCTGTGGACCGGCTCGCCGGAAGGCCGCCGCAGCGCGCTCGTGCCGTCGGGGCGCCCGCCCGCCGTCACGAGCGGCGGCATCTGCGCGCAGTAGCGCTGCCGGCCCGCGAGGCAGTTGCGGCAGGTCCCGCACCACGGCCAGCCGATAACGACCGGGTCACCCGGCGCGACGGCCGTGACGCCCCCGCCGACGGCCTCCACGATCCCGGCGCCCTCGTGCCCGAGGACTCCCGGGGCGGGGAACGGCATGTCCTCGTCGCGCGCGATCGCGTCGGTGTGGCAGACACCGGTCGCGACGGTCCGGACGAGCACCTCGCCCGGCTGCGGCTCGTCGATCAGAAGCGTTTTGACCTCGAGCGGCTCGTGGTAGCGCTCGAGCACGGCAGCGGTGATCTCCATCTGTCTCCCCTCCGAGGTCGGCAACAACTCGCTGAAACTCTGGCAGAGGGCAGCCGGCGCCGGCGCGCCGGTCACTCTCCCGCGGCGAGAAGTTGCACGACCGCGTCTTCCGACAGCCGGATCGCCTGGTCCGTGCGCCACTGGAACACGGTCGGCGTGGTCGCGACCCCGGCGCGAACGCCTGCCCGGAAGTGACCGTCGATGCGTGCGCGGATGGCGTCGCTGCGCCGGTCCGCGTCGAACCGCTCCAGGTCGAGTCCAAGCTGCTCAGCCCGCCGCCAGAGATGCGGATCCTCGAGTCGACCCTGGTCGGCGAACAGCGCGTCGTGCATCTCCCAGAAGCGATTCTGCACGCCGGCCGCCTCCGCGGCGCACGCCGCGGCGTGCGCGCGGGGATGGGCGGACTTCACGGGGAAGTGACGGAAGACCCGTCGCAGGCCGCCGGGGATCCCCTGCCGGGTCGCCCGTGCCAGCCGCGCTTCGAGCGCGCCACAGTAGGGGCACTCGAAATCCGCATAGACGATCAGGACCGCCGCCGCCTCCGGCGGCCCGGACACCCAGTCGGACGCGTCGGGCGCCGGCAGCGCCGCCGAACGAAGGCTCCCCGTCAGCTGGCGAGCGCGTCGAAGATCAGGTTGGCGCCGGGGAGATCACCCGGCGAGTCGGCCTGGTATCGCCACTTGACGACGCGGTCCGGGCCGACGATCACGAGCGCGCGCTGCGGAAAGCCGCCCGGGTGCAGGACGCCGAACGCGGTGCAGGCGGCGCCCTTCGGCTCGAAGTCGGAGAGCTGCTCGATCGACACGCCGAGCTTCTCCTTGAAGGCGCGCTGCGACCAGACCGAGTCGCAGGAGACGCCGTACAGCGTCGCACCCTGCGCCTTGAAGTCGTCGAGCACCTCTTCGTAGAGGTTCAACTGATCGGTGCAGACCGGCGAGAACGCGAACGGATAGAAGACGAGCACAGTCGTCTTCCCGTCCAAATCGGCCTCGGTGAAGACGCGGTCGTTCTCGCCCATGAGCGAGAACGAGGGCGCGGTCTCCCCGGCCTGGATGATGCTCACCGACGCAGCCCGAGCTCGCGGATAATCGCGCGGTAGCGCTCCAGATCCTCGCGCTGGAGGTAGTTGAGCAACCGGCGACGACGTCCGACGAGCATCAGCAGTCCGCGCCGGGAGTGATGATCCTTCTTGTGGGTGCGGAGGTGATCGGTGAGCTGGTTGATCCGCTCGGTCAGCAGCGCGACTTGGACCTCGGCCTTGCCGGTGTCCTGAGCCGAGTCGCCGAACTGCTCGATCAGCTCCGCTTTTCTCTCTGAGGTCAAACTCATGCGAGCGTTGAGGCTAGCAGAGCAGCTCTCGCGTGAGCTCGACATCCCGGTGCATCTGCTCGACCAGGGCCTCGACGGATTCGAACCTCCATTCGCCGCGCAGCCGTGCGTGGAACTCAATCGTCAGGACCTGGCCGTACAGATCGCCGTCGAAGTCGAGCAGGTAAGCCTCGACGAGGAGCCCCCTCCCGGTCACGAACGTCGGCCGGATCCCGACGTTGACCGCCGCCACGCGCTCCCCGATCCGGCATGCGTAGACGCCGTGACCGGGGTAGGCGAGCATGTCGTCGGGGACGATGTTGGCGGTCGGGAAGCCGAGCGTGCGTCCGCGCCTGTCGCCGCCGATGACCTCACCGCGCAGCCTGAACGGAGCCCCGAGCAGCCGCCCGGCAGCCCCGACCTCGCCGGCGGCGACGAGCGCCCGGATCCGGCTCGAGGAGACGACCGCGCCATCGGCGGAGACAAGCGGGACCACGCGCGTCTCAAAGCGCCCGTCGGCGGCGAGCAGCGACGCGTCGCCGGCTGCGGAATGGCCGAAGCGGAAGTTGTCCCCGACCGAGACGCTCGTGGCGCCGAGGCGGTCGACGAGGACCGTGTCGATGAACTCCTGGGGGCTCTCGGAGGCGAACGCCTCGTCGAACGAGATCACGACGAGCTCGTCGACGCCGAGCTGCGAGATCAGCTCGACCTTGACCTCGAGCGAGGTCAGCAGCTTCGGCGCGATCTTGGGGTGGACGACGACGAGCGGGTGGGGCTCGAACGTCAGCACCGTGTCGTTGCCGCGGATCACCTCGCGGTGGCCGAGGTGGACCCCGTCGAACTCGCCGACGGCGATCCGCCGCGGGCGCGGAAGGACGTCGCTGAAGCTCGTCACCTGCATCGCGCGCGAAGCGTAGTGACCGACGGGCTCAGCCGCGGAATCCGACCGTGGGCTTGAGCACGAGCAGCCCACCGGCAGACGGCTGTCCGGCAGGCGCGCCTCCGGCCTCAGGCGTGACGGCTGTGGCGAGGCAGACGAGCCCGTCGGCGTCGAGCACCCTGACCGTCGCAGCCGCCCGGCCGGCGCCGATTGGATCGACTGCGCCCGCTTCGCTCGAGGCGACCGCGAAGGCCCCGCCGTGCCGCGCGCGCAGCGCGGCCTCGCCCGAGACGAGGATTGCCGGCATGAACGACAGCGCGTCGACGAGCGGGGTCATCTCCTCGGAGGCGGAGGCGACGTCGAACGCGCCGATCCGCGTGCGCCGCAGCTCGAGGCAGTAGGCATCGCCGAGGTCGGCGATCAGCGACCGCACGTACGTCCCGGACGAGCACTCGATCGCGAACGCCCGGCGGTCGCCGTCGCGCCACAGCTCGTCGAACCGGTCGACGCGCACCTCGCGCTCAGGCAGCTCCACCTGCTCCCCGGCGCGCGCGAGCGCGTAGGCGCGCCGGCCCCCGACCTTGACGGCGGAGTACGCCGGCGGTCGCTGTCGGACGAGCCCGGTCGGCAGCTCCAGGTCGCCCACCGGGACGACGCCGGTCTCGACGATCTCGCCCTCCGGGTCCCCGGTCGAGGACACGCAGCCGAACCGCGCGACGACCTCATAGCGCTTCGGAAGCTCCATCAGCCACCGCTGGACGCGGGTCGCGCGGCCGACGAGGATCAGCAGCAGGCCCGTCGCGAACGGATCGAGGGTGCCGGCGTGCCCGACCTTGACGCCGCGCCCGAGCGACCGGCGGACGCGTGCGACGACATCGTGCGAGGTCACACCCGCCGGCTTGTCGGCGAGCATCACCCCGTCCGCGACCCGGGCGCCCGCGACCGGGCGCTCACCGCTCACGTCTCCGGCAGCTGCGCGGACAGCTGCTCGCGCAGGAACGCGACGAGATCGTCCCATGGCAGCGTCGTCGTGAAGCCGGCGGCGGCCCGATGGCCGCCGCCGCCCGCGGCACGCGCGATCGCCGACACGTCGATCCGTCCGTCGCTCGCTCGCAGCGACACCTTGCGGCTCCGGGCGGTTCCGTCGCCGTCGCCGTCGCCGTCGCCATCGCCGCCGCCACCCGCAACCCGATCGCGCACGAGCGCCGCCACCGCCGTGCCGCGCACCGCACGCAGGCGATCGACGACTCCCTCGGAGTAGCTCTCGGCCGCGCCCGTCGCCGCGAAGTCATCGGCCGACAGGAGGGTCACGGTCAGGCGGCCGTCGTCGAAGCGCTGCACGTTCGTCAGCCCCCGGGCCAGCAGCATCAGCTTGGCCTCCGGGACGCCCTCGTACACCTGCTTGTAGATCGCGTTGACGTCGATGCCCGCCTCGATCATCTCCGCGGCCATCAGGTGTGCGCGGGCGCCGGTGTTCTCGTACATGAAGCAGCCGGTGTCGGTGATCAAGCCGACGTACAGCGCCTCCGCGATCGCCGTGGTCAGTTCGACGTCGAGGCTGTGCAGCAGGCGCCAGACGATCTCGGCCGTGCACGATGCCTCGGCGTCGACCAGGTTGACCGTTCCGAAGCGGGTGTTGTCGTGGTGGTGATCGATATTGAGGATGTGGGCGTCCTCCCCGGCTCGCCGCAGCGACTCGGCGGGGTTGCGCTCGAGGTTGCCGCAGTCGAGGAACACGAGGGTGCGGTCGTCGATGTCGTCGGGCACCTCGCTGACGACCGCGACGGTCGGCAGGAAGCGGTACTCATAGGGGAGCGGCAGGTCGCGCCGCGACAGGAACATCAGGCTGTCCTTGCCGAGCGCCGTCAGGATCAGCTGCATCGCGATCAGCGATCCGAGCGCGTCGCCATCGGGGTTCTCGTGCGTGACGACGATCAGCTTCGACGCCGCGCGCAGCTCATCGGCGATCGTCGCGATCTCGGCGTCGACGTGCAGCCCGCTGCTCGTCATTCGCCACGGACCTCGTCGTCCAGCAGCTGCGTGATCCGCATCCCCCGGTCGACCGAGTCGTCGTACTCGAAGCTCAGCGTGGGCGTGTGCCTGAGTCGCAGCTCGCCCGCCAGACGCGCCTGCAGGAAGCCGTGCGCGGAGGCCAGCGCCGTCAGCGACTGCTCGCGTTCGTCGTCGGATCCGAGCACGCTCACATACACGCGAGCGTGCCTGAAGTCGGGACTGGTCTTCACCTGGGTCACCGTCACAAATCCCACTCGGGGGTCAGAAAGATCTGTGGAGATCGCCTCGCTGAGGACGGCACGCACCGCCTCGTCAACTCGACGCATCCTTGCTCCGGGCATCCTATCCCCCCCGGACGACGCTCGACACGAGATCTCTCAGATCTTCGACCGAGACGATCATCTGCTCGGTCCGCGTGCCCGCCGGTGAGCGCGCGTCGATCCAGCGCTCGAGATGCTCGGTGCGCTCCTCGAGGGCCGCCGCCGAGCTCCCCGCGAGGGAGACGACTAGTCGTGAGCGCTGCCACAGATCCTGGAAGGCGACCTCGGACACGGCTGCGCCGAAGCGTCCCTGGATCACCGCCTTGATCGACTGCAGGTCCTTCCGCTTGCCCTTGAGACTGCCCGCCTCGGGAAAGTGGAGGTCCACGACGAGCACGGCGACGAAGCCGCTGTCGGACATCGCTGCCGACCCGCGGTCAGGCGAGCTCGCGCTCGACCTGGCGCGTCGCGTACGCCTCGAGCACGTCGCCGTCCTTGATGTCGGCGTAGTCCTTGAGGACGACGCCGCAGTCGAATCCGGCGAGCACTTCACGCGCGTCATCGTTGACCCGCCGCAGCGAGGCGATCTCGCCGTCGTACACGACAGTCCCGTCGCGGACGAGGCGGACCCTGCCTCCGCGAGTCAGCTTGCCGTCGAGCACGTGCGAACCGGCGATCGTCCCCACGCGCGAGGCGCGGAAGATCTGGCGCACTTCGGCTGTGCCGACCGCGTCCTCGACCTCCTCGGGAGCGAGCATGCCCTGCATCGCCTGCCGCAGCTCCTCGATCGCGCGGTAGATGACCGCGTAGGACCGGATCTCGACGCCCTCGCGCTCGGCGACGGCGCGCGCGTCGCCCACCGGCCGGACGTTGAACGCGAGGATCACGGCGTCGGAGGCGGCCGCGAGCATCACGTCCGATTCGGTCACGGCGCCCACGGCGCGGCGGATCACGTTGACCGAAACCTCGTCCTGCGGGAGCTTGGCGATCTCATCCTCGATCGCTTCGAGCGAACCGGCGACGTCGGATTTGAGAACCAGGTTGAGCTCCTGAATGTCGGACCCGAAGATGTTCTCGAGCGAGACGCGCTTGCCGCTCTGGCGGGCTCGCGATTCCGTCGCGAGGCGATTGGCGCGTTCGCCGGCCAGCTGCCGGGCGCGTCGCTCGTGCTCGACGACGCGGAGGCGCTCGCCGGCCTCGGGCACGCTGTTGAAGCCGAGCACCTCGACCGGCTCGCCTGGAAGCGCTTGGGAGACCCGCTTGCCGAGGAAGTCCTGCATCGCCCGCACGCGGCCGAAGTGGGCGCCGGCGACGACGGCGTCGCCGACCTCGAGGGTCCCGCGCATGATCAGGACGGTGACAACGGGGCCCCGGCCCGGGTCGAGCTTCGACTCGATCACCGTGCCGGACGCGGGCGCGTCGGGGTTCGCGCGCAGCTCCATCAGGTCGGACTGGGCGACGATCGTGTCGAGCAGCTCCTCGAGGCCCTGCCTGGTCTTGGCTGAGACGTCGACGAAGTCGACGTCGCCGCTCCACTCGACCGGCTGCAGGCCGAGGCCGCTCATCTCGGTCCGGACACGGAGCGGGTCGGCGCCCTCCTTGTCGACCTTGTTGACCGCGACGATCATCGGTACGTCGGCCTCCTTGGCGTGGTCGACCGCCTCCTGCGTCTGCGGTTTGACGCCGTCGTCGGCCGCCACCACGATCACTGCGAGGTCGGTGACCTTCGCGCCGCGGGCGCGCATCGCGGTGAACGCCTCGTGGCCCGGAGTGTCGAGGAACGTGACCGTGTGGCCGCTGTGGTGGACCTGGTAGGCGCCGATGTGCTGGGTGATGCCGCCGGCCTCGCCCTTCGCGACCTCGGTCTCACGGATCGCATCGAGCAACGACGTCTTGCCGTGATCGACGTGGCCCATGATCGTCACGACCGGCGCGCGCTCGACGAGCTCGCTCTCCTCGTCGTGGAACAGCGGCTCGGTGGGCGTCTCGTCCTCGGAGTGGACGATCTCCACCTCCTTGCCGAGCTCGGAGGCGAGCACGACGATCGACTCGTCGGGCAGCGTCTGCGTGAGGGTCTTCATCTCCCCGAGCGCCATCAGCTTCTTCATCACCTCGGGCACGGGGACGTCGAGATACTCCGCCACGTCCTTGACGGTCGATCCGGAGTTGATCCGGATCGAGTCGGGCTCGGCGATCGCGGTGCGCGACGGACGCGATTCAGCCTCTTCGTCGTAGATCCCGCGACGGCGGCGTCCGCGCCGCTGACGCCGCGGGGGCTGGTTCGAGGCGCCGGGGGGACCGCCGGCCGGGCCACCACCTGGGCCGGCTGCGCGGCGCGAGGCCTGGGCGTCGATCACGACCCGCCGGCGCCCGCCGGCGTTGCCGGGCGCTCGCTCGCCCTGCAGGGAGTCGCGCGTCGGGCGCTGCTTGTGCGGCTGGTCGGGCTCTGAGCCGCTCGCGGCGGGACGCTCCTCCTGGGACTCCGGAGCGCCGGCCGGATCCGGAGCAGCCGGCCCCGGAGGGGCAGCCGGCGGGGCTGCGGGCGCGACGCTGCGCGGGGCGGCTCCGGCGCTCGGCGCGGCGCTGCGCGGGGCGGCTCCGGCACTCGGCGCAGCCCTGCGCGGGGAGGGTCCGGCGCTCGGCGCGGCGCTGCGCGGGGCGGCCTTGGTGCCGCCGCCGGCGCCACCGCTGGTGCCGTCGCCGCTGGTTGCGCCCGCCGACGGCTGACGGCGGGCGCGCGGCGCCTCGGCCGGCGTCGCGCCCTGACCGGTGTCGCCGGTGGCCGCAGCGGCGGCGGCGCTGACGCCATTGCGGTCGCCGGCCGGCCGTGATCCGCCCTGCGCACGCGCGGGCGCGTCGCCTTGGCGCTTCTTCGTCGTGTCGTCGCTGCGTCGAGCCATGCGGAGTCCAGTGTAGATGCGGGCCTGAAGCCCTAGAGCTGATCGGTGTCCTTGCCCGCCAGGGCCTGATGCGCGTCGATCCCGCAGTAGCGCGAGCCCGGTAGCGCGGCGTTCGGGCAACGGCGCCCGTTCGAGAGGATGGCGGCGCAGCGACCCTGCGTCTCCTCCTCATCGTAGCCGTGCTCGGCCTCCTCGGCCGCGAACTCGGTCTCCGAGCGGATGTCGATCCGCCAGCCGGTGAGGCGCGCCGCGAGCCGCGCGTTCTGGCCCTCGCGGCCGATCGCGAGCGACAGCTGGTCGTCGGGCACGATCACGGTCGCCTGCTTGGCGTCGTCATCGACGAGCACCTCGCGGACGCGCGCCGGCGACAGCGCCTTGGCGACGAAGCGGGCGGGCTCGTCGTTGTAGGGGATGATGTCGATCTTCTCGCCGCGCAGCTCGGAGACGACCATGCGCACGCGCGAGCCGCGTGGCCCCACGCACGCCCCGACCGGGTCGACGCCGTCGACGTGCGAGATCACCGCGATCTTCGAGCGGTAGCCGGGCTCGCGGGCGACGCCCGTGATCTCGACGAGGCCGTCGGCGATCTCGGGCACCTCCAGTTCGAACAGCGACTTGATCAGTTCGGGGTCGCGGCGCGAGACGATGATCGACGGGCCCTTGGTCGAGTTGGAGACGTCCTTGATCACCGCCTTGATCCGCTGCGAGTGGTCGTACCGCTCGCCGTCGACCTGCTCGGACTTCGGCAGCAGCGCCTCGACGCGCTCGCGCAACTGGACGAGTGTGTAGCGCGAGTCGGACTGCTGGACGATGCCCGTGATCAGCTCGCCGACGCGGTCGCGGTACTCCTCGAACATCATGTCCCGCTCGGCCTCGCGGATCCGCTGGAGGATCACCTGCTTGGCCGTCTGCGCGGCGATCCGGCCGAAGTCGTGTGGGGTGACGTCCGCGGTCTCGATCTGATCCTCGTACTCCTTGAGCTTCTCGAGATCGATCTCCGGCTCGGGGGGCTCGCGCATCTCGCCGGTCTCGGGATCGACGGTCGGTCCCAGGTCGGTCGTCGCCTCGACCAGCAGCTGCTCCTCGAGCTCCGGCGGGATCTTCAGCTCCCAGACCGTGAAGTCGCCGGTCTCCCGGTGCATCTCGACCTTCGCGTACGGAGCCGAGCCGGGCGTCTTCTTGTAGGCGGAGAGGAGCGCATCCTCAAGCGCCTCCATCAGCTTCTCCGAAGAGATGTTCTTTTCGGCGGCAAGGCCGCGAACTGCCTCGAGGATCTCTTTCGACATGACTATCAGTCTCCAGGTACGAGGTTGGAGCGCGCGATCTGTTCGTATGGGATCGTCAGAACCCCGTCACCGGCCGCGATCGTCACCCCCGAGTCGGAGGCACCGACGAGCTCCCCGGTCACGCTCTTGTGTCCCGCGGACCTGCGGCCCGCTCGGCTTCCGGCCTCGCCGAAATGGGCTGCGTCCGCGTCATCCGGCTGGGCCTCCCGCAGCCGCAGCCGGGCGCGGCTCCCGAGAAACCTGTTGTAGTGCGCCGGCTTGGTCAGCGGCCGGTCCTGGCCGGGCGACGAGACCTCGAGTGAGTAGCGCTCGCGGTAGTCGCCGAGCAAGACGGTGACGTGCTCGCAGAGGGCCAGCGTGACCCCCTTCGGATGGTCGATGAAGACGCGCAGGATGTCGGCTGCGACGACCTCGACGAGCAGCACCTCAACCTCGGGCGCGGCTGTCGCAAGCCGGTCCTCGATTTCGGTCTGAAGTTCGTTCACGGTCGCTCCAACGTAGGGATCAGGCGTCATCAAACATTAAAAAAAGCGGGCGAGCGCCCACTTCCGGTACGGCCTCCAGGTTGTCCCTGGATTACAGAAGCTGTAAATCCGAGCGTAGCACCGATGCCCCGCGCGACGCGGTTTTCTAAGGGTCCGCGTCGTGGGCCCTAACCCTCGGTCTGAGCCCGCGCGCGGTCCCTGTAGAGCCGGTAGTCGCCTCGTGTCGGCTGCATGCATGCGGCCAGCGTCAGGTGCGGCCGGGCCTCGGCGTGGCGACCGAGCAGCTGCAGGCAGCGGCCCAGGCAGAACAGCGCGTAGTCGTTCGTCGGCGCGCGGTCGACGATCGCCCGGAACTCGGCAGCCGCCTGCTCGTAGCGCTGCACGTGGAACAGCGCCCGGCCGAGCCCTTCACGGATCGAGGTCTTGTCGGGGGCCAGGTCGCGCGCGCGGCTGAGCGGGATCGCGGCCTGATGGTGGTGCCCGGCTTCGAGCAGCTCCATCCCGCTGCGGTAAAGCTCGTAGACATCGTCCATGCGCGCTAATGAGTGTAGGCGGCGGTCCGGGCGAAATCGCCGGTAGGCCGGCTCAGGTCTCGCGGTGCAGATCGGGCGGTAGTGCGAGCAGGGCTCGGAGCCGGCCCAGGAGCCCGTGCCGGCGGGCGAGCGCCACGCGCAGCGCCCGGCGTCCGGCTGCGGTCGGTTCGGGCGCGTGCGGGGCGAAGCGCGCGTGGCGGACGGCCGCGATGTAGGCAGCGGCGGCGGGCCGGTCGGCGAAGTGGCGCTCGAGCGCCGCGAGCGTGACCGGCGCGCCGGGGAACTCGCCGCAGCGCTCGAGCGCGCGCTCGAGCTCGCGCAGCCGCGCCTCGAGGCTCGGCGCCGAGCGCCTGCGCAGCAGCGCGACGCCGGTGGTCAGGCAACCGATCGCGAGCAGGACGATGATCATCGCGATCACCGGAACCGCGGTCCCGGCCGGCGATCGTCTGCCCCGCGGGTGCCGCCCTGCAGTTGCGGCACCCGCGTCGTGCCGGCCTCCGGGTGCGGCCGCAGCCGGCTCGCGCGTGCGGGCCACGTTCGTGATCAGCGCCGGTACGGCGCTGCCGGCGCTGAGGGCCGGGTCGGCGCTCGGGGTCGGATCGAGCGGGGTCCAGCCATACGCCGGGAACCAGGCCTCGACCCAGGCGTGCGCGTCGAGGTCGGAGACGAGATAGGTGCCCGCACGCGCGCCCGGGGCGCCGGTCGTGAAGCCGGCGGCGACCCGAGCCGGAACGCCTCCCATCCGCAGCAGCAGCGCCATCGCGCCGGCGAACTGCTGGCAGTAGCCGCGCCGCGCGCCGAACAGGAACCCGAGCAGCGGATAGCGCGCGGGCGGCGGCGACTCGTCGTAGATGAAGCCGTGGCTGAGGAAGCGCGTGACGGCTTCGACGTATTCGTATGGCGTCGCGGTCGAGGCCTCGAGTCGCCGGGCGAGCAACCAGGCGCGCCGGTAGGGCGAGCGACGCAGCGCGGCTGCCTCCTGCGCCGCCGGGCGGCCGTCGAGGGGCACGAGCTCGACGCCCGATCCATACGTCCCGAACTCGATCACCGGCCCCGGACGGCGGCCGCGGCCCGGCAGCTGCATGCTCAGCTCCGGCGCGATCGCCGGCACCGGGTAGTGCGTGCCGGCGCCGGCGAGCTCGGCCGGGTTCGGCAGCGGTGTGTAGGCGGTGACGCGGTAGTGATCGCCCTCGACCAGGGGCGCCGCGCTGATGAACGTGCCCGGCGAGCGTCCGGGCAGGACGGCCGCGCCCGCGAGCGCCGGCGGCTGCGCGGTGCCGGCGGCGATCACCGCGCGGGTGCTCATCTGCCCGACGGTCACCGTCAGCGTCTGTGTCCAGCGGTGGAGGTTGACGGGGGCGACGGCGCCGACACCGTCCGGCAACCCGACGGAGCGCTCGACCCATGCGCGCCCGTTGAAGAGATCGAGGTTCTCCGCCTTCCAGTAGTAGGCGAGCCGCGCGTCGACGGTCAGCACCGTGTCGCCGCTGCGGGGCCAGTTCAGCCGTCCGTACGTCTGGCTCCAGTTGAAGCGCTCGGTCGAGCTGCCGAGCCGCGAGGTGAGCTTGGTGACGCTGATCCAGGGCTGGTGGCCGGCAAGCGCCGGCCCCGTCAGCAGCGCGGCGCCGGCGGCGAGCGCGACGAGCATCGCCGCCCCGAGCGCGCGCCCGCGCGGGACCCGCTCGCGGAGGACGAACAGCCCGAGCAGCGCGAAGGTCACGAGGCCGTGCAGCCACACGAGTCGCGGCGACGCGAGCGCCGACGGGACGGTCGCGAGCACGACCAGCGGCAGCGCCGCTCCGGCGAGGCGGGCCTCCTCGACGCGCCGGCGCCCGGACTCCACCTGCCGCGAGGTCGCCAGCGTCAGCGCACCGCCGAGCATCAGCAGCCCGGCACCGAGCACGATCACCGCCCGCGTCCAGGGATCGGATCCGCGGTAGGGCACAAGGACGCCGGGGAGCTGCGAGATCCCCTCCTCGATCGCGTTCACGGTCGCCGCGGCGCGCGCGTGAACGAACCACTGCAGCGGGATCCCGGCCATCGGGATCATCGCGAGCGCGGCGACCGCGATCATGATCCCGGTGCCGGCGCGGACGCGCGCACGATCGGCGTGGAGACCCCCACCGAGCCCCGCGATCAGGCAGGCGAGCGCGATCAGTCCCACCATCCTGCCCACCGGCGGCGACGCGAGCATCGTCGCCCAGCGCAGCACGCCGTACGCGGCGAGCAGCGCGAATGCAACCACCGTCGCCGCCTGTGCCCTGACGGTCGTCATCGCGCCACCCGCAGGCGCCCGGCGGACGCTTCGCGGCTGCGCACGAACCCGGCACAGCCGGCGACCTCGAACGCGGGCGGACGATCGAGGCCGCCGACGCGCGCGAGCGGCGCGACGAGCACGAGCTCGCGCGCCTGTGACCCCGCCCGCTCCGGCGCGAGCGCCGGGCTCGCCGTCACCCAGATCAGATGGCTGTGACTCAAGGTCGGGCGCACGGCCGGCGCCGCCGCGGCGCGCTCGACGAGCGCGAGCCGCGCGTGCAGGGCGGGCCAGGCGGCGAGGTCCGGGCCGACCTGGAGGATCGACCGCGAGCCTGGCAGCAACAGCCCGCAGCCGCCGCGGCGGGCGAGGTCGAGCGCCAGCGACGCGGCTGCGCGGACGGCGGCATCGAGCGCCTCTCGACCCTCGGAAGTCCGCTCGGCCCGCGCGTCGAGCACGATCAGCGGGCGGGCGGCGTGATCGCCCGCGAGCCGGCGCTCGAGCAGCCCCGCGCCGCGGGCCAGCGCCGGCCAGTGGATCCGCGTGGCCGGCGTGCCGGGCAGGTAGTCCCTGAGTCCATCGATCTCGCCTGTGGCGTGGGGCGACGGCGACGACGAATCGACGGTCGCGGGCGACGAGCGGCGGCGCGAGCGGGCGAGCCAGCGGATCGGCTCGGTGCGCGGCAGGACCAGGACCTCGTCGCTCAGGCCGGGCCCGTGCAGCTCCGCACGCGCAAGCACGAGCGGGTCGGTGATGTGCAGTGCCGGGGGGGCGAACGCGTGGCGGCCGCGGCGCTCGAACCGGGCTTGGATCGGGGTCCGTCCGCGGCGGAGCGTCAGCGGCCCGACCCCCGCAAGCGGGTCGGTGACGGTCGCGCCGGCGAGCCCGAACCGGCTGCCGCGCAGCTCGAGGATCGCGTCGAACCGCTCGCCCTCGACGATGCGCGTCGCGGGCAACGTGCGCTGCACGGCGGCGCCGCGCGCGGCGAGCATGACCCAGGCGGGCGCGAGCGCGCCGAGCGCGACGAAGCCGATTCCCGCCACCAGCAGCGGCGCCGCCGCGAACGTCAGCCCGATCAGCGCCAGCAGTGCGCCGGCGACCGCCACGAGCGCAGCCCCGGTTGCGTGCAGCCGGCGCCGATCAGAGCGCGCGGGTGCCGCGGAGGGCATCGGCGATCACCTCGGCTGCGGTGGTGTGCGACGCCTCGGGCGAGAGCACCAGCCGGTGGGCGAGCGCCGGCCGGGCGAGCGCGATGACGTCGTCGGGCAGCGCGTGGTCGCGGCCGCGGACGAGCGCGAACGCCTTGGCCGCGCGGAGCAGCATCAGCCCGGCCCGCGGGCTCGCGCCCAGCTCCACGCGCGGATCCTCGCGCGTGTGCCAGAGCAGCTCGACGACATAGTCGCGCAGCGCCGCCGACACGTGCACGCGGCTGGCGGCGTCCTGCGCGTCGAGCAGTTCGGCGGCGGTGGCGACCGGGGTGATGTCGGCGACCCGATCGCCGGCCTCGTGCTCGGCGAGCATGTTCGCCTCCGATGCGCGATCCGGGTATCCGATCGAGATCCTGACCATGAAGCGGTCGACCTGGGCTTCGGGCAGCGGGTAGGTGCCCTCGTACTCCACCGGGTTCTGCGTGGCGAGCACGAGGAACGGCCGCGCGAGCTCGTGGGTGCTGACGTCAACCGTGACGCGCCGCTCCTGCATGCATTCGAGCAGACCCGACTGCGTCTTCGGCGACGCGCGGTTGATCTCGTCGACGAGCACGACGTTCGCGAACACCGGGCCGGGGCGGAACGTGAAGACGCCCTCGCGCTGATCGAACACGTTGACGCCGACGACGTCGGCCGGCATCAGGTCGGAGGTGCACTGGATCCGCGCGAACTGGCAGTCGAGCGAACGGGCGAGCGCCCGCGCGAGCGTCGTCTTGCCGACGCCCGGATAGTCCTCGATCAGCACATGCCCCTCGGCAAGCAGCGCGACGATCACGCACTCGAGGACGTCGGCGGGGACCTGCACCGCGCCCGCGACGCTCGCCGCGAGCCTCCGCGCGACGGTCATCGCGGCCTCAGTGGCGTCCGCCGACGGGGGCCGGTGCGCCGGCTCCATCTCGCCTCTCCCCGTCCGTTGCGCGCAGGCGCTCGACCTCGTCGAGGATCGCGTCGGCGATCTCCTCCTTGGGCGCGCGCCGCACTGCGCGGCTGGTCCCGTCCCGCGCCAGGATCACGACCTCGTTGTGTCGGGCGTCGAAGCCGATGTCCGCGCGCGAGATGTCGTTGACGACGACGGCATCGAGTCCCTTGCGCTCGAGCTTGCCGCGGCCGTAGTCGATGGCGCCCTCGCCGTGCTCGGCGGCGAATCCGACGAGCAGCTGGCCGGGCCGGCGTCGCGCCGAGAGCCCGTTGAGGACGTCCTCCGTCGGCTCGAGCTCGAGCTTCGTGGGCGCGTCGGGGTCGGTCTTCTTGAGCTTGCCCTCGGCCGGGCGGGCGGGCCGGAAGTCCGCGACCGCGGCCGCCATCAGGAGCACGTCGGAGGCGTCGAACGCCTGCTCGCAGGCGGCGCCCAGCTCGGCTGCCGTCCCGACCTCGATCACCGTCACGCCCGCCGGCGGCGACAGCGCCGCGTTTGCCGCCACGAGCGTCACCTGCGCCCCGCGGGCCGCCGCGCGCGTCGCGAGCGCGAAGCCCATCCTGCCCGACGAACTGTTGCCGATGTACCTGACGCTGTCGATCGGCTCCCGGGTGCCGCCGGCGGTGACGAGCACCCGGACGCCGGTCCAGCGCGACCGCGGTGCCCCTGGCGGGACCGGCACGAGGGCGGCCTCGACGGCCGCCAGCAGCTCCGCCGGCTCGGGCAGCCGCCCGATGCCGCGCTCGCCGTGCGACGCGAGCTCCCCCTCCCCGGGTCCTACCACGACCACGCCGCGCTGCGCGAGCGTCGCGAGGTTGGCCTGCGTCGCCGGGTGCAGGTACATGCGGTTGTTCATCGCCGGTGCGACGAGCACCGGGCAGGTGGCGGCGAGCGCAGCGGTGGTCAGGAGCGAGTCGGCGTGCCCGCCGGCGAGCTTGGCGAGGGTATTGGCGGTCGCCGGGGCGATCAGGTAGGCGTCCGCACGCTCGACGAGCGCGAGGTGGCTGATCGGGGCGTGCTCGGGGAGCGGCTCCCCCGGATAGGCGCCTCGCGCCGGATCCGGCTCGAACTCACCGGTCAGCACGGGCGCCCCGGTGATCGCGGCGAACGATGCAGATCCGACGAAGCGCCGGCTCGTCGGCGTCTGAATCACTCGCACCGCGTGCCCGCTGCGAATCGCCAGGCGCGCTGTCTCGAGCGCCTTGTAGGCGGCGATGCCGCCACTCACCCCGAGCAGCAGGCGCGCCATCTCGCTGCGCCTCCCCTGGACTCCCGTCGGGCGCGCTTAGCGGTAGTGGTACTTGAGCTTGCCCTGAGCGACCTCTTCGAGCGCGATCGTCAGGTAGTTCTTCGAGCGGGTGTCCACCATCGGCGGCGGGAACTCATCGAACGTCCCCTCACCGAGGTTGTGGTAGTAGGAGTTGATCTGGCGCGCGCGCTTGGCGGCGACGATCACGCTGGCGTAGTCGGAGTCGACATGCTCGAGCAGCTTGTCAATGCGTGGGTTGATCAAGGCTTCGGGTTTCCTTCGCTCGCGGGTAGAGCACGTAGGTTAGCGTGGCGGCTCGTCGGTCCGGGCCCCTGCGAGGCGGCGTGCGCTGGTGTGACCGCCTACGTCGCCGGGTCGCTTGCGAGCGCGCCTTCGACGACCGCGGCGAGCTCCTCGACCGCTCGCTCGAGCGCGTCGTTGACGACGACGCGGTCGAACTCCGGCTGCGCGGCGAGCTCGGCCTCGGCGGTCGCAAGGCGCGCGTCGATCTGCTCCGGGTGGTCGGTCCCGCGTCCGACGAGGCGCGTGCGGAGCGTCTCCGGGGACGGCGGCGCGATGAACACGGCGACGGCCTCGGGCAGCGACGAGCGAATCTGGCGCGCGCCCTGGACCTCGATCTCGAGCACGACCGGGACCCCCGCACCGGTCAGGCGCTCGAGCTCAGCCCGCAGGGTCCCGTAACGGTTGCCCGAGTATTCGGCGTGCTCGACGAAGTCGCCGGCCGCGACCCGCTCGGCGAACCGTTCGCGCGTGAGGAAGTGATAGTCGATCCCGTCGCACTCCCCCGCGCGCGGAGCGCGGGTGGTGGCGGACACCGACAGGGCGAGCGCCGGGAGCCGTTCGCGGAGGGCGCGAATCAGCGTCCCCTTGCCGACTCCGGATGGGCCGGTGATCACGAACACCTTCGCCACGCGACCCGGCCCCACCGGCCCGTCCTGCTCGAGCCGCGCCGTCAGCGCCGGCTCATCATGTGCTCGACGAGCTCGTTGCGCTGCCGCTCGGAGAGGCCGCCGATCGTCTTGCTCGGCGAGATGCGACACGTGGAGAGAATCTTGTTGACCTTCACGCGCCCGTACTTCGGAACGGCGAGCAGGAGGTCGAAGACCTTGGCCGTCTCGACGAAGTCGGGAGGGTTCTTGAGCAGCTCGTGGATCGGCTGGCGGCCCGCCTTCAGATCGCGCTTCAGCTGCGCTCGGCGGGTACGGATATCGTTGGCGCGCTGCAGCGCCTCCATCCGCTGAACGAGGGAACGTTCGGGTGCTGTGATGGATTTCGTAGGCGAATCAGAGACCGGCGGCATGGGCGGCGACTATACATCTTGGGAGCAGGCGATCAAGACCGCACCGGCGAATTTCGACTCGACCTCAAGCTGAGCTTGAGGATTGTCGAGGATGGTTGCGACGATCTAGCAGATTTGCAGGAAGTTTGCTCATCTCTCTGAACGACCGTTAGGGCCCGCTGGCAGTGCCGCGAGCGGCCCTGGCGGGGGGCCTCGCGGAGCGCCGGGATCGAGCCTTCAGGACCTCACGGAAGCGGGGTCCGGGAGGAGTTCGGTGAGCTCGGCCGCGACCCGTGCGGCGGCGAGCGGATCGCGGAAGCTCTCGGTCCCGACCGCCACCAGATCTGCGCCTGCACGGATCAGATCGAGCGCGTCACGGCCGGACCCGACGCCACCCATTCCGACGATCGGAATCGTGCTCGCCGCCCGGACCGAATGGACCTGGGCGAGCGCCACGGCGCGGACGGCGGCTCCGGAGGCACCGCCCGTGACGCCTCCGAGGGCCGGCTCGCCGGTCGCGGGGTGAAGCGCCATCCCCCTGATCGTGTTGATCAGGGAGACGGCGTCCGCTCCGGCCTCGTGCGCCGCGCGGGCGACGGCCGGCACGTCGGAGGCGTTGGGCGTCAGCTTGACGATCAGCGGCTTGCCGGTCAGCGGGCGGACCCGCTCGAGCAGGGCCGCCGTCTCGCGCGGATCGGCGCCCATGATCATGCCCGTCTCGACGTTCGGGCACGAGACGTTGAGCTCGAGCGCGGACACCTCCGCTCGCTCGGCGAACGCTGCAACGAGCGTTGCGACCTCGATCGCGGGTGAACCCCATCACGTTGACGATCAGCGGGACCGGTAACTCGGCCAGCGCCGGCAGGTCGTGCTCGAGGTACCCGGCGAGCCCCTTGTTCGGCAGGCCGATCGAGTTGAGCATGCCGCCGGCGATCTCCCACAGCCGCGGCGGCGGGTTGCCCTGACGCGGGGCGACCGTGACCGTCTTGGAGACGAACGCGGCGAACGGAAAGCGCTCGAGCAGCTCGTCCCCGAACGCCCGCCGCGCGGCGATCGCGTCGAACGTCCCCGATGCGTTGATGACCGGATGCGCGAGCTCGAGCCCGCAGAAGCGGACTCCGGCCATCAGCCGCTCGCCCCCACACCGACGACGCTCTCGAGGTCCGACGCGGCGATCACCGGTCCGTCGACGCAGAGGCGCACGTAGCCGTCGCGGGTGCGCACGACGCAGCCGAAGCAGGCGCCGTACCCGCACGCCATGCCCGACTCGAGCGCGAGCTGCGCCGGGACCTCGCGCTCGGCGCACACCATCCGCACGACCTCGAGCATCGCCGGCGGCCCGCACGCGTAGACCACGGCGTGGGCGTCGAGGTGGAGCTCGTCGAGGAGCAGTTCGGTGACGAACCCGTGGTGGCCGGCGCGGCCGTCATCGGTCGCGACCGAGGCGCCGGGGATCAGCGCCGCGCCGCCGGCGTGCTCGCCGTCACGGAATCCGAGTAGCGTCACGGGCCGGCTCGAGGCGGCCGCATCGCGCAGCTGGTCTGCGAGGATCGCCAGCGGGGCCAGCCCGACGCCGCCGCCGACCAGGAGCGGCCGGCGGCCCTCGCCCGGCGGCTGCGAACGGGACCCCGAGCGGGCCCAGCAGCAGCAGGCCGTCGCCTGCCTCGAGCTCGCACAGCCGTTCGGTCCCGGGCCCGACGACATGCAGCAGGAACTCGAGCCGGTCGCCGCCGGCCGGCGCTCGCATCACGCTGAACGCCCGTGGCAGGAACGGCCGCTCGGCGTCGCCGCCGCCCCACCGCCGCGCCGCCGCGAGCATGTAGAACTGCCCGGCGCGCGGCCGCGGTCCCTTCGGGTCGGCGCAGGCGACGACGACGTAGGGCCCGTAACTCGGCGCGGTCGGCGACCTCGACTCGGCGGCGCCCGAACGGGCGCGAGCACGCGGTCGGCGCTCACCTCGCCCCGGCCGCTTCGGCGTAGATCTCCTGCAGCGAGACGACCTCGGGCTCGCCGTGGCGCGCGGCCGCGATCGCCCGGACGGCCGCCATCCCGCCCGCCATCGTCGTGATGCACGGGATCCGGCGGGCGATCGCGGCGGCGCGGATCTCGTAGCCGTCGGTGCGCGCGCCGTGCCCGACCGGGGTGTTGATCACGAGGTCGACGTCGCCGCGCTCGATCCAGTCGACGACGTGCGGCGAGCCCTCGCCGATCTTGTTGATCGCTCTCGCCGGGACGCCGATCCGGTTCAGCGCCTGGGCGGTGCCCGCGCGTCGCGATGATCTCGAAGCCGAGGTCGTGCAGCTGCGTCGCGATCCCGAACGCCGCCGGCTTGTCGCTGTCGGCGACGGTGATGAACACGGTGCCCGCTCGCGGGCAGCTGCGCGCCCGCTGCCGCCTGGGCCTTCGCGAACGCGGTCGGGAAGTCGCGGGCGATGCCCATCACCTCGCCGGTCGAGCGCATCTCCGGGCCGAGCAGCGCGTCGGCGCCGGCGAAGCGGTCGAACGGCAGCACCGCCTCCTTGACGCACACGTGCCCGTTCGTCGTGTCGGCCGGGAGCTCGAGGTCGGCGATCCGCTCGCCGAGCATGACGCGGCAGGCGAGCTTGGCGACCGGCAGGCCGATCGCCTTGGACACGAACGGCACCGTGCGCGAGGCCCGCGGATTGGCCTCGATCACGTGCAGGCCCTCGGCGCCGTGGATCGCGAACTGGACGTTCAGCAGGCCGACGACGCCGAGCGCGCGCGCGATCCCGGTCGTCTGCTCGCGGATCTGGGCGAGCATCTCCTCGCCGAGCGAGTGCGGCGGCAGCACGCACGCCGAGTCGCCGGAGTGGATGCCCGCCTCCTCGACGTGCTGCATGATCCCGGCGATCCACACGTCCTCGCCGTCGCACAGCGCGTCGACGTCGACCTCGGCCGAGTCCTCGAGGAAGCGGTCGAGGTAGATCGGCGAGCCGGGTGCGCCGACCGTGGCTCCGACGCGCCCGAGATAGTCACGCAGGCCGTCGACGCTGTAGACGATCTCCATCGCCCGGCCGCCGAGGACGTAGCTCGGTCGCACGAGCAGCGGGAAGCCGACCGTCGGCGCCCGCTCGAGCGCCTCCTCCGGCGAGTGCGCCGTCGCATACGGCGGCGCCTTGTACCCGAGCGAGTCGAGCAGCGGGCCGAACCGCGAGCGGTCCTCGGCGAGGTCGATCGCGTCGATGCTGGTGCCGAGGATCGGCACGCCGGCATCCTGGAGACCCTGCGCGAGCTTCAGCGGCGTCTGGCCGCCGAACTGGACGATCGACGCCTTCGGGCTGCTCGACCTCGCAGACGGCGAGCACGTCCTCGAGCGTCAGCGGCTCGAAGTAGAGGCGGTCAGAGGTGTCGTAGTCGGTCGAGACCGTCTCCGGGTTGCAGTTGATCATGACCGCATCGCGGCCGAGCTCGCGGACCGTCTGGGCGGCGTGCACGCAGCAGTAGTCGAACTCGATCCCCTGTCCGATCCGGTTCGGCCCCGAGCCGAGGATCACGACGCTCGCCCGCTCGCCGCGCTCGACCTCGTGCGGCCGGGCCGCTCGGCGACGGGCGCTCCCACGAGGAGTAGTAGTACGGCGTCTCGCGCCGCGAACTCGGCCGCGCACGTGTCGACCGACTTGAACGTCCGCTCGCCTGCGTTGGCCGACTCGAGGCCCGCCGGCGCCCGGTCGACCGAGCTCGCTGCAGCTCGTGCAGGAACCACGGATCGATGCTGGGTGCGCCGGTGGACGCTCCTCGACCGCGCGCCGCGCCGCAGCGCCTCGAGCAGGTGGTCGAAGCGCTCGGCGCCCGGCTGCCGCGATCAGCTCCAGCAGCGCTGCGTCGTCGTCGGGCGAGACAGCGCGCGAGTCGAGCTCGCGGGAGCGCAGCGCCTTCGCGAACGCCTGCTTGAACGTCCGTCCGATCGCCATCGCCTCCCCGACCGACTTCATGTGCGTCGTCAGCCCGGCCTCGGCGCCCGGGAACTTCTCGAACGCGAACCGCGGCCACTTGACGACGCAGTAGTCGATCGCCGGCTCGAAGCTCGCCGGCGTCGCCCGCGTGATGTCGTTGGGGATCTCCTGGAGCGTGTAGCCGACGGCGAGCCGGGCCGCGATCTTCGCGATCGGGAAGCCCGGTCGCCTTGCGACGCGAGCGCGCTCGAGCGCGACACGCGCGGGTTCATCTCGATCACCATGATCTCGTCGGTCGCGCGGGTTGACGGCGAACTGGACGTTGGAGCCGCCGGTCTCGACGCCGATCGCGCGGATCACGGTGATCGCCTGGTCGCGCAGCGCCTGGTACTGGCGGTCGGTCAGCGTCTGCTGCGGGGCGACGCAGACGCTGTCGCCGGTGTGCACGCCCATCGGATCGAGGTTCTCGATCGAGCAGACGATCACGACGTTGTCGGTGCGGTCGCGCATCACCTCGAGCTCGAACTCGCCCCAGCCGAGCACCGACTCCTCGAGCAGCACCTGGTGGATCGGCGAGGCCTCGAGCCCGCCGCCGACGATCCGCGCGATGTCGTCCTCGCGAGTGCACGACGCCGCCGCCGGTGCCGCCGAGCGTGAACGCCGGGCGGACGATCAGCGGCAGCCCGATCTCTCCGACCGCCGCATACGCCGTCCGTCAAGCGAGTGGGCGATCATGCTGCGCGGAACGCGCAGGCCGGCGCCGAGCATCGTGTCGCGGAACCGCTCGCGGTCCTCGGCGCGGTCGATCGCCTCGTAGTCGGCGCCGATCAGCTCGACGCCGTAGCGCTCGAGCGTCCCGTTCTCGTGCAGCGCCTTGGCGAGGTTCAGGGCGGTCTGGCCGCCGAGCGTCGGCAGCAGCGCGTCCGGGTCGCTCGCGGGCGATCACCTGCTCGAGCGGCCCGGGCAGCAGCGGCTCGACGTACGTCGTCGTCGCGACCTCGGGGTCGGTCATGATCGTCGCCGGGTTCGAGTTGACGAGCACGACCTCGTAGCCCTCCTGCATCAGCACGCGGCACGCCTGCGTCCCGGAGTAGTCGAACTCGGCCGCCTGGCCGATCACGATCGGCCCGGAGCCGATCAGCAGGATCTTGTGCAGATCGTCGCGGCGCGGCATCAGGCGACGCGCCCCGATCTCGATCGACGAAGCGGTCGAACAGGTACAGCGAGTCGTGCGGGCCCGGGCCCGGCCTCCGGGTGGTACTGGACGGTCGCGCCGGGCACGTCGAGCAGGCGCAGGCCCTCGACGGTGCGGTCATAGAGGTTGACGTGCGTCAGCTCGGCCTCGCCGAAGTCCGTCTCCCAGCGGACCGGCTCGATCGTCGTCGATCGTGCGCGCGCCGCCCGGGCCGAGCACCGCGAAGCCATGGTTCTGGGACGTGATCTCGGTGCGGCCGGTCGTCAGGTCCTTGACCGGGTGGTTGGCGCCGTGGTGGCCGAACGGGAGCTTGTAGGTCTCGAGGCCGACCGCGCGGCACAGCAGCTGGTGGCCGAGGCAGATGCCGTACACCGGCTTGACGCCGACGAGCCGCGGACGGTGGCGACGATGTAGTCGAGCGCGGCCGGGTCGCCGGGCCCGTTGGCGAGGAAGATCGCGTCGGGGTCGCCGTCGAGCAGCTGCTCGGCTGAGGCCGTGCACGGATGCAGCGTCAGGCTCGCGCCGCGCTCGCGGAGATTGCGCAGGATCGAGGCCTTGACGCCGGTGTCGATCATCGCGATGCGCGGGCCGGCTCGGTGCCGCTGATCCTGTCCAGCAGGACAGGATCAGCGGGAGTGACGTCCCGGGCGAGGTCGCGTCCGCTCATGGCCGGCTCGGCGTCGATCAGCGCGCGGGCGTCGGTCTCGGTCATGTCGGCCGGGAACACGCCGCCCTTCATCGCGCCGGCGTCGCGGATGTGGCGGACGAGCGCGCGCGTGTCGAGGTCGGTGATCGCCGGGATCGCCGCAGTCGACGAGCCACCGCAGCCATCCGAGCTCGGCCCCGGGGGCGTCCTCGCGGTCGACGCGCCGCGCGCATGATCGCGGCGCGCGCGTGGATCCGGTCGGACTCCATCGCTTCGCTGCCGACGCCGTAGTTGCCGACCATCGGGAACGGTGAAGGCGATCAGCTGCCCGGCGTAGCTCGGGTCGGTCATCGCCTCCTGGTAGCCGGACATCGAGGTCGTGAAGACGATCTCGCCGACTGCGGGCTCCGCGAGCCCCGCACGCGAGGCCGTCGAAGCGGGCGCCGTCCTCGAGCAGGACGTAGGCGGTCGTCGCGGTCATGCCCGGACCGCCGGCGGCGACCGCCGCCGCCCGGTGGGCGACGCGCCCGGCGGCGATCGTCAGCTCGACCCGCCCGAACAGCGTGCGGCCGTGGAAGCAGCAGTTCGCGGAACGGCTCGCGTAGCCGTCCGCGCCGACCTCGAAGCGAGGCGTCGAGATCGACAGCACGAGGTTGGCGTGCTCGCCGGTCGCGATCCGCGGGATCGGCAGCCCGTACAGCGCCCCGCCGGCCGTCATCCGCTCGATCACGACGGCGAGCTCCAGCTCGCCGGTCATGACGAGCTCCGTGTACAGCGCGGGGAACGCCGTCTCGAGCCCGGTCGTACCCATCGGCGCCTGCTCGAACGGGACCTCCTTCTCGTGCCGGGCGTGGGGTGCATGGTCGGTCGCGACGCACTCGATCACGCCCGTCCGCAGCCCCTCGACCAGGGCCCGGCGGTCCGTCTCGGTGCGCAGCGGCGGGTTCATCTTGAAGCGGCTATCGAGCGTCCGGACGACGTCCTCGGTCAGCGTCAGGTGGTGCGGGCAGACCTCGCCGCTGACGCGGGCGCCGGCGTCGCGCGCGGCGGCCAGTGCCGCGACGGACTCGACGCAGCTGAGGTGCTGGAAGTGCACGCGCGCGTCCTCGTAAAGCGCGAGCGCCGCGTCGCGCGCGACCATCGTCGACTCCGAGACCGACGGGATCCCCGTCAGTCCGAGCCTCGCCGAGACGGCGCCCTCGTGCATGACCCCGGCGCCGGACAGTGCCGGGTCCTCTTCGTGCAGCGCGATCACGCCGCCGCACAGTCGCTGGTACTGGAGCGCCTTGCGCAGCATCCCGGCGGAGACGACGGGCTTGCCGTCGTCGGTGAAGCCGAGCGCGCCCGCGTCGCGCAGCGCGGCCATCTCGGTCAGGACCTCGCCACCGAGGCCGACCGTGATCGACGCCAGGAAGCCGGTGGGTACGCGGGCCTCATGCCGGGCTGCGTCGACCAGTGCGCGCAGAACCGGCACCTGGTCGACCGTCGGCGCCGTGTTCGGCATCGCGATCATCTGGCAGAAGCCGCCCGCAGCCGCCGCGGCTGTCCCCGTGTCGATGTCCTCCTTGTACTCCTGGCCGGGCGTCCGCAGATGCACGTGGGGGTCGACGAAGGCGGGGAACAGGTGGCGCCCCGCGGCGTCGAGCACCTCGGCGGCGGCCGGAGCTGCGAGCGTCCCGGGCGGGCCGAGCTCGGCGATCACGCCGTCGGCGACGAGCACGTCGTGCTGCTCGTCGAGACCCGTCCGGGGGTCGAGGACGTGGACGTCGCGCAGCAGCAGCTGCGCGGGCGCCTCCGCGTCGCGCTGGAACAGCCGCGTGTCTTCCATCAGGCCACCTCCGCCAGTACGGGAGCTCCGACGAGGAGCTCGTAGAGAACCGCCATCCGGGTGGCGACGCCCGCCTTGACCTGCTCGCCGATCAGCGCGACCGGCGAGTCGATCGCGTCGGCGGCCAGCTCGACGCCGCGGTTGACCGGCCCCGGGTGCATCAGCAGCTGGCCCTCGCGCAGCCGCGACAGGCCGATCTGGTAGCGCTGGGCGTACTCGCGGAGCGACGGGACGAACGCCTCCTGCATGCGCTCGTGCTGCATGCGCAGCACGTAGACGACGTCGGCCTCGGCGAGGCGCTCGAGCGTCGGCGTCGCGGTGCAGCCGAGCGCCTCGATCTCGCGTGGCAGCAGTGTCGGTGGCCCGCAGACCGTGACGGTCGCGCCCATCCGCCGGAAGGCGAGGATGCCCGAGCGGGCGACGCGCGAGTGCAGGACGTCGCCGACGATCCAGATGTTCGCGCCGTCGAGCGAGCCGAGCCGCCGCCGCAGGGTGAAGACGTCGAGCAGCGCCTGGGTCGGGTGCTCGTGCTTGCCGTCGCCCGCGTTGATCACCGCCGCCGGCGTCCAGCCGGCGACGAGCCGGGCGGCTCCCGCGTGAGGCGAGCGGATCACGATCGCCGCCGGGTCATAGGCGGACAGCGTCTGGATCGTGTCGCGCAGCGATTCGCCCTTGTCGACGCTCGAGCCGGTCGAGCGGATGTTGACAACGTCGGCGGAGAGGCGCTTCGCGGCGAGCTCGAAGCTGGAGCTCGTCCGCGTCGAGGATTCGTAGAAGAGGTTGACGACCGTCCGGCCGCGGAGCGCGGGGACCTTCTTGATCTCGCGTCCTGCGACCTCCGCGAACGACTCGGCGCGGTCGAGGATCCGCTCGATCCCGGACCTGTCGAGGTCCTCGATCGAGATCAGGTGACGGGCCATCCCAGCGCCTCTCATGCGGCCCTCCTCTCGGGCTTCTCGGCCGGGACGATCGCGACCTCCTCGTAGCCGTCGATCTCCTCGACCCGGACGTTGACCCGCTGCTCCTGCGCGGTCGGGATGTTCTTGCCGACGTAGTCGGGGCGGATCGGGAGCTCGCGGTGGCCGCGGTCGACGAGCACCGCGAGCTGGACCCGCGCGGGGCGGCCGAAGTCGAAGAGCTCGTCGATCGCGGCGCGAACCGTGCGGCCCGTGTAGAGGACGTCGTCGACGACCACGATCGTGCGGCCGTCGATCGGGAAGTCGAGCTGCCGTCGCGTGGACGACCGGCGCGCGCCGGGCCGCGCACCGCATCGCCAGGTCGTCGCGGTAGAAGGTGATGTCGAGCTGGCCGAGCGGGCACGGTGCGCGCGATCAGTTCGCTCGTCAGTGCGTGCAGGCGCTCCGCGAGGATCGCGCCGCGGCGCTGGATGCCGACGATCGCGAGACCGGGGGCGCCCCCGCTCGGGCGGGTTCTTCTCGACGATCTCGTGGGCGATCCGCACGAGCGTGCGGCGCATGACCATCGCGGTCGAGAACGACCGTGTGAGCAGGCACTCCATGCTCCTTCCTGGCCTCACCGGACCGGGTTAAAGGTGGCTGTGCGGCGGAGCCTAGCAGCGCCGGCGGCGCGATTATGTGGACGCGCCGATCCGGGCTCCTACTGGCTGACGCGATCGGCCGGCGACTGCTCGGAGCGCTTCAGCTGCGGGTCCCCGCGCTCGGCGAACGGGATCTCGATCGTGTCGAAGTCGCGAGGGAGCACGGTGCGCGCGAAGATCGACCGCGCCTCGTCCTTCAGCAGGCCCCCGGGATAACGGATCGAGACGTGGTACAGGGCCAGCAGCCCCACTTCGGCGTCGCGAGCGAGGCCGGCGGCCTGGGAGGCCGTCGAGTGGCCTGTCTCGTAGGCACGCTCGGCTTCCTCGATCGCGAAGGTCGCCTCGTGGATCAGCAGGTCGCTGCCGTGCGCGGCCAGTCGCAGCGATTCGCAGGGCCGGGTGTCCCCGGAGATCGTCAGCTTCCGGCCCGGCCGGCTCGGGCCCATCACCTGTTCGGGCGTGACGCCGCGGATCGTCTCGCCGCGCTGGACCTGTCCGAACTCCGGGCCCGGCTCGAGGCCGAGTGCCTTCGCCGCCACCGGGTCGAAGACACCGGGACGCTCGTCCTCGAATAGCACGTACGCGTAGGCCGGGCCGCGGTGGGAGACCGGGATCGCCGCGATCCGGTAGTCGGCGCGGTCGAGCACCTCGCCGGGCTCGAGCTCGCAGACGGTGAGCTCGTAGCTCACGCGTCCGGCGACTCGCATGATCGCGGACAGCAGCTCGCCGAGCCCGCGCGGGCCGTAGACGGCCAGCGGCGCCTCGCGCCCGCGCGTGTCGAACGTCTTCAGCAGTCCGGGGAGCCCGAGCCAGTGGTCGGCGTGAAAGTGCGTGATGAAGATCTCGTCGAGGTCGATCAGTCCGATCGAGCGGAGCAGCTGGCGCTGGGTGCCCTCCCCGCAGTCGACGAGGATGCGCTCGCCGCCGCGCCGGATCAGAACCGCCGGCAGGCCGCGGCGTGCCGTCGGCATCGAGCCGCCGGTGCCGGCGAAGAAGACGGACAGATCCATCAGCGGAGTGTGTCAATGGCCGCGTCTGCGCGCGTGCACGCGCGGACGATCGCGAGCGTGCATTAGTCTGGGGCCCGTGACGCTGAAGCCGTCGCTTCGAATGCAGTGGACGTTGGCACTGCTGGTGGCAGCGCTCGTGGTCGCCGGGATCGTGATCTTCGTCGACAACAACAACCAGCCCGAGAGCACGCCGGCGCCGCCGATCAGCAAGGCGGCGGTCGTCGAGGAGAACCGCGAGGCGAACATCCTCGTCAGGCAGGATCAGGCTCCGCACCTCGACACGCTCGGCGCCGGGGTGCGGCCGGCGGCCGGCGCGGAGGCCGCTGTGCGGGCCTACATCGCCAGGCAGATCGCGCTCGGGGACATCGTCGGGCCGATCGAGCGCGCCGGCTGCGCCGGCGCTCCCGGGGGAACGGCGGGGCGCCTCGTGCTGCGGTGCACCGTCGAGGCCGCGAACGTGAACTATCCGTTCGACGTGGTCGTGACGACCGCGAAGCGGCAGCTGACGTACTGCAAGCGCGACTACCCGCCGGTGCCGAGCATGAACATCCCGGTCAGCGCTCGCTGCACCTGAACTGTCGGGCGGGCGAGCGAGCGTCAGTCCAGAAGCTCGTGTGCGAGGGCCGTCCACTCCTGGCGCGGGATGCCGCTGACGCCGACGGCCTGCACGCAGACGTGGTCGGCTCCAGCCTCGACGTGGGCGCGGGCGACCTCAGCGACCGCCGCCGGCGACCCCTGCGGAACGATCTCGTCGACGAGCCGATCGGCACCGCCTTCGATCTCCGCATCCGTGAATCCGAACCGCTTGAGGTTGTTGATGTAGTTGGTCACGCGCAGGTAGAACATCGCGTACGCACGCGCCTTCTCCCGCCCGGGATCGTCGCCGACCACGCAGGCGAGCTCCGGGGCGATCAGGGCGCCGGCGCCGAGGCGCTCGCGCGCGAACCGCGTGTGCTCGACCGGTGTGAAATACGGGTGGGTGCCCCAGGTGCGCGCGGCGCTCAGGTCGAGCATCTTCGGACCGAGGGCAGCCAGGCAGCGGCGCTCCTTCGGCACCGATGCGCCGGGAGCATCGAGCCCATCGAGGAACTCGGCCATCGTCGCGAGCGGCTTCGCGTAGTTCGCCGTGTTCTCCGGGTGGGCGACCCCGAGTCCGACGAGCAGACGGCCGGGGAAGTCGCGCTCGAGTTCGTCGAACTCAGCCGCGAGCTCCGCCGGCTCGTAGTGCCAGATGCTGACGATCCCGGTCGCCACGATCAGCCGTTCGGTTGCCGCCAGCAGCGGCCGCAGGTCCGTCAGTCGCGGCGACATCCCGAACCACAGCGTCCGAAAGCCGAGTTCCTCGGCAAGACGGGCTGCCTCGGGACGCTCCTGCTCGGAGAGCTGCCGCCCTCCGGTCCACACACCATAGGTTCCTAGATCCATGCCTGAAGCCTTGCAGATCGCCGATCTGGACCGCGACCGCTAAGCTCAGGGCGCCTCACGAGCGCCCGTAGCTCAGGGGATAGAGCGTTCGCCTCCGGAGCGAAAGGTCGCAGGTTCAAATCCTGCCGGGCGTACTCCTCACCGTCACCTCGATCTTGCCTCCGCGATCATGGATCCTTTCTCGGAGCCTGCCAATCGAAAGGACCGACGAGCAAATGGGCGCAAACGAGCAAGCCTGGAGCATCTGGACGCGCGGCCCGAGCACCGGCTGGAGCGAACCGAGCGTCGCGACGGCACGCTGGGCGAGCAGAGAGCACGCCGAGAGGGCCGCGGACGAGCTCCGGGCGAAGTCGGCGCACGGCGTTGAGGTCCGTGTGCTGCCAACGGGACAACACCCGGACGACAGCGAAGGCTGATCGCGCTGATCGCGAGACGGCGGTCCCGCCTCCACCGGCGCGACTACTGTCGCGATCGCCCGGCGAGGTCGTGGAGGGCGAGCGCGAGCAGGTGCTGTCGGTCGGGGCGGTCGCGCGGGCGGCCTCGCTCGCCATACACCGTTCCGGTCAGCTCCAGCAGCTGTGTGCCGTCGACCGAGAACTTCCAGTAGTGCCTTTGGCGGGTCTCCGTGTGCTGATACGGCTCGACGAGGCTCGTGGTGTGACTCACCGTGGTCAGGCGTCCGGCCAGTGCGCGAGTCGTGGAGTTCACCGTCCCGCCGGCCTCGAGCGTGAGCTCGAGGAGCACACCATCGGGCCCGAGCGCCCACAGCCTCCGAGCGTCGCCGATCACCGCCCAGTCCGATCCGTCCGGAACCTCCTTCCGAAGCTGCTCGACGACGCTGGCGGGTAGGTCGGCGCCGAGCCGCTTGGCCGCCATCGGCGCCCACTCGTCGAACGCCATTCGGGCTTGCGCGGCTTCCACCGCCCGGACGCTACCAAGTCGATCCGCGGCGAGTGGCGCCGGCCGGCTGTGAGCGATCAGCCTGACGAAGGTGGCGCGATTTCAGCGTCGTGTCCGGGACAAACCACCCGTCCGCCCGGACTGCCGTCTAGTTGGGGCCAACCGCCGTCGAGCAACTGGTCCGCCGTGTCGATGGAGTCGACATGAGTGTTCGTGCGCCGGTGCCAACCACCCGGTCGGCGCGGTGACGCCCGTGGAACAGCGAGCATCGACGCGCGGCCTGCGAGCTGGATCCAGCGGAAGCCTGGACCGTCGATCGACTGCATGGGCCCCGGATGATGCGCGGTCGGGAGCGACCGTGGTCGCGCGCAGGAGCATGTCCTCAGGGCGGGCGGGTCGGGTATGCGTCGGCTGGTAGGACTCCAATCGGTCGTGATCACGCTTGACGGCGAGCAGGAGGAGCCTGACGTACTCGCCTGCGTGTTCGCGGAGGCGCAGGGGTCGGTGGCGACGGTCGTTCCGCGCGAGGAGCTTCGTGCTCGCGTGCAGGACAGGTTGGCAACGGGCGCGCTGGGGTTCATGACATTTCAGCACCGCGGCGCAACGGTCGGGTTGCGCGGGATCACGCGAGCGCTGTCCGAACACGCTCTGCAGTTCGCCGTCGTCGATGGGGTCGAGCTCGCCGAGCGGCGGATCGCCACGCGGATCCCGCTGGCGGTGGAGGTGCGCGCCGCCCCGGAGGCGGGCGGTGAGGCAGCCCCGATCCAAACCGTCACTGCGAATCTCAGCATGACCGGCGCATTGCTCGAGCGCCAGCCGGACATCGGCAGGGGGCCTTGGCAGATCGAGCTGTTCCTTCCCGGCGAGAGCACACCGGTGAGCTGCACTGCCGTGCTGCGCCGGGAGACCCGCAGCCATTTCGGAGTGGCATTCACCGAGCTCACGGAATTCGATCGAGCGCGGCTCCGGAGAGCGATCATCGCCGGCCCCGCCGCCGCATCGAGGCTGCCGCTGAGCCGGCCGGCGACATGTCCGGGTCCGCGGGCGGCGCCGGTGCCCCGTCGCCGCCACCAGCTATGAGCTGTGGGATGCTGTGCGGATGGAGCAACGGATCAGCCTTGTGACGCTGGGCGTATCCGATCTGGCGAGAGCCCGAGCCTTCTACGAGGCGCTCGGCTGGCGGGGGGCCCACCAGCCTGACGACGAGGTGTGCTTCTTCCAGGCCGGCGGGATGGTCTTCGGGCTGTGGACGGCGTTGGGCGGCCATGGAGCGCCCGGACTCGAGCTTGCGCACAACGTCCGCTCCCCGGAGCAGGTCACGGAAGTCCTGGAGGAGGCGCGACGCGCCGGGGGCGTCATCACCCGGCCGGCGGGGCGCGCCGATTGGGGAGGAACCACCGGCGCGTTCGCCGACCCCGACGGGTACGTCTGGGAGGTTGCGCACAACCCGGACTGGACGCTTGGTGAGAACGGAGCCGTGACGATCCAAGCGGACCACTGAGCGGCGCTGCCGCCGGGCTCTGCTGACCCGACGGCAAACCTCGCGCCGCGAACCTGTCAGGTGCTGTTACCCGGTGGTTACCGTCGCCGCGCTATATCGGTTGCATGCCGCGACCATCCCGCTGCCTGACGTTCAAATCGCGGGCTGTCCTCACTCGCCGGGTTCGACCGCGGAGTGGCGTCATCGGGATGGTCGCGGCGGCCAGCGCCGTGCTCGTGCTGGCCGGTTGCGGCGCTTCCGCCAAGCCCCGCAACGCCTCGGCGTCCGCGTCCGCGAGCAGGTTCCTTGCCTTCTCGCAGTGCATGCGCGCGAACGGTGTGCCGAACTTCCCGGATCCGAGCGGCGGCGGGATCCGGATCCAGTCGGGCTCGGGGGTCAATCCGGCCTCTCCGTCGTTCCAGTCAGCTCAGTCGAGGTGCAGCAAACTGCTGCCCGGCGGCGGGCCGCCGCGGGGCCGCGCGTCCGCGCAGACCAAGCGCGAGCTGCTCGCAACGTCGGAATGCATGCGGGCGCACGGCGTCACCGGGTTCCCCGACCCGACGACATCGGCGCCGGCGAATCTGGACCCCGCCGAGTACAGCATCGCGATGGAGCGCGGCGGCGTGTTCCTTCTGGTCCCGAAGTCGATCGACGTCAACTCCCCCGCGTTCCAGCACGCTGCCGCCGCATGCGGGTTCGGCCCGGGCCGGAGCGCCCGGGCGACCGCGGCGCCGTAGCCACCTTCCCGCGGCCCGAGTTTCAACCAGCGGGCACGCTAACGTGGTCAGGGATGCGCCCGCCCTCACAGCTCCTGGCCGCAGCGGTTGCGGTGGCGCTTGCGGCAGGCTCGGTGGCCGCTGTCGCCACGGCCGCCGTCGGCTCCGGCAGCCCGACGACAGCGACGACCCCGACGGGGACCACCACGACGGGGACCACCACGACATCGTCCGGAACACCGACCGGCGACGGCGTCTCCGATCTGTCGGCGCTGATCGCCTACCGGACGTACCTTCAGGCGCTGCTCCAGGGGGTGCCGGCGGGAGCCAGGCAGGACATGACTCTGAACGCGATCGTCAGGCGGCATTGCGCCGGTGTGCTGTCGTCGATCGGCTCCCTCCCGAGCTCGCAGCTCAACGCGCAGGCCCTGTCGGACCTCGGCGAAGAGATCGGCGGCGATCTGGCGATCCGGTTCCTGTCCGAGGCCCAGCCGCCGTTCTCGGCGCTGTCCTCGGCGCTGACGCCGCTCACGTGGTCCGAGCCGGCGCCGCAGGAGGCGATCCGCGAACTGCTGGGCGCGGAGAGCGCGATCCTGGGGCTGTCGCCGACGATGCTGTGCGCCGATGCGCGCGCGCTGGCGGCGCATCCACGCAAGGTTCCGCTCGCGACGCTCACCTTCCTCGCCACGTACCTGTCCGACTCGGCGGCACTCAAGCAGCAGCTGACGCAGTTCCTGACGGTCCTCTCGAAGTACGCGACCGCCAACGACAACGACGTGATCAACGCGATCAATCAGCTGGTCGCCCGCTTCGGCTCCGCCGAGAACACCGTCGAGCGCGCCGACGCGAACACGATCCTCGCGGCGCTCGGCCTCAGCAGCTAACTCATCTGCGACCGGTTCGACGGCGAGTGGAACTCGCCGGTCGACCCATCAGGCAGTTCAATGACACCCCCAGATGAGCAGCATCGACACCAAGAAAGATCAACGCTGACCTGATCGAGCGACGTCGCCTGACTGAGCAATCGTCAACCGCTGCGGATCACGGCCGGCGTTCCGAGCGGAATGTGGTCGATCAGCCACCGGCCCTCGGGCAGCGTCACGTGCATGCACCCGTGGGTGATCGGCTGACCGATGCCCCAGTACGTGTCGGGGGGCGTCGAGTGGATCGCGATCCGGTTGCCGCCGAACCAGTCCTGGATGGCGTGCGGCGCGAGGGCGGAGAGCGCCAGGATGCAGCAGCCATACGGACCCAGCGGATCGCCGGTCGCCAGGCGGTCGGTGACGGCGAACACGCCGGTCGGCGTCGGTGCATCGGGGCGTCCGATCGAGATCGGCCAGACCTTCACGACACGGCCGTTGTGCACGACGGTCAGCCGCCGCGCGGCGAGCGAGACCTCGAGCTTCCAGTCAACGGAGCTGAGGATCGCATCGCCGGCTGGGATCCACCCCAGCTTGTTGTTGCCGGCCAGTGGGCTGGCGACGCCCAGCCAGCCGCGCAGGACCTGGCGCACGAGGTACGCGACGGGTGAGCCGAACGGGGTCGTGACCGGTTGCGCCGCGATCGGGGCTCCGTCCGGGGTCGCGCGCATCGTCGTCGCCCGCGTAACGACCGCGATCTCGGACCCGAACGGAAGCCTGAGCCTGCGTGGCGGCGTCTTCGACAATTGCGGGAAGTGCAGGCTGGGCGGCGCGCCGAACGGCACGATCGCGGACCCTGTGGACGCGCTCGCGGAGCCGGTCGACGTGCTCGTCACGCGAGCGCCCACGAGTGTCACCCCGATCACGATCGGGATCAGCGGCACGAGCGCGACCGCCAGCATCGCCATGATGCGGGCACGCGCAGAACGCGGTTCGGCCTTCCTGGCTGCGACTGCGGGTCCTTGCACGGCCTGACCCATTACAGCATTCCGCACCGGACGGACTCCCGGTCGGCCGTCGTTTCTCGGCCCGTAACAGCTGGCGGCCTACAGTTGTTCCATGTTCGGAATTTCACGCAAGACTCAGATGGTCGAGCCCGGCCGCGCGCTCCGCGGGCGAAGCGACCCGATCCCGCTGCCCGACCGCCATGCCGTGCTCGGCACCCCCCTGCGCCCGCCGTTTCCCGACGTCCTGGAGACCGCAATCGTCGGACTCGGCTGCTTCTGGGGAGCCGAGCGCGCCTTCTGGACCCTTCCGGGCGTGTACACGACCGCGGTCGGGTACGCCGGCGGGTACACACCCAATCCGACGTACGAGGAGGTCTGCAGCGGGCGGACCGGGCATGCGGAGGTCGTCCTCGTCGCGTTCGACCCGGCCAGGATCTCCTACGGCGAGATCCTGAAGACCTTCTGGGAGAGCCACGACCCGACTCAGGGCATGCGGCAGGGCAACGACGTCGGCACCCAGTACCGCTCGGCGATCTATCTCACCGCCGAAAGCCAGCGCGAGCTCGCCGAGCGCTCGCGGGCCGCATACGACGAGCGCCTGCGGGCGGCCGGCTATCCGGCTGTCACGACCGAGATCGCACCGGCGGGCGAGTTCTACTACGCCGAGGACTACCACCAGCAGTACCTGCACCGGAATCCGCTCGGATACTGCCCGGACCACGGCACCGGGGTCTCCTGCCCGATCGGCATCGGCGTCCCGAAGCCGTCAGAGACGTCGATAGGTCTGTCGTGAGCCGTTAGCCGCGGCGCATCACGAGCACGCCGCCGTCGACGGCGGCGTGCCAGCCGATCCGCTCGAGCAGCGCCTCCCACGGAGGGGTGGTCGCGACACCGAGCGGGGCAAGCACGACCGTGACGCGGTGCTGGGCGAGGAACCAGGCCGTCAGGGGACCGTCCCTCGGGACCGGCGCGGCGTTGAGCTCGTAGTAGAGCGGATCGCTCTTATACGGGTTGGGCGCCTCCGGCGGGAGTGCGTAGCCCGCCGCCATCCGGAAGCGGAAGCCGCTGACAGCCTGCCACAGCATCGACGGCCCCGTGTCCCCGATCGGCAGCACGAGTGCGACATCGCGCGGGCCGAGCAGGCGGCGGTACGCGGTCGTCTGGAACAGCGGCGGGACGCCCGCCAGGTTGTCCCACGGCCCGTCGCCGAGCGCCGGCCACGCGCCCGCGATCGCCAGCGTCGCGAGCGCCGCCAGCGTGCCGGCAACCAACCTCGAGCGGGCCCGTGCCAGCGAGAGGGACGCGAGCACCGCGGTGATCAGGAACACGTAGTCGCTGAAGCGCGCGGGCAGCAGCTGGCCCAGAAGCGGAAGGCGCTCGGCAATCCACCACGGCATCGGAACGGTCTTCGAGCCGTCGACATGCAGGTGCCCACCGAACGAGCAGACGATCACCACGGCGAGCGTCACGAGCGCGACCCGGACGCCCAGCGTCCGCCAGGCGCTGCGGGCGCCGAGTGCGGCCAGAGCGATCAGAGGCAGGCACAGGTAGGCGCTGCCCTCGACCGAGCCGGCCGTGAAGTTCGAGGTGGCGTTCGCGAACGTCCGGCCGCCGATCAGCGTCCACCCGGTCGGCAGGAGATAGCCCAGGAGGTCGTCGCTGACAAGCTCGCTGCGGTTCAGGACGGCGGGAACCGCGCCAGGCTTGAACGCCTCGTACAGGTATGCGGCGCAGAGCACCGCCGCTCCCAGGTAGGCACCGGCGAGCGTGACCGCGAGCTCGCGCAGCCGGCCGCGATCATCGTGATCGCCGAGCAGCCACGCCACCGCCAGCGCCACGGCGCCGAACAGCGTGAGGCTGACGAACACCTCGGCGGCGATGTACAGCTGCACGGTCAGCGCGAGCGCGAGCAGCGCGACCGCACGCCGCCGGGAAAGCTCGCCCGCATACGCCCGGAGGGTCAGATCGACGATCGCCGGCACCATGAACACGAGCGTCAGGTGAAGGTGGCCCGCCATCTGGCCGAGCACGTAGGGCGAGAAGCCAAACAGCCAGCCGCCGACGAGCGCCGCCCAGGCCGAGCCGGTGAGGCGCCGGCAGAGCACGAACGCGAACGCCGCCGCGAGTGCCGGGCTGAGCACCATCGCGACGTTGTAGGAGCCGATCGGCCCGAGCAGGGCCGTCACCGGCCACAGCAGGATCGCGGCGGCCGGGATCGTCGCGCCGTGCGCGAGGTCGAGACCCTCCGGGTAGTAGATCACGTGGGTGTTGATCGGATCGAGGCCGTGCAGGAGCGCGTGCGGCCACCAGGCCAGCGCCCAGATGAAGATCTGAGGGTCGGTGCCGAAGCCGATCATCCGCCCGCTGTGCTCGAGCATCGGCAGCCCGAACATCAGGACAGAGATCAGGAGGTACCCGGCGAACCCGGCGATCGCCGGCAGGTACCCCAGACCAGGGCCGCGTCGCCTGCCGTGCATCACCTGCTCCGGCTGGATCCCGTCGGGGCTCAGCGCTTGACGAAGATGACGGCGTTTGCTGCCGTGTAGAACGCACCGCGATAGAAGTGCGGTGCAAAGAAGCCCCGGAGCGGGACGAGCTGAGAATCGGTCGCGAGCAGCCCGCCCCACTGCGCGGCGCGGCGCCTGACCAGCCGCGACCACGGCAGTGCCCATTCCTTGGCTCCCTCGGTCAGGGGCCTGATGTACACGAGCCGCTGCCCCGGGGCGAGGCTCGCGACCAGCCGCTCGAGGGTGACGCGAGGGTTCGCGGCGGTGAGCCGCGCCTGCGCGTCGTCCCAGTTCATGTACGTCGGGTGCGGGTCAGGTCCGAGCGTCGTCGCGAACCTCAGTCCCGCCGGGAGGTAGTACCAGGCGAGTGGCGCCATCTCCGGCTGCGCGACGAGCACGAGATCGTGTCTGCGGATCTGCGGGTAGATCTCCGCCGCAACGTCGCGCATGTCGCTCCGGTTGCGCGGGATGAACGAGGCCGGATTGGCGAGGAACGAACAGGACACGATCAGCAGGACGAGGCCGACGATGCCGCTGCGAGCGCAGCCGATCGCGGCGATGATCAGCACCGGAGCGACGAGCGGCGCCAGATAGCGGACCGCCAGCGTCGGGACGAAGATCGACGCGACCAGCGCGACCAGGATCCCCCCGACCGCCACGAACGCCATCGACCACGCGCCCATCGCCAGCGGGCCACGGCGCTCCGGCCCGGTGAACAGGGGCACGAATCCGGCGACCACCGCCAGCACGAGGACCGCGAGCGCGCGGTCGCTGAACACGATCGCGCGCGGGAAGTCCATCCCGATCGCGGTGATGTAGTGCCATGGATCGGTGGCACTCGAGGCCTGATGGATCAGCGTCGGTAGCCACGGGACGAACAGGACGAAGCCGCCGAGGAAGCCGATCAGCGCGTCACGCGCGAGCGCGCCGCGGTCGTCGCTGCGCCACAGCAGCGGGACCAGGCCGATCGCCGCACCGGCCCACAGGAAGAAGCCCCACGCGTCCGTGTAGACGAGCAGCGCGAGGCTGAGGGCGAACACCGGCAGCCAGGCGCGGTGGCGCAGCACGAACACGTGCAGGAACGCGCCCGACGACAGCAGCGCCACGAACGCGAGCAGCTCGTACGGTCGCGCCTCCTCGGCATACGTCGTCAGCCACGGGTTGAACGCGAACAGCAGCGCCAGCATCAGGCCTGCCCGACGTCCGTACAGGCTCCATCCGAGCCACATCGCGAGCGGCACCGTCGCTGTCCCGATCACGACGCCCAGCGCGTGGACGCCGGCCTCGCTGTTGCCGAAGGTCCCGATCCACAGGTGGAGGAGCACGTAGTAGAGCGGGGCGCCGCCGCCCTGCCACAGCACGCCGGGGATCTGGCCGAGCGAGTGCGAGGCGATCCCGACCGACGTCGCCTCGTCGGACCACAGCTGGCCGCTGATGAAGTGACCGCGGAGCACGGCCGAGATCGCGAGGAGCAGCACCAGGATGCCGCCGGTTCCGACGCCGCGCGGAAGACGCTCGTACCAGCCGGGCGCCCCGTAGTCGCGGACCTGAGGCATCCGGAACAGCTCGATCGATGCTCTGCGGTCGGTCGTGGACATCAGCTCAGGGTGCCAGACCGAGCCGACGCGCGTCCCGCCAGCGGCGGTCGTGTGATTCCGGAGGCGCATGCGCCGGTCCCCCGGGGATGCCCCGCAAGGCATCCCCGGGGAAGCAGGCGTCGGTCTCAGCCGCCCGCGACGGCCGGGAGGATCGTGACCTCATCGCCGTCGGACACGGGCGTATCGAGGCCGGAGAGGAAGCGGATGTCCTCGCCGGCCACGTAGACGTTGACGAAGCGGCGAAGGCCGCCGTCCTCGGCGATGCGGGAGCGGAGCTCGCCATAGCGCTCATAGAGCGCGTCCAGCACCTCGCCGACGGTCGTGCCGTTGACCTGCGCGACAGCCTCGCCGCCGGTCGCCGGGCGAAGCTGGGTTGGGATCTTGACGTTGACAGCCATCGTCACGGATCCTGTCACGCCGACACGACGAGACGTTCGCGCGCCTGCTCGAACGCCTCGATTCGTGGTTCGATCTCCCATGCCTCGAAGGTCCCGCGGGCGCACTCGAGCGTCTTCAGGCCCTCGCCGGTGATCACCAGCACGACGCGTTCGGAGCGATCGATCTCACCGCGCTCGGCGAGCTTGCGGAGGACCGCGGTCGTGACGCCGCCGGCCGTCTCGGTGAAGATCCCGGTGGTCTGGGCGAGCAGGCGGATGCCGTCGCGGATCTCGTCGTCGGTGACGGCGTCGATCGAGCCGTTCGTCCGGCGCGCCAGATCGAGCGCGTACGGCCCGTCGGCGGGATTGCCGATCGCCAGCGACTTGGCGATCGTGTCCGGCTTGACCGGCTGGCAGAAGTCACGTCCGGCCGCGAACGCCTGTGCGACCGGCGAACAGCCAGTGGCCTGCGCGCCGTTGAAGGTCGGGATCGTGCCGCTCAGAAGCCCGAGGTCGATCCACTCCTCGAACCCGCGAGCGATCTTCGTGAATAGCGAACCGGACGCGATCGGGACGACGATCCGGTCGGGCATCTCCCACGACAGCTGCTCGGCGATCTCGAACGCGATCGTCTTGGACCCCTCGGCGTAGTAGGGCCGCATGTTGATGTTCACGAACGCCCAGCCGTGCTCCCCCGAGATCTCGGTGCACAGCCGGTTGACGTCGTCGTAGTTGCCGCGGACGCCGACGAGGTTCGTGCCGTAGATGCCGGTCGCGAGGATCTTCTGCTCCTCGAGATCGAAGGGGATGAACACGTAGGAGTCGAGCCCGGCGGCCGCGGCGTGGGCGGCGACGGCGTTCGCGAGGTTGCCGGTCGAGGCGCAGGCGATCGTCTTGAAGCCCAGCTCCTGTGCCCGCGCGATCGCAACCGAGACGACCCGGTCCTTGAAGGAGTGGGTCGGGTTGGCAGCGTCGTTCTTGACCCAGACCTCGTCGAGGCCGAGCGCCGCGGCGAGGCGGTCAGCCTTGATCAGCGGCGTCCATCCAGCCGGCAGCGCGTATTGCCGCCCGCTCGTCGGCAGGAAGTCGGCATAGCGCCAGATCGAGTGCGAGCCCGCCTGGATGCGGCGCTTGAGCTCGGCGGGGTCGATCGTGTCGCGGGTCGCATAGGCGACCTCGAGCGGACCGAAGCAACGCTCGCAGACGTAGCGCGCGTCGAGCGGATAGTCGGTCTTGCATTCCTTACAGCGAAGTGATTCTGGCGGCATCTTGGAAAACCTCCGCCGGGTTGAAGTGGTCGGAGGTCTGAAGCCGCCATTCCCACATCTCCCAGGCCTGTCGTTGGAGCCTGATGGAATTGGCACCGTTCCCTTGCGGGAGGTTGCCGGGGCTTCGTAGGGCCATATCCCTCCACCCCTCTGGATGCGTACTGCTATGTGGCGCGCAGTATAGCCACTGAGGTCGGCGTCACCAAGCCAACGTCGAGGGCCATCCGCCGGCGTTTCCCGCCACCCATTAGGCTGCTGTCGGCGATGCGGACGACAGCCGATCCACATGCGCGGCTCCAGGCTGGGTTCGGCGTGGCGGCGCCGAGCAAGCGGATGCTCGTGATCGTCAACCCCTACGCGACGACCGTCTCGGACCGGCTCAAGCATCTCGTCGTGTACGCGCTGCGCGGAAGCTACGAAGTCGACGCGATCGACACGGAGCGCCGTGGACATGCGACTGAGCTGTGCCGCGAGGCCGCCCGCGAGGGCTACGACGTGGTCGTCGCGTTCGGCGGGGACGGGACCGTCAACGAAGCGGCCAACGGGCTGGTGGGCTCCGGCGTCCCGCTCAGCTGCCTGCCCGGCGGTCGCGCGAACGTCTACTGCCGGATCCTCGGGATCCCCGCGGATGTCGTCGATGCGACCGAGCACCTGCTCGGCCTGGCCGACGACTGGCGCCCGCGCGCCGTCGACCTCGGTCGCGTCGGTGATCGCTGCTTCACCTTCTCCGCCGGGGTCGGCCTCGATGCGAGCGTCGTCGAGCGGGTCGACGCCCACCCCCGGCTCAAGGCCAGGCTCGGCGAGTACTACTACGTGTGGGTGGCGACCTCGACGTTCAACCGGCGCTACCTGCTGCGACCGCCCCGGCTCGAGGCCGAGATCGGCGACGAACGGGTCACCGGCGTGACGGTGGTCGTCCAGAACGCGACGCCGTACACGTACTTCGGCGACCGGCCGGTCGAGATCGGCCAGGGGGCGTCGCTCGAGAGCGGCGATCTCGCGGGCGTCGTCCTCAAGCGAGCGCGCCCGATCGACCTTCCGACCGTCAGTTGGCGGGCGCTCTCCGGCGGGCGCGCGCCGATGTCCGGTCACCGCCAGGTGCACCCATTCGCGGGCGCCGGTTCGCTGGCCGTGCGCTCCCTCGACGAGCGACCGCTGCCGATCCAGGTCGACGGCGACTTCATCGGCACCGCTGATGAGGCCCAGTTCGCGGTGATTCGGCGCGGGCTCACGGTGATCGCGTGAGCCCGCGCCGGTGACCGCTGCCGTGTGGTCAGCAGCGGACACTCCGACGCCCCGGGACTGGCCCTGAGTCGTCGTGTTGGACTCGCTCCAACATACGTCCGGCGGCACCGCGCCTCCACGTCCTTTTCCGCAGTCCGACTGAGTCCAATGACTCACTCGGTCGCGGTCGAACGCGCGCCGGGGGCGAAAACGCGGTCGCTCGCGCCTCTTCACGTATGTGGCCCAGTTCACCGTCCGGTCCCGGAGTTCGCCCCCGCTCGGCGACCCCGAGCGAGCTGTGCTCGAGCTGCTCGCCGAGCACCGCGTGCTCGTCGACCTGCACGTCGGGGCGCTGCTCGGAGCCGGCGATCGCGCCGTCGCGCGACGGCTCCGCCGCCTGCATGACGCGGGGCTGATCCGCTGCGAACGGATCTTCGCTCAGGCGCCGGCTGCGGTTGCGATCACTCGGCGCGGGCTCGATGCGATCGAATCCTCCCTCCCGGCGCCGCGGATCGATCTGAAGGGCTACCGGCACGACATCGGCGTCGGCTGGCTCTTCCTCGCGGCGCGGGAGGGCGCCTTCGGGCCCGCCGCGTCGGTGGTCTCCGAGCGATCGATGCGGTCGGCCGATGGGCGCGGGCGGGAAGCCGACTGGCGCGGGCGGGAGGGTGAGCGGCCGTTCGGGGTCGGGACCGGCATGCGCGGCCCCGGCGGGCGGGAGCAGCTGCACTACCCCGATCTGCTGATCGGACTGCAGGGCGGAGCGACGATCGCCATCGAGCTCGAGCTGAGCGCGAAGTCGGCGCGCCGGCTCGACGGGATCATGCTCGGCTACGCGTGCGACGGGCGCCTCGACGCCGTGCTCTACCTCGCGGCGAGCACCCGGATCGCCCACGCCGTCGAAGCGGCCGCGCGCCGCGCCGGGATCGCCGGCCTGGTCCGCGTCCAGCTGCTGGCGGACGGCTCGCCCGCCGGGGCGCCCGACGCCGCGAGCCGGTCTGCCGGGGGCCGGAGCACCCCGCGCCGCGAGGGGGTGCGGCCCCGGCCGCAGCAGCGCGACCTCACCGCGGAGCGGGCGTGAGCGAGCCACCCCTGCCGCACCGGCGCGCGTGGTGGCTGCTTCCGGCCTTCGTCCTGCTGCTGAGCCTCCCCGCCCACGCCGGCGGCCCGGGCCTGGCGACGGCCGCCGTGCTGGCGCTGGGCGCGCGCGCGGTGCGCCGGCACCGCAGTGCCCGGGCGCACCGGGAGTCGGTGCGAGCCGCGCTTGCGAGCGGGGGCGTCGCGCTCGGTCTCGACCCCGCCGGCCGTGTGGCGGTGCTCGAAGAGCGCGAGCTCGGCGCCCACGGCCTGATTCTCGGGGCGAGCGGCGCGGGCAAGTCCACGACGCTGCTGCGGATCCTGACCGAGCGGATCCGCGCCGGCCGGCCGGTGATCGCGATCGACCTCAAGGGATCGCCCGCGTTCGCCGCCCAGCTGCGCGCCGCCGCGCAGGACGCGGGCCGCTCGTTCCGGTGCTGGACGCCCGATGGCCCGGAACTCTGGAATCCGCTGGCACGTGGAAACGCGACCGAGCTGAAGGACAAGCTGATCGCGACCGAGCGCTTCACCGAGCCCCACTACCGGCGGGCTGCCGAACGGTACGTGCAGCTTGCGCTGCAGGTGCTCCACGAGTCCCGGCCGGGACGGCCCGCGACGCTCGCCGGCGTCGTCGAGCTGCTCGAACCGCGCCGTCTCGCGGCCGCAGGCGTCCACCTGCAACCCGAGCGCGCGGCGCGTCTGCGCGACTACGTCGCGTCGCTGGCGCCGGATCAGGTGAGCGCCGTCCGTGGACTCGCCTCGCGCCTGGCGATCCTGACGGAGTCGCACACCGGGCGCTATCTGCAGGGCGGCGGGATCGACCTCGGCCGCGCCCTGGACGGCGACGACGTCGTCCTGTTCAGCCTCAACTCCAGCACGTACGGCGGGCTCGCAGCCCAGCTCGGCACGCTCGCCGTCCAGGATCTCGTATCCGCCGCCGGATCCAGGCTCGCGGGCGCGGGGACGGGCGCGGGCGGGGCCGCGGTCCTCGCGACGGTCGCGATCGACGAGTTCTCGGCGCTCGGCTCCGACAACCTGGGGGCGCTGCTGGCACGAGGCCGCGAGGCGGGCGTCAGCGTTCTGCTCGCAACGCAGGAGCTCGCCGACCTCGACCGCGCCGCCCGCGGCCTGCGCGACCAGATCCTCGGCAACACCGCCGTCAAGATCGCCCACCGCCAGGACGTCCCGGAGTCGGCGGCGGCGGTCGCGCGCCTCGCCGGCACTGAGCGCGTGTGGGAGCGCACGTATCAGCTCGGCGGTTCGGGCCGGCTGGGAACGGGCGGCGTGCGGGGTTCGACTCTGCGCCTTGTCGAACGCCCGGCGGTCGACGCGGAGCGGGTGCGCACGCTCGCGCCCGGCGAGGCGCTCGTGATCGTCAAGACCCCCCGCGCGCGCGCCGGGATCACGAGGGTGCTGCCACCCGCGAGGGTGCCGCCACCCGGTGCGCGCACCGCTCCCGGGAACGGGCCGCCGAGCGGGAGCGCGACCGCGCCTCGCGCTCAGCCCGACCCGGGGATCACGCGGTAGGCGTCGAACACCGACTCGATGTTGCGCAGGCGCGTGATCGCCTGGTCGAGCGTGCGGGTGTCCCCCACCTCGACGACGAACTTGTTGTGGACCATCGGCGGGCTGGTGATCCCGTGGACCTCCATGATGTTGATCCCCGCCTCGGCGAACGTGCGCGAGATGTCCTCCAGCAGCCGGTGGCGATCCCACGCCTGGACCTCGATCTCGACCCGGAACGAGGTGTCGGCGTCGCCGTCCCAGGAGACCGGCGTGAAGCGCTCCGGATCCTTGCGCAGGACCGCGACGTTCGGGCAGTCCTCGCGGTGGATCGTGATCCCGCGACCGAGCGAGATGTAGCCGACGATCGGATCGCCTGGCACCGGCCGGCAGCACTTCGCGATCCGCAGCAGCACCTCATCGACGCCGTCGACGGAGATGCCGTACCGCCGTGAGGAGGTCGTCGGTCGCGAGCGCCGGCGGTGAGTCGAGAGCAGGTCGTCGGCCGCGGTCGGCTCGGACTCCGCCGCCTCGCCCTGCTTGAGTCGCTGCATGACCTTGTTGACGACGACCTTCGCCGAGATCTTCTCGGCGCCGAGGGCGACGTAGAAGTCCTCGCCCTTGCGGTAGCCGAGCTCGCGGATCACGTCGGCCAGCAGCGGCGAAGCGACGATCTTCTGCGCCGGGAGCCCCTGCTTGCGGAGCTGATCCTGGAGCAGTTCGCGTCCTGAGTGTTCGGAGTCCTTGCGGGACTCGGCCTTGAACCATGCCTTGATCTTGTTGCGCGCGCGGGTCGTCTTGACGAGCGCGAGCCAGTCCCGCGACGGCCCCCGATCGCGCTTGGAGGTGAGGACCTCGACGATGTCGCCCGAGCGCAGCTGGTAGGAGAGCGGCACGATCTTGCCGTTGACCTTGGCGCCGACGCAGCGGTGGCCGACGTCCGTGTGGATCTCGTAGGCGAAGTCGAGCGGGGTCGCGCCGGCGGCGAGCGACTTGACCTCGCCCTTCGGCGTGAACACGAACACGTCGTCCTCGAACAGGTCGACCTTGAGGGTCTCGACGAACTCCTTCGGGTCGGCGACGTCCTTCTGCCAGTCGACCAGCGAGCGCAGCCACTTGAGCTTGCCCTCGGGGTCGCGCAGCGCCCGGTTGTTGGCGCCCGGCTGGCCGCCGCCCTCCTTGTACATCCAGTGGGCGGCGATCCCGTACTCGGCCAGGTCGTGCATGCCGCCCGTGCGGATCTGGATCTCGAGCGGCCTGCCCTCGGGCCCGATCACCGTCGTGTGCAACGACTGGTACATGTTGAACTTGGGCATCGCGATGAAATCCTTGAACCGCCCCGGAAGCGGCTTCCAGAGGGAGTGGATCACGCCCACGGCGCCGTAGCAGTCCTTGACGGAGTCGACCTTCACGCGCATCGCGGTGAGGTCGTAGATCTCGTTGAACTCGCGCCCCTTCTTCGTCATCTTCGAGTAGATCGAGTAGAAGTGCTTCGCGCGGCCGGAGATCTCAGCGTCGATCCCGAGCTCGCCCAGCTCCCTTTGCAGGTACTCGCCGGCCTGGTTGACGTAGCGCTCGCGTTCGTCGCGCTGCTGCGCGACGAGCCCCTTGATCTCGTTGTACTTGCGGGGGTGCAGCGCCTGGAACGCCAGGTCCTCGAGCTCCCATTTGATCGCGTGGATGCCGAGCCGATGGGCGATCGGCGCGTAGATGTCGAGCGTCTCCTTGGACTTCTCGATCTGCTTCTGCTTCGGCATCGCGTCGATCGTCCGCATGTTGTGGAGGCGGTCGGCGAGTTTGATCAGGATGACCCGGATGTCCGAGGCCATCGCGACCATCATCTTGCGGTAGTTCTCCGCCTGGGCCTCGTCGCGCGACTGGAACGTCAGCCCGGTGAGCTTGGTGACGCCGTCGACGAGCCCCGCGATCTCCTCGCCGAACTCGGCCTCCACCTCCTCGAGCGACGCGCTCGTGTCCTCGACCGTGTCGTGCAGCAGCGCGGCGCAGAGCGTCTCGGTGTCAAGGCGCATCCCCGCGCAGATCTTCGCGACGTTGACCGGGTGCACGATGAAGTCCTCGCCGGAGCGCCGCCGCTGATCGGCGTGCTTCTCGCAGGCGTAGACGAAGGCCGCCTCGACGCGGTCGCGGTCGACCGCCGTGGCCGCCTGATCGGCGTGCTCCTCGACGATCGCGAACAGATCGGAGAGCAGCCGCTCCTCGGTGTCGGTCAGCTCGGCGCGGCGCTTCAGCGTGATCTGTCGGGCGCCGGCGCCGTTCTCGAGCTGGCCGACCGGGGCGCGGGTGATCGGGATCCGCGGCGGTGCGGCCACAGGTCCAGCGGCTTGCTGCGCCGCAGTCGCGGTCAGGTCCGGCGGGGTTGTACTCGACTCAGAAATCGAAGGCCTTCCTCATATCTCCGTGCATATGCCCGGTAGGCGGGCGAGCGCTCCAGCTCGGTCGGGCGAGCGCCCGCCACCGACAGGGCCGGCAGACTCCGGTCGAGGCTGACGAGCTCGAGCTCCGCGAGGACTCTGACCAGGCGGCCGGCCAGGCGGGCCGGCCGCGGGTGGCGCTGGTCGCCGCGGAGCAGGTGCTCGAACTCCTCACCGGCGACCCGCTCCCGGTCCCTGACGGCCCGGTAGAGGGCCACGAGCGAAGTCCGCAATCCGTACTCCAGCTCGTGCATCTGCTCCGCAAAGCGTAGCTCAGCCTGTCCCCAGCACACATGGGTGTAGCCGTGCCCCCGCCTGAGCAGGCCGTCCCCCGCGGCGCTCGCCGGTGGGTCGAGGATCACGATGTGGTCGTAACGGTCGGCGAGCGAGGGCATCAGCGCGAGCGCCTCGTGCGCGACGAGCGCGAATCCGCCGGCACGGTCCTCGAGCCCTGATAGACGCCGCGACACCTCCGCGCAGACGGCGAGCACCTCCCCGTCCGCGGAGCACGCGTCCGCGAGCACGGCGAGCGGGCTCTCGGCGCGCCTGTCGAGAATCGTGCGCAGCTCTCCGTCGGCGCGAGCAGCGCGCGGCGCATCGTCCTGCTCGGGGAGGGCGCGGTCGAGCTCGGCGAGCACCGCCGGCAGGTACGCCGACGGCTCGCCGAGCACGTCGATCCGACCGGGCGTGCACCTGGCCGCCCGGCGCAGCACGAGCCTCGGCTCGACGACGCCGCGCCACACGTTGCGCTCGAGCCGGAAGCTCGCATCGACCGGCTCGGTGCCATCGGCGTGCGGAACCTTGCCATCGCAGCCGAACGCGATCGCACTCGCCCGCGCGCCCCCGGAGCGGACGCTGAACCGCGCATGCCGACCGTCCCCGAGCGTCCGCACCGAGTCGAAGCGGGCGCCGGTGACGAGCAGGTTGACCGACGGGTTGCCGAGCCCGCACGGCTCCAGCGCGAGCAGCTCCTCGGCCAGCGAGAGCGTCAGCTGCGACCCCGAGGCGACGGCGTCCACCGGTTCCCGGCGCCGCAGCAGATCGGGCGTCAGCAGGCTCTCGGCGTGCTCCTCGACCGCTCGCCTCAGGGCCTCGACGTTGCCCTCGAGGACGGTCAGCCCGGCTGCCGCGCGATGGCCCCCATAGGTGACGAGGTGCGGCGCCGCCACATGCAGCGCGCCGAGCAGATCGAAGCCCGGGATGCTCCGACCCGAGCCCTGACCGGCGGCGCCCGCGGCCAGCGCGACCAGGATCGTGGGGCGGTGGAAGCGCTCGACGATGCGCGAGGCGACGATCCCGATCACCCCGGCGTGCCAGCCATCGGCGGCGAGCACATACGCGGCGCGTTCGCCCATCCCCTCGGCGAGCCGTTCGGCCTCCCACCAGATCCGCTGCTCGATCGCCCGCCGTTCCACGTTCACGCGGTCGAGCTCGGAGGCGATCTCGGCCGCCCGGTCGGGATCATCGGTCAGGAGCAGCTCGAGCGCCGCGTCGGCGCGCCGCATGCGCCCTGCGGCATTGATCCGGGGCGCGAGGCGGAACGCCAGGCAGGCGGCGTCGAGCGCGCTCGGGTCGGTGCTGGAGACGGCCATCAGCGCGCGCAGCCCCGGCCGTGCGGTCCCGGCGAGCCGCGCGAGGCCTTCGCGGACGAGCCGCCGATTCTCGCCCTGGAGCGGGACGAGGTCGGCGACGGTCGCGAGCGCGACGAGTTCGAGGTCCGCGTCGACGGTCGCGGCGCCGAGCGCCTCGGCGAGCTTGTGGGCGACGGCCGAGCCGCAGAGGTCGGCTGCCGGGTACCCGCACAGCGACGGGTGGACGATCGCGCACTCCGGCACCGCGCCGTCGCTGCGCGGAGTGTGATGGTCGGTGACGATCACCTCGATGCCGGCGGCGGTCGCGGCTGCGACCTCGTCGATCGCGGTGATGCCGCAGTCGACGGTGATCAGCAGGCCGGTGCCGCGGTCGGCGAGCCGGCTGACGGTCGTGGCGGCCAGCCCGTAGCCGTCGTCGCTGCGGCTCGGGATGTACCAGCCGGGATCCGCCCCGAGCGACCGCAGCGCGCGGACGAGGATCGCCGTCGCGCAGACGCCGTCGACGTCGTAATCGCCATGGACGACGATCCGGGAGCCGGCGGCGATGTGTCGCTCGATCGTCGCGGTCGCCCGCTCGATTCCGGCGAACGCGCGCGGGTCATGACGCTCGCGCGGGTCGAGCAGCGTGCGCGCCGCGTCCGCGTCCTCGATGCCTCGGCGCACGAGCACCTGCGCCAGCACGTGGCTGATCCCCAGTTCGCGTTCCAGCGCCAGCGCCGCCTGGAGGTCATACGAAGCGAGCTCGAGCCGGGGCTCGGCGTCGAGCGGCCGCGCCGACGGCTGCGCCGGTGGGAGCGCCGTCTCCGGAGGCGGCGCGGACGGCACCGGCGCGAGCAGCGCAACCTGAGGCATCTGCGCAGCGTAGGGGCCGCCCCCGACGGAACCCCCGCCGCTACGGGCGCTTGCGGCGGCCCAACAGGTGCTCGATCCGCGTCACGTCGCGCTCGACGCCCGCGAGCGGAGCGAGCACCTCGTTGATCGCGGCGAGCTGCCGGGTGAGGTCGGCGACCGCCTCGGTCAGGGGCGCGATCGATGTGGCGAGCGACTCGACGACGAGCACGTGCGACTCGATCGACTCCGTCGCGCGCTTGATCGACTCCGCCGTGTCGAGCACGCGGTTCTGGATCTCCTCGATCTCGCGCACCGGGAGCACCTCCTCGGCCTCCTGCTCGGCTTGGCCGAGCAGCATGCGGAGCGGAGTGAGCGCCAGGTCGAGGAGTCCCATGCCGGCGATCCTAACGCTCGGGCGCCCGGTCGGAGCTTGGCTTCCGGTTCAGCGACCCAGCGTCCTGACGATCTCGTCGCAGGTCGCGGGCACGGCGGCGATCAGCGTGCGCGTCCGGGACAGGCCGGCACGCAGCTCGGCGTCCCCGACCTCGACGGGAAGCAGCGAGTCCTGCAGCTCGGCGAGCCCGTCGTCGACTGCCTGGGCGGCGTCCGCCACGCGCTCGAGCTGCGCGCGCACGTCGGCGGGAAGTCCGGGATCGCCGGCCTTGAAGCTCCGGCCGGGAAGGCCGTAGCGGGCGGCGAACTCGGCGTGGGTGCGCAGCAGCTGCCCGTAGGCCGCCTGCATCGGCCGGAACACCGACTCCTCGACGCGGTCGGCGGCGTGCTCGTCGAGGTGCTCATACGCGTCGCCGAGGACCGCCAGCGCGGTCCCGAGCTCGTCGACGGCGGCCGCGGCCTCGTCGAGGATCTGCTGCCGGCCTGACTCGGTCGAATAGCTCACTGTTCCGTCATTCTGACGCTTCGCCCGCGGGCGCGGCGAACTCGGCGCTGAGAGCGACGGGGTGGCCGAAGCTGATCCGCAGCAGCGCACCGCCGCCGGGCGCGTTCGCGGCTTCCGCGAAGCCCCCGTGGGCCTCCGTCGCCTGCCGCACGATCGCGAGTCCGAGCCCGGACCCGGGCTTCGAGCGGGCATCCCGGGCTCGGTGGAAGCGGTCGAACACGAACGGCAGGTCATCCTCGTGGAAGCCGGGGCCGTGGTCGCGCACGCTGACGACGCCTTCGCGCAGCTCGACCTCGACCGTCTCGCCGTCGGGGCTCCACTTCATCGCGTTGTCGAGCAGGTTGGTGACCGCCCTGGCGATCCGCTCGCCGTCGCCGCGCACGAGCGCCGGCTCGAGCTCCGTCTGGAAGGTCAGGCCCGGGGCCCGCCGGCGGGCGCGATCGACTGCCTCCTCGGTGATCTGATCGAGCCGGACATGGCCGGGCTCGCCCGTCTGCTTGCTCCCGCGCGCAAGCTCGACGACGTCGCTGACGAGCCGGGTGAGGTCATCGAACTCGTCGATCATGTCGACCCGGATCGCGTCGCGGTCCTCCGGCGAGAGGAGGTGCTCGTCGCGCAGCAGCTGGAGGTTGGCGCGCAGCGCCGCGATCGGCGTGCGCAGCTCGTGGGAGGCGTCGGCGACGAGATTGCGCTGCGCGGCGATCGCCCCCTCGAGCGCGTCGAGCGTGCGGTTGAAGGTCCGTGCCAGCCGCGCCAGCTCGTCCCTCCCGGTCACGATCAGCCGCTCCTGCTCGACCCGGTCCGGGCTCTCCGCGATCCGCTCGGCCTGGCGGGTGAAGCGGGCGATCGGAGCGACCGCGGCGCGCGCCACGAGCAGGCCGAGGAGCGCCGCGAGCGCGATCCCGGCCGCCGCGATCACGGCCAGCAGCAGCAGCTGGCTGCGGAGGTTGCGGTCGACGTCGCCGAGCGGCCAGGCGAGCATCAGCGCGCCGAAGCTGCCGAGGCCGCTGACGAGCACGCGGATGTGGTTGCCGCTGACGGTCATGCTCGTGAAGAACGAGCCCGCGCCGGTCTGGGCGATCGTCCGCGCCTCGCTGGAGGGGGGGATCTCCGCGGTCTCGCCGGTGCCGCGGCAGACCGTGCCGCCGGGCTCGAGGATCTGCACGAAGCCGGTGGCGCCGCCGAACGTGGAGTTCGGCGGCGCGTTGATCCCGAGTCCGCGGTCGCAGTCTCCCGTGGAGAGTCTCAGCAGCCCCTGCTGCCCACCGCCGAACTGTCCGGCGCCCCCGCCGGGCGCGCCCTGGTTGTTCGCCGGGCCGCTCCCGCCCGGACCCTTGAATGCCCCCAGGTGCGCTGCTTCAGCGGCGTACTGGGCGCCGAGCTGCGTCAGCGACTGGTCGATCTGGTTGAACAGCTCAGAGCGCTCGCCGAGGTAGGCGGCGAGCGAGACGGCGATCACCGCCAGCGCGACGGCGACGCCGGCGCCGAGGCCCATCCGCGCCCGAAGGCTCACCCGCCCGGCTCCCGCAGCGCGTACCCGACCCCGCGCACGGTGTGAATCTCCGACGTGGCTCCGGCCTCTTCGAGCTTGCGACGCAGGTACCCGATGTAGACCCGCAACGCGTTCGAGGTCGGGCCGAAGTCGTAGCCCCAGACGCGGTCGTAGATGAGGCTGTGCGGGAGCACGCGGCGCGGGTTCAGCATCAGCAGTTCGAGCAGCTGGTACTCGGTTCGCGTCAGCTCCACGAAGGTGCCGTCGACCTGGACGCCGTGGCGGTCGGCGTCCAGCACGAGCTCGGCGAAGGAGAGCTCCTGGCCGGCGGCCACGCCGCCGCCGTCAGGGTCCGCCCGGCGCAGCAGCGCCCGCAGGCGGGCCTTCAGCTCGTCGATGTCGAAGGGCTTGACGAGGTAGTCGTCGGCACCGGCGTCGAGGCCCTCGATCCGGTCCGCGACCGCGTCGCGGGCGGTCAGCATCAGGACGGGGACCCGGTTGCCCTCGGCCCGCAGCAGGCGGCAGACCTCGAGGCCGTCGAGATCGGGCAGGCCGATGTCGAGGACGACGGCGTCCGGCTGGGAGGCGGCGATCTGCGAGAGCGCGTCGGCGCCGCCCTCGGCGAGCGCGATCTCGTATCCGCCCAGCCGGAGCGCGCGGCGCAGAACCTCGCGCAGAGCCCGATCGTCGTCGACGACGAGAAGTTTCATGCTCGCCATTGTCGTCACCGGACCGGCGCCGCGCCAGTGGCTGCGCCCAGTTCCTACGACCGACTTACGTTTCGGACGCGCCGGCCGGGTCGCGCTGCCCGCGCAACTCGCGCAGTGCCGCGGCGAGGATCCCGTTGACGAAGCCGGGGGCCTCGGCGCCGCAGAACTCCTTAGCGGTCTCGACGGCCTCGTCGATCGCTCCCTCCGGCGGGATCGGCGTCTCGCCCGGGACCGCGTCCGGGTGGGTGATCTCGAGCAGGGCGACCCGCAGGATCGAGCGCTCGAGCGGTGCGATCCGCCCGAGCGACCAGCCGCTGGCGTGCCGAGAGATCAGGCCGTCGAGCTCGGGCTGGTGCTCCTTGACCTCCGTCGCGAGCACGCGCGTGAACGCGTGGGCGTCCCGCGGGAACGTGTCCGAGAGCGGGCGATCGAGCAGATCGGATTGGTACAGCGCCCAGATCGCGGCGCGGCGCTGCTCGGTTCTACGCACGCGCGCCGCAGACGGCCGTCAGGCCCGGGAGACGTATTCGCCGCTGCGCGTGTCGACGCGCACGACGTCGCCGATGTTGACGAACAGGGGCACGTTGACCCGGGCCCCGGTCTCGAGCGTCGCCGGCTTCGTGCCGCCGCCCGAAGCGGTGTCGCCGCGCAGCCCGGGCTCGGTCTCGGTCACGGTCAGGTCCATCGCACTCGGCAGCTGCACGTCCGTGGGCTGCTCGTCGATGTAGAGGACCTCGACCTGCAGGGACTCCTTCATCCAGCGCAGCGGATCGGCGAGCGTCGTCTCGGGGATCGTCAGCTGCTCGTAGGACTCGGCGTCCATGAAGTGCGCGTCGTTGCCGTCCTTGTAGAGGAACTGCATGTTGCGGACCTCGGTACGGACGGGGCGGAACTTCTCGCCGGCGCGGAAGGTGCGGTCGATCACGGCGCCGTCGGAAGCGCGGCGCAGCTTCGTGCGAACGAAGGCGCCCCCCTTGCCGGGCTTGACGTGCTGGAACTCGAGGATCTTGAAGACGGTGCCCTCGACGTCGATGTGATTGCCGTTCTTGAACTGATTTGTGCTGATCATCTCGCCGCGTCAGTGTAGAGGCGGTCACCCATTCGGGCCGCTAGCCGCGACTTGGATACAAAACGCGCCCTCCACGGGCACTTTCTGTATCCAAGTGGATCAGTCGGCGATCAGCAGCTCCTTCGAGAACCCGGTCAGCACCCGCCGGCCTCCGTCCTCGACGGCGCACAGATCCTCGATCCGGACGCCGAACCGCCCCGGCAGGTAGACCCCGGGCTCGACCGTGACGATGTCGCCGGCCAGAAGCGTGTCGGTCGAACGCTGCGCGAGCCGCGGGGCCTCGTGAATCTCGAGGCCGACGCCGTGCCCGAGGCCGTGGCCGAAGTGCTCGCCGTGGCCGGCGGCCGCGATCAGATCCCGCGCGACCGCGTCGGTCGCCCGACCGTCGGCGCCGGCACGGACCGCGTCGAGCGCCGCGAGTTGGGCGCGCAGCACCAGCTCGTAGGCCTCGCGCGCGTCGTCGCCGATCTCGCCGACCGCAACGGTGCGGGTGCAGTCCGAGCAGTACCCGTCGAGGACCGCGCCCCAGTCGATCACGACGACATCGCCGCGCCTCACCGCCTGATCGGTCGGCCGCGCGTGCGGCAGCGCCCCCCGCGGCCCGGCGGCGACGATCGGCTCGAAGCTCGACTGAGCTCGCGCCCCGCTCGCGCATCGCCAGCTCGAGCGCGAGCGCCAGCTCGCGCTCCGTCCGGCCTGCGAGCCCGCCCGCCAGGAGAGCCTCGAAGGCGCTGTCGGCGATCGCGGTGGCGGCCGCGATCCGCTCGATCTCGGCGGGCTCCTTGACCCGCCGCAGGCGCTCGACGAGTCCGCCCGCCGCCACCAGTAGGGCGCGGTCGCCAAGCAGCTCGCCCAGCCGCCGGAAATCGCGGACCGACATCGCCCCGTCGTCGAAGCCGAGCCGGACGCGTCCCTCTGGCGGCAGCAACGACGGCAGCGCCTCGACCAGGTCCTGCGACGCCCGGATGCGCTCGTACGAGGCGTCGACCTCGGCGGCCGCCTGCTCGACGTAGCGGAAGTCGGTCACGAACGCGCGGGCTCGGTGCCCGACGAGCGCGAGTCCGTTGGAGCCGGTATAGCCGGTGAGGTAGCGGACGTTGACGAGCCCGGTGACGAGCAGCAGATCGACGCCGGCGCCGTCGAGGGTCTCGAGCAGCTGCTCTGAGCGCGCGGCGCTCATGGCGCCAGCTCCGCATGCAGCCGCGCGAGCGCGTCGCGGTAGCCGTCGACGCCCTTGCCCGACACCGAGCCGACGCAGAGGTCGGTGATGACCGAGCGGCGCCGCCACTCCTCGCGCTCCTCGACAGCGGACAGGTGCACCTCGACCGCCGGGAGCCGGGTGATCTCGAGCGCGTCCCGGATCGCGTACGAGTAGTGGGTCCAGGCGCCGGGATTGAGCACGATCCCGTCCGCCATGCCCTCCAGCCCATGCAGGTGCTCCACGAACTCTCCCTCGTGGTTGGTGTTGAAGAAGCGTACGGTGAGGCCGATCTCGCCCGCAAACGAGGCGATCCGCAGCTCCAGCTCGGTCAGCGTCAGCGAGCCGTAATGCGCCGGGTCGCGCCGACCGAGCTGGTCGAGGTTGACGCCGTGCATGACCTCGACGCGATCGTGGCCGGCGCTCATCAGGCGACCAGCTCCCGGACGGCGGCGCGCAGGTCGGCCGGGGCGACGACCTGCCCCGTCTCGCAGCGGCCCGGCTGCGGGCACAGGACGAACGGCACAGGCCCCTCGTCGATGCGCTTCTTGTCGCGGCCGGTCGCGAAGATCACCGCCTCGAGGTCGACGCCGGGGTCGAGCGCCGCCGGCAGGCGCTGCTCGGCGAGCAGCGCGGCGACCTCGCCGCGGAGCTCGTCGGCCCCGCTCAGGCGCAGCGCCGCGAGCAGCCCGAGCCCGACCGCCTCGCCGTGCCGGTAGCGGGCGTAGCCGGTTGCCGTCTCGATCGCGTGGCCGACGGTGTGCCCGAGATTGAGCACCTGGCGCAGGCCGGTGTCGCGCTCGTCGTGGCCGACGACCCCGACCTTGCAGCGCGCGCACCGGGCGATCACCTCCGGGTCGGCCGGCGACGCCCCGCCCCGCACGAGCTCCCAAAGCCTGCCGCCGGCGATCAGCGCCGTCTTGACGACCTCGGCGTACCCGGCCGCGACCTCCTCGGCCGGCAGCGTCGCCAGCGTGCCCGGATCGGTCAGCACGGCGGACGGCTGGTGGAAGGCGCCGACGTAGTTCTTGGCCTCGCTGAGGTCGACCCCGGTCTTGCCGCCATAGGCCGAGTCGACCTGGGCCACGAGCGTCGTCGGGACCTGGATATAGCGGATGCCGCGCTGGTAGGTCGCGGCGCAGAAGCCGGCCAGATCGCCGACGACGCCGCCCCCGAGCGCGACGACCACATCGCCGCGGTTGGTCCCGTGGCGCACCATCTCGGTCCACACGATCTCGGCGTGCGCGACCGTCTTGGACTGCTCGCCGGGCATGATCCGGATGTCCGCGGCGAATGGCTCGAGGCGATCGCCCCAGTGGCGCGCAGCGTTGTAGTCGCTGATCAGCACGCGCCGGCCGGGCACGCCTGCGGGCCAGTAGCGGTGCGCGACGATCAGGCCCGACCCGATGTACACCGGATAGTCGGCGGACGCGGAGGTCGCCCACAGGACCTTGACGCCGTGCGCCGGCAACCCGTCCAGGGCCGCCGCGACGCGCCCGATCTCGCGCGAGCGGGACGCCGGGACGATCACGTCCGCGAGCTCCTCGTAGACCGGCCGGCGCGCGGCGTGCAGCTCGAAGAAGCGCCCCTGGTCAGACGCCAGCGGCCGCACGGCGGCGCCGTGGCCCGAAACCCGCGTCCAGGCGAGATCGTCAGCCGTCTCGAGCCAGACGACGCGGCAGCGCGCGCCGAGCGCATCGCGGACCCGTGGCGAGGCGACGGCGCCGCCGCCGAGCGCGACCGCCTGCAGCGACGGGTCGTCGATCAGCTCCAGCGTGACGCGCTCCTCCATCTCTCGGAACGCGGCCTCGCCGTCGCGGGCGAAGATGTCCTGGACGCGCAGGCCCTCGCGCGCCTCGATCACCTCATCGACGTCGACCGCGCCGTCGCCGAGCGTCCGCGCTGCGGTCGTCTTCCCCGCGCCCATGAAGCCGATCAGGGCGAGCTTCACCGCCGCCGCCAGCCGATCCGCTGCTCGTACGCCGCGACTGCGGCGCGGGCGTCGTCGATGTGGTCGCCGCCGAACTTGCGGCGATAGGCATCGGCGAGGACGAACGCGACCATCGCCTCGGCGACGACGCCGGCCGCCGGGACGGTGCACGAGTCGGTGCGCTCGCGCAGCGCCTGGCCGGGCTCGTGGGTGGCGATGTCGACTGACTGCAACGGCTGCGTGAGCGTCGGCAGCGGCTTCATCGAGCCGCGCACGACGAGCGGATCCCCGTTCGTCATCCCGCCCTCGAGGCCGCCGGCGCGGTTCGTCCGGCGGTGGTAGCCGCGCTCGTCGTCGTAGAAGATCTCGTCGTGGGCCTGGGAGCCGGGCACGCCGGCGACCTCGTAGCCGTCACCGATCGCGACGGCCTTGATCGCCTGGATCGACATGATCGCCATCGCCAGGCGCCCGTCGAGGCGCTCCTCCCAGGAGACGTGCGAGCCCAGGCCCGGCACGAGCCCGAATGCGCGCACCTCGAAGACCCCGCCGAGCGACTCGTTCTGCTTGCGCAGCGTGTTGATCTCCGCGACCATCGCGCGGCTCGCGTCCGGATCGAGGCACCGGACCGGCGACTCATCGACGGCGGCAAAGTCGGCCGGCTCCAGATCGTCGCGCCGCGGCGCGGTCACGCCCGTGATCTGCAGGACGTGCGAGTAGACCTCGACGCCGAGCGCTCGCAGGAACGCCTTCGCGACCGCCCCGCCCGCGACGCGCGCCGCCGTCTCGCGCGCGCTCGCGCGCTCGAGGACGTCGCGGACGTCGGTGAGCCCGTACTTCTGAGTGCCGACGAGATCGGCGTGGCCCGGCCGCGGCAGATGGACCTCGGCGACGTCCGTGTCGACCGGCCACGGGTTCATCCGCTCCTCCCAGTTGGCGAAGTCGCGGTTGACAACCCAGAGCGCGATCGGGCCGCCGAGCGTGCGACCGTGGCGAAGGCCGGCCCGGACCTCGGCGCGGTCGGACTCGATCTTCATCCGCCCGCCGCGGCCGTGCCCGAGCTGGCGTCGCGCGAGGTCGCGATCGAGCGCCTCGCGGTCGAGCTTGAGCCCGGCGGGCAGCCCCTCGACGATGCAGGTGAGGCCCGGCCCGTGCGATTCGCCGGCGGTGATCAGCTTCAGGCTCATCCGGAGCCGTAGGTTACGACCGATCGCGCGGGCGGTCCCGGGCGGGCGTCAGTGGACGGCCGAGTGCGCGTACCAGTGCACGAGCTGCGGGCCCCAGATCAGGGCCAGGACGCCCCCAGCCGCGAGGTACGGGCCGAGCGGGATCGCCATCTTGCGCCCTTGCCTGGCGCCCACTCTGGCCATCAGCACGAGGCCGCCGACGGCCGCCGCCAGGAGCCCCCCGAACAGGGCGACGGTCACCGACGCACCGAGGTAGAGGCCGAGGACCCCGGCGAGCTTGACGTCGCCCATCCCGAGCCCGCGGCGGTTGGCGAGGGCGAAGATCAGCAGGAAGACGCCGGCGGCGAGGCCGCCCACGAGCTGGGCCGGAACCCCCGCGGGATGCAGCGCCAGACCGAGCGCGACGGCGAGGATCGCGGCGGGGCCGGTGACCCTGTTCGGGATCCGGCGCGAGGCGATGTCGGTCGCGGAGACCGCGACGAGGACGGCGACGAGCGCGACGCCGAGGACGCGCGCGACGGTCGCGTGGCGCGCGATCACGACGGCGGCGTCGAGCGCCGCGGTCAGCGCGGCGAAGCCGGCCGCCTCGAGCCGGCCGGGCGCGGGGCGCGCGGTCAGGCGGCGGGCGGTGACGGCGGCGGCGACGCCGAGCAGCGCACCGGCGACGGCGGCGATCACGGTCGCCTCAGCGGTGGTCATGGGAGGGGTGGCTCGAGGAACGCAACGGGCAGGGGGACGCGGGGACCGGGGCTGCATCTCCCTTATCGGCTCGGCGCGGGGCTCGGCTTGAGCGGCGCTTGGAGAGAGGCTCTCAGCGGGCCGACTGCTCGGCGGGATGCTCCTGGGCGTCGTGGCCCTTCGCGAAGCCGCCGCTGCCCTCGCACCAGGGGCATCTGATCGGGTGCGGGGCTCCCCCCTTGCCCGAGATCAAGGTGCCGGTTCCGCGACATGGCGTGCAGACGCTGCGATCCGGTTCCCGCTGACGACCCGTGCTCACCGACGCGAGGATAGACATATCGTCAGCTCGGGAGGCCGAGCGCCTCGCGCATCGCCGCCGCGGGCGCCGGCACGCCCGTGAACTGCTCGAAGCTGATCGCCCCCTGGCCGGCGAGCACCTCGAGGCCGTCGACGGCCCGGAGCCCCTGCTCGGCGGCGCGCCGCACGAGTGCGGTTCCGCCGCTCCGGTAGACGAGGTCGAGGACGATCCGGTAGGGCAGCTCGGCGCCGCCGACGGGCAGCTGCGCGAGCTCCTCCGCGTCGGTGCCGGGCGGGTGCAGCCCGACCGGCGTGCAGTTGACGAGCACGTCGGCGGGCCGCACCGCCGCGACGGGGGTGCCGCCGCGGAGCGATCCGCACAGCGCCCGCGCCCGTTCGGGATTGCGGTTCCAGACGCGGACCTCGGCGGCCCCCGCGTCGAGCAGCGACCAGACGACGGCGCGGGCGCTCCCGCCCGCGCCGAGCACGAGCGCGGTCAGACCGGCCGCCGGCTCCCCGAGCACGGCGAGCACCGCGGGCGCGTCCGTGTTGTCGGCGCCGATCAGACCCGCGGGTCCGAACACGAGCGTGTTGACGGCTCCGATCGCCCGTGCGCGCAGGCTGACCTCGCCGCCCGAAAGCTGTGCCAGCGCGAGCGCGCGCTCCTTGTGCGGAATCGTCACGTTGACGCCGCGGAAGCCCCGGGCCGGGAGCGCGACGACCGTCCGGTCGAACTCGGCGGGCGGGATCGGCAGCAGCTGGTAGCGCCAGCCGTCGAGGCCGACCGCTCGCAGCGCCGCGTTCTGGAGGGCCGGCGAGCGGCTGTGGGCGACCGGCCAGCCGGTCACGCCGAGCCTCATTTCCCGCAGTACTCGGCGCCGCGCAGACCGTGGGCCGCATAGGCGGCGTTGTAGGCGGCCGAGAGTGTCTGGAACTGCGTGAAGCTCGGCGCGAACGCGAGCGCCCCGTTCCCGCAGACCTTGGTGATGAAGTAGAGGTCGTTCGTCGTCGCAGGCTGGGCGGCGGCTTGGATCGCCTCCAGCGACGGGCTGTCGATCGGCGTCGGCGGCAGGCCGTGGTGATTGCGGGTGTTCCACGGCGAGCTCGAATCGAGCTCACGCTGGGTCAGGGTCCCGCTGTAATCGCCCGTCGCGTACGCGACGGTCGTATCGAAGCCGAGCTCGATGTTGTCCTTCAGGCGGTTGTAGATGACGGACGCGACAAGCCGGCGATCGGACAGCTTCGTCGCTTCGGCCTCGACCAGCGACGCGACGATCAGCACCTGATAGGGGCTGACGTGGTGGGCCTTCGCCCAGCCCATGCCGACGGTCGCGAACTGCTGCTTGAACGTCTCGAGCTGGTCGGCGACGAGCGCCTTCATGCTGACCGGCGTGGTCAGCTGGTAGGTGTCGGGGAACAGGAAGCCCTCGAGGTAGGGCGTGCGGCGCGGCGCTCCGTACGCGACCGGGTTCAGCAGCGGCGAGTGGCGGGTCAGCGCCATGTAGTTGCCGCGGATCCGGTGTGCGTGCAGCCGCCCGGCGACCTGCCGGCGCGAGAGGCCGTCGACGATCGTCACCTCGGTGGTCTGGATCGGCGGCGGCACCGACAGGATCGAGATCGCGTGGCTGTAGCTGGTTCCGCGCGGCATCCTGAAGCGGCCGGCGTAGAGCTTCGAGCCGTCGAGCTTGTCGCGCAGCGCGAAGAAGAACGACGAGGAGACGACGCCGTCGGCGGCGAGGATGGAACCGATCTTCGAGGCCCCCGCGCCGTGCGGGATCGTCACCGTGACGCGGCCGTGGCCCTCGCCGGCGAACGGCTGGAACAGCTCGACGAGGAACCAGACGCCGGCGATCGCGAGCGCGACCGTGCCGAGGGCGAACACCCGGCGGATCACGAGGATGTGCGTCGGCGGCCGCGGGCGCGGGCGTCTGGGGGGCTGTCGGACCGCCCGGCCTGCGGGCCGGGCGGGGCGGGCGGACCGGGTGGGGCGGGCGGGGTCCGATTCCGGCGGCTGGCGGGACCGTCCCCGGTCAGCCACGGCGCACCGCCCCGGCGCGCCCGTCGAGCCAGCCGGCCAGCAGGTGGGCGGCCGCGCGCGAGTCCTCGCTCGCCCGGGCCCGAATTCCGTCGCCGTCGCGCTGCGCGAGCCGGGTCGTGAAGCGCTCGTCGTAGAGCTCAACGGGGATCTCCCGGAGCCGTCGCTGGAGCGTCTGCGCGAACTCGCGGGCTTCGCGGGTCTGCGCCGAGTCGCTGCCGGCCAGGGTCAGTGGCAGGCCGACGACGACGCGCTCGGCTCCCGTCTCGGCGACGAGCTCGCACAGCCGGGCGAGCCCACGCCTGGACGCGGGCGCGGCGACCGCGGCGAGCGGCGTCGCGAGCACGCCCGTCGGATCGCTGACCGCGCAGCCACAGCGGGCGCTTCCGTAATCGAGCGCCAGCACCCTCATCCAGCCGACCGCTCCCCGTCCACGCGTCGCGGCGTTCAGCCGGCGAGCGCTGCCTCGATCGCCGTGCGTGCCGCCGCAATCGCCTCCGGGAGGCGCGCCACGTCCCGTCCACCCGCGCGAGCCGCCGTGTCGCGGCCCCCGCCACCGCCACCGACGATCGCAGCGGCGCTCCGCACGATCTGGTCGGCCCTGACTCCGCGCTGCACCAGCGAGGGCGATACCGAGGCGACCAGGTCGACCTTGTCCTCGCCCGGGCTGCCGAGCACGATCGCGGCATCGCCGAGCTTCGCCTTGAGGCGATCGGCCAGATCGAGCAGCGCCTGGCCGGCGACGCCGGCGACGATCGTCGCCAGCACGCTCGCGCCAGCGACCTCGTCGGCCTCGGCGAGCAGTGAGTCCACGTCGATGGCCGACGACCCAGGGCCGCCGTTCGAGCGCTCGAGCTCGCGGACACGGCCCCGCAGCTCCTCGACGGCCCGCGCCACGCCCTCGGGCGGTACCCGCAGCGCGGTCGAGGCCTCGGCGAGGACCCGGTTGTGGGCGCGCATGATCGCGACCGCCGCCGGGCCCGTGACCGCCTCGATCCGGCGCACGTTGGCGGCGCTCGAGGTCTCGCTCGCGATCAGGAAGAGCCCGATCTCCGCCGTCGAACGGACGTGCGTGCCGCCGCACAGCTCCCGTGAGAAGGAGCCGTCGCCGATCTCGATCATCCGGACGACCTCGCCGTACTTCTCGCCGAACAGGGCCATCGCGCCCGCGGCCTTGGCCTCGACGAGCGTCGTCGTCAGCGCCCGCACCGGATCGGCCTCGGCGATCCAGCCGTTGACGGCGTCCTCGACGAACGCGACGTCCTCCGCCGTCAGCGCTGAGCCATGGGTGAAATCGAAGCGCAGCTTGTCGGGGCCGACGTAGGAGCCTGCCTGGCGCACGTGCCGTCCGAGCCGGGCGCGCAGCGCCGCATGCAGCAGGTGGGTGGCGGTGTGGTTACAGGCCGTCGCGTGCCGTGCGTTCCAGTCGACGCGGGCGCGCACGCGGGTCCCGGGCGCCAGTTGCCCGCGTTCGGGCACGAGCGCGACGACCTGGTCGTCGCCGACCCGCAGCACGTCATCGACCCGCGCCAGGCAGTCGCCGTCGGCGCACTCGATCACGCCCGAGTCGTGCACCTGCCCGCCGCCCGTCGCGTAGAACGGAGACTCGACGAGCTTGACGAGGACGCGGCCGTCGCCGTTCGTCCCCGCGACGGCGCCGACCGTCGTCTCGAGCTCAGTTGCGTCGTAGCCACGGAAGTCGGTCGTGAAGCCTGCCTCGCCCGCGAGCGCTGTGGCGCGCTCGCGCAGCGCTCCGGCGGCACCGCCGCCGCGTCCGGCGGTCGCACGCGCGCGCTGCCGCTGGTCGTCCATCAACGCTTCGAAGCCCTCCTCGTCGACGCCGAGCCCGTGCTCGGCGGCGAGCTCGACCGTCAGGTCGAACGGGAAGCCGAGCGTGTCGTGCAGCAGGAACACGTCGGCGGCGGAGATGCCCTCGGCGCCGGCCTCACGCGCCTGCTCGATCAGCTGGTCCAGCAGGCGGCTGCCCTGCTCGAGCGTGCGCCCGAAGCCCTCCTCCTCGGAGCGCAGCCACTTCGCGACCGCCTCGCCGTGCTCGGACAGCTGCGGGTACTCGGCGCCCATCAGCTCGGTCACGCGGTCCTGGAAGCGGACCAGGAAGCCCGGGTCGAGCTGTAGCGTCTGCCTGCCCTGGAGGATCGCGCGGCGCATGATCCGCCTCAGCACGTAGCCACGATCCTCGTTGGAGGGGACGACCCCGTCGGCGATCAGGAACGTCATCGCGCGGGAGTGGTCGGCCAGCACCCGGAGCGCCCGGTCGACCTCGTACGAGCTGCCGTAGCTGCGTCCTGACAGCTCCTCTCCCAGTTCGATCAGCGGCGCGAACTGGTCGGTCTCGAAGACCGAGTCCTTGCCCTGCAGGAGCGCCGCCATCCGGTTCAGGCCGAGGCCCGTGTCGATGTTCTTCGCGGGCAGCGGCGTCAGCACGCTCCGCGGGTTCTGGTCGAATTGCATGAACACGAGGTTCCAGTACTCCAGGAAGCGCTGGTTCTCGCCACCCGGGAGGTCGTCGGGCTTGCCGTAGGCGAGGCCGCGATCGATGTACAGCTCCGAGCACGGTCCGCACGGGCCCGGCGGCGGCAGCTCCCAGAAGTTCTCCGAGCGGGGGCACAGGACGATCCGGTCGCGCGGCACCCCGACGTCCAGCCACGCCTCGATCGCCTCCTCGTCGGGCCCGAGGCTGAGCTCCTCGTCGCCACCGAAGACGGTGATCCAGATCTCGTCCTCGCGCAGGCCGAACCCCTCGCGCGAGAGGTCCCAGGCGAAGCGGACGGCCTCGCGCTTGAAGTAGTCCCCGAACGAGAAGTTCCCGAGCATCTCGAAGAACGTCAGATGACCGGCCGTCGTGCCGATGATCTCGATGTCCGCCGTGCGAAATGTGGGCTGGCAGGTCGTGACGCGCGGGTGCGGGGGCTTCTCGGTCCCGAGGAAATAGGCCTTCAACGGGTGCATCCCGGCGACCGTGAACAGTGCCGACGGGTCGAGCGTCGCCGGGATCAGCGATGCTCCGGGCAGCCTCAGGTGGTCGCGCTCCTCGAAGAAGGTCGCGTACGTTCGGCGGATGTCGTCCGAGCTCATCGGCATCGAGTCTGGAGTGTATGCGCGACGGCGTCCTCCACGCGGCCGCGCGGAGATCCGCTCAAGTCGGCGGCCAACCGCTCCGAATCTTCCGGATGATGACCTTCGTCCGTCGCACGCTGCTCGCACTGGCGATCCTCGGCGGGTCGCTGCTCGAGCTCCCGATCGTCGCCGGTGCCACCCCATCCGGCCCGGGCGGCTTTCACTTCGTCAGCGGTCAGCTGATCGTCGATGAGAACGCCGGCGACGCCGTCGTCACCGTGACCCGGTCGGACACCACGAAGGCGGCCGTCGTCGGGTACGTCACGATCGGCGAGACGGCCGAGGCGCCATACGACTACACGCCGGCGAAGGGGATGCTCGCGTTCGCCGCGGGCCAGGCGAGCGCGTCCTTCCGCGTGACTATCGTCGACCACGGGATCGACGGCATGCCGAAGACGATCCAGCTCGGCCTGTCAGGCGGGGCGCCGACGGGTCTTGGGACACCGTCGACGGCGACGCTGACGATCGACAACAACGACCCGGCGCCGGTCGCCGACCCGAGCGACCCGCTCGGGCTCGCGGCCGCCACGACCCAGAACGATCCCCTCTCCGGCGCCCGCTTCTTCGTCGATCCGCAGAGCGAGGCCGCCCGAGCGGCGCGGAGCGACCCGGCGCTGAAGGTGATCGCCGATCAGCCGGGAGCCGCGCGCTTCGGCTCGTTCAGCTACCCGAACGCCGGTGTCGCCGTGGCCCGCTACCTGGCGCGCGCGGCGGTCGAGGAGCCGGGGACGATCCCGCTGCTGACGACCTACCGGATCGTCGACGGTCACTGCGGCGACTGGGTCGACCCCCCGGCTGACGTCGCCGCCTACCACGAGTTCATCAACGGCTTCGCCACGGGAATCGGCTCCTACCGCGCTGTCCTGTTCCTCGAGCAGGACAGCCTGATCACGGTCGGCTGCCTCTCGCGCGCCGGGCTCGCCGTGCGGATGCAGGAGCTGACCTACGCGATCGACACGCTCACCGCGCTCTGCCCGCATCTGGTGATCTACCTCGACGCCGGCGCCGCCGACGCCGTTCCGGCGGCGCAGATGGCGCAACTGCTGATCGATGCCGGGATCTCGAAGATCCAGGGCTTCTTCCTCGACGCGACCCACTTCGACTGGACCCTCGACGAGATCCGCTACGGCGAGGTGATCTCGCGCCTGACCGCGGGCAAGCACTTCGTCGTCTCCACCGGCGAGAGTGGCCGCGGGCCGCTGGTCCCCAAGGACCGCGTCACGGACGGGAACGAGGTGCTCTGCAACCCGCCGGGGCGCGGCCTCGGCCCGCTCCCGACCACCGACACCGGCTTCCGCGATGTCGACGCGTTCGCGTGGCTCGACAACCCCGGCGGCTCGAGCGGCGCCTGCGTGCCGGGTGCGCCGCCGGCCGGGGTCTACTGGCCCGCCTACGCGCTGATGCTGATCAAGAACGCCGACTACTCCGTCCGCTGACTCAAGCCTCGTCAGCGCCCCACGCTCTGCGGCGATCAGGGGCCGCTGAGTGTCCAGCTCGGGTCCGCGCCGCCCCGGATCACGAGCTCCGGCGTCCGGCCGCACCCCTCCTCACCCGGCGATCGTCCCCCAGCCGACGATCACCTCGCCGTCCATCAGGCAGGCGAGCTGGCCAGGGGCCGCCCCGGCGGCGGGCTCGTCGAGCAGCAGCGTCAGCGCGCTGTGGCGCCCCGCGGACGGCTCGCCGTCGATGCGGGCAGGCAGCGGTTGCGAGCGGTAGCGGAGCTTGACCCCGTCGACGCACGCGCCGGACCGGTGCAGGCGCGCGGCGCGGACGCGCACGCGATCCGCGGCGAGCGCCTCGCGCGGGCCGACGATCACGCGGTTGGCGGCGGCGAGCTTGCCGACGACGTACAGCGGCTCGCCGGCGGCGACGCCCAGGCCGCGGCGCTGGCCGACCGTGAACAGCTCGTGACCGTCATGCGCGCCGACCCGGCGGCCCTCGAGGTCGACGAGCTCGCCGGGGCGCGGGGTGACGGCGCCGTGCCTGGCGAGGAAGCGGCGCCGGTCGGTCCCGGCGAGGAAGCAGAGGTCCTGCGAGTCGGCCTTGCCCGCGACTGGAAGTCCCGCTGACGCCGCGATCCGGCGCACCTCGGGCTTCGTCAGCTCACCGAGCGGGAACCGCATCCGCGCGAGCGATGCGAGCGACAGCGCGGCCAGCATGTACGTCTGGTCCTTGGCCGGGTCGGCCGCGCACCGCAGCAGCCCCTCCTGCGTCCGGGCGTAGTGGCCGGTCGCCAGGGTGGCGCAGCCGAGGCGGTCGGCGAGCGCGAGCATCGCGTCGAGCCGGACGCTGCCGTTGCAGCGCACGCACGGGTTCGGCGTCTCCCCGGCGGTGTGCGAGGCGATGAACGGCTCGACGACCCCGGCGCGGAACTCGGGGCGCAGGTCGAGCGTGAAATGCGGCAGCCCGAGCCGGTGCGCGAGTGCGCGCGCCTGCGCGACGGCCGAGGCCGAGCAGCAGCTGCGCTCGGCGTCCCCCTCGGCATCGGCCCACAGCTCGAGCGTGACGGCGACCGTCTCACCCGCCCGTGCGCTGAGCAGCGCCGCAACGGCGCTGTCGACCCCGCCGGACATCGCGATCAGTGTCCGGTCGCGACCGCCGGCGGGGGGTTCGAGTGCGCCATCCCGGCGGGCGGCGGCGCCGAGACACCGCGCGAGCGCGTCGCCCGCGACCTCCGCGGCGTGCAGCTTGCCCGGGCTCAGGCCGCCGAGCTCGGCCGCGATCTGGAGTGGCCCGATCCGCGCCGCGTCGAGCAGCGAGGCCCCGCGCACGAGTGCGACCGCGGCGCTCCCCGCGGCGAGCGCGGCCCCACAGCCCTCGGCGTCGAAGCCGGCGTCCACGACCGCGGCACCGTCCGTCGAGAGCCTGATCGTGACCGTGTCGCAGCACGCGCCCCCACCGACCGTCGCAGTATGCGCGTCGGTGGGAGCGTGGCCGAGCCCCTGTGGGGATGTCAGGTGGTGCTCGAAAGCGGCGAGCTCATCCATCGCCCGCCCAGATTAGAGGTGCCCGACAGCGCACTCGCAGCACATGCGAGGAGGAGGAGGGTCACGAGCACTGCGATCAAAGTGCGCTGAAAGGACCTCATACCCCCTTGATCGGCACGAACGCCTGGGAGGCTGAGGCGTTATCGACACACGTGCGAGGCTGGTGCCGTGAAGCACGACTTTCCCCGTCACGGGACCGGATGAACGTCGAGGACGATCTTGCCGGTGGCGCCCCGCTCGTCGAGCAGCTTGACGGCGGCGGCCGCGCGCTCCAGCGCGAACGCGGCGCCGATGATCGGGGCGATCCGGCCTGCCGCGACGAGCGGGGCGAGCGCCACGGCGGCCTCGTCGAAGTAGTCGAGATGCCTGAACAGGTGCGCCCCCCAGCCGGCGCCGACGACCTCGGTGTTCGCGAGCAGCAACCGGTTGACCCTGACGGTCGGGATCGAGCCCTCGGTGAATCCGACGACGACGACGCGGCCCCCGCCGCGCAGCGAGCGCAACGAGTCGGTGAAGCGCTCGCCCCCGACGGGGTCGAGCACGAGATCGGTCCCGCCGAGCGCCAGCACCTCGTCCTTCCAGGGGCCGTCCGAGCGCAGCACGTGGTCGGCGCCGGCGCGGCGCGCGACCTCCTCCTTGAGATCGCTCGAGACGACGGCGATCGTGCGGGCTCCGAGTGCCCCGGCGACCTGCAGCGCGGCGGTTCCGACGCCACCGGCGGCGCCGTGCACGAGCACCGTCTCGCCCGACCGCAGCCGGCCGCGCGTGACGAGCGCGAAGTAGACGGTGTGGTAGTTGAAGATCAGGGCGGCGCCCTGCTGGAAGTCGAGCGCTGCGGGAAGCGGAACGGTGAAGCGAGCCGGCGCCACCGCGACCTCGGCGAACGCCCCCTGCACCGTCAGGGCGGCGACTCTGTCGCCGGGCTTCACGCGCGCCCCCGGTGGTGCGCTGCGCACGATCCCGCTCACCTCGCTGCCGGGTACGAACGGCAGCTCCGGCTTGAGCTGGTACTCGCCGCGGCTCTGGAGCGCCTCGGGAAACGACACGCCGGCGCACCGCACGTCGATCACGACGCCCTCGCCCGGCGTGAGCGGATGGTCGGCGGCCGGCTCGGGGATCTCGGCCGGCGAGAACGCGGTGTCGGGGCCCGTGAGCTCGGTGATCTGGATCGCGCGCATGGCCATTCGGGTCCAGGGGCGGCGTCAGGCGAGGCGCAGGCCGAGCTCGCGCAGCTGGGCGGCGTCGACCGCCGCCGGCGCGCCGGTCAGCGGGTCGGCGCCCGAGGTCGCCTTCGGGAACGCGATCACCTCGCGGATGTTGTCGCGGCCGGCGAGGAGCGCGACGATCCGGTCGATCCCCATCGCGATGCCGCCGTGCGGCGGCGCTCCGTACCGGAGCGCGTCGAGCAGGAAGCCGAAGCGGGCCTGCGCCTCCACCTCGTCGATCCCGAGCAGCTCGAAGACGCGTCGCTGGATCTCCTGCTGATGGATCCTGATCGAGCCGCCGCCGATCTCGGTGCCGTCGAGGACGAGGTCATAGGCGCGCGAGCTGAGCGAGCCGGGATCGTCGAGGTCGCCCTTCGGGGCGGTGAAGGGATGGTGCACCGCGTCCCAGCGCTCGCCCGCCTCGTCCCACAGGAACGCCGGGAAGTCGACGACCCAGAGGATCGAATGCGCGCCCTCGGGGACGAGCTCGAAGCGGCGTGCGAGCTCGAGCCGGAGCGCGCTCAGCGCGGCGCTCGCCGTCAGCCTGCGATCGGCGACGATCAGCAGCAGATCGCCGGCCTGCGCGTTCAGCAGCCCCTTGATCTCCCCGGCCTCTGCGTCGGACAGGAACTTCGCAACCGGCGAGCGCAGCGTGCCGTCCTCCTGGACGAACATCCAGACGAGGCCCTTGGCACCGTGCTGCCTGGCCAGCTCCGTGAGCCCATCGAGCTCGGAGCGGGGCAGCTCGCGTGGCCCCGCGTTGATCCCGCGGATCACGCCGCCCGACTCAAGCGCGCCCGCGAACACGCGGAACTCCGAGCGGGCGAGCGCAGCGCCGAGGTCGCGCAGCTCGAGCCCGAAACGGGTGTCCGGCCGGTCGATCCCGAAGCGGTCGATCGCCTCGTCGTAGCTCATCCGCGGCCACGGTGGCGGCGCCACGTCGAAGCCGGTGTCGGCGAAGACCGCTCCCATCACCGCCTGCATCGCGTCGATCACATCGTCCTCGTCGACGAACGCCATCTCCATGTCGAGCTGCGTGAACTCGCTCATCCGGTCGGCGCGCGAATCCTCGTCTCGGAAGCAGCGGACGATCTGGTAGTAGCGCTCGAAGCCGCCGATCATCAGCAGCTGCTTGAACAGCTGCGGCGACTGCGGCAGGGCATAGAACGACCCCGGCGCGGTGCGCGCTGGGACGAGGAAGTCGCGCGCGCCCTCGGGCGTGGAGCGCGTCAGGAACGGCGTCTCGATCTCGAGGAAGTCGTGGCTGTCGAGGACCTCGCGGATTGTCGCGACGACCCGGTGGCGCAGCGCGATCGCCTCCTGCATCGCGGCGCGGCGCAGGTCGAGCGAGCGGTGCCGCAGCCGCAGCGTCTCGTCCACCTTGATGTCCTCGTCGACCGGGAAGGGCGGCGTCTGCGCGTCGGCGAGCAGCTGCATCTCGGCGACGACGATCTCGATCTCGCCCGTCGGGAGGTTCGGGTTGACGTTCTCGGGGTCGCGTGCGACCACCTCGCCGGCGGCCGTGATCACATCCTCGGAGCGCAGCCCGTGAGCGGCGCGGTGCGCCGACGGCGCGGTGTCAGGGTGGAAGACGAGCTGGACGATCCCGGAACGGTCCCGCAGGTCGATGAAGATCAGGCCGCCGTGATCGCGACGGCGGTGCACCCACCCGGCGACGCGAGCGTGCGAGCCGGTGCGCTCCGCGGTCAGCTCGCCGCACCACGCGTCGCGGAAGCCGTTCGCCCGTGGCGCGCGCTTCACAGCCGTCCCCTTCCGCGCAGGATCTCGGGGATCACCGATCCGACCGGCAGCGCCTGCTGTGCCCCCGTCGACATCTCTCTGAGCACCACTTGCCCATCCGTTTCCACGATCGCAACGTAGCGCGCGTCGATCCGGTTCGCGTGCTTGAGCGCGCTCTTCAGCGAGCGCCCGAGCAGGTCGAGCTGGGCCGCGAGACCGGCCTGGCGAGCTTCCCGAGCGAGCAGGAACCCGCGTGCGGTTGCGCCGGCAGCACCGCCGGCTGCCGGCGCGACGAACACATCGACGGCATCGGGGGCGATCGGCGGCTCCGGGCTCGCGAGCAGGATCCGCTCAACGCCCGAGGCCCACCCGCAGCCCGGTGTCGGATGCCCGCCCAGCTGCGCGATCAGGCCGTCGTAGCGGCCGCCCCCGCCCACGGCCGACTGGGCGCCGAGCGTGTCGCTCGTGAATTCGAACAGGGTGCGCGTGTAGTAGTCGAGGCCGCGGACGAGCGTCGGGTCGAGCTCGTAGCGGATCCCGGCGCCGTCGAGCAGCTCGCGCACGGCCGCGAAATGGTCCGCGTCGTCCGGGGTCAGCACGTCGAGCAGCTTCGGCGCGCGCTCCATCACCTGGCGCGTACCGGGGTCGGCGGCATCGAAGGCGCGCATCGGGTTCAGGTCAATGCGCTCCCGCACCTCGGCGGACAGCTCGTCCTCGTGCGCCCGCAGGTATTCCGTCAGCTGCAGGCGGTACGCGGCGCGCGTCTCCGGCTGCCCGAGGCTCGAGATCCGCAGGCCGACGCCCTTGACCTGCATCGCCTCGTAGATCTCGGCGAGCAGCACGATCAGCTCCGCATCGGATTCGGGGCCCGCGACGCCGATCGCCTCGGCGCCGATCTGCCAGAACTGGCGGTAGCGGCCCCTCTGTGGCTGTTCGGCGCGGAAGAAGCTCGACAGGTACCACAGCTTCACGGGCTGCGCGAGCTTGTGCATCCCATGCTCGATGTACGCGCGGCAGATCGGCGCCGTGCCCTCGGGCCGGAGCGTCAGCGAGCGGCCGCCACCGTCGTCGAACGTGTACATCTCCTTCTGGACGATGTCCGTCGCCTCGCCGACGCCGCGGGAGAAGAGCTCGGTCGCCTCGAATGTCGGCGTCTCGATCCGCCGGTAGCCGGCGGCGCTGAGGATCTTGCGTGCGTGCAGCTCGAGCACGGAGCGGCGCTCGGCATCCGGTGGGAGGATGTCGAAGGTGCCCTTCGGCGCCTGGAGCGTCACTGATGGGCCAGCTCTCGCAGGAACGGGTTGCTCGCGCGCTCGCGCTCGAGCGTCGTCACGCCCATGTGGCCGGGGTACACGACCGTCTCCGGGGGGAACTCCGTGATCAGCGACTTGATCGACGCCAGCAGCGTCGCCCAGTCGGCACCTGGAAGGTCGACGCGGCCGACCGAGTCCTGGAAGAGCACGTCTCCGGAGAGCAGCGCGTGCTCGCCCCGGACCGAGTACGTGACATGTCCGGGACTGTGGCCCGGCGTGAAGCGGACGTCGAACGTGAGCCCGGCGAGGTCGAGCGCCTCGCCGCCGGCGACCGTCGCGTCGGCCTCGTACTCCTCGAACGGCCCGAAGCCCGGCAGCCGGACGAACTCGTTGATATTCGCCAGCACCTCTCGCTCGAGCTCGGGGCAGTACACGGGGGCGCCCGTCGCCCGGTGGACCGCCGCGACCGCGCCGACGTGATCGAAGTGGGTGTGGGTCAGGAGGATCGCCTCCACGCTCGTGATCCCGAGCGCCTCGGCGGCGGCCAGGAGCCGCTCCGGCTCGGCGCCCGGGTCGACGATCACCGCGCGCTGCGAATCTCTGGCACGGACGAAGTAGCAGTTCTCCTGAACCGGCCCGACCGTGAACATGCGAACGTCGATCATCGCTTCACCGGGTTGCCCTGTTTGGCCATCCGCCGGCGGTACATCCACAGCTCCAGGTAGTAGCCCGCCGGGGCGTACAGCAGGCATGCGAAGACCGCCACGAACACGGAGGTCGTCAGCTTGTGCACGATCGTGCCCTTCTCGATCAGCACCAGGAAGATCAGCATGAAGCCCGCGGCGAGCACGGCGCGCTTGAACGAGCCCTTCCACGTCGGCGCACGGTTGAGGCGCTGCTCGCGCGCGGTCTCGCGCGCCTGCTTCTTCTTCTCGGTCGGGCTCGGCGGCCGGCCGGTGCGTCCCCGTGCCTCGACCACCCCGGCGGCGTTGCCGCGGTGCTTGCTGCGGCGCTTGCGAGGAGTCTGTGCCATCTCGACTTTGCAGATTAGACGGTGAGCGCGTCCTCGATCGTGCGCCTGTTGGCGAGGGGCAGGTCGGGCGGAAGGTCAACGAGCGCTGCGGCCGGCGCGAGACCGACGAGCTCGGCACGAGCTGGGGTCGCGTGGCGGCGGATCGCCTCGATCAGAGCCGCCGGTGAGGTCGCCGCCGGGTCCTCGATGTTGGTCGAGATCTGGGGGACGCCGCGCGCCGCCAGGTGGAGTCCGAGTGCCCGTACGCCGGGGAGGCCCTCCGGCCCGGTCTCGCGGATCAGCGCCGCGATTCGCCTCGCGTCCTCCACAGTCGCCGGGGGGGCCAGCTCGACATTGAAGGCCAGCAGCGGCGGCCGCGCGGCGACGAGCACCGCCCCCGCGGTCGGGTGCAGCTCGCGCGGGCCGAAGTCGGGGGTCAGCTCGCCGCTCGCGATCCGCTGTGCGAGGCGCTCGGGGCCGCCGCGGCGGATCTCGGCGCGCGTGACGCGACCATCGGTCAGGAGGCCGTAGAGGAACACCGGCAGCCCCACCTCCTCCGCGATCCGGTCGGCCGCCAGCAGCGCCTCGGCGCAGGCGGCGCCGCGCTCGGCCTGATCGGGGAACACGATCGGCGCGACGTCGAGCGCGCCGACTCGCGGATGCACCCCGTCGTGGCGGCGCAGGTCGATCAGCGCGACCGCCGCGGTTGCGAGCGAGACAAGGGCCGCTGCAAGCTCGCCGGGGCCCGCCGTGAACGTGAAGACGGTGCGGTTGTGATCAGGGTCGCTGTGAGTTGCGAGGATCCGGGCCCGTCCGGCTTGCGGGCCGGACGGGTCGGCCACGGCGGCGGCGAGCTGCGCGACGACCGTGGCATCGCGCCCCTCGGAGACGTTCGGAACGCCGAGCAGGGGGCTCAAGTCGCCAGCACGAAGCGGCCCGCGTCGAGCACCTGCCGGCCGTCGATCTCGAGGCTCGCGTCGAGCACGACCACGTCGAGGTGAATCGGGACCGAGACGGTGCCGCCGATCGCCGCGCTCGCGCCGAAGGCGATGTGGACGGTGCCGAGGATCTTCTCGTCCTCCAGCACGTTCCCCGTCAATGTCGCCCGGTCGTTGGTGCCGACGCCGAGCTCCGCGAGGTTCGTGCCCGGTTCACCGTGGGCGCGCAGGCGCTCGAGCAGCGCGGGGCCGAGACCGTCGCGCGCGTCTGCGATCAGACCATCGCGAACCGTCAGCGTCGCGGGCGGGTCGGTCAGGCCGAACGACGCAAGCGACGACGCGACGATCACCCCGTCGCCGCCGAGCGGGGCGATGAAGCCCTCGCCGCACGGGAGATTGCCGAACGCGCCCGGCGCGGACAGGTCGCCGTCATCGGAGATCCCGGCGCGGTCGCCGAGGTCGATCGTCAGGTCGGTGCCGCGGGCACAGGTGACGTGCGCCGTGTGCCCGTCGGTGAGCAGCGCCGCGACGGCACGCGAGCGAGCCGCCATCGTCGGGAAGTCGACCGCCATCACGCGGGCGAGCATGTCCGCGGTGACGCCGGGCATCGTCGCTGCGCGCACGCCCGCCTCGCTCGCGCGCTTGCGTGCCCGCGTGTGGCTCAGCGAACGCGTCGTCGGGGCGATCACGACGTCGGACTCGAGCATCGCGGCGGCGACCTGACGTGGCGGCTCGGTGCCGTCGGTGGCACGTTCGTCCATCACCGCGAGCACGGCCTCCGCCCCGATCGCCGATGCCTGCGAGCGCAGCGCCTCGCCGATCCCGCGCGTGGCTTCGTCGACGATCACGAGCAGGTCCTCACCGGCCTTGAGGCCCAGGCAGCGCCGCAGAACCGTGTCGACGGACTGGACAAGATCGGACATCGCTCGATCATATTCGCCGAACTGCCGATGAGTTGATCATGGTCACGTTGGTGCAGGCCGATGCGCGATCCCGTCTCGAGCTCTCGTGCGGCACCCCGTTGGGGCATGTCGTGAGCGTCGACGCCGAGCGTGTCACCGTCGAGCTGGCCGGCTCGGGTGCCACCAGCCGGGTCGCCGTGTCCGATCTCGTCGCCGTTCCGACGGGATCCTCCTATCTGATGGGGATCGTCGCCAGCATCACGCGCAGCAGCGCGGAATCCGTCGCGATGGCGCTGATGCCGGTCGGCAGCTTCGACCCGGGGGCCGGCTCGAACGGGTCGTTCCGGCCGGGCGCAATGCGCCTTCCCTATGTCGACACGCCCTGCTTCCGTGTCGACGGCGACCGGCTCGGCGCATTCATGGCAACGCTCGGCGCCGACGTCTCCGAGGATGAGCGGCTCTTGCTCGGCCGCTACGTCGCCGACCGGGCGACGCCCGCGATCGCCGACGGCAACCGGCTCCTCCAGCGCCACCTCGCCGTGCTCGGCAACACCGGCGCCGGCAAGAGCTGGACGGTGTCGCTGCTCCTCGACCGTGCCGCACGGCTGCGTCACGCCAACATGATCGTCCTGGACGTCCACGGCGAGTACGCGACGCTCGCCGACCCGCCCGACGGTGAGCTGCCGGTGGCGCGCCGGCTGCGGATCGCCGGGCCGAGCGACCTCCTCTACGGCGGCGACGACACCCTCCACATCCCCTACTGGCTGCTCGAGCGCGACGAGCTGCTGACGCTCATCGGCAACGAGACCGACCGCTTCGCCGTCGACCAGCGGCTCTGCCTCGGCGAGCGGATCCAGACGTTGAAGCGGTCGAAGCTGGCCGAGCTCGGGGCCGCCGAGGCGGTGTCGACGGCGACGGCCGACTCGCCTGTCCCGTACCGGCTCGCGCACCTCGTCGAGTGGCTCGAGCGCGACGAGCTCGACACGATCGTCCGCCACCCGACCGGCCGCGTCGATCCGGGGCCGTATGCCGGCAAGCTGGGCGGTCTGATCTCGAGGATCGAGGCGCGTGTCTCGGACCCCCGCTACGGGTTCATCTTCCATCCGCCGGAGTCGACCGAGTCCGTCGAGTGGTTGATCGATACCGCGGCGAAGCTGCTGTCGGCGGGGCCCAGCGACACCGGGATCAAGATCATCGACCTGTCCGAGGTGCCGGGGGCGATCCTGCCGATGATCGCCGGCGTGCTCGCACGGCTCGTCTACCACGTGCAGTTCTGGATGGAGCCCGAGCACCGCACGCCCCTATGCATCGTCTGCGACGAGGCTCACGTCTACCTGCCGGCCGGCGAGGAGGTCTCCGCCGTGCACCGCGTCGCCCGCGAATCGTTCGAGGCGATCGCGAAGGAGGGCCGCAAGTACGGCGTCTGCCTCGCGGTCGTCAGCCAGCGGCCGAGCGATGTCAGTCGCACGATCCTCAGCCAGTGCAACAACTTCATCGTCATGCGCCTGACCAACGACCGCGACCAGGATGTCGTCTCGCGCCTCGTGCCCGCGTCGCTCGCGACGATCACCGGCCTGCTGCCGATGCTCGACGTCGGCGAGGGTGTGGTGATCGGGGACGCGCTCCTGCTGCCGTTGCGGATCAAGCTCGACCGGCCCCGTGTTCCACCCGCGAGCGCAACCCTCCCCTACTGGTCGATGTGGTCGCGTAAGCCGTCGAGCATCGACGCGATCGCCGGGGGGGTCGAGTCGCTCGTCACCCAGTGGCGCGGGACCGAGTAGGCCGGCTCCCGACCACACCCCTTCGGCGCTGTTCCCGCCGATCACAACGTGCGCGCCGGGACGATCGGGCAGCGCCTTGCCTGCCGCCAGCGCGGCGGGCCCGGCGGCAGATGACGCTGTATCGTCCTGCCCGTCCCTCGCCGGAGTAGCTCAGTCGGTTAGAGCAGCGGAATCATAATCCGCGTGTCGGGGGTTCGAGTCCCTCCTCCGGCATCTGCGCGATTTGCGGGAACTTCCCGTGGTTATTGGGGATTTGGCGGATTCGGTCGTGACGCGGTCGACCGCTACGAACCGCCAGAAACCGCTCGCTGGCTGACAAAACAGTCCAACGAACAGTCCAACGAGCGGTCCAACGAGAAAGACGTCTCGACAGCACCCCAGTGCATGCGTCTTTGGATGGCCCTGCGGGAAATCCGGTTCGCAGATGTCGGGGCTCCGCCCCGACCTCCCCAGCTCGCTGCGCGGCCTGGGCGACGGTGTCAAGCAGCGCGATCGCCGCGTGTGTACCGCTGCGCCTTGCGGGACGGAGAGCCGCTCGTCGCGCTTGACATCGGCGACCGGACGCGCAACCTCGCTGGTCCTCCTCAGCACCGCCGCTAAATGTCGGAGCCGTCTCGCGAACCAACGCTGAGCGAACGCGGGTCGCCCTGTGAGCGAGGCGGACGTCGCGTCGCGGGGGTGTCGTGGTTGCCGTAACCCGTCCTGTGCGCCGTGGAGCGAGTCGTCGCGGTGGCGTCTCGGTCCGGGATCCCGCTACCCGGGTCTATCGGCACGGCAGAGGCTTCGGCGCGACCGTCGGACCGTCGGGGACATATCGCACAGCGCGCACAACCTCGTCCTTGTACGGCGGCCCTGGCTGTTCCCAGGTGACGACCGCGTCACCCTTTGAATCGAGCGCGCCCTGCGCCTCGCCGCCGCTCGCTGATGACAGCGTCGCCGGACGCTGCCACGGAGAGCCGGGTGAAGATCGAACAGCCGCCGCGACTGGACCCTGCCACACGATCATCGCGGCGCCGTCGGGGCTCGCGGCGACATGCGGGACCGAGATGTTCACCTGGGCCCTCAGCAGCGTCTGCGCCGGCGTCCACGAGCAGCCTCCCGTCAGCCGCCGGCTCGACGTCGCGACCCCGTTGCGCTGGGTCGTCCAGGCCACTGTCGCGTCCCCGGCGCCATCGAGCGCCACGTCGGGATCGATCGCATCAGACTTCGCAATCGCCGTCGACGCGCCCCACCGCATCGCTCTCGAGTCGAAGACGTCGGCCTCGGCCAGAACCCTGTCTCCTGCCTGGTGCTGCCAGACGACGATCGCCGCGCCAGCGCGGTCGATCGCGACCCGCGGCCCCGGAGGGTAGTTCGTCGGGTCCGCCTCGCCCCCCGGCTCGTACTCGCTGCCGAGCCGAACCGCGGACCCCCACACCCCACGCGTCGAGCGAACCGCCGCGATCACCTCGCTGTGCTCGCCGGTGAAATCGCTGCCACTCACGAACTGCACCCACGTCGCCACCGCGGCCCCACTCGGCGAGACCGCGATCGCTAGCCTGTCCAGCTCGGCCGGACCGTCGAGCGCCGTCGGCGCCGACCACCGCTCCGAGCCGGCGCGAGCGCTCGCCGCGTCGACCACAAACCCGGTGGGTTCGTCTTCGATCCAGACGGCGATCGCGTCTCCGCGCGCGTCGACGCCCACACCAGCTCTGCTCGCGGCCGTCACCGTCGAGAACGGAGACACGCGCCGCGGAGACGACCACGCCGAGCCCGACGCTCCAAGGAATGACGAGCCGATGAACTCTGGGGCCGGATGCTTCTGAGTCGACTCGAACTCTTGGTCCCAGACGACGCTCGCCTGCCCCCGGGAGTTCTCGGCGACCTGATCGGCGAGCGTTGCCTCCCTGAGCGGGGACAGGCTGACGGCGCGGGACCAGCGTCCCCCCGGGGCCGACTCGCCGGAGGCGCGCACGACGTAGTCGACATCTCCGAGGATCTCGCTCCAGACCACGAGAGCTCCACCCCGCGCGTCACTCGCCACCGACGGATAGGTGGTCACGTCGCTAGGCCGCGACAGCGTTGTCGGTAGCAACCAGCGACCCGCCGCACTCGCTGGCGACGGGCACAGCAGCAAACCCGTGGCGACCAGCGCGGCGAGCAGACGCAGCAGAAACCGCGGCTCGCCTCCGGGTACGAACCGGTCGAGACGCGCCAGGCACCGCTCCAGACGATCGGACCCCATCAGCAAGAAAGTCTGACACTGAAGCCCGCCCGACCCACGGGCACAGGGACATCCAGCCTTCTCTGTCCACAACCCATCCACGAGCCCACGCTCCGAAGGCTCGACGGCGGCGGGCCGACGGGTGTCCGCGTACCAACCTTCAGCGAACGCTGGCCGGGAGCAGACCAAAGCGTCGAGCCCGAGCCATGAGGAGTAGCCAAAGCTACGTCGACGGGGGCGGCGTAATGATGACCCGCCTCGGTCTTCTCGGCATCCGCGGTCCTACCGGAACGTCCGGGATGGCAGCCAGGAATTCTGAGAGCGGCAGCTCCACCGAGTCATACCCAAGCGGAACCGCCTCGGCGAGAGCCACTCGACCCTCAGCGTAAAAGAGTTCGATATCGAAGACGTTGAACTCGAAGTGGTCGTAGCCCGTCCCACCAGCCGCGGCGACCTCAGCGCGGAGTTTTCCCGCTAGATCGTCGTCGCACTCCAGCTCCAGGAAGCCATCCAGAGCACTCGCCACCGGCCAAGCGTATCCGGGCTGCGAACGCCTGGCGAACTCGGTCCCTGCCATCACGCGGCTATTTGACACCCGGCGTCTTATCGACCAGCCCAGCATCGTCCGACGTCGTCTCAGCTGGGATCGCTCAGCGATACGTTTCGGAGCCCAGAAAGCGGGCCTCTGCGTCGATCGAGGCAGAGGCCCGCGCTCGGTCTCGCGCTATCCGAGCGCGAGGTCGTCCACGCGTTCGAGACGGATGTATCTGCTGTAGTCAGTGACCGCCCACCACATCGTGGCAGGCGTTGCCCTTGGCCAACAGCGGAATGCGACCCGCTGATCTGCGGCGATCTCGAATGCATTGATCTGGCTTCTCCAGAAGCGCATGATGGTCAGCTTGAGGATGTGCTGACCGGGCGCTA
>CAVPLN010000004.1:0-417780 GCA_963705995.1 uncultured Solirubrobacterales bacterium
TACCTGTTACTGTTCGCCGCTGACGTTTCGGTACATCTGTCCATCGCCGTCTTCTTCGCCATCGCACAGACCTTCGGCGCCCTCGGGCCGTGGTTCTACGGGATGTTGATCGGCAACGGCCAGGACCATTTCAAACTCTTCATCGGCTACCTCATCGGCGCCGCCGTCATGATCATCGGGGGTCTGGTGGAGATCGGGCTCGGTATCGCCGCGGAACAGCAATCACTCGAGGACATCGCCCTGCCACTGTCGGCGGTGCAGAAGGGTAAGGCATCCGGCGGGTCAAAAAGCCGCCCCTCGTCGACACCCCGGCCACAGGTCGCAGGACTGTGACAGCTGAAGATTTCCTTGAGAGAACCGACCGACCGGCTCGATCCGGGCGCCACGAGCCCCGGGCCGGCGACCCAGCCGCTGCCCTCGATCCCGAGACCGCAGGCGGACCCGAGCACGCGCACGACGCTCGGCGCCGCGTCCCGGACGCCGGCCGCCGCGAGGATCCCGCGGGCGGGCGCCGGCACGTCGGCGGACGGGCCGGACAGCGACGGCAACGGGTCAAAGCGGGCGAGGGCGTTGAGGATCGGCCCGGAGGGGGGCAGGAGCCGGTCGAGCTCGCGCAGGATCACGGAAGCGCGAAGGTCGTGCCGGAGCGTCGGCGAGCCTGAGGAGAGGAGCAGCAGCGCGCCCGCCATCCATGCGATTCCGAGCCCGACGCAGCCGGTCAGGACGGCTCCGGCGAACCCATCGACGACGCGCAGGCCCGGGATCCGAAGCACCCGGCGAGCTGCCCGACCGACGCCCTGGAAGCCGGATGCGAAGACTCCGCCGACGAGCAGCGCGCCGACGAGGCCGAACAGCGGCGCGTAGGGCGACCGCGCGCCACTGGGCAGGATCAGCGGCGCCAGCCGCGTGCCGATCAGCGCCCCGACGGCAAAGCCGACGAGCGACAGGGCCCCGACGATGAAGCCGCGGGCGTACCCGTGCAACGCGAGCATCGCGGTGAGCGCCACGATGACCCAGTCGACAACCGTCATCGGGCTCGCAGGTTAGACGCCGCGACGGCAGCGCTCCCTCGGAGGTTCTGCAGGCGGATCTTCTACCGTTCCGCGGTGACGTGGCACCGCGGGGAGCTCAGGTTCGTCGGGAGCGGGTGGGGATCGCTCGACCCGACGCTGTCGCGCCGCCGGCGCCGCCGCCTGAAACGCCTGCTCACGCGAGCGTTGCCGCTCGTCCTGGTCGCTGCCGGCGCATTCGGGCTCGGGCTGTGGGAGGCCGGTGCGCCCGGACGCGACGCGCATCAGATCGTTCAGCGCTACGTGTTCGCGTGGACGCGGGATCAGATCCCGCACATGTACCGGATGCTGACCGCGAGTTCGCGACGGCGCCTCAGCGAGGCCGCGTTCGCCGCCGACTACGCGGCGGCCGCGTCGACGGCGACGCTCGTCTCACTCGAGCCGCTCGCCGTCGGCTCGCTGACGAACGGCGCCGTTGACGTGAGGATGCGGATCCGGACGCACATCTTCGGCGCCCTTCAAGAGACGCTGGAGGTCCCGGTCGACACCGGCTCAGGCGGCGGGGTCGTGTTCTCCGGCACGGTGCTGTTCCCCGGCCTTCGGGCCGGGGAACGACTCCACCGCGTCACCCATCTCGCCGCCCGCGGCGCGCTCCTCGCGGACGACGGCACCGCGCTCGCGGAGGGGCCGAACCGGACCTCACCGATCCCCCAGATCGCCGGCGAGATCGTCGGGTCGCTCGGCGCGATCCCGGCCACGAAGCTCCACCACTACCTCGCCGAGGGATACCCGGCCGATGCCCAGATCGGTCTGAGCGGGCTCGAGCTGATCTTCCAGCGCCGCCTCGCCGGGCGGGTCGGCGGCACGCTGTTCGCAGGCCCGCGCGTGCTGGCGAGGGCCGTCGCCGAGCCGGGCGAGTCCGTTCGCACGACGATCGACCCGAACGTCGAGCAGGCCGCGATCGCAGCGCTCGGCGGCTCCTACGCGGGGATGACCGTGATGGATCCGCGCACGGGCGCCGTGCTGGCGCTCGCCGGCATCGCCTACTCGGCGGTCCAGCCGCCGGGCTCGACGTTCAAGATCATCACGGCCACCGCGGCGCTGCAGTCGGGGCTCGTCACGCTCGACACCGAGTTCCCGGTGCAGACGAGCGCGGATGTCGACGGGTACACGCTTCAGAACGCCTCCGGGGAGGCGTGTGGCGGGACGCTGATCAAGTCGTTCGCCGTCTCCTGCGACACGGTCTTCGCGCCGCTCGGACTTCAGCTCGGAGCGCTGCGGCTGGTCAGCACCGCCGAGCGCTTCGGGTTCGACCACGCGCCGGGGATCAGCGGCGCCCTCGAGAGCACGATCCCGTCTTCCTCGACGATCGGCGACGGCGTCGCGGTCGCGTCCTCGGCGATCGGCCAGGGCCAGGTGCAGGCCTCGACGCTCGAGATGACAGCGGTCGGTGCGACGATCGCGGATGGCGGCAGGCGCCCGATCCCGACCCTGGTCTACGGAGCCAAGCCGCGATTCGTGAACGTCACGAGCGTCAAGGTCGCGAGCGAGGTCCAGGAGATGATGGAGGCGGTCGTCGCCTACGGGACGGGGACCCCGGCACAGATCTCAGGCGTCGTGGTGGCGGGCAAGACGGGGACCGCGGAACTGGCGGACACGGCGAACCAGACGAACGACAAGGCCGAGACCGACGCGTGGTTCGTCGGCTACGCGCCGGCTGGAGCTCCGGGCGGCGCCCGGGTCGTCGCCACCGCCCTGTTCCCCTCGTCCGGATACGGCGCCCAGACCGCGGCGCCGGCCGTCCGTGAGGTCCTCGAGGCGACGCTCGCCACGCGGTATTGAGCTACTTACAGATCGAGCGAGGCGAGCGAGGGCTTGCTGTGGCCCGGCGGGTACACGTACAACGTCAGCGGCCGGTTCGAGTAGACCGACTGGCTGACTTCGAACAGCACGAGGCCACCCTGGGTCGGCCCGTTGCTCGCCGTCGTGTCGTTGCCGGGCTCGGTGCCGTCCGGCGCGAGCGTCTGCGCGGTCCACGCGAACGGGTTGAGCAACGGGTTCAGCTTGACCGGGTAGTAGACGTCGCCCGAGGAGTCGTGGAGGGTGAACCGGTCGGTCGTCGTGGCGTACCCCCCGGACTGGTTCTTGGCCCACAGGAAGACTCCGAACCACATGTCGCTCGCGGGGATCCGCTGCGCGCCGGCGAGCCCGGCCAGGTACTGAACGTCCTCGGTGGAGTACGGGTTCAGCTGGCGGCTGATCTGGATCTGATAAGTCATCTTGCCGGCGAAGAAGTAGGGTTGACCGCCGGCGGTGATCTCCGACTGGGTGACGTCGTAGATCCGCTTGCGGCGGCTCACCGCGCAGGCGCTGACGCTGACGCACAGCCCCGCGACCACGAGCGACGAGGACCAGCCGGCGAACGCTTGTCGATCGAACGATGCTCACAGCGGGCGACAGTCTATCCGTCGGCCGCTCAGCGAGCGGCAATGGCCACGCGCCGGCCCCTCTGGCTGCCGTCCTCGAGGATCGCGCGCAGCCGGCGCAGGGCCTTCGCCGCGTGCCGGCGCGAGGCGCCGCGACCGCCGCCGAGCACCTCCATGAGGTGATCGGACGGCAGCACCGGCACGGTCTCGAACGTGAATTCGACGCGCGCGGAGCCCGCAGTCGCCTGGTGGACCTCCCAGATCCCGAGCATCTTGATCCGGTTGAACTTGCCCCCGCGGCCGCGCTCGAGGATCCGGAACGGCGGCTGGACCTCGGCAAAGGTCAGGTCGGCCCACGAGAAGCGGTTGAACCGCGCCTTGACCCGGAACCGAACGCCGGCGCCGGTGCCGCGGGACTCCTCGCGCAGGAGGTGCCAATCGGTCAGATAGTGATCGCGGAACTCGGCGTGATTGGCGATGTCCGCGAGGTAGTCGAACACCTGCTCGCGCGGCAGGTTGATCGTCGTTGAGACGGTGAACGGCTCCACTGCGGCCGGAGTGTATGGGGCCGCGCGGTCAGGCGGCGCGCCGACGCCTGCGCGGGCGGCGCGACGACGCCCGCTCAGGCGACGCGACGATCGACCAGCCGCATCGTGTGCCCGAATTCCGGTCCGCGAACCGTCCGGTAGGCGTCCGGGTCCGACAGCTCTCGGGAGCGGCACAGCTCGCAGCGCAGCGCTCCGCTCGCGTACTCGTAGACGCGTTCCCCGATCAGCAGGTTGCGCCCGCAGCAGTCGCACCGCTCAACCGCCTCGGACAGCTGCGGCAGGCTGCGGCGCAGCAGCGCCAGTTCGAGGTCAGGAATCTCCCGCTCGATGGTGTTCATGCGATACCTTTCGACACCGGCCGCGGGATTCCTCGGCTCGGTCTTCACGTTTACCGCGAACTCGCTTGCGGCTTTGACCCAGCGGGTACGATCAGGTATGCCGTCCTGATCCGGTGGCGGCAGGGAACGAGCCATTAGCAAGGAGATGGCCCATGAAAGCGTGGTTGTCGGGCAACGTTGCCGGGACCGGCACGTTCCGCTGTAGCGACTGCGATTACCCCGTCTCGCTGGACGCAGCCGAGGAGCTCCCAGTCTGCCCCAACTGCGGCGGAAAGGAATTCATCCGAGCCTCATTGTTCACCACTGCACAGACGACGATGGTCGAGCTTCCGAGCGCCAACGAGGACCAGAGCTGGATCGACGAGTTGCGGGACGGCGTCGACGAACCCGGCCAGTACCTCGCCTACCGCGCGAGCGACGGTCAGGTCGTGTCCTTCGCGCTCCGGCGCGAGTGGACCCGGATCGGCCGCAGCCTCGCGGCTGACATCCGCTTCGACGATCCGACCGTCTCGCGGCGCCATGCGCTGATCGTCCGCCAGCCGGACGGCCTGCGCGTACTCGACGACCGAAGCTTGAACGGCGTGTTCGTGAACGGCGAGCGCGTCGAGTGGAGCACCCTCGCGGACGGCGATGAGATCGTGATCGGCCGCCATCATCTCCACTTCCTCGACATCCCGGCGATCTCCGGGATGCGCTTCAGCGCGACCCCCGAGCGCGACACCGTTTGAGACGGCCCGCCCGGCCGTCAGGGAGGACCAACGCCCCGGCCGCGAGCCGGGGCGCCTCCCAGATGGTGGCCGCCAGATGATCACCATCGCGGTGCTGTCTCAGAAGGGCGGCACGGGCAAGACGACGTCGGTGAGAACGCTGACCGACATCTTCAGACGGGTCGGCCTGAGCGTGCTCGCCGTCGACCTCGATCCGCAGGCCAATCTGTCCGACTATCTGGGCGTCGCCCCGGACGCGTCGCCGACGATCGGGGACGTGCTCACCGGCCGCGCGCGGTTGGCCGATGCCGTGCACGCCGGGATCGTCCCGGCGAACCTCGGCCTCGCCGAGGCCGAGCTCGTGCTCGGCGGCAAGCTCGGCCGCGAGCTCACGCTCAAGCGCGCCCTCCAGGAGGCCGGCGACGCGTACGACCTGGCCATGATCGACTGCCCCCCGGCGCTCGGGCTGCTCACGGTCAACGCGCTGGTCGCGTCCGAGTACGCGCTGCTCTCGACCGAGGCGCAGTACTTCGCCCTGCAGGGAGTCGAGCAGGCGCTCGAGGTGATCGAGCTCGCGCGCGACAGCCTCAACCCGCGCCTGCAGTGGCTCGGAGTGCTCCTGAACATCGCCGACATGCGCACCCGGCACTCGCGCGAGGCGTTCGAGTCGCTGCGAGAGCACTACGGCGAGAAGCTGCTTGACACGACGATCCGCGCGTCGATCGCCTACGCCGAGTCGGCCGAACGGGCGATCTCGATCCTCGACCACCGGCCCGACCTCGCCGTCGACTATCTGAACGTCGCCGACGAGTTGCTGCGACGGCTCGGGCTCGACGACGCGCGCAGCAGCCTCGCAGCGCTCGTCGACGGCGTGCCCGCGCGGGCCGCACCCGATCTCGCCGGCGGCTGAGACCCCGCGGCGGGGTCAGGCCTCGCGCGCAGCGAGGCCGGTCACGTGCGCGCCCTCACCCTCGAACGGGGTGCGCATGACCCGCGCCCATCCGTCGGTCTCCGCCAGCAGCGCCTCGACGACCGCCCCCGTGCGCTCGCAATGGCACCAGACGAGCACGGTCGGTCCGGCGCCGGAGATGGTCGCGCCGAGCGCGCCGAACCGCGACGCTCGCCCGAGCAGCTCCGCAGACCGCGGGTAGAGATGGCTGCGGTACGGCTGGTGGAGGCGGTCCTTCAGGCCGGCGGCGATCAGCTCGTAGTCCCCGCGCGCGAGCCCGAGAGTCAATGTTGCGATCGCCGCCAGGTTGGCGGTCGCATCCGCCAGCGGCACCAGCGCGGGAAGGGCGGCGCGGGCCAGCGAGGTCGGCACGCCGGCATGCGGGACGACCAGAACGGCCTCGAGCCCGGCCGGAACCTCGAGTTTGCGCGTGCGCCCGCGGTCGCAGATCACGATGCCGCCGTGGAGCGCGGCGCCGACGTTGTCGGGATGGCCCTCGAACTCGGTCGCGAGCCCCTCGATGTCGGCGTCCAGCTCGAACAGATGGTCCGCGGCCATCAGGCCGGCGACAACCGCGGCGGCGCTCGAGCCGAGCCCGCCGCTGAGCGGGATCGTCGAGCGAATCCGGAACTCGAACGCGTCCGCGGGGCACAGCCGCTCGAAGCCGGTGACGACGAGGTTGTCGCGGCCGCGCGGCAGATCGAGCTCGGTCATGACCGCGAAGCGGCCGGTCTCGACGACCTCCACCTCCAGATGCAGCCCGAGCGCGGCCGCCAGCACATCGAAGCCGGGACCCAGGTTGGCCGTCGAGGCGGGGACGCGGACCACCCGGCTGCGCCCGAGCGGCGCAGCCGTCATCCCAGCACGGCGCGCTCGATCGCGCCCATTTCCGGCTCGCAGGGGATCACCGAACCGGCCTCGCCGAGCGCCGTCTGCGGATCCTTGAGCCCATGCCCCGTGAGGACACAGACCACCCGCTGCGCGTCTCGCACGCCGTGCGCGATCAAGCCGGCGACGCCGGCTGCCGAGGCGGGCTCGCAGAAGACGCCCTCGGCGGCGGCGAGGAATCGGTAGGCCTCGAGGATCTGCGCATCGCTGACCGCGGCGACGGCACCCCCGGACGAGGTCATCGCGTCCATCGCCTGCTCCCAGCGGGCGGGGTTGCCGATCCGGATCGCGCTGGCGATCGTCTCCGGATGCTCGACCGGGGCGCCGTGCACGAGCGGCGCCGCGCCGGCCGCCTGGAAGCCGAACATCCGGGGGCGCATGCCGATCTCGGTGAAGCCGCGCCAGTAGGCGGTGATGTTCCCGGCGTTGCCGACCGGGATGCAGAGCGCGTCGAGCTCACCGTCGAGCGCCTCCGCGAGCTCGAATGCCGCCGTCTTCTGCCCCTCGATGCGGAATTCGTTGACGGAATTGACGAGCGCGATCGGATGACGATCGGCAACCGCCCGCACCAGGCGCAACGCCTCGTCGAAGTTGCCCCGCAGCGCGATCACGCGGGCGCCGTGCATCAGGGCCTGCGCGAGCTTGCCGGCGGCGATCTTCCCCTCGGGGACGATCACGGCACCGCGGAGGCCGGCTCTGGCGGCGTAGGCGGCCAGCGACGCCGCCGTGTTCCCGGTCGAGGCGCAGATCACCGCCTCGGCTCCCTCGCGGACGGCCGCGGAGACCGCGCACGTCATCCCGCGGTCCTTGAACGACCCGGTCGGGTTGAGCCCCTCGAGCTTGAGGTGGACCTCGACCCCGACCCGCTCGGACAGCCGCGGGGCGAGCACCAGCGGCGTCGCACCCTCATCGAGCGTGATGACCGGGTCGCCCTCGGCGAACGGGAGGCGCTCGCGGTAGCGCTCGATCAGACCGGCCATGATCCGCAGGATGCCAGAGCCAGGCGACTCGGACGTGTTCGTGCCGGATCGGCCCGCGCCACGGCCCGGGCCGGCGGTCACGTAGACCGCTGGCCCGGAAAGCGCGCGAGACAGCGCGGAGACGTCGCTCAATCGCTCGCTGCGGGCACCTTCAGGAGCGCCCAGCGCCCCCACCCCGCGGCGTCGTGGGCGCGGATCAGGATGTACCAGTTGAGGCCGTCGTCGAGCGTCGAGATCGTGTCGCTCAGGCTCGTGCCGCCGACCGTGACGCTGAAGGAGCCGCCGCCCGAGGCGAGGGCGAGCAGCTGGTACTTGTCGATCGGAGAGTCACCCGGGATGCCCGCGATCCAGCTGATGACGAGCGGGTCCGGGTTGTTGCCCGGAGAGGTCCAGACTCCCGCGAGCCCGGTAGGAGCTCCCGGCTTCAGTTTGCTGGCACCTGTCGTGATCGTGATCGGCTGGCTCGCGCCGCTCGCCCCGCCCGCATCGTTATTGACAACGGTCACCTGGTAGGGGGTGTTGGGGTTCAGCGGCCCGAGCAGTCCGCTCGATGCCGGGCCTGTGACCGTGGACGTGACGACCGGTGAGGTCCCCGTCGCCGGAGTCGCCGTGATCGTGCTCGAGCTGATCAGGTCCGCCGGCGCGGTCGGATCGGGAGTCCAGGAGACGAGGTACTGGCCGCCCGCCTTGGACTCGGTCACGTTCGTCGGCGCCGCAACCGGGAAGACGTCGACGTAGGCCTGGCTCCCCTGGTCGAAGAGGACGTCGCCGTGGGCGTCGGTGAACACCCCGGAGCTGGTGCCCGTCGCGGCGATCGAGACCTCCGAGCCGTCGAAGTTCCACGTCTCGAACTCCGTCGCCGCGTACGTCGTGTGGCCGCCGCCGCCACCCTTGCCACTGCCACCGCAAGTCGTCGAGATGTAGACGCTCGCCTGCGGGAGGCCGGTCGCGGGATCGAACCCCGCAGCTGTGACCTGCTCCTGGATCCCGCCGCACGAATGTCCGAGGATCGCGAACGCGGAGTTCTGATCCATGAGCAGTTGGATGCTGGTGTCAGCGAGTGCGGGGGCCGCGCCTGCGACTGAGGTGAGCGCAACCACGGCGCCGGCGAGCATCAGCTTGCGGATCACTGAACGGTCCCTTTCGTCGAATCCTGTGACGCGCGCAGCCTAGAGGACCGGAAAACCGATCGACAGGGATGACGCGGGTTGATCAGTGGATTCTCATCTGGTCTGGCGCGGCTCGGGAGCATCCAACGAACACGCTCAGCGATCGCGGCCTCGGCAGCACCCAGACCCCGCGGACTCTGCACCGAGACCACAACCCCGTCACGTGATCTCACGACGACCCCTGACTTCCGGACCCCCACGGCCGCGATGAGGGGGTGCGGAACTCAGGGGTCTTAAACACCCCTGCGGTCGAGACCCCCCGAAATCAGAGGGGGGTCTGGAACTTGAGGTTGCCCGAACGACCCCCAACCCACACGCCCGCGCCGCCGCCGCGATCCCACCGCACCCGCACGTCCGCGCCGCCGCCGCGATCCCACCGCACCCGCACGTCCGCGCCGCCGGCGCGATCCCACCGCAGCCGCACGCCCGAGCATCACTACCACCACACCAACGCCGCTGCCGCCGGCGCTCATTCAACTCGAGCAGACGGCAACCGGTAGCGCCCGGCGATCGCCGTCTCAACATCCGACGCCCCCCTGGCTCTACACCCACACCCCAAAACCCTGCACCCAATACACCGACGACCGCCAAGCTGCGATCAGCGGAACTCCTCCTCGAGCACGCGGATCGCACGCGGCGGCGTGCGGAGCACGTCGAGCGACGCGATCTGCGCCATCGCCGCGGTGAAACGCGACTCGAGCACGGGATGGACGACCATCACGAGCCGGGCCTGGACGCCGAGGCCGTGCTGGACGACGGATTTGACCGACACACCGTGGTCGGCGAGGACGCGGGCAACGGCGGCCAGCACCCCGGGCTCGTCGGCGACTTCGAGGTGCAGATAGAAGGCTGAGACGATGTCTTCGACGAGCTCGAGCGGCTCGGTCGCCATCGGCGCGGACGGAGGCGGGATCATCGCGCTGATGACATCGCCGAGCACCGCCGTGGCCGTCTGCGGGCCACCGGCGCCGGGGCCGGACATCGTGATCTCGGTGATCTCGGGCGACTCGAAGGTGACGGCGTTGAACGGCCCGCCGACCGAAGCAAGCGGATGGCCCGGATACAGGAAGGCCGGATGCACGCGAACCGAGAGGCGGCCGTCGATCCGCTCGGCCGTGCCGATCAGCTTCAACCCCAGGCCGAGATCGCGGGCGTACTGGATGTCGTCCTGGGTGATCTGCTCGATCCCCTCGTAGCGGACCTGATCGAGCCGCACCGGGGTATCGAACGCAAGCCGCGCCAGGATCGCCATCTTGGCGGCGGCATCGCGCCCGTCGACGTCCTCGGCCGGGTCGGCCTCGGCATAGCCGAGCCGCTGCGCCTCGGCAAGGGCGTCCGCATAGGTGAGCCCGGCACGCTCCATCTCGGACAGGATGAAGTTCGTGGTGCCGTTGACGATCCCGTGCACGCGCTCGATCCGCGCCCCGGAGAGCGACTCCTGCAGCACGCGGATGACGGGCACGACCCCGGCGACGGCTCCTTCGAAGCGCAACTGGACGCCGGCGTGGGTGGCAGCGGCGAACAGCTCGTCGCCGTGCTGCGACAACAGCTGCTTGTTGGCCGTGACGACGTGCCGGCCCGCCTGCATCGCCGCGAGCACCCACTCGCGGGCCGGCGTGATCCCGCCGATCAGCTCGACGATCAGGTCGGAGGCCGCGAGCAGCTCCTCGAACGAGCCGCCGGCGCTGCGCGACAGGACGCCGGCGAGGACCGGCCTCAGGCCCGTGCTCCGTTCGATCCGGTCGGCCTGGCGCTCGAGCTGGTCGATGAAGGCGCCGCCGACCGTTCCGCGGCCGAGCACCCCGATGCGAAAGGCCTCAGACATCGCGTGCCATCAGATCATCGTAGGTTTCCCGCCGGACCACGACACGGGCCTCGCCGTCCCGCACGAACACGACGGGTGGGCGCGGCACCCCGTTGTAGTTGTTGGCCATCGCGTAGCCATAGGCGCCCGTCGCGGGTGTCACGACGATGTCGCCCGGAGCCGGATCGGGCAGCGCCACATCGTGCGCGATCACGTCGCCGGACTCGCAGTGCTTGCCGGCCAGGCGGCACAGCTCGCCACCCGCTGCCAGCGGCCGGTCGGCGACCAGCGCCTCGTAGCGGGATCCGTAGAGCATCGGGCGCAGGTTGTCAGACATGCCCCCGTCGACGGCGACCCACGTGGAGACGTTGCGTTTGACCGTCTGCACCGTGTAGATCGTGACGGTGGAGTTGGCGACGAGCGCGCGCCCGGGCTCGAGCAGCAGCTTGACGCCTGGCCCGATGCGCTCGTGCACGGCACCGACGACGGCGTCGAGGTAGTCGCCGATCGACGGCGGCTCCTGCGCGTCGCCATACGCCGCGCCGAGCCCGCCGCCCAGGTTGTAGACCTCGAAGCGGCCAAGCCGGCCGAGTGCGTCGACGGCCCGCCGGAACGGCTCGAGCGCCAGCAGCTGGGACCCGATGTGACAGTGGAGTCCGACCATCCGCAGGTGGGGCGAGTCGCGGACACGCGCGATCGCGGCCGGGGCGTCCGCGAGCCCGACGCCGAACTTCGAGTCGGCCTGACCGGTCGAGATCGCCGCGTGGGTGTCGCCACTGACGTCCGGCGTGATCCGGATCAGGACCTCCTGGACAGCGCCGGCGCCGTCGGCGACGCGCTCGAGCCGGTCGGTGTCGTCGGCGGAGTCGAGCACGATGTGACCGACGCCGCAGCGCAGGGCGAACTCGAGCTCGTCGAGCGACTTGGCGTTGCCGTGCAGGTAGATCCGGGCCGGATCGAAGCCCGCGCGCAGCGCCATCGCGAGCTCGCCCCCGGAGGCGACGTCGCACGACAGGCCCTCGTCCGCGAGCACGCGCAGCACGCCGGTGCACGGGAACGCCTTCGACGCGAACAGGACGTCACCGTCCGGATGGCGCTGCCGGAGGCCTGCGAGGAAGGCGCGCGCGCGAGCGCGGAGGTCGTCCTCGGCGACCACATACGCGGGCGTGCCGAAGCGGGCCGCGAGCTCGACGAGGTCACACCCTCCCACCTCGAGGCGGCCGCGCTGGTTGACGCGCGCGCCGATGGGTAGGACATCTGGCAGCACCTGCACGGGCGCGATCATGGCAGGCACGCCCGGTCCCCGCTCCGCGCACCGAGCGCCTGCATGGCCGCAGCGCCACCGATCGGCGATCGGTCCAGCTCAGCCGGGATTCCTGTCGCTCGGGCATGGTGCCGCCGATAACCAGGAAGGTGCATCCGCTGCTCGTTCACGCCGCCTCGCAGCTCCCGCTGGGGATATCAGACGTCGGCTTGCTCGGGCTCGGCGTCGCGGTGCTCCTGGCCGCGGGCATCGTCGCCCGCCGCGTGCTGGACACGATCGCCGGCTCGGATCGCTCAGCCGTCGCCGACGGCCACGCCCGCGGCGCCAAGCTGAGGGTCCTCGCCGAGGCTGGCCCCGGCCGGAAGCCCAGCGAACAGGCATAGAGCGGCGGCAACCGCGAGCGCGTCGTGAACGGTGGTGGCGCTCGGGCCGCCGGAGAGCGCCAGCCCAGCGAGCCCGGCTCCGACCCCCGCACCCGCGAGCCGGGCGGCCGACAGGATCGCGGACACGCGCCCGTGCGAGGCGGACGGGACCGCGTTGAGCGCCGCCCGCGAGGTCGGAACGAACAGCAGACCGAGCCCGAGGCCGACGGGCGCGAGCAGCAGCATCGACCCGATCCCGTGGAGGGAGACTCCGGGGATCGCGAGGATCGCGAGCCCGAGGCCGGCGGAGAGGAAACCGAGCATCGTCGGGAACCGCTCGCCGCGGGTGTCGACGAGTCTGCCGGCGACGGGCGCCGCGCCGCCGACGAGCAGCGCGACGAGCACGAGCACGGCACTCGCGCCGAGCGGCGAGTAGCCGACCGCGCGCTGCAGGTACTGCTCGGCCAGGTAGAAGGATCCGATCATCACGGCGAACGTCAACCCGGCGACGAACGTCGCGGCGGCGACACGGCCGCGAAGCAGCGGCCGCCCGCCGCGCCCGCCGGACGCGTGGACGATCGACGGCAAATGACGGACGATCGCGAACGCCGCCATCGCGGCGAGCGGCACCAGCGCCCACCACGCGGCGCGCCATCCGAACGCGACCGTCAGCACGCCGCCGAGCAGCGGCCCGATCAGATTCGAGACGCCGGCGCTCGCTCCCCAGATGCCGAGTGCCGATCCGCGTCGCTCGGGTGGAAAGCCGCTGACCGCCCCGGCCAGGGCCGCCGGGCTGACGAGGCCGGCGCCGGCGCCCTGCAGGCATCGCGTGACGATCAGCAGCGCGAGGCTCGACACGACCGCGCCGAGGGCGGCGCCGACGGCGAACAGTCCGAGTCCGACGAGCGCGACCGTGCGCGCCCCGAAACGATCGACCAGTCGACCGCCCGGAAACAGCAGCACCGCATAGACGACGAAGTACGCGCTCAGCACCGTCGCCGTCGCCGAGCCAGAGACATGGAGGCTGCGCGCGACCGAGGGCAGCGCCACGGTGATCACGGTCCCGTCGAGCTGCAGCAGCGCCGCGGCGGCGGTGCATGCCGCCAGCCGGGTCCAGGCCGAGCGCGGCAGCGGGTCGTGCTGGGCGGCGCCGCGCCGCGAGCGGCGGCGGGACGTCGATGCTGCGGATGTGGACACGGAGCCTAGTATCGCGCGCCACCGGTTCGAGCAGATCCGGTGGTCCCACGGCGCCGGCCTGGAACCGCCAGGCAGCCCGCCGGGGTCAGCCTGCACGGCTCGCGTTCTTCGCGAGTACTTCGAATGCGCCTGTCACCATTTCCGTGACATGACCCACTCGAGCTCGAAGAACTTCGGTAAGGACCCTGGGCTGCAGGCCCGGATGCTCCTCACGCTGTTCCTGCTGGGGCTCCTCTACGCCGTGCTGATCGGCGTCCTGTTCGCCGCGGGCGTCGGCGCGATCGCGATCGCCGCGATCGCCGGCGTGCTGTTCGTCGTCCAGTACGTCAGCTCGGACAAGATCGCGCTGCTGTCGATGGGCGCCCGCGAGATCACGCCGGCGGACGGCCCCGACGCCCAGCGTCTGATCGCGACGGTCCAGCGGCTCGCGATCCAGGCCGATATCCCGATGCCCCGCGTCGCGATCGCGCAGACGCAGATGCCGAACGCGTTCGCGGTCGGGCGCACGCCCACAACGGCGACGGTGTGCGTGACGGCCGGGCTGCTGCAACTGCTCGGCCAGGGCGAGCTCGAGGCGGTGCTCGGGCACGAGCTGACGCACATCGCCAACCGCGACGTGATGGTGATGACACTCGCAAGCTTCTTCGCCTCGATCGCGTCGTTCATCGTCCAGATGGGCTTCTGGTTCGGCGGCATGTTCGACGACGAGCGGGACGGCGGCGCGGTCAGCGCGATGGCCGTGATCCTCGTCTCCGCCGTCGTCTACGTGGTCTCCTGGCTGTTGCTGCAGGCGCTCTCGCGCTACCGCGAGTTCGCCGCCGATCGAGGCTCGGCGCTGATCACGGGCCGCCCGAGCGCGCTGATCTCGGCCCTCTACAAGATCGAGGGCAGGATGGGCGAGATCCCGCAGCGCGACCTGCGCGCCGCCTCCGGCGAGCTCGCCGCGTTCTACATCTTTCCGCCCAAGGCCAAGCAGTCGATCTCGGCGCTGTTCGCGACGCATCCGACGCTCGAACAGCGGGTGGCGGCCCTGACGCGGCTCGAGGCGCAGCTCCAGGGCGCCACCCGTTGATCGGCCGGACCCGCCGGGTCCGCACGAGCTCTCGTTTCAGGACGCAAGCCGCGCATGCCGGGGCAGCCAGAAGACGGCGAGCCAGGCGACTGCCAGGAGCCCGACGGCGACCAGCAGCCCGTGGTCGGCCGCGCTCACGAACGCCGTCGCGCCGCGCCCCCGCCCGAGGTCGTCGAAGAGGACGGTGCCGACGGCCGCGATCCCGATCGACATCGCGAGCTGCTGGACGGACTCGAGCAGCCCCGAGGCGGAACCCATCTCGTGGGGCGCGACATCGGCGAGGATCACGTCGAACATCGGCACGAACACCATGCCCATGCCGTAGCCGGTGAGCGCGAGCGGCGGCGCGAGCTCCCACGGGTGCAGATGGCCCCCGGCCGCCCGCATCACGCAGTCGACGATCACGAGTCCGGCGGCCATCGTCGCGGTCCCGGCGTGCATCGTGCGGCGGCCGATCCGCGCCAGCAGCAACGACGAGGTGATCGACCCGCCGATCGCGGCGAGCGGCACCGCCAGCGTCGCGACCCCGGACCCCAGCGGCGTCAAGCCGAGGCCGCTCTGGAGCATCACGTTCAGGGCGACCATCATCCCGCCCATCGCGCCGATGAAGGTGAGCACGACGGCGAGCCCGGCGACGTACGGCCGCCGCCGGAGGATCGACGGCTCGACCAGCGGCGAGCGCCCCGCGCGGGCCTGGCGCGACTGGCGCAGCGCGAACAATCCCAGCATCGCGACGCCCGCGCCGAACAGGATCAGCGACCAGGCCGGCCAGCCGTCCTGGCGTCCCTGAATCAGCGGCAGCACAAGGCCGATGCCCGCGGCGCCGGCGAGCGCGACGCTGGGGGCGTCGAGCCGCATCCGGGGCGCGGCCGGAGCGGTGACCGGCAGGTAGCGCCGGCCGGCGGCGAGCGCGAGCAGCCCGAACGGGACGTTGACGACAAAGATCGCACGCCAACCGCTGCCGAGCAGATCGAGGTTGACGAGCCCGCCGCCGATCAGCGGTCCGGCGACCGCCGCGAGTCCCATCACGGGTCCGAACACGGCGAACGCCCGCTGCTGGCCCTCCGCGCCGAACAGTTCGCGCGTCAATCCGAAGCCCTGCGGGACCATCGTCGCGGCGATCACGCCCTGCAACGAACGCGCCGCGATCAGCGCACCGGCTGTGGGAGCGAGCGCGCACAGCGCCGAGGCGACGACGAAGCCACCGATCCCGGCGAGCATCACGCGGCGACGCCCGAAGCGATCGCCGAGACGGCTGCCGAGGATCAGGGTTGCGGACATCGCGAGCGTGTAGGCGGCCGAGATCCACTCGAGATCGGCGTACGAGCCGCCGAGGTCCCGCCGGATCGCGGGTGCGGCCGTCTGCGCGATCGTCGAGTCGAGCAGATCCATCACGGATGCGGCGATGACGACGATGAAGCCGAGCCAGATCGATCGCGCGACCGGCTCGGCGTCCTGCTCGGGAGTTGGTGTGAGTGTGGAGATCGACATGTCCTCAGCCTGCTCCAAATTGAGGTCATCTCCAGTCCGCAATTCTCCGCTGGCCACTGGTATGCGGACAGCATCTGACCGCAATAGCGTGCATCCTTGGTGACACGATGGTCCAGACATCCGCCAGGCTGCTCGCGCTTCTGTCGCTGCTGCAGGTTCGCCGTGAGTGGACCGGCCAGGAACTGGCCGACCGGCTCGAGGTCGGCCCGCGCACGATCCGGCGCGACGTCGAGAAGCTCAGGTCGCTCGGCTATCCCGTCGAAGCCGCGCCGGGCGTCGCCGGCGGCTACCGGCTCGGCGCCGGTGGCGATCTCCCCCCGCTCCTGCTCGACGACGCCGAGGCGGTCGCCGTCGCCGTCGGCCTTCGCACCGCTGCGGCGGGATCGATCCAGGGCATCGAGGAGACCTCGATCCGGGCGCTCGCGAAGCTCGAGCAGGTTCTGCCGAGCCGCCTCCGGCGTCGCGTCAGCGCCCTCGGCGACGCGACCTCGTCGCTGCGCTTCGACGGGCCGCAGATCGACCCCGACCTGCTGGCAACGCTCGCCGGCGCCTGCCGCGATTGCACGCGGGTCGCCTTCGCCTACGTCGACCGCGCGGATCGCCAGTCGCAGCGCAGCGTCGAACCGGCCGCGCTCGTCCACAGTGGCACCCGCTGGTACCTGGTCGCGTTCGACCTGGGTCGCGACGACTGGCGCACGTTCCGGATCGACCGGATCCGGGGCCGCACGCGACTGGGCGGCCGCGCACGACGCCGCACCGTTCCGGGCGACGACCCGGCCGCGTTCGTGCGCGACCGGCTGCGGGGCGGACCGGACGGCGATCGTCCGTCGCAGCCCGGCCGGATCCGCGTCGCGATGCGGGCGGCGCGGCTGCGTGATCTGCTGCCGGGACGCTGGACGACGGTCGAGGCGGAGAGCGAGGGCAGCTGCATCGTCACGACCCGGGGACCGTGGTCGCGGATGTTCCTTGTGCAGATCGCGATGCTCGACGCGCCGATCCAGGTGCTCGAGCCACCGGAGATGATCGAGGCCGCTCACCACCTGGCCAAACGGCTCGGCGCAAGCTCTGCGAACATCAGGCCGTAGGTGTACGACTGATGGGGCTCTTCGACGTGATCACCGGACGGCGCAAGCTCGCGCGACCCGCGCCCGATCGCCTGTTCGCGATGAGCACCGGCTACGTGACGCTCGAAACCGCGCTGGGGATCACCTCCAGCGGGAGCGCCGCGATCGTCTTCCAGCCACTGGCGACAGCGGACTTCAACTCGATCGTGACGGACATGGAGGAGGTCGTGCGTGCGACGGCCGCCGACAGCGCGACGGCGGTCAAGCGGTCCGACGATGCCTACGGGTTTCGCTGGCTCGTGCTCGACGGCTCCGACTTCGACGGCCTCGTCGTCGGGATCAACGCGGTCAGCGGGGCGCTCGAGGCCGGCGGCTACGGCGAGCGCCTGCTGTGCGCGGTGTTCGGCTTCAAGGACGGCGACCAGCGGCGCCTCTACTGGATCTACAACTACAAGCGCGGCACGTTCTATCCGTTCGTGCCCAGTGGCGGACCGGAGCAGCGTGACACGGAGCGCGAGCTCGTCCTAAAGGCCCAGATGGGCGGTGAACTGCCGGTGGAGCAGGAGCTTGCGCGGTGGTTCCCGCTGTGGGGCATCCCGATCTGAGCCGATCACTGGGTACGTGGCCTCAAACAACCTTCGAATCGTCATCTGCGCAAGCGCCGGCGACGGCCGACGCACCCTGCTCGCCGCACTCGGCGCGCACACCGGCCAGACCGATGTCGTGCACCGCGACGAGCGCGAGATCGGGCGGTTCGCGCTCGATCTGCTGGGCGGGCCGCCCGTCCGCTGCGCCGTGATCATCATCGACGCCGTCGCCGGGATCCGGCCGGAGGCGATCCGCGACGCCCGGATGCTGGCGGCGCTGGGCGTCCGCAGTGTCGCGGTCGCAGTCAACAAGATGGACCTCGTCGGCTACTCGCAGGAGCGCTTCGCCGAGCTCGAGGCGGAATTCCGCGCGCTCACGGCAGGAACGACGCTCGCGACGCCGATCACCTGCATCCCGATCTCCGCGCTCCACGGGGACAACGTCTGCAGCCCAAGCTCGCGCCTCGCCTTCGCCGGTGGCCCGACGCTGCTCGAATGTCTGGACGGGTTCCGAGCGGACGCTTCGGCACCACCGCCGGCGGCGCCGCCCGAGCTGGATTCGGCCGACGGCTTCCAGGTGATGATCGCCTGGCACGGCGCCGAGCCACTGCTGCGCGGCCGGGCGTACGACGTCCGGCTCGGTGAGCAGACCGCGACCGCAACGGTCGCACCGATCAAGTACCGGCTCGACCTCGATTCGGGCGAGCACCTCGCCGCCGTGCAGCTGACGGCCGGCGAGATCGGGTGCTGCGTGATCGAACTGGGCACACCGGTCCAGTTCGCGCCCCACGCCGAGAATCCGCGGCAGGGGACGTTCACCGTGCTCGACCGCGTCAGCGGCGAGACGGTCGGCGCCGGCACGATCGAGTTCGCGCTGCGCCGCTCGCGCAACGTCCACTGGCAGGCGGTCACCGTCGACAAGCAGACCCGCTCCCTCAGCCTCGGGCAGCGCCCAACGGTCGTCTGGCTGACGGGGCTCTCGGGCGCGGGCAAGTCGACGATCGCGAACCTCGTCGAAGCCGCGCTGCACTGCCGCGGCCATCACACCTACATGCTCGACGGCGACAACATCCGCCATGGCCTCAACGCGGACCTCGGCTTCGCACCGGCGGACCGCGTCGAGAACATCCGGCGAGTCGGCGAGGTGGCGCGGCTGATGATCGATGCCGGCCTGATCGTGCTCGTGTCGTTCATCTCGCCGTTCCGCGCCGAGCGCCGGATGGCGAGGGCGCTCGTCGGCGCGGACGAGTTCGTCGAGGTGTTCATCGACACGCCGCTGACGGTCGCCGAGCAGCGCGACCCGAAGGGGCTCTACCGGAAGGCGCGCAGCGGGCAGCTGAAGAACTTCACGGGAATCGACTCGCCCTACGAGCCCCCCGAACACCCGGAGCTCCGGATCGACACGACCTCGTGCACGCCGGAGGAGGCGGCGCAGCAGATCGTCGCAGCGCTGGAGCTTCTTGGTCGACTCAGCGCCGGCGGCGCGACGTTGCTCAGCCGGGCAGCAGGCCCTCGCCGCTGAACTCGGCGCGCGCCTCCGCCAGGGTCGTGTCGGGCGGCGGCAGGATCACGTCGGAGATCTCGATGTCGTCGTGCGCGACCGTCCTCCCGTGGGCTCGAACGAACTCGAGCAGCTGCTCGTAGACCTGGTGGAAGCCGGCGTCATCGCCGCCCGCGCACGCCACGACCGCGGCGTTGTCGAGCCGGTTGAGCTCGGCGACGTCGGCCTCATCGAGGGTGTACTGGCCCTCTGTGGAGATCCGGACGATCACGTCGCAGGGCCCTCCGCCGAGCCGCTCGCGTCGTCGAAGCGTGGCCCCTTCTCGGCCGGCGCCGGCGCGCCGTCAGCTTCATCGGGTTCCGCGGGCGCCGGCGCCGCGAGCTCGGGAGCCGCGAGGGTCGCGGGGGCCGCATCCGCGACCTCGGCCTCGTCCGCGCCGGCTTCGAGCGCGCCGGCCGGCTGTGCGCCGCCGCCGAGCTCCGCCTTCATCCGCGCGAGCTCGCTGTCGACCTCGCTCGTGCTCGACAGCTGCTTCAGCTGGCGATCGATGTCGTCCTCACCGGGCGTCAGCGTCAGCAGGTCCTCGAACGTCCCGGACGCCTCGAGCTCCTGCACGGCGCTCGCGCGCGCCTTCATCTGCTCGGTCTTGTCGAGCGCCCGCTGCATCGCCAGGCCGACATCCGCCATCTCCTCGCCGACGCCGGTCGCCGCCTCGGAGATCCGAACCTGTGCCTCGGCCGCGGAGTATTGAGCCTTGATGACCTCCTTCTTGGAGCGGAACTGCTCGATCTTCGTGCGCAGCCGCTGCTCGGCCTCGGTCATCTGCTGCTGCTGCTGCTCGAGCTGAGCGACCTGCCCGTCGAGCGACTGCAGCTCGGTCTGGGTGACGTTCTTGCGCTCGAGCGCGGTGCGGGCGAGGTCCTCCTGGCCCGCGGCGAGCGCCTGACGAGCCTGCGTGTCGAGCTTCAGGACCTGCTGCTGGAGCTTCTCCTCCTGGAGCTGCAGGCGCTTCTTGGCCGTGACGACGTCCGCGATCCCCTTCTTGACGTTCTGAAGCTGCTCGATCTGCTTCTGGTAGCTGTACTCCAGCGTCTCCGCCGGATCCTCGGCTCGGTCGAGCAGCTTGGAGATCTTGCTTTTGACGACTGTCGACATGCGACCGGAAATGCCCGGCATCGCATCCTCCTTGGCAAGGGTCTGGGCGTGCAGTCGTAGCGTATCGCGAGGCGAGTGGCCGACAACGCACGTACCGTCGCGGCGATCGCGGGTTTGCTCGCGGGATCGTGCCGCTAACGTGGCACCGCGATGGGCACCCGCCGCCCCGCCGCGCCACGCGCACTCGCACTCGCACTCGCACTCGCGATGGCGGTGACGCTCGCGGCCTGCGGCGGCGCGATCAGATCGCGCGTGCGCACGGTGTCCTCCGGGCCCGGCGGACTCGGCTTCCCGGCGCTGGCGACGAAGAACACGACGCGCGTGCCGACGACCGACCCGGCTGCGGTCGCTGCCGCGGTCGCGCTCGCGGTGTTCCCGTCGGCCGCGCCCGGGACGCATCCGACCGCGATCGCGCTCGCGCCGACCGACGACTGGCAGGCCGCGCTCGCCGCGGCGTCGCTGATGGCGCCGCCGTTCCGCGTGCCGCTGCTGCTGTCGACGCCCGGAAGGCTGCCGAAGCCGACCGCGGCGGCCCTGCGACTGCTCGCGCCAACCGGCGACGAGCGCCTCGGCGGCGTCCAGGCCGTGCGAATCGGCGACGTACCGGCCGTCGGGAAGCTGCGGGCGTTCCCGCTCACTGGCTCCGATCCGTACGCGCTGGCAGCCGCGATCGACACGTTCGAAGCGCGCTTCCGCGGCCGCTACGCCTACAGCGTCGTGGTCGCATCCGCGCAAGCGCCTGCGTATGCGATGCCGGCTGCGGGCTGGGCCGCGGAGAGCGGCGAGCCGATCCTGTACGTGAATTCGACCGGCGTTCCAGCGGTGACAGAAGTGGCGCTCCGCCACCATCGCCGGCGCCGGCTGCACATCTTCGTGCTCGGGCCTCCGAGCGTGATCCCCGACAGCGTCCTCGCCGAGCTCCGCAACTACGGGCGAGTCGAACGCGTCGGCGGCGCCGACCCTGCCGCCAACTCGGTCGCCTTCGCCGAATACCGGTACCCCGCCTGCGCCTACGGGCAACCCTGCGCGCACGTGCCGGGGAGCTTCGGATGGGCGATCCGGAGTCCGGGCCACGGCTACGTGCTGCTCGGTGCCCGGGACACGCTCGATGCCGCCGCTGCCGCGGCGCTCTCGAGCAGCGGCAGCTACGGTCCACAGCTCCTGCTCGACGATCCCAATACCCTTCCAAGTTCAGTGCTGAACTACTTCCTCAACTACGCCACCCCCGGATACACGAGCGAAGGCCCGACCGCCGCCGTCTACAACCACGCCTGGCTGATCGGCAACACTCGCGAGATCTCGGTCGCCCTCCAGGCGCAGGTCGACAGCCTGCTCGAGGCGGTGCCGCAGCGATGAAGCCGGCGGAAGGGGCCAGATGAGCCAGGCAGAAAACCCGGAGCGCCTGAAGCAGGGGCGCGAGGTGACCCTCGACGACGTGCGCGCGCTGATGGGCGCCTCCACCCCCCACTTCGCGCTGCAGCTCCGCGCCCGCATCCGCGCGCTGATCCGCGACCTGCCTCCCGAGCACCCGGCGCGGATCGAGGGCGAGCGAGAGATCGCTCGGCTGAGCCAGATCGCCTTCGCGGGAGAGGTGCGCGGCCACCGCGCCGAGGTTGGGATGTCACCACTGCGCAGCCTCAGCGCCGGCCCGGAAGATGGCGGCGCGGGCCATTAGCCGACCGGAGGTCAGATCGTGAGGGCACATGCCTGACGAGCGATCCGTTTCCGTCATCGGCCTCGGGCGCGTCGGTCTGCCGCTGGCGCTGTGCTTTGCCGATCGCGGCCTGCGCGTCCTCGGGATCGATCACGACCCGGCCGTGCTCGACTCGCTCCGAGCCGGACGCATGCCGTTCGAGGAGGAAGGGGCCCAGGCGCTGCTCGATCGGACGATCGCCGGCGATCGCTGGGAGCTGAGCGACCGAGCCGCCGACGCGGCGCGGGCACGGGACATCGTGATCACGATCGGGACGCCGTCGTTCTCGCACATCGAGTCCGACCTGCGCCAGGTGCGAGCCGCCGTCGACGATCTGCTGCCGCTGCTCAGCGACGGTCACGGGCTGATGCTCCGCTCGACGATCGCGCCCGGCACGACCGAGTTCGTCGCCGGCTACATCGAGAAGCGGCGCAACCTCCGGGTCGGCGAGGACGTCTTCGTCGCGCACACGCCCGAGCGGATCGCGGCGGGCCGCTTCCTGGCGGAGATCGAGACGCCTCCCGTGCATCATCGGCGGCGTCGGCGACGCCTCGACGGAGCGGGCTGCAGAGGTGTTCGGCGTGTTCGGCGCGCCGATCGTGCGGACGACGCCGGTGCAGGCCGAGCTCGCGAAGATCTGGACGAACATCCTCCGCTACGCGACGTTCGCGCTGCCGAACCTGCTGATGATGGACTGCGAGCGCTACGACGCGAACGTGTTCGAGGTGATCGACCTGATCAACCACGACTACCCGCGGGGAGGGATCGCAATGCCCGGCATGACGGCCGGGACGTGCCTGCGCAAGGACTTCGCGTTCTCCGAGGAGCGCTCCAACGCGCCGGGCATGCTGCTGGCGGTCTCCCGCGTCAACGAGGCGGTGCCGCTGTTCCTCGTCGAGGGGGTCAGGCGGCGGCTCGGCTCGGTCGCCAACCGCAAGGTCGCCGTTCTCGGTCTGACCTTCAAGCGCAACACCGACGACGAGCGCGACTCGCTGTCGCCCGAAGCTGATCCGCCTGCTCGAACGCGAACTCGCCGACGTCGCCGTCTGCGACCCGCACGCACCGAGCCCCACGCAGCCGCTCGCCGATGCGCTCGACGACGCCGAGGTCGTGATCGTCGCGACCAATCACTCCGAGTTCGAGGGCGAGCCGATGCTGCGCGAGATCCTTGCGCGCGCCAGCTCCGACTGCCTCGTCGTCGACCCGTGGAACGCTCTCGGCGCCGCGCAGGTATTCGCCTACGCCGTCGAGGCAGCCGCGCTCGTCGGGCTTCCCGCCGGCCACGAGGCCGGCTGATGGCACGGGTGCTCGTCACCGGCGGCGCCGGCACGATCGGCGCCGCCGTCGTCCGCCGCCTGCTGCGCGACCCGGCGTTCGACGTCCGCGTCAGCGACCACCGCCCGGCGCCGGCCTGGATTCGCGAGGGCTGCGAGGTGCACACGGGCGACCTCCGCGACCTGGAGACGGCGCGCACCGCGGTCCGTGGCGCCAGCCACGTGATCCACCTGGCCGCGATCGTCGGCGGGATCGCGAACTTCCACAAGCTCCCGTTCACGCTGACCGAGGTCAACAACGCGCTCACGGGCGCGGTCGTCGCATGCTGCGATCGACGAGGGGGTGGAACGGTTCGTCTACGTCTCCTCGTCGATGGTGTTCGAGAACGCGACCGAGTACCCGACGACGGAGGAGCACGTCCGCGTATGCCCGTCACCGTATTCGGCCTACGGCTTCTCCAAGCTCTCGGGCGAGGTGTACACACGGGCCGCGCACGACCAGCACGGGCTGCGCTACACGATCTGCCGCCCGTTCAATGCCTACGGCCCCGGCGAGCTGCCCGATCGCGACGAGCCCGGCATCGCCCACGCCGTTCCGGATCTGATCGCGAAGACGCTGGCCGGCCAGCGGCCGCTCCAGATCTTCGGGTCGGGCGAGCACACGCGCACGCTCACACACGTGGACGACATCGCGGACGGCGTCGTCACCGCGATGGCCGCGGCGGCGGGCGAGAACGAGGACTTCAACATCTCAGCCTCCGAGGAGCTGACCGTCGCCGAGATCGCACGCGTGATCTGGGCGGCGTGCGGGAACGACCCGGCGGAGCTCGCCTTCGAGCACCTGCCGAGCTTCGAGGTCGACGTCCGGCGCCGCTGGCCGTCGGTGGAGAAGGCCAAGCGGCTGCTCGGCTGGGAGGCCCGGATCCCGCTCGACGAGGGCATCGCGGACACGGTCGAGTGGCTGCGGTCCCAGCCGGCCTGACGCGGCGGTCGGGTGCCGTGGCCCACCCGCAAGTGGGCCACGGCGAAACTGCGCCCACTGGCATCGTGAGCCGGCCGCACCGGCCAAGCTACATGGTGGCGGCAGGCCCCAGCTTTGGCCATTGGGTATAAAGCGAACCATCCAGTTCGGCCATCGGTCGCTTGCGTCGCATCCGGGTCCCGCAGACAATCGCCCAGGTCCCGGAGCAACGGACCGGGCTGCACGCCAACGCAAACGAAGCGAGGGACGGATGGAGAGTGCGTCGTTGACGGAGCGGGATCCCAGTCACTGTCGACCAGCCGGCGCTCAAGAAGAACGCGATCACGTTCCTCTCGAACATCGTGATCGGGGTCGCCTCGACGGCGCCCGCATACAGCCTCGCGGCCACGCTCGGCTACATCGCACTGATCCCCGGACTCGGCATCCACTCGCCGGCGGTGATGATCGCCGCCTTCCCGCCGATGGCGTTCATCGCGGCCGCGTATTACTGGATGAACCGCGCAGACCCCGACTGCGGCACGACGTTCGCGTGGATGACGAAGGCGATGGGACCGTGGCTCGGCTGGCAGGGCGGCTGGGCGATCGTCGTCGCCGACGTGCTGGTGATGCCGAGCCTCTCGCAGATCGCGGGCCAGTACACCTGCTCGCTCGTCGGCGTCAGCAACCCCTCGGTTCTGGCCGTGACGATCATCGGGATCGTCTGGATCATCGTGATGACCTGGATCTGCTACATCGGGATCGAGATCTCGGCCCGCGTCCAGCAGGCGCTGCTCGCGCTCGAGTTCTTCACCCTGATCCTGTTCGCCGTCGTCGCGCTGATCAAGGTCTACACGAGCCATCCGCACCACTCGATCAGGCCGGCGCTCAGCTGGTTCAACCCGTTCGGCGTCTCCAGCACGAGCGCACTCGTCGGCGGCATCCTGCTCGCCGTGTTCGTCTACTGGGGCTGGGACTCCGGCGTCAGCGTCAACGAGGAGACCGAGGATTCGAGCAGCACCCCAGGCCGTGCGGCGATCATCTCGACGATCGTGCTCGTGCTGATCTTCGTCCTGGTGACGACCGCGGCGCAGGCGTTCGGCGGCGTCGGACAGCTGATCGGCTCACCCGGACGACGTGCTCTCGCCACTCGGCCACGGCGTGCTCGGTTCGCCGCTCGACAAGCTGCTGACGATCTGCGTGCTCACGTCGGCATCGGCCTCGACGCAGACGACGATCCTGCCGACCGCGCGCACGACGCTGTCGATGGCGCGGGCGAAGGCGATCCCGGGTGCCGTTCGCCAACATCCACCCGCGCTTCCTGACGCCCGGATTCTCGACGATCTGGATGGGCGTCGTCTCGACGATCGTGTACGTCTTCCTGGCCGCGACGAGCACCAACTACGACCTGATCGGCGACGCGTTCACCTCGCTCGCGCTGACGATCGCCTTCTACTACGGGTTCACCGGACTCGCTTGCGTCGTCTACTACCGGCGTCAGCTGCTTCAAGACGGCGCCGGAACTTCCTGCTGATCGGGGTGCTGCCGTTCGTCGGCTGGGCCTTCCTGACGTACATCCTCGTCAAGGCGATCATCGTCTACTCGGCACCGCACGCCGGATACGCGTCGCCGTTCCTCGGGATCGGCTCGCCGGTCGCGATCGCGATCCTGATGGTGATCCTCGGGATCGTGTTCATGCTGATCCAACGGGTGACGATGCCCGAGCTTCTTCAGAGACAACAGACCAAGCGTCGTCGATCCGGCGATCCTCGCCGGCGCGCCCGCGGGGCACCAGTCATGAGCCGCGGCATCGTCGTCGGCTACGACGGGTCCGCCTGCGCCAAGGAGGCGCTGCGGGTCGGGCTCGAGGTCGGCAAGGCATACGGCGAGCAGGTGATCGTCGCGTTCGGCTACGAGCTCAACCCGGTGGCGGGCGAGATCCACGACTACCACCAGGCGCGTCAAGGAGATGGCGACCCAGCGCCTGCAGGAGGCCGTATCGCTCGCGCGCGGCGGCGCGGACGAGCGTCGAGGTCGAGGCCGTGATCGTCGAGCGGGCGCCGGCCGAGGCGCTCGTCGACCTCGCCCACGAGCGCGACGCACGGGTGATCGTCGTCGGAACACGTGGGGAGAGTCCGCTGCGCGGCGCGCTGCTCGGCTCGACCCCGCACAAGCTCCTGCACCTGGCCGACCGGCCGGTGCTCGTGGTGCCGGTCGGCGGCAGCTGAAGCTCGGGTCAGCGGCCGGCGTTCCTGCGCCGGTCGCGGGTGCGGTGTGAAGCCAGCGAGCCAGGGGGCCGGCGGGCCCCCTGGCTGATGCCCTCGTGCTGCTGGCCACCCCTATGCCCGGGAGGTGGTACCCATGAGCAGGACGCTTGTAGTTCCGACTGTCCTGCACACCAGATTTCGGCATGGACAACCGGTCGGGCGAACCAGACCCCTGAAGTTGGACGAACGTCCGAATGGGCGGTTCCGTCCGGGCCTGATGAGATCCTCTTGAGGCGATCAACTGAGGGTCGCTCAGCTCTACGCTCCTGAAGCGGCCGCTCTCTACAAGCGGCCGTTTCTGCGATGTGACCCGCGTCAGGCGGCGGCGGGCGCGTCAGGCGGCGGCGGGCGCGTCAGGCGGCGGCGGGCGCGTCAGGCGGCGGCGGGCGCGTCAGGCCGTGAGCGCGATCACGCGCTCACGGTGCCAGCGGGCGTCGCCGAACGAGTGGGCGTTCGCCGCCGCTCGCTTCAGGAAGAAGTGGAGGTCGTGCTCCCAGGTGAAGCCGATCCCGCCGTGGACCTGAAGCGCCGACGCGCTCACGCGCCAGCCCGCGTCGCCGGCGTACGCCTTTGCCATCGAGGCGGCCCGGAGCGCGGTGCCGGGATCGTGATCGAGCGCCCAGGCCGCCCCGTAGGTGAGCGACCGCGCCCCCTCGACCTCGAGCAGCATCTGCGCGCAGCGGTGCGAGACGGCCTGGTAGGAGCCGATCGCACGGTCGAACTGCTTGCGGTTCTTCGCGTACTCGACGGCCATCTCCATCGTGCGCTGCCCGACGCCGATGCTCTCGGCCGCGAGCGCGGCCGCGATCGTCGCATACGCGCGCGCGACGGCGCCGGCGTCCTCGGCCGGGAGCGGATCGGCCGGGGTGCGCTCGAGGTCGACGCGGAAGAGCTTGCGGGTCGGGTCGAGCGCCTCCTGCGGCGCGATCCGCAGACCGGGCGCGCCCGCCTCGACGAGGAAGTGACCCCCACCGGCTCCCGTGACGATCAGCACGTCGGCGCCCGCGCCGTCGGCGACGGCAATCTTCGTCCCCGTCAGGGTGCCGTCGCCGGCGGCCCGGAGATCGGAGGCATCCGGCGCCCAGCCGGCGTGCTCGTCGACGATCGCGAGCGTCCCGCGCGCCTCGCCGGCGGCGAGCAGCGGCAGCCAGCGCTGCCGCTGCTGCTCGGAGCCGGCAGCGCCGAGCACGAGTGCGGACGAGACGGACGAGAGCAGTGGCGTGGGAGCGAGCGCGTAACCGAGTTCCTCTTCGATCACGATCAGCTCGAGGGCGCCGAGGCCGAGCCCACCGTGCTCCTCGGGGACGACGACGCCGGGCCAGCCGAGCTCGGCGATGTCATGCCACTGCGCGTCGGTGAAGCCGCGCGCGTCAGCGGCGAGCTCGCGGACGACCTCGGGCTTGTAGCGGGCCTCGAGGAACTCTCGGGCCGTGCGCTTGATCGCGCGCTGGTCATCGGTGAAGTCGAAGTTCATGTCTCAGCGATCGCGTGGCAGTCCGAGCACGCGCTCGGCGACGATGTTCTTGAGGATCTCGGTCGTCCCGCCCTCGATCGAGTTGGCACGAGCACGGAGCAGGCGGTAGGTCCACTCGTCCTCGGCCAGCAGCGCGTGCGGACCGGCGATATCGACGGCCAGCTCGCTGAGCGACTGGTTCACCTCGGACCAGTGCCACTTGCCGAGCGATCCCTCGGGACCCGGGACGCCGTGGCGCATGACGGCGCTGAGCCCCCGGTAGGCATTGAGCCGGAGCACCTCGGCCTCGATCATCAGCTGCGCGAGGCGCTGGCGGATGACCGGATCCTCGATCGCGGCCTGCCCGGGATGGCCGGGCGCGGTCCGGGCACGCTCGGTCAGCTCGCGCAAGGCGATCTGCACCTGTGCCTGAAGCCCGAACGCAAGCGTGAAGCGCTCGTGCATCAGCGTCGTGATCGCGACCGCCCAACCGTTGCCCTCACCGCCGACGATGTTCTCGTGCGGGATCCGAGCCTCCTCGAGGAACAGCTCGTTGAACTCAGACTCGCCGGTGATCTGGACCAGCGGGCGAACCTGGACACCCTCCTGCTGCATGTCCATCAGGAAGTACGTGAGCCCCTTGTGCTTCGGGGCGTCCTGATCGGTGCGGGCGACGAGCATGCACCACTTGGCGTGGTGGGCGAAGGTCGTCCACACCTTCTGACCGGTCACGACCCAGTCGTCGCCGTCGCGGACGGCACGGGTCCCCAGCGAGGCCAGGTCGGAGCCGCTGTCGGGCTCCGAGAAGCCCTGGCACCAGATCTCCTCGGCCGAGAGGATCGCCGGCAGGTAGCGCCGCTTCTGCTCCTCGGTACCGTGGACGATCACGGTCGGGCCCACCCATCGCGAGGGCGAGGACGTTGGCGACCTGCGGGGCGCCGGCGCGAACGATCTCCTCTGTGAAGATCGCCTGTTCGATCAGCGTCGCGCCACGGCCGCCGTAATCCTTCGGCCATGACAACCCGGCGAGGCCCGCGTCGTTGAGCTTGCGCTGCCAAGCGCGACGGAACTCGAACCCGGCCTCGTCGCCCGCGGGCTCACGGCCCGGGTTGTTGGCGGCGATCCAGGCACGGATCTCGTCGCGGAACGTCGCCTCTTGAGGGGAGAGCGTCAGGTCCAAGGTGCGCGGCATCCTATCCACCTGAGCGCCCGCGTGAGCACGCCTGAAAGAGCGCGCCTGAGAGAATGCGCATGACGATGGCGACGTTCGACCGACTGGCAACGCTCCCGCTGACGGTCGACGGCTACTCGCTCGAGGGGCTGCGCGGCGAGATCGCGGCCGGCTGGGAGCGCGTCTCGACGGTCGTGCGCCTGACCGGCGACGGGCTCGACGGAGTCGGAGAGGACGTCGTCTACGACGCGGTCGACCACGAGGCGCTGCAGGCGGCCGGCCCGGTGCATGACCTCGCCGGCCACTTCACCCTCGCCGAGTTCTGCGCGCACGTCGAGTCGCTCGACCTGTTCGGAGTGGCGCCGCAGCACGAGGTCTCGAGGCTGTACCGGCTGTGGGCCTTCCACAGCGCCGCGCTCGACCTCGCCCTGCGCCAAGCCGGCGTCTCGCTCGAGCGGGCGCTCGGCCGGACGGCGCGACCGATGCGCTACGTCGTCTCGGTGCGGCTGGGCGAGCCACCGACCCTCGAGCCGGTGCGCCGCCGGCTGGCGCTGGACCCGACGCTGCGCTTCAAGCTCGATGCGACGAGCTCCTGGACGCCCGAGGTGTTCGAGGCGCTGATCGCAACCCGCGCGGTCGATTCGATCGATTTCAAGGCGTTCTACTCCGGCACGACGGTCGATCAGGCGGCCGACCCGGTGCTCTACCGGCGCGTCGTCGAGGCGTTCGAGGACGCCTGGCTCGAGGACGCGGACATCGCCGACCCCGAGACCGCCGCCGTTCTCGCCGGCGCGCGCGACAGGCTGACGTGGGACGCGCCGATCCATTCGATCGCCGACATCGAGGCGCTCTCCTTCCCACCCCGGATGGTCAACCTCAAGCCCTCCCGGATCGGCTCGCTGCCGCGTCTGTGCGCGACCTACGACTACTGTGCCGAGCGCGGGATCGGCGCCTACGGCGGCGGTCAGACCGAGCTCGGGCCGGGGCGCGGGCAGGCCCAGTACCTCGCGTCGCTGTTCCATCCCGATGCGCCCAACGACCTCGCGCCGAGTGCATACAACGACGCCGACCCGCCCGCCGGCCTGCCGGCGAGCCCGCTCGTGCCGCGTTTCGCCGAGCCCGGCTTCAGGTGGGAATCCGCGTGAGTGGAGCGGCGGAAGCGAGCAGCCACACCGCACGGAGGCCGCGACGCGGGTCGGGGAAAGACCGGTGACGCGCGCGTACAAAATGCGAACCGACTTAACATACAGTCCTGTAATGTTGCTGGAGTCGATGATCGTCGTCGCTGGTCGTCGTCGTTACCGACGCGGCCCGAGTAGCAGGAACAACGTGCGGTTGTGAGGTGGAATCGTGACTGAGACACTCGGCATCGCAGGTTCTGGAACGATCGCGTGCGGCCTCGCGGCCGTCGCGTCCGGAAGCGCCGACGTACTCCTGTGGGCGCGTTCCAGCGGGTCCGCCGACCGGGCGCGAGCGAGCGTCACGAAGAGCTGCGACAAGCTCAACGGCAGCGCCGACGCCGGCCGGATCAAGGTCACGACCGACCTCGACGAGCTCGACACCGCGAGCTACCTGGTGGAGGCGATCGTCGAGGACCACGGCTCCAAGGCCGCGGTCCTGGCCGATCTCGGTGAGCTCTCCCGTCACGCCGGGACGGGCGCCGTGCTGGCGACGACGACCTCGTCGCTGTCGATCGCCGAACTCGCGCGGGCGAGCGGCCACCCGGAGCGGTTCGCCGGGCTGCACGTCTTCAACCCGGTGCCGCGGATGGCGCTCGTCGAGGTCGTGTTCCCCGAGGAGGCCAGTCCCGACACGCGGGAGCGCACCCATCAGCTGTGCGTCGCGATGGGCAAGACTCCCGTCGAGGTACCCGACACGCCGGGCTTCGTCGTCAACCGGCTGCTGTTCCCGTACCTGTTCGACGCCGTGCGGCTGATGTCCGAGACCGGGCTCGACCCGGAGTCGATCGACACCTGCATGAAGCTCGGAGCCGGAATGCCGACCGGCCCGCTCGCACTGCTCGACTACATCGGGCTCGATGTGTCCCTGGCGATCGGCGAGTCGGTCGGGATCGAGATCCCGTCGCGCCTGCGCGAACTGGTCGACTCGGGCGCGCTCGGTCGCAAGACCGGCCGCGGCTTCTACGACCACTCCTCCTGAGACCGGGCGCGCCCAGAACTGCCGCCGCGACACCCCCCAGCGCGGCGGCAGCCGTGGGGGCGGGTCGAAAAAGAGTCGACGGTTTGCGCTTATTCGACCCGCGGCGGCGATTTCGGGAGGGAACGCGAACGAGAACACGATCATTCGCTAACGTTCTGCGTCAATCCCTAACGAAGATTTAACCTTCTTTGAAGAAGAGCGATCATCCTTCGCTTCGCGACGTACCTCATAGCAGCACCTCCTCCCCAGAAGCGCGAAGCCGGCCCGTCCCAGCGGGCCGGCTTCTTTTTTGCCTCCGGACGCACGTGGCGCGTCTGCGGCGAACCCTTAACGCGGCGAAGCCGGCCACGAGTGGCCGGCTTCATCTCTCCTCTCAACCACCGGGAAATCACAGGCGAGCCGCTTGCGCGGCTCCAAGCCCGGCTGTTACCTGAACGGCATAGTAACTAATGTCGCGAAGAGTGCAAGCGCAGGGTCACGCAAATCAACCTGAGGGCGCCGAATCGCGCCACTGGCGGATCCGCACCGCCTCGATCCGGTTCTGGCGGACCGACTCGACACGGATCGTGTAGCCGTTCGCCGAGATCGAATCCCCACGCCGCGGGAGCCGTCCAAGCTCGGCGAAGACGAAGCCGCCGACGGAGTTGTACGCGTCGGTGTCGGCGGGCAACTCGAGGCCATAGTCCTCGAGGTCGGTGACGGCGACGTGGCCGCGCACGAGCCAGTCTCCGTTCGCGAGGCGCCGGACCGCACCGCCCGCCGGGTCGGTCTCGTCGGAGATCTCCCCCACGATCTCCTCGATGATGTCCTCGATCGTGACGATCCCGGCGGTCCGGCCGTACTCGTCGATCACGACGCCGAGCTCGGTGCGCTCACGCTGGAGATCGGCGAGCAGGTCGTCGAGCGGCTTCGTCTCGGGCACGATCGGCGCCTCCCTGACCATCGCGGCAAACGACGATTCGGTGCCGCCGGCGAGCAGCTGCCTGACGAGCTGGTTGACGTGCACGATCCCGCGGACCTGGTCCTCGTCGTCGTTCTCGGTGACGAGCAGGCGCGAATGGCCCGCCGAGACGCACCGCTTCAGCGCCTCGCCCACGGTCGCGGAGATGTCGATCGTGACGACCGCGGGAATCGGCGTCATCACCTGCCGTGCCTCCTGCTCGTGCAGGTGGAAGACTCCGGTCAGCATGTCCGCCTCGCCGGCATCGATCTGTCCGCCGGTCTGCGAGAGCGCGATGATCCGTTTCAGCTCGTCCGGCGTTCCGCCCTCGGGTTCGACCGAGGGGTCGGTCCCGAGCGTCCGCAGGATCCACTCCGACGAGGCGTTCAGCAGAACGATGAACGGCTTGAACAGCCAGCTGAACGCCCGCATCGGCGGAGCGATCCGACGCGCGAGCCCCTCGGCATGCCGGATCGTGTAGAGCTTCGGAACGATCTCGCCGATCGTGCTCTGCGCGAACGTGATCAGCACGTAGGTGAGCACGACGGCGATCACGACCGCGACGCCATGGGCGACGACGTGGCCGAGCAGCGGCTCCAGCACGTGCGCGATCGCGGGTTCGCCGAGCGCGCCGATCCCGATCGACGCCATCGTGATCCCGACCTGGCACGCGGAGATGTAGTCGCCCAGCTGATCGAGGTGGGCGAGCGCCAGCCGCGCCCCACGCAATCCCTCCTCGGCCATCGTCTCGAGCCGCTCGCGGCGTGACCGCACGAGCGCGTACTCCGCGATCACGAAGAACGCGTTCACGAGGACGAGCAGCCCCGTGAGAATGATGAGCAGCGCCTTCACTGGCGCGAGCCGCACCGTGCGGCGCTGCTACTTCGAGCTGGGTCGTCATTCATTGAAAGCGACGACCGGAACGGTATCAGCACCGTCAGCGTCCTCCCCGGGGGCGGCCGCCACCACGCGGCCGGACCCAGCGGACGCGATCGCCCCGGATGCGTCAGTCGAGCAGATCGTCGAAGCGCGACGCCATCTCGAAGTCGAGCCCCGTCAGACCGCCGGCCGAATGCGTGGAGAGCGTCAGCCGGACGCCGTTGTAGCCGTGGACAAGGATGTCGGGATGGTGGTCGTGGCGCTCGGCGACCGACGCCACCTTGTTGACGAAGCCGATCGCGTCGTCGAAGTCGCGCAGCTTCAGGTTCCGCACGATCGTCTCGCCCTCGCGCGTCCAGGCCGAGCCCGCGAGGCGCGCGACGATCTCCGCTTCGGTCAAGCGCTCGGGTGCCATATCGTTCTTCTCCAATCCGATGCGAATCGTCAGCCTCGTACCGTCTGCGACCGAGATGCTGTTCGCGCTCGGTCTCGGCAGCGACCTTATCGCCGTCACGCATGAATGCGACCACCCGAACGCCGCCCGGGAGCTGCCGAAGATCACACGTGACCTGATCGACTCCGAGCAGGCCGAGGCCGGCCGGGCCTTGACGGTCGAGATGTAGCCCCGTCAGATTCGGGCGCGTCAGAGGTACCAGCCGTTGGGGACGAGCCCGTGGCCGCCGGCGACCGCGATCGCCGCGACGATGCTCAGCGCCGCAACCAGCCCGCACCCTGCCAGGGCAAGCCTGTGGTTGCGCTGGCGCTCATGAAACTCAACGACGAACCAGCCGCAGAGCAGCCCACCGGCGAGGCCGCCGATGTGCCCGCCGATCGAGATGTCGGAGATCGTCAGCGTGAAGATCAGGTTGATCGCGAGCATCGGGCCGAGGCCGCTCTGCCAGAGCGAGATGCCGCGCGCGCGGGCGACGACGATCAGGGCCCCGAGCACCCCGAAGATCGCCGTCGACGCGCCGAGCGTCGGCTCGGCCGGCGTGAACAGCAGAGCGCCGAACGAGCCCGCGAACAGCGAGGCCATGTAGATCGCCAGGAAGTTGACCGAGCCGATCGCCGGCTCGAGGATGCGTCCGATGAAGTACAGCGACAGCATGTTCAGGGCGATGTGGATCAGGCTCGCGTGGAGGAAGCCCGTCGTCAGCAACCGCCAGTACTCGTGATGGCCACCGCTCATGAAGGGCCCGAACAGGACGCCGTGTTCGAAGACCCACCCGGAGTCGTTGCCGCCCAGCGACACACCCGTCGCCACCTCCGAGAGGAACACGACCACGTTGATCGCGATCAGGATCTCCCACGCCTGATAGCGGCTCGTCGGCGTGCGGAGGGTGCGGACCTTCGTCCGTTCCCGTGCGCATTCGGGACAGCGCATCCCGACCGGCGTCGGAGTCATGCAGTCCGGACAGATCGGCCGGCCGCACGAGGAGCATGAGACACCGGTCTCTCGTGATGGATGTCGATAGCAGGTCGCCATTGCCGTGGGCGCGGACGCTAGCAGCGGGAACCGTCGGCAGGTCCCACGAAAGCGAACACCCGGATCAGCGCTCGGGCAGGATCCGCCGCGTCTCCTCGGCGATGTCCTGGAGCGTGCGCTCCGCGAGCTCGCGGAGGGTCGACGGCATCTCGGCCCGCGCGCGCTGGCGGCTGCGGACGCGGACGATCACGAGCGCCGTCCCGGCGGTTGCCGTGACGATCGCGGCGGCCGCCGGGCGCACCCAGTTACGGGGATCCCGCATCGCCGAGAGCTCCCAGCTCTCGAGTTCCTCGTGAGCGAGCTCGGTGAGGTTGATGAGCGCCGCCTCGACCTTGCTCACGAGCGCCGCGGGCGGCTCCACCGGCGCGAGCGCCTCGCGCAGAAGTGCTTCGACGTTGACGGTCATGCTCCACCTGCCCCGTTGTCGCCACCATCGGTGAGCATCCCCTCGAGCTGCCGGATCGCGCGGTGCAGGAGCACCTTGGTGGCCCCGTCGGTGCGGCCGAGCGCGCGGGCGATCTCGCGATTGTCCATACCGAGGGCGAACCGCATGATCAGGGCCTCGCGGCGGTCGTCCGGAAGCTGCCGTACACCGTCGAGGATCGCCCTCAGCTCCTCGCGCCCTTCGACGAGCGACTCGGTCGTGTGGGGAGCGGAGATCATGCTCGCATCCTCGATCGCCGACTCCGGCTTGCGCGAGCGATCCCGGTAGAAGTTCGCGGCGAGGTTGTGCGCGATGCGGATGAGCCACGGCCGCAGCGGCCGCCCGTCCGACTCGCGGAGCGCTCGCTCGAAGTGCCGGTAGGCCTGAAGGAACGTCTGCTCGGTGAGGTCCTCGGCGTCGTGATGGTTGCCGACGCGGTAGTAGCTGTACGAGTAGACATCTCGCAGATGGGCGCGGTACAGCTCGCTGAAGCGAGCGTCGAGCTCGGCCTTGCTCTGCTGAGTCGGTGTGTCCGTGGCCACTGCACGCCAGAGCCTATCTCGCGTCAGGCTGCGCGCACCGAGCGCGCGCTCGCCGGCGCGCTCGCGCCGGTGACGGTCTCCGCCCAGCGGTGCGGCTCGAGCCGGCCTTCGACCAGGGCGGTGAGGTTGTCGATCGCCGGTGTGTGAACGCTCGCGTCGCGCGCGAAGCTCGCCAGCAGCCGCAGCGAGTCGACCGCCTCCGGCGAGTGCCCGAGCGGCGAGTCGGCCTCGGCGCCGGCCGTGAGGTCGCTCGCGGCCGCCAGGCCGGCAAACGTCTCGGGGTGGGCGCCGCGCGCGCGAGCGAGCGCGTCGACCTCGGCGAACACCCGGCCCGCGGCGGCGCCGGCGACCCCCGGCCCGGCCTTCGCCGCCGCGCCCGCAGCGAGCACGGCAAGGTTGCGGGCACAGCCGGCGAGCTCGACGCCGGTGACGTCGACGGACAGTGAGGCGGCCACGCCGCCGGCGCCGAGGATGTCGCGCAGTTGCCGGGCGAAGCCGCGATTGGTGCAACCGACGAGCACCGCGGCGCCATCGTTCAGCGCCTGCGGCGGATCGGCCGGCCAGCCGAGCACGGCGATCGCACGGGCGTGGCAGCGCGCGGCCGTGAACGTGGACGGGAGCGTCCCGAGCGGTGGCACGAGCCCCTTCGTCAAGATCAGGATGCCGGCCCCCGCAGGAATCCGCTCGCCGTAGGCGGCCAGCACGCCGGGCAGGGCCCGGGCCGGGACGGCCAGGCAGATCAGATCCTGGCGCTCGAAATCGAGCGTCGAGGCCTTGACGATCTCGACCTTCGCCGGCAGCTCGACGCCGGGCAGATAGCGTTCGTTGACGCGCAGCGCACGCAGCAGCTCGGCCTGCTCCTGGCTTCGGCACCCGAGGACGACCTCGCAGCCGGCGCGGCCAAGGGCGACAGCGACGCTCGTGCCCCAGTTACCCGCTCCGATCACCGCGACGCGCCGGATCGGCGGCAGGCCTCCGAGCCACTCCCATTGGAGCATCACGCACGGCCAGATCCGGCCGGTGACAGCGCCGGCGAGCGCCGGCGATGCGTGCTCCACATGCGGAAAGCGCAGCGCGCGCCCCGCACGCACGCGGACCTTGTGCGGGCGGATCAGCACGCCACGGCGGATCGCCTCGGTGCCGAACACGGCGATCGGCACGACGGGAGCGCCTGTCTCGAGCGCCAGCCGCCCAACTCCGCGGCGCGGCCTGCCGAGTCCGCCGGGCCGGATTCGCGTGCCCTCCGGGAACATCAGGACGATCTCGCCGCGCGCGAGGATCGCCTTGGCGGTCTCGATCGTGTCGGCATCTCCGGCGCCGCGGTCGACCGGAAAGGCGCCGACGGCGCTCAGCAGCCACGACAGCCACCGGTAGCGGAAGATCTCCTTCTTTGCCACGAAGTGCATCGGGCGCCGGGTCATCGTCCCGATCACGAACGGGTCGAGGAAGCTGCGATGGTTGGCTGCGATGATCACCGGTCCATCGGCGGGAATGTGCTCGCGGCCGAACCGGTTCATCCGGAAGTACACGCGGAAGAACGGGGTCACCACAGCCCGAACGAGCAAGTACGCGAGCGGATTGACGCCCCTCTGCCTGGTCCGCTCGTGCAGGACAGCGTGATCCATCGCACAAGGCGGTACCCACGCCGAGCGCGCCCGTTACAGTTGGTTGCCTTGAGCCTCGGCATCGATCGCACGCGAACGTTCAGGGGAGCGGTCTGCGGTACTGCGGCAGCCTCGCTATGGGCCGCGCAACAGCCGCTCGACAAGCTCCTGTTCCGGTCCCGCTACGACGACGTCGAGCTGCTCGGTAAAGCGCTCGCGCGGGGCGATCGCTGGTACCCGATCGGACTCGCCGCCCATCTCTGGAACGGCACCGTGTTCGGCGCCGTCTACGCGAACGTCGCGCCGACGCTGCCGGTTCCAGCCGTGCTCCGCGGGCCCGCGCTGGCGATGGTCGAGAACTTCGCCCTGTGGCCGCTCGTGGGCCTGACAGACCGCCTCCACCCCGCGCGCGAGGAGCTGCCCGAGCTCTCGGGCAACCGCCGGGCGCTGTGGCAGGCGACCTACCGGCACCTGCTGTTCGGAATCGCGCTCGGCGAGCTCGAGCGCCGCCTGAACCCGCCGGCGCCTCCTCCGGCGCCGCCCGTCGCAGCTGACTATTCCAGCAACGGGCACGGTCGCATCGAGCACGCCGTGAGCGTGACCGCTGCAGGGCCGGCCGACGAGCGTTCCGACGATCCGCGCGGCTGAGCGGCTGCGCCGCTGACACCTGAGATGAGCGAGCCGTCGTGCGCGTCCTGATCACCGGCGCATCAGGCTTTGCGGGCGCCTGGCTCGTGCGCGCCTGCGCCGATGCCGGCGATGACGTGCTCGGCCTTTCCCGGAGCGGCCGCGCGAGCGTATCCGGCACGAAGGCGATCCAGCTTGACCTCCAGGATGGCGACGCCCTCTTGCGCCTGCTGGCCGAATTCGCCCCGGACGTCGTCTACCACCTGGCCGCACTGAGTCATGTCGGCCGCTCCTGGGAGGACCCTGCCGCGACCGTGACAGCGAACGTGAACGGCGCCACGAACGTGCTCGAGGCGATTAGGCGCGAAGCGGCCGGCTGTCGCGTGGTCTGGGCAAGCTCGTGCGAGGTCTACGGGCCCAAAGCCGAACTGCCCGTGCGAGAGGATGCCGCGCTCGAGCCCGCCAACCCGTACGCGGTCTCAAAGGCCACGGGCGACATGCTCGCGCGCGTGTACGCCGAGGCCCACGGGCTCAACATCGTGCGCGCGCGCCCGTTCAACCACGCGGGCCCCGGCCAGCTCCCGATCTTCATCGTCTCGTCACTGGCGCAGCAGGCCGCCCGGGCCCGTCTCGACGGTGCCGGCCGGCTGCGGATCGTGACCGGGAACCCCGACGCGCGGCGCGACTTCACCGACGTCCGGGACGTCGTCCGCGCCTACCGGCTGCTCGCCGAGCCGGCGGTGACTCCCGGCGCCTACAACGTCAGCTCAGGGCGCTCCATCTCCGCGGCTGACCAGGTCGCCAACATCGCGGCGCTGCTGGCTCCGATCGCAGTCGAGCACGTGGTGGATCCGGCTCGCGTGCGCGCCCATGAGGTGATGGACCATCGCGGCTCGTTCGAGCGGCTGCACGCCGCGACGGGCTGGGAGCCGCAGATCCCGCTGCGCCAGACCATGGCCGACACGATCGCGTGGTGGGAGACCGAGCTCGCAGCTGCCGGTGAGGCCGCCTCGCGGACCGGCTGAAGCCCCGGGGGTGCACAGCGGCTGCCCAGCGGGGCAGCCGCTCAGGGTTGGGTCGGCGCGCGATCCGGTCGCGGGTGCGAATCGCGCCGCACCCGAACCGGATACAGCTCGCTGAGCCGCTCGCCCGCGCGCAACCTCCGCGAGGGAGTCGCGGAGGCCACGAGCGGCAGCCCTCCGCCTGGCTTCACGGGCTGCGGGAGGAGCGGCGGCACGTCCGGGCCACCGCCGTCGCCGTGGCCGCCGTGGCCGTCGTCCGTCTCGTCGCCCAACCTGCACGCGCCCGTGGAGAACGCCCACGCCAGCAACGCGACAAGCCCGAGCAGGTGCGGCAGAGCGATCAGCAGATAGATCAACATCGTGCGTCTTGCGACAAACTACCGAACGGGTCAAGCGCCGGTTCAGCCGGCGGCCGGCGAGCTGCCGAGCGACGCTGCGGCCGGCGGCCGGCGAGCCGCCGAGCCCGCCGGAACGACCTCGCGCATCCAAGCGCTGAGCGTCGTGCTCGTGATCTCGGGGAGCCCGTCATTCTGCACTCGCGCGGCAGTCAGCACGTCGAGATGGTTGTACCCGTCCGCGATCACGTCAACCTGGGGCGCGGCACCGGCCGGCGGGGGGCCGAGCGAGGGCGCCAGGCCTTCGGAGGCATCGACGTACGCCGCCGGGTGCACCGCGATGCCGTCGGTGTACGCCAGATCGGCGAGCGATCCCGTGCGCACGCCGAGGGCCGCTTGCGTCAGGTCGGCAAGCAGCCGTGTCGGGAAGTACTCCTCGGTGAACGGCACGCCCGCGTCGAACAGCGCTCGCGAGAACTGCACGACGTCGCTGACCTCGCTCGTCGCCGACGTGTACGGATGGCCGGGATCGTCGCTCGGGGACGGGGCCGGGTTCGGAAGCTGGTTGTAGTTGAGCCATCCGTAGAGCGGACCGGATGGCCCCGCCGACGAGGGAGCCGGCGCGATCAGATCGTTGCCGCCCAGCAGACCGAAGCCCTCTGACGGCGTGCCGTACGCCACCGGGAACGACTTCTCGATCACGGGCCCGCCCGTCGGCACGCCGATGCTGGCGCGGAGGATCCCGATCGGGTCCGAGACGTCGCCGAAGGTGAAGCCGAGCGTGGCTTCGTTCGTCATGTCAAAGCTCCGCGGGTCCGGGGTGTCGCCGAGGAAGTCGCCCCAGTTCGCGGCGAGCAGGAGATCGAGCGTCGAGTTGAACTCCGAGGTCTGCGGCAGTGCCGCCAGCACCGTGCTCGGTGCCGCGGGATCGAAGTACGACGCGATCCCGAGGATCGGCAGCGACTGGAGCGTCGCCGGGGTGATCGGCGGAAAGTCGATGTACGGGCGGGCGGCCGGACTCGTGGCGAGGAGTCCGGGGGCGAGCGGCGCGAGCATTCCCTCCATTGACGAAGCGGAGATCTGAAAGCGCGTGTCGAGCGCGAAGTAGCCGGCGCACTGCTCGTAGCCCGCTGCGGCCGGATCACGTGTCCCCGAGAAATCCCAGTTCGCGAACGCACCGGTCACGACACCTCCGAGCGAGTGCCCCCCACACAGCACGCGCGTGCGGCGGAACCAGGCCGGGAGCCGGCTGATGATCGTGTACTCGTCCTGCACCGTCTGGGCCAGACCGACGTGCCCCAGCCAGGCGGCATCGCGTTCGCTCGTGAACCCCGCGAACGCGTGGCCGTCGACCCGGTCCCCGCCGTAGTAGTAGCCGAGCGCGAGGTCCGGGTTGCGCGCCTGAGCCGCGGCTCGCACGCCGGTCCCGTCGACCAGGCAGTTGGAACGAGGGTTCAGTGCCCAGAACTCGACGTTATAGCCGGCGGCCGCCGCCGCCTCGACCGTGTGCCTGGCAACCTGGTCGAACGCGGCCGGTCCCTCGAAGATGCCGGGCTGCGCGACGAAGATCGCGTCAGCATCCGCCGGGTCAGCCGGTCCGGCGGCGCTGCGGAAGCGCAGGTAGCCGATTCGATCGCACGCGGCGGGATGCGGACCGTCAGCCGCCGGAAGCGGGGCGTTGACGCTGACATAGCTCTCCAGCACCTGCGACGAGTCGGGCGCCAGCGAGGCCACCGGCACCTCCGTCGCAGACGCCCGCGACGCGCGTGCCGCCGGCGCGCCGGCGAGCAGCGCACAAGCCGCGACGAGCGCGGCCGCGAGGGGCAGATGCGTGCGAGCCATGGATCGCGAGCCTATGCGATCGTGCCGGCGGTTGGAATGACGACGCGCCATCCGCGAGCGCGCGGGGCGGAGCTCGAGGCCGCCACCGCGCTTGGCTGGCACCGCCAACCCTGATAGCCGGGTCGCATGCGGACTTGAGGAGGCGGCCGGGGACTCCGGCAGCCGTGGAGCGTTCGTGCTGGACCAACGGGCAGCCCACGACAAATTTCTTGCGCATGACCGCAACCTCCGGCGCGCCGCTGTGTTCGAACGGTCAGACGAATCAAGTCCATCGAACAGCTGTGCGCCTCGGCGCGCAGCACCGACGACAGGGAGTCTCAGACCATGCGGAATCGCATCGCACCGTTCATCTGTGCATTGATCATGGGAGCCGTTCCGGCGACCGCGCTCGCGCAGACCAGCCGGACCGCGGCGCTCACCCAGTCGCCCAAGGTCTCCGCAGTCGACATCAGCTGGGTCCAGGCAGCGGCCCAGGCGAACATCGCTCAGCTCGAGGCGGCCAAGCTCGCCCAGTCGAAGAGCCACAACCTCGCCGTGCTCGCGGTCGCGAGGGTCATCTTCAACGACCACTCGAAACTGCTCCTGATGACCGACAAGGTCGCGAACGCCCTCGGCATCCAGCTTCCGACGGCACCGAGCGACGCCCAGGCGACGATGCTGAGCGGGCTGGAGAGCCTGACCGGCCGTGCCTTCAACATGACGTTTGCGGAAGACGAGGTCACCGGTCACGAGCAGTTCATCCAGCTGACCGATCAGGAGATCAGCACGGGGACGGACGCCGCCATCAAGGCCGTCGCGAAGGTGTGGCTGCCGTACATGCAGCGTCACCTGCAGTACGCACACGCGGCGGCCGTCGCGCTCGGCGCCACCAGCTGACGCCGCGTCGCAGAGTTCTCTCTCACGAGGGCCCGACCCGCCGGTCGGGCCCTCTTTTTGCCCGCGCCCGGCGTCGCCTGGCGTAGCGGCAGGCTGAGCGACGCGGCCCGCCGGCCATCCTCAGGCTGGTTGACAAGCCGCTTGACGATGAACTAGCGTTCGGACGCGGAGAGGCTGCGTGGCGAGCGGAGGCGCGCCGCTGCATCGTCAGTGTGCAACCTCGACGGCAACAACAGAGGTCACACACCTCGATCAGTGGAGGAGGAGGAAGTGAAGGCGAACCTACACGGGTCAGCCGCGAGGCTGACCGCGGTCTTCGCGGCGATCGGTGCCGTAGCCGTGCTCACCTTATGGTTGAGCGCCAGCAGCAACGCCCGCAGCACGCGCGCGACGGCGCACAGTGCGGCGGTCAGCGTCTCGTCGTGCGGCCCGAAGCCGGGGGTCAAGGCGACCGGCACCCCGATCAATGTGGGCACGATCGATACGCACCAGCCGGGCACGGACTTCACCGATGGGCCGAACATGATCAACGCGTATTTCGCGTGCGTGAACGCGAACGGCGGTGTCGATGGTCACCCGCTGGTGCTGCACGTCGAGCTCGACCAGACGCAGCCGTCGCAGATCACGGCTGATGCCAAGCAGTTGATCCAGGCCGATCACGTGGTCGCGATCGACGGGGTGTTCGACCTGCTGGAGTGCACGCTCGACCAGTCCTACTGGAAGTCGCTCGGGATCTTCGAGATGGACGCCGGGATCGCGCCCGAGTGCTGGTCGACACCGAACAGCGCCGCCGTCAACATGGGCCCGCGCTACAGCTCCGACGGAGCCGTGCAGTACGTGATCGCGCACGGCGCCAAGAAGGTCGTGTTCGTGCAGTCGAACGTCCCGGGAACGGGGTACATCGCGGCCGGGCCGCTGGCCGTCGCGAAGGCCTCGCACGTCCCGATCACCGAGTTGACCGAGAACGTGCCGATCACCGACGCGAGCTCGGTCGCGATCAGCCTCGTCAACGACGCCGGCCCGAACGGCTCGGTCGTCCTGAACTTCACGCCGCCCGAGGCGCTCGTGATCCTGCAGGCCGCCCAGAAGCTCGGGATCGAGGATCACGTCAAGTCCTGGGGCTGCTCAACTCCGTGCGACACCGACTTCCTCGCGAAGTCGCTCGGCGCGGGCTGGAACGACAAACTGTTCGTCAACGCCGAACTGACCGACCCCGACGACCACAACGGCCCGGAGATGCAGCTCTACAAGGCGATCCTCGCCAAATACGGCTCGGCCGTCGCGGGCGGCATCGGCTCGTTCAGCCAAATGGGCTTCGTCCTCGCCAAATTCCTCGTCCAAGCACTCCAGACCGTCCACGGCGCCTACACCATCAAAAGCGTCAACACAGCGATCGAGGCGATCAAGAACTACACGTCCGAGATGCTCTGCACGCCATGGACCTACGGCAACCTCGCGCTGCACATACCCAACAACGTCGACTACACAACAACCCCCAAGAACGGCAAGATGATCACCGTCGAAGGATGCACACCGATCTCCGGAGCCGACCCGCAGATCGCCGAGTACCGCAAAGTCGCAACAGCCGCAGGCATCAACCCGGGAGGCTGAGCGGGCTCAGGCCTGACAGCGTTTGCGTCCGGACGCGGACGGCGGCCCCGCCGGCGAGTGAGCCGGTGGGGCCGCCGGCTCGCGTGCTCGGCGCTGGTCTCACCCGCGCCCGGAGCTCCCATGATCACCAGGGCGAAACCCTCGACCGCGAGATGACGGCGCAGCCGCCGGGTGCTGAGCAGATGCGCGGGGGGAATCGCCGGCAGGTGACCACTTCGCGTGGTGCGAGCGGGCCCAGTCCTCCCGCACCGTGCCCAGCACCATACCGCGCAGCGAATGCCTGGTCCCGCGGTTGATGAGCGCCAGGTAGAGGTGACCCGCGACGATCACCACCGATATGTACATCAGGGCGTCGTGGAGATAGAGCGTGCCCTCGAGCCGGATGTCGGTGTTGCGCTCCCCCAGCCACAGCAGCAGCCCGCTGACGAAGAACAGCAGCGCGAACGACGCAGAGACGATCGCGTTGAGCTTCTGGCCCGCATTGAACCGGCCCTGGGGAACCCCGACATCGCCCTTCAGGAACCGGAGGTCATCGCTGTCGAACAGGTCGACCTCCCGCGCCGTGGCGAGCAGAGCGCGGCGATTACCCAGCAGCGCGATGATCACGAGCGCGCCGATCCAGCTGATGCCCGTGTAGAAATGAATGTCCTTGATGAGCGGTCGCCGTCCGATCGCCACCGACAGAATCGGCAGATACAGGATCAAACCACTGGCGAGCAGCGCAAAGAACGCGCACGCGTGAACCCAGTGCAACACCCGTTCGGTGAGCGTGAATCGCTGAACGTAGCGAGGGCGGACGCGGCCGCGGGTGAACTGTCCGTGTCCCCCATCGTCGCGAGCTGCAGTGTCCGCCACGACCGCCGGCTGCACCTCCGCGTGGCCGCTCACGATGTGTACCCGTTGGAGTGCCCGACGATCGCGTTGACGTCGTAGCCCTGCTGCTCCCAGTACCCCGAGCCCTGGCGGTCGACGAGCGTGATCCGGTTCACCCACTTGACGTTCTTGTAACCGTACATCTCCGGGATGACGACGCGCACCGGCGCGCCATGCTCCTGCGGAAGCGGCCCGCCGTCCATACCATAGGCGAGCATCACATCGGGCAGCGCCGTGTCGGTGAGCGTGAGGTAATCGTCGTACGGAACCTCGGCACTCACGAAGTGTGCCGCGTGCGCCCCGGGCAGCGGCTCCGCGAGCGCGAGCAGATCGTGGAAGCGAACCCCGGCCCAGTGCACTCCGGTGACCGTCCAGCCGGTCACGCAATGGAAGGTCGACACCTGCTCGGCACGCGGTAGCGCCAGCAGCTGGTCATACGTGAGCTCGATGGGGTGGCGGACAAGGCCGTCGATCCGCAGCCGCCACGTCGTGCGGTCGAAGGTCGGCATCGTCGCGGCGACCGTGTAGATTCGCCACCCGGAGGACGGGACGATGCGGCTGAGTCCCGTGACGTCGGCGAACGGCTTGGTAACCCGGCTGGTCAAGCCCGAGATCGACTTGCCGAAGAACAGCGTCGCGGCACCCGCGCCGACGATGCCGAGAAATCCGGCTCGGCCGACTCGCCGCGCTCCGAGATTCTCGCGCGGCGAGTCGGGAAGACTGTCCTGCGGCGCCACGCCGGCCTACATCCCCGGGCTCAGCCGTCCCGGCAGTTCGCCGGGATGCCCCTTCGTCTCGGCCCACACGTGGTACTTGTTTCGCGACATGTGCATGTGACTCCGCGTCCGTCTCTCGAGAGCGCCCTCCCAACCTGGACACGGTAGGCGCTCGTGGTCGCGCGCGCCATTACAGGTTCCTGAACAGCGCCGAAGGACGCCGCGGCGCGACGGCTGAGGCCGCCGACGAGGCCGACCCCGCCGTCGCGCAGCTCCGGCAGCGGTTCAGGCCGCATCAGTCCGTGTGCGAACACGTCGCGCGAAGCGGACCCATCGGTCCGCTACGATCCTGCGCGATGTCGCCTGCGCCTTCCGAGAGTCCGCAGCCCGCCGCGACCGGACTCGACCGCGAGACCCTCGTCGTCGCCGGGGTCGTGCTGCTCGGGGCGGTCATGTCGATCCTCGACACGACCGTCGTGAACGTCGCGATCGACCATCTCGCGGTCGCGTTTCGGTCATCCCTGACGACGATCCAGTGGGTCGTCACCGGGTACACGCTCGCGCTTGCGGCGGTCATTCCGCTGACCGGGTGGGCCGCCGACCGCTTCGGCACCAAGCGGATCTACATGACCTCGCTGGTGCTGTTCACGTGCGGGTCGGTCGCGTCGGGGCTGTCGTGGAGCGCCGGCTCCCTGATCCTCTTCCGCGTCCTGCAGGGTATCGGCGGCGGCATGGTGATGCCCGCGGTGATGACGATCATGACCAAGAAGGCCGGCCCGCACCGGATGGGCCGGGTGATGGGGGTCCTCGGCGTGCCGATGCTGCTCGCGCCGATCCTCGGACCGATCCTCGGTGGCTGGCTCGTCGACGACGCCTCCTGGCGCTGGATCTTCTTCATCAACGTTCCGATCGGCATCGTCGCGTTCATCCTGGCGCTGATCGTCCTCGATCGCGATCAACCACAGCCCGGCCATCGTCTGGACTGGCTTGGGTTGGTGCTGCTCTCCCCCGGGCTCGCGGTCTTCATCTTCGGTCTCGCCGAGTCCTCGAGCTACGGGCTGGGAGCGCTGCGCTCCTGGGGTCCGACGGTGCTCGGCGTCCTTCTGATCTGCGCGTTCCTGGTGCACAGCTGGCGGTCGGACACGCCGCTGCTCGACGTCCAGCTGTTCGTCCGGAGTCGCGCCGGAGCCGCGGCCGGCACGTTCCTGCTGTTCGCGATCTCGGTGTTCGGCTCGATGCTGCTCGTGCCGCTCTACTACCAGGCGGTGCGCGGTGCCTCGGCCCTGTCGGCAGGCTTGCTGATGGCGCCTGGAGGCGTCGGCGCGATGCTGACGATGCCGCTCGCCGGCCGCCTCACGGATCGCTACGGGCCGACCTGGATGCCGGTGGCGGGACTCCCGTTCGTCGTCGTCGGGCTGCTGCCGTTCGCATTCGTCGGCGCGCACACCTCCTACGTACTGCTGCTGTTGCTTCCAATTCGTGCAGGGCCTCGGGATGGGGCTCGCGATGATGCCGACCATGACCGCCGCGATGCAGGCGGTCCCACCAGCGGCGATCGCCCGGACCAGCACGGCGATGAACATCGTCCGACAGGCGGGCGCCTCGATCGGCACCGCGATCCTCTCGGTCGATTCTCGCCTCGGCGATCACGAGCAACCTCAGCTCGTTCCTGCGGGCCGCCCGGCACCCGGCGGCCGGGTCCGGCGGACTCGCCGAGCTCCAGCTGCTGCCGGCGCACGAGCACGCTGCGATCGCCGGACCGCTGGCGCATGCGTTCTCATCGACGTTCGTGTGGGCCCTCGTGCTGGTCGCGGCCGCGCTCGTCCCAGCGCTCACGATGGCCCTGATGGCGAGGGGTCAGCGGTCCACCGTCCCGCTCGCCGAGGCACCACTGGCACTCGAATAGCGCGCCGACCGCCGACGGGGCCGATCGTCTGACAATGCCGGACGTGTCCAGTGGGTTCGCGCTCTCGCGTCAAACATGTGTCCAGCAGCACCTGTGTCCAGGGCGCTCCGATACCGACACAGGTCTTAGATTCGCGCGATGTTGACATCAGCCCACACGATCGAGGACGGCCCGTTCGATCTCCTCCAGAGCGCCGACGCAGCGGGGGACGACGACTACACGGCACTCGACGACCTCCTGCTCAGCGAGGGGCTGGTCTCAGAGGACGTGCTCGAGCTCTCGCGGCAGGTGCAGAGAAGCACCGGAATTCGTCTCAGCTCGATCCTGGTCGCGAGCCACGCACTGTCCCCGGAGGCGCTCGCGGTCGTCATGGGCCATCCCCTGAGGCTCCCGTACATCGATCTCGACAACGTGCCCGCCGACGATGGAGCCTACGAGCTCGTGCCGGCCGACTTCGCGGCCTCGCACGACGCAGTTCCGTTCGCCTGCAACATGGTGGGGCGCGTGCTGCGCGTTGCGTTCGAGCAGCCGACGGAGCGTGCCATCGCCACGTTCGAGAGCGCCTTCGATGTACGGGTGATCGCGCACAGCTCCGAGCGCGACAAGATCAAGGATTACGCCTTCAGGCTCTACAACCCGCTGCTCGTCAAGCGCGTGGTCGCCAGCCGGCAGCACCTGTACAACCAGCACATGCGAATCGGTGCGGCGCTCGCCGCGCGCGGACTCGTCGACCTGCAGACGTTCGGCCGTGCGGTCGCGGTACAACAGAGCACCGGCTATCGCTTCGGTGCCGTCCTCGCTGCGAGCGGAGCTCTCGCGGACAGAGCCGAGCGGGAGCTTCTCGCGATGCCGATCCCCTCCCCCTACGTCACGCTCTCACACGTGAGGATCGACGAGGAGGTAAAGGCGATGATCGACGAGGAAGTCGCCGTTGAGTACCGCTGCGCGCCGTTGCTGCACGCATCAGGTCTGCTGTACACGGCGTTCGCGCTGACTCCGACCGAGCGCGTGCTGCGCGAGCTCGATCAGATCTCGGGCGCCTGCATCTCGCCGTTCGTCGCATCACGCCTCGAGGTCCTCCAGTTCATCGGACGGCTGTACCCGCACGCGACCATCAGCTTCGAGGCCGAGATCAGGCGGATGCTCCAGTCCGCTCGCGCGACGCTGCCGCAGGCGGGCGGCAACGCCGGCACGAGCGGGGCCGGCGAGCAGTCCGATCGCCATGCTCCGGACACGAACGGCGTCAACCCCGGCTCGGATACCGGGGCGAGTGTGCACAGCGCGACGCAGGCGGCCCCGACGCTCCAGGGCCACCTCAGCTCCAAGTCGACCCGCGGGACGGAGCCGAAGAAGCGGTCGACCCGGCGCCGCTACGGTCACTACAGGTAGCCGACTCGTTTGGCCTTCGGGTCAGTCCTCCATCGCCCGACGATCAGCTGCGTGGACCCGTGCCACGGTGCTGCGGCCGATTGGAAGCAAGCAGGATTGAGGGCGCCAGGTCGAGACATGACCGGCGACGGACGCCGGCGACACCGCGTCAGAGGAGCTTCGACAGATCGGAGCAGACGACGTCGGCTCCGCCGCCCTGGAGGTCGGCACCGGTACCGCGGTCGACCCCGATCACAAGCCCGAACCTACCAGCCCGGCCCGCCTGCACGCCAGAGATCGCGTCTTCGAGCACGGCCGCTTCCGCGGGGGCGACGCCAAGCAGTTTCGCCGCCTCGAGGAACGTGTCGGGCGCGGGCTTGCCCGCGAGGCCGAGCTCAGCCGCCTCCGTGCCGCTGACGATCGCGTCGAACTCGTCCAGCAGCCCAACGCGCTGAAGGATCGCCCGGCAGTTCTCGCTGGCCGACACGACCGCGAGCCGCTGGCCGCGGCGCCGGGCTGCCCCGATCAGCGCGACCGCGTCGTCATAGACCTCCACCCCACGCTCGGCCAGGAGCTGGGCAAAGTAGCGGTTCTTCGCGTTGCCGACCCCGCACACCGTCGCGACCTCCGGGCCGTCGCCGGGCTCGCCCCAGGGCAACTCCACACCTCGTGAGCGCAGGAACGCGTCGACGCCGTCATACCGGCGCCGGCCGTCGATATGGCGAAGATAGTCCTCCGGCATCGCGAAGGGGTCGAACCGTCGGTCGTGCTGCTCTCCCCATCGCGACAGGAAATCGTCCAGCAGTTGCCGCCAGGCCGCCGCGTGGACCGTCGCCGTCCGCGTGATCACGCCGTCGAGGTCGAACAGCAGGGCGTCCAGGTCGCCGAGGCTGGGGCGGCCCTCACGAGCATTTCCATCTGGCGTGACCGCCATCTCCCTCCACCGAAGCGAAACCAAGACGAGCACCGCCCAGCCTACCGCTTCACAGGCCTGGCCGGGTACGCTGGGTCCGTGCTGAAGCGCACATTGGTCCTGGCTCCGGAGCACCTCTTCCCAACCGACGAGTGGAGAATCGTCGAGGCGCGGTTGAGCGAGGCCTACTACGAGCAGTGCGAGACGGTGTTCGCGCTGTCGAACGGGTACGTCGGCGTGCGCGGCACGTTCGATGAGGGCCGGCCGGTATACGAACCCGGCGTGTTCGTGAACGGCTTCCACGAGGAGTGGCCGATCCTCCACGCCGAGGAGGCCTACGGCCTGGCCCGAACCGGCCAGACGATCGTCAACGTCCCGGACGCGACGGTGTTCCGCCTGTACGTCGATGACGAACCGCTGTTCATCGCGACCGCCCGGATGAAGCGATACGCCCGCACCCTCGACATGCGGGCCGGGACGTTGACCCGAGAGCTCGTGTGGGAGACACCGGCAGGCAAGCAGGTGATGGTCCGCTCATGCCGGATCGTGTCGCTCGAGCACCGGCATCTGATGGCCGTCATCTACGAGGTGATGCTGCCCGAACACTCGGCGCCGGTCGCGATCTCGTCGCTGTTCCTGAACCGCCAGGACGTGGATCTGCGCTCCGAGCCGGGGCGCGACCGCGCGCTCGACCCGCGCCGCGGGACGACGCTCCCGAACCGCGTCCTCAACACCCAGGTGATCGAGAGGGACGGCGCCCGCATGCTGCTCGGGTACCAGACCACCAACAGTCGCATGACGCTGGCGGTCGGGGTCGATCACGTGATCGAAGGCCCGCCGGACTGCGACGTGAACGTGAGCCTCGACGCGACCATGGGAGAGGCGGTGCTGACCGTGGATGCCACGCCCGGCGTCCCGATCCGGATCATCAAATACATCACGTACCAGTCCTCGCGCTCGGCTCCGTCGGCCGAACTGGTGGCCAGGGCCGCGCGGACCCTCGATCGCGCGAAGCGCGACGGGCCGGATGCGCTGCTCGCCTCGCAACGCTCGGAGCTCGACAAGTTCTGGGACCGCGCCGATGTCGTGGTCACCTCGCGCGAGGGTCCGGAGTGGACCGCGCGCATCCGCCAAGCGGTTCGCTGGAACCTCTTTCAGGTCTGCCAGGCCAGCTGGCGGGCCCAGGGATCGGGCGTCCCGGCGAAAGGCCTCACCGCGCAGGCGTACGAGGGGCACTACTTCTGGGATACCGAGGTCTACCTGCTGCCGTTCCTCGCCTACACGCAGCCGCGCATCGCCCGCAACCTGCTGCGTTTCCGCCACAGCATGCTCCCCCGCGCGCGGGACCGTGCGCGCGAGCTCAGCCAGAGCGGAGCGCTGTTTCCGTGGCGGACGATCAACGGGCACGAGGCCTCCGCTGCCTACCAGGCCGGTACCGCCCAGTACCACCTGAACGCCGACATCGCGTTCGCCGTGCGCCGGTATGTCAACACCAGCGACGACTTCAACTTCCTGATCGAGGCCGGCGCCGAACTGCTTGTGGAGACCGCTCGGATGTGGGAGGACCTCGGCTTCTACGCCGACGACGAGTGCTTTCACATTCACAGCGTGACCGGGCCAGACGAGTACACGACCGTCGTCAACGACAACACCTACACCAATCTGATGGCGCGTCTCAACCTCAACTACGCGGCGGCAACCCTGCGGGCGATCGCAGAGGAGCGCCCGGCGGACTACGGCGCGCTGGCAGCCGAGCTCGACCTGCGCGAAGAGGAGATCGAGGCATGGGAGCGCGCCGCCGAGGCGATGTTCGTCCCGTATGACGAGCGCCGCGGCATGCATCCTCAGGATGCGAACTTCCTCGAGCGCGACGTCTGGGACCTGGAGGCGACGCCGCCCGAGAACTTCCCACTGCTGCTGCACTATCACCCGCTCGTGATCTACCGCCACCAGGTGATCAAGCAGGCTGATGTCGTGCTCGCGATGTTCCTGCTCGGCAACGAGTTCTCTCGTGAGCAGAAGCGCGCGAATTTCGACTACTACGACGCGCTCACGACGGGCGACTCGTCGCTGTCGGCCTGCATCCAGAGCATCGTCGCGGCCGAGGTTGGAAAGCACGAGAAGGCAATCGACTACTTTCGCCTGGCGCTGCTGATGGACCTCGCGAACGCATCCGGGAACACCTCCGACGGGGTCCATATCGCGTCCGCGGCGGGCGTCTGGCAGTCCCTCGTATTCGGCTTCGGTGGCGTGCGTGAGTACGACGGCGAGCTGTCGATCACGCCGCACCTCCCGCCGGGGTGGGAGTCACTCTCGTTCTCCCTGCGCTTCCGCCGGCGCCAGCTGCGGATCCTGCTCACGCATCAGGAGGAGACCTACACGCTCGCCGAGGGCGACCCGCTCGAGCTCAGCGTCCGCGGCGAGCGCCACCTCCTCACGGGCGAGGCTCCGCTCAAGCTTGCGGCGGTTCGCGAGGAGCCGCTCGGACCCGTGTTCGAACCGAGTGTGATCACGCCCGAATGATCGCGCCCAGCGCCGCTCAGACCGCGTGGCCGGCAGGGTCGGCAGGGGTGACGAACTGCTCCACCCACTCGCCCGTGATCTGCCGGGTGGCGGCGTTGATGCGGTTCCAGGCGTTGATTGCCGCGATCGCGAGCACGAGCCCGCCAAGCTCCGATTCGTCGTAGTGGCGAGCCGCGCGCTCCCACACCTGATCGGGAATCGGATCCGAGCGGTCGGCGAGCCGCGTGGCCGCCTCGGTCAGCGCCAGCGCGGCGCGCTCGGCGTCAGTGAAATATGGCGCCTCCCGCGTGACATGAGCGATCAGCGGTGCCTCGCCGAGCGCTTCGAGGAACACCGGTCTCGGTTGCGCGCGGTCGCGTACAGGCTGCTGGGGTCGCTCAGCGAGGCCGACGACGCCGTCCAGGACGCCTGGCTCCGCGTCAGCCGCGCCGACGCCAGCGAGATCGACAATCTCAGCGCCTGGCTGACGACAATCGTCGCCCGGGTCGCGCTGAACATGCTGCGCTCGCGCACGTTCCGGCAGGAGGAGCCGTTCGACGTGCACCTGCCTGACCCCGTCGTCGACGCCGCCGAGGGCACCGACCCCGAGCACGAGGCGCTGCTCGCAGACTCACTTGGCCTGGCGATGCTTGTCGTGCTCGAGACGCTGAGCCCGCCGGAGCGGCTGGCGTTCGTTCTCCATGACATGTTCGGGGTGCCGTTCGAGCAGATCGCTGCGATCGTCGAGCGCTCTCCGGAGACGACGCGGCAGCTCGCCAGCCGCGCCCGCCGGCGCCTGCGCGGCGCCGCGCTTGTCCCGGATGCTTCGCTCACCGAGCAATGGAAGGTCGTCGACGCGTTCCTGGCAGCGGCCCGGAACGGCGATTTCGACGCGCTCGTCGCGGTGCTCCACCCCGATGTCCTCCTCAGAGCCGACGGCGGCACGACCGGGATCTCGCACCGGGTCCGAGGCGCGCAGGCGGTCGCCAGCCAGGCGACCACGTGGTCGCAAGCCGGACTCACCGTCCGCCGGGCGCTCGTCAATGGCGCCGCCGGCCTCGTGTCAGAGCGAGACGGCAGGCCATTCTCGATTGCAGCGTTCACAATCCAGCACGGCAAGATCGTCGAGTGCGACTTCCTGATCGACCCCGAGCGGCTGGCGCAACTCGATCTTGCGGCCCTCTCACGCTGACAGCTGTTGCCGCCGGCACGTTGAGGCGTCAGCTCGATGCGCCGATTCGGCGGCGCATCGATGCGCAGGGCCAGCGCGCCCCGAAGCGGTCGTGCAGGTGCCGATGCCAGTCCGGATCCGGGACGTACATGTGGCCCTGCGGCTCGCCGCGAGCAGCGAAACTCCGCGCGCCATCGATCATCCAGTCGAAGCCGTCCGTCGGCTCACGCAGAGTCAGCTTCACGATGTGGCGGGCCCACCGCGCCCGCGAGGCGACCCGCGCGATCTGACGATCGATGGCCTTCGGGCGAGGCTCTGTCGCACTGGACTTTCGCGCTTGCGCCAAGCGGGTTCCCGGGGTCGCGTGCAAGGACGTCACCACAAGGAAACCACGGAACGTCCCTGCGTGCGCACGCAGGTCTCAGCGGGTCAAGCTCGGCGGCGTCATGTATCAGGGGCCGCCGGCCGGCCGGGCCCCACGCCGGCCGAGGACGCTTTTGGATGACGGCTATTCAGCCCGGCTCGCCGGAGGCCGATCTTCTCAGTGGACATGAGGATCGCAATCCGTTTCAAGCTGCTGGGCGCATTCGGCGTTGTGACGGCGTTGATGCTCGCCGTTGGCCTGTTCGCGGTCGACCGCCTCGGGACCGAGAACCAGCAGCTGAGCGTGATGGCGGTGCGGGTGGTCCCCGCCACTCGCACGGTCGGTGAGATCAGCGCCCTGCTGGACCGCTACCGCGAGGACCAGTTCGATTACATCGTCGCGGGGACGGCCGACCGCCCCGGCGCGACGGGGATCGCGGGCGCTCTATCGGACGACCTGTCTCTGATGGGTCGAGTCTTATCGTCCTATCGAGACGACGGATTGGCGTCGGGCCGGGACGACCATCAGCTGTTGGCAGCATTCGCGGCCGATTTCGCCGCCTACGTCGAGCTGACGGCGCCGTTTCGGGCGCTCGCTGATGCCGGCCAACGCGTCGCGGCGGGTGAGGTCGTCGGTGACGGCGCCGGAGATGCGGAATACGAGCAGCTCAAATCGTTGATCGTCCGCTGGACCGGCGAGCAGGTCGCCGACGCCAACACCGCCGCTGCCCGAGGGCGAGCGCGATATCGCGACAGCATCGCGTTGATCCTGATCGTGCTCGGCGCCGCGGTACTGATCGCCCTGGCGGTCGCGACCGCGCTGGCGACGCGGATCACCGGCGCCGTGAAGTCGATCGCGAACGCCGCTGATGCGATCTCTCAGGGGCAGATCATCCCCGCGGTCAGGATCTCCAGCAAGGACGAGCTATCGGAGATGGCGCTCAGTTTCGACGGGCTCGTCACATACCTGAGCAACACGGTCGCCGTCACCCGCGAGATCGCCGCCGGTAACCTCGAGATCGAGGTCTCACCCACCGGCGAGCACGATGCCCTCGGTCATGCGCTGGTCAGGATGACCGACAGCCTGCGAAGTGCCCAGCACGATCTGCGCGTCAGCGAGGAGAACCTCCGTGCGGTCGCTCGCCTCGCACACGGACTCCCAAACCACGACAATCCGCGACAGGCGATCTGCGAAGCGGCCCGGGAGATCGCCCGCGCCGACATCGCGCAGCTGTGGGAGCCGTTCGGTCACACCCATCTCGTGGCCACGGCCGCCGCCGGCGCCCCCATCACCCCCGATATGCGCGTCGCACTCGACGGGGAGACCTCCGGGACCGCCATCGCTTACCGCGACTGCCAGCGCCACGTCGTGTACGACGTCAACGCGAGCGGCGCGCCGGTCTCCGCCCGGCTGCGGGAGGCCCTCGGCGCCGCTTCCGTCCTGTATGAGCCGATCATCGGCCAGGAGGACATCCTTGGCGTGCTCGTCGTGACCTGGCAGACCGCGATCACCAATACAAACGCGAGCGATATCGACGCCGTCGGCCTACTCGCCGCCGAGGCCGCGGTCGCGATCGAACGGGCCGACCTGACCGCCCGGCTGAAACTGATGGCCAGCCAGGATGCGCTCACCGGCCTGGCCAACCGCCGCGTCTGGGAGGAGGAGTTCCCGCGCGCACTGCGCCGCGCTCGCCGGTCCGATCGCCCGATCTGCGTCGCGATCATCGACCTCGACCGCTTCAAGGCCTACAACGACAGCCACGGCCACCAAGCCGGAGACCGGTTGTTGACCGACGCGACGACCGCGTGGCGTGCCGGCCTGCGTGAGAGCGACCTGCTGGCCCGATACGGCGGGGAGGAATTCGCGATCGTCCTCCCGGGCACGTCGCTGCAGGCTGCCGCGGCCGTACTCGACCGCCTTCGCACGAGCACCCCCGACGGGCAAACGTGCTCGATCGGGCTCGCGCAATGGGATCGCGTCGAAACCGCCGACCAGTTCCTGGCCCGCGCCGATACGCAGGTCTACCGCGCCAAGGCCGCCGGCCGCGACCAGGTCATGCACGCCGCGATTCCAGACACGGCCGCGCCTGAGAGGAAGGTCGCGAGCACATGAGCTGCCGGCGACGGTGAGGCGGCTCCCATAAAGCTTGACGGCGACCCACCGATAGCTTGGGGCATGGACTCACGTCACGTCATGGTCCGCCGATGACCGAATCTGGGCTCCGCGCCGCGCCGGTGCTCACGGCACCGATCCGGCGGGCATCGATCGTGGTCGGGGTGGCTCTGTTCGCCGCGATGGTGGGCTTGGCTGCCACCGACGGGCAGGTCGAGGATCTGGAGTTCCTCGGCTTTGCCGCGGCCGGGGCGCTGATCACGGTCCTCGTCGGGGTGCAGTGGGTGTTCTCGGAGCGGGCGCTGCGGACTGCCCGGTCGGCCCAGGAAGCCGAGAGCGCGCAACTCGAACAGATGTTCACCGGTTCGCGGCTGGGGCTGGCGCTGATGGGTGTCGACGGTCACGTGCTGCGCGTCAACCCGGCGCTGTGCGCGATGCTGGGGTACACGGCCGACGAGGTGATCGGCCGGACCGTCGCGGACTTCACCCATCCCGACGACCTCGACCTGACCGCGCGGTTGTATGACGAGCTGCGCAACGGTGGGGACGGGTTTGACTGCGAGAAGCGCTATCTCGCGAAGGACGGACGCGTGACCTGGGCGCACACGACGGTCTCAGTCACGTTCGATTCCCTTGCGGGTGACCGGCTGCTGATCGTCCAGGTGCAGGACATCAGCAAGCGCAAGCGGGCGGAGATCGCTCTGGCCGAAGAGCGCCATCTCCTCGACCAGTTCCTCACAAACATCCCCGAACAGGTGTACTTCAAGGACAGCGAGAGTCACTTCCTGCGGGTCTCCCGACTGCAGGCGACACGGCTCGGGGTCGAGCATCCCGACCTGCTGATCGGCAAGACCGACTTCGACGTGTTCGGGGTCGAGCACGCGAGCCGAACACGGGCCGACGAGCTGGAGGTGATGCGCACCGGAGTGCCGATCATCGAACACGAGGAGCGCGAGACCCAGGTCAAGCCGGACGGCAGCGAGGTCACCCGCTGGGTGATGACGACAAAGATGCCGCTGCACGACGCCGGCGGAGCGATCATCGGTACGTTCGGGGTCTCGCGCGACATCACGCTGCGCAAGCGCGCCGAGGCGGCACTGCGCGAGAGCGAAGCCCGGTGGCGAACGCTGCTCTCGCACCTGCAGGAGATCGTCGTCCTCGTCGACGCCGAGCGTCGTCTCACGTACGCAACACCATCGATGGAGCGATGGCTCGGCTACAGCCCCGACGAACTCGTCGGGATCGACCTGGCGAGCACGGGCCACCCCGACGACAGCAGCAAGGTCCAAGGCGCGCTCCGGAGCGTCACTTCTGACCATCCCGTCTCGATCACCCACCGCGTGCGGCACAAGGATGGATCCTGGCACACGCTCGAATCGACGCTCGTGCGCCTGCGCCACGACCCGATCATGCAGGCCGTCCTGTTCGCCTCGACGGACATCACCGACCGGATCGCGCTCGAGGAGGACCGCGAACGACTCGATCTCGAGCGACGAGTGTCACACCGGCTGGAGGCCGTCGGGCAGCTCGCGGCAGGGATCGCGCACGAGATCAACACACCGCTGCAATTCGTCGGCGACTCCGTCACCTTCCTCCAAGACGCCGTCGAAGAACTGCTCAACCTGACCGGCCGCTACCGCGAGCTCCTGTGGACCGATACCCCGATTCCAGTCGAGGAGCGGCGAGCCAGTCTCGCCGAAGCCGAACAGGACGCCGACCTCGACTATCTCCTGGGCCGGATCCCCGCCGCGTTTGCCCGCACGACCGACGGGGTCGATCGCGTCAGATCGATTGTGCAGGCGATGAAGCGCTTCTCGCACCCCGCGACCAGCGACGTCGCACCCGCAGATCTCCACGAAGCGATCGAGACCACCCTCGCCGTTTGCCGCAACGAGTACAAATACGTCGCGGACATCGCGCTTGACCTCCAAGAGATGGCACCCGTGCCGTGCAACATCGGCGAGATCAACCAGGTGCTCCTGAACTTGATCGTCAACGCGGCGCAAGCGCTCGAAGAGCAGCGACAGGCATCGCCCGGCATCACGGACCCGCATCCGCCCGGCGTGATCAGTATCGCCACGCGCGTCGACGATGACAGCGCGGTAATCGTGATCGCCGACAACGGCCCCGGGATCCCACCGCACCTCCAGGAGCGGATCTACGAGCCGTTCTTCACCACAAAAGAGGTCGGCAAAGGCACGGGTCAAGGCCTGGCGCTCGCACGGACGATCGTCGACCGCCACCACGGCTCGCTCGAATGCGACAGCACCGTGAACGTCGGGACGACGTTCACGCTCCGCCTCCCGCTGGGTTCGGCGGGCGAGTCCGACTGAGCCACCGACCGACCGCCGCCAGTCGACGCCCGCCGGCCCTGCTCGATCGCCGCGGCGGTCGTTGCCGCCACCTTCCTCAGACGGCGAGCGCGGTATGTGCGGCCTTCGCACAGGCAGTCGACAGCTCGGTGAAGCTGTACGTGCCTTCGTTCATCAGTTCGCTCGCGAACTCCAAGGCGGCGCCATATGCAGCGAACGCGAAGCCGCCGCCGACCGAGATGCGGCTCACGCCCATCTCCGCCAGCTCCGCGACGGGCGGCGTACCCCGCCGCGCGAGCACGTTGACGGGCAGGTCCGTCGCCATCAGCAGCGCGCGCAGGTCCTCGGGGCGGTCGAGTGCAGGCGCGTACAGCACGTCGGCGCCAGCCTCTTGATAGGCCCGGAGGCGCGCGATCGTGTCCTCCACGTCGCGATTGCCGCGGAGGTAGTTCTCGGCGCGTGCCGTCAGCACGAGATGCACATCACCGGCGTGTGCCGCTGTCGCCGCTGCGGCGACGCGGTCCGCCGCCTCGGCGACGCCGAAGAGCCGCTGCTCGCGTGGGTTCCAGTCCTCGATCGAGCAGCCGGCGAGCCCGGCGTCAAGCGCGAGCCGGACAGTCTCTGCGACGCCGGCGGCGTCGATTGCGAAGCATTCCTCGAGGTCCGCCGACACGGGCACGTCCGTCGCGGCCGCAAGCGCGGCGGCGTGGGTCAGCGACTCCTCACGTGTGACCCCGTAGTCGAGCCGCCCGAGGCTCGCGGCGTAGCCGCTACTGGTGGTGGCGAGAGCCTGATACCCGAGTGACGCAAGCAGCTTCGCCGAGCCGACATCCCAGGCATTGGCCAGCAGCAGCGGGCGCCCCTTGCGATGGAGCTCGAGGAAGCGGGCGGCTTTGTCAGCGTGCGTGGTCATACGGCGAGCCTCCTGTGTCGGGAAACGTGGCGGGGGTCGGCGCTTGGGCCAGTCTCACGCGGCGCGCCGGCCGAAGTCGCGAACGCCGGCAGGGTGACGACCCGCGGGCCGATCGTGGTTCGCGCGGACGGCGGGCAGCGATGCCCACAGATGTTGAACGGCATACGCCCGATACGGTCGCCAGCGCTCGGCGAGCTTCGCTGCGCTCGCAGGCTCGCCGCTGCAGCCGAGCTGCTCGAGCGCGTGGCGCACGCCGAGGTCGCTCGGCAGGAACGCGTCGGGATCTCGCAGCGCGCGCATCGCGATGTATTCGGCCGTCCAAGGACCGATCCCCGGCAGCGCGAGCAGGCGGTCGCGCGCCTGCGACCGATCGGCGCCGGCATCGATCACGAGGTCCCCGGTCGCAAGCGCAGCGACAAGTCCGAGCAGCGCGCGCCGGCGAGGGACGGGCATCGCGAGCGTCGCGGGATCCGCGTCCACGAGCGCGGCGGCGGACGGAAACATGTGCGTGACCGGGCCAAGCGGTCGCTTCAGCGCGTCGCCGTGCGCGGCCGTCAGGCGGCCGGCGAGCGTCGCGGCGCCGCGCACGGAGACCTGCTGACCCAGCACGGCCCGCACGGCAAGCTCGTGGCCGTCGACCGCACCGGGCACCCGCCGTCCCGGTGAGCTGCACACGAGCGCTCCGAGCAATGGCTCCCTGCGGAGCACCTCGCTGACGCTATCTGGATCGGAATCGAGGTCGAGCAGCGCTCGCGAACGCTGCATTGCGGAGCTGAGGTCGCGGAGGTCGTCGAGCCAGTAACGCGCGTGCACGTGACCGCCAGCGGGGCGCAGCTCGACGACGCCGGCGCCGTGCGGCAGGCGCAGGCTGCGCCGGTAGGCACCGTCGAGCACCTGCTCGACACCTGCAACGCCGCGCATCGCCAGGAACGCGATCAGACCGTCGGCGTCCAGCGGTGCGCGGTACGGCAGACGCAGCGACAGCACGCCGCTGTCGTCGGGGCGTCCGTGCTTGCGCGCGCGTGCGCGCAGCCCGCTGGGCGCCAGCGCAAACACCTCCCGGATCGTCGCGTTGAATTGACGGACACTCTGGAAGCCCGCCGCGAACGCCACGCTGATCATCGGTAGCTCAGTCGTCTCGATCAGGATGCGAGCCGTCTGCGCCCGCTGCGCGCGGGCGAGCGCGAGCGGGCCGGCGCCGACGACCGCGACGAGCTGGCGGTGCACATGGCGCTCGGTGTAGCCAAGCCGGCGCGCGAGGCCGCCGACCCCCTCGCGGTCCACGAAGCCGTCGGCGATCAGCCGCATCGCGCGCCCGACGAGATCCGCGCGGAGGTCCCATTCGGGCGAGCCCGGAGCCGCGTCCGGGCGACATCGTTTGCAGGCGCGAAAGCCAACCGACTGCGCGGCGGCGGCAGATACGAACAGGCGCACATTCTCGCGTTTTGGAGTCCGCGCGGCACAGCTCGGGCGACAGTAGATGCCGGTCGTCTTCACACCGAGGAACACCCACCCGTCAAACCGCGGGTCGCCGGCCTCAACGGCCCGCCAGATGCGATCCGAGTCGAAGTCCACGCACACACGCTGGCACTGCCCGGCGCGCATGTCTAGCGGAAATCAGACCTCAATGGCAGCAGACGGGCGAGACAAGCCAGGTTGTCTAAGCTGACATCATGCCGATGCCAAGGCGGTCAAGCGTCGATGACTTCTTCGCGCAGCTGAGTGGGGTCCAGCGACCCCACCTTGACGCGCTCAGGGAGCTGAGCGTGAACGCCGACCCGGACGCGCGAGAGCAGCTGAAGTGGAACCTGCCGGTCTACGTGCGTGGCGAGAACACAAGCCTGTGGATGCTTCAGAACTTCAAGCATCACTGCTCTTTACGGTTCCCACCACCGTTCTTCGCGACCCAGAAGGCTGCGGTTGAGGCCGCTGGCTACGAGGCCGGCGAGGGCTTCATCAAGCTCCCGTACGAGCGTGAGCTGCCGACCGAACTGCTGAAGGCGCTGATGCGGGCACGGGTCGAGGAGTACGAAGCGACCGGCGCCGGCTGGAACGACCGCTGACCTCCGGCCGCGCCGGATGCGCGCGCGGCGCCAACGGCCGGGAGTAGCGTTGACCCACCGCGGTTATCTGACTATGGTCAGGTATGGCCGATGATGCGATCGAGCAGGTGCGCCGGTTCAACCGCATCGTCAGCGAGCGGATCGAAGCACTCAGCGACCGCTACCTCGGTCGCGGTCGACCGCTTGGTCAAGCCCGCGTCCTCTGGGAGGTGGGCCCTGATGGCTGCGACGTGGCGAGGCTGCGAGCGCGGTTGAGGCTGGACTCGGGATACCTCAGCCGGCTGCTCCGCTCGCTCGAGACGGACGGGCTGATCCGTGTCAGCCAGAGCCCACGGGATCGACGGGCGCGCGTCGTGACGCTCACTGCGCGCGGCCGCCGGGAGCGTGCGACCCTCGATCAGCGTTCCGATGCGCTCGCCGCTTCGATGCTCGCGCCGCTGGACCCCCCGCGACGGGAACGCCTGGTGACGGCGATGGCAGAGGTTGAACGACTGCTCACCTCGGCCAGCGTGACAATCACGGCGGTCGACCCCGAGGGCGACGACGCGCGTACCTGCCTCGCGCTGTACGCAGCCGAGCTCAATCAGCGATCGGCCCGCCGCTTTGACCCAACGGTCGGCGCCACCGCACTCCCCCACGAACTGCGTCCGCCGGCCGGCGGGTTCTTCGTCGTCTACCTGCATGGTGAGGCCGTCGGCTGCGGCGCGGTCAAACACCACCGCGACGCTCCCGCCGAGATCAAGCGCATGTGGATCGCACCCCGTGCGCGTGGTCTCGGGATCGGCCGCCGTCTGCTCGACGCCCTCGAAGCCTGTGCGCGAGACGCCGGCGCGCGCATCGCGCGAATCGAGACCAACAGCGACCTCACCGAGGCGCTCGCCCTCTACACGTCGACCGGCTGGGTCGAGGTGGACCGCTTCAACGACGAACCGTTCGCCGATCGCTGGCTCGAAAAGACGCTCTGTGACAAGCGCTAGCTGACGCGAGTGGCGAGCGCGGCGGCGGCCGCCTCGAGCTGATCGTCGCCCCAGAATGACCGGCCGGCGATCAGTACGGCCGGGACGCCGAGGACGCCACGGGCGATCGCCGCGCCGGTAGCGCTCGTCAACCGATCTTTGACGGCCCCAGCGCCGACCCGGCCCGCGACGGCACCGGGATCGAGGCCGACCTCGTCGGCGACGGCGAGGACATCCTCAAGCAATCTGACGCCAAGACCTGAGACGAAATTGCGGGCGAACGCGGCACGACTGAATTCGCGCAGCAGGCCGTGGTCTGCGGCAACGATGGCGGCGCGCAGCGAGATCAAGCCGTAGCTCTGCACAGGCCATCCGGGTGGCCAGGTGATCGGAGGCAGCCCGTACAGAGCGGCGCGCCGCTCGCACTCTGCGATCCCGGCCTCGCGCGTGCGCTCGTCGAAGGACCATGGCCGCCGACCTTGAGCGCGCAGCATGAACGCAAACGCGACCGGCTGCCAGCGCAACCGCACGGGCAGGACCGCGTCGACGCGGGACGCCGCCAAGTACGCGTACGGGGAGTTGAAGTCGTAGAGGAAGACGGGTCCTGCGCCGAGGCTCATCGCCCCCGGCATCGTAGTTCTCCCTGGGAACCCGCACCCAGCAATGGCGGAGACGATCGCCGGCGACAGAACCGCACACCGTGCCCTGGTCGAGCACTGTCCCGGCGTGCCAGATCGGCGGACGCCCGCTCAGGGGTAGATGAAACCGCCCCGGTGATCGAACTCTGAGCCGTATTTGAAGGCGACGTCCCAGATATTGCCCTCGGGGTCGCTGAAGCTGAAGCCGCACCCCCAGCCGGACCGGGCGGGCTCGTCGTCCAACACGTCGATGTCGTCGAAAGCACGGAGATGCTCGTGAGCCGTGAACACCGCCTGCGTGTCCTCGCAGTGGATCGAGATCGTGAAGCCACGAAATCCGTTCGCTGTGCGACCGAACTGGGTGTCGTACATCGTCTCCGAGAACAGTCCGAGCACGACGCCATTGGTGCACTGGAAGACCACGTGCTCGGGAACGCTCGTCGGTGCCTCGGGCCATTCGAACTGTCGATAGAACGCCGCCATCCGCTCAATGTCCCGGCAGGCAAGCGTGATCGCACTGATCCGGACCGGCAGACCCATTTCCCGCGAAGCCTACCGTCGCAGCGCGGTGACGCCGTTTGGGAAGCGCGCCCCGCACCCGGGTACCAGCCTCTTCTCAGATCGTGGGTTCGCTGCCGGCGGCGGACTCGGTGGCTGGTGGTCCGACCGCTGTCAGCGGATTCGTACAGGCGTGCTGCAGCGTTGCGCCAAGGGCAGCCACGAGATCCTCGTTCGAGGCCGAGGCGAGGCCGTCGAAGGCCAGGGCGTAACGCGAGAGGCCGAACCCAAGGAGTTGCGAGGCGAGCAGCGCCGCCCGGAACTGCGGTCGGTCGGCCCCCACCCGCTCGACCATGGGCAGGGTGAGGTTGACGGTGATGAACTCGCGCAGCATCGCGGCGGCGGCGGGGTCCGCGAGGGCCGCGTGAATCAGGGAGATGATCGGGTTGCGGTGCTCGTCGCGATCCCAGTGGCTGATGAACATGCGCGCCGTGTACTCACCGACCTGCTCTGCAGGGATCTCTCGGATCTCGGCGCCGATCTCGGTCGCGTCGAATGGCCACTTCACGACGGCTCCGAACAGGCCCGCCTTCGATCCAAAGAACTGAACGATCAGCGACGGATCGACGCCCGCGTCGCGAGCGATTCCCCGCAGCGACGTCCCGGCGTAGCCATTGGCGGGGAAGGCGAGTCGGGCGACCTCGACGATCTTGTCCCGGGAGGAGCCGCCGCCGGGGCGGCGCCCGCCGCGGCGGCGCGCGCCCGGGGCTGGCGAGTTTGGAGGCGGACCACTCATCAGCACAGTTTGACACACGTTCACTCAACATGTAGAGTCAACGCGGGGACCTAACTACCGAAGCGCGAAACAGATGGATGTGCCCCATGACCGCGGAATCAGAACCACCGCCGGGTCCAACGCCAGATCGTCCCACGGCACCGCCCGAGGATCGGGTGCCGCCAGCAGGTCCGAGTCCGCGTCGACTGTTCGCAATCCCGGTCGTCGCGGCCCTGCTCGGGTTGGGAATCACCCTGTCGTTTGGCTATGCCGACCATGACCCCAAACCGCACGGGGTTCGGATCGCCGTCGCTGCCGCGCCGGCGGTCCGCGCCAAACTGGCCGCCGGCCTGCAGCGGGTGGAGCCGGGTGGGTTCGATCTCGTGCACGCAGCGAGCGCCCGAGTCGCGGCTCAGAGCGTGCGTTCGCAGACGACCGCCGGAGCGTTGATCGTGCCCCCGAGCGGCGCGGTCAGCATCGTGACAGCCGGCGCGGAGGGCGTCTTGCAACAACAGGCGATCACTGCCGCGCTCGCCGCGGCGTCGCAGGCGATGCGCCGTCCCACCAAACTGCTGGACGTCGCCCCGCTGCCGAGCGGCGACCACGCCGGGTTGTCGAGCTTCGTTTTCGGTCTCGGGTTGCTGATTCCGAGCGTGATCGGCGGCGTCGCGCTCTTCCTACTCGGGATGCGTCTGCGGCTGTGGTGGCGCGTCGCCGCCGCGATCCTATTTGCGGTGTTCGCCGCCTGTGGAGGCGTCCTGGCGCTGGACACGGTGCTCGGGGCCCTCACCGGCGCCGGCGGAGCGTTGATCGGCATCGGATTCCTCGGCGCGCTCTCGTTCGTGCTGTTCGTCGCGGCGCTGCAGGCGATCGTCGGGCTGCCCGGTACCGCCCTGGCGGCAGTCGCATTCATCTTCGTCGGCAATGCGATCTCAGGTGGATCGGTCCCGGTCGCCTTCCTACCGGGCGGCTTCCGTCAGATCGCACCATGGCTTCCGAACAATGCGATCGTCCGCGGGGCGAGAGACGTCATCTACTTCCATGGGCATGGCCTCGGCCACCCACTGCTTGTGCTCGGCCTCTGGCCTGCTGTCGCTCTCAGCGTTCTCGCAGTCGTCGATCTCATACATCTCTCGGAGCGCCGGCTCGAGCCGCACAACACGCGCGAGATCTACAGCACCCCCGCACTTGTGCACGTAAACCGACGGCTTCGAACACGACGCCTCCGCATCCAGAAGGCTCCCTCGACACCGCCGCCCCACGGTGCCGGCCATCCTGAACTTTCAGCTCTGCGACGCGCCCGGGCCAGCGTCTGCAGGTTCGTCTCTTCGTCGAGCATCTGCGGAACTCCGTGGCAGTGGGCCGCGGTGAAGTTCCTACCGCTGACGCACAGCGTCGTGATCGTTGGGCGGAACTCCGCTGGTGGCCGGCGGCCCGTCTGCCGCCGGCCACCAGAGCAGCGGTTGGTCTAGAAGATCCGGACGGCTACATCGGCGGGGGCGTCGAACAGGTGATTCAGTTCGTCATCGAGCTTGACGAGCGTCAGTGAGGCGCCGGCCATGTCCAGCGACGTGCAGTACTCCCCCACATAGCTGCGGGTCACATTGATCCCCCGGCCGGCGAGCTGCTCGGCGGCGCGCCCATAGAGGATGTAGAGCTCGGAGATCGGGGTGCCGCCAAGTCCGTTGATCATGAGCGCCACCTCGTCGCCTGAGGTGTAGGGAAGGTCGGACACGACTGCTTCCAGCAGTTCGTCGATGATCGCGTTGGCGCCGGCCAACTTCTCGCGCCGGCGGCCGGGCTCGCCATGGATCCCGACGCCCATCTCCATCTCGTCCTCGCCGAGCTCGAACAGCGGGGAGCCCTTGGCCGGCGGCGTGCACGACGTGAGCGCCATCCCCATCGTGCGTGTCACTGCGTTGACGCGCTCACCGAGCTTGACGAGATCGTCGAGCTCGGCGCCGTTCTCTGATGCCGCGCCGACCGCCTTGATCACGAAGAAGTTGCCAGCCACGCCGCGCCGTCCCACCGTGTAGGTCGAGTCCTTGACGGCGACGTCGTCGTCGACGATCAGCGTCGCGATCTTGATGTCCTCAGCTTCGGCCAGCTCGCGCCCCATCTCGAAAGCCATGCGGTCGCCGGTGTAGTTGTTGATGATGTGCAGGACGCCCTTGGGGCTGGCGAGCAGCTTGGTCGTCTCGTAGACGTAGTCGGACGGCGGTGCGGCGAAGACGTCGCCCGGACAGGCCGCGTCCAGCATCCCCCGGCCGACCACCATCACGTGCGCGGGCTCGTGACCGGATCCGGAGCCTTGCACGATCGACACCTTGTCTTCGCGCGGCGCGTCGGCTCGCATGATCAGGTTGTACTCAGGTACGTAACGGAGCTTGCCGGGGTTGGCGAGCGCGATGCCCTTGAGCATCTCAGGCACGAACTGCTTGGGGTCGTTGACGAACTTCTTCACCGTCTCTCCTCTCTCAAGTGACCTGCCTTGACTTCCGCCGGCCACCGGGGCCGACACCACGCGTTGTCCACAGCCTCCCGTTCGGCCCCCTCGAGCCGTATCACGGACGTCAGGCCAGCTCCAGTTCAGCCTGCTGCCACGCCCTGCTGACGGCCTCGAGCATGACCGCGACGCCGATCGCGCCGGCGTCGACCGAGTCGCGGCTGCGTTCCCCCGTGTAGGCGGCGCGGCCGCGTTGGGCCAGCATCCCCTTGGTCGCTTCGGCGCCCGCCCGCGCCGTGACCGCGGCCTTCTCCAGCGCCGCGGCCGGGCCCTCCCCGAGGCCGGCTTCGAGTTCGTCGACTGCCGGGGCGAGCGCGTCGAGCAGTGTCTTGTCGCCGAGATCGGTGCTTCCGCGCTGCTTGATTCCTTCGATCGCGGCCCGCAGCGCCGCGATCACCTGCTCGCCGCTGGGCTCGGGCTCGTTGCTCAGTGACCCCCCCGCGCGGAGAAACGCCGTGCCCCAGATCGGTCCGGAGGTGCCTCCGATTCGCTTGGAGAGGATGATCGCCGTCTTCTTGAGGAGCCCACCGACGTCGGAGTACTCCATCGACTCCCACTCCGACAGCACGATCTCAAAGCCGCGCGCGAGCGAGTAGCCGAAGTCGCCGTCGCCCACCACCGCGTCGAGTTCGCAGAAGTACGTCTCATTGTCGACCGCGGTCTGGGCGATCGTTCGGACGACCAGCTCACCACGGCGCAGCGCCGTGTCGGTCATACAGCCTCCTCGTGCAGTAGGGGTTTGGTGCGGCAGGCATCGAGGTCCGCGAGCGTGATCAGCTCCCCGGGGTCAGCGGCGCCGCGACTCGCCACCACGCGGGCGGGCTCGCCCGGATCTCCGAGGCTCGACACGACGAGCACGGCCTCGCTGAAGTCCTCGTCGGCGGTGTAGCTCGAGACCGTCACCACACAGCGCAGCCCCGCCCGGACCGCGGCCACGAGGCCGTTGCGCGAGTCTTCGACCACGATCGCGTCGCCGGCGCCGAGCGCCAGGCGGTCCAGAGCGAGCTCGTAGATCGCCGGGTCGGGCTTCTTGGCCGTCACCACGTCACCAGCGAAGACGGCGAACCGATCGGCGTTGGCCTCACCGACGGCGTGTTCGAGCACCGCCCGGACCGAGTCCTCCGCTGAGGTCGACGCCACCGCGACGGTCCATCCCGCGCCGAGCGCCTCGTCGACGATCCGCGCGACTCCCGGCCGTGGCCGGAGCAGGCCCGCGTGAACGATCCCCTTGTAGCGCGAGGTCTTGCGCCGGTGCCAGTCGGCGAGCATCTCCCGCTGACCGTCGGGGTCGGCGGGCAGGCCGTTGGCGACGACGAACTCGTCGGTGAGCAGCGACGCCATCCGCTCCTTACCGCCGCCGATCCTGAGGAGCTCCCCATACTCCTGCTCGGACCAGACGACCGGCAGGCCGAGCTCGGCGAAGGTCGCGTTGAACGCGGGCCGATGCCCGTCGCGCTCGGTATCGGCGAGCACACCGTCGCAGTCGAAGATCAGGGCGGGCATCCCATCAGCCGCTCGTCGCCGAGAACGTGCGCGCCCGCCCGGCAGACCCGAACATGCCGATGTGATGCTCGGCCATCGCCTTGACCGCGGCGCGGACGTGACTGAGCATCGACGGTGGATCGTGCTTGCCCGGGTTGGCGTCGAGGTACTCGCGGTGGGCGTCGACAAACGCGATCTTCAACGCAGTCGAGATGTTGACCTTCGCACACCCGCGGGAGATCAGGTCGGTGAACTGTCCATGATCAAGGCCGGTCCCGCCGTGGAGAACCATCGGAATCGGATGGATCTGGACCAACTCGGTCACCCGCTCGGGCCTGAGCTCAGGCGCGTGCTTGTAGAGGCCGTGTGCGGTGCCGATCGCGGGCGCAAAGCAGTAGATGCCCGTCGCCTCGATGAAGCGTGCGGAGACGTCGACCGGATGGACCTCGCCGGCCTCGTCAGAGCCGATGCCGTCCTCGACGCCGTGCACTGTCTCGATCTCACCCTCGACATGCGCTCCGTAGCGCTCGGCCTCGGCGACGACCTCGATCGTCTGGCGCGTGTTGTCCGCCACGTCGAGCGCGGAGCCGTCGAACAGCACCGAGTTCCATCCCGCGGCCAGGCAGATGCTGATCCACTCGCGATCGGGGCAGTGGTCGAGGTGCAACGAAACCGGAACCGGAACCGCGTCGGCGCGGGCGCGCCACATGCTGTACAGCGGGCCGGCGCCGATCGACTTGACCGTCTTGAGCGAGGTCTGAACGATCAACGGCGACTCCAGCTCGGCGGCTGCGGCCAGGACGGCCTCGAGCGTTAAGTCGTCGACCACGTTGATTGCCGCGACCCCGTATCGCTCGGCGAACGCCGAGTCGAGGATCTCGGGCATCGACACGACAGTCATCTGGACCTCTCTCTCGCCTCGACAACTCCGCCGGTGACCCACCACCGAAGCTGAACTCTACGCCGCGCGCCACCGCTCTCAAGCTCCGAATCGCCGATCTGCACAGGCGGTCAAGGAGTGGGCCACGGATTGCCAACTCGCGGTCGCCGCAGACGCGCCGCAGCCGTACGGCTGTGGACCACGATGGGACGGAGACGAGAATAATTCGCCAATCGGCCCCAGCCTGGGCCCAAAGTGCGGCCCCGGCCACGCGATCAGCGACATGCAGCCCACAGGCTGGCGAAACGGAGTGCTGTCTGATCGGAGACGCGGTGCGGCTGTCGATGGTCGGCGTCGTTCTGAGGTGCGTCACAGCATGCGCCCATCAGGACCGCCACGATTGGCGGGTGGCCCGACAGCGCAGCCCACAGCAGGTATCCCGATGAACGTAGCCAACGACGACGGCGCTCCGAAGGGTCTTTGCGGGTGGTGGGCAGATCCCCCGCGACCCGGCATGCAACGGCTGATCAATCCGTGGGAGTACCGCCACCTCCGCGCGTTTGGCGCCGGTCGGCTCACCGGTCACGCGCACCACGGCTACGACGTCGCGTAGCTCTCGCTGCCAAGGAGGTGCAGCGAGACGTACGACTCGTCGCCGACCACCCAGCTGTCATGCCCGGGCGGGATGTGGAAGAAGTCGCCGGCGCACATCACGACCTCGCGCCCGTCGTCCATCTTCGCTACCGCCTTGCCGCTCAGCACAAGGCCAACATGCTCGACCTGGCAAGCGCGCTCACCGGTCGATGGGCCAACGTGCTCAGACCACCTCCACCGGGGCTCGTAGGTCGCCCGGCCAAGCGTCATCGGCCCGACCTCGTAGAGCTCGAACTTCCCCTTCTCGAACGTCCGGACTTCAGTCGGAGCGTCAAGGTTCACGAGCGTCAGATCCATCGTCACACGTGAGTATCCCAGCTCTCGACGGCACGCTCCCGTGCCATCTGCGGGCACCTTCTATCGGCTGGGCCGGCAGGTGCCCGTCAGAACACCCGTGATGTACTCCAGTTCGGTCTCGTACACATGAGCTGACTTGACGATCAGCACGAGCCGGCCGGCGGGCAGCGCCAGTTGATCGGCGACGCGCCGCTGGAGCACCGCCAGTTCGAGCAGGTTGCCGTGGCCCTTGGCGCCGAAGTCGATGCTGTGCGCGTAGACGACGAGTTCCACCGCGCCATGCGGTAGCCAGAAGTCGAGCAGGCTGACACACGGAATGTAGGTCGTGTCGGTGTGCGGCTGGAACGTCGTGATCGTCGCCGAGCGCGACTCCGGGTCGGCCCGAAGCCGGTCGATCACCCACGCAACCTGATCACGGCCCGCGTGCTCGTAGTCGAACAGTCGCGTCGCATAACTGTCCGCGCCACCCAGGGCAGCCACGCGCGAATGGTCGGTGAAGTTGGCGTGCATCCATGCCAGCCGCCCCGGATCCGCATGCCGCGCGATGATCTCGTCCTCCGGATCCGGCCGCGCGACCGCCAAGGTGATCAGCGCGATCTCCCGGATCGGGAGTCCGTCGTAGCGGCCCGATGCGCCCTCGGCCACGATCCGCTCGGCCACGTCCAGCCATGCATCGCCGATCGTGTCCGAATGCAGAATCTGTGGTTCCCCTGAACACGGTAGCGTCGACACGATCCGATCGTAGCCGCACCAGCCGTGCCCGTGCGGGTCGGGGTGCGCTCGCCCCCGGACTTGCAGAAACTGCTCTACGAGCGAACGACGTGTCTCAGGCCGGCACGTAGTGCTCTGCCCACGCGACGATCTCGCGAGAGCCGGTGACGATCGATCCGTCGTCGGTCACCAAGACGGGAACATCCTCCTGACCAGTCAGGTCGACGATCTGCTGCCGTTTTCCGCGCCTGCTGAAGGGGACGTTCTTGAATCCGCCTACGACCTTCACCTCGTAACGCACACCGGCATCATCCAGCGCTTTGGCGGCAACACCACAGGGATGCTTGACCACCGGTGTGGTGGCGCCGTGCGTCCGTGCTGGGCAGGTGTAGAGGACCACTGTCATCGATGCTAGACGATGATCGCGGTCGCTGCGTCGATCGGTCGTCTCCAGCTCAGTGCGCCGCTTCCTGCGCGCGTCGCGGCAGTTTCCAGCCTGGACGGACGAAGTGGCACGTGTAGCCGTTGGGGTAGCGTTCAAGATAGTCCTGGTGCTCGGGCTCTGCCTCCCAGAATGGTCCGGCGGCCGCGAGCTCGGTGACGACCTTGCCCGGCCACAGGCCGGAGGCGTCGACATCGGCGATCGTGTCCTCCGCGACGCGGCGCTGCTCGTCGTCAACGTAGTAGATCGCCGAGCGATAGCTCGCCCCAACGTCATTGCCCTGGCGATCCCTCGTCGTGGGGTCGTGAATCTGGAAAAAGAACTCCAGCAGGTCCCGGTAGGAGATGCGCTCGGGGTCGAACAGGATCTCGATCGCCTCGGCATGCGAGCCGTGGTTGCGATAGGTCGCGTTGGGTGTCTCGCCTCCCGTGTACCCCACGCGCGTCCCGGTCACACCATCGAGCTTGCGGATCAGATCCTGGACCCCCCAGAAGCACCCGCCCGCAAGGATCGCCTTCTCGGTCACGGCCATCTCTGTTCCTCCCCGTCGTCGTTCCTGGGTCGCACTACACAATAATGACGCGGGCCGGGAACCCGACGGTTGCGGACGGTTGCGGGACAGCCGCCGACGGGAGCGATCGCCAGCCACCAGAGCCCGCATCGGCGCCTGGCCGGCGTTCCGAGACCCGCCAGCGGAGCGCTGCGCCGACCGCCCTGGGCTTCAGTGGTAGTTCTGCCAACCCAGCACGATTGCCAGCCCGACCCCAGCCGCGGCGATGATCATGCGCAATGGCGTCGGCGGAACTCTGCGGACGATGATCGGTCCGAGACGCCCGCCGACCAGGAACCCGGCGGCCAACGGTACGACGGCCAGCCAGCGGACAGTGCCCAGGACAATGAAGACGAGAGCAGCGACAGCGTTGGCAACTGCGCACAGGACGTTCTTGGCTGCGTTCGCCCGCGGCAGCGTGTCGTCTGTCATGGCCAGCACCAGAGCGAGCATCAAGACCCCGGCGGCGGCCCCGAAATAGCCTCCGTAGACGCCGATCAGAGCGGTACCGGCGAGCAGCGCCGGTTGCCGGCGGCGACTGGGTGCAGCCGTGAGCGAGCGTCGGGGCAGCAGGATGGCCGCCGAGGCAGTCGCGATGAGCCATGGAACGGCGGCCTTGAACGAGGCGGCGGGCGCAGTCAGCAGCAGGCCGCTCCCGACCGCCCCGCCGGCGAGCGATGCCGCGATCAGCGGCCGCAGACGCCGTCCCTGTCCGGCCAACTCCGCCGTCGAGCCCGACGCCGCACCCAGTCCACTGAAGACCAGCGCGACCGTATTGGAGACATTGGCGGTCACCGGCGGCAGCCCGACGGCCAGCAACACCGGGTAGCTGACGATCGATGACAGTCCCGCCGCGCTCCCCGTGATGCCGCCGCCAACCCCGGCGAGCAGCAGCACCGCGTACAACCACAGGGACACGCCCACCACCCACCCTTCAGCACAAGACCAGGCTGGAGAGCCCAGCGTGTCACACCGTGCGGCGCAGTCGCCGCAGCCCGGAACACGTGTGCGCGACCGCGCACGCCGAGGCCGCCGACGTCACGACCGGCAGGACGATGATTCTTCCGACGACTTCGGCTCTGCGCCGGCGACGGAGACGATTGCCCGTGGATCGGCGAGTGGTGGCTTCAGCCTTCAGCGGCGGCCGGTTGATGGACTCCGGAGCCGCCGAGGGAGCCGTTACGATGACGGCGACCACGTTCAGCGGTCTGTGAACACGAGCGCTCTCGGACTACCCGAGGGCGCTCCGTATTTCCAACACGCCGGTTCGTCGACCGGCGACGTGGCTCGCGGCTGGGGACCGAGTTGGTGAGCCCGACCGGCCTGACTCACACCGCCCGCTCGGCCGCAGCCCGCCGCACGCGACCCATCGTCGTGAGCCAGCGAGGGGAGGCGCGCCGAGAACTAGTGGCTCCGGCTCGGGTGAACGAAGTTGTCGAGCTTCGTCTTCAGTGACTCCAAGTGTCGAACGATCGCCTGTTCGTCGCGCTTGGCGTCCTTGACCATGTCGATCAAGAGATCAAGATCCGAGTAGATCTCGTCTTTATCGGCGTCCTGCGAAGCTTCAGCCATCGGCGTCTCCTAGTCGACGAACGTCCTCTCATGCTCCGGATAGCCAGCGTAGAACAGGCCGCGGCTCGTCGTCAAGCCGAACGGCGATTCGTCGGACAGCGCAACGGGGCGACCAGGACACTAGGTCGAGAAGCTCGTGCCGCCGGTCGCCTGGATCGCCTCCGCTACCTGCTTCACCCGCCAGGCGAACAGCGGGCTGTGCCACACCACCTGACCGTCCGAGAAGGTGAGCCTCCCGCGGACGCGCGTGACGGTGCCCGAACCGAGCGGGTACCGACCAAGCTGTGCGCCTGGCTGATGGAATGGCAGATCCCGAAACACATACACCTGCTGATCGGTCACGAGCACAGTCCGGTGAAAGTGGAAGAACAGAAGCCCGGCCACGATTCCCACATACGGCAACTCCTCGAGCACACCGGCGACGAGCGCCATCGGCAACGAGCTGAACCCAAAGGAGATGGTCACGCCGCTCTCGCCTGAGATCTTCGCCCGCCGGGTGTACCGCCCGGCCATCCGCTTGCGCCTGCTGCCCATGCTCGTCCTCCCGATCGCTCAACTGGATCAGGCCGTTGACCTCACGGGCCGTCAACGACGTGTTCGTTCGGCATCGTACGCAATCACGCCCAACGGAGCAGCAGTATGCTCCGGACAGCCGCCAGCCGCACTCGGCGGAAGGCCGATCAGCCTGGGGATCAAGAATGAGAGCAACGCTGCGGGCCACATGGACACGGGCGGTGGCGCTGACGCTGATTGCGGCGTGCGGGCTGGCAGCCTCGGACACAACCGCTGGGGCGGAGTCTGCCAAGGTGCCGCGGTGCGGGAAGGTCACGGTCATGGGCAAGCGCTGGGGCGTCTACATCGCCGATGGGAGGGTCGGTTGCGCGACGGCCGGGGCGGTGTTGGAGGCGGTGCTGGCAGGCAGGGGCAAGTCGGTCGACAAAGGCCCGGCCAACGCCTACGTCGCGTACGACGGCTGGGTGTGCCCGTACGACCAGATGGGCGTCCTGACCTGCCAATACGGGACGAAGCCGGTCGCCGATCCCGGACGCAGCATCTTCGCTCTGAACTGCTCGACCGAGGTCGGGGAGCCGGCGTGCCCGGCGCGCGGCGAGCCGTGACCAAGGCGGGTTAGCCGCTGGCCAGCGACCCTGACCACGGCCCGCAGATCGGCGTCGTCGACGATTCGGCCGATCTCCACGTCAAAGAGGGATCACTGAGCGCAGCCTGGAACGACGAATGGACTCAATCCACCGATGTAGGCACTCGTGGCGTTTGCGGTGTGTCTCTGGCAAGCGATAACGCCGGGTCCGACGATCGCGGCGGCACTCTGCAACGGGACCGACCAGGTGAAGAGCGGCTCCCTGGCTACAGACACCCATTACGTCAAGGAAGGCAGCCTCGGAGCCACCTGGTACTGAACTCGGTCGACGGCGGCGGCGACGGAGGCCGGTGACACAACCCATGGCTGATGGAATCGGGTCCCAATCAGGCACAGCCTGCTCAGCGCTCCTCGATGAGCTCGTAAAGCTTGCCGTCAGGCGCCCGGAAGTGGATGTAACGCTGCTGATCATTCTCGGCTGGGTCATCGACTGTCACTCCGGCCGCCCGGAGCTCGACGATCGCATCGTCGAGGTGCTCGACCAGGAACCCGATCGAACGGTCGGTATCACCCATGCCCCGTGGATCGGCGATCGCGAAGTGCGATCCATCAGGGAGCGCGTGCAAGTCGGCCTCGACACCGCCGATCCGCGCGCGCTCGAGGCCGAGGATCTCCTCAACAAAGAGGACCATCTCAGCCCGATGCTCCGTCGCGGTCCCAGCAAAGACCAGGCCGAGTATGCGCACGCACGAAGCCTAGTGCAGCGCGTCTGGAGTGCCCTGGCGTCGGGCCCTCTCGCGAACCTGTCGCCGGCTTTGCCCCAGGCTGGGGCCGACTGTCGAACAATTCTCGTTTCCGTCCCACCGTCATCCCGCCCGGCGTCACGATCGCTCGTGCAGCTCGCGACCTGCGGTGGACTACTGGTTGTCCTGCGGGTTAGGCGCCGACCTGCCGATAAAGAGAGGAACGCGATCACGGCGCGAGAGCTGTGACGCGAGAGGCTCGTGCTCATAGGCACAAAGCCGTTGCCCCTCCCCAGACAAGGTGTCCGATGCCACTACCGCTGACCTCCCTCACCCTCCGTGCCCGCCTGATCCTGCTCGGCGCGCTCGCGGGTGGGGCGCTGCTGATCCTCGCCGTGATCACGGTTCTGCTGATGACAGGGATCCGCTCGCAGACCACCAGCTCGAGCGCCAAGCTGGCGCAAGGGCAGACCCTCAGCCAGGCGTACGAGTCCTGGATCACGAACGACGACCAGAACAACATGTACGTGGCGCTGCTGGCGCTGCGCGAGCCGTCGACGCAGCGGTTGGCGCAGTCGACCTGGTCGGCGGCGGTCGCCGCCTACGAGGACGCGCATCGGCAGCTGGCGAAGCTCCAGGGCGAGCTGAGGAACAGCGGCGAGCTCGCACTGCTCGCGAGCACCGAGTCGGCGCTGACGAGCTACAACAGCTTCAGCCTTCGGGTTCGCCAGGCCGCGCAGGCCGGCGACGTGGCCCAAGCGGTGAGGATCCAGGCGGTGGGTAACGCCGCCGTGTCGAGCGCGCTCGTCACCCGCTTCACGAACCTGCGCACGGCGTTCGACCGCACGGCCGCCGGCGCCGCGGCCAACGTCAAGTCGAGCGCCGGCTCCGGGATCACGATCGTCCTGATCATCGTCGCGATCATGCTGCCGCTGCTGGCGATGTTCGTGTTCCTCGCGGTTCGCTCGATCCTATCCGGCGTCAGGCACGTCGCGGAGCGCGTGGTCAGCCTCGCGGAGGCGATGGACAACCAGATCAAGGGGGGGCTTTCGGCGCTCGCGCGCGGCGACTTCACCGTCCATCTCAGCGCGCAGACCGCGACCGCGAAGGTCACCCGCGCCGACGAACTCGGCGACATCATGCGCAAGACCGAGGGGATGCGCGACACGATTCTCGAGTGCTACGAGCACTACAACGAGAGCATCGAGAAGCTGCGCGAGACGATCAGACAGATCTCGGACACCGCACTCTCGGTCGACGGCACGTCGAAGGAGATGGCGACCAGCTCGGAGGAGTCCGGCAAGGCGACCGGCGAAATCGCCGAGGCGATCGAGCATGTCGCGCAGGGCGCCGAGCGGCAGGTGAGCATCATCGAGACCGCCCGCCGGGCGGCCGAAGAGGTCGCCGCGGCCGTGACGGAGAGCGCCGAGCAGGCCGAGCAGGCCGCCGAGGTCGCCGGTCGGGCACGCGAGACGGCCCGGCAGGGTGTCGCGGCAGCCGAACAGGCCGACACCGCGATGCGCTCGGTACGGGACTCGAGCGCCAACGTCACCGACGCGATTCGCGAGCTCGCGCAGAAGTCAGAGCAGATCGGCGAGATCGTGCGGACGATCACCGGCATCGCCGAGCAGACGAATCTGCTGGCGCTGAATGCCGCGATCGAGGCCGCCCGCGCGGGCGAGCAGGGCCGCGGCTTCGCCGTGGTCGCCGAAGAGGTCCGCAAGCTGGCCGAGGAATCAGAGCAGGCCGCTGCCCAGATCTCCGGGCTGATCGGCGCGATCCAGACCGAAACCGCAGCCGCGGTCGGAGTCGTCGAGGATGGAGCCCAGACGACCGCCGACGGCGCGAGCGTCGTCGAGCAGGCCCGCAACGCGTTTGTCAGCCTCGGCGAGGCGGTCGAGGACATGAGCGGCCGCGTCGAGCAGATCGCCGCCGCAGCGGAGCAGATCAGCGCCTCCGCGACGATGATGCGGGAGAACATCCTCGAGGCGGCGGCCGTCGCCGAGGAGTCCTCAGCGGCGACGCAGGAGGTATCCGCCTCGACGGAGCAGACCAGCGCCGCAAGCGAGGAGGTCGCCGCCGGCGCTGCCGAGATGGCCGGCAACGCGGACACGCTCCGCGCGCTCGTCAGCGGCTTTCAACTTGGGTCAAGCACAACAGGCAGCGAGCGCTCGAGGTAGGCCGCGGCGCGGCACCACAGGCGGCAAGCGCTCTCTGTTCGTTCTGGCGATTTGCAGCTACTTCCGAGAGCCCGCCAAGGGACTCGAACCCTTAACCCCTTCATTACAAGTGAAGTGCGCTACCAGTTGCGCCAGGCGGGCCGGCACGGACCAGTGTGGCACGCGGGGTGGCCGCTCGCTGCTCAGGAACGCGGGGCGGGCGCCGGCGCCGAGACGGTCAGCCTCGGCTGAGGTGGGCGCTCCGCCAGCGAAGCCGCGCGCCGGCCGCGGCGGCGGGGACGCCGGACCCGGAGATGCTGAGCCGCGAAGTAGGAGCCGACGACGATTGCGATCGCGGTGACCTGGGCGACGATCGTCTCGACGTTGGGGAAGATCGAGAACCACTGTCCCAGCCAACCCGGGATCCGGCCGATCGAGGTGGTGCCGATCCATCCGGCCAGCTGCATCTCCTGGACCTCCTCACCGACCATCACGAAGAGGACGACGAGCAGCATGCCGCCGGTGATGATCAGGAGCTTCTTGTAGGGAAGCTTCTGATGCAGGGCGAAGGTGAGGACGCCGACGGCAGCGGTGAACATCAATCCCAGCGCGACGCCCTCGAGGACGACGCTCGACCCGAACGTGACCCGGAGGTTCTGGAGGAAGATGACGACCTCGAAGCCCTCGCGGTAGATCGATGTGAAGCCGAGCAGTCCGAAGCCGAGCAGGGTGCGACGCAGGGCGGCACGATCGTCGTGCGCGGCAAGGAGCCCGCGGCGGCGCTTGTGGTGATGCGCGATCCAGCCCGTCCAGTACACGCGGTGAAAGAACCAGTTCATGACGATGAGCAGGACGACGATCGCGGGGAGGCCAGTCGCCGCCTGGAGCGTCAGCCCGCTGCCGCCGAACAGCGAGATCACCCAGATCGCGGCGAACCACGTGCCAGCGGTCGCGCACAGACCGACCGCACCGCCGATCGCGACCGGGCGGCGGTAGACCGTGTTCGCCCCGCGAAAGCTCGCCGTGATCGCCGCGAGGACGAGGATCGTCTCGAGGCCCTCGCGGAACACCAGGATCGCGCTGTTGATCACCGCCGTCGTGCGGCTCATGCGCATCGCGGCGCCCGCGGCGGATGGGTCCGGCGTGCCGCCGCCCGAATGCCAGCCGGCCACCACGGCAACGACGCCGATCGCCAGAACGAGCGCGACCCAGATGTAGAAGCTCCACCGAGCAGACAGGGGCGTCCGGCTCACGAGAAGTCCGATTGCTCGGGTCGGGATTCCACCCGCGGGACCGTAGCACAGATTAGGCACCCCTAATTAGGTCCCCCTAACAGGGGATCGCGATTCCAGGTGAACCCATCGGCGGCGACCGTTTGTCTAGTAGTGGTCGTCGGTCGGTGAGCTGGTGGTTTGGTGGTGTGGTGTGGTTCGAGTCGTCGTGGAAGGTGTGGGTGGTCGGGGTTGATAGCGGTGAGTTGCGCGGCGGTCGCCTCGTTGGAGTTCGGTGGCCGGCCGCGCCCGCGCTCTTGGAGGTGAAGTGGAACAGGCCGGGCTGCGGGCCGCTGGCGCCGATGCTCGGGGCCGGGTGCGGCGTCCCTGATCCGGTCATGCTCAGTCTCCAATGACCCAAGCACAGTTGATCGCGGCCTTGCGATCACCGAGCCGTCCGGGTCTGCACCGAGACCGCACCCCTCTGCACATCTCGTGATCAGGACCCGTAAGTTCCGGACCCCCCGGCCGCGACGGGGGGTGTCGAACTTAGAGGTCTCAAACACCCCTGCGCTCCATACCCCCTCGGATTCAGAGGGGGGGTTTGGAACTTGGGGTTGTCCGTCCGAGCGGCCCTCGACCGACACGCGTGTGCTGCTGCCGCGGTTCCACGATCCCCAGACGCCCGAGCCTCATATGTACGCAACCGAGGCCGCCACCGCGCATTCAGCGTGAGCGGACGTCAACGGGTCGGGCCCGTAGCACAACACGTCTACTAGGCTCCTGAGCCGTGACCTCGTCTGCCCCGAGCTTTGACCTGCAGAGCCACTCGACCTATTCGGATGGCGAGCTGGCGCCGGCAGGTGTCGTCGCCGCCGCGGCGCAGGCCGGGATCGAGCTCCTCGCGCTGACCGACCACGACAGCGTCGACGGCGTCGGAGAGGCTGCCGCGGCCGCCGCGCAGGCGGGCATCGGGCTCGTCAACGCCGTCGAGATCTCCGCGCTCGACCCGGCGTCGAGCGACATCCACATCCTCGGATACCTGATCGACACCGAGAACGCCGAACTGCGCACGGCGCTCGAGGCCTCCCGAGCCGACCGCGAGGCCAGAAGCATCCGCATGGGCGACGCGCTCAAGGACCTCGGCTTCGAACTCGACGAAGACCTGCTCCGCGCCCGAGCCGCCGCGGGCAGGACGATCGGGCGCCCACACCTCGCCCAGGCCGCCTTCGGCCACCCCGCGAACGCCAGGCGGCTCCGAGAGGAGGGGCTCGAGGACTCGACCGCCCTGCTCGTCGCCTACCTGATCGAGGGACGGCCGGCATTCAGGGAGCGCCGGGCACCAACTGTCACCGAGGCGATCCGGCTGATCCACGGTGCCGGCGGTGTCGCCGTCTGGGCCCACCCGTTCTGGGACGTCCACGAACCGGACGTGGCGCTCGCGACGCTCGAGCGGTTCGCCGCTGCCGGCATCGACGGAGCCGAGGTCTTCTACGTCACCCATACCCGGGAGGAGACGCTGCTGCTCGCCGACCGCTGCGGCGAGCTCGGCCTGCTGACCACGGGCTCCTCGGACTTCCACGGTCCACACCACCGCCAGTTCGATCACTTCCGGGCGTTCGAGATGCATGGACGCGACCCGAACCTCGGACGTATCACGGGGAGCGTGCCGTAGCTCTTCCGAGACGGTGCAGAGCGTTCACAAGGGAGGCATGACCATGAGCAGCCGCTTCACACTCGATGGAAGCGAACACAGTCGCCCCGACGGGACAACCGATGCCGGCGCAGTCAGCGGGCAAGCGCGAGTCGAGGTCACGGTCTACGTGCGCAGCAACCCCGCCACCGCGGCGCCGTTCGACGTGGCCGCCGAGGCGACGAAACCGCCGGCTCAGCGCCGCTACCTCTCGGCGGCGGAGGCGGCCGACGTCTACGGCGCCGCCGAAGCCGACATCGATGCCGTCAAGGCCTTCGCCGCAGCGCACGGGCTCGAGGTGGTGCGCGTCAACCAGGCGGGCCGCAGCGTCAAGCTCGGCGGCAGCGCCGATGCCGTCGGAGCGGCCTTCGGCGTCCAGCTGCGGCAGTTCACGCATCCGGGCGGGAGCTTCCGCGGGCACGACGGCGCGGTGCAGCTCCCGGCCGAACTCGAGGGAATCGTCACGGGCGTGTTCGGACTCGACACCCGGCGGATGGGACGCTCGTTCCTGCGCGCTCCAGCCGCCTCGGTCCAGGACGCGCTCCACACCTTCGCCGCCGAGCGCCGGCGCCGGCACGGCCACGCCCCCGCACCGGAGCAGCAGCCGGCCAACACCTACCTTCCGACGCAGGTCGCGCAGCTCTATGGCTTTCCGGCCGTCGAGGCCGGGAGCCAGACGGTGGCCGTGCTCGCCTTCAACGGCTCGATGGGCACGGGCGCCTCGATCCCCGGCGGCTACGACGCCACGGTCCTGCGGGACTATTTCACGAGCGACCTCGGCCTCCCGATGCCGGCGATCACGGACGTGACCGTTCAGGGTCCCGGCAACTCGCCGGGCGACGGCTCCAATCCGAACGACTCGAGCCCCGAGGTCTATCTCGATCTGTCGATCGTGGGCGCGCTCGCGACGGGCGCGCCGATCGTCGTGTTCTTCACCGAGTTCACGGAGCAGGGATGGGTCGACGCGATCACCACGGCGACCACGGACACGACCAACGCGCCAGGAGTGATCTCGATCAGCTACGGCAACCCCGAGGACGGCGCCGGCACCGCCTGGACCTCGGCGGTGATCACGGAGGTCAACACCGCGTTCGAGCAGGCCGCCGCGCAGGGCAAGACGATCACGTGCGCGTCGGGCGACAGCGGCGCGAGCGACGGCGAGAGCAGCGGCGTGCACGTCGACTTCCCCGCATCGAGCCCGTGGGTGCTCGCCTGCGGCGGCACGAGGCTCGACTCGAGCGACGGCGCGATCACCGCCGAGACCGTGTGGAACGACCAGAGCAGCGGGAATGGTGCCACCGGCGGCGGCGTCTCCGTCCTGTTCACCCCGCCCCCGTCATGGCAGACCTCGGCCGGGGTGGCCGCGACTCCCGGCACGCCGCTCAGCGGCCGCGGCGTGCCCGACGTGTCCTCCCTCGCCGATCCACAGACCCCGTTCATCGTCGCCCAGCCGGGCGGCACCGGCGGCGTCGGCGGGACAAGCGCCGCGGCCCCTCTCTGGGCGTCGCTGATCACGCTCTGCAACGCGTCGCTACCGAAACCCGTCGGCTACCTGAACCCGACGCTGTACCAGCTCCCGTCGGGAACGCTGCGCGACATCACGAGCGGCGACAACGCGGCGCCCGGTGGCCAGGGCTACAGCGCCGGCCCCGGCTGGGACGCCTGCTCCGGCTTCGGCTCCCCGGGAGCCTCAGCTCTCCTGAACGCCCTCGGCGGCAGCACAGCCGTGGGCAGCACAGCAGCAAACAGCAGCGGCGGAAGCACCGCGGCCGCCTGATCAGCCCCGTAACGGCGAAGGCGAGGGGCCTCTCGGACGGCGCATTCGAGAGCGCTGTCCGAGAGGCCCCTCGCCGAAAGCCCCAAAGCCAAGACGACGATCAGGCGGCCACAGCACGCGAAGCCAGGTGGGTGCCGACCTTGCGTTTGACCCGCTGCAGCGCGTTGTCCACCGTTTTGCAGTCGCAGCCCAACCGCTGCCCGACCTCTTCGTATGAGTGGCCGTCGAGGTAGAGCGCGAGGACGCGCGACTCGAGCTCGGAGAGCGCCGTCGAGATGCAGGCGACGAGCGCACGCAGCTCCTCTGAGCTGATCACCTGGTTGACCGGGTCGTTGACCGACGACCCGGGCAGCATCTCGTCGAGCGTCGGCTCGGTGTCGCCGGCGGCGCCGGCCGGCGTGCTCGAGAACGAGACGTACTGGTTGAGCGGCGTGTGCTTATTGCGGGTCGCCGTCTTGACGGCGGTGATGATCTGCCGCGTGATGCAGAGCTCGGCGAAGTTCCGGAAGCTCGACTCGCGGTCGCTGCGGAAGTCGCGAACGGCCTTGTAGAGGCCGACGAGCCCTTCCTGGATGAGATCATCGGCGTCGCCGCCGGCGAGGAAGTACGAAGAGGCCTTGAGGCGGACGAAACCGTAGTACCGCCGGACGATCCGGTCATAGGCGTCAGCATTTCCCTGCTTGGCAAGTGCGATCAGGTACCCATCTTCAACCTGAAGCTGCGGTTGAGAGTTGCTGGAGAGTCGGGCCACGACGTGATCCTGTTCTGCCCCCACGGCCACGTGCGGCCGCGCTGGTCGGTCGGAATGTGCGTGGCGCGTCACCTCCCCTGGCGCCGCACCCTATAGAAGTTGTCCGGAGAGCGGACTCTCCGTTCCTTCGATTCGAGCCTCAAGCTCGAGTCGATCCTTATCTCCCGCCGCGAGCCTGACATAACAACGCGCGTCTGTCAAGGCCGGAGGGCCCTCGTCAGCGAGGTGCGCCGGCCATCGCGGCGTACAGCAGGACGGCCGCAGCCGCACCGACGCTGAGCGACTCGACCCGTCCTCGCAGCGGCAACGCCACGAGCGCATCGCAGGCGCCCGCGACGCGCGGGCGCAAGCCTCGTCCCTCGGAGCCGAGCACGAGCACGACGCGGCCACTCCAGTCGACCTTGCGGTAGTCGAGCGCCCCGTCCGCCGCGGCGCCATAGCACCAGAACCCGGCGCCCTTCGCCGCCGCGAGGAAGTCAGCGAGGTTGCGGACCGTCGCGACCGGCAGGTGTTCGACGGCGCCGGCCGAGGCCTTGCACACGGCCGGCGTGACCTCGGCGCTGCGGCGTTCCGGGAGGACGAGGCCGGCGGCGCCCGCGCACTCCGCGGTGCGACAGATCGCCCCGAGATTCTGTGGGTCCTGGACCTGGTCGAGCGCGACGAGCAACGACCCATCGCCCGCAAGGAGCCGATCGGCGTCGACATAACGGAAATCCTCGACATCCGCGCACACGCCCTGATGGCTATCCGAGCCGCAGCGGGCGAAGATCGCCTCGCCCGTGTCGATCGCGATGGGCACGCCCTTCGCCGCGGCGAGCCACGGCTCGCGCGCCGCATTCTTCGTCGCCCACACGCGGCGGACCGCGCGGGGGCCGCGGATCGCCTCGTGGACGGGGTTGCGGCCGTAGAGGATCACTGCACCGGCAGCAGCGACGGACCGTCGGGCCCGTCGCGAACCTCCCAGCCGAGAGCCCGCAACTCCTCACGCAGGGCGTCGGCGCTCACGAAGTCGCGTGCGACCCGGGCCGCCTCGCGCCGCTGCATCAGCGTCAAGCGCCGGCGCGGGCGCGCGGTCATCGGCCTGCACGAGCAGGTTCGCCAGCCCGAACACCTCGAGCATCTCGGCGAGGTCGTCGCTGCCGACGGCCTCGGTCGAGCGGTTCGCCTCCCTGACCCAGTCGAACACGGCTGCGATCGCCGCGGGAGTGTTGAAGTCGGCCCGCAGCGCGCCAAAGAACGTCTCCCGCAGGGCTGCCGACCACGCCGGTGAGCCGCCCGGGGTGAGCCGCCGCGCGGCCTCGCGGATCCGCTCGACCCGGCGCCCCGCTTCGATCAGGCGGTCGTCGTCGAACTCGATCGGCTGGCGATAGTGCCCCGAGCAGAAGTACATGATCAGCGCATCGCGCCCGTAGCGCGCGAGCGCCGCGTGCAACAGGAAGATGTTGCCGACCGATTTGGCCATCTTCTCCCGGTCGGCGCGCACCATGCCGTTATGCACCCACAACCTCGCCAGCGGCAGGTCGTGCGCCGCTCGCGTCTGCGCGGCCTCGTTCTCGTGGTGCGGGAAGATCAGGTCGGAACCGCCGCCGTGAATCTCGAAGTCGACGCCGAGGAGCGCCTCCGCCATCGCCGAGCACTCGATGTGCCAGCCGGGCCGCCCGCGGCCCCAGGGCGCGTCCCAGGCCGTGTCCTCACCCGGCTTCTGCGCCTTCCACAGCGCGAAGTCGAGCGGGTCGCGCTTGCGAGCCTCCCCTTCGACGCCCTCGCCCTGATCCATCTCGTCGAGGACCCGGTGCGAGAGCTCGCCGTAGCGCGGATACGAGCGCACCGAGAAGTAGACATCGCCGGCGGCGACGTAGGCGTGGCCAGCATCGATCAGGCGGGCGATCAGCGCGATGATCTCGTCCATCGTCTCCGTCGCCAGTGGCTCGTGATCGGGTCGACCCAGACCGAGCCCGTCGGTGTCGGCGAGGTAGGCCGCCGTCATCTCCCGCGCGAGGTGCTCGCTGCTGACGCCGGCGGCCGCGGCAGCCGCATAGATCTTGTCGTTGACGTCGGTGACGTTGGCGACGAACGTGACGTCGTACCCCTCGTGCGCCAGGAACCGCTTCAGCAGCGAGAAGACCACGAACGGCCGGGCGTTCCCGACGTGGACGCGCCCGTAGACGGTCGGGCCGCAGGCATAGATGCCCACGCGGCCGGGCTCTCTTGTCACGAGCGGGAGGACCTGGCCGGTCAGCGTGTCGTGCAGCGTGATCTCGTTCAACGTCGCCGAACCCTAGAGGATCGGGGATCCGATCAGCCGGCGCGGCGGCTGATCGTGGCGAGCGCCAGTGCGGCGGCGCCCTCGCTGCGGCCGACAAAGCCCATACCCTCGCCGCGCGTCGCTTTGACACTGACGTGCTCCACGGCGATCCCGATCGCCTGCGCGAGCCGGGCCCGCATCGCGTCGCGGTGGGCTGCCAGCTTCGGCGCTTCGAGCACGACCGTCGCGTCGACGTGCTCCACCGCGAATCCCGCCGCTCGCACCCGCTCGACCGCGGCCGTCAGAAGCGCGATCGAATCCGCGTCGCGGTAGCGCTCGTCGGTATCCGGGAAGTGCTGGCCGATGTCGCCGAGCGCCGCCGCGCCGAGCAGCGCGTCGATGATCGCGTGGGTGAGGACATCCGCGTCCGAATGCCCGAGCAGGCCGAACTCGTGCGGCACGGTCACGCCACCGAGGACGAGCGCGCGCCCCGGCACGAGGCGATGGCAGTCATACCCGATCCCGGTCACCGGCACGCCCGCACCGGTCATCCGAGACGCCCCGCGAGCAGTGACTCCACGAGCAGCAGGTCACGCGGCGTCGTGATCTTGATGTTCTCGGCGCCGGCCGGCAGGATCCGCACGCGGCCGCCGGCGCGCTCGACCAGCCAGGCGTCATCGGTCGCACGTGCCAGCAGCTCCGGCGAGGCGTGGGCGAGCACCCGCTCGAGTGCGGCGCGGCGGAAGACCTGCGGCGTCTGGACGGCCCACAGCCGCGAGCGGTCGAGCGTGCGCTCGACGTCGAGGCCGCCGCCGGCGACCTCCTTGATCGTGTCCGTCACCGCCGCAGCGGCGACCACGGCGTCGGCGCCCGTCTGCTCGAGCTCGGCGAGCGCCCGCTCGAACAGCTCCGTCCGCGCGAGCGGGCGGGCGGCGTCATGCACGATCACCGGGTCCTCGTGGCCAGGGCTCGCCGCGAGTGCGGCGCGCACGGACTCTGACCGGACGCCGCCTCCCGGGACGGCGACGCAGCCCTCGGGCGCGGCATCGAGCGCCTCCGGCGGGAGCGCGACGATGATCCGCTCCACCGCCTGCAACGGCGCGCAGGGCCTCGACGCTCCATGCGAGCATCGGCCGCCCCGAAACGGTGACGAGCGCCTTGGGCCGGCCGGACCCAAGGCGCTCGCCACGTCCCGCGGCCACGATCAACGCGACCGCCATGCTCGCGGCTACCGACTACTCGGCGGCGACCGCCGCCGCACGGCCGGCACCCGTTCCCTCCAGCAGGAGGGTCGTCAGATGCACCTCGACCTGCTCCTCGTTCATCTCGAGCGCGTACATCAGCTCTGAGGCGAGGATCTTCTTCGCCCGCGTGAACATCTGCTTCTCGCCGGTCGAAAGACCCTTCTCGGACTCGCGGATGGCGAGGTTGCGGACGACCTCTGCGAGCTCGTAGATGTCGCCCGTCTTGATCTTGTCCCGGTTGTGCTTGAAGCGCCGGTTCCAGTTCTTCGGCATCTCCGAGCACTCGTCCTGCAGCACGGCGAGCACCTTCTGAACGGTCTCCTCGTCGATCACGCGCCGCAGGCCGGCAAGCGCCGCGTTCTCGGTCGGAACCATGACCGTCATGTCGTTATGGAGGATCTTGATCGTGAGGTACTCGCGACTCTCGCCGAGGACGTCCTTCATCTCCTTGCGCAGGACCTTGCCGGCGCCGTGGTGCGGATAGACGACGCTGTCGCCGATCTCGAACTCGACGTGCGGGAGCGGCTCGATGTCCTCAAGGTCCTCCAGCTGCTCTTCCATTAGCTCTGTGATGGTGTCCTCCTCTTCAGTTGAGCCCGGCGGGCCACCCCCCCGCGCGTTCATTGCACGTCGCTACGTCTGCAGGTAGCGATCAACGAGGTTGATCTCCTGTTGACGGCGAAGTCCCTCCCGGATGTCCTTCGCCCGGATCTCGCCGACGCCGTCGACGGTCTCCAGCTCGCCATCCGTGGCGGCGAGCAGCTCCTCAAGTCCCCCGAACTCCTCGATGATCCGCTTGACGACCAGCTTGGGCAGTCGTGGTATGCGCCCCAGGATGCGGATCCCACGAGGTGAGACGGGGTAGTCGAGGCTGTTCAGCTTGCGGTCGTAGCCGAGCAGCTCGGCGAGCCGGCCGAAGTCCAGCAGGTCCTGGTGCGGCAGGCGCACGAGCTGGTCGGACGCAGCCGAGAAGCTCTCGTCGGTGTCCTCGACCAGATAGTCGTGCACCAGCGCGGCCTTATCGGCGGAGACGCCGACCATCGTCTCGTCGAGCTGCATCTCGATCAGCCGGCCCTCGGTTCCGAGCTCGACGATGTAGCGCTCGATCTCCACGGCCATCCGCGTCACCAGCTCGGCCCGCTGGAGCACGGTCAGGACGTCGTGGAGCGTCGCGCCGCCCTCGAACTCGAGCGCGGTCAGGCGGGTGGAGACCTGGTCGAGGCGGCTGCGGTACTTGTCGAGCGTGGCGAGCGCCTGGTTGGCCTTGGCGAGCACGACCGGGATGTCCTCGAGCATGTACTTGATCCCGTCGACGTACAGCGACACGACCTCGCGACGCTCGCTGATCGCGACGACGAGCGCGTCGGTCTGCTTCGACACACGCTCCGCCGTGCGATGGCGCGTGCCGGTCTCGCTCGTGAGGATCGTCGGATCGGGCGTGAGCTGAACGTTCGCGTGGGCGATCTTCGTCGCGTTCGACGACAGCACGATCGCGCCGTCCATCTTCGCCAGCTCGTACATCAGCGCCGGCGAGTAGTCGAGGTCGAGCTTGATCCCGCCCGAAAAGAGAAACGCGAGCTCGTCGGTGTCGCCGATCACGATCAGCCCGCCCGTATGGGCGTGGAGGATGTTGTCGACGCCCTCCCGCAGTGCGGTTCCGGGCGCAACCATCTCAAGCGCCCTCACCATCCGGGATTCCTGCCGCGATTCGAGCTCCTCTTTGAGCTCTTCCCCGGAACGCGAGGCCATGTCAAGCGATTTTACTGGTTCTCAGCCGATAAATCGCCGGCCCGATCGCGCCACAGCGCGAGATCGTGAGGAATCTTCTCCAGCGCCGAGTCAGGCGGCGACAGGCTCGGACCGCCGCGCCCGGCCGAGCACGGTCGTGAGCGCGGCGCGGAGCGTCGAGTGTGACTCGGGGCTGACGACGTCCCCCAATCCGAACCGGACGGTCTCGGCGAGCCGTCGATCCTGGTGGCCGACGGAGCGCAGCTCCCCGGTCAGGCCGAGCTCACCGAAGCAGGCCAGCGGCGCTCCCGTGCCCGAGGTGAGAGCGACGCCGCGGGCGGCACTCGCGACCGCCAGCGCGACGGCGAGGTCGGCCCCCGGCTCGTCGATCCGGACACCGCCGACGACGTTGACGAACACGTCGGCCGTGCCGAGCCCGATGCCGGCGTGACGCCCGAGGACCGCGAGCACGAGGGCGAGACGGTTGCGGTCGAACCCGGCGACGACCCGGCGTGGCGGCACGAGCTCGGATGGGGCGACGAGCGCCTGCACCTCGACCAGCAGCGGCCGCGAGCCCTCCATCCCGCAGAGGACCACGCTGCCGGGCGCGCGGGTCGCCTCGGACACGAACCGGGCAGAGGCGTCGAGCACCTCGACGAGGCCGTGGTCGCGCATCTCGAACACCCCCGCCTCGCTCGTCGAGCCGAACCGGTTCTTGAGCGCGCGCACCGTCCGGTACGTGCGCTCGCGCTCGCCCTCGAACTGGAGGACGCAGTCGACGAGATGCTCGAGGACGCGGGGGCCCGCGAGCGCGCCGTCCTTCGTCACGTGACCGACGAGCAGGACGGCGATCCGATTCGCCTTGGCGACGCGCTGGATCTCGCCCGCGACCTGCCGGACCTGCGCGACCGACCCGGCGGCGCTCGTCAGCTCGGCGCAGTTCAGCGTCTGGACCGAATCGATCACGCAGACCTCTGGACGTTCGCGCTCGAGCGTCGCGAGCACGGTGGCGAGATCGGTCTCGGCGATGACCGGAATCCCCAGCGGGTCGCCACCCCGGAGACGCTGGGCGCGCAACCTGATCTGCGCCGCCGACTCCTCGGCGGAGACGTACAGCACCCGGCGCGCGGCGGCCACGAGGTGCGCGAGAGCCATCGTCGTCAGCGTCGACTTGCCGATCCCCGGGGCGCCGCCGATCAACACAAGCGAACCGGGCACGAGGCCGCCGCCGAGCACCCGGTCGAGCTCGCCGATCCCGGTCGACAGCCGCGCGTGCTCCTCGACGCTGAGGTGCCCGAGCGGGACAGGCGTGAGCGCGCCGGTGCTGCCCCGCAAGGCAGCACCGGCGGAGCGACCGTTTCGCGCCCGGACACGCAGCTCCTCGACGAGCGTGTTCCACTCGCCGCACTCGGGACATTGTCCGGCCCAGCGCGGCGACTCGTGGCCGCAAGCTGAGCAGACGTGGACTGAGGACGGTCGTGACATCGGGGCATCGAGCCTACGCGAAGCCCCCGACGGCATCTCAAGCGCACCGCTCCACGGTCCGATCAATTGAGCAGGTGTCCGCGTCCGCGCTGATCCGTTCCCGGACCCGCCGCGTCAGCGTCGTGGTCAGCCTTGGCGCGCCCCGCGTGATCGCCGCGGTGGTCGCTTCGCGGCTGCTGATCCTCGCCGCCGGCGCGGCCGGGTCGCTGGCCGCGCGGCGCGCCGCCGGCTGGCTGGCGGTCGACCCGCAGCGGCTGAGCGCCAGCTTCGGACCGCTCGGGAACGCGCTCACCGCCGCATCCGTGCGGTGGGACGCCGTCGGCTATCTCGAGATCGCCGGGCACGGGTACGCACACGCATCGCAGACGATCCTGTTCCCGCTGTATCCGCTGCTGATCGCCGGCCTTTCGATCGTCGTGCCCTCGCCGGTGCTGGCGGCCGTGCTGATCAGCTGGGTGTCGTTCGGCGTGGGTCTGTGGCTGGTGCATCAGCTGTGCGAGCTCGAGCTCGGACTGGCCGCCGCCGACGCGTGCGTGCTGCTGCTCGCGTTCGCGCCGGTGTCGCTGTTCTTCACCGCGGTGTACACGGAGTCGCTGTTCCTGGCGCTGTCGGCTGGGGCGCTGCTCGCGGCTCGCCGTGAGCGCTGGCTGCTCGCGGCCGGGCTCGTCGCACTCGCGTCGGTGACGCGGGTGACGGGGATCCTGCTGGTCGTGCCGGTCGCCGTCGCGCTCGTCCGGGCGCGCGGCTGGCGAGAGCCGCGAGTCGTGCTGCTGCTGGGTGCGCCGGCGGCGCTTGCGGCATTCCTCGCGTATCTGGCGGCGCGCGGCTACGGCTGGCTGGCGCCACTCGACAACCAGCGGGCCCACGCCCTCGACGGCCCGGCTGCAACGGTGGTGGCGGCCGTGCGGTTGGCCGCCACCGGCCTCACCCAGACGCTGTCGGGCGTGGCGCCGGTGTCGCGGGCGCTGACGGGTCCGTTCACGCTCGCATTTGACAGCGTCGTTCTGCTCGCGGTGCTGGCCGTCGCCTGCGGGGCGCTCGTGCTGACCTGGCGACGCCTGCCGTCACAGTACGGGGCATACGCGACACTCGCGCTGCTCGTCTGCGTGGCGAGCCGCACGCGGCTCGAGCCGCTCGAGGGGCTCGACCGCTACTGCCTGACGATCGTCCCGCTGTGGATGGCGGCTGGAGCCTTCGTCGCCGAACGCCGCGCGACGGCGCTTGCGGTCGCCACGGGCGCCTGCCTGATGTGCTTCTACGCGCTGTCGTTCGCGACGTGGACGTTCATCGCCTGAGCGCAGCTCAGTACGGCTACTGGTCGTCCGCTGCGCTCTCCGGGGCACCGTCGGGCACGGAGTCCGGCGCATCGGCGTTGCCCTCGTCCCCACCCTCGGCGCCGACGCCGACCGGAGTCGGCTTGGGCGCGGGCGCGATCACCGAGAGCATCACCTCGCGCTCCTCAGGATCCTCGGAGGGCGCCGGCTCGACGAGCACGGTCGATCCCTCGGGCACCTGGGCGCGGAGCACGAAGTCCGCGAGCGGATCCTCGATGTAGCGCTGGATCGCCCGGCGAAGCGGGCGGGCGCCCATTGCAGGATCCCAACCCTTGTCGACGAGCAGATCCTTGGCCTCGTCGGACAGCTCGAGCTGGAGCTCGCGGTCGGCCATCGACACCCGGATCCGTCGCAGGAGCAGATCGACGATCTCCTTGATCTCCTCCTTGGACAGCTTGTGGAAGACGATCACATCGTCGATGCGGTTGATGAACTCGGGCCGGAAGACGCGCTTGAGCTCGCCCATGATCCGGTTCTTCATGTCGTCGTAGCTGATCCCGGTCTCGTCGTCGGAGACCGCGAAACCGAGCGGCGTGTTGCGCGCGATCTCGGACGCCCCGATGTTCGAGGTCATGATCACGATGCAGTGCCGGAAGTCGACCGTGCGGCCCTGGGCGTCCGTGAGGCGCCCGTCCTCGAGGATCTGCAGCAGGATGTTGAAGACGTCGGGATGGGCCTTCTCGATCTCGTCGAGCAGCAGCACGCTGTACGGCTTGCGGCGGACCGCCTCCGTCAGCTGGCCACCCTCGTCGTAGCCGATGTAGCCCGGGGGCGAGCCGACGAGCCGCGAGACCGCGTGCTTCTCCATGTACTCGGACATGTCGATCCGGATCATCGTGTCCTCGTCGCCGAACAGGAACTCGGCGAGCGTGCGGGCGAGCTCCGTCTTGCCGACGCCGGATGGGCCGAGGAAGATGAACGAGCCGGTCGGGCGCTTGGGGTCCTTGAGCCCGGCGCGGGAGCGACGGATCGCCTTCGAGATGACCTCGACCGCGGGCCGCTGGCCGATCACGCGCTTGTGGAGCTCCTCCTCCATGCGCATCAGCTTGGCCGTCTCGGCCTCGGTCAGCTTGAAGACCGGGATACCCGTCCACATCGAGACGATGTCGGCGATCTCCTCCTCGCCGATCGAGGGACGCTCGGTCGACTCGCCCGCTTCCCACTGGTCCGCGAGCTCGCGCTTGCGCTGGGTCAGGCGGCGTTCCTTGTCCCGCAGATTGGCGGCCTTCTCGAACTCCTGAGCCTCGATCGCGGCTTCCTTGGCACGCCTGGTCTCCTCGATCTCGTCCTCGAGCTCGCGGTAGACCGGCGGCGAGGTCATCGACTTGATGCGCATCCGCGACGCGGCCTCGTCGATCAGGTCGATCGCCTTATCGGGCAGGAAACGGTCGGAGATGTAGCGGTCGGCGAGGTCGGCGGCCGCCTCGAGCGCCTCGTCGGTGATGTTCACCTTGTGGTGCTGCTCGTAGCGATCGCGCAGGCCCTTGAGGATCTGGACGGTCTCCTCCTTGGTGGGCTGGTCGACCGTGATCTTCTGGAAGCGACGCTCGAGCGCGGAGTCGCGCTCGAGGTACTTGCGGTACTCCTCGAGGGTTGTCGCGCCGATCGTCTGCAGCTCGCCGCGGGCGAGCGCCGGCTTCAGGATCGAAGCGGCGTCGATCGCACCTTCGGCCGCGCCCGCGCCGACGAGGTTGTGGAGCTCGTCGATGAACAGGATGATGTCGCCGCGCTGGGTGATCTCCTTCATCACCTTCTTGAGGCGCTCCTCGAACTCGCCGCGGTACTTGGAGCCCGCGACCAGGGCGGCGAGATCGAGCGTGTAGATCTGCTTGCCCTTGAGCAGCTCGGGGACGTCCGAATTCGTGATCCGCTGGGCAAGGCCCTCGACGACCGCCGTCTTGCCGACGCCGGGCTCGCCGACGAGCACCGGGTTGTTCTTCGTGCGCCGGCTGAGGATCTGCATGATCCGCTCGATCTCGGTCTCGCGACCGACGACCGGGTCGAGCTTGCCGTCCGCGGCGAGCTTGGTCAGGTTGCGGCCGAACTGATCGAGCAGCTTGGACGACTTCTTGCCCTCGCCCTGGACGCCGGGGGGACCCGCGCCCGCGCCGGCGGCGGCGCCACCGCGCTGGCGGCTGCCGGGGCCGGACAGCATCCGGATCACCTCGTTGCGGATCTTCTCGGAATCGGCGTCGAAGTCGAGCAGGATGCGCGCGGCGACGCCCTCGTTCTCGCGCACGAGGCCGAGCAGGATGTGCTCGGTGCCGATGTAGTTGTGGCCGAGGCTCAGTGCCTCGCGCAGCGCCAGCTCGAGCACCTTCTTCGCCCGTGGCGTGAACGGAATCTGGCCGGACGTGACCTCTTCGCCGGAGCCGACGATCCGCACGACCTGCGCACGGACGCGCTCAACGGTGATCTCGAGGGATTCGAGCACGCGGGCTGCCAGCCCCTCCTCCTCACGAAGCAGGCCAAGGAGGATGTGCTCAGTCCCGATGTAGTTGTGCTTGAGGGTCCTCGCCTCTTCCTGTGCAAGGACGACGACCTGGCGGGCGCGCTCTGTGAATCGCTCGAACATGATGCTGGTCTCTCGTGTGGCGGGACTGGGTCAGGTCGGTCGATTGGCTGTCCTGGGCGTAAGGTCCACTACTTGAGTGTAGTCGGGGTCCTCTGGCCCTTTATTCGGCCGTTGTGACGCGATGTATGAGCGAGACGAGGTCGATGCGAGGCCACCAGGAAGTCTAACAACCCCCACCGAGTCAGCCGCCACCTCCGGTGGGCGCACGGTTCGGGCCCGGGTCAGACCGCGAAGCAGCGGCGCCGCGGCGACGAGCGCGACGATCAACTCGATCGCCAGATAGAGCGCGATCTGAACGACCCGGCCGTGCGTCTGCTCGACGGGCGCGAGCCATGTGAGCACGGGCAGCAGCCAGAGCGGACCGAACGATGGCGAGAGCATCGCGACCGCGACGAACAGCAGCGTCAGGTAGTGCGGCCAGACGAGCGGCGATGCCACGAGCGCCGCGAGCACGAGCAGCGCGAACGACCGCGCGGCGCCGTCGGGACGGCGGGCGAACGCCCAGGCGAGGCCGATCAGCCCAGCGCCGGCGGCGAGCCCGGCAACCTCGCCGAGCGAGCGGGAGCCGCCGAGCGCTCGCGCGAGGCTGACGAAGGAGATGCCCGAGGAGGCCTCGATGCGCGACAGTTCGGAGAGCAGGCGCGGGTACGTCGCGAAGCCGTCAAAGCCGATCACCGCCCAGGCGACGAGCACGCCGCCGGCTGCGATCGCGACCCCGATCCCGGCCGAGGCGTAGCGGCGGCGCGCGAGCAGGAACAGCGCGACGGGCCAGAGGAAGACCTTCGCCACGACCGTCGCGGCGATGGCGGCCGCCGGGGGGACCACGCGGTCGCGGTAGCGCCAGACGAGCGCGAGGCCGAGCACGAGCAGCCCGTTGACCTGACCGAGCCGGATCGAGTGCAGAGCCGGCCACGAGAGCAGCGCGGCCCCGTAGCAGCGGGCATCTCGCACGCCCAGCAGGCGCAGCCCGGCCAGCAGCGCGACGACTCCGATCGCCGCGAACGCGAGCGCCGCCACCCTGTAGGGCAGGAGCGCCAGCGGCACCGACGCGAGCAGGTCCGGCGCGGGATAGACGGGGGTCGCGAGCTGCGCCGGCGGCTGTGCGCCAGCCCCCGCGAGTGTGGCCAGCCGCGCGAGCAGCGCCGGCTGATAGGGGTCGCGACCGTGCAGGATCGCGACGCCGGCGTTGTACAGATCGCCGTGGAAGTCGTAGAGGAACGACGGCCCGTGGAGGGTCGACACGATCATGAACAGCGCGAGCAGCGCCGGCAGCACGCCGAGCAGCAGGACCGCCGCGACCTGCCGGAGGGCGGCGGCGAGAGACTGCGCGGGGCTCACGGGGCGGGCCGGCGGACGTAGACGACCGCGGTCGGATCGGCCGCGGCCCGGGCGAAGGCCGGGTCGGCCGCGGCGGCGTGCGCCGCCGGACTGCCCGCCGTTGCGAGGATCACGGCGATCCGGTCGTCGGCGAGCAGGGCGTGCACCTGCGGCCCGGCGCCGGCGCCGATGAAGTCGAGGTACGCGGCCTGGGTCGCGTGTGAGAAGGCGTCGAGCGGGTTGCCGGCCCAGATCCGGCCGCCTGCGAGCGCGACCTGCTCGGCCGGCATGGCGTCGGCGAGGATCGGACGGCCCGCCGCGAGCCTGATCGCCGTCGCGACGATCGTCCGGCTCGCGCCGTCGCGGGGAGGCACGCGCGCGATCGCGGCAACCAGCAGCACGAGCGCGAGGGCCCCGCCGACCGGGATGAGCCCGTTCCAAGTGCGCTTGTGACGGCGCGCCCTGGTGGTCTCGTGGTCGGTGGCGCTGGCGCGGGAGACGGCCGGCGCGACGAGCAGGAACATCAACCAGACGCCGTCGCGCGCGGCGCGCACGGTGAGCACTGCGAAGATCGCGAGCGCGGCTGCCTCCCAGGCGCGAGGTCGCGGTCTGTGCAGCACGCCGATCACGAGCGCGAGCGCGGCCGCGACTGTCACCCAGTCGAGCGGGGTCGAGCCGAGCGGCGCCCACATCCCGGCGCCGCGCGCGGCGGCGACGTTGGTGAGGAGGCCGTGCAGGTAGGAGAACGTGCGCAATCCGGCCGGGTTCGCGCACAGCGACAGCGGCGCGGCGAGCGCGATCGCCACGGCGGTCAGGCGGTTGCGCCGGAAGCGGTCGAGCGCCAGATAGGAGATCAGGACGAGCAGGCCGGCGAGGACGGCCCCGTGGAGGTTCGACCACAGCGCGAGCAGCGGCAGCGACAGCCAGACTTTCCGCGTCGGGCGCCGCGCCTCCGCGCGCAGCAGCGCCGCAAGAGCCGGGAACAGGACGAGCGAGAACATCTGCACGCGGGCGATCGCAAGGCTCGCGATGGCGCCGGCGACGGCGAGCGCGAGCGCGAGCGGAATCGCCCATCCGGGCGCTCCGCTTGCGGTGGCGCGCGCTTTGCGCGCGTCCAGACCGAGGATCGAGAGGGCCGCCGCCACGCAGGCGAGCTGTGCGAGCGCCAGGCCCCGGTCGCCGAGCGCCCCTTCGAGTGCATTGAAGGCGAGCTCCGCGAGCACGAGCGGGTTGGCCCAATGTTCGGTCGGCGCGGCCGCGAACGGGACCCCTGCGGGGACGCCATGCCGTGCGGAGATCGCGTGTCCGAGAGCCGCAAGCCAGCGCGAGTCGGCGCCGACTGTCACGGTCAGCCCGACGAGGCCGGTCAGCAGCGCAACCGCCATCGCGATCCGCGCGACCTCCGAGTCGAACGCGAGCGCGGCGCCGGCGCGAGCGCCGGCACCGGATGAGCGCCGGCGAGGATGGGCGGCGGCGTGTGCCGTCATCGCCTGCCGCGGCCGGCACGCATCGTCACGTCACCGGCTTGGTCGCGATCACGACGCGCTTGGAGCGAAGCAGCACGTGCACGCCCGGCCGGGCGAGCAGCTGCCGGTTGCTCGCGCGATTCGACGCCGTCGGGTCGAGCATCAGCACGCGATAGGGCCCGAGCGTGTTCGGCACCCCGGGTCCCGGGGTCGCGGTCAGCGACGTCAGCGCCTGCAGCTGGCTGCCGGTCAGGTTCTCGAGGCTCGTGTCGTAGGCGATGTGACCCGCAAGCGCGGGGTCCTCCCAGACCAGCCAGTCGCCAAAGCGGATGTCGGCGAAGATCTTCGTTGACGGATCGGCGGTCACGAGCCGCTGCGCGATCGCCACCGCGCTGCGTGGATAGGTGCTCTGGAACCACGCCGTCGGGCGGCCGAGCGTGGCGACTGCGGCGAGCGCGGCGAGCGCGAGCGAACCGAGCGCGAGCGTGAGATTGACGCGCGTGTGCCGCGGGCGCGGCGCGGCGCTCGGGCGCAGGATGCTGATCGTCGACGGGAGCAGGATCACGACCGCGAGCCCGAACCAGGTGATGTTCCGCACCGCGTCGATCGCGGCGAAGGCGAGCAGGCCGAGCACGATCTGCTCGAACGGAGGGGTCCGGCGCCCGCTGCGGCCGAGCGTCCAGACCGTGCCGCCGATCAGCAGCAGCAGCGGGACTGCGAGCACCATGTACGAGGTCACCGGCCGCCACTCGGTCACGAGCTTGCCGAACTCGCTGTTGAAGAGGGTGGCGTGGTAATAGTGGATGATCGACGTTCCGTACGGGGTCGCCAGCAGTGTCAGCGGTGGCCCGGCGACGAAGATCACACCGCGCGCGTTCCGGAGGCCGCGGACGCCGCTGCTCGCGCAGCTGCCGGCGAGCACGCAGGCGCCATAGACCATCGCGACGGCGACGCCGAGCGTGACCGAGCCGTGCAGGTTGGCCCACACGACGAGCAGCGGAAAGACGAGGTAAGCGCGGCGGCCGGTCGGGCGGCGAGTCTCCTGCGCCAGCAGCCAGACCGTGGCCACGAACAGCGGGTAGGCGAATCCCTGGGTCCTGATCGTGATCGCCGTCGCCAGATAGAAGAAGGTTCCGAGCGGCAGCATCGCGAGCACGTGCACATCGCGGCCACCGAGCCTGCGGGCCGCGACCAGGGCGAGCGCGAAGGCGCATCCGGTCAGGAGCACGTAGGCGATGCTCAGCAGCTGCAGCCCGCCGAGCCAGGCGAGCCCGTACATCACCAGCTGGGCGAGCCACTGCTGGTCCGTCCACCGCACGCCATGGGCCATGACCGTCAGATAGTCATGATGCGGGATGCCGTGCGCGGCGATGATGCGGCCGGCGACGAGCGCGAGGTAGGAGTCTTGCGCGAGATGGGCCGGGATGTCCGCGATGCTCATCACGATCACGACCGCGACCGCGGTGATGAACAGCGCCCGGGCCTCCAGCCACGCGAGCAGCCCGCGACGCGACACCGGCTCTGGAGCGACCGCGCCGGACTGGACACTCGGGTGGACACTTTCTGGACGCGTGTGCGATTGTTCGCGATCCCGGGTCGTCGAGGTCGGCCGCGCGTCCAGAGGCATGTGATATCTCTCGTCCGCGTCGAGGGCCGCCTCAACTGGACCTTTGTGGAGGTCGATCGCGACGTTGGTCCGTCGACAACCGCCTGCGTTCACACTATCCTGCGCGCGCTCGCGAACCATACTGCCGCCGGCCGCCGCGCTGCCTGCACAGATATCACAGGCGCGCTAGAGAGGTTGAGGCCCGCTAAAGCAAACGGGCCTGCGGTCCGATCACATTGACCAGAATGCTGAGCCTCTACGACAGCGTCCAGACGCAACTTGTTCGTGTGCACCACATTGCACAAGGCTTCGCGCTGTGGCCTTCACCAGGCTGGTCAATCATGCGAGGAGACATGGAGGGGGGTGAAATCGAATGCTCAAGCTCTTCATCAACCTGCAGCTGATGTTCGCCCGCGCGATGGAAGAGGAGGAGGGGCAGGGCCTCACGGAATACGCCCTCATCCTCGCCCTGATCGCTGTCGTGGCAATCGCAGCGCTGACGCTGCTCGGCGGCAAGGTGACCTCGGTCCTTAACTCCGCGGCTAACAGCCTCTGATCTGAGGTTTCGCTCCAGGGGGGTCCAGCTCGATCGGTCGAGTTGGGCCCCCCTAGACATACGTAGCATCAACTGTCGCGGCTTCGTGCCGACAATTAAGTCAGTTGGAAGTTTCGGGCCCCGTGCCACGCCGACCACACTCGACCACGTCACTGAGACAGCTGAAACCATGAGACCGGTAGCGCCACTTTGGATCATCACCCGCCTCCAGGTGCTATTCGCCGACCTGGTTGACGGTGAAGACGGTCAGGGTCTGACGGAGTACGCCCTGATCCTCGCACTGATCGCGGTCGTCTCGGTCGCCGCGCTGTCGCTGTTCGGCGGCAAGGTCACCTCGGTGCTCGGCAACGTCGCCCACAGCGTCTGAGCCGCTCTCAGCTTCGTCCGAGCGTCCTGCCGCACGGGGACGGGCACTGACACCGTCGCCCGGCACCGTCGCGGGCGCGACCTGCGGTCGACTCGTTGGGTTCGTTCGCGAGCCGATCGAGTTGATCGTCGCCGCTCATGAGCGGCGCCCGAGGACGACGACAACGAGGACGACGACAACGAGGACGACGACAACGCACCAAGCCGCCTCCTTCGGTCCGTTGCGGGGGCGGATGCTGCCGCGGCCGACGGCCGTCCGGACGAACGCCCCCGAGCTGTTTGACAGGGGGCCATGCCGGCTGATCCCGGCGCTTTCCCCCTGACTTCCGAACCCCCCGTCGCCCGCCTGGGGGTCCGGAACTCAGGGGTGTGATAGAGACCCTCCACTTCCTGACCCCCCGATCGACTCGGGGGCTCCGGAAGCCAGGTGCCTGAAGTGTCTTGTCGATGACGTGGGGTCCACCGCACCTTGGGCCCCAGACTGGGGCCGATTGGCGAATTATTCTCGTCTGCGTCCCATCCTCGTCCAAAGCCGTACGGCTGCGGCGCCACATTCACGCAAGGCAGGACGCCGAACTCCTCACAGCCCCAGCAGACGGTTCCAGATGCAAGGAACTTCGAGAGCGTTGCACCAGGGCTCACGCTCTCAGGGTCCGCCGGCGTGCGCGGAATCGTGGGGCTGCCCGGTCCCTTGTGCGGCGGAGCAGGACGGTGCTGAAGTGGACGGCGGGGCGGACCCCGGCCGGGAGAGGCGGGCCGCCCGGAGCGGCCCCAGACGCCCTGACGGCCGCGCTCAGACGCCCTTGAACGAGTGGACGAGGTTGATCAGCGCGGGCGTCATCAGGATCACGAACATCGCCGGGAAGATCAGGAAGACGAGCGGGAAGAGCATCACGACCGGGGCCTTCTGGGCCTTCTCCTCGGCCTGGGCGCGCCGCCGGGCGCGCATGTCGCCGGCGAGGCTGCGCATGATCTGGCCGGTGGAGATGCCCATGCGCTCGCCCTGCCCCATCGCGCGGACGAAGGCGCGGACGGCGGGCGTGTCGGCGCGCTCGGCGAGGTTTCCGAGCGCCTCGTCGATCCCCAGACCCATCGTCTGCTCCTGCAGGGTGAGCCGCAGCTCGTCACTGAGCGGCGGCTCGAGCTGACCGGCCGCGAGCCGCATGGCGGCCGTGAAGCTGAGCCCCGCCTCGATCATCACGCACAGCAGGTCGATCAGGTCGGGCAGCTTGCGATCGATCTCGTCGAGGCGCTTGCGCGCCCGGCGGCGGACGATCGTCAGGGGCGTCACCCAGCCGGCGAACCCGCCGACCAGGATCATGACGATGTTCAGCGGCTTGCCGACGCCGAGCGCGGCGAACACGACGACCGGGGTGACGACGAGCGCGACCACGCGGTAGCCGAGGAGTGTGCGCGGCGAGAGCGTGTACATGCCCGCTGACATCAACTCGTCGCGTGCCTCGTCCTCGCCGACGCTGCCGAAGCGCCTGCTGAGAAGCTCGCCGAGCCAGGTCGCGCCGCTCGAGATCAGCGACCCCGTGGGCTGCTGGGAGAGCCGGTAGGAGCCCGGGTCGGGCTCCGCCGTGAAGCCGTAGCCGTGAATCGTCGAGAGCCGCTCGGCGGTGCGCATCCGGCGCAGCCCGGCGGCGTTCAGCATCGCAGCGACCGATACTCCGAGTAGCGCGGCGCCGAGCACGAGATACAGGTACATGGCGGTGACTCCCTCAGATCTTGATGTCGACGATCTTGTTGATCAGGAAGCTCCCGAGCCCGGAGAGCACGAAGCCGATACCGAGCGCGATGAGTCCCATCGTCGTATGGAAGAGTGGCCGGGTGTACGCGGGATTGAGCAACGAGATGATCACCAGCAGGCCGATCGGGAGCATCGACAGGATGCAGCCGGCAAGCCGTCCCTGGGCCGTGAGCGACCTCACCATCCGCCGGAGCTCGATCCGCTCGCGGATCGTCTCGGCGACGAGGTCGATCACCTCGGACGTGTTGCCGCCCGTGTCGCGCTGCAGCGCGGCGACGATCGCGACGTGCTGGAAGTCGTTGCTCTTCATGCGCTCGGTCACCTGGCCCAGCGCCTCCGCGAGCGGGACGCCGAGTGCCTCGTCGGTCACGGCGCGGCGAAGTTCGCGCCTGGAGGGCTCGGGAGCGTCCTCGAGGACCGCCGCCAGCGCACCGACGAACGTCTGCCCGGAGCGCATCGCCGCGGCGATCACCTGGAGGTTGTCAGGGAGCTGTTCGGAGAACGCCCGCCGGCGGCGCCCGGCGGTGAAGCGGATGCCCAGGACCACGCCGACGGGCACGAGTCCCGCCAGCAGCATCCCGACGATGCTGTGAGTGCTCGACTCGAGCAGCCAGCCGACGACGGCCATCCCGATCGCGGTGAGCAGTATCAGCCGTTCGGGGGTCAGTTTGATCTCCGCGATCTCGAGCTCGAGGCCGACCTTCTCCCAGAACGGGGAGCGGACGACGACCCGAGCCTGCTTGTCACCGAGTGCGCGCTCGACCAGGGTGCGCGTCCGCGCCGAGCGGCTGGCGTTGGCGGTGACGAACCCGCCGACCCGGCGGCTGACCTCGTTCGAACGGGCGATGACCATCAGCACCGCGAGTCCGATCAGCAGCCCGAAGATGAGGCTGACGAGCACGAACGGCAGCAGCGACGGGGCCTGCCCTGTAGCCGCCAAGGGGAGGGCGGACAGGTGCAGGCTCATCGTCCGCCCCGGCGTCCGTCGATCCGCAGCGGGCGGGTTCCCTGCGACGCGACGCGCTCGGCGAGGGAGCCGACGGGCCGTTCGGCGGAGAAGCTGTGCTCGTCCATGTAGCGCGGGAGCGGGACGCCATGCTTGCGGAACTTGTCACACGTCGGTCGCAGGCCCGTGTACATCAGCGAGCCACCGCCCTCGACGTGCATCTTGTCGACCTTGTACTCGAAGATCTCCTGGAGCGTGACCGTGTCACCTTCCATCCGCTCCACCTCGGTGATGCTCGTGACCTTGCGGGTGCCGTCGCTGAAACGCTCGATCTGCACCACGAGGTCGAGCGCGCGTGAGATCTGCTGGCGGATCGCCCGCATCGGGAAGTCGACGCCCGCCATCAGGACCATGCTCTCGATCCTCGCGACCGCGTCGCGCGGCGTGTTGGAGTGGCAGGTGCTGAGCGAGCCGTCGTGGCCGGTATTCATCGCCTGGAGCATGTCGAGGGCTTCGGAGCCGCGGACCTCGCCGACGATGATGCGGTCAGGACGCATCCGCAAGGCGTTCTTGAGGAGTTCGCGGATCGGGATCTCGCCCTGTCCTTCGATGTTCTTGGGTCGTGACTCCAGCCGCAGCACGTGGGCCTGGTTGAGCCGCAACTCGGCGGCGTCCTCGATCGTCACGATCCGCTCCGAGTCCGGGATCGCCGAGGACATCGCGTTCAGCAGCGTCGTCTTACCCGAGCCGGTGCCGCCGGAGATGAGGATGTTGAGCTCGGCCTTGATGCAGGCCTCGAGGAACTCCTTGGCGTGCTTGGGGAGCGAGCCGATGCCGACCAGCCCCTCCAGGTCCCAGCGCTTCTTGGAGAACTTGCGGATCGTCAGGAGCGGGCCGCTGAGCGACAGGGGCGGCAGCACGACGTTGACGCGGCTGCCGTCGGGCAGGCGCGCGTCGACCATCGGCGAGGACTCGTCGACGCGGCGCCCGACCTGTGCGACGATCTTGTTGATGATCCGCCGCAGGTGGTGATCGTCGGTGAACCTCACGGGCGTCTTGTGCAGCATGCCTGCGCGCTCGACCCACACGTCGGCGGGTCCGTTGACCATCACCTCGCTGACCTCGTCGTCGTTGAGCAGCGGCTCGATCGGGCCGTGCCCGAGGATGTCGTCGGCGATCTCCTGGACCAGCCGGTCGCGGTCGGCGATCGCCAGGCCGCGTTCCTGCGCGAGGCGGTTGCGCACGTCGGCGACAACGACCTCATGCAGCGAGGTCGCGGTCAGCGACTCGTTGTACAGCCTCGGCCCGAGATCGGAGATGACTGCCAGGTGGATGCGATCCTTCAGTTCTGCGAAGCCGTCGGATCGAGCCGCGCCGGGTGTCCCCGGCCGGTGACCCTGCAAGCGCTCACGGAGCTCCATCGATGTGACTCCTCACGGGCTCGTGGTTTCCAGTACAGCGTGGGGCGCCGTGCTAGATCTTTCCCTTGCGCATCAGGATCCGCCCCTTACGGGCGCCGCCGCCGGTGACGGGCATCTGCGTGAACAGTCCGGCGAGACCCTCGAACGCCCGCGCGGCTTCCGAGCGGCGCTGAGAGATCACGACCGGCGCGCCCTCGTTGACCGAGCGGGCGATGTCGCGATGGCTCGGGACGAGGATGTCGGGGACACGCCCGAGGATGCTGACGACGTCGTTGCGGGTGATCCCGACGCTCGTGTTCGCCCGGTTCAGGACCACGCGGACCCGGTCGGGGTCGTAGCCCATCAACTCGAGCGTCTCCATCCCCAGGCGGGTGTTCTTCAGCGAGAGCGCGTCGAGCATGCCGACCATGCAGACATACGTCGACCCATCGATCGAGGTGATCACCTCCGGCGTGAACGACGGCGGCGTATCGACGATGATGAAGTCATATTCATCGCGCAGCAGGGAGTAGACGTCGGCGATGAACTCGGGGCTGACCGACGCGGCCTGGTCGGGACGGGCGGGCGCCGCGAGCACGCGCAGCCCGCTCGAGTGCTTGAGCAGGAACGCGTCGAGCTTCTCGGAGTCGAGGCCGCCGCCCGAGACCGCCAGATCGAACGCAGTCGTCTCGGGTGTCAGTCCGAGCGACAGGGCGACGTCGCCGAACTGCAGGTCGAGGTCGACGAGCACGGTCTGCTTGCCGGCCTGGGCGAGCGCCACGGCGAGATTGCAGGCGGTGATCGTCTTGCCGATCCCGCCCTTGGGCCCCAGCACGCAGATCAGCTTGCCGACGTCGAGGCCCTGATCGGACGAGGAGGAATTGCGAGCGACCGCCTTGCGGAGCGCGAACTCAACGTGACGGCGCGCGAACTCGGAGACGGTGGGCCCCGGCTCGAGCACGATCAGATCGTCCGCCCCGACGGCGAACGCCTCTTCGACGAAGCCGTTGTTCGATGACGGGCAGAAGACGACGCACGGCCGTCCCGGCCGGGCGCTGTGCCACCAGTCCATCAGCGCGAGCGCCTCGTCGGAGCCTTCACGGCAGCCGATGATCAGCACGTCGGCCTCGGAGCGCTTGAGCGTCTCGCTGGGCGGGAACAGCGCGCTGACGACCTCGATCAGCCTGATGCCGCTGCCGTCGGGGACGTGCTCGGCGATCAGCGCGGGCGCGACGTTGTCGTCGTGAGCGACGACCGCTGTGATTCCGCGAGTCATAGGTTCGTCTCCTCGGTGCCGACCTTGATGCTCTGCGTGCCGCCGTTCGGTGGCCGCAGGGTCAGCCAGAGCTTGCTGGTGTCGGATGCCCCGGCCAGGGTGAGCGCCTGCGCGTCGGTGACCTTGAAGACCACGTCGCCACCGGCGTTCGCGAGGATCGGGATGTTCTGGAGGACCACGACGGTCTTGCCGCCTTCGTCGTCCATGATGTCGACGGTGTTGCCCTGGCCGATGTAGTTGATCAAGCCGTGGGACGGGTCGAACGGGATCGCGATCGCCCGGTAGTCACCGGTCAGATACGAGTCGATCGTCACCACCGAATGCGTGAAGTCGGCCACCGAAATCTGCTGGCCGGCGGCGATCGGCGCCGTTGCGACCTCACCGGTGATCGCCGTGGGATCGGTGATCGCGCCGGCGACGGCCTCGGTAGCGGGGACCTGGACGCGCTTGAGCAGGTTGTCCGCGTAGACGGTCGAGGCGAGCGTGCCGGCCGGGATGTACTTGGCCGCGACGATCACCGACGCGGCGGTGGGCGCCGCCACGACCGGCGCACGCCGGTAATGCTGGACGAACAGGTACAGCAGGAGGCCGGCGAGGAGGGCGGCAACCGCAGCGACGGTCAGCGCCCCACGGCGGCTGGAGAGCAGCTGGTCGGACCAGTTACCCCCGATTCGGTTGCGGATGCTCGGGACTTCCATTCAGTTGTCTCCTTGAGGCTCTCTAGGTCTGCTATCGGCGAACTTGCCCAAGACTTGACTGCCAACCCACGGCACGCGAGCGACGGGGCGGTGTGAGGGGACCGTCGAACTCACGTCACTCTTCCTCAGCAGCCGCTCGAGGCCCCCGTGGAAACCCACGAGGGCTCACTGGTGTTATCGGCCTCCTCGCGCATCGTCGCGGTCGAGGAGATCGTCGAAGTTGCGCTCGGAACCGAAGCGCCCAGGTGGCCGACCCCGCCGAACAGGATCTGCATCCAGTTGAACGTGTCGCTGACCTTGATCTGGATCGTGTCCCCTGCCGCCCACGAGGTGCCTGACGTGTCGGACGGGCACACGGCGACGTTGCCGAGCGCGACCGAGTCGAGCGCTCCCTCGCACTGGAGATAGCCGGTCAAGCTCGTCGTCGGACCAGTTGACGTGTTGCACGTCGGATTGGTCGACGTACTCGACGCCACGGCCGCGGCGCGCGCTCCGAGATTCGCGAGGTTGGTGGTGTCGTTGTACTGGTTCAGGGCGATGCCGAAGTCGACGATCCCGAACAGGATGATCAGCAGCAGCGGGATCACGAGCGCCAGCTCGACGAGTGCCTGTCCGTCCTCACGCCGTAGATGTGTCATCGAAATTCGCAAATTGGCTTGCAGTCGGCTACGAGATCGATCCCGAACGGTGCGCCCCGCTCCCCCTGAGTCGTGGCCCACAACCCAGACGAGCGGCTGGTGCCGTACGCCCTCTCGTTAATCGGCAGATGACCGATCGAGCCGTAGTCGAGTGGCCGCAGACACGCGCCCGCGCTCGACACGGCCTGGACGCCGCGGTCCGGGGGCGCCCTCAGTCGCGCATCGCCGGGAACAGCACGACCTCGCGGATCGTGCGTTGCCCGGTCAGCAACATGACCAGCCGGTCGATTCCGACGCCGATGCCGCCCGTCGGCGGCATCCCCAGCTCCAGCGCCTCGATGAAGGCCGCGTCATAGGGCTGGGCCTCCTCGTCGCCCGCCCGGGCGAGAGCGCGCTGGGACTCGAACCGGGCGCGCTGATCGTCAGGGTCGTTGAGCTCGGTGAAGGCGTTGGCGATCTCCATCCCGCCGACGAACGCCTCGAATCGCTCGACCAGGCCTTCCTCGCTCCGATGGCGCTTGGCGAGCGGAGACAGCTCGAGCGGGAAATCGAGCAGCAGCGTCGGCTGTTCAAGCGTCGGCTCGACATGCTTGGAGACGAGCTCGTCGACGAGCTGCGGCCAGCTGTCGTTCTCCGGCACGGTGATGCCGTGGGCGGTCATCGCGGCGGCGAGCTGGTCCCGCTCCCGAGCTGAGCGGATGTCCACCCCCGTGCGCTCCCGGATCGCGCCGGCGAGCGTCTCGCGACGCCATGGCGACGCGAAGTCGTAGGGGCCCCGGTAATCGATCGCGACGGTCACGAACCGGATCAGCTCCTCGAACCGGGCGGCGACGTCGAGGTAGTCGGCGTAGGCCTCGTAGTACTCGATCACCGTGAACTCAGGGTTGTGCTTGGGTGAGAGCCCCTCGTTGCGGAAGTTCTTGCCGATCTCGTAGACGCGCTCGAGCCCGCCGACGATCAACCGCTTGAGGTAGAGCTCAGTCGCGATCCGCAGATAGAGATCGCGATCGAGGGCGTTGTGGTGCGTCGTGAACGGGCGTGCCGCGGCGCCGCCGTAGAGCGGCTGCAGGATCGGCGTCTCGACCTCGACGAACCCGTGCTCGTCGAGATAGCGCCGGATCGCCGAGATCACCCGCGCCCGGGTCATGAACAGCGCACGCGTCTCGTCGCTGGCGACGAGGTCGGCCTCGCGACGGCGGAAGCGGGTCTCGACATCCGCCAGGCCGTGGTGCTTGTCGGGCGGCGGCCGCAGCGACTTGGCGAGCAGCGTGAAGCCCGTCACGCGCAGCGTCAGCTCGCCGCGGCGGGACCGCAGCGCGAGCCCGTCGACGCCGAGCAGGTCGCCGAGATCGAGGTCGAGCAGCGCGGCCATGCCGTCCGCGCCGAGCTCGTCGACGCGCGCCTGCAGCTGGATCCGCCCGGATCGGTCGACGAGATCGAGGAACGCCATCTTGCCCTGGCCGCGGCGGGCCGCGAGCCGCCCCGCGACGCGATGGGCGACGGCCGTCTCCTCGCCGGCCTCGAGCTGCTCATGGGCAGCCCGCACGTCCGCGATCGGCTCGACGCCGACGATAGGCGTGCGGAAACGGCTCGACGCCCGCAGCCCGCAGCTGCGCGAGCTTCTGCCGGCGCGCGGCGAAGACGTCGCCCGGTCGGTCCTCGTCTGGGGTCATGTGCCGAGCGATCCGCAGGCCGGCCGTCGAAACGGCCGCTCAGGCGACTTCGATCTTCTCGATCTTCAGCCGGCGCTCGCCACGCGGCGTCGCGAACACGACCTCGTCGCCGCGCTTGTGGCCGATCAGCGCCTTGCCGACCGGCGACTCGTTGGAGAGCTTCATCTCCGAGGGCTTGGCCTCGGCCGAGCCGACGATCGTGTAGCGCAGCTGCTTGCCGTCGCTGTCGGCGACATGCACGGTCGACCCGACGCGGACCACGTCGGTGTCGAGCTCGGACGAGTCGATCACGGTCGCCGAGCGGAGCTTCTCCTCGAGCTGGGCGATCCGGGCCTCGAGCATCGCCTGCTCGTTCTTGGCGTCGTCGTACTCGGCGTTCTCGGAGATGTCGCCGAACTCGCGCGCTTCCTTGATCCGCGCTGCGACCTCACGGCGACGGGTCGTCGACATGTGTTCGAGCTCGGCCTTCAGATTGGCGAGGCCTTCCGGGGTGAGGATGACGTCCTTTGGCATAGCGAAAGCTGGGAGTCGGGGGGCAGTACGCGAGAACCCGCGTCAGACGCAGGAGTTTCGGTGTTCGGGCCAGACGGGCGGACCAGTATAGACGGGCGCGGGTTCGGCTCCCGACCGCCACCCGGGCCGGCCGGCTTGCGGGCCGGCCGGCCAGCGCGCAGCGTCAACCTGCGAGCAAGTCCTCGATCTGCGCGAGCGTCACGGCGCGCATGTCGGCACCACGCTCACAGGCGGCGTGCCAGGCGACGATGCTGTCCAGCGCGCGGTCGAGCGGCACGAGCGGACGCCAGCCGAGGCGTGCTCGCGCGCGCGAGGAGTCGAGCTTGAGCAGCTGGGCCTCCGCCGGCTGCGGGCCCGCGTCGAGCTCCCAGCCGGGTCGGCCCCCCCAGCGAGCGCTGAGCTCGTCGACGATCGTGGCGACGGGTCGGGCGTCCTCATCGGGCGGACCGAAGTTCCAGGCGGTCGCGTGCTCGGGTCGTGACCACAAGCTCTGAGCCAGCAGCAGGTAGCCGCTCAGCGGGTTGAGGACGTGCTGCCACGGGCGGGTCGCGCCGGGATTGCGGAGGCGCAGCGGCTGCGACTGCGATCGCGCTCGCACCACGTCGGGGACGAGCCGTTCCGGGGCCCAGTCGCCGCCTCCGATCACGTTGCCCGCGCGCGCGGAGGCGATGCGCGCCGCCGAACCGCCGGCGAAGAACGAAGACCGGTACGCGGCGGTGACGAGCTCGGCGGCCCCCTTCGAGCTGGAGTAGGGGTCGTGGCCGCCCATCGGCTCATCCTCGCGGTAGCCCCACTCCCAGCCGCGGTTCTCGTAGCACTTGTCCGTCGTGACGACGACGGCGGCCCGAACGCTCGGCGTGCGCCTGATCGCATCGAGGACGTTGACGGTGCCCATCACATTCGTCGCGAACGTCTCCCGTGGCTCGGCGTAGGAGCGCCGCACGAGCGACTGCGCCGCCATGTGGATGACGATGTCGGGCGCAAGCCGCGTCAGCGCCGTCTCGACCGCATCGCCGTCGCGGACATCGGCGAACACGTCGTCCGCCATCCCCCGGGCGATCCCGGCGATCACGTACAACGACGGCTCGGTTGCCGGGCCCAGCGAGAGTCCCTGCACACGAGCCCCCATGAGCTGCAGCCACAGAGCCAGCCAGCTTCCCTTGAACCCCGTGTGGCCGGTCACGAGCACAGTCCGGGCTCTCCAGAAGCCAGGGTCCACGGCGGCCGCGGATGCCTGAGCGGGATGTTCGGGTTTCAGGCTCAGCGGACCCGCCAGGATCACGGCTGAGACGGCGGAACAGAGCAGGACATCGCCTCCGAGATTATGGCGCTGGCCCTTTCGGAAGGCCCGTCGGAGGATCGCGACGGGCTGGACCACAGGCTCGGCCTCGAGCCCCGCCGCCCTGAGGACCGCCGACACCGTCGGTAGCCTCAGGACGCTGATGTCCGGTAGCCGTCGCTTCTCCGCGGCTCCGCTGGGGCACGTCGGCCGACCCGAACCCACGATGAACGTCCCTACCACCGACGTGCGCGCCGGCTTCGCGGAGCTCGAGCCGCGTCGCTGCGATCAGATGATCGAAGCGCTCATCGACGCTGTCACCTGAGGGAGGCTGCGGGCCGATCGCCATCGGCCCGCATTGCCAGCGGCCGATGCGCTCAGCCGGCCGCCCGGGCGCGCCGGAACTCCGCATAGTCGCGGATGTAGTCGGCCTCCGAGTAGAGGTGCGAGGCAAGGACGACACACACGGCCCCCGAGGTGAAGTCGACGATCTCACGCCAGATCATGGTGGGTACATAAAGGCCCTCATGCCCACGGTTGAGGCCGACTCTCCGCCTGGTGGTCCCGTCGTCCAGAACAACGACGAACCCGCCCATCACGCACACGATCACCTGCTGCAGATCCCGATGGGCATGGCCGCCACGCTCGGCACCGCCGACCACGTCATACAGGTAGTAGACGCGAGCGATATCGAACGGGATCGTGATGCCACCCTCGACCGGAGTGAGGTTGCCCTCGGGCCGGTAGATCTTCGGCAGTTCCACAAGTCGGCAATCCGCGACCGTCGTCATACCGGCTCGCGAACGCGTCGTACGAACTCGTCGTAGTCTCGGATGTAGTCCTCGGCGGCGTAATGTTGTGAAGCAAGGATCAGGCAGACGGCGTTGGTCGAGAAGTTCTCGATGTGTCGCCAGACCAAGCGCGGAACATATAGTCCGAAATACGAGCGGTTCAGAACGAAGTGTCGCGGCCCATTCCCCAGGTCAACGACGACGTCGAAGCTGCCGGACAGGGCTACAAAGAACTCTTCAAGCTGCCGGTACGCGTGGCCGCCGCGAATCTGTCCTCCCGGCACGTCGTACAGCCAGTAAGCGCGGGCGATCCCGAACGGGATGTGCCGGTGGCCTTCGATGAAGGTGAGATTGCCACGAGCATCGAGGATCCGGGGAAGCTCGATGATGCGGCACCCGGACTCGGCGAGCGACTGCGCGTGGGCATCGCTCATGCGGAGCGTTTCCGCCGTGCGATCACGTAGATCTCGCCGGCTATATCGGGATAGCGCTCGCCGACTCGCAGAAACGCATCCACCATCTCCGGCGACCAGTCCGCTTCCATTTGGGCGTTCGAGAGGGGCTTGAGCAGGTAACCACCACGGAAGGCGATCTCCAAGCCCGCGCCATCAAACTCCGCCTGAAAGGAGTCCAGGTCATAAACGCGACGGTGGGCGTGATGCACGTCGGCTTCGCTGAGCGAGTGCTCGCTGCTCAGCAGGCCCATGAATACGGCTGCCTGGCGATGAAGGCTCCTGGCATTGGGCACCGCAGCGCAGATGATGCCCTCATCCGCGAGCCACTCAGCCGCGCGTGCGATGAGCTGCCGCGGGTCGGCGACATGCTCCAGGACGTGGCCCATGACGATCACGTCGAACCGTTCGTCGGTGGTGAAGTCCTCGAACAGCGCGCACCGAACATCGATGTCCGGCATGCGGGTGTGCAGCTCCCGGGCGAATCGCTCGGAGCCCTCCACGACGACGACTCGCGCAAAGACGGCAGCAATCCGCTCCGTGATCACGCCTTCCGCTGGTCCTAGCTCCAGGCACCGCGTGCCTCTCCAGTGACGGGCAAACACCGCAGCGCAATAGCGAGCTGCCGCGAGGTTGACGCCACGCGCGTACCACGAATCTGCGGCAACCTGATCGAGCCTCTCTCGCTCATGTGAAGGATCGATTGCCATCAAGCTTCGCAAGCCTACCCGAGGTAACCCATGATCGCGGCCACCGCCGCGCCCAGGTCGGCGGCCACGTCGACGTGGAGGCGGGCCGCGAGCCAGGCGGGATCGCGTTGGCCCGTCCCGACTGGGACGAACGGCACGCCGGCGTGCTTCGCCGCGGCCGCATCGAGTTCGGTGTCCCCCACGTACCCTCCAGCCGCCAACTCGCGAAGCAGCGAGGCCTTCTGAACCACCGCGTCCTGAGGTGAGACCACGTGGAACTCGGAGATCCAGTCGGTGATACCCAGCCGCTCCGCCTGGTCCGCCGCAGCCTCGGCGCGGTGCCGGGCTGTCAGGATCGCGACGGCGACCTCCGCGTCACGCAATCTACGCAGGGCGGCACCCACGCCGTCCAACACAGCGTCGAGGACGAGCAGGTGATCGTCCTCGACGATCTCGACCCAACGGGCCGCCACCGTCGCTGCGGCGGTCGACTCGAGGCCGGCCTGTGTCAGCGCGGCGAGCGTGGTGGCGCCATGTCGCTTCCGCGCCCAGAACGCCTCGGCATCCACCGGCTCGACCGACCAAGCGGCCTGCGCCAGCTCCAGCGCTGCCAGCTGACGCTCCCGGCAAGAGACAACCGTGCCGTCAAAGTCGCAGGCCAGCGTCGCGCTCACGAAACATCCTCCTCGTAATGCCGCACGACCGTCCGCTCGCCGTGCAGCCGGCGGAGCACGGGGGCCGGATCCCTGCCCCACAGGTCGAGCAGTGTTGCCGTGTGGACGTCGAACCCGCATGCGACAGACATACGCGTTCCGGCTCCCGGGCGGCCATTGACGTCAGTGATCGTCCACTGGCCGCCCGGCACAGCGCGCATGAGCTGCACGCAGTAGGCGCCACAAAGGCCCAGGGAGCGACCAAGCTCCAAGACCAGTCTCGCGATCTGCTCGTCATGGAACACCCGGGCCTTGGTGCATACACCAGCCTTCACCTGGAGACGCTCCCTGCAGACCGCGACCTCGACCGGATGGTTGCGCCCCCTGAAGGCGTCCACGGTCACCTCGGGCAGATCACACACGTCTTGGACGATCATGTCCTCACCGGCGGCCTCAACCGCCGCGACGAGGTCCTCCCGAGTGCTGACTCGTGTGACTCCCCGACTGCCGACGCCACGCCGTGGCTTCACGATCACGTCGCGGGAAAGGGCACTCAACTCGGCCCTGGCGTCCTGAGTCCGGGGCGTTGGCAGATTCTCACTCCGCAGCCATTCTGCCATCGCGAGCTTATCCAAGCAGAGGGTGGCCGCTCGCTGCGCCGGGACAATCGGCGCCACCCCTCCCGCGCGCATCTCCCAGGCAAGCTGCTCGGCACCCACGAGCTCCTCGTCGAGCACCGGCCACCACAGGGTGACCTCTTGCTCGCGGAACAGCGCGACGAGCTCCCCCCGATATCCGGGATCCCGCACGGGAAGCCCCACAAACGCCGCGTCCGCGAGATGTGAAGCGGCAACCTCTGAAGGTGGGTTGGTGTCAATCCCGACGATCCGAATGGCTGCGCCGAACGATTCACGGACTGAGCGCGCAATCCCGTACGCCGTGACCGTTCCCGCCGCCGTGAGGGCAAGGCAGGCGCCGTCTGGCACGACCGCCTTCAGGTCGCCGTCCGTCACTTCAAGGTCGTTCAACCGGGATCGCCTGCCCTGGCCCTCGCCCGCTCCACCGAGCGTTCGGTCGCCAGTGTCATGCAGCCTCTGAGGAGATCTCCGGTCAGCCGGGCTGACTTACGTCTCGCGATCGCGCGGGTGTCCGGGAGGCCGCCCTCGTCCGAGAGGCAGGTTCCGGTGTGCCGGCCCCCGGCATCGATGCAGATCGCCTCGGTGGCCACCACCCCGACCGCCGGCTCAGGGGGGCGCGTTGCGTGGTCTCGGGCGACGTCGCCCGCCCCATCCGGTGAGGCGTCGTCGACGACGACCACGTGAACGTCGCGATACGTCTGCGCCTGCAGGCATTCGAGCGAGTCGATCAGGAATGCTCGGCGGTTGTAAGACGTCAGGGGGACGTAGACGTCAGCACCCGGCAAAGTCTCTGGTAGCCAGGTGGACGACTCGTCACGAGACTGGGACGCTGGGGACTGGTTCGGCACCACTCCAGACAATCATCGCAGAGGCTCCGGCACTGTGGATGCGCGAGTCCGCTGGGTCCGACTGGACCGGTAGACTGCGATCGATGGAGGCTGTCTCGAATACGGTGGATTCTTCCAAGTCCGCAACCTACATTCAGGCGACCAGGGGACTGGGATCCATGCAGCTGCGCGAGATCTGGCGCGCCCGCGAGACGCTCCTGACGCTGACGTGGCGCGACATCAAGGTGCGCTACAAACAGACGGTCCTGGGCGCGCTGTGGGCGGTTCTGCAGCCGCTGCTGACGATGGCCGTGTTCGCGGTCTTTCTCGGAGTCCTCGCCAAGGTCCCGTCGGGAGGCCGGCCCTACCCGCTGGTCGTACTGGCCGCGCTCGTCCCGTGGACATTCTTTGTGTACGCGCTCACCCAGGCGGCCGGCAGCCTGGTTGACAAGGAGGACCTGGTGACAAAGGTCTACTTCCCGCGCATCATCATTCCGGCCGCGGCCGTACTCGCCGGGTTTGTCGACTTCGGACTCGCGTTCGTGACCCTGCTGGTGGTCATGTCCGTGTACGGCCAGGCCCCCACAGTGAGCGTCGTCCTGCTGCCCGTGTTCTGCATCTTCGCTCTCACGGTCTCGCTGGGTGTCGCATTCTGGCTTTCGTCTCTGAGTGTCACCTATCGTGACGTGAAGTACACGGTGACGTTTCTGTCGCAGCTCCTCTTCTATGCGTCGCCGATCGCCTATTTGAGCACCTTGGTGCCGCATCGGTTTCGGGTCGTCTACGGACTGAATCCGGTGGCCGGGCTGGTCGAGGCGTTCCGGGCGATGATGCTGGGGACGACGCCGAGCTGGGGACTGATCGGCGTGTCGTCGATTGTCGCGCTGCTGCTGCTGATCACGGGCTGGAGCTACTTCAGACGCACCGAGCGCACGTTCGCCGACGTGATCTGAGATGCCCGCTCGGAGCATTCTGATCGAGGATCTGGGGAAGCAATACGTCCTCGGTGAGCGGCATCAGACCTATCAGACGTTGCGCGAGACGCTGACCCGCGCCGCGCGTAACCCGTTCGCGCGGCGAGGCTCGACGGACCAAGCCCGGGAAGCCGATCGCATGTGGGCCCTGCGTCACGTCGATCTCGAGGTGTTCGAGGGGGACGCAGTCGGAGTCGTCGGCGCAAATGGGGCCGGGAAGAGCACTCTGCTCAAGATTCTGTCGCGCGTTACGGAGCCGACGGAAGGGCGCGCGACGGTGTGGGGACGCCTCGGATCCCTGCTCGAGGTCGGGACGGGCTTTCACAGCGAGCTCACCGGGCGCGAGAACGTCTTCCTGAACGGCTCGCTGCTGGGGATGAAGCGCGCCGAAATCCGCCGGCGATTCGATGAGATCGTCGAGTTCGCCGAGGTTGGCCGGTTTCTCGACACCCCTGTCAAGCACTATTCCAGCGGGATGCGCGTGCGGTTGGGATTCGCCGTCGCGGCGCACCTCGATCTCGATGTACTGCTCGTGGACGAGGTCCTGGCCGTTGGAGACGCGGCTTTCCAGCGGAAGTGCCTGGGAAAGATGGGGGATGTTGCGTCAGCGGGTAGGACGGTCTTCCTCGTGAGCCACAACATGACGGCCGTGAATCGTCTCTGTACCCGTGCTCTGCTCGTCCGGGATGGTCGAATCGTTCTGGATGGGCGCCCGCCTAACGTGATTTCGAGCTATCTGGAGCAGGCCGCCGAACGAGGTGGGGAGCGGCGCTGGCTGGATCTGGATGAAGCTCCCGGCAACGATAACGCACGCATCTCTGCTATGCGTGTTCGATCTGAAGGTGCGGTAGCCGCGACTGTCGACATTGACAAGGAGACCGCTATCGACGTCGACTTCTTTGTGCGCCGGAGTGGCAATCGCAGTCTTGCGGTGGTGATCTATCTCGCGGACAGTGCCGGCACGACTGTCCTCAGCACAGTCAATTCGCCGAACGCGAGTGTCAGCGCTGACGGGTGGTTCGGGTCGCACCACGCCTCAGGCCTCTATCGAGCGACGTGTGTGATTCCGCCGAACTTCCTGAATGATATCCGCTATTACGTCACGGCGTTCTTGGTGACACTCGACACGGTTGCGATCGAGGCGTCGGCCCAGCAGGCCATTGCGTTTGATGTATTCGACACCGGGGTCATGCGCGATAACGGCGCGGAGTGGCACGGCGTCGTGCGGCCGCGTCTCGCCTGGAATACCTCAGAGGTCGAGCACCGCGCGGCTGAAGCTCAGGCTGACCTCCGCGTCGACTGACCGCACGGCCGCCGTCTACGCTGAGCCCTGCCGGCGCCCATGGCGGACCGTGCGCAACGCCCGGCGGGCAGCCAGCGCTCGTGTGGGGGAACGTGCTTTCCGATACGCAATCTGCAGCCCGCCGATCACCGATCTGGCCGAGAGAGGTTGCTCGATGATGGTCATCGTCCTCATCCAGGTCAGGAGGCGGAGCCGGCCCCGAGGTCCGCAGGCGTGCCAGAGTGCGTAGAAGGGCCAGTACGCCGCTTCGGGTCCAGCGTGCTCTGCGAACTCGGCCGCAAACCAGTCGACGGCATCTGCGCTCATGGGTCTTTCGCAAAGCTCTGGACTTGCGCCAAGGCGGCCCGCTGACTCGTACACTGCGTCAAGCTGCCTTCGCCAGCCGTCGCCAACATGTGTCCGAGAGATCGCTTCGCGTGCACGGTCGCCGGTGTCTCTCCTAAGCTGGGCGTCAGCTAGCAGAGCAACCAACTCTCGCTCGTATGCCCCGACATCTTCGGCGACACATAACGCCTCAGACAGAGCCACATCGTCTTGCTCAAACATCCCTGACGCGAGCCGTTTGTGTGCGACGAGTCTGAGCATCGGAAGGCCGTACAGCGCGGCCTCAAGGACGGTCGTGCCCCCAGATGCTGGATAGGAGTCAAGGTAGATGTCTGCCGCCGCGTACAACTGGTCGATCGCGAGTTGCGAGCCCAGTGCGCGGACGCGGCCGCCAGTCTCACGCGCGGCCACGAGCCACTTCCCGTGCGGTTCGGGGCCCGCCACCAACAGGTGAGCTGACGGAGCGCCGACCAGCACCGGCCCCACGACGTCGAGAAGATGTGGTTCGTCGCCCTCGGCCGCGTACTTATGCGGGCCTCCGATGGACAGGAGCAGGACAGCATCGGGCGGGATACGCAAGGCTGCGCGTGCGCTCTCGCGCGACGGTGATCCTGCCGGAACCGTGACAGGAATCGGCAATACCAGCGAGCGCTGTGGCTGGACTCCCCGCCTTTCGATCGCGTGGCGCGCACCGCGAGCGTCAATGCTCACCACAACGTCGGCGATGCTCACGCCGACCCAGAACAGAAGGTCGAGGTGATTGACATAAATGATCGGAGGTCGGTCCGGCCACGACGCGAATGCAATCGCCGGTAAAACGTCGTATGGACTCACGTGAAGCACGACCTGGTCGACGTCAGCTGCCACCTCGCGCAGGCGCGCTGCTCGAGCCATCAGGCCGCCGGTCACGGTCGTGAGGTCATGAATTTCCCCGTGCGCACGCCTCACAGCCTCGACGAGCGCAGTCGGCAGTGCGCGGTGATCTTGGCCAGTGACGGCCAAGGAATGTGTACGCGCGGCGTCGTAGTCGATCCACCGCCAGGCAAGGCGGCTATGTCCGCCAACCGCGTAGGCAGCGGTGAGTACGTCGAGCAGCGCGCCTGGATCTGCAGCGCGGGAACTCGGTTTGGCGGGGGCGGCCAATGTGGCGCTCAACTCGGCGCACAGTCTCTCCAGGCGAGTTGACGCAAAGATGCCCGGGTGAAACCGGGTCGCGTGCAATGCGGCATTTTGGGCGTACAGCGCTGCCAGGTCAAGATTGCCACGCAGTTGAGCCTTCTCCGCGTACTCGACCAGGCGATCAAAGCGGTCGTGATGCTGTCTCAGGGCCCCCTCTGAGGTGCGTGGTTCGAGTCCTCCAGCCACTGCGAGCATCACCGCCTTGGTCCATACGATAGCTGTAGGCGCCAAGCTGGAGAAGCTACGGCTTTAGATCGGACGCCCCAAGCAGCGAGCTAAGCTCTGCGAACGATGGCGCGATCGTCGCACACCGCGACCGCCTCCGCAGGCGCGGTGCGAGGCTGTCAGGAGCTGGGCGTGGTGCACCTCGTCTGGGGGCCCCTGGGACCCGAACCGCTGCGCGCTTTCGTCGAAGCGTATCGGGCGCACCCTGCCGGTGCGCCACACGAGTTGGTGATCCTCTTCAACGGCGTTTCCATCGGCGCCGACCGCGCCGCTCTCGATGCCGAGCTCGACGGCCTTGAGCACCGCGTGGTCACGATCGATCGCCCGCTGCTCGATCTCGCCGCGTACACGGCAGTCGCTGCTCAGCTTCGACACCGGCGCCTCCTGTTCGTTAATTCCTACAGCCGTCCGCTCGCCGAGGGCTGGCTTGCACACATGGATGCCGCAGCGCACGAGCCTGGCGTGGGCGTCGTGGGAGCCAGCGGCTCCTGGGGGAGCATGGCCTCCCATACACGTCTGAATCTCGGCCTCGGCGGACCCTACAGCCGGGTGTTCGCAGACCCTCAGGAGGTAACACGGGTGTTCGTTGCACTCACCGACGGGCGCGAGGACATCGGCCCGCCGGCTACCGGAGGTCGCGTCGCGCGGGCGCGCGGGCGTGGGCTCACGATCGCTCGTCACTTGACCCGGTTTCCGTCGTTTCCCGCCCCGCACGTGCGCACCAACGCGTTCATCATCCCCCGCGACGTCCTCCTTTCGCTGGACGGTCTGAGCCCCGCTGACAAGTTCGCTGCGTACGAGCTCGAGTCTGGGCGACACAGCATCACCCGCCAGCTGCAGGTTCGCGGCCTCCGGGCGCTTGTCGTGGATCGCGGAGGTGAGACGTACTCGCCCGAGCAGTGGCCGGCGAGTCACACCTTCTGGCAGGGTGAGCAGCGCGGTCTGCTGATCGCCGACAACCAGACCGAGGTGTACGAGCGCGGCAGCATCGAGGTGCGCCGCATCCTGGCCGGCTACGCCTGGGGGCGCGACGCCGTGGCGAGCGAGCCGGCGCGGCATCCATGGAGCCCCGGCCGCCGATGACTGCTCCCGAGCCCGACGCCCAGGCCGCCGGAGCAGCGGTCACCGTCACCGCCGTAGTGCTGAATTACGACGGGCGTCGGCTGCTCGAGGTGATCCTCCCGTCCCTGGCGGCCCAGACCTATCCGAACCTGCGCACGCTGGTCGTCGACAATGGCTCGCGCGACGACTCCGTCGCCTACCTGGCCCGTGACTGGCCCGACGTCGAGGTGCTGGCGTTGCAGGCCAACGCCGGGGTCGCTGCCGCGCTCAATCGCGGCGTGGCCGCCGCGCGGGGCGAACTGGTGGCGCTGCTCAACAACGACCTCGAACTCGAGCCCGATTGGATCGAGCAGCTCGTCGACGCGCTCGCGCGACACCCCGAGGCTGCGACGGTTGCCTGCAAGCTGCGCAACTACAGCCGCCGTCAGGTGCTCGACGGCGCGGCCGATGAGCTGATGACTTCGATGGTCGCCCGGCGCCGCGGCGCCGGGGAGATCGACCGCGGTCAGTACGACACTGAGCAGGAGGTCTTCGCGCCAACGGCCGGCGCGGCGCTATACCGCGCCTCCGCGCTCGCTCGAGTTGGGCCCTTCGACGAGTCGTTCTTTGCGTACTACGAGGACGTCGATTGGGGACTGCGAGCCCAGCTTGCCGGTCTGCGGACGTGGTACGCACCGGCTGCCGTCGGCTATCACATGGGAAGCGCGACCACCGGTGGCGTCACCAACCCGTTCTACTGGAGGCTGCATCGGCGTAACCGCATCGCCCTGATCGTCAAAGACCTGCCGCTATCGGTGCTGATCGCCAACGCGCGGCCGATCCTGTGGGAGCAGGCCGCCGACCTCGTCAGCAGTTATCGCCGCGGCATGCTGGGCGCTCACCTGCAGGCCCTCGCTGGGGCGGCACGATCCCTACCCGGATGGCTCCGCGCACGCCGCCAGATCCAGCGCGCCCGGCGCGTTGCGCCGGAAGACATCGCTGCCTGGCTGGTACCCGCGTCGTGAGCGGGGTCCTGACCGCCGCAGTCGCAACCTACAATGGCCGGGCTCTGCTCGAGCGGTTGCTGCCGACGGTCGCCGCCCAGACCTTGCCCGGCGTGCGCGTCGTCGTCGTCGACGACGGCTCGAGCGACGACACAGTGGCGTGGCTCGCCGAGCATTGGCCCCAGGTCGAAGTGGTCGCGCACTCCCGCAATCGTGGCGTCACCGCCGCGCTGAACAGCTCGTTCGGAGCTGCCGACGGCGAGTTCGTCGCACTTCTGAACAACGACCTCGAGCTCGAGCCCAGCTGCCTGGCCGAGCTCGTCACGGCGCTGCGCAAGCACCCCGGTGCCGGCGTCGCCTGCGCCAAGCTGGTCGACTACCACGATCGCGACCGGCTCGACGGTGCCGGAGACGTCTACAGCTGGGGCGGCGAAGCCAATCGGCGCGCCCACGGGGAGCTGGACAGCGGTCGCTACGACACGGCGCAGGAGATCTTCAGCGCCTGCGCCGGCGCCGCCGTGTACCGGCTCACCGCCGTCGCCGACGTCGGGCGCTTCGACGACGCCTTCTACGCCTTCTACGAGGACGTCGACTGGTCCTTCCGAGCGCAGCTCGCGGGCTGGCGCTGCCTCTACGTGCCGAGTGCGGTCGCCTACCACGTCGGCAGCGCGTCGGTCGGCCGCGAACCGAGTGATTTCGTCCTGTTTCACAACTGGCGCAACCAGATCTGGGTGATCGCCAAGGACTGGCCGCTAGCCGTGCTCCTCGTCCATCTGCCACAGGTTCTGTGGGTCCAGGGCCGGAACCTGGGGATCGCGATCAAGCGCCGGCGATTTGGCTTGTGGGTGCGGGTCTGGCGATCGGCGCTCGCCGGCCTGCCGGCGGTGTGGCGGCGGCGCCGCCGGGTCCAGGGCTCGCGCCGGATCTCGTTGCGCGAGCTACACCGCCGGGTCGCCGGCGGCCGCTGAGCGCACCGACGACGCGGGAGTCAGGGCTCCGAGCGGAGCGTGCGGACCAGCGCGAACGCCGCCCGCAGCGGCCGGTGGCTGACCCGATACGCGGCGCTGCGAAGGACATGGCCGCCGGCGCGAGCGGGGGCGCGGGGGCGAGGGGGCGCCGGCTCGCAGGCCGCGACTTCCTGCACCCAGCTGACCAGCGGCGCTGCGACGCGCGACCACGCGAACTCGCCGGCGGCGGCCGACAGCGCCTCCGCAAAGCCTCCGCGGCCACGATCGAGCACCCGTTCAAGAGCTGCTGCCAGCGCCGGCGCGTCCTCGGGCGGCACGGTCTCCCCGCAGCCGCGTCCGGCGACCAACTCGCCGAGCTCATCGCCGGCGGTGCAGACGACCGGCAGTCCGGCCCAGAAGCAGTCGAGCAGGCGGCTTCGAAAGGCGAACTGAGTCTCCAGGTGCTCATGATGGGTGGCGACTGCGCAGCTCGCCCTCATCAGCCACCCGGCGCGCGTGTGGTAAGGAACCCAGTGGTCGTTGAAGAACACCCGGCGGTCAAGCAGGCCGGCGTCGGCGGCCGCGCGCCGAGCCTCGTCGGTTGCCCGCCGCGCCGCCTCGATGCCTGCCGCGCCCATGAACACCATCCGAGCGCGCGGGCGTCGCGCGCTGAGCAGCGCGAAGGCCCGTACCGCCCCCGGCGCGTCCAGCCAATTCCAGATGCCACCGTTCCAGAGAATCACCTCGTCGTCACCGTCGATCGCTGGGAACGCCGCGCCGATCGGATCCTCGCCCCCGGGCGCCGGCGGCTGATCGGGCAGGCCAAATGGGACCTCGTCGATCACGCTGCGAAAGCTCGGGTCGCCGTCGTAACGACGGGTATCGATCTGACGCCGCGCGAGCATCGCCCCCAACCACAGATCACGCTGCTTTGCGCTCGCACAGATGAAGTGATCACCGCCCCGCAGCGCGTCGTCGAGGCGATCGAGGGTGAGCGCGACCATCAACCGCCGGAGCGGCCCGGGCCGGTGGGCGAACATCTCGAGCGTCTCGAACGTCTCCGGGTCGTAGAGGTCGTAGACGACGCGGGCCCGGCCGCGGTGCAGCCAGCCCGCCACGACGGGCCACTGCGGCTGAGCCACCACCAGGTCCGCCGCAGCCACGGCCTCGCGCAGCGCCGCCGGCGCATGTGGCTCGTATGCGATCAGCTGAACCGCCGACGCCGGCGTCTCGTCGAGACGCCCGGTCGCGAGCGTCACCTGCGCGTGAGCCGACAGCACCCGAGCCAGCTCCCAATACCGGATTCCGGCGCCCGCCATCTGCGGCCCGACCGCGTCGGGGCAGATGAGCAGCAGCCGTGGACGCCGCGGGGGCGCCCTCGTCTCAGACCGCCCGGCGGCCATAAACCCCTCGCCGCAGGTCGAGCGACGCCCGCAGCGAGATCCCCCGGTCGATCGCGACGGCCGGCGGTCGCGGGAGCCGGGGCTGGTCACGAGCTGCGCGCCATCCGGCCAGCCGTCCCTGGAGCGCAGCGAGATCCCGCGAGATGATCGCGTCGCCGACGACGACGATCGCCTCCGTGAGCAGCGTGCGGGCCGCCCGACGGCCGCGCAACAGCCCGTATCGCCGGAGCAGCCGGCCCCGTCCGAACCCGGCGTGGCGTCGCTGCCAGGCGCTCCGGTGGCCATGGGTGGCCGAACCGAGATGGATGCCGATCGCGTCGATCGCGGTCGCCACCTGCCACCCGGCAGATCGGAGCCGCAGCGCGAGATCCAGGTCCTCCATGTAGGCAAAGATCCCCTCGTCAAGCCCCCCAACCTGCTCCCATGCCGAACGCCGATAGGCGGCTGCCGTGCCGGCCGGGCCGGTGAGCAGCGGGCTCGGCCCGGCGGCTCGCTGCGCCGGCAGGCCCTGGTGACGGGGGAAGCCGGCCAGCGTCACGTCGGCCGACAGACCGACACTGTCGATCAACAACTCGCCGGGCTGCAGCATCAGCGGCGCGACCGCGCCAACGGAAAGGTCCGACTCGAGCGGGATCAGCAGGCGCTCCAGGAAGTCGGGCCGGCAGTCGACGTCGTTGTTGAGCAGCACGATCACGTCTGCACCGCCGGCGCGGACACCCCGGTTGCAGGCCTCGGCGAAACCATGGTTCTCGTCGAAGCGCTCGACGTGAGCCTGGGGCCAACCTGTCTGAACGCGAGTTGCCGTGCCGTCAGCCGAACCGTTGTCCACGACGATCAGGTTGTACGGGAGCGTCTGCCTCTCGAGATGACGTAGACAGCTCTCCGTCAGATCGAAGCGGTTGAAAGCGACGATGACGACGTCGATCGTGGATGTCATCGTCGGCGATCGTAGTGCGCGTACCGGCAGCCCAGCCGCCTGGCCAAAACGGGATCAGCCGGGGCGGCTGCGGTGATCTGCGAGTCTCCCGCCCGATGCATGTGGGCCTCAACCTGGTGTTCCTCGTCCCGGGCGAGACCGGCGGCACCGAGACCTACGCGCGCGAACTCGTCGGCGCGATGCGCCGGACCGCCCCCGATGTTCGCTTCACCGCATTCGTCAACGACGAAACGGCGCGCTCGCCGGTACCCGCTCCCTGGCTGGGTGAGATCCCCGTGGTGCGCGTCCCGGTCAGAGCACGCCGGCGCGCTCTGTGGGTGTGGGGCGAGCAGGCGCTGCTGCCGCACCTGGCGGCGCGGGCGGGGGTCGATCTCGTGCACAGCCTCGCGAATACGGGACCGCTGTCTGGCGACTTCCGCCGCGTGGTGACGATCCACGACCTCCACTTCAAGCTCGTGCCCGAGGCTCACCTCGGAGCGAACGCACTCGGGATGCGGCTGCTCGTCACCGGCGCGGCGCGCCGGGCTGACCGCGTGATCGTGCCTGCGGCGAGCACGCGAGCGGACCTCGAGCGCTTCCTGAAGATCCCTCCGCACCGCGTCGACGTGATTCCCGAGGGATGCGGCTCCGCTCGCTCGTCGCACGGGCTGACGGAGCGTCAGGTGCGCGAGCGTCTCGGTGCCGGGGAGCTCCCGATCGTGCTCAGCGTCTCGGCCAAGCGGCCGCACAAGAACCTGGCCAAGCTGATTGCCGCCGTCGCCCGGATCCCCGCCGAGCGCCGGCCACTGCTCGTGATCCCGGGCTACCCGACGGCGTATGAGCGGGAATTGGAGGCTCAGGCGCGGGCGCTCGGGGTCGCGGATCACGTCCGGCTCCTCGGCTGGATCGACGACGATCTGCTCGAGGGCCTGTACGCCGCCGCCACGAGCCTCGTCTGCGCATCCCTACACGAAGGCTTCGGACTTCCGGTGCTGGAGGCGATGACCCGCGGCGTGCCGGTCGCATGCTCGGACCGGGGCGCCCTCGCCGAGGTGGCGGGCGAGGCGGCGATCCTGTTCGACCCCGAGTCGGAGGAGCAGATCAGCGCGGCCGTCGAACGCCTCCTCGCCGATCCGGCCGAACGCATGCGGTTGCGCGAGGCTGGACTCGAGCGCGCGGCCCGGTTCACGTGGGGGGCTGCGGCGGTGAGCACGCTCGAGACCTACGCACGCGCACTCAGCTCGACCCCGTAGGCCTCCAGCGCGCGCTCGAGCGAGCCCGCAAGCGACAGCCGGCCTGCGTTCTGCGCGAACCACGTCGCGGTCGAGGCCCGGAGCTCCGCTCCGGCCTCGTGCACGCGAACGATCGCCGCGGCTAGGTCCTCAGGCGAGGCCGAAGCGGCGACGAAGCCGTTCTCGCCCTCGACAACGAGCTCGACGGCGGCGTTGTCCGGCTCGGCGACGACGATGCTGGGCGTGCCGTGGGCCGCCGCCTCGATGACGACAAGCCCGTACCCCTCCCGCCGGGAGGGCAGCAGCAGGCACAGCGCCCGCCCGAGCGCGTCCTCGACCGCCTCGGAAGGGGCGAACCCCGGCACGTCGAGCACCGCACCGAGACCGTGCTGCATGACGGCGCGAAGGACCTCGCCGCGCTCCGGCCCATCGCCGAAGATGACGCCCTGGAGATCCGGGATCCCGATCCGCGCGTGGGCGATCGCCGGGACGACGGCCGGCGCGCGCTTCTCGGGAATGTGCCGGCCGGCGAACACGACGAGTGGCTCGGCGACGCGCGGAGCGTGGCCGACGAGCGGGCCGTTGTATTCGCCGGCGAGGATCGTCGATTCCCCGCGCAATCCCTCATCGCGCAAGCGCTTCTCGTGCAAGCGGGAGAAGCAGAACGCTCGCTGGGGAACGCGGACGCACAGCACCTGGATCAACCATCCGATCAATCCGCCGACGCGTCCGAGGTAGTCGCGCCAGTAGTCGCGCGTCCAGACCTCGTGCCAGTCGACGACGAGCCGGTAGGAGCCCCAGGGACGGACCAGCGCGGCCGCGAGCAGCGAGAAGTACGGGAACGATGCGGTGTGGACCGCGTCGTAGCGGCGACGATGGCGCAACAGATGCCAGAGGACCCCGAGTCCGAACACGAGCGGGGGCAGCACACGCCGGCGGCCGCCCGCCGAGGAGCTCGCGTACAGCCGCATCATCGGACCGACCGCGATCACGTTGACCCCCTCGACCCCGGGATCCGCGCCGCGCGCCCACTGCCGCAACGTCAGATAGGTGACCTCGTGCCCCTGGGCGACGAGCCGCTCAGCGAGGTTGCGGTACCAGCGCTCGGCGCCGCCGACGGTGTGCGGGAACAGGCAGTCGTAGACCAGGCAGATCCGGAGCGGCCGCTGCTCTCGCATTCGAGCGTCCCTCCCCGTCAGTTGCAGCGTCGCCGCAGCCCGAGGATCGAGAGCAGGAACGAGGAGACGAAGATCTCGATGCCGATGATCACGAGCGTCGCCGCGAGCACCGCGGGGTTCTCGTCGGCCAGCGCGCCAAAGCCGCTCGAGAGCTTCGACTCGCCGCCACGGGGGTAATAGTCGATCGCGAACTGGCGGACGTCGAGCTTCTCCTTCGCAGCGCGGATCACCATCTCCGAGGCGAACTCCATGCCCGTCGTGCGCAGATCGAGCCGCTCGAGGACCGAGCGCCGGAGGGCCCGCATGCCGCAGTGGGCGTCGTCGACCCCCGTCCGGAAGAGGAGGTTGAGGAACCCGGACAGCAGGGGATTGCCGATGTACCGATGGAGCCACGGCATCGCCCCCGGATGGATGTTCTCCATCCGGTTGCCCACGACGAAGTCTGCGCCGTCATCGGAATCGTTGTCGACGACGATCACCTCGCCGTCGATGCCGCCGTCGGTGAGCGCGCGCCGGGCCGCGGCGACGCACTGCCCGATCGTCCCCGCCTCATTCAGACACGGAATCACGATCGACATGCGGACGGCCACCGCGTCGGCCTGGTCCGGGAGCAGCGGGCTGGTGCCGCGCGCGGCGACGATCGTCGCCGTCCCGAGCGAAGCGGTATCGGGCCCAGCCACCGCGGAGTGCGACATGTTCCTGGAGTCGACGCGGTCGGGGCCCTGTTCAACTAGACGTTCGACTAGGTCGGCACCACCGCCAGCTTCGCCCGCTGGGATTCTGTGGTCACCCGGGCGCTCACGTCAGCGCCGGCCGAAGCGGCGCTCCCGCGCGCGAGCTGAGTTACAGTCAGGTCGGCGGGGTTGTCGTTGGTTCTGGTGCGCTGGATGTGCGGTGCCAGCCGTTTGGGACGTAGATCTCTTCGACATAGCCGCGTCGAAGCCATGACGGATCGCGGCGGATTCGGGTGAAGCCGCCGATCCCCGCGACGATGTCAGGGACGACGTTCTGCGGAATGCCGTCGAAAGGCGCCGCGGCCTCTTGGTTGTAGCTGTACACAATGCCCTGGCAGACGGACCGAGCCCAGGTCAGATAGCCGACCAGCGCGGAGCGTGATATCTCGGGCATGCTGTCCTTGTTCGCAAGCACTGTCACCGGCGGCTGGATATCGCGCAGAGCATGATCGGGGGTGATCGTGACTGCCCGCGGCGGCTCCCCGTAGAGCGACACCTGGGAGTGCCCGAGCGCTTCGGCGAGGAAATAGCCCTGCAACACGTTGACGATCGGCAGGTCGACGATCACGTATGGCAGGGCGCGCATCTGCTGCAACCAGTACGCCATCGCTCCATAGCCGCCACCAATTTCAACAATCCGCGGTGGCCGCTCCGCCTGATCAAGGTGGGTGTCGATCGCGTCCAGCAGGCGCCTGGCGGCGTACACCTGGTCGGGAGTGTCGGGCGTGATCATCCGCCCGGCAGCCATCAAGCCGTAGGCGGCACCGACCTCGGGAAAGTTCAGTGAAACCCCGAGCGTCGCTTCCAGCTTCTCCATCAGCGTCTCGATACCACCATCGGAAAAAGCGAGCCCGATTGACCCCTGCTCGGGGTTCTCCACCCGCGCGCAGCCTTGGGACTCCGCGAGCGAGGCGACCTTGCTCAACGTCGACAGCCACGCGAACCGCCGACCGACGCGTGACTGAGGACCGGTATCGAGGCTCCCGCGATGCATTCCCAGGACGAAATCGGAGCGAAACATCGAACTGAGCAGCTCGGCAAGCACCGCAGGGTCACGCTTCTGGAGTGCCTCGAACAGCGCTCGCTGGCGCTCCTGGAACGCCGGATGCGTCCACATCCCATGGTGCTTCGGCGCAGGCCTCTCAGCGAGTGCGTACGCGTCGATCAGTCGCGCAGACAGCAGCACATCCGCCTCCGATACCGGCCGCGGCTGGCGGAAGTGAATCTCGCCCGCGGGGATCGCTCGCCGCCCCTGGTAGAGCCACCTCAGGCGGTCAAACTCAGCATAGGGTTGTGCGAACCTCCCCGGCGACCCAAGGACGCGACGGCCGCCTCGCGCGACCGCGCGTGCCTGACGCTCGAACGGGAACACGCCTCGTACGATACGAGCGCAACGAGTAGAGCGCACCCGAGCCGCCCTCCCCGTCAGTTGCAGCGTCGCCGCAGCCCGAGGATCGAGAGCAGGAACGAGGAGAAGAAGATCTCGATGCCGATGATCACGAGCGTCGCCGCGAGCACCGCGAGGTTCTCGTCGGCCAGCGCGCCAAAGCCGCTCGAGATCCAGCCGACAACGATCCAGGCGCCGAGCACGGCGCCGGTGCACGTCACGACGGCGCCAAGCCCGAGACCGTGCTCGAGCCTGTAGCGGGCGCGCATCCGGTCAAACCACCTGTCGCGCTCCCCCATGAAGTAACGGCCATAGGCGTGGGCGAAGATCCCGAGCGCCACGATCTGCGTGCCGACGATCGACAGCAGCGCCCCGCCGATCAGCGCGTGGATATCCCACTCGCGCCCGAAGAAGCCGAGATGGAGCAGCACGACCGCCTGGATCAGGCCGCCGACCGTCGCCATCAGCGCCCCGGGCATCACGAACAGGTGATTGGGCGAATGCAGGAGCAGGAAGCGCAGGTGCCGCCAGCCGTCGCGGAAGCTCGAGAGCTTCGACTCGCCGCCACGGGGGTAATAGTCGATCGCGAACTGGCGGACGTCGAGCTTCTCCTTCGCAGCGCGGATCACCATCTCCGAGGCGAACTCCATGCCCGTCGTGCGCAGATCGAGCCGCTCGAGGACCGAGCGCCGGAGGGCCCGCATGCCGCAGTGGGCGTCGTCGACCCCCGTCCGGAAGAGGAGGTTGAGGAACCCGGACAGCAGGGGATTGCCGATGTACCGATGGAGCCACGGCATCGCCCCCGGATGGATGTTCTCCATCCGGTTGCCCACGACGAAGTCCGCGCCGTCCTCGAGCTCGGCGAGGAAGTGGGACGCCTCGCCAAAATCGTAGGTGAGGTCGGCGTCGGCCATCAGGATGTACTCACCGCAGGCTGCGTCCAGACCGGTGAGGTACGCGCGGCCGTAGCCGCGGCGCGGCTCGAAGATCACGCGCGCGCCCGCCGCCTCCGCGAGCAGGCCGCTGCCGTCATCGGAATCGTTGTCGACGACGATCACCTCGCCGTCGATGCCGCCGTCGGTGAGCGCGCGCCGGGCCGCGGCGACGCACTGCCCGATCGTCCCCGCCTCATTCAGACACGGAATCACGATCGACATGCGGACGGCCACCGCGTCGGCCTGGTCCGGGAGCAGCGGGCTGGTGCCGCGCGCGGCGACGATCGTGTCCGACATGTCACTGGATTCGACCGAACGGCCTGCCTGCTGCACTAGACCAAGTGCCAGGTCGCCGCCGCCGGGCGCGTGCAACGCCGCGAGCCGCTTCACCTTCCCGTGCGCGGAGCCGATAAACCCGCTGGTGCCAGAGGAAAAGACGCACAGCCCAAGCTGGTGGGCCACGCAACTGCTCGTGTGCGCGATCGGCACCGCGTGCTCGGCACTGGTCATCTACTTCGTCGTCGACGTCGGGCACTTCAGGCACGTCCAGAATGACTTCCGAACGGAGGCCTGGCCCGCGTACCTCGCGCTCGAGCACGGTCATCCTCTGCTGTTCCTGCAGCGGGGGCCGGCGTACATCGGGTCGCTGGTGCTCCGCGCCCCCTTCCTCCCGCTCGCGCCGCTGTTCGGGCGCGGCTGGCGCGCCGCGTACGCCGCGACCGCGGTGCCGTGCATCATCGCTGCGTCGATCCTGGGGGCGTGGCTCTCGAACCAGCCGAGGGCGCGCATCGGCAGCAGCCTCGCCAGCCGGGTGAGCCCGATCGTGCTGTGTGCGTTCAACCCGATCATCCTCGTCTGCCTCGGCTTCGGCCATCCCGAGGACGTGCTCGGCGCGAGCCTCTGCGTCGCCGCCGTCGTCCTGGCCGCGCGCGGGTCGCCGAACTGGGCGGGGCTGCTCGTCGGCCTCGCGGTCGCCAACAAGTCCTGGGCGCTCGTCGCGGTGCCGGTTGTACTGGCGGTGCTGCCGGCGCGCAGGCTCCGTGCGCTCGCCGTTCTCGCCCTGACCGCGGGCGCGATCCTCGGGCCGATCCTCGTGTTCCGCCACGAGTCAGTGAGCGCCGGCAACGCGGCCGCCTCGCTCGGCAGCCAGACCGGTTCGCTCTTCCTGGTCCCGCACATCCTCTTCTGGCTCGGCCCGAACTCCTGGATCGTGCACGAGGCCCACGTCCTGATCGTGCTCGTCGCGTTTGCCTGCGGCGCAGGCTGGTGGGTGCTCCGCGGCCGGCGCGAGCCGCACAACGCCGAACCGAGCGAGGCGCTGCTGCTGCTGATGCTCGTGATGTTCCTGCGCGCGGCGCTCGATCCCTGGGACAACCTCTACTACCAGACGCCGTTCCTGTTCGCGCTGATGGCGTTCGAGTCGCGCCGCGCGCCGAAGCGGACCGCGGTGATGACGTGCCTGCTGATGCTCGTCGTGCCTCCGTGGATCCTCGGCGGCTCGCGCGACTTCGCGGCGGCGCGCTACACCGCTGTGGCCGTGCCGATGATCGTGCTGCTCGGCCTGCGGGTCTTCCGAGGCCCCGCCGCGTTCAACTGGGCGCGTCGCCTCCCGCGGCCGTGGCGGCAGCGGACCGCTACGGCATATGGCCCGTGATCATGTCGGCCTGCTGGAAGGTCGGCCGGTTGATCCACTCCATCAGCGGCATCGAGACGGCGCCGATCGGCTGGAACTCGATCGCGTCGGCGCACATCTGATCGCCCGCGCTGCAGAGGCTGCTCGCCGGGTAGACCTGGGCGGGGGTCTCGGCGGCCGCCATCGCGAGCGAACTCTGCAGCGCGGCGCGGCAGGCGGCGAGTGAGCCGTTCCCGCAGAAAACGCGGTTGAGCGGGCTCGAGACGTGCTCGCGGAGGACCGCACGGAGGTCCTTCTGCACGATCCCGTAGAAGCCGACGTCGAACGAGGAACCCGTGTGCCCGCCGGCGTGCGGGTTGTTCGGCGGGTCGTCGACCGGGAACTCGTTCTCGACATCGCCGAGCAACTGACTGCCGAGCGTCTGCCCGAACACCGCCTGCACGGCGAGCGGCCACCACGCGTCCATCAACTGGACGGCGGCACCCTGCTCGTAGGTGCCCGTCGCCCCGGGGTCGGCCCGGTTGATCCGGTGGGCGCCGCTGTCCATCCACGTGGTCAGCTCGGCGACCGCCGTCGCGAGCGCGGGCGTCGCGGGGTGCCCGACGACCTGGAGCAGGTACGGGAGCACCTCGACCCCCCGCAGATCCTGGGTCCCGGCGTTCCCCATCGCGTTGACGAGGTCGGTCAGCGTCATCCGGTCGTGCGTCTGCGCGAGCGACTGGTCGATGTTCTGGTCGAGCAGCTGGGAGCGATAGACCGAGGAGAACTCCTGCGCGGTCGCTGCGTCGTTGTAGCCGGCCGCCTGCTTGTTGTTCCAGCTCGTGAGGTAGGACTGGTTGGTGACCTGCGGGTGGGCGCTCTGCGGCGCGTCCTGCTCCGTCAGACCCGCCGGTGTGAGCGGCGCACCGCCCGTGTAGCCGACCCAGCCATCGGTCGCCCAGCTCGGAAACAGCGGATCGGTGTTCGCCGCACGAACCGGGTTGGTACCGGAGTTGAAGTAGGCGATGTTGCGGTTGTCGGCATAGAACCAGTTGAACGTGTAGCCGACGTGGTCGGCCGCGGTGAAGAAGTCCTGCGGGCTGCGCATCTCGGCCGGCTCGTTGAACATCTCAAAGCCCTGGGCCGAGTCGAGCTCGTGCATGTAGGTCGAGCGCAGGTTGCAGTACACGACCGGCGCGCCGTCGATCGTCGCCCGCGCGATCACGAGGCCATAAGCGGTGCGCAGCGTCGTGAACGTGACCGACCCGGCCTTGGTGCTGTCGACGAGATTGGGCGTCCACGATTCGCTGTCGGTCAACGTCTCCATCTGCGTGCAGACGCCGTGGTAGACGTACCAATCCGAATCGGACGCCACGTCGGCGCCGTCCGGATTGCACAGCGGCACCGCGAACGTGTCGATGATGTTCTGGCCCGACGAGGTCGCCGACCACGCATAGTCGGGGCCGTGGCCGAGCTCCACGTACAGGTTGACACCGGCGAAGCCGGCGCCGGTGGCGTCGATGCCCGGGCCGTGGATGTCCTCCTCCATCAGGATCTGCGGCGAGAAGTAGGCGACCTGCGGGCCCATCACCGCGAGCGGATGGCCGGTCGCCGAGTCCCGCGCGCTGATCAGCAGGGCATTGGACATCGAGCGCGGGAACTGCAGCCGCCCAGTGGCGAGCGCGGCGAAGCCCGAGCCGAGGCCGATCGCGCTCGCGGCCGTCTGGTCCTGCGCAGCCGCGGTGATCGAGCTCGCCGGCGGCAGCGAGCCGCCAGTGACCGTCTGGACGGGCTGCACGGTCCCCGCGTCGGGCAGGGCGATCGTCTGCAGCTCCGCTTTGCTCGGCAGCGACAGCGTCTGGTACGGGAACGACCCGTTCTGGACTGTGGTCGGGGCCTCGGTGTCGGCGGGATCGTCGAAGCTCATGAACGTCGCGAAGCCCGAGTGATCGTCGTGCACCGGGCCGGGCTTCGGGTCGGTGACGAGCTCCGGCGACCCGGGGACGTTGTACTGCTCGGCGCCGAACTTCTGGACAAGGTTCTCGTAGAGGACCGCGTTCTGGAGCTGCTCGCCGCCGCCGTCACCGAACTCGCCCCCGACGATCGTCGCGATCGAGACGAGATCCTCCACCGTCCAGGGTTGCGGCGTCCTGCCGAGCGCGATGTACTCGGCCGGGAGCATCGTCGCGCGGTTGCCGGGCTGCAGCGCGGCGGCGATGTAGGCGTTGACGCCGTCGACGTAGTTCTGCGCGTCCTCGACGATCTGGGGGCCATCCGGCAGGTTGGCCTCGTCCCAGGCGATCTGGTTGGCGCGATCCTGGGCGGTGTACGGCTCGCTCGCCCACACCGACTCGTCCATCGCCGCATTCGAGCCGCCGGCGAACGCGGCGAGTTGCCCCTCGCCCGCGTGCCGCAGCGTATCCATCAGGAACAGCCGATCCTCGGCTGAGGCCCAGCCGATCCCGAACTCGAGCGTCGCGCGCGTGTCCCCATAGATGTGAGGCACGCCGAAGTTGTCCCACTCGATCGTGACGCCCGGCTCCGGCGTCTCGGTCCGCTCGACGTCGCCACTCGGCACCCCGAAGATCGACGACTTGTAGAACTGCCCGAGCTGCGAGGGCTGGATGTCCGGCGCCGCCGTGGTCAGGTTCGAGTACATCGCGATCTGGTCGCTGGAGTGCGGCGGCCGCACCCCGGTCAGCTTGAACGTCAGCAGCTGGCCGAGCGTGTCGAGGCCGTTCGCGCCGGGTGGCAGCACGTCGTTGAAGTAACCGTAGTTGTCGTATCCGTACGGCTCGACGGAGCCGGAGCCGGAGCCGGAGCCGGCGTCGGCCAGCGCCGGCGCCGCCGCACCGAGCACGGCCGCGAACGTCGCGAGCGCAACCGCAGCCCTCCCTCTCAACCTCACGCGGGCCAACCTACTACTTTCGGGGGGAGCATGCGCCGGAAAAGCGTCGTGGCGGAGACCCCCGGCTTGCGGGCCGGGGGTCTCCGGGCAGGCGCCGATCCTCGACCGCACCTGCCCGGTTGTGGCGGCTCAGATCTTGATCGTCGCCGTCACCGACGTCGAGAGACCCGCGGCGTCGGTGATGATGATCGTGACCTTGGCCGTGCGCGCTTTGCGCTTGTGAGCCTTCTTCTGCAGGCCCTTCGATTCGCTGATCGCCTTACTCGCGATGCTGACCGCGATGCTCGGCTGCCCGGTGGCCAGGTGAAGAACGAGCGAACCGCCGCCCCCGCTCGTCGTGAAGGCCACCTTTGCGCCCGCGCTCGTGACCGTGATCCCCTTGCGCAGGAACTTCGCCTTGCGCGCGAAGGACAGCCCCTTCGGTAGCACGAGCCTGACCGACGCGACGGCCGGGGCGTTGGTCCCAGCGAGGACGTCGACGGCGAGCTTCGCCTTGCCGCTCCGCAGACCGGTGGCTCCGAGCGTCGCGCTCGGCGGGCCGGGCGTGACCACCGTCCAGCCGAACTGGGTGCTGCCCGCGTTCGTGAACTGATCGGAGACGTTGACCGTGACGGTCGTCGTTCCGGCGGCCGACGGGGTACCCGTGATCAGCCCCGCGGTCGACATGCTCAGCCCGGCCGGAAGCCCGGTCGCCGTGTACGTCAGGGTGGTGCCGGTGCCGGAATCGGCTCCGGCGACCTGCAGCGACACGGCCTTGCCCGTGACGCTCGTCTGGGTGCCGGGGCTCGTCACCGAGACCGTGTACACGGGCGCGCGCAGCGAGCAGAGCGAGTTGCCGAGCGTGTTCGCGATCGGCGTGCCGAGCCCGGTCGCCATGTCGTAGCCGGTCAGGACCGGGTACAGCCCGCTCGCGTTACCCGTGTCCTCACCGTCCCACGTGTCGTTGCTGGAAAGCCCGGAGATCGGGCTCGCCCCTGTGATGTCGTGGAAGTTGGCCAGGTACTGGCTGCCCGCGATCTGGTAGAGATCCGGGTTCTCGAAGCCGAGCGAGAACCCGCGGCAGGTGGGGGACGCATTCGCCAGCGCGGTGAAGGCGGCCCAGAACGGCGCCGCCGCGCTCGTCCCGCCCGTCACGCCCCATCCCGGGGTGGCGCTGTCGCTCGGACTGCCGCCACCGTTTGAATAGATGACGTACCCCGAGTACTGGTCGGCGTCGGCCGAGACATCCGGAACCTCGCGGCAGAACTGGTTCCCGCACGTCCGCGACGAGTTCGACTGGATGACATCGAGTGAGCCCGCGGCACTCGCCTGATACGCCGGCATCGGCCACTGGTCGGAGACGCCGCCGCCAGTGCCCGACGCCTGGTAGGGCGGTCCGATCGGATCAGTCCTGAACTCGTCATTCCAGACGAACTCGCCGGGGTACGTTCCGTTCTGGGGGTCTTCCCACCCGGCGTCGTTGCCGATGACCTCCCCCATCGAGGTGCCGCCGACGGCCGTCGCGAACGGCTGCCCGCCCGGATCGATCACCGATAGCGACTCGTTCGGGCTGCCGGTGCCGCGGGTCGCCTGGTAGCACATCTCCGAGCCGCTGTCTCCGGAGGAGATGAAGAACGACTGACCCTGCGTCGCCGCCTCCTGGAGGATGGTGTTCTCCTCGGTGATCACCGACTGCTGGGTCAGCGCCTCGCAGATGCCGTACGAGCTCGAGATCACCTTCGCTTGGTCGGCGGAGACGATCGCACTGAGGATGTCGCCCGGCGAGGTCGCGCTCGCCGGTCCCTGGTACACGATGATGTTCGCCTTCGGAGCGAGGCCGATGACCTGCTCGATGTCGAGGGCCGCCTCGCCGTCGTCCTGGGTGGGGGCGTAGGCCCCGGGGCCGCCGTCGACGTTGACGTTCGTCGGCGCGGTGGTGGGCAGCCCGTAACACGCCTGGTAGGTGGCGATGTCGGAGGCCTGGTAGGGCTGCTCCTCGAACAGGGCGACCGTCTGCCCTGCTCCTTCGTCGCCGGCCTGGTAATAGCTGCCGAGACCGTACATCGATGCGATCTGATCGGCCGTGTAGCCGGAACCCGACCCAGGCAGCTGCCCCTGGGCTGCAGCAGTGTTCTGCGCCTCCAGGCAGGGAGCCGGCCCGACGCCGATCGCGTGCGGCTCGAGCTCGGCCTGGACGCGCGCCGCATGCGGGAAGCGCACGACCTGCTGCGGCTCTGGCAGGTACGTGTCCTGTAGACCGATCACGCCCTGGACATATGGCGCGATCGAGGCGGGTACGGCAGGCGGATCCGCATTCAGGAATGCGAGCCGCCCACCGGGCATGCGCACCTGCTCGAGCTCGGTGCTGAAGGCGCGCTCGATCTGACCGACGTTGCCGGTCACCTCGACCGAGAGATCGTTGGCGAGCACGTCGGCGATCCGCAGTCCGGCGGCGCGGAGCTGAGTCTCGACCGCACTGATCGCCGCCCCGCGCGCGCCGAAGCGCCGCGCGAACTGCCTGACGGTGAGGTACCGACCGTAGTCGGAGCTCCCGGGCGTCGAGACGGCCGTCGCGTAGGAGGAGAGCGCGGTCGCGCTGGCCGGATTCAACGCCACCGTCGCGTGGAGGTCGACCCGAGCGGACATCGGACCGATCAGATGGGCCTCACGCGGCAGCCGGGCGGCGGCACCGACGAGACGCAGCGAGGTCGACGCCGAGGCTGTCGCGGCCGCGAGAGCGCTCGCCAGGCACGCCGCCACGAGCACGAGTGTTGTTCGAGTCGTCCGCATTCGAGCCCCCCCAAGAAGGTGTTGTTGCCCGTCGCGTGCCCCGAGACCGGCGCGGCGCACGGCGGTCGTGGTAGGTCACCCTACTCCGGGCGTCACGTTACTGCGAGCGGCGTGAGACCAGCGTGAGATAGGCAATTGCGCGCAGCGTCGAGGTCGGGGGCGATCTGGAGCGCCGCCTGCAGCGCCTTCAGCTCGGGCCTCGGGTCGCCGATCCGCTCGATGTACCAGGGGTAGAACTTGCGCAGGTAGCGGGTCGCCCGCTGCTCGCCGAGGTGCTCGACGGCACGGTCGATCACCCAGTCAAGCTCGGCGAGGATCTGCGCGCGGCTCGGCTCCCGGTCATGCCCTGAGAGGAGCTGGTCGAAGAGCCACGGATTGCCGAGCGAGCCGCGCGCGAGCAGCACGGCGGATGCGCCCGTCTGGGCGAACGCCTCGCGCGCGGTGGCGGCCGTGTGCAGCCCGCCGGAGACGAGGACCGGGACCGGCAGTTCCTCGACGAGGGCTGCGACGAGCGCCCAGTCGGGACGGCCGGCGTGGCGCTGCGACGCGTGGCGGGGGTGGATTGCGAGGCCGGCGACGGCGCCGTCGGCCGCGAGCGCACGGGCCACGACGACGCCGCTCTGATCGCCGGGACGCAGGCCGGAGCGAAGCTTGACGGTGACCGGCAGGCCGCTGCCCCGCGCAGCCGCGCGGGCGACGGCCACAGCGCGAACCGGATCGGCGAGCAGCGCCGCGCCCGCGCCCGTCTTGCAGACCTTCGGCACCGGGCAGCCCATGTTGATGTCGATCAGGTCCGCGCCCGCGGCGGCGACGCGCTCGGCCGCGCTCGCCATCACGTCCGGATCGGAGCCGAACAGCTGGACGGAGACGGGCCCGCCCACCCGCTCATCCGGATGGATCCGCAGCAGCTCCTGGCAGGTGCGCTCGTTGCGGTAATGGATCGCAAAGCTCGAGACCATCTCCGAGACGGCCAGACCGGCGCCGTAGCGCTTGGCCTGGAGGCGTACGAACCAGTTGCCGATGCCCGCCAGCGGGGCGAGCACCACGCGGTTGGGAATGCGCACCCCGCCGAGCTCCCAGCTGTCGTTCAGTGATGCGGCCATCCACGCTTCATGGTACGAATCAGCGGATGGACATCGGCGCCCTGCTCAGGCCATGGCTCGACATCGTGCTCGAACAGGTGCCGCACCTGCAGCTGTTCGACGCTCACACACACCTCGGCGTCAACGATCCTGACGGGATGAGCCAGAGCCCGGACGAGCTGCTGGAGATCCTCTCGGTGTCGCGCGCACAGGGCTGTTTCGTGTTCCCGATGCACGAGCCCGACGGGTACGCGGACGCGAACGACATGGTGCTGCGCGCAGCCCGTGCATCGGGCGGGCTGATGGTGCCCTTCTGCCGCGTCAACCCGAACGACGGGGCCGTCCGGGAGGCCGAGCGCGCGCTGGCGGCGGGCGCGAAGGGCATCAAGCTCCATCCACGGGCCGAGGAGTTCCCGCTCGATCACCCGCAGGTGCGCCCGCTGTTCGAGATCGCGAACGAGCGCACGCTGCCGATCCTGATCCATGCCGGACGCGGCATTCCGGCGCTCGGCGTGCACGCCGTCCGCCTCGCCGGCGAATTCCCGCAGGCGCGGGTGATCCTGGCTCACGCGGGGATCACCGACCTGAGCTGGATCTGGCGGGCCGCGATCGATCTGCCGAACCTGCTGTTCGACAGCTCCTGGTGGATGCCGGCCGACCTGCTCTCCCTGTTCTCATTCGTGCCCCCCGGACAGATCGTGTTCGCCTCAGACGCTCCGTACGGCCACACACTTGCCTCGGCAGCGGTCCAGCTGCGCCTCGCGCTGCAGGCCGGCCTGTCGCCCGAGCAGGTCCACCTGATCGCCCACGGGCAGTCGACCCGCATCGCCCACGGTCAGCCGCTGCTTCCCGGCGGCCCCGCGATCGGCGAGCGGGACCGGGCCAGTCACCTGCTGCTCGACCGTCTCGCCGAGTTCCTGCTGCTCGGCACGATCATGACGCTGCGGAGCGGCGACGGAGCCGAGATGCTGGCGCTCGCCCGGCTCGCCTGCGACGTCCCCGACGAGATCGACGACGCACCCGTGTTCGAGGCGATCCGGAGGCTGCTCGACATCTACGACGAGATCAGCCGTCTCGAGCCGCAGAACCGCCGGCGCCTGATCTTCCTGATGATGGCGGTCACCGTCGCCAAGACGCCCGACGTCCCGATCCCGGGGGCGTAGTGCGGCGGTCAGCGCGGCTGGTTGCGCTCCCAGATCAGCCGCAGCCCGGTCAGCGTCAGCATCTCGTCGACCTCGTCGATCGTCTCGCGGACGAACGGGACGAGCACGTGCGCGAGCCCCCCGGTCGCGATCACGGTGATGTCGGCGCCCAGCTCCGCGCGCAGGCGGCGAACGATGCCCTCGACCTGACCGGCGAAGCCGTAGACGATGCCGCTGCGGATCGCGTCGACGGTCGACTTGCCGATCAGCGCCCGGGGCTCCGCCAGCTCCACCTTCGGGAGCTTCGCGGCGCGGTCGTAGAGGGCGTCGATCGAGATCTCGGCTCCCGGCGTGATGATCCCGCCGAGGTACTCGCCTGCGTCTGACACGGCGTCGTAGGTGATCGCCGTGCCGAAGTCGACGATCACGCAGCTGGAGCCGACCCGAGCGTAAGCCGCGACCGCGTTGACGAGCCGGTCGGCGCCGACCTCGTGGGGATTGTCGATCCGGATCGGCATGCCCGTGCGGATCGTCGGACCGACGACGAGCATCTCGTGCGCGAGGTAGCGCTCGGCCATCTGCGTCCACTGGTCCGACAGCTGCGGAACCGTCGAGGAGACGATCGAGCGGTGGATGTCGGCGAACGCGAGCCCGCGCAGTGCGAGCAGATTCGCGAGCGCGGCGCCGAGCTCGTCCGACGTCGAGTCGCGCACCGTCGCGAACCGCCAGTGCTGCTCCACCACCTCGCTCCCGGTCTCGAACACGCCGAAATGCGTCTGCGTGTTCCCGACGTCGACGACCAGCAGCTTCGGAGCGCGGCCGCTGACGGACATGCGGGTGACTATATGCTCTCGGGCCGTGAGGCTGAAGCTCTACGTCGTCCACAACTCGCACCCGTGCGCCGCCGTCGCGCGGGCCCTGGAGCTGAAGGGCCTCGACTACGCCACGATCGAGTGGCCGCCCCCGCTGCATCCGGTCGCGCAGACGCTGCTGTTCGGTGCCGGGACCGTGCCGGCGCTACGAATCGGGGACCAGAAGATCTCCGGATCGCGCGCGATCATGCACCGGCTCGACGAGCTCGTCCCCGAGCCTGCGCTCTACCCCGCGGAGCCCGCAGCGCGCGCCCGGGTGGAGGAGGCCGACCGGTGGGGCGACGAGGCGTTCCAGCAGATCGCTCGCGACCTCATCTGGGTCGGCCTCAAGCGGCGCCCCGGCGCGCTCGTCGGCTACAGCCGAGGCGGAAAGCTGACGCTGCCGGCGCCGGTCGTGCGCCTCGCCGCACCGGGGATCGCGCGCGCGACGGCCAGTCTGAACCGCACCAACCCCGCCAAGGCGACCGCGCGGATCCGCGCGCTGCCCGAGCAGCTCGACCGGATCGACGCATGGATCGCGGACGGGACGATCGGAGACGGCGCCCATCCGAACGCAGCCGACCTGCAGATCCTCTCGACCGTGCGCCTGCTGCACTCGTTTGCCGACGTCCGGCCGCTGCTCGACGGCCGTCCGTGCCTCGCCGCAGCGCAAGCGCTGTGGCAGCCCGTCTCGGGCGAGCTGCCCGCGGGCGCCCTGCTCTGAGCGCCGGCGTCCCGCAGCGCCGGCCCTGAGCGGTCGTCGCTCAATCAGATGATGGCTTGATGGTGCGGTTCCAGTCATGACGACACATAACTTCCACACCCCCCGGCCGCGACGGGGGGGTGTGGAACTCAGGGGTCGTAGAGACCCCTGCGGTCGATACCCCCCGAAATCGTTGGGGGGGGTCCGGAACTTGAGGTTGCCCGACCGAACGGCCCTCCACCCACACGCGCGCGCTGCCGCCGCGGTCCCACCATCCCCAGGCGCCCGAGCCGCATACACACGAAGCCGACGCCGCAACCGCGACCGCGCATTCATCTTGAGCAGACGTCGACCGGCAGCGCTGCGCGATCGGCGCCTCGGCAGCCCACGGCCCGCCCGGTCGATTGGCCCTGGCACGTCACCGGGCTCGGCGCGCTGCGGGCGGTGGCGACGGGCGGCGGGCGGCGGGCGGCGCGAGCTACGTGGCGACGACGAGCGGAGGGCCCGCAACCCGGACGGCCTGCCCGGAGCCGAGCGCGACGAGCGCGTCCGCCACGCGGGTTCCGTCGGGCAGCGTCAACTCGGGCTCGAGCTCAAGCAGCGGCACCATCACGAAGCGCCGGCTCGTCACCTCCCGGTGGGGCAGGTGCATCCGCTCGGACGCGAACGTCAATCCGGCGATCAGCAGCACATCGATGTCGATCACTCGCGGGCCGTGACGCACGCCCCCGTCGGCGCGCCCGACCGCGCGCTCGGCGTCCTTGCAGGCGTCGAGCAGGTCGAGCGGTGCGAGCGACGTCGCGACCTGAGCGCAGGCGTTGAGGAACTCAGGCTGGTCGAGGACGAGCCCGACCGGCTCGGTCTCGTACACCGAGGACGACGCCAGCACGTCGACGCCGCGCTCGGCGAGCGCGACGATCGCCCGCTCGAGGTGGGCGCGCCGCTCGCCGATGTTGGAGCCGAGGCCGAGGAAGCCGATCCGCCGCTCCGCGGCACCAGCGCCCGGCGCGCTCACGCCTCGCGCCAGACCTCGACCGAGACCTCGCTGACGGGCAGCGCGATCGGCGGCTCGGGCTTTGCCGCCTTGACCCACACCGCGTGCGCCTCGTACTGCTCGAGCAGCCGGTCGCAGACGGCCGAGCAGAAGCGCTCGAGCGTCTTGTAGGTGCGCTGCTGGGCGACGAGACTGACGACCTCGCAGACCTCGCCGTAGTCGACCGTGTCCTCGATCCGGTCGGTGACCGTCGCGTCACACTCGCCGACGTCGAGCCGGATGTCGACGAGCAGGCGCTGGCCGATCTCGCGCTCCGCCGCCGTGACGCCCATGTGGGTGTACAGCGAGAGGCCGCTGACCTCGATCGTGACCTCGGGCTCGGGGTGGCCCTCCTCGTCGTCGTCGTCCTCGTCGGCCTCGTCCGGGTCGAAGAACTCCTCGGCCTCTTCGTCGCTCACCCTGCGACCGTAGCAGCAGCGACCGTCAGCGCGTCGTGGACGGGCGCGACGTCGTGGACGCGGAAGATGCGCGCTCCGCGCTCGAGCGCCAGCACGTTCGTGGCGATCGTGCCGGGCAGCCGATCGCCGACATCGCGGTCGGTGAGCCTGCCGAGGAACGACTTGCGGCTCGTGCCGATCAGCACCGGCCGGCCGAGCGCGACGATCTCGCCGACCCGTGCGAGCAGGGTCAGGTTGTGGGCCGCGGTCTTGCCGAAGCCGATCCCGGGGTCGAGGATGATGCTGCTCCTCCGGCGACCCCGTCGGCGACCGCGAACGCCATCCGCTCCTCGAGGAACGCCTTGACCTCGGAGACGACGTCGTCGTAGCGAGGGTCAGCCTGCATCGTGCGCGGCGTCGCCGAGCATGTGCATCAGGCACAGCTCCGGCGCCCGCGCGAGCGACGATCTCGGCGATCTCGGGCGACGCCCGCAGCGCGGTGACATCGTTGACGAGCCTCGCCCCGGCGCTCGAGCGCCGCCTCGCGCGACCGCGGCCTTGGATGTGTCGATCGAGATCGCTGCGCTGCACCCCGCGCTGCGACGAGCCGCTCGATCACGGGCACCACGCGCCGCAGCTCCTCGTCGGCCGGGACGGGATCGGCCCCAGGTCGGGTCGACTCGCCGCCGATGTCGAGGTAGGCCGCCCCCTGCGCAGCCAGGTCGAGACCGTGGGCGACCGCGGCCTCGCGGTCGAGGAACAGGCCGCCGTCGGAGAACGAATCAGGCGTGACGTTGACGATCCCCATCACCGCGAATGCCGCCGGACCGCTCACTCGTCGTCCTCCCCGGGCCAGTGGCCGTGCGCGCGAAGTAGTCGCGCGCCTCCTCCTCGCGTCCGGTCGCGGTTGCTCTCGAGACTCAGCCGGAACATCCAGTTGAGCATCCAGACCATCAGCGCGACGCCGATCAGGACGACCCCGACGCCCGCGGCCGCCTTGCGGCCGTGCCCGGCGATGATCGCCGACGACCCCGAGCAGCGCGAGTCCGACCGGGAGCCCGTAGCGAAGCGCCAGCAGGAGCGGCACGCGGTGGACCCGGCGGCGGCTGTGACTGCCCGGACTGCGGCCCCGGTGCCCCCGGGGCAGGCGGATCGCTACTCGGCGGTGCCGCCGGCCAGGCCGGGACGCGGCAGCGGCCGCGGCGCCTCGCGCGGGCGACGCGCTCGGGGGAGGCGGGCGGCAGCGTGGCACCCGCGGCGGGGGCGGCGCCTCGGCGCCGAACACCTCCTCCTCGGAGGAGCCCTGGAGCAGCGCGACGAACTGCTCGCGCTCGATCGTCTCGCGCTTGATCAGGATCTCGGACAGCTTCTCGAGCGACTCGCGGTGGTCGCCGAGGATCTGCTTGGCCTGCACGTGGGCGGACTCGACGATCCGGCGGATCTCGTCGTCGATCTCGCGAGCGATCTCGTCCGAGTAGTCGGGCTCGGCCGAGAATTCGCGGCCGAGGAACGGCTGGCCGTGGTCGTGACCGAACACGCGCGGGCCCGAGCTTCTCCGACATGCCGAAGCGCATGACCATCTGCTTGGCGGTGGCGGTCACCTTCTCGAGGTCGTTGGAGGCGCCGGTGGTGATCTCGCCGAACACGATCTCCTCGGCGGCGCGGCCACCGAGCGTCATCGCCATCGTGTCCTGCAGCTCCGCCCGGGTGGTCAGGAACTTGTCCTCGCCCGGGCAGCGAGATCGTGTAGCCGAGCGCCTGGCCGCGGGAGATCACCGAGATCTTGTGGATCGGGTCGCTGTTGGGCAGGTAGTGCCCGACGATCGCGTGGCCCATCTCGTGGTAGGCGGTGATCCGGCGCTCCTTGGAGCTCATCACCCGCGTCTTCTTCTCGGGGCCCGCGATCACGCGCATGATCCCCTCTTCGAGCTCGACCTGGGTGATCTCGCGCTTGCCGTTGCGCGCGGCGAGCAGCGCGGCCTCGTTGACGAGGTTGCTGAGATCGGCACCGGTGAAGCCGGGCGTCTGGCCGGCCAGCGCGTCGACATCGATCTCACGCGCGAGCGGCTTGCCGCGAGTGTGGACCTCGAGGATCTTCTTGCGGCCGAGGCGGTCGGGACGGTCGACGACGATCTGGCGATCGAAGCGTCCCGGGCGGAGCAGCGCCGGATCGAGGATGTCCGGCCGGTTGGTCGCGGCGATCAGGATGATGTTGTCCTTCATCTCGAAGCCGTCCATCTCGACGAGCAGCTGGTTGAGCGTCTGCTCGCGCTCGTCGTGACCGCCGCCGAGGCCGGCGCCGCGGTGGCGCCCGACGGCGTCGATCTCGTCCATGAAGATGATGCAGGGACTGTTCTGCTTGGCCTGCTCGAACAGGTCGCGTACGCGCGAGGCGCCGACGCCGACGAACATCTCGACGAAGTCGGAGCCGGAGATGGAGAAGAAGGGCACGCCCGCCTCGCCGGCGACCGCCCGCGCGAGCAGCGTCTTGCCGGTGCCCGGGGGCCCGTACAGGAGGACGCCCTTCGGGATCCGGGCGCCGAGCGCCTGGAACTTCTTCGGGTTCTCGAGGAACTCCTTGATCTCGTGCAGCTCCTCGACGGCCTCGTCGACCCCGGCGACGTCGCGGAAGGTGATCTTCGGCGAGTCGACCGACATCCGCTTGGCGCGGGACTTGCCGAACGACATCACCTTCGAGCCGCCGCCCTGGACCTGGTTCATCAGGAAGATCCAGAAGCCGATGAAGATCACGAACGGAAGCAGGTAGGTCAGCAGCGACAGCCAGCCGCTGCTCGACTTGCTCTGAACCTGAACCGCGCCGCTCGGGTCATGCGCGATCATTTCCTGGATCAGGAAGTTCGACTGGCTGTCGGGATAGCCGGTCGAGCCCTTGGTGCCGCCGGCAACCTGCGCGGCCGCCCCCGTCAGCGTATAGGTGACCGAGTTGTCCTTCTGATCGAACGCAAGCGCCTTGACCTGACCGCTCTCGATCGCCGTCACGAGCCCGCCATAGTTGAGATCAGCGCCCTTGTCCCTGCCCGCTGATCAACTTCTGCGCGAAGAAGGCGAGCACCACCACGATCAGGATCGGGAAGGCTGCGCTCTTGAAAAACCTGCTCATTGGTCGGTTCCTGACTCCCCCTGGTGGCGCTGGATCGCCGGAACTAGGGTCGGAATGCTCAAGCGTAGCACCTGGGTTTCTGAGCGATGAAGGCCTGGTTGCCAGGCGCTTTCACTCATTCAACGCCGCCACATAGGGCAGGTTGCGGTAGCGCTCGGCGTGGTCGAGCCCGTAGCCGATCGCGAACTGGTCCGGAATCTCGAAGCCGACGTAGCGGGCCGCAAGGTCGACCAGAACCCGCGTCGGCTTGACGAGCAGCGCGCAGACCTCGAGCGAGCGCGGCTTGCGGTCTGGCGAGATTGCGGAGCAGGTACTGCAGGGTCAGGCCGGAGTCGATGATGTCCTCGACGATCAGCACGTCGCGGCCCTCGATCACGGCGTCGAGATCCTTGAGGATCCGGACAACGCCGGAGGAGCGGGTCGCCGATCCGTACGACGAGATCGCCATGAAGTCGACCTCGCACGGCACCTCGAGGTGCCGCATCAGGTCGGCGAGGAAGAACACGGCGCCCTTGAGCACCCCGATCAGGACGAGATCGCGGCCCGCGTAGTCGCGCGAGACGTCCGCGGCCAGTTCCCTGACCCGGCGGGTGAGGTCGTCGGCGGGGATGAGCACCTCGCCGATCGCGTCGTCTTCGTAGGCCACCTGCGCGAATGTTACGTGGCGAGGGTCAGCGCCGCGCGGCGAACGAGAGCACGCCCCTCGTGACCCGCGCGCGCACGCCGCTCGGCAGATCGAGGGCGGCCGTGCCGCTGTCGGGGAGCGCGAGGATCTCCTCCAGCCGCCGAGCCGTGCCCGGTGCCGGCCGGCCCGCGGCGGCGTCGGCCAGGCGCTGCGCGACGAGCCTCGCGAGCGCCGGCGGCAGCTCGCGCAGGCGCCGCAGCGAGATCTGACCGGCGCCGCCGAGCACACCGTCGACGAGTTCGTCGAGCACGTCGGCCTCCTGCCTGAGCGTTTCCGCGAGGGCGAGCACGTTCGCCTGCGCGGCAGGATGGATCGCCTGCAGCGCCGGCACGAGACCGGTTCGCACGCGCCCGCGCGCGAACCGATCGGTGTCGTTGCTCGCGTCCTCCCGCCACTTCAGGCCGCGGGCGGTGCAGTAGGCGGCCGTGCGCTCCCGGGTCGCGCCGAGCAGGGGCCGGATCAGCCGCCCGTCACGAGGGCGCATCCCGAGCACGGCGCGACGGCTCGGCGAGGAGGCGAGTCGGTAGAGGATCGTCTCGACCTGGTCGGTCGCGGTGTGGCCGGCGGCGATGTCGGCGCCGCCGTCGCCCGCGGCCGCCGCGAGCTCCCTGGCGGCGGCGTAGCGAAGCTCGCGCGCCCACGCCTGGAGGTTTCCCGCGGGGCGGGGCGCGTCGCTGCCCCGGACCGTCAGCCCGATCCTGAGGCGCTCGCACAGCTGCGCGCAATGGGCCTCGTCACCAGCGGCCGCGTCGCGCAACCCATAGTTCACGTGAAGGGCACGGACGGCGCTCGAGCCGGCGATCCGGACCGCGACGTCCAGCAGGCAGACGGAGTCCCGCCCACCGGAGAGCAGGACCACGACCGGTGAGCCGCCGGACAGAAGGCCGCCGGCGCGGACCTCCTCGACAAGCGCGTCCGCGCTCACGCCTCCAGGTGCGGGTAGTCGGCCGCGATCATTCCCCGATAGGCGGCATGCAGCGGCTTGACGATCGGGATCAGGACGAGCGCGGCCTTGACGTCGCCGGAGGCCTTGATCCGGCGACGCGCGATCGCGATCGCGACGTTCTCCCGGCCCTGGAAGTACCGGTTGGCCGTCTCCGAGCTCATCGCCATCTTGACCTTCGGATCCCAGCTGATGTCGTCGTTCCACACCCACACGAGATTCGCCTCGCCCTGCCCGCCCGCGCGGATGTTGACGACGAGATCCAGGTCGGTGAACTCAAACCGCTGTGGCGTGTCGGCGTCGCGCAGCCTGGGCCCCATCTCGGCGTCCTCGCTCATCAGCGCGAACGTCCGGTCGATGACTTCCCTGAACTCCTTCGACGACGTGAAGGCCGTCACCCAGCCGCCCGGAGGGGTTCGCTCATGGCCGACAGTGTATGAGGGGCTGCGAGTACGCTCGCGTCCGACCGTGGCGGCCCCGCTCCACATCCATCCGACCGCGCCGCTGGCCGAACGCGTGCTCCTTCCGGGCGACCCGGGACGTGCACTGCGACTCGCGCAGGAGCTGCTCGACGAGCCGAAGATGTTCAACCACAATCGCGGGCTCTGGGGCTACACCGGCACCGCCCACGACGGACTCCAGCTGACGATCCAGGCGACGGGGATGGGCGGCCCGAGCGCAGCGATCGTGATCTCGGAGCTCGCCGACCTGGGCGCACGGCGGTTCGTCCGCGTCGGAACGTGCGGGGCTCTCGACCCGTCGCTTCGTCTCGGCCGGCTGCTGGTGGCGACGTACGCGATCAGCGACGACGGCACGAGCCAGTCGCTGGGCGCGGGTGAGCAGGTCCCGGGGAGCCCCGGCCTGCTCGCCGGCCTGCTCGAGGAAGGCGACGCCGGCGTCGCCTGCGGCCCCGTCGTGTCGACCGACCTGTTCTACGACTACGAGGACAGGGTCGCGTGGTGGCGCGCGGACGGCGCGCTCGCCGTCGAGATGGAGACGGCGACCCTGTTCGTCCTCGCCGAACGCCGCCGCGTCGAGGCCGGCTCCGTCCTGCTCGTGACCGACGTGCTGGGAGACGTCCGCGAGCGGATCGATCAGGACGCGCTGCACGAGGGCGAGATCGAGCTCGCGCGCCTGGCGCTCGCGGGCCTGATCGTCAGCTGAGGGCTCACGCGCCGCGCTGGGGTCGCTTGCCACGGCCGCGGTCGCCCTTGCGCCACGTCGTCGTCTCCTCCCAGCAGAGCCAGGCGACGTGGCCGTCGGGCATGCCGGGGAGCGGCTGGGCGCGCCAGCGTCCGGCGACGGCGCCAGGCCACGTCAGTGGTGCGCGGAGGCGCCGCGGGTCGTAGGCGACGGCGTCGCCGAGCGCTTTGGCGAGCGCTTCCTTGGAGCACCAGAGCGACGCGACGAACGCGGGACTATCGAGGCGAGGGTCGAGCTCGCGGAGTTCGTCGGGCGTCGCGATCGATTCGGCGAAGTCGCGGTCGAGCGGTTCCAGGCGCTCCAGATCGACCCCGACCCGCCGCTCGTGCCACGCGAGGAGGGCGTGCGGGTCGCGGTAGGAGCGCGACACGTGCGCGGCGCCGGTCGCCGCGCCGGCCTGTCTGGCCCAGGCCCGCAGGCCTGGGCCATCGAGTTGGCGCTCCCGGGCGTCGAGCAGCACGACCCCGGGGGCGCTCATCTCGAGACAGCCGCGACCGGAACGCCCTGCCAGCGGGTGCCGGCGGGCAGTTCCTCCCCGCGCATCACGACCGAGTGACCGCAGACGACGGCCCCGGCGCCGACCGTCGTGTCGGGCAGCACCGCGGCGGTCGGTCCGAGCGTCGCGCCAGGTTCGAGCCTGGTCGGGCCGATCCGCAGCAGCCGGTCATGGAACAGGTGGGTCATCAGGCAGCCGCCGCGGTTGACCGCGGCGCCGTCGCCGAGGTCGATCATGTCGTACTCGGTGACCGCGAGCGTCTCGCACCAGACGCCGCGCCCGACACGCGCACCCATCGCCCGCAGGTAGAGCGACATCAGCGGTGTGCCGAGCGCGAACCGGAGCAGCAGCTCACCGGCGAGCTGTTCCTGGCTGGTATTGATCAGCTCGTCGCGCCACACGAACGCGGACCACAGCGGATGCTCGCCGGGCTTGTAGCGGCCGATCAGGATCCACTTGAACGCGATCGTGATGGCGGTGCCGGCGATCCCGCCCGCGACCAGCACGAGCGGCGCGGAGAGGATCGCTGCCGCGATCCCCGCGTTCGCGCACAGCCACGCGATCCCGAGCACTTCGAGCGCTTCGATCACGATCACGATCGCGGTCGGGACGAGCAGGCGGACGAGATCCATCGCGCCGCGGGCGCACACGAGCCGCCTGGGCGGCGCGACCGTCCGGGCGGGGTCGACGGCGTCGGGGACGCGCGGCAGTTCGAGCGCGGGCACCCCGAGCCACGACGTTCCGGCGGCGGGCGCGAGCGGCGCCAGCGTCATCACGCCAACGAGGCTGTCGTCCCCGATCCGGGTCCCGCCGCGCAGGATCGCGCCCGGGCCGAGGAAGCTGCGGTCACCGATCTGGACCGGGTCGACACGCAGCCACCCGTCCCGGGCCCGGACTCCGCAGAACGCGATGTCGTCGGTGCACTGGCTCATCTCGCCGAAGCTGACGAGCGGGTTCAGGCCGGCGCTCAGCGAGATCTCGGTGCGGCGGCCGATGTCGATCCCCATCAGCCGGAACCACGACCTGGTGTACAGAGAGGCGTAGAGCGGGAACAGCAGCGTGTGGGCTGAGGCCTGCAGCTCGCCGCCGAGCCACAGCGCCCACCCGACCGACTCGTGATCCGGATGCCAGCCGGGCTTGACCCGGCGCCAGACGAGCCGCAGCGCGAGCGCGATCAGGATCGCGTCGACCGGCACGGTGACGACCGCCAGCAGCGCCGCCTCCCCGCCGAGCAGGACGGGCGACGTGCCGAGGGTCGGCTCGGGCGCGCTGATCAGCCAGAAGATGCCGATCGCCGGCAGGACGGCGACGATCGCGATCGCGGTCTCGAGCAGCATCCCGAACGCGAACAGGCCGCGGGTGGCGCTCCCGGCCGCCGGAGCCTCGGCGGGCCAGTTCGCGCCGGCGCGGCCGAGGCGGCGCGCCGGGGAGCCACCCCAGTGCTCGCCCTCGGGCACGCTCCCGCAGATCACGCTGCCGGGCTCGATCTCGGCCCCCGCGCCGACGACGGCGCCGGGGTTCAGGAGCGTGCGCGCGCCGATCCGGGCGCCCGCACCGATGTGGATCTCACCGACCACCAGCTCCTGGCCGTCGATCCACCAGCCGCGCATGTCGACGCCGGGCTCGATCGTCGCGCCGTCACCGATGTGCAACAGCGCCCCGGCCGGCGGCACGGTCGCCAACCGCGCGCCGGCACCGACGTCGGTGCCGACAAGGCGCGCGTAACGGTCCGCCCACGGCGTCCCGCCGAACCGGTCGGTACGCGTGAAGTCCGCGAGCCGGTCGACGAACCACAGCCTGCAGGCGAGCCACGAATACCGCGAGTAGCGCCCCGGCCGCAGGTCCCGCAGCAGCGCTCGCGCGAGCAGCACCTGCATCGCAGTCCGCGCCGGTGGGCTGCCGAGCGCCGTCCAAGCGAGCGCCAGCCAGACCCATGGCACGTGCGGGGTGCCGATTGCGACGAGGTTGCCGTAGGCGAGCGTCGCGAGCAGCCACGGCACCGCCTGGATCGTGAACAGCACGAGCACGCCCGCGAGCTGCATCAGCCCGAGCCGCCGCAACGGCCGCGGCTCGAGCTCGGAGCGGACCGCGTCGCTCGCCCGGCCGAGCGCATCGAGGCGAGCGCCCAGCTCGCGCAGCGTCGGGTGCCGGTACACGTCGGCGACGGCGGCGGCCGGATAGCGCAGGCGCAGCGTCGAGACGAGCTTGGCCGCGGCGAGGCTCGCCCCCCCGAGCGCGAAGAAATCACTGTGCGGCGTGACCGGCACCGGGCCGAGCTGGTCGGCCCACCGCTCGGCCAGCCACACCTCGGTCTCGGTCAGCCTGGTGCCGTCGGCCGCGATCCCCGCCGTGCGGCCCTCGGCGTCACCGCCGACCGGCCACGGCAGCGCCCTGCGATCGACCTTCCCAGAGGTGCTGCGCGGCAGCTCGGGCACGCCCACGACGAGCGGGACGATCCCAGCGGACAGGCGCGTGCCCGCGTGCGCGCGGACCGCGGCCGGATCGGCGTCGCCGACGACGTACCCGACGAGGAGCCTGTTGCCGGCCGCGCTCTCGCGCACAGCCACGGCTGCGGCCTTGACGCCCGGCGCGGTCGCCAGCGCGGCCTCGATCTCCCCGAGCTCGACCCGGCGCCCGCCGATCTTCACCTGGTCATCGCGCCGGCCGACGAACTCCAGGCCGCCGGCGCAGGCGCGCACGATATCGCCCGTCCGGTACGCCCGGTCCCAGCCGAGCGCGGGAACCGGCGCGAACCGCTCGGCGTCGAGCGCCGGATCGAGGTAGCGGCCGAGACCGACGCCGCCGATCACGAGCTCGCCCGGCTCACCCAGCACCGCCGGCTGCTCGCCGGCGAGCACGGCGACCTCCCAGCCGTCGAGCGGCCAGCCGATCGTGACCGGCTCGCCGGGAACGACCCGCGCCGCCGTCGAGACGACCGTCGCCTCCGTCGGCCCGTACGTGTTCCACACCTCGCGGCCGGCGGCGAGCCTCCAGCCGAGGCCCTCCGGGCAGGCCTCACCGCCCAGAATCAGCAGGTTGACGCGGTTCAGGCACGACTCGTCCCACATCGCCGCGAGCGTCGGGACGGTCGAGACGACCGTGATCCCCCGCTCGATGATCCAGTCGCCGAGCTCGCCCCCCGCGCGAACGAGGTCTCGCGGCGCCGGCACGAGCGTCGCGCCGTGACGCCACGCCAACCACATCTCCTCGCAACTCGCGTCAAACGCGACCGACAGGCCCGCGAGCACACGATCCTCAGGAACGACAGTCCAGAGACGAGCCTCCGCATCGACGAACGCCGCGGCCGCCCGATGCGTGACCGCGACACCCTTCGGCGCGCCCGTCGAGCCCGACGTGAAGATCACCCACGCGTCGTCATCCGGCGTCAGATCAGCCCCCGCCCGCGCGCCAGCGGCCCGCGAGCCGCCGGCCTGCGGGCCGGCGGGCGGCGCCACGCGGGTGCCCGCGACCAGCTCGATCCGCAAGCCGTCTGAGATCTCGGCGCGCACCCCGGCGCCGGAACGGACCTGGCGCGCCCGCGCCGGCGGATCGTCGGCGTCGATCGGCACGTATGCGGCGCCCGCGTGCAGGATCCCGAGGATCGCGGTGTAGAGCTCAGCCGTGCCGCTCGAGACGCGCACCGCGACACGATCACCCAGACCGATGCCGAGGTCGGCCAGCCGCTCCGCGAGCGAGCCGGCCGCGGCGGCCAGCTCGCCGTAGGTCAGTGTCGCGTCCGGCGCATCCAGCGCGAGCCGGTCCGGGCAGCGCGCCACGGTCGCAGCGAAGACGTCAAGCAGGGTTCGCGCGCGCGCCGGCGCGCCGACGCGCCTCCGCGCAGCGGTATGCGTGCCCAGCTGAGGCACTCAGGTCTCCTGAACTTGTGGGGTGTGTGCGCCGGCCGGAGGCGGTGAACCTCCGACCTTCCACCATCTAAGACAGGAGTCGGCAAGCGCAGCTAAACCGACAGTTAGTCGTCAGTTAGCAGCACATTCGAGAGTTCTAAAGTTGGCTCGGTGCGGCCGGATCGGCCAGGTCTGGCGGGCGGCTCGCGAGTGCAGCCTCGATCCGGCCCAGAGCGGCCTCGATCGCCTCGAGCCGCGCCTCGAGCGGCTTGATCGCTCCGAGCTTGTCGATCTTCTCCTGGAGCGTGTCGATCCCGTCCTCGAGGCCTTCGAGACGCTGCGAGACGCTGCGCAGCCGCCGCGTCAACCGCTCCAGATCGCTCGCCGACGGAAGGTTGAGAGCACCCATCGCCACCTCCTGGGCGCGGGTCGCCCGCTCCCTCGTTTCGAACACGGCAGAAAGTGCACCGCTCACCATTGGATTTTCGAGCAGCTCCTGGGCGAGCTTGCCGATCGCCTCCTCGCCACCCCTCGCCATACGGCCGCGCAGGCCCTTGTCGTCGTTCGCGCCGGGGTCATCGGGCGCGCCGGTCTCGTCGTCGTTCATCGGGTGAGCCTCCAGATCCGGGTTGCATCACCCACGGTAGCGCCTGGCCGTCAGTCGGTTTCGACGTCGAAGTCCCACTCGGCCAGCCACGAGCCGCCCTCCGGGGCGTAGCGCAGCTTGCCATCGCCGACCGAGACGACGGACGTCAACCGCAGCGTGAACGGACGGCCGGCCGGCACGATCTTGGGGAGCGACCCACCGCCGACGACGCTCACATGCGGCAGCAGCAGCATGCCCTGCTCGTCGGTGACCGTGAACAGGCGCGGGGAGATCGGGACGATCCCGTGGACGTCGGCGAACGTCAGGGCCCACGTCGCCGGGGTGTGGATGTCCGCGCTGCCCTGGATGCGGTCGGGCACGTCGGGGCCGACCGCCGTCGCCACGGCGCTGCCATGCGCGAGGTGAAGCACGACGCTGTTGCCCTGGATCGCGATCGCGGGATGGGCGGCTGTCGCGCTCAACACCTGGTTCGCCGGTGGCGCCTGCTTGCCGCGCAGGTACGCCGGAATGCTGCCGTACCGCACGTGCGCGTCGCTTTCGTGATGCAGCGAGGCCAGCACCTGACGGTGGATCGCGGCCTCCTGGGCGCGGACGGCGCTCGAGACCTTCGGCGTCGGCGGGCCGGGAGCCTGGGCGTGCTCGGACGCGGGCGTCGTCGCCCCACAGCCCGACAGCAGACAGACGAGCAGTGCGGCCGGCGCCAGCCTGCCGGCCAGTCTCAACAACCGCCGCGAGCCGGGCTCGAAAGCCCGGCTCGCGTCGTACCTGAGGCGCGTGCGCGCAATCATGCCCCGCGGACGCGTGTGGCCCGACGGTGCCCCCTGCGCACATCGCGCAGCCGCACCACGCGGTCCTTTGCGTGGTGTCGGCCTTCGGCTTGGTAGCCGGCCGTTCCAGCCCCCGAAGCCAAGCTCAACGCCGTCGCATTGCTGAACACGTCGGGGCCGAACGGGGCCAGCCCCGGCTGCGCGGCATAGCCGATGTGTCCAAGCCCATCGAGGCCCGGAGCGGTGGCGGCGACGCCGAACAGATCCTCCATCGTGCGCAGCCAGCTGTAGTGGTTGTAGTAGTCGTAGCTGCTCGTGTCCGGCTTGATGAACGGGCTGATCAGCACGCTTCCGGTATCACCGCCACCGTTGGTCTCGCCCGTCGCGGTGAACAGCGGATCGGTCTGGGCGGTGTCGGCCGCGAGGGTGATCCCAGTGACCGGGCCGGTCGTCAGCACCGGGTCGCCGCCCGCATCGACGAGCTCGAACGAGGCGGTGTAGGCCGTCCCGCCCGGGCTGCCGTTGGCACCGGTCGCGGTCGCCGGGACGGCGGTCACCGGGCCGACGAACGAGCCGGCCGGGATGCCGCTGCCGCTGACCGCGCGACCCAGATCATCAGCCTGGATGCCGGTGTTGGCCGGCGTCGCGGGGCTTGCGCCCGGGTTCGCCACCGCCGGGCTGTCGGTGATCGTGCTCGTGCCCGCTGGAGCCGTCGCCAGCGCGTCGGTGCGCGCGGGGAAGTCCGACGCCGGAGTCCCGCCGGAGCCGAGCAGGCAGGTACCCGCCGGCTGGGCCGGGACCGTCTGCGCGACGCAATCGGCCGGCCGGTCGATGTACGCGTTGAAGCCCGGCCCCGGATACAGCTGATCGCCCTGGGCGTCGGTCTGCAGCGGCACGTTCGGGCCCGTCGGCTCGTAGTCCACGCCTTCGCCGAACAGCGTCTCACCGGCGCTGTCGGAGAGCAGCGAGGTCGCGTAATCCGGGGCCTGATCGGTCGAGTCGGCAAAGCTGTTGCCCGTGTAGGTGAACGGCGGGAACGCTTCGTCGAAGGTGACGTCGATCAGGCCGCCGTCCTTATAGGCGGGAGACGCCTCGATCTCGGGAATGACGTGCTCCAGGAACAGGTCGGCCGCATACAGCCCGCCCGTGTAGTTCACCGGTGCGTTTGGAGTGTTCGCGTCAGAGAACCCGCCGGACAGGTTGTTGCCGTGGCAGACGGCGTCGTGCCCATCGGAGCAGTTGTTCGGCGAGATCCAGCTGAATGCCGGCGTCGTCGCCTCGCTCTGCAGGTCGTGATAGAGGCCGTTGTTGGGATCGAACAGACTGGCGATGTGCGCCGAGTTGCAGTCGCCCGACTGCAGGATCGACTCAAACCACGGGAACGGGAAGTGCTTGGGCACATACTGATCGGTCGCGTTGGCCGAGCCGGGGTTCGGTTGGGCCGTGCTCGCCGTCGCTCCGGGCGACGCGTACGGGGCGCCGCAATACTGCGTGCCGGCGTCGTGCGTCGGTCCGGACGCATCGGGGTTGCCGAGATCCTGTGCGTACCCCTTCCAGCTCACCCCGGCTGAATCGAGCTGGTTGAACAGCGTCGTCACCGAGGACGGATAGACACAGCCGTTCTGACCCGGAGCCGCGTTCGGGCCGGCCGCCGAGGCGAGCTGACCGTAGTTCGTGTTGTTGTCGAGGTTGCCGGAGTACTCGATCGAGCCGGTGATCGCGTCGTAGTCAGGGCAATCCGACTGGTCGTCGGTCAGCGGCGCTTGCCCGCTGGCCATCGAGATGTAGTTGTCCAGCGAGTCGTGCCCGGTGCCGTAGTAGTTCTTCAGCAGGACACCTTGAGACGGCAGCGTCTTCCACAGGTACGTGTTGTTGTTGAGCCCCGTGAAGCTGGCGTCGTAGGACTTGTTCTCGAGGATGATCAACCAGACGTGCTTGATCTTCCCGGGCCTGATCCCCAGGCCGTCGAAGTAGGTCGGGCCGGTGACCGCGTCGTTGCGCAGCACGGCCGAGCGCGCCGGGGCGGGAAGCTTGGCGAGCACGGCGGCCGGCGCGGCCGAGTTCGCGCCCGCCGAAGCGGAGAGGGCCAGCGGAAGCCCGATCGCCGCCATCGCGAGGACGGCGACAAGTGGCGCGACCCGACGACGGTGCGCGACGGCGAAACGACGCAGCATCACGATCCTTTCGTTGCTCTTCAATGAGGACTGCTGCTCGCGAGTGTTGCCAACGACCGCCGCCCAGGTGTGGCAATTCTGTGAAGCTGCGACTGTTCGCTGAGCGAGCCGGCGTGGTTGACTTGCGCCTCTGCCGCTCTTCAGCTTCAGCCAGGTCGAGGTCGCGTGGGCGCTCGGGCCCCCCGACGGCCGCTACCTGGTCCGCCGGCCCGGCGACCCGACGGACGCTCCGCCAGAGCACGTGCTGCTGTTTGCGACGCTGGGCGCACCCGAGCGCCGCCACCTGCTCGACGGCCGCCGGCGGCGCGCGGCGGCGCCGGAGCCGCCGCCCGCGCCGGTCGTGACCGGCAGGGCGACGGTGATCTCCGTCGCCGCGCCGTTCGCGGAGGTGGCTGCCGCGCACCGCTGGCTCGACGGCGCCGGCGAGGAGGCGCTCGCCGGCGACCTCGCGGTGCTGAACGGGGCGCTGCACGCGTTCCGGCTCGCCGCCGCCGACCCGCACGTACACACGGTCGCGCGCTCGCAGCTGCTCGTCGCGCGGATCGGCTACGGCGAAGGCGAGGCCGTGGCCGACGGCCGCTGGCGCGAGGCTCGCGAGCTGACCGCCCCCGCTCCTCGCCGGCGCCGGCGCAAACTGCTCGAGCCCCAGCCACGGTTCGCCGCGGTGCTCTCGCGGCGCGAGCAGCTGCTGGCATGCGAGGAGCTGGCGCTGCGCGCCCGGCTCGATCTCGACGAATCGCGTCCGCGTGAGGCGGCGCTGCAGCTGCTCGTCGCGCTCGACGCCGCGCTGGCCGAGATGGCCGGTGACAGCGAGATCGCGGGGCGGGTGGCCGAGCTGCGGGAGCGGCGGGAGGCGGTCGCCGCGGTGGCGCACGCAGCGCTCGCCCGTGAGCTCCGTGACGAGGAGCGCGAGGCGGTGGCGGCGAGCCTGTCCCGGCTCGAGGCGGCGCTGCGAGCGCGGGCGTACACGCGCGCTTAGGCAGCGGTCAGTCGGCGAGTGCCGCGAGCACCGCCTCGAGTTCGACGACGACGTCGCCGTCGAGCCTGACCGCCGCCCGGCGGTCGAACGGAGTCCGGCCCTTCGTGATGATCGCGATCCGCCCGCCGGCGGAGAGGGTGAGCTCCGGCAGGTCAGCGACCGGATGGACCTCGAGCGAGGTGCCGATGCAGAGCAGCAGGTCGGCCGCAGCCGCGAGCTCCTGCGCGCGGGCGAGCGCGGCCGCCGGCAGGTACTCGCCGAACAGCACCACGTCCGGCTTGAGCGGCCGCTCGCAATCGCAGCGGGGGATCCCGTCGGGATCGCCGGCGAGCCGGTCCTGCACCTCTTCGATCGGGAACTGGGCGCCGCATCTCAGGCAGCTCGAGTGACCGATCGTGCCGTGCACCTCGATCAGCCGGCTGGTTCCGGCGCGGCTGTGGAGCCGGTCGATGTTCTGCGTGATCACGGCGTCGAGGCGGCCCGCCCGCTCGAGCTCGGCGAGGATCTCGTGCGCCCGGTTCGGCCGCTTGTCGCCGAGCGCCTGGAAGCGGGCGCCGTAGAAGTGCCAGAAGCGCGCCGGGTCGCGGCGGAACACGTCGATGTGGGCGACCTCCATCGGGTCGGTCGTCGCCCACAATCCGGTCTGCGGCGTGCGAAAGTCGGGAATCCCCGACGGCACCGAGATCCCGGCGCCGGTCAGCGCGACGACCGAGCGTGCGCCGCGGATCAGCTCGGCGAGTGCCCTGGCGCCGGCCACCGGTTCCGAGGTGATCACCCGCCGGAGCTCATTCGCCGCGGAACGCCGCCGGGCGCTTCTCGATGAAGGCGGCGATTCCCTCGTGGCCGTCGGCCGACTCGAACACCTCGACGAACGCGTGCTGCTCGTCGTCGATCCCGGCGTCGAGGTCGCCCGCCCCGGAGACGCGCTTGATCGCCTGGACGGCGAGCGGCGCCTGCGCCGAGAGCTTGCGTGCCCAGGCGAGCGCGGTGTCGAGCAGTTCGTGGTCCGGAACGAGGCGGTTGGCGAGGCCGATCTCGTACGCCTCCTCGGCGCCGATCGGATCGCCGACCAGGTTCATCTCGAGCGCCTTCGAGGTGCCGACGAGGCGCGGGAGCCGTTGCGTGCCGCCGAAGCCGGGGATGATCCCGAGGCTGATCTCGGGCTGGCCGAAGCTGGCCGACTCCGACGCGATCCGGAAGTCGCAGGCCATCGCCAGCTCGCAGCCGCCGCCGAGCGCGAGGCCGCCGACCGCCGCGATCGTGACGATCCGGCTGCGTTCGAACTCGCGCAGCAGCGTGTGCATGTCGCCGACAAGCCCGCCGGCCGCGGCGCGATCCATCTGCGTGAAGGACTTGATGTCGGCGCCGGCGCAGAACAGGGCGGGGTTGGCCGACGCGAACACGAGGGCGCGGATCGTTCCGGTGTGGACCACGGCGTCCCACGCCCGGCGCAGCGCCGCGACCATCTCCGGCGAGATCGAGTTCGCGGGGGGGCGATCGAGCCACGCGATCGCGATCGCGTCACGCGTCTCGAGCTTGAGCGGTCCCTCCTCCCAGCCCGCGTCGGGGCGGGCGTGCGCGAAGAAGCCCTGGCCGGCGGCCGACCCGAGCCGACCCTGGCTGACGAGCCGGCGGAGGAGCATGGGCGGCTCGAACTGCTCGCCCCACTCCTCGGTCGCATCCTCGAGGCGGGCGAGCACGTGATCGAGCCCGAGCCCATCGGCACGAGCGAGCGGGCCGGGTGAGATCCCCGCTCCCGCGGTTGCGGCCACGTCGACGTCCTTCATCGCGGCGACGCCCTCCTCGAGGACGAGGCAGGCCTCGACGATCAGCCGCAGCGTGAGTCGATCGACGAGCGCCTCGTCCGAGCCCCGCGTGACCGCGCTGCCGGCGGCCGGAGTGCCCTCGTGGATGTGGAAGCGATCCCCGTAGGTCACATGGAGCTGCTCCGCGAGCTCCATCACGGTGCCGGCGCCGAGCGCGCCGGCGAGCTGGAAGGGACCGACTGCAAGCAGCTTCGCCGCGGTCACCGCGGCGTCGATCGCCTCGCCCCCGACGTCCGTCTGCTCGTGTATTGCCCAGGCCTCCGACAGGCACGCGAGCAACAGCCTGCCGACAACGAACCCCGGCGCGTCGCCGGAGCGGACGGCGACCTTGCGGAGCCCCTGCGCGAAAGCGGCCGCGACCTGCGCGGTCTCGGGCGATGTCAGCTCGCCCTCGACGATCTCGACGGCGCGCATCTGTCCGATCGGCCTGGCGAAGTGGAGGCCGACGACCTTGTCGGGCCGGCTGACCGCGTCGGCGATCTCCGTGATCGACAGGGTGGCGGTGTCGACCGCGATGATCGCGTGGCCGGGGACGAGCTCGTCGACCCCGGCGGCCGCCTCCTGCGCGGCGCCGAGATCGTCGGGCGCGGCGATCACGACCAGGTCGACGTCGCCGTACTCCCCGTCGCCGCCCGCGACCGGGATGCCGGCGCGGGTGATCAGCTGCCCGATCTCGCCAGCCGAGTTACCGCCGCCGGCGACGGCAGCCTTGAAGACGAACATGAGCCTCGCTCCTTAGCGGTCGGTTTCGGAAACCGACCACTTAGCCGTGGTGGGCACGCCTGGCCCGTGCCGCGGGCCGACCGTGGAGTCTACGTCGCGATCATTGCTTGTGCATGGGGGCCGCCAGGGCTACGCTTGCTCGATCGAGATCCTGCCCGACAGCGTCGAGCCGTTCAAGAACATCTCTTCGAAGGCTTACGAGCACCCCGCCGACCGGGCGGCGACGGCGGCGCTGAAGGCGATCCCGATGCTCGACTCGGTCGTGCGCAAGCTGATCGAGTGGCGCTACGAGCGAGCGCTGCGCCAGTTCTACCTGGGCACGTCGGTCAAGGTCGGGGAGCAGCAGCTGCCCGAGCTGTGGGCGGCGCACCGCTCGGTCTCGCACGTGCTCGACATGCCCGAGGTCTACGACCTGTACGTGACCAGTGCCGTGCGCGGCCTGGCGCAGACGATCGGCTCCGAGCAGCCGATCATCGTGCTCGACGCGGGGTTCCTGCGCCGGCTCGGCCCCGGCGAGCAGCGCGTCGTGGTCGCGCACGAGCTCGGTCACATCCTCTCCGACCACGTCGTCTACATCACGACGCTGAACATCCTGCTGAGCGTCGGCAACCCGCTTCCGTTCTTCTTCGGGATCCCGTTCCGGGCCGTGACCGCGGTGCTGCTCGAGTGGTACCGCGCGACCGAGCTGAGCTGCGACCGGGCCTCGGTGCTGGCGGTTCGCGATCCCGAGATCGTCTGCCGGACGCTGATGGCGACGGCGGGCGGGATGCCGACCTCGGACCTCAACCTCGACGCGTTCATGGCTCAGGCCCTCGCCTACGAGAATTGGGACGACCCGAGCGATCGGGTGCGGCGGTTCTTCAACGAGATCGGCCAGACCCACGCCTACGCCGTGCGCCGCGTGTCCGAGGTGATGAAGTGGGTCCAGCAGCGGCGAGTACGACCGGATCGTCCGCGGCGAGTACCGCACGCGCGATCAGGAGTCCAACGTCCGCGAGGAGGCGAGCGAGGCGTTCGACTTCTACGCCGAGCGCTTCCGGCAGGTCTTCCGCGAGGCCGGCGACAACCTCACGAGCCTCGGCAACCAGGTCGGCGGCGTCGCCGAGCAGGTCGCCGACTGGCTGCGCGGTCGCGGCGGCGGCGGCAGCAGCGGCAGCGGCAGCTCCGACGACGACTGACCCGACCCCGCGGCCGAGCCGCGGACCCAGCCCGACCAGCGGCGAGCCGTGTGCCGTCAGGACCCCAGCCGAACCGCCGTGCTCGGTCGGCGAGCGCCCGTGCGCCCACCTGCTTGACAAGCGATAGGTAACGATATATCTTTGACCTATCTCGATAGATAGGAGGAATGAGATATGTGCAACGACAGACCACATCGTTGTGGCCCGCGCTTCGCGGGCGACGAGCCACCATTCATGCGCATGCGCAAGGGACCCGGGTTCGGCTTCGGCGGCGCCTTCGGAGGCCCCGGCTTCGGCGGCCCATTCGGTGGGCCCGGCTTCGGCGGCCCGCGCGGCTTCGGCGGGCCAGGCGGCCCCGGTGGCCGGGGGCGCAGGCGACGCGGCGATGTCCGCATCGCCCTGCTGCTGCTGCTCGCCGAGGAGCCGAGCAATGGCTATCAGCTGATGCAGACCCTCGAGGAGCGCAGCGACGGCCACTGGCGACCCAGCCCAGGCTCGGTCTACCCGGCCCTCGCCCAACTCGAGGACGAGGGGTTCGTCCGGACGGTCCAGGGTGAGTCGGGACGGACCTACGAGATCACCGATGCCGGCCGCGAGCACATCGCGGGCCGCGGCGATCAGCGCCCGCCATGGGAGCCCGAGGAGGAGACCGGCGAGTCCGTGCTGGCCTTCCGCAAGGCGATCGTGACGACCGCGAAGGCGGCCTGGCAGGTGGCGCAGGATGGTGACGAGCAGCAGCTCGCGAAAGCGACCGAGCTGCTCAACGACGCTCGGCGAGGCCTTTACAGGCTGCTCGCAGGCGACGACGAGTCCTAAGCAACGCTGGGTCCGGCCGGGGATTTCCGCGGCCGGACCCGCGGACTCAACGAAGGGCTAGACCGCTCATCGCCGTGACGGGAAGCCACTACCCTGTAGTGCAATGGTGCCTGCGAGCAACGGAACTGCTCCGGGGGCGGCCATCTCCGTCCACGACCTCGTCAAGCGCTTTGGCGAGTTCGAGGCCGTGCGCGGAGTCTCGTTCGATGTCGCGGCGGGAGAGGTCTTCGGCTTCCTCGGACCCAACGGGGCGGGGAAGAGCACGACGATCAACATGCTGTGCACGCTCAGCCGGCCGTCGGCCGGCAGCGCCCGGGTCGCGGGACACGACGTCGTGCGCGAGCGCGACGACGTCCGCCGCCACATCGGCCTCGTCTTCCAGGACCAGACGGTCGACACGTACCTGACCGCCGAACAGAACCTGAAGCTGCATGCCGAGCTCTACGGGATCGAATCCAAGCTCGTCCAACCGCGGATGCGGCAGGTCCTGAAGATGGTCGGGCTGTGGGAGCGGCGCGACTCGACCGTCAGCACCTTCTCGGGCGGCATGCGCCGCCGGCTCGAGATCGCCCGCAGCTTCATGCACTCACCGCGCGTGCTGTTCCTCGACGAGCCGACGATCGGTCTTGACCCGCAGACCCGCCGCTCGATCTGGGGCTACATCCGTGAGCTCCAGAGACGCGAGGAGATCACGATCTTCATGACGACGCACTACATGGACGAAGCCGAGTGGTGCGACCGGATCGCGATCATGGATCACGGCAGGATCGTCGCGATCGACACCCCCGAGCAGCTGAAGGCGGCCGTCATGGGCGACACCGTGACCCTGCGGACCGACAGCAACATCGCGGCGATCGCCGCGCTCAAGGCCCATTTCGACATCGACGGCCGGATCGTCAACGGCACGGTGACCTTCACGGTCCCCGACGGCGAGAGCTTCCTCCCGCGCCTGTTCGCGGAGTTCGGGCTTCCGATCCGAGGCGTCGCGGTCGCGCGCCCGACGCTCGACGACGTCTTCCTGGCGTTCACCGGCTCCTCGATCCGCGATGCCGACAGCGACGAGCGGCAGATCGCCCGCCGGCAGCTCGCCCAGTCGGTCAGCGCGCGGCGATGAGGCGACGCAGATGACGACGACAGCACCCAAGCTCCAGCTGACGCCGTCCGGCGAGTCCGACGAGCTCGAGATCGTCCGCGTTTCGGTCCCGCCCCGCAGCCTCGCCTCCGAGCTCCGGGCGGTCCGAATCGTCTGGAAGCGGGAGCTGCGCCGCTTCTGGGATGACCGCGTGCGCATTGTCGTCGCGCTGTTCCAGCCCTTCATGCTCCTCTTCATCCTCGGCGGCGGCCTCTCGAAGCTCGCGAGCGGCGGGACACACGGCGTCCCGCTGCGGACCTTCATCTACCCCGGCATCCTGTGCCTGGCCGTGATGTTCACGGCGATGTTCTCGGTCGCCTCGTTCGTCTGGGATCGGGAGTTCGGCTTCCTGCGCGAGATGATGGTCGCGCCGGTCAGGCGCAGCTCGATCATCCTTGGCAAGGCGGTGGGCGGCACGACCGTTGCCGGCGTGCAGGGGGCGATCGTGCTCGTGATCGCCGGGGCGATGCACGTGCCCTACCGGCCGCTGTGGCTGCTCGGCGCGTTTGGACTGCAGCTGCTGCTCGCGTTCATGATCACGACGATGAGCCTGACGATCGCCGTCCGCGTCCGCCAGATGCAGAGCTTCATGGGCCTGATGCAGGTGCTCGTCCTGCCGATGTTCTTCCTTTCGGGAGCGCTGTTCCCGCCCTCGGGGCTGCCGGCCTGGCTGTCGGTGGTCAACCGCCTCGACCCGGTCACCTACGCGGTCGACCCGATGCGACGGCTGATCTTCAGCACGATCCACATCTCGCCGGCGGCCCACCGTGCGCTCGATTCGGGTGTCACGTGGGGGAGCTACCACCTCCCGGTAGCGCTCGAGGTGGCGATCCTGTTCGCCCTCAGCACACTCTTCCTGGCGATCGCCGTCCGCGGCTTCAGCCGCACCGAGTAGCGGCTGACATCGTGCCGGCGACTCCCGGTAGGGTCGGCGCATGCCTCTCGATTCGACCGTCTCCCGATGAGCTCGGGAGCCCGCCCGGTCCGCGCCCCGCGCGGCACCGTCCTGTCCTGCCGCAGCTGGCCGCAGGAGGCCGCATTGCGGATGCTGATGAACAACCTCGATCCGGACGTCGCCGAGCACCCCGATGAACTCGTCGTCTACGGCGGCACCGGCCGCGCGGCCCGGTCATGGGCGGCGTTCGATGCGATCGTCTCCTCACTGCGCACGCTGGCCGATGACGAGACGCTGCTCGTCCAGTCCGGCAAGCCGGTCGGCGTGTTCCGCACTCACGAGTGGTCGCCGCGCGTCCTGATCGCGAACTCCAACCTCGTCGGCGAGTGGGCGAACTGGGACGAGTTCCGCCGCCTCGAGGCGGAGGGACTGACGATGTACGGGCAGATGACGGCCGGCTCGTGGATCTACATCGGCAGCCAGGGGATCGTCCAGGGGACGTACGAGTGCTTCGCCGAGATCGCCCGCCGCAATCATGGCGGCTCGCTCTCCGGGACGATCTCGCTGACGGCCGGGCTCGGTGGGATGGGCGGTGCCCAGCCGCTCGCGGTCACGCTGAACGGGGGCGTCGCGCTCTGCGTCGAGGTCGACCGCGAGGCGATCGAGCGGCGGCTGCGCACGCGCTACCTCGACGAGGTCGCCGACGATCTCGACGATGCCGTGCGCCGCTGCCTCGCCGCCAAGGCCGAGCGCCGGCCGCTCAGCGTCGGGCTCGAAGCAAATGCGGCCGACGTCCTGCCCGCACTGCTCCGATCGGGCTTCCCCGCAGACATCGTCACCGACCAGACGAGCGCCCACGACCCACTCGGCGGCTACGTGCCGAACACGATGACGCTCGCCGAGGCCGCGGCGTTGCGCGCGAGCGACCCGGCGCGATACATCGAGCGGGCCCGCCGCGCGATCGCGGCCCATTGCGCGGCGATGGTCGGCTTCAAGGATGCGGGCGCCGAGGTGTTCGATTACGGCAACAGCCTCCGCGCCGAGGCAAAGCTCGGCGGCTTCGAGCGCGCGTTCGACTACCCCGGGTTCGTGCCGGCGTACGTCCGGCCGCTGTTCTGCGAGGGCAAGGGTCCGTTCCGCTGGGTCGCGCTGTCCGGGGACCCCGCCGACATCGCGGCCACCGACCGCGCCGTCCTCGACGAGTTCCCCGACGACGAGCCGCTCCATCGCTGGATCGCCGCCGCCGCAGAGCGGATCGCGTTCCAGGGTCTACCGGCCCGGATCTGCTGGCTCGGATACGGAGAGCGTCACCGGCTCGGGCTGCGCTTCAACAGGATGGTCGCGAGCGGCGAGCTGAAGGCGCCGATCGTGATCGGCCGCGACCACCTCGACTCGGGTTCGGTCGCATCGCCCTACCGCGAGACGGAGGCGATGCAGGACGGCTCGGACGCGATCGCCGACTGGCCGCTGCTGAATGCGCTCGTCAACACCGCCGCGGGCGCCACCTGGGTCTCGATCCATCACGGAGGCGGCGTCGGGATCGGTCGCTCGATCCACGCCGGCATGGTCTGCCTCGCCGATGGCACGGACCTGGCCGCGCAGAAGCTCGAGCGCGTGCTGACGAGCGATCCCGGGATGGGCGTGATCCGGCACGCCGACGCCGGCTACGAGCGCGCGGTCGCGGTCGCCACGGAGCGGGGCGTGCGGATCCCGATGAAGGACGCGTAGGCTGTGGCCGTCCGCGAGATCGTCGCCGTCGGCGACCCCGTCCTGCGGCAGCCGGCGCATTCAGTGGATCCTGCCACGATATCGTCGCACGAGATCCAGGCACTGATTGACGATCTGATCGAGACCAAGCGCGCCGCGGCCGGTGCCGGGCTCGCGGCCAACCAGATCGGCGTCGCCCTCCGGGTCGCGATCGTCGAGGTCGAGCCCGGAAACCCGCGATACCCGTACAAGCCCGCTGTCCCGCTGACGGTGATCGTCAACCCTGTGCTCGAGCCGCTCGACGACAGGACCGTGACGATCAACGAGGGGTGCCTGTCGGTCCCGGGGCTCCGCGGTGACGTCGAGCGCCACGTCAATGTCCGCGTGCGCTACCTCGATCGCGACGGCCACGCCCACGATGAGGTGCGCCGCGGCCTGACAGCCGGCACGTTCGCCCACGAGATCGACCACCTGGACGGGATCCTGTTCCTGGACCGGGTCATCGACCCGCGCACCTTCACGACCTGGGAGCAGTTCGAGCGCCACGGCATGGACGCGTTCCTCGAGCGCGTCGCGGAACTGCCCCGATGACCCGCTACTGGTGCGAGCTGGCCTGGCTGGGAGCCGATCAGCCCGAGTCGGATGTCGTGATTGAGACCCACGGGCCGCTGATCACGTCGGTGGCGACCGGCGGTGCCGCCACCGACGGAACCATCGTGCTCCGCGGGCTGACCCTCCCGGGGCTGGTGAGCGCCCACTCGCACGCGTTTCAGCGTGCGCTTCGGGGTCGGGATCAGGGGGCATCGAGAGGTTCGTTCTGGACCTGGCGGCAGGCGATGTACGCGCTGGCGGAAGGGCTCGACGAGCGCCGGGTCGAGGCCCTCGCCCGCGCGACGTTCGCCGAGATGGCACTCGCCGGGATCACGCTCGTCGGCGAGTTCGACTACCTCCATCACTCGGACGCGATCGCGCGGGCGGCCGAGGCGGCCGGCATCCGCCTGACGCTGATCGACGCCTGCTACCTGCACGGCGGCATCGACCGCTTTCGCGACAGCAGCGTCCAGGCCTGGGCTCGCCGCGTCGCGTCGATCGATGCGAGCGGGGAAACCCGGATGGCCGCCGCGATCCACTCGGTCAGGGCGGTCGACCCGGCGAGCGCGACGGTGGTCGCCGAGTTCGCCGCCGAGCGGGACTGGCCGCTTCACGCCCACGTCTCGGAGCAGCGCGCCGAGAACGAGCTCTGCCTCGGGGAGCACGGGGTCACCCCGACCGAGCTGCTGTACCGCGCGGGCGCGCTGTCAGAGCGCTTCACCGCCGTGCACGCGACGCACCTGACCGAGGCCGACATCCGGCGACTGCTGGAGCACCACTGCTATGTCTGCCTGTGTCCGACGACCGAGCGCGACCTCGCCGATGGGATCGGGACGCCCCACGGCCGGCACACGCTCGGCAGCGACTCGAATGCCGTGATCGACATCTTCGAGGAGGCCCGCGCCGTCGAGCTCGATCGCCGCCTGCAGACGGGTATCCGCGGTCTGCAGGCCCCGGCGGCGCTCGCCCTCGCGGCGACGCACCACGGCTACGAGAGCCTCGGCTGGCCAGAGGGGGGCAGGCTCGCCGTCGGGGGGCTCGCCGATTTCGTCACGGTCGGACTCGACGGTGTCCGCCTGGCTGGAACGAGCCCCGCGAGCGCGCTCGACGCTGCCGTCTTCGCCGCGAGCCCGGCCGATGTCGACAGCGTCGTCGTCGGCGGCCGGCAGGTCGTCCGCCATGGCGCCCACGTCTCGCTCGATGTGCCCGGCGAGCTGACGGCCGCGATCGCCGCGGCCTGGTCGTGAGCGCGCTCGTCCTCGACCGGATCGGCCTGCTCGCCACCTGCGAGCCGTCGCTCGGCGAGGGGCCGCTCGGGATCGTCCGCGACGCGGCGCTGGTGGTGGAGAACGGATGCGTGAGCGCGATCGAGCGCGCCGGCGCGGCCGGCGACGAGCGGATCGACGCGCGCGGGCGCTGCGTGCTCCCGGGCTTCGTCGACAGCCATACGCACCTCGTGTTCGCGGGCGACCGCGGCGAGGAGTTCGCGGCGCGGATGGCGGGCGCGCCGTACGAGGCGGGCGGGATCCGCACAACCGTCGCCGCGACGCTCGCCGCGACGGAGGAGAGCCTGCGCGAGCTCGCCGCTGCTCGGCGCGCCGAGCAGCTTCGGGCCGGCATCACCCACACGGAGGTCAAGTCGGGATACGCGCTGTCCGTCGCGGGCGAAGAGCGCCTCTGCGAGCTCGCCGCCGAGCTGACCGACGACGCCACCTTCCTCGGCGCCCACATCGTTCCCGCGGAGTTCGCGGAGCGGCCCGACGACTACGTCGCGCTCGTCTGCGGCGAGATGCTCGCGGCCTGCCACAGCCACGTCCGCTGGATCGACGTGTTCTGCGAGCGGGGGGCGTTCGACGCAGACCAGTCGCGGGCCGTCCTCGAAGCCGGCCGCGCCGCCGGCCTCGGGCTGCGCGTCCACGCCAACCAGCTCGGCTACGGCGCGGGCGTGAGGCTGGCCGCCGAGCTCGGCGCTGCCTCGGCCGACCATTGCACGTATCTCGACGACGGGGACCTCGAAGCGCTCGCCGGGTCGGGCACGGTCGCGACCTTCCTGCCCGCGACCGACTTCGCCACTCGCCAGCCGTACCCCGACGCCCGCCGCGCGATCGACGCGGGCGCATCGGTGGCGATCGCGACGAACACGAACCCTGGCTCGAGCTACACGACGTCGATGGCCTTCTGCATCGCGCTCGCCGTCCGCGACCTGCGCATGACCCTCGAGGAGGCGGTGCTGGCGGCGACGGCCGGTGGCGCGCGAGCGCTCCGGCGCGCCGACATCGGCCGCCTCGCGCCGGGCTGCCGCGCCGACGCGATCGTGCTCGACGCCCCCTCCCCCGCCCACCTCGCGTACCGTCCAGGCGTGCCGCTCGTGGCGCAGGTCGTGCATCACGGCGCACTGCTCGGCGGCGAGCCGGGATAGGCGCCGGCGGCGCCCAACCCGGCGCTCACAGGAACTGGCGGCCGCCGTCGATGACCAGCGTCTGGCCGGTGATCATCGCGGCTGACGGCGAGGCGAGGAAGACGGCAGCTCCGACGATGTCGTCGGGCTCGATCGCGCGCCTGATCGCGCCGCGGTCGACGCCATAGGTCTCGGCGCCGTCGAACAGCCCGAGGCTCGCGTCGGTCAGGGTGAAGCCGGGCGCGAGCGCGTTGACGCGAACGCCGTCGGCGCCCAACTCGCGTGCAAGCGCACGGGTGAGCGCGATCACCCCTCCCTTGGAGGCGACGTAATGGGCGAACAGCGGCGAGCCCGACATCACGGTCGCGGAGGCGACGTTGACGATCGACCCGCGAGCCACGCGCAGCGCCGGCGCGCAGGCGCGCGCGCACAACCACGGCCCCCGCAGGTTGACGGCCATCACGCGGTCCCAGTCGGCCAGGCCGATCTCCTCGAACGGCCGGCGCTCGAGGCCGGCGTAGATGGCCGCGTTGTTGACCAGCGCATCGATCGTCGCGAAGCGCTCGAGCGCGACACGGGCGAGCGCCAGCGTGCTCGCCTCGTCGGCGACGTCCGCCACAACGGCGATCGCCTCGCCGCCGGCATCGCACAGCTCCGCGGCCGTCTCCTCGGAGCGCTCGCGGTCGAGGTCGGCGACCACGACGCGCGCGCCCGCGGCGGCGAAGCCATGGGCGAACGCGCGACCGAGGCCGCCACCCGCGCCCGTGACGATCACGCAGCGTCCCTGGAGAGTCATCGAAAGCACGTGTGTCCTCGCTGGTACGCGGCGTCGCCGCGATGCCGGGCTGCGCGAGGCTAGCAGCCACTAACCTCCGCATATGCAGTTCAAGCCATCGGATGAGCACCTGGACCGCTATGGACGGCTCCTGGTCGACTACGCCCTCGGCGGAGGCAAGGGGATCGCCCCTGGAGACGTCGTGCTGATCAGCTGCGAGGAGAGCGCGAAGCCGCTGTACGGGGCCGCATGCCGTGCGATCTGGCGGTCAGGCGGGCACGTCCTCAGCGATTACGTCCCGGACGGCGGCGGCAACGTCGACGTGCTGCACGACTTCTACGAACTGGCCGGCGACGAGCAGCTCGACTTCTTCGCCGAGCAGTACTGGCGCGGCGTCGTCGACCAGGCCGACCACCTGCTGCGGATCTTCGCCGATCGCGATCCGCACGCGCTCGCTGACATCGACGCGAGCAAGGTGCTGCGGGTCAGGCGAGCCCGTCGCCGACTCGTCGAGTGGCAGGACGACAAGGAGAGCTCGGGTGCGTTCACCTGGACGCTCGGCCTCTACGGGACCGAGGCGATGGCCGCCGAAGCCGGCATGACCGTCGAGGAGTACTGGGAGCAGATCGTCGCCGCCTGCTTCCTGGACGATCCCGATCCGGCCGCCCGCTGGCGCGAGGTGAACGCTGAGATCGGTCGCCACTGCGAGCGACTCAACGCACTGGCGATCGAGCGGCTTCACGTCGAGGGCGACGACGTCGATCTGCGGCTGGTGGTCGGCGAGCGACGCCGGTGGATCGGTGGCAGCGGGCGCAACGTCCCGAGCTTCGAGGTCTTCACAAGCCCCGATTGGCGCGGCACGGAAGGGCGAATCCGGTTCAGCGAGCCGCTCTACATTCACGGCTCGCTGATCAAGGGCGCCGAGCTGGAGTTCCGCGACGGGTCGGTCGTATCCGCTCGTGCCGCGAGCAACGGCGCCCTGCTGCGGGAGATCGTCGCCAGCGAGAACGCGGACCGGGTCGGGGAGTTCTCGCTGACCGACGCGCGCCTCTCGCCGATCCGGCGGTTCATGGCGAACACGCTCTACGACGAGAACACGGGCGGCCCGTTCGGCAACACCCACATCGCGGTCGGGCAGTCGCTGCACACGACCTACGACGGGGATCCGGGCGCCGTCAGCCGCAGCGAGTGGGAGCGCCTCGGGTTCAACAGCTCGGCGATCCACACGGACATCGTCTCGACGACCGACCGTCAGGTCACCGCGACGCTCCCCGACGGGAGCGCGCGCGTGATCTACACGGGCGGTCGCTTCACGCTCGGCTGAACCCCGGCACGGCTCGGCGGATCAGGGCGGATCACAACAGAACCGGGGCGGCCCGCAGGCCGCCCCGGTCGATCCGAGCTCGATCCGTCTCGAGGCGATGCTACGCGTGCGCGGAGGCGGGCTCCTCGACGCGCCGCGGCAGGAGCGTCTCGCGCGCGATCACGAGCCGCTGGATCTGGGCGGTGCCCTCGTAGAGCTGCAGGATCTTGGCGTCGCGCATCAGCTTCTCGACCTTGTACTCCTTGATGAAGCCGTAGCCGCCGTAGACCTGGACGGCGTCGGTGCAGACCTCCATCGCGATGTCGGCGGCGAAGCGCTTCGCGTGCGAGGACTCGAGCGTGTTGCGCTTGCCCTGGTCGAGCAGCACCGCCGAGTTCCAGGTCGCCAGCCGCGCAAGGTGGACCTTGGTCGCCATGTCGGCGATGATGAACTGGATCGCCTGGTGCATCGCGATCGGCACGCCGAACTGGACGCGCTGCTTGGAGTACTCGATCGCCATCTCCATCGCGGCGCGGGCGACGCCGGTCGCCCATCGCGGCGACGCCGGGGCGGGTGCGATCGAGCGTCATCATCGCGATCTTGAAGCCCTTGTTCTCCTCGCCGACGAGGTGGTCGAGCGGGATCTCGACCTCGGGGAAGGTGATCGTCGCGGTGTTCGAGGCGCGCTGCCCCATCTTGTCCTCGTGCTTGTCGACGATCACGCCGGCGTCGCGCGGGACGATGAAGCACGAGATGCCGCGATGCCCGGCCTCCTTGTCGGTCTTCGCGTAGACCGTGTACCAGTTGGCGTACTCGCCGTTGGTGATGAAGCACTTGGAGCCCTTGATGACCCACTTGTCGCCCTTGCGGGTCGCGGTCGTCTTCATGCCGGAGACGTCGGAGCCGGCGTCGGGCTCGGTCAGGCAGAAGGAGGCGAGCAGCGGCGCCTCGGACAGCCGGCCGAGATACTCCTTCTTCAGCTCCTCGGAGGCGGCGAGCGCGATCGGCGCGGTCGCGAGGCCGTTGCAGGACAGCGAGGTGCCGATGCCCGAGCAGCCCCACGCGAGCTCCTCCTCGATGATCGCGCCGTCAAGGTAGCCCAGGCCGGGGCCGCCGTACTCGGCCGGGAGGTGGTTGTTCATCAGCCCAAGCTCCCAGGCCTTGTCGATGATCTCCTGGGGCAAGGTGGCGTCGCGGTCGTACTCCCAGGCGACGGGCCGGATCTCCTTCTCGGCGAAGTCGTGCGCCATCTCCCGCATGCTCAGCTGCTCGTCGGTGAGCGTGAAATCAACCATGCTCGATATCTCCCTTGGAAATGGAGGCGATTGACTAGTCAGTCAACGTCTACGCTGAAGGGTAGCCGATGCGTCGCGCAGCTCCAAATGCGCGGGCTTCGCAACCTCGCGGCATGGCGGTCTCGCGAGCGTTACGCTGCAGCGATGGCTGATCCGAGACGTGTCGAGCTGGAGGACCTTGTCAACCGGCCCGGGACCTATTTCAACCCGCAGACCGAGGTCCTGATCGTCGTCGACGACTCTCCTGAACTCGACGCCGAGATCTTCAACATGGAGGAGTTCGAAGGCGCCGACTGGGTGATCATCTCCGACGAGTTGCCCGTCGACGAGAGCCGTCGCGACGAGCTCCTCCAGGCCTTTCAGGTCCGCTATCACCCGGGCGCGGTCGCGACCAACGAAGACGACGAGCTCGACGACGAGCTCGAAGAGGACGACCAGGAGGTCGGTCGGGAGTAGTTCCGGCGGCCGGCTCCGCGGTGCGTCTCTGCCTGCGGGGGCGGGGGGCCGCGCCTGTCGCTGACGATCAGCTGTGGCCGTTGATCAGCGGCGCGCACTTCTGCATCTTCGCGACATCCTGGCCCGCAGCCTCGATGCAGCGCGCCCAGGCGGCGTTCGCCTGCAGCTGCGTCTGACCGGTCGCGGTCGCCGGGCTCCCGAGGGCGGCGCTCAGCCGGTTGTAGGGAAGCGCGCTCGCCGGCGCCGCGATCGTCTGCGGGCGGTTCAGCTGGGTGTACTGGAGGCTGATCACCAGCCGCGCCGAGCGCGCGTCCTGGAGCAGGCTCGAGAGCTGACCGGAGACCGGCAGCGTCAGCGCGAGGATCAGCTTGCGCAGGGTCCGGTCGGAGGTGCCGGTGAAGATGTCGACGCTCCCGCTCCGCAGGCCGGCCGCGATCCGCTCCTGTGCGGTCTGGGAGAGGCCGGCTGTCAGCGCAGTGCCGGCCGCGCCCGTCAGCGAACCGGTCGCAGCGAGCACGCTGCCAAGCCCGCGGGCGAGCGCGCGCGGGTCGACGCCGGCGCGGATGTGCGTGGTCGCCGTGCCTCCGACGCTGGCGCGACCCAGGTCGACGGGATCGACGAGCCAGCTGAGCGGGTCAATCCCGAGGCTCGAGATCCGGCCGCTCGAGTCGACCGGCGAGAGCCCGGAGGCGAGCTTCGACAGGCTCGCGGCCGGGAGCTCGTAGCTCACTCCCCCGATCGTCAGATAGCCGGCGGTGCCGGTCGAGACGATCGCGAGCGATCCGGTCCGGTCCTGAGCGCTGACCGCGAGCGTGAAGTCGGACGTCGGGGGATGACCGCCGGTACCCCTGGCGAACGGCCCGTTGATCGTGACCGTGAGCGGCGCCCGGCGCCCGGCACCGGCGAGCGGGATCAGCGACAGCGAGAAGCTCATCCGGCCGCTGCTCACGACGTGGCGCCCGGTGAACGTCGCGCGGACGAGCGCGCGCGCTCCGGGATGCCCGGCGGACGACCCGCACGCGGCAAGCAGCAGCCCGGCCAGAGCCGCAGGCAGGAGGGCGCCGCGGAGCCCCGAACCCCTGATCTGATGTCCGCAAGGCAACGTTTCGTCCAGGTGGCGGCGCAAAGACCGCCGGTCGACCATACCATCGGCTTCGATGCGTAGGAGTCGGCTGACCCAGGCGGCCGCGTCCTCGGTGCTCGCGTTCGGGCTCGTGGTGATGCTCGGCCTCGGCCTCGGCCTTGGCGCGGCGGATGCGCGGGCGGCACGGGTGATCGTGCTCGGGCCCGGCGGGCACGCGCGCGTGGTCGAGAACAGATTCCTGTCCGGGGGCGCGGCGCTGGGAGCGCCGCCTCCGGCGACGGGGACGGCGAACGGCGGCGCGGGAGCCGACGTGTTCCTGCTGGCGGCGCGAGCGGCTCGCACGACCTCGGGACCGACGGTCATCGGCGTGCTCGCGAAGCTCGCCCGGCGGGGCGAGATCACCGCCGCCGAGCACACCCAATACCTGACCGACTTCAACACGGCGATCGCCGACGAGAAGAAGCTCAACGGGACACGCCAGGCCGAGCTGACCGCCGTCACCGAGACGCTGCACGAGATCGCCGCGAACGGCCAGATGACGCCCTCGCGCCTGCCGGCGCTGTTCCTGACGCTCGAGCGCAACACCCAGTGGTGGACGACCGGGCCGCTGCTCGCCGCCGACCAGCGCGTGCAGTTCAGCGGCTCGCAGATCGTCTGGGAGTATTACCCGGGCCAGGGGATCCAGATGCAGGCGCTCGCGACGTTCGGCGAGGCGGACGGGATGTACACGGCCGGGCCGAGCGAATACGGCGCCCTCCAGTCGGTGCTGGCCGAGATGCTGCCGCTCGCGGTCGCACAGGACCACGGGATCACCTGGGACTACTACTTCACGTTCGATGGTGGCGTCCCGCCGTGGACGAGCGCGATGGCCGACGGAACCGCGCTGGTCGCCTTCAGCCGCGCCTACCTGGCGACCGGTGACCACGCGTACCTCGTCGACGGAGCCGGGCTGCTGCCGGTGCTGCGCGATCCCCCACCGCGCGGCCTCGCGGTGCCGACCGCGACGGGCCTGCGCTACCTCCAGTACTCGTTCGCGCCCGGCGTCGACATCATCAACGCCTTTCTGCAGACGCTGATCGGCCTGTACACGTTCTCGCACGTGAGCGGCAACGTGCTCTCGCTGAACCTGTTCAACGCGGGCAACGCGGAAGCCCAGGCCGAGCTGCCGTCGTTCAACACCGGAGCGTGGTCGCTCTACCAGCCGGGGCTCGAGGACACGCTCAGCTACCACCAGCTCGTGACCGGCTTCGTGGAGCAGCTCTGCTCGCTGACGCTCGCGCCGGTCTACTGCCAGACCGCAACGGCGTTCCAGGCCGATCTGAAAACGCCGCCGTCGCTCGCGCAGCTGACGATCGCCACGGCTCCGAAGCGATCGTTCCCGATGACGTTCGGGCTCTCCAAGGTCTCACACGTGGGGCTCGTGATCAGCGGGCCCGTCCAGCCCGGGCGGTCCGGACAGTCGGGGAGCGCCACGAGCCAGGGCCCGACCGTGTTCTCGACGAGCGCGAACTTCCCGCACGGGACCGACACGATCAAGGTGCCGGCCCTGAAGGCGGGCACGTACACGGTGCGCATGTCGGCGACCGACCTGGCGGGGAATTTCACACGGATCGCGGGGACGCTGACCGTCACGGGCTCGACCACGGTGACGACCACGCTGCCGACCACGACCACGCCGACGGTCACGACGATCACGACCCCGACGATCACGACCCCAACGATCACAACGCCGACGACCACAACCACGACGACTCCGACGACCACGACCATCAGCTCAGGGTCCGGCGGGACGGGCGGAACCGGGCTCGGGGGATAGGTCGGGCCTCCGGCCCGAGGGCCGGCGCAACGGCCGCGGCGATCGGCTCGGAGTGTCGGGGCAACGGCCGCGGCGACTCCGAGAGCCGGAGTCGGCGTCTGGTGCGTTTTGACCGTGAAGTGGACGCGGCCTCGACTGTCGACCCGGCGCCGACGTCCGAGAGCGTGGATTTCGTCGCCGCCTGGTAGTAGGGCATGGCGACGGAACTTGGCGAGGCGAGGCGGCGCGGCTGCGGGCGAGGCGGCGCGGCACGCAACAGTGCTACGGGGAACCTCAAGTTCCGGACCCCCCCGCTGGGAAGAGGGGGTGTGGAGCTCAGGGTTCTCATAAACCCCTGAGTTCCGTACCCCCCGAAAACGAGAGGGGGGTCCGGAAGTTAGGGGTCTGTCCGAGGCGAGAAACTCCGGCGGGCGTCGGGTCTGACCCAGGCCTGAAGCGGCGGGGGCACCGAGACGGGCGCCGGAGCGGTGGGCGCGAAGCGGCGGGGGCACCGAGACGGGCGCCGGAGCGGTGGGCGCGGAGCGGCGGGGGCACCGAGACGGGCGCCGGAGCGGTGGGCGCGGAGCGGCGGGGGCACCGAGACGGGCGCCGGAGCGGTGGGCGCGGAGCGGCGGGGGCACCGAGACGGGCGCCGGAGCGGTGGCCGGGCGAGCGCTGGCGGGCAAGCGGTGGGCGGGCAAGCGGTGGGCGGGCAAGCGGTGGGTGGGCGGGCAAGCGGTGGGTGGGCGGGCAAGCGGTGGGTGGGCGGGCAAGCGGTGGGTGGGCGGGCGGCGGGGGCACCGAGACGGGCGCCGGAGCGGCGGGGGCACCGAGACGGGCGCCGGAGCGGTGGGCGCGGAGCGGTGGGCGCGGAGCGGTGGGCGGGCGAGCGGTGGGCGGGCGAGCGGCGGGCGGGCGGCCGGTGAGCGACCAACGCCGCCCGCGGTCGAGGGCGCCGCCGGCTATGCCGCGTTGCGCGCCGGCAGCTCTGCGACGGCCGGCGTCGCGATCGCGCTGGGTCGCTCGCGCAGGTAGACGGAGAGGGCCTCCTGCTCCATCGGCCTGGCGAAGTAGTAGCCCTGGCCGAGCTCGCAGCCGAGCTCGCGCAAGGTGTCCCACTGCTCCGCGTACTCGATCCCCTCGGCGACGACGTCGATGTCGAAGGTCTCGCCGAGGCCGAGCACGGCGGTGGCGAGACCCGAGGTGATCGGCGACGCGCCGGCGCCGAGCAGCGACCGGTCCATCTTCAGAGTGTCGATCGGGAACCGGCTCAGGTAGCTGAGCGACGAGTACCCGGTCCCGAAGTCGTCCATCGCGAGCTTCACACCGAGCTCCTTCAGCTCGCCGAGGCGGGCGACGGCGGTGTCGAGGTCGGTCATCATCACCGACTCGGTGATCTCGAGCGTCAGCGAGCGTGGCTCGAGCGCCGAGTCCGCGAGCGCCGCGCGGACGTCCTCGACGATGTCGCCGCGGAACAGCTGCTTGACCGACAGATTGATGCAGACCGACAGGCCGGGCATGGCCGCGCTCTGCCTGATCTCCTGAAGTCGCTGGCAGCCCTCGCGCAGCACCCAGCGGCCGAGCGGGACGATCAGCCCGCTCTCCTCGGCGAGCGGGATGAAGTCGTCGGGGGCGACCAGGCCGCGGGCCGGATGGTGCCAGCGGACGAGCGCCTCGACCGCCGACACCTCGCCGTCCTCGAGGCGCACGACAGGCTGGAAGTACAGCTCGAACTGGCCCTCGGCGAGTGCGCGCTGAAGATCGCCGCGCATCTCGAGCCTGGCGAGCACGTGCTCGTGCATCGCCGGCTCGAACAGGCGGTAGCCGCCCTTGCCGTCGCCCTTGGCGATGTACATCGCGGCGTCCGCGTTGCGGATCAGCTCCTCGGAATCGCTCGGGGCGCCGGGCTCGGCGACCGACAGGCCGAGGCTCGCGCGCACGACGACATCGGTGTCGCCCAGGTGCAGCGGCTGGGCGAGCGCCGCCAGGATCCGCTCGGCGATCTCGGCCGCCGCCTGCGGCCCCTCGATGTCCTCGAGCAGCACGGCGAACTCGTCTCCGCCGAACCGCGCGGCGGTGTCGCCGACGCGAACGCTCGCCTCGAGGCGCTGCGCGACCTCGAGCAGGACGCGATCCCCGGCCGCGTGGCCGAGGCTGTCGTTGACGAGCTTGAAGTCATCGAGGTCCATGAAGATCACCGCCACGCCGATCCCCTCGCGCAGGCTCCGCGCGACGGCATGGCGGACGCGCTCGTTGAAGAGCGCGCGGTTCGCGAGGTGGGTGACCGGATCGTGGAAGGCCTGATGCGCGAGCTGCTCCTCGAACGCCTTGCGTTCGCTGACATCGCGGCCATTGAGGACGATGCCGTGGACGACCCCGTCCTCGAGCATGTTGTTGTAGACGATCTCGAAATGTCGGAGCTCGCCGTCGCGGTGGCGCAGCGCGCAGTCGATCGGATCGACCTGGTCGCGGTCCGCGCCGCCGTCGATCAGGCGGCGCAGCAGCCTCCCGTTCTCGGTCGGGTGCAGGAGCAGGGCGAACGGCTGGCCGACGACCTCCTCGGGGGTGTAGCCGAGCACGCGCTCGATCGAGGGGCTCTGGAAGATGACTCTGGCCTCGGCATCGAGGACGGTGATCAGGTCGCTCGAGTTCTGTACGAGCGATCCGATCAGCACCTCGCTCTCCTGACGGTGGGCCTCGTCGCTGATCGCCGCGCTCTCGAGCGCGAGCGCGACCTGACTGGCGAGCGTGCGCAGGCCGCTCATCGCCGGCGCCGTCGTCCCGAGCTCGCCGGCGACGATCATGACGCCGTCGATCCCGGCCCGCCCGGCGGGCAGTTTCAACATCACGGCGCGCTCCGGGAAGTCCAGCAGGCGCAACCACGAGCGCTGGTCCTCCGAGAGCTTCAGCGCCTCGAGGCCGACCATCGGCGGCTTCGGCAGCGCGTCGGCGGGCAGCCTCCAGACGGCGACCCGACCGTGCTCCTCGGAGCCCTCCCCGAACACGACGGTGCGGCCATGCTCGAGCAGGCCGAGGCGGACGGCCACGTGACCGTCGATCAGCGAGTGCACCGCGTCGATCGCAGCGGCGACGACTTCGTCGCGAGAGCTGGCGGCGACGAGCATCGCCCCGGCCGAATTGAGCGTGCGCTCCCGGGTCACCGAGACCTCGCGCTGTCGAACGAGCCCTGCCATCCGCAACACCACAAGCCCGAAGAGGACGACGGACGCCTCGATCGTGACGTGCAAGTCGAGGCTGCCGCGGTCCAGATCGCGGGTGATCTCGATGATCGGGGCGATCAGCGACGAACCCGTCAGAAGCGTCAGGCGCAGCCGCGTGAACGGCTTCTCCCGCATCGGCTCCCCCTGATCGAGCGCGCGCATCGACGGATGCAGGGCGGCCGCGCCCCAGAGGAGGAAGAAGTAGATCCAGCCCGTGTCGAACACGAACTGGTGACGAGTGTCACCGTGCAGGATCAGCAGCTGCGAGGCGATATCGGTGACGAGCAGGCAGCCCGCACCGGCGAGCAGCAGGTGGAACGAGGTCCGGCGCGGCCCCGAGTCGATCGCGAGCCTGATCGTCGCCGCCAGTAACACCATGTCGCCGAACGGGTAGGCGATCCGGACGAGCTTCGCCGTCAGCGCGAGACCGTGCTCGCCGACATAGGGCCCGATCAGGAAGATCCACACGAGCAGCGCGAAGCCGAGCGTCATGATCAGCGAATCGATCAGGTCCGCGCCGCCGCCGCCGGCCCGGGTGCGACGGCGCACGAGCAGGAGCAGGCCGGCCATCAGGACCGGATAGACGGCGAGCGAGGCGGCGTCGCCGACCGATGGGAACGGAATCGCGACGTGGTCGATCTGCGGGTAGGCGTACGTGTAGAAGTGCCCGACCCAGAACGCGCACAGCCCGAACGCGAAGCTCACCCACGCGGCCCGGGCGCGGGGGCGGTGGCGAACGATCCCGATCACGACGGCGAGGATGCCCGACAGCTCGAGGCCCTCGAGCAGCCGGACGTCGCCCTTGAGGTGCGGCGCGCTCAGGTAGAGCACGGTGACGAGCGACGTCAGGACGAGATAGACCTGCCACAGCGCCGACCGACCGCTGCGCGAGGCGCGGTCGTGGACCTCGAGCCGTGGGACGACGGTGTCACGGCGGATCGCCCGCCGGTGCCGGCGGGCGGAATGTGACTCGAGATCCAGGTGGGGAACGCTCACGGCGCCCCCACGCGGGCGCAGGAGCTCGGCGGCGCGGGAACGAGCGACCGTGGCGACGTGACGCGGGCGTCGACGCGGATCGCGTCGATCGTCGGGATCGCCTGCCGCAGCGCGGAGGGGTCCCGACGCCGCTCGAGTCGCTGCTCGATCGATTGGCGAGCGGTGACGACCGGCACCTGTGACCCCATCCACGGAGCCGGCAGCGCACCGGTCTCACGTCGGGTCATACTCTGGCTATCGACGCCTCCCCGCGCGCGCTTGAGGGCGCTGGCCAGATTGCCAACGGCGCTCGGACATGGGGCGCGTCCGCCCGCTGCGGAGCCGAAGACGCCGCGAGCCCGGCCTACAATTGCGAGGTGGGCCGAATCCGTTCAGCGTCTGCGTGTCTGGCTTAACCGCGCCGTAGAGAAGGGATGACAAGCAACCGCGCCGATCCCGCCGCCAGGCGATCCTCATCGCTCCCGGTCCGGATCGCACGTGCGGCCAGAGCACTCGAGCCGGAGCAGCGCCTCGCAGCCGTGGCAGCGCTGGCGCTGTTTCTGACGCTGTTCCTCCCCTGGTACAGCAGCACGGTGTCGCTCAGCGCCGGCAAGCACATGCAACTGGGGTCGCCAACCTTCAGCGGTTGGGAGGCGTTCTCGTTCGTCGAGGCCGCGGTGCTGGTCGTCGCGATCTGCGTGCTCGTGCTGCTGTTCGAGCGCGCGGAAGGCCGAGCGTTCCATCTTCCCGGTGGCGACGGCGTGGCGATCACGCTCGCGGGCCTGTGGACGTGCTTCCTGATCGTCTGGAGGATGTTCGACAAGCAGGGCACGACGCGCCAGGGTCAACTGCTCGCCTCCGCCGGGATTGAGTGGGGGATCTTCGTCGCACTGTTCGTCGCCGCCGGGCTGGCCTACGCCGGGACGCGAATCCGAGCCGCCCACCGCCCGGAGCCCCCGCTGCCGATGGAGGACGGTGCCGTGTTCGACGGCCGCTGGAGCGACAGCCGGTGGCCCGAGCGCTCGCCCGTTGCGGCCGCGGTCGCCGCCGAGGCGGTGTCGCCGCCGGTCGCGCCGCCGCGACCACGCCGCTCGTCGTGGCGGCCCGCCGAACAGCCCGAGTGGAGCGAGCCGGGCCAGCCCGAATGGAGCGGATCCCGAAAGCCGCCCGGATGGCTGACGGCGCCCCCGGCGGAGCGTCCGGCGCCCGACGATCCCGAGCATCCGCAGGCACCCGTGGCGCCGCCCGAGCCGGATACCGAGCAGCTCACGATCCGCTTCGACGACGCCTGAGGTCTCAGCTCGGGAAGGTCTGGATCTCCCCGGCCGCGACGAAATAGAGGCTGACGAACGCGATCACGACGATCCCCGCGACCACGAGGATGCGCGAACCCGTGAGGTGCCCGAGGGCGCCGATCGCGAAGCCCGCCACCAGCACGGCGGCGAACAGGCCGAGGTGCGTCGTGGCGGCGGCGGCGGCGAATGGCAAGAGCGCTAACCCTATAGTTGCGGCATGGCCGCAGCGCCCACCACCGTCGAACAGGTCGAGCAGGGGCTGCGCTCCGTCGGCTACCTGCCGAACTCGTCCACGGCGCTCGTGGCGTTCCTCGCGACGATGCTCGGCAAGCCCGTGCTCGTCGAGGGCCCGGCCGGCGTCGGTAAGACCGAACTGGCGAAGGCGATGTCGCGTTTCCTGGACCGCCGGCTCGTGCGGCTGCAGTGCTACGAGGGCCTCGACGAGGCGAAGGCGCTGTACGAGTGGAACTACCGCAAGCAGCTGCTGCGGATCCAGGCCGAGGCGGACGGCGCAGGCTGGGACGCAGTGCAGGAGGACATCTTCGGCGAGGAGTTCCTGCTGCAGCGACCGCTGATGACAGCGATCGCCTCGGAGGATCCGGTCGTGCTGCTGATCGACGAGATCGACAAGACCGATCAGGAGTTCGAGGCGATGCTGCTCGAGCTGCTCTCGGACTTCCAGATCAGCATCCCCGAGCTCGGCCGGATCGAAGCCCGGACTCACCCGGTCGTGCTCCTCACCTCGAACAACAGTCGCGAGCTGACGGAGGCGCTGAAGCGGCGCTGCCTGTACCTGTGGCTGGACTACCCCGAGCTCGAGCACGAGCTCGAGATCGTCCGCCTTCACTGCCCGGACCTCGGCGAGACGATCGCGCGCAAGCTCGTGGAGATCATCGGGCTCGTGCGCGAGCTCGATCTGAAGAAGCCACCGAGCATCGCCGAATCGATCGACTGGGCGCGAGCGCTGCTGCTCCTCGGTGCCGCGGACATCGACGCGGAGACCTTCCGCGACACGATGAGCGTGATCGTCAAACACCGCACCGACCTCGACATCGTCGCCGAGCGCGTCGGCGTGCGGCTCGCCCCGGCGCCGGAGCCGGCGCCGGCACCGCTCGATTCGCGCCCCGTCGCGTAGCCTCGCCGTGCCGCCCGGCAAGGCGATCTACGGCGGGCTCCCCGACGAACCGGCCGGGGCGTTCGACGGCGAGCTCCTCGCGTTCGCCGAGGACCTGCGGGCGGAGGGCGTCGCCGTCGGCACCTCCGAGATCCTCGATGCGTTCGCGGCGCTGCAGTACGTCTCCTGGATGCACCCGTCGGAGTTCCGTCAGGCACTGTCGGCGACGATCGCGAAGTCGCCGGAGGATCGCCGGCTGTTCGACCTGGTGTTCGAGCGCTTCTTCTTCCGCGCAGCGGAGGCGCAGGCGGTGCGGCTCGAGGTGTCCGAGCCGCAGGCCCGGTTCGGAGCGGGCGAGGAACTGGACCTCGACGAGCTGCGCCGGCAGATCGCCCAGGCGCTGGCCGACGGCTCCGAGTCGGACCTCCGCGACCTCGCCAGGCTGGCGATCGCCGCATTCGGCAAGGGCGAGGGGTCGGGCGTGCTCGGCGTGGACGTGCAGCGGATCCGGCGCGCGCTGGGGCTCCGGACGGAGCCGCAGCCAGAGCTTCCCGCCGACGATCCGCGGCGCGACGGCTTGCCGCGCGAGCAGCTGCGCCGGTTCGAGCAGCACCTGCGCCGGGAGCTCGAGCGGGCGCTGATCGATCGGACCGCGACGCTGCCGCCAAAGCGTCCGCTCAGCGACCTCGACCGGGCGCTGCCGAGCGGCCCCGTCCAGGACCTCGCCGCCGTCCACAGGGTCGTCGCCCAGCTCAAGCGACGCCTCGCGACCCAGGGCCACGAGCAGCGCGGGCGCAAGCGCCACGCCCACATCGACGTCCGGGCGACGATGCGCGCGTCACTGCAGACCGGGGGCGTCCCTGTCGATCTGCGCTACCGGCCGGTGCGGCCCCGTCGCCCCGAGATCTACGTCCTGTGTGACGTGTCGACGAGCGTGACGAGCGCGAGCACGTTCTTCCTCTCGGTCCTGCACGCGCTGCACGACACGTTTCGCAAGCTGAGATCGTTCGTGTTCATCGAGCGGATCTCAGAGGTGACCGAGGTGTTCGAGCGGGAGCGCGACTTCCGGGCGGCCGCCGCAGCCGTCTCCCGCGACGCCGGCGTCGCAGACGTCTCCGGGTACACCGACTACGGGCGGGTGTGGACCGAGTTCCTGGCGCTGATCGAGGACGAGCTGCACCCGCGCGCGACCGTGATCGTGCTCGGGGACGCGCGGACCAACGGGCGGCCGCCGCGCGACGACGTGTTCGCGGCGATCGCCGCGCGCGCGGGGCGGACCTTCTGGCTGAACCCCGAGCCGCGCCTGTACTGGAACTACGGCGACAGCGTGATCGCCGCGTATGAGAAGCACTGCCAGGCGTTCGAGTGCTGGCGGACCGACCAACTGGAGGAATTCGTCAAGGCGCTGGCCAAGCCGATGATGACCTGAGCTCGCGCCGGCGCGAGCTACTGCTCGACGAACTCGGTGATGACGATGCGCGTGTCGCCGTTGACGTCGTGCACGACCCAGGTCGCGTCGTAGACCCCGGGCGCCAGTGCCGGGACCGGAACGCCCTGCGTGGTCGCAGCGTTCGCCGTCCACCACAGCACCTTCTGGGAACCGGGATGAGAGATCGCGAAGGTGACGGTCGCCGGCGCGGGCGCCAGCGTCCCATCGCCACCCGGGACATCGGTCTGCGCGACGGCCCGGAAGGGCCCGTAGACGATCGCCCCGTTCGCCGGCGTCACAACGCCGAGCTGCGGAACGGAGGTCTCGGTCAAGCCGCCGCTGAGATCGTCGGTCTCGGCGATCACGGAATCCGACAGGCCGTGAGCGTCACCGGTCGCCGGGCAGACGGTGCCGAGCCCGGCGCTGCCGGGCTCGCCGACAGCCGAGCTCGAGGGCTCCTGGGTGACGAGCGCACCCCAGTACTCACCGGGCTGGCAGGTGCCCGAGGCGATCACGGTCTGGTTGCCGTCGATCGACACGCGCAGGTGGGCGACGTGCAGAACCGTCAGCACGCGTCCCGACGGATTGCTCAGGCTCAAGAGGTCGCCGCCCGTGATCGGCACCTTGCCCGGGAGGTGTGTGACCTCGATCGTGCCGGCGCCGCCGGCACGCGCGTGCGCACGGACCCGGCCGCGGCTGCGCTCGAGCGTGTAGCGCTCGCCGGGAACGAGGCCCGAGCAGAGGACCGTCCCGCGACGGAGATCCGCGACGCAGCGAGGGATGCCGGAGGGCGGGAAGGGAATGTTCGAGTTGGAGACGCTCGAGACGCTGCCGGGCTCGCCGAGGGCGACCGTGAGGCGGACGAGAGCCCCGTTCGGGGCGATCTCCGAGACCGCTCGGTTGTCCTCGCTCGACAGCAGCACCGGGCGACGGCCGTCGATGTGCGGCAGCCTGATGATGGAGGCGTCGAGCTCCGTCTGGCAGTTCGGCACCAGCGCCGCACTCGAGACGGCGCCGACCGTCACGGTCAGCACGCCGATCTGACCGCACGGGGCAAGCGCGATCGCGCTCGGGCCGAGGGCGAACCCCGTGTCGAGGTCGAACCAGTCGGTCCAGCCGGCCTCGTTGAACGGGTTCCCGCCGGCGCCCGTCGCGATCAGATCGGGAGCCGGGCCGCCGTTGCCGTAATTGACGACCAGCTCGTCGCGGTCGTCGCCGAGGCCGTGCGCGACGCCGTGCAGGCCGCGCAGCGTCAGCGGTCCCCACTTGCCGCCGGCTCGCGTCAGCCCGGCGGCCTCGGCCACGAAATCGCCGGCTCGGATCAGCACCGCGCGGACCGGCACGCCCGCTCTGGCGGTCCCGATGTCGCCACTGACCTGTGGCGAGAACTGGCGCATCGAGATCTCCGGGAGCGGCAGGCCGTCGCTCGCCGCCGTCGATCGCTGCTCGCACCCCTTGGCGTCGTTGGACCACATCTCCTGGATGTCGTACTCGTGGCCGTTGATCACCTGGTCGTAGGGCGAGCCGTCCGGCGCGTATCCGAGCGGAGTTCCGGTCTGCGGTCCCGTCTCGCACTTGTCGGCGACCTCGAACCCGTTCGGGTCCATCCAGCCGTTGCCCTCGGGGTTGGTGATCGCCTCGACCGTCTCGTGCGCCGAGGTGTCGATCGAGTCTCGGCCTCGGGGTTACCCTCGGGGTCGGCGCCGGAGATCGGCGGCTCCTCGATCAGGGTGTCGATCATGATCGCGTAGATGAACGTCCCGTGGCCCTCGTCGGCGAGGGAGTGGTAGCCGGCGAACGAGGAGGTCCCGCAGACGCCGAGGCTCGAGCATTCGTCGACGTTGGGTGGCAGGAACACCTCCCAGACGTCGTGCAGGCCGTAGCCCGCCGGGATCGTGCGCTGGATGACCTTGTCGATCTCCTGCGCGACGTCCTGGTCGGTCACGCAGGTGGCGACGCCGGCCGGCGACGGGCACTGGGCCGCGGCGGCGGGGTAGGGATCGGTGTCGGCGATCGAGTCGGTCTGCGGGTCGTAGCGCGATGCTGTACTGCCCGGTGCCGAGGCGTCGCCGTACTGGTCGAGGATCGAGAAGATGTTCGTGTGCGAGCCCGAGTCGTGGGCGACGTCGGTGAAGAACTGCTGGATCAGCGGCACGTAGCCGAGCATGCTGCTGTCCGGCGGGCCGTCGAACGAGTACCCGCTCGGCGCCCAGAAGATCGTGTGGACGGTGACCGTAGCCGTGTCCATCACCGAGCCGCCGTGGTAGACGACGGGGATCGCGGCGCCGGTCGCGACGTCGAACGCGCGGCCGGACGGCGGCATCAGGCCCATCGCCGTCCCGACGCGAGGCCGGAGCACCGACGTCTGCGTCGGCCCGACGCGAGCGCCGGCGCACGCTTGCACACGCCAACGCGATCAGCAGCGCCAGCAGCGCGGTCGTGCGGATCCGTTGCCCCACTGCGCGAGCACGTTAGCGCACGCAGGCGGCCGCGGTAGCATCTCGCCAGCGTGCGTCCACCAGGGGGGCTGGCGGCAGGCCGGCTGAGAGAGCGCCCACGGAGCCGGCGCTGACCCTTCGAACCTGTGGGGTAATGCCCGCGAAGGGAGCGACAACCGACGTGATCGAGGCTCCGCGACCGAGGAGCTGTCCGCAGCCGCGGCGATCCGCGCGAGCCATGTGTCTCGCGACGTTCCGCGGCCGCCGGGGCGACGTCGCAGGCGCTCGACGGACGTCACGCTCGCAGGTCGCGACGGGCGAGATCGTCGCGGTCGTCGGCCCGAGCGGGTGCGGGAAGACGACGCTGCTCGAGCTGATCTGCGGGCTCCAGCGCCCCGACGCCGGCACGATCGAGGCGGCCCCCGCGGCGCTGATGCCCCAGCGCGATCTGCTGCTCCCGTGGCTGACGGCGCTCGACAACGCCGCGACTCGCGCTGCGTGCGCGCGGGCTGCCGCGCGCGCAGGCGCGGGCGCTCGCCGCCCCGTGGTTCGAGCGCTTCGGGCTGGCCGGCTTCGAGCGCGCCCGCCCGCGCGAGCTGTCCGGCGGGATGCGCCAGCGGGTCTCGTTCCTGCGCTCGCTGCTGGCGGGCAAGCCGGTGCTGGCGCTCGACGAGCCGTTCGCGTCGCTCGACGCGATCACGCGCGCGGAGATGCAGGCCTGGCTCGCGCATGTGCTGGAGACCGAGGGGCGCACGGTCGTGCTCGTCACCCACGACGTCGAGGAGGCGGTCGATGCTCGGCGACCGCGTCGTGGTGATGTCGCCGCGGCCGGGCCGCGTGATCGCCGAGCTGACGGTCGAGCTGCCGCGGCCGCGCAGCCGCACCGATCCCGCGCTGGTCGCGCTCCGCGCCCGGGCACTCGGCCGCGCTCGGGGTGCCGGCGTGAGACGGGCGGTGGCGCCTGCGCTGCTGCTCGCTCGCCCTGCTCGGCGCGTGGGAGCTGTACGTCGACCTCGGTGGCGTCGATCCGCTGATCCTGCCCGCCCCGCACGCGGTCGCCGCCGCCCTGTACGACGACCGCGCGACCGCTGTGGAGCAACTTCCTGGTGACCGCCCGCGAGATCGTGCTCGGGATCGCGGCGGGCGATCGGCACGGCGGTCGCGATGGCCGTGCTGATCCACTTCTCCGCCGACCGCTCGCCGCGCGGTCTACCCGCTGCTGATCGCCTCGCAGACGATCCCGATCCCGCTGATCGCCCCGCTGCTCGTGATCTGGCTCGGGTTCGGGATCGGCCCGAAGCTGATCGTGATCGCGCTCGTCTCGTTCTTCCCGGTCGTCGTGACCACGCTCGCCCGGCTCGAGACCGTCGACCGCGACCTGCTCAAGCTGATGCGAACCTTCGACGCGAGCCGCGCGGCGACGTTCCGCCACGTCGAGCTCCCGGCGGCGCTGCCCGGGCGTGTTCACCGGGCGCGAAGCTCGCCGCGGTGTTCTCGGTGATCGGCGCCGTGCTCGCCGAGCAGGCGAGGCGCGACCAGAGGCCTCGGCTACCTGCTGCTGGAGCTGCCGCGCCAACTACGAGATTCCGCGAGGCGTATGCCGCGGTCGTGCTCCTGTCCGGTTTCGCCATCGCGCTGTTCGTCGCTGCTGACCGTGATCGAGCGGCGAGCGCTTCCGTGGGCATACCAACAGACTGGAGATATGCATTGACTCACCGAGGAACGCGCTTGGCCGCGGTCGCGGCACTCGCGATGGTCGGGCTCGCCGGATGCGGGGAGATGCGCGAACACGATCACCCCGAAACCGGGCACCGTCAATCAGTCTTGCCGTCGAGCTCGACTGGTTCGCCGAACGCCGATCACGTCGGCATCTACGAGGCGCAGGCGCTCGGCTACTTCAAGCAGGCGGACCTCGACGTGCAGCTCAGCGCGCCGACCGATCCGGCCGACGCCGCTCGAGCTGCTCGCCGCCGGCAAGGTCGACGTCGCGATCGCCTACGAGCCCCAGGTGCTGCTCGCGCGCAACGAGAGCATCGCGCTCGTCGCAGTCGGGAGCGATCGTCCAGCGGCCGCTGACCTCGATCGTGTCGCTCGCGTCGCAGCAAGATCACGACCCCCGCCGCGCTGGCCGCAAAGACGGTCGGGGAGTCGGGAGCGCGCTACGAGCACGACTTCCTGCAGGCGATCCTCAGCGCGGCGAACGTGCCCGCCGCCTCGGTCACGGAGCTGGACGTCGGGCGAGCGGCTCGTGCCGTCGCTGCTGTCGGGCAAGGTCGACGCGACGATCGGCGCTACTGGAACTACGAGCCGATCCAGCTGCTGCACATGCGCAGGCATCCGAACGTGATCCACGTCGACGACGCCGGCGTGCCGACCTACGATCGAGCTCGTGGTCGTCGTGCGCAAGGGGACGATCGTCGACCACGCGCCGCTGATCCGCAGGTTCGTCCAGGCGGTCGCGCGCGGCTACGAGGCGGCTCGCGCGGACCCGGCGGCGGCGACGGACAATCTCGATCGCGCAGAACCCCGAGCTCAACCGGAACGTCGAGCTCGCCAGCGTCAACGCGACGCTGCAGCTCCTTCTTCCCGACCGGGGGCCACCCCTGGGGGTGGGAGAGCGCGAGCCAGTGGAACGCGTTCGCCAACTGGATGTTCAAGCACGGGTTCCTGACGAACCCCGAGGCGCCGGTCGATGCCTCGACCAACGAGCTGCTGGCCGGACAGGGCGTGTAGAGCCGAACGCCTGCTCACCGCCCCCTGGCTTGCTGGCCAGGGGGCGGAAGCGGAACGTCAGGCGGAGCCCGGACTCGCGACTGCGCAGACGCGATCGTGCACGAACGCGAGCTTGTCGATCACCGCGGGCGCGAGCGTGAACGGGTACAGGTCGTCGCGTCCCATGCTGCGGTTGACCGCGTTGAGCGCGTAGGTGAGCGGCAGCCACTCGGCCAGGATCTGCTCGAACGGACGCCGCCCGAGCCGCTCGGACGGGACGGCCGCCAGCGACGGATCGTCGGCCTCACCCGGTCCCGCGACGATGATGCCGAATGCGGCCGCGGTCTCGAGCGTGTCGCGGATGTGCAGGTAATGGGCGAACGTCTCGGCCCAGTCCTCCCACGGGTGCATCGTCGCGTACGCGCTGACGTGCTGCTCGGACCAGTCGGGCGGCGGCCCATCGGCGTAGTGGCGTGCGAGCGCCTCCTGATAGTCGGCCCGGTCGTCGCCGAACAGCTCGCGCGCCTCGGCGAGCCGGCCGCGGCGCTCGACCAGGATCGGGAAGTAGTAGTGGCCGATCTCGTGGCGGAAATGGCCGAGCAGCGTGCGATAGGGCTCGTCGAGCTCGGCGCGGCGCGCCTCGCGCCGAGCGTCGTCGGACTCCGCGAGGTCGATCGTGATCAGCCCGTCGGCATGGCCGGTCGTGACCGGGCCGACGGCGCTCGAGAGCAGGTCGAAGGCGAGGTCGTCGCCCGAGCGGCAGGCCGAGCTCGAGCAGGCCGAACAGCAGCCGCCGCTTCGCCCGCTCGGCGATCGCGAACTGCGCCAGGCCCTCGGCGTCACCGTCTGCAGGTCGCACCCGCGTCCGCGCGCAGGAGCGGCACAGCGGACCGGGCGCGCCGGCCTCGATCAACCAGTTGCAGCCCGCGAGCTCGCTGTTCGCGCACGGCCGGTAGCCCCGCTCCGGATGCTGATCGGGCAGGACGATCTGCAGCGCCGCCGGGTCGAGGCCGACCCGGGCACCGCAGCGCAGGCAGAGGCTGTTCTCGAAGAACAGCAGCTGCCCGCATCGATCGCAGGCGAAGGCGCGCATCAGGCGGCGGTCGCGTGACCCGGCCCGATCGCGACGACGTCGACCGCGACCTCAAGCCGCTGGGCGCCACCCTCGGTGTAGATCACGCCGGTCATCGGCGGAACGTCGGAGTAGTCGCGCCCGAGCGCGGTCACGACGTAGCGGCTGCCGACGAACTGGTCATTGGTCGGATCGAGATCTACCCAGCCGCGGTCGGGTACGAACACCGACAGCCACGCGTGCGAGCCGTCGACGCCCGTCAGCTTCGGAGCACCCGGCGGCGGGTCGGTCTCGATGTAGCCGCTGACGTACCGGGCAGGCAGGCCCACCGCTCGCAGGCAGGCGATCGCGAGGTGCGCGAAGTCCTGGCAGACGCCGCGGCGCTTCGCGAACACCTCGGCGAGCGGAGTCGTCACCGACGTCGAGCCGGGCTTGTAGGCGAAATCGGCGTGGATCCGCGCGGACAGCGAGGCGAGCGCGTCAAGCAGGCGCGCGCCCGGCTCGAAGGACGCCGCCGCGTACTCGCGATAGGCGTCGGCCAGCGGGATCCGCGGCGACTCGAGCAGGTACTGCGTGACGTCCGCGTCGATCTGCCGGGTCGCGACCGCATCGCGGGCGTGCTCCCACCGTCGCTGACCGAACAGCGAGGCGACCTGCGCGGGCTCCTCGACCTCGACGACGCTCGTCGCGGTCACGGTGAGGCGTGTGTGCGGCACGTGCAGGGAGAAGAACCCGACCCGGTTGCCGAAGAAGTCCTGTCGCTCGCGCAGCACCTCGGGACGCGGATCGACCGTCACGCGGGAGCTCGTGCAGCGCTGTCCCGGCAGCTCGCGGGGCAGCAGGTGCAGCTGCCCGTAGCTGGCGGTCACCTCCTGCTCGTAGGCGTACGCCGTGCGGTGCGTGATGCGGTAGGCGATGCTCATGGCCACGGCGCTCCCGTGCCGATCGTCGGCTCGGCACCGGCGGCGCCGACGAGCGCGAAGGTCGGCGACGTATGCGGGAAATGGCCCGAATCGACGGCCAGCCCCGCGGCCAGGAGCAGCTCGACGAGGCGGCCGAGGTGCGCCTCGAGCGCCGGTCGCCGCCGGCTCTGCGGGGCGGCGTCGAGTGCGACGAGCTGCTCCGGGTCGGCGAGCCGCACCGCCGTGTGCGCCTCGAGCACGAGCCGCTGCTCCGCCCGCAGCCGCCCGCTTCCCTGCACCGGCAGCGCATCGAGGTCCTCGGTCAGACGCTCCAGCTGGTAGGCCAGCGAGCGCGGGTTGCCGGAGTCGAGCAGGAGCAGCTCGAGCACGGTCTCGAGCTGCGCATGCGAGCGATAGCGGAAGCGGTAGGTGATGATGCTCTCGGCGGCCGAGAGCACCGACTCGAGCACGAGGCTGTCGGTGGCCCTCCCCCGATCCTCGCCGACCGTGGCCTGCAGCAGCGCGAGGAGCTGGAGGCTCCGCTCGAGGCGGCGCCCCGCGTCCATGAAGCGCCAACCGAGGTCGCGGACCATGCTCTCGACGCCGAGGCCGCCGAGCGCCAGCAGGCTCTGGATCACCTGCTGGAGCGCCCCCTGGGTGTGGCCCTCGAGGTCGCGGAGCGGCCGGTCGATCGCGTCGAGCACCCGCTCGAGCGGGCCGATCACGAGCCAGGTGTCGCGGCTCAGCTGGTCGCGCACGGCGGCGGCGTTGTCGAGCAGCGCGCGGACCGGCTGGGCGAGCGTCGCCTGCGCACCGGCGACCCGGTCGAGCGCGCCGCGCAGCGCCTCGAGGGTTGCCACTCCGGCCGGGTTGCTGGCCGCGGAGAACTCGTTGGCGCGATCGATCACGGTGCGCAGCAGCCGCGTCTGGCTCTCGGCCCGCTCGGCGTAGCGGCCGAGCCACCAGAGGTTCTCGGCCGCGCGCGAGGAGATCGAGGCCATCGGGTCGACGCCCGCGACCGCCGGGCCCGACTGCAGCCAGAAGGCGCTGAGCGTCTCCGGTTCGGAGGCGAGCACCCACGTGTCCTTCGTGATCGCCCCGGCCTGGTTGGAGATCCGGCCGCGCTCGTAACCGGGCCCGACCCGCGTGAGCCCGCCCGGCATCACGACGTAGGAATCGCGCCGCGCGATCGCGAACGCGCGCAGGACGCTGCGGTGCGATTCGAGCTCGCCGTCGCCGAGCACCGGCGCGCTGGCCATCGCCAGCGAAGCCTGGCCGACCCAGGCGCGCGGAGCCGCCTCGATCCGCCTGCGGATCTGCTCGCGCTCGCCGGCGGCCAGCTCCCAGCCGAGGATCGCCGACGCCCCGGCGCGCCGCGAGGTCGGACGCAGAACGAGCTCCTCGAGATGCTCGAGCACGTACCGGCGCGAGCGGTCCTCGCCGCACCACCATGTGTGGACCGAGCGCAGGCGGGGTTCGGCTCCCAGCAGATGCTCGCCCAGCGCCGGGAGGAACGCCATCAGAGCAGGGTTCTCGAGGACGCTCGCCCCGAGCGGATTGACGATCGAGACCCGGCCCCTGCGGGCCATCTCGAGCAACCCCGGGACGCCGAGCTGCGAATCCGGCTTGAGCTCCAGTGGATCGCAGTAGTCGCCGTCGACGCGCCGCATGATCACGTCGACGGGCTCGAGCTGGCCGACGGAGCGCATCCAGACGCGATCGTCCCGGACGGTCAGATCCCGCCCCTGGACGAGCGGGTAGCCGAGCGTGGATGCGAGCGAGGCATGCTCGTAGGCCGTCTCGTTCAGCGGCCCCGGTGTCAACACGACGATCCGCGGGTCCGGGGTTCTGGGCGGCGCCGCCTCCTGGAGCGCGGCGCGCAGGGAGCGAAAGAACGGAGCGAGCCGGTGGACCTCGGTCGCGCGGTAGAGGCTCGGCAGCACGCGCGAGATCACGGTCCGGTTGGCGAGCGCGTAGCCGGCGCCCGACGGCGCCTGCGTGCGGTCGCCGATCACGACCGCACCGCCGTCGGCGTCGCGCCCGAGATCGGCGGCGTAGCTGAACAGCTGGTGGGCGCTCGGGAGCCTGACACCGTCGCAGGCGCGCAGGAAGCCGGCGTGGCCGTAGACGAGCTCCGGTGGCAGCAGACGCCGCCGCAGCAGCTCGCGCTCCCCGTAGAGGTCCTCGAGGATCATGCTGAGCAGCTCGGCCCGCTCGATCAGGCCCGCTTCGACGTGCGCCCACTCCCGGCTCGAGACGATCGCCGGCAGCGGGTCGAGCCGCCAGGTCCGCCGGCGCCTGCCCTCGCGGTAGGCGTTGTAGACGACACCGTCCTGCTCGAGCAGGCGGTCGGCCTCCTCGCGCCGGCGTAGCAGCTCGTCGAGCCCGAGCTCGGCGACCGCGCCGGCGAGATGTTCCCAATGCGGCCGCGGGCGACCGCCTCGGTCGAGCATCTCGTCGTAGCAGCCGCTCAGCGGCCGGTACCCCGAGACGGCGGTCATGGGCACTCGTCGCCGCTCGCCGCCGCTCGAAGCGGCGAGCTGCCGGGGCTACCGTGCCCCGGTGGTCTCCCGGTCCAGGTCCAGCTCCCCGTCCGTGTCGAGCTCCCGCTCCGCCTCGAGCCAGTGCTCGACCTCATCACCGCCGGCTCCATTCAGCCACCGGTAGTACGCGGCCTCGGCGACACGGTCGCGCTCGTCGCGCTGGTCTTGGATGGTGATCGGGGTCGATCGGTCCGCAGGCGCATCGGGACCCGCGAGACGGGCCCTCCAGGCCTCGATGCCGCCCGTGCGCGTGGCCGCATCCCAGAGTCCGCGCAGGCCGTGGGAGACAAGCTCCGCCCGCGACGGGAAATGACCGAGGGCACTCTGCTCGGCCCTCAGCTCGCTCTCGATGTTGTCCTCCGTCCAACGGCGACGGGGGTTTGTCGGTGTGCTCATGGCGACGAAGATACGGATCGCAGCGGCGGGGCGCGAGCGAGGTGAGGTCGTGTTCGGTCATAGCCCTCCGATCGCGTTCGCGGGCACACCGCCGAGGCGGAGTGCGTAGGCGGCCGCCAGACCCTGCCAGCGGCCGTAGGGAGCGAAGAAGTCCCTGACCTCCTGCTCGCCGGCGCGGCGGCGCGGGTCGCTGGAGCCCAGGCGTCCGACCAGCTTGCGCAGCCCGAGGTCTCCCGCCGGCAACTGGTCGACGCGGCCCTGGCCCGTGAGCGCGAGCATCTCCATCGTCCACGCGCCGATCCCCGGGATCGCGCGCAGTCGCCGCCAGCCCGCCTCGTGATCGCAACCGAGCAGATCGACGCGCCCGGCAGCGACCTCGCGGGCCGCGCGCCGCAGGGCCAGCGCCCGCCCGGCCGAGAGGCCGAACGACTCGAGCAACGCCGGAGCCTGGGCGGCGACGACGGCAGCGGCGGGTGAGTCGCGCAGGCCCGTCGCGGGGCAGCGCCGGCCGAGCGCGGCGACCAGGCGCCGCTGGATCGTGACCGCCCGTTCGAACTCGATCAGCTGCTCCGTGATCGCCCAGGCGAGCGCTTCGAACGGGTCCGGGCGCCCGCGCGGGCGCAGCCCGGGGTCGTCCCGGACGCCCCTGCCGATCAGCGGATCGCGGGCGAAGCGGCGATGAAACTCGCGGAGGTCGTGGTCAACCCCGAGCGCGATCCGCATCCGCTCGATCGCCCAGGAAGCGTGCCGGGGCGCGGCGGCCCGGGCGCCGAACAGGACCGTGCCGGACGAGAGCTGGGCGACCCGGATGTGGACGCGCTCGCCGTCCACGTGGACGAGCCGATGGAGCACGCCGGCGCGCGTGCGCATGAGCCCGTCCAGAGAGGAGCCGCGCGGCAACCGATACGGCGAGGGCGGCTCGACCTCGAGCCGGATCTCGCGAGTCGCACCGGCCGCGGCCGCTCCAGCGGCCGCGGTCCCTGCGGCGGCAACGGTCACTCCGGCGGGCCGGGACGCGTCATCACGGTGCGGATGTGCACGATGTACGTCTGCCCCTGCCCGAATCCCGCGGGCGCCCGCCAGCGGCCACCGGCCGAATCGAGGGAGTCGCGCAGGCCGTGGAGGTCGCGCGCGACCCGCCGCACGCCGTAGCGGCGCATCAGCGCGAGCGTCGCCGCGCCCGCAACGAAGCCGGTCGCCGCAGCAGCCGCGGCCTGCACGGTCGGGCTCGCGCTCCAGCGTCCGGACGCCAGCTCTCGGGCCTCGACGAGCACCGGCAGGCCGTCGACGACCTCGGCCTCGATGATGTCGGCGTCCGTGTCGGCATCGGCATCGAGGTCGACCCAGTCGACCAGTTCGGGCTCCACCGCGGGGTCCACCTCGGGCTCCACCGCGGGTTCGACCTGGGGTTCGACGGGCTCGCTCACGCATCCATGGTGACAGCGAGCGCGGCAGTGTCAAACCCCAGGCGGTCCCTGACGAGGGTTACGATGCCTCAGGAATATGACTACTTCCATCGACGTCTTCGCCAAGGCCCGCAGCTTCGAACGGCTCGACCAGCTCCGAGCGGCGCGCGAGATCGGCGCGCTCCCCTACTTCCACGTGCTCGAAGGCCCGACCCTCCCCGTCGTCGAGATGGAGGGCCAGCGGCGGATCATGCTGGGCTCCAACAACTACCTCGGGCTGACCGGCGACGAGCGGGTCAAGCAGGCCGCAAGCGCAGCCCTGGATCGCTATGGCACCGGGCTGACGGGCTCGCGCTTCCTGAACGGAACGATCGATCTCCACGTCGAGCTCGAGCGCGAGCTCGCCGACTGGTTCGGGACCGACGACGCGATCGTGTTCACGACCGGCCACCAGGCGAACCTCGGAACGCTCGGGACGATCCTCGGACCGGAGGACACCGTGATCGCCGATTCGGGCGACCACGCGTCGATCCTCGACGGGATCCTGCTGTCTCGCGCGAAGCTGCGGCCGTTCAGGCACAACCGCCTCGACCTGCTCGAGAAGCGCCTGCACGCGGCCCAACAGGACGGCGGCGGGATCCTCGTGGTCGTCGACGGCGTGTACTCGATGGAGGGCGACGTCGCCCCCCTCCCCGAGATCGCGGACCTGTGCGCCCGCTTCGGCGCCCGGCTGATGGTCGATGAGGCTCACGCGTTCGGCGTGCTGGGGGCGCGTGGCGCCGGAGCCTGCGAGGCGCTCGGCGTCGAGGATCGCGTCGACCTGCGGATGGCGACATTCTCGAAGTCGCTCGCATCGTGTGGCGGCGTGATCGCGGGGCCGGCCGACGTGCTCGAATTCCTGCGGATCTCGTCGCGCCCCTTCATCTTCACGGCCTCGGGAGTGCCGGCCGCGATCGGCGCGACCCTCGAGGCGGTGCGCATCTGCCGATCCGATGAGGGGCGCGAGCTGTTCGCCCGCGTGCTCGACAACGCTCGCTACCTGCACGCCGGCCTCGACCAGCTCGGATTCGCGGTCATCCCGACGACCAGGCTGGCCGACGGAACCGAGCTCGTCACCCCAGTCGTCCCGGTGGTCGTCGGCGACGACTGGAAGGCCGTGTTCCTGTGGAAGGCGCTCTACGACGCCGGCGTGTTCGTCAACGTCGCGATCCATCCGGCTGTGCCGCCGGCCGGTGCGCTGCTGCGCACGAGCGTGATGGCGACGCACGACCGGGCCACGCTGGACGAGGCGCTGGCGACCTTCGAGCGCGCCAAGCGCGAGTTCGAAGCGCAGCACGGCCCCCTGCCCGGCGCGCACTGAGCGACGCGCAGTCGCGAGCGCCGTCGCGTGCGAAGGCCGGTCACGACCCGGTCACAAAAAGCTCGCTCGGAGCACATGGTTTGCCGGATGTGACCTTGCTGTTACCGAACCCGCCGCGGTAGTTTGGGGTCCTGTTCGAGGTGGCTGGTCGGATGGCCCGCAGGTCCATCAGGGGCGGAGGTGCCGGACGCGGCTGCAAAGCCACCGACGTCTCGAACTGAGAGCAGCGAATCTCATGCAGAACCCGCTCCGCCGGCGCCTCGGCCCGCCGGCACGAGTGGTCATGGTCAAACACGCCCGCGCCGTGCGCGGGCCCCGAGCAACGCAGAGAGAGGACGGTTCATGACGGAAACCGCACGGAACCACCAAGAGCCGGAGCAGCGCCTGCGTGCCTTGGAGCAGGCAAATGCGGTCCGGCTCGCGCGGGCCGAGCTCAAGCGTCGGATCGCTGATGGAGAGGTGCAGGCGGCGGAGGTCATTCTCGACTGTCCCGAGGTCGTCCTCCGCTGGACGGTGTCGGAACTGCTGGTCGCGCAGCGCCGGTGGGGCAGCACACGCTGCCGGAAGTTCCTCCAGCGCAACGGGATCGGCGAACTCAAGCCGATCGGTGAGCTCACCGATCGCCAGCGCCGGTTGCTCGCCACGCAGTTGATGGATCGCCCGCCGGTCCGGCTCGAGGAGCGCGAGCCGGAGGCGGAGCGCGAGCTCGTCCTGGCGTAGTCCCGCAATCGGGGGTTGCCGATCCTGCGCCGCATGTGCGACGCAGGATCGGCAAGCGGTCCGCCGCCGTCGCGGGGCGGACGGCACTTCGACTCTCAGACGTTCAGCCCGACCGGCACCGGACTGGCTCCGGCGAACAGGAAGAACCAGACAGCGAAGGCGACGAGCGTGAGACCGGCGCTGACGACCAGTACCGACTCGAGCACGTTGTGCCCCGGGTCATGCCGTCCGCGGGCCCGGCAGTTGGCCCGGTAGACCTCGCTGAGCTTCGCGAGCACGACGGCGAGCAGCACGATCGAGGCGAGCACGCCGCCGAACATGACTGCGAGCGCCCCGCTCAGCGAAGAGGTCGCGCCCTGGACCTGCGAGCCGATCCAGAGCCACATCAGCGGCGTCCCCAGCCACAGCCCGAGGCTGCCGAGGAACATGATCAGCAGGACGAGCATGGCGCCCGCGCCGCTGCGAAGCAGATCACGCATCTTCAGGGTCGTCCGATCCGGCCGGAGAACTCAGGTTAGTCCGGCCGGAGAACTCAAGTTAGGGTCCGTAGGACAATAGGAAGTCACAGAGTCCTATCCACGAGCCGGCGACGTCCTGGCGGCTCGGGCGAGCAGCCGCTCGACCGCCGCCGCGAGCCTCGCGGGCCGCTCCCACGCCTCCCCGACCAACCGCTGCTCGACCACGCCCCCGGTGCCTGCGAGTTCGAGCAGCGGGCAGAGCGCGACGCCGTACAGCTGCCCGACCGCGCCGGTCTCGTCGTAGGCGACCGGGATCGTCCAGTGCCGTCGACGGACGAGGCGCGCCGTCGGCGCGCGCCCCGCCGCGACCGCGACCGCGGCGAAGACGAGCCGCGGGTAGCGGCGCGCGATCGCCTGCATGGTGTTCACCTCCCGCTCGCAGGGGGCCGCCCCCAGTGCGAAGAAGGCGAGCACGATCGGCGTGTGGCCGCAGACGTTGAGCCCGCGGCGGGCCGGGCGGAGCGGGTCGCAGCGCGGATGGACATTGGCGGCGACGTCGAGGTCGCTCGTCGCGAGCGGCGCGACGAACTCGCGCAGGCGGCCGCCGGCGGCGATCCCGGGCGCACCGCCCCCGCCGTTCAGGGACATGTACACCGAGAAGGCCAGCAGGAGCGTGAGCCCGACGCCTCCGACGATCCACTGGTAGCGGCGCGGGTCGACCGGGGCCGGACCGTTCACGCGACCGGCTCCCGGCCGCGGAGCGATGGCCGCCGCCTGGAAGCGAGCCGGAATCGGGCCCGCTCGCGCCCGCTGCCCGGTGCCGCGACGGCCACCACGGCAGGCAGCACCAGCAGCACACCGGCGAGCGCGGCAGCCAGGTCAAGGACGGCGACGAGCCCGAAGTCCCGCAGCATGCGGATGTCGGACAGCGTCAGCACGCCGAAGCCGGCGACGGCCGTCAGCCCCGAGGCGAGGACGGCCGAGCCGGTCGACCTGTACGCCCGCTCGACCGCCTCGGCCAGCGAGCCGGCGCGAGCCCGCTCGGCCTCGACACGCTCGGACAGGAGCACGCTGAACTCGGTCGAGATCGCGATCACGAGCGTGCCGAGCGTCACCGACATCGGGTTCAGGGGGATCCCGATCAGCGGCACGATCAGCCACGACCAGCCGGCCGCGAGCACGATCGGGATGAGCGGGACGAGCGCGCGGCGCGGGGCTCGCAGGAGCGCGGCGAGCGCGAGGCCGGCGGCGAGCAGGCCCGCGAGCGCGGTCAGCAGGCGCCGGCTCGCGGACGATAGCGCCACCGATGCATCCGCGGCGATCACGGGCAGGCCGGCGAGTGCGGCGGTCGTGCCGGCCGGAGGGTGCAGCTGCGCGCGCATGTACGCGATCACCCGCTGCTGCGTGGTCAGCGGCATCAAGCGGATCCCAAAGGCGAGCACCGCGTCGCGGCGGTCTGGAGTGACGACCGCGCGCGTGAAATAGGCCGGCACGGCATCGAGCAGGCTCGCGGCCGAAGCGCCGGCGCCGCCGAGCAGGTCGGGCAGGGACAGCGCCGGGCAGAGTGTCGCGGCGCTGCAGCCTCGTGAGGAGTCGTAGCCGAAATGGCGCAGCAGCTCCGCCTCGTAGCCTGTCATCCACGCGAGCACGCGCGGTCGGACGACGTCCTGAGCGCGGATCAGCACGTCGATCTCGCCGGAGCTTCCGGTCGCTCGCTCGAGGATGCGGAGATCGCGGAGCGCCGGCATGTTCGCGGGCACGAGCCGCGTGATGTCCGACTGCACCGGAACCCGCGCCGCCGCGACCCAGCCGGCGGCCGCCAGGACGGCACCCGCGGCGAGGACCCGCGCCGGACGGTGCATCAGCCACGCGAGCACGCGATCGAGCCGGGGCCCCGGGATGCGCAGGCGGCGCCCGCCGGCGAGCCGGCGCGCCCCGTCGCCGACGATCTCGCCCGCCCCCCGCAGCGATGCACCGAGCCACCACGGCATCGGTCGTTCGCGGTGACGGGAGCCGGCGAGCACGAGCACGGCCGTACCGGCCGTCAGCGTTACGACCAGCGCGACGCCGACGCCGACGATCAGCAGCAGCCCGAACCCCCTGACCATCGGCACCGGAGACAGAAGCAGCGCCAGCAGGCCAGACGCCGTCGCGAGCCCTGCGGCGACGATCGCGGGCGTCCCGAGCGCGCTCGCCCTCAGCACACGCTGCTCGGCGACGCCGTCGGCAAGCTCGCGCGTCCGCGACTGGAACTGGATCGCATAGTCGACCGCGAGGCCGATCAGGATCGGCAGGACGGCAACCGAAGCCACCGTCAGGGTCGCGCCGGCGAGCTCGACCAGGCCGAACGTGACCGCCGCGGCGCAGAGCGCAAGGATCAGCGGCAGCAGGCTCAGCGCGCCCCTGAAGACGACGAGCAGCGACAGGGCCATCGCCGCCACCGAGCCGATCAGCAGCAGCACGATCGAGGAGCTGACGTCCGCGGCGAGGTCGCCCAAGACGACCGGCTCGCCGCTGACGAGGTAGGTGCCGCCGTGTCCGAGGGCGAACCGCCGCATCGTGACGGCGGCGCGGATCAACGCGATCGCCCGCGCCTCCTGGGCGGCTGACAGCCCGGCACGCAGGCGGACCTGGATGACGGCGGCGTCGCTCCCGGGAAACAGCCAGTGCAAGCGCGCCCGGGGCACACCCGGCCGGGACGGATCGAACACGATCCCCTCGACGAAGGCGGCGTTCCCGATCGCGGGCGCGCTCGCCAGCCCGGAGCCGGTCGCCAGCAGGATCAGCTGCGCGAGCTGACGCTGGGCCTCGAGCTCGCCCGCGGTCGATGCCGCCACGCGCGCCTGCGCCCGCGTCAGACCGCGCCGGGTCGCCAGCGCGTAAGCGAGCCGCTCCGCCGCCCTGACCGCCGCCCTGTCCTGCGCTCCGAGTGCCACGATCCTCTGGCCGACGGCCGCGACGGCACGATTGAGGAAGGTCCCGGGGCCGTAGACCGCCTGCACCGGCCTGCCGCGCATCAGTGCTCCGCACGGACTCGCGGCACCGCCATACGGCTGCGAGGAACCGCTCGCCGGCATCAACGCCTCCAGCCTCCGATCGAGCGAGAGCCGCTGTCCGGCAAGGCACGCCTCGAGCGCGCTGACCGTCCTCAGGTCGGCGCTGCCGAGCAGGCCCCGGAGGGGCTCTCGGATCAGGATCACGACGGCGTCGCCGCCGAAGTGAGCGGCGTCCGCCTCGGTCGCGCGATAGTCGGGCGCGGTGCGGGAGACGAGCGTCGCGAGGCTCGTCGACGGCTGCAGGCGGAGTGCCAGCAGCCCGCACGCGACCGTCAGCAGAGCGACCGCGCCGACCGTCAGGCGCGGCCTGCGAGCCGCGCCTGTGACGAGCTTGCCAAGGCCCGCCCCCACGCCGTCAGTCCATCGACAGCGGGCCCTGCGACTCGCCGGCGAGGAACTGGCGGATGAAAGGATTGTCGGAGCTCAGCATGTCCTCCGCGGGACCCGCTTCGACGATCCGTCCGCGCCAGAGCACGTTGATGTAGTCGGCGACCCGGCGCGCGCTCATGATGTCGTGGGTGATCACCGCAAAGGTCGGGAGGTACTGCTTCTGCGCCTGCTTGGCCTCCTCCATCATGTCGCGATGGATCTCGAGGATGAGCTCGCCGAGCAGCGCCGTCCGGACCGGATCGAGGCCCGAATCGGGCTCGTCGAACAGCACGATGTCGGGCTCGAGCACGAGCGCACGGGCGAATCCGGCGCGCTTGCGCATCCCTCCGGAGAGCTCGTTCGGCATCTTCTCGCGGGCGTCGCCGAGCCCGACCTCGGTGAGGCGGCGCATGACGACGTGCTCGATCTCGTCCTCGCCCTTGTCGGTGTGCTGGCGCAGGGGAAAGGCGACGTTGTCGAAGAGGTTCATCGAGCCGAACAGCGCCCCGTCCTGGAACAGCAGGCCGAACTTCTTGCGCATCTCGAACAGCTCGTCGTCGGGCATGTTCGGGACCGACCGTCCGTGCACGAGGATGTCGCCCCGGTCGGGATAGAGAAGCCCGACCATGTGCTTGATGCAGACCGATTTGCCGGTGCCCGACGGGCCGATGATCATCGACACCATCCCCTCGGGGAGGCTCATGTCGAGCCCGCGCAGGACCTGATTGCGGCCGAACGACTTGTAGGTGTCGATGAACTCGACGGCGTCGGGACGGCCGGACGGATAGACCTTGTAGGTGTGGAAGCGGTACTCCTCCGGCGCGGCGCCGGCGGGCGGCTCCGGGCGCGCAGGGCGCTCGTCGACAACCGAGACGCGCGGGCGCCGGTCGGGCGCCTGCGAGGCCTCGCCGGGGGCTGCGCGCGAACCGCGGCTCTCGCCTGAGCCGCCCACGCCTGAGCCCTCGCCCGATGGTGGTTGCGCCACTGTCAGCCTCCGATCGGTGCCCGCGGGTTCGCGCCCCAGAAGAGCTGGGTCCCGAGCATGCTGATGAGATGGACTGAGACGATGTTGAGCACCATCGACTTGGCCGTGGCGGTCCCGACGCCGACCGGTCCGCCCCTTGCGTTGTACCCGTAATAGCAGCCGACGAACACGATCACGACAGCCATCGCCATCGCCTTGATCAGGCTGAAGAGGACGTCCGGCGGGTTCTGGAACTGCCAGAAGATCAGGAAGAAGCCGCCGGAGGAGACGTCGCCGATCTGCTGCACGACCGCCAGGTAGCTGGCGAAGAAGCCGGCCCCGATCGAGCACAGGTAGACGAACGGGAGCACGAGCATCGCCGCCAGCAGCCGCGTCGCGCACAGGAACGTGATCCCGCTGATCCCCATCACCTCGAGGGCGTCGATCTCGTCGGAGATGCGCATCGAGCCGAGCTCGGCGACGATCCCGGTGCCGACCTTGGCGGCCATCATGTAGCCGAAGCAGAGCGGCACGAGCTCGCGCAGGTCGCACCAGGCCGAGAACACGCCGGCGTAGGCGGGGGTCCCGACCGACCGGTTGAAGTACGCGCCCTCGATCCCGCACTGCAGGCCGATGATGAAGACCAGGCCCCAGATCACGAGCGTCGAGGAGACGATCAGGATCCCGGCCTGGCGCAGCGTCTCGCCGGCGTAGCGGAGGACGCGCAGGCGAAGGATCTGACCGACCACGCTGGCGCCGAACTTGACGATCTCCCCGAAGGTCTCAAGCCAGCCGCGCGGGATCTCGAGCAGCTCGTCCAAATCCGCGTCTACTTGACGATCGTGGTGAGCTGCGGGTGGGTCGCGAGCAGCACCTGGGTGAACACGTAGTTGAACGCGAAGATCCCGAGGAAGGCGATCACGACCGCCTGGTTGACGGCCCGGCCGACCCCCTCGGCCCCGCCGGAGGCGGTCATCCCCTTGTAGCAGCAGACGATCGCGATGATCGCGCCGAACAGCGTCGTCTTCACGAGCGAGCCCCACAGGTCGGTCGTGGAGGCGTTGTTGAAGAAGGTCGCCCAGAACGGCCCGAGCGGCGCGTGGTTGACGACGGTCGCGAGTCACGCCGCCGAAGACGCCGAACAGGAGCGCGTAGATGTCGAACAGGCCGGTCACCAGCATCAGCGCGAGGAAGCGCGGGACGACGAGGTTCTTGATCGGGTCGACGCCGAGCACCTCCAGCGCGTCGAGCTCCTCGCGGATCTTGCGCGCCCCGAGATCGGCCGTGATCGCCGTCCCGGCCACCCCGGCGAGCACGATCGCGTCGACGAACGGGGCGAACTCGCGGATCGACGCGAGCACGAAGAAGCCGCCGAGGCGGTCGAGCGCGCCGAACAGGACCAGGAAGTTGGTCGCCTGCAGCCCGGGCGCCTCGTAGCCGAAGGCGATCGTCGAGATCAGCAGCGGGAACCAGCACAGCCGCAGCGCGAACATGAACTGGCCGACGAACTCGGGGCCGTAGGAGTACGGCGGCCTGACGGCCGAGACGATCGTGCGGCCGGTCAGGATCATCATGTTTCCGGCCTCTTCGAGCACGCTCTTGGTCGGTGCGAAAGCTCGTGCTGTGGCGGTCGTGATCACTCGTCCTCTCCTACCCCGCGACGCTGCGCGACCGCGTGAGGGCAAGCCTACGGTACCCAGAGGCGCCGGACCACCGATGCACCGATTCGCGGCCCTTCGTGTCCCGGGGTCGCACCGCGGGCTGGTAGATTCACGGGCCCGGTGCGCCCCTGGAGACTCACATGTGGCGCCGCAGCGATGGGGCTGGCGGTCACCGCGTGCGGCACCTCCTCGACGCAGAGCTCAGGCGAGCCGCGCGGCTCGTTCCCGGTCCAGGTGACCTCCGCGACGTTCCCTTCGCACCAGGCGCTCGCGCAGCAGACGGTCCTCGAGATCGCCGTGCGGAACGCCGGCACGCGCCCGATCCCCGATATCGCCGTGACGTTGCTGAACCCCCGATACGGGGCGGCGGCCCAGGCGCTCGGAACGTTGATCTCCCCGGCGGCCCAGGGACAGCCGCTGATCGCGCGGCGCTCGCGGCCCGTCTGGGTGATCGACCAGGCGCCGGGACCGTGCTCCTTCAGCTGCCACGCGGGCGGCGCCGGCGGCGCCGCGACCGCGTCCTCGAACACGTGGGCGCTCGGCCGCCTCGAGCCCGGGGCGACAGCGCGCTTCGACTGGCACGTGACCGCGATGCGCGCCGGTAGCTATACGGTCGTCTACCAGGTCGCGGCGTCCCCGGTCGGCGGCCGGGCTCGAGCGGTGAGCGGCGGGGCGGCGGGCCCGGGAGGGCGAGGCCCCGTCGCCGGCAGCTTCCGCGTGACGGTGTCGAGCGCGGCACCCGTGCCGTACGTCACGAGTTCGGGCAAGGTCAGATACTCGGCCGGCTGAGCCCTCCTCCGGCGAGCGGCGCGGCGCCCCGTCGAAGCGCCCCGTCGAAGCGCCCCGTCGGAGGTCCCGCCGAAGCGGCGTGCGGGCTGCTCAGGTTTCTCTCCTGCGGTCCGATATCCCGAGGAACGAAAGTGCCAGTCTGATGCCGGTCGACAACCTGATCATCATCGGTGGCGGGCCCGCCGCGTACACCGCCGCGCTCTACGCCGCGCGTGCCGGTCTGCACCCGCTGTGCATCGCGGGCCGTGAAGCCGGCGGCCAGCTTGCGGGTGGCGGATCGGTGGAGAACTTCCCCGGCTTTCCCGAGGCGATCGTCGGCGCGGACCTGGTTGCGCGCTGCCGCTCGCAAGCCGAGCGGTTCGGCGCCAGGTTCATTGGGCGGCAGGTGACCGAGGCCGACCTGTCCGCAAGCCCGTTCGTGCTCGATTGCGACGGCGAGGAGCGTCGCACCCGCGCGCTGATCGTCGCCACGGGCGCGTCGCCGCGAACGCTCGGCATCCCGTCCGAGATCGAGCTCGCCGGACGAGGTGTGGCCACCTGCGGCTCGACGGCCGTCCCAGCCGTCGCCGGGCGCCGCGTACTCGTGATCGGAGGCGGCGACGCTGCCCTCGAAGAGGCGCTGGGCAGCGCCGGCAGCGCGGCCGAGGTCGTCGTGGTGCACAGGCGGGACACGTTCCGCGCCACCCCGGTGATGGTCGAGTACGCGGACGCGCACGAGCGGATCTCGTTCCTGACCCCGTTCGTCGTCGACGAATTCCTCGCCGGCGAGGACGACGCCTTCCGCGGCGCGCGGCTCCGCCACGCCGAGAGCAGCGAAACGCACATCGAAGCCGCGGCAGCTGCGATCGTCGCGATCGGCCACGAGCCCGCCACTACACTGGTCCGCGGCCAGGTCGCCTGCGACGCTGACGGCTACATCGTGACCGAGCCGGGGCGCTCGAGCACGAGCGTCCCCGGCGTGTTCGCCGCCGGAGACGTCCAGGACCGCACCTACAGGCAGGCGATCACGTCGGCCGGGTCCGGGTGCATGGCGGCGCTCGACGCACACCGCTGGTTGACCGGAACGGCCTCCGAGAGCGCCTCCGGGGCGCTGCTGCGCGTCGCCTGAGCCGGAGATCGGCCGGTTTCGCCGTCTGGCGAAGCCCGTCCGCGGGGGATTGGCCATTGGGATAGTGACGACCCCGCCGCGGTCCCATAATGTGGCGCGCGGCGTCGCCCCAGACGCGACGGGTCACCCATGCGCGCCTCCGCCGCTGAAGGCGCGAACAGGAAGGAACTAGAACAACGCATGCCCCGAATTCGACAGCAGAACGTCCTCGCCGCGCAGTGGACCCCCAACGGCGGCAGCCTCGGCGCCCCTGACCTGACGGTCTCCGACAACCAGATCTTCGGCGAGAACGTCTTCAGTCCGGCGGTGCAGCGCCAGCGTCTCCCGAAGGACGTCTACAAGAGGCTCTCGCAGACCCTTGCCAAGGGCGAAGCGCTCGACACGTCGCTGGCCGACGCCGTCGCGCTGGCGATGAAGGAGTGGGCGCTCGAGAAGGGCGCGACCCACTACACCCACATGTTCCAGCCGCTCACCGGCCTGACCGCCGAGAAGCACGACAGCTTCTTCGCTCCGACCGGCGAGGGCACCGCGCTCGCATCGTTCTCGGGCAAGGAACTGATCCAGGGCGAGCCGGACGCCTCGTCGTTCCCGACCGGCGGGATCCGCGCGACGTTCGAGGCGCGCGGCTACACCGCGTGGGACCCGACCTCGCCGGCGTTCATCCTGGAGAACCCGAACGGCGCGCTGCTCTGCATCCCGACCGCGTTCGTGTCGTGGACCGGCGAGGCGCTCGACCACAAGATGCCGCTGCTGCGCTCGATGGACGCCCTCTCGAAGTCCGCGATGCGAGCCCTGCGGCTGTTCGGCAATACCTCGACGGTGCGCGTCTTCACGACCGTCGGGCCCGAGCAGGAGTACTTCCTGATCGACGAGCAGTACTACTTCGAGCGGCCTGACCTCCTGACGACCGGCCGCACGCTGTTCGGCGCCAAGCCGCCGAAGGGCCACGAGCTCGACGACCACTACTTCGGCTCGATCCCGGAGCGCGTGCTCGCCTACATGCTCGAGACCGAGCGTGAGCTGGCCCGGCTCGGAATCCCGATCAAGACCCGGCACAACGAGGTCGCGCCGGCCCAGTACGAGGTCGCTCCGATCTTCGAGAACTCGAACGTCGGCTCCGACCATCAGCAGCTGACGATGCAGATCATGCAGAACGTGGCCCGCCGCTACGGGCTGGTCTGCCTGCTGCACGAAAAGCCGTTCGCGGGCGTCAACGGGTCCGGCAAGCACAACAACTGGTCGATGGCGACCGACGACGGCGAGAACCTGCTCGAGCCGGGCGCGACGCCGCACGACAACCTGCAGTTCCTGTTCTTCTGCACGGCCGTGATCCAGGCGGTCAACGAGCACCAGGGCCTGCTGCGCGCGTCGATCGCCTCCCCAGGGCAGGACCACCGCCTGGGGGCGAACGAGGCGCCGCCGGCGATCATCTCGATCTTCCTCGGCGCCGAGCTCGAGAAGGTGTTCGGGGCGATCGAGCGCGGCGAGGCGGGCGAGTCGACGCCGGAGTCGTTCCTCGGCCTCGGTACGCCCGTGCTGCCGCCGCTGCCGCTCCACGGCGGCGACCGCAACCGGACGAGCCCGTTCGCGTTCACGGGCAACAAGTTCGAGTTCCGCGCGCTCGGGTCGAGCATGTCGCTGTCGCTGCCGAACACCGTGCTGAACACGATCGTCGCCGAGGCGATCGACTACCTCGCCGAGGAGCTCGAGGACGCGCTCGAGGCGGGCAAGGGCCTCGAGGAGGCGCTGCGGCCGATCCTCCAGAAGAGCTACGCGGCGAACAAGCAGATCGTGTTCGGCGGCGACAACTACTCGGAGGAGTGGCACGCCGAGGCCGAGCGGCGGGGCCTGCTCAATCTCCACGCGACACCGGACGCGCTGCCGTTCCTGATCGACGATCAGACGGTCTCGCTGTTCTCCAACTACGGCGTCCTGTCCGAGCGTGAGCTGCACTCCCGCTACGAGGTGTTCGCAGAGCAGTACGTGACGAAGGTCAACATCGAGGCCGAGACGGCGGCGTCGATCGCGCGGACGATGATCCTGCCGGCGGCCGCTCGCTACCTGGCGAGCTGCTCGCGGCGCAGCTGCCCGAGCTCGCCTCGGAGACCTCGGAGATGGTCGGGAAGCTCGTCGAGGCGCTGAGGGCGCTGGACGCGGCCAACCTGCATGAGAACCATCCGGCGGACAGCGAGGATGTTCTCGTCCACGCGAAGTACATGCACGACAAGGTGCTGCCGGCGATGGCCGGGGTCCGCGCCGTGGCGGACAAGCTCGAGAAGGTCGTCGCCGACGACCTCTGGCCGATGCCGAAGTACTCGGAGATGCTGTTCATCAAGTGATCTCGGCCCCGTCGGGCCGCTGCGGCGCGCGCTTGAACGCGGGCGAGCGCCGCAGGCCCGGCGGCAGCCGGCCGTCGGTCGAAAGCCACGAGCCGGCGAGGATCAGGACGAGCCCGGCGAGCGCTCCGCCACCGGGCCGCTCGCCGAGCACGGCGACGCCCAGCGCCAATGCGACCACCGGGTTCACGTACGTGATCACGACCGCGCGCGAGGCTCCGATCTCGGCGATCAGCATCGCCATCAGGGTGAAGGCGAGCGCCGTGCAGAGGAGGCCGAGCACGGCGACCGACGCAAACGCGCCGGCGGTCGGAACCCTGCTCGGGGCCGTCAGCACGGCGAGCGGCGCGAGGATCACCGCGCCGACCGCGGTGCACGCGCCCATCGTTGCGCGCGGATCGAGATCGGTCATCCGCTTGAGGATCAACGGGCCGGCCGCATAGCCCGCGGCGGCGACGAGGACCGCGGCCGTGCCGAGCAGCGCGTGGGTGCTCCCGGACGCCTCGACCCCGACGAGCAGCACGACGCCGGCGAGGCCGATCAACAGGCCCGCGAGCCGCGCGCCCGTGACCCGCTCGGAACGGTCGAAGCGCAGCGCGAGCAGCGCCACGATCAGCGGCACCGAGGCGATCATGATCGCGGTCAGCGACGAGGGCACGTAGCGCTCACCGGTGGCGATCAGCGGAAACGGGATGCAGACCTCGACGATCGCGTAGGCGACGACCGATCGCCAGCGGCGCAGCACCGGCCGCAGGACGCCCGCCCGCTGCGCGAGCACCAGCAGCACGGCCGCGGCGAGCGCGAGCCGTCCGCACGCGAGCGGCAGCGGCGGGACGCCGCCCTTGATCGCGATCTTGATGAACATGTAGGGAACGCCCCACACGATCGACACGGCGGCGAACAGCGACCAGCCTCGAGCGCTCATCGCACGCGAACATAGCGCGGGGGTGGGAGCGGGCGGACGACCGCAGTGATCGGTGGGACCGGGCGGACGACCGCAGTGATCGGTGGGACCGGGCGGACGACCGCAGTGATCGAAACTTCCCGACCCCCCCGGTCCGAACAGGGGGTCGGACCGTGGCGGTCACCCAGTGAGCGCCCAGGTACAACCCCCCGGAGCTGACCCGGGGGTTGGGAAGTTTCCGCCGGCGGTGTCCGCAGCGAGGGCGCCGGCGTCGCCACAACGACAACCGGCACTCAGGTCTTGAGCCCTCAGGTGAGCCCGTGCTCGCTGCGCGTAGGCCACAAGCGCGGCGCGCGAGCTGCGACCCGTCTTGCGCTGGATGTGAGCGCGGTGCGACTCGACCGTCCGGACCGACAGGAACAGCTGTTCGGCGATCTCGGCGTTGGTGTGACCGCTGGCGATCAGGCGCAGCACCTGGACCTCGCGGGCTGACAGGGAGTCGGGCGCGGGCGGCGGGCCCGGCGGCTGCGCGGCGAGCTTCGCGCCCAGGCTCGGGTTGAGATAGGTCACGCCCTCGGCCGCATGGCGCACCGCCTGCACGAGTTCGCTGTCGGCCGCGTCCTTGAGGACGTAGCCGATCGCCCCGGCGCGCAGCGCGTCGCGCGCGAACGACGGGTCGGACTGCATCGTCAGCACGACGATCTGCGTGCCCGGGTCGGTCTGGCGAAGCAGCGGGATCGCCGCCAGGGGCGAGTCACCCGGCATGCTCAGGTCGAGCAGGAGCACGTCCGGGCGCAGCGAGGCGACCTTGCGCTGGGCCTCGGCGATGTCGCCCGCCTCGCCGACCACGCGGAGATCGCCGGCATTCTCGAGCAGCAGCCGCAGACCGGCGCGCACGACCCGGTGGTCGTCGGCCAGCAGGATCGTCACCTTCTGATCGTGGTCGTCGCCGCCGTGGCCACGGATCTCAGTCACGCTCGCCGTCCCCCCGGCGCCGATGGCAGCCCGTGCAGGGCAAGCTGCTGATTTCGGTACCCCGGATCGTCAGTCACATCACGCTCGAACCAGAGTGGAGCTTCGAACTGCGCGGCGATTGCCGCGTCCGGGAACTCGACCTCGGCGATCAGCAGACCCGTCAGGGCACCCGCATATTCATCCAGTTCGATCGCGAGGCCGCCGCCGGCGTCGAGCACGCGCCGCGTCTTCTGCACCCTGCGTCCTTCGGTGCCCGGCCAGAGCGCGTCGTACTGCGCCACGGTCAGCTCGACCTCGAACTCCTCCCGCACGAGGCCGCTGCCGCGCTTGACGGTCAGGCTGCAGCGCTGACCGCGCCGGCGCACGCGCACCTCATCGCCATCCTCCGCAATCGCGAGGTATCCCTGATCGATCGGCTCTCCGCTCTGTGCCATCGCCTCGGCTGGAACGTCGGCCAGGACCCACTTCCGCTCGACCTCCACGTTCGAAAGCTACTCTCCCTCGAGGACGGTGCCCGCGGCGATCGTGCTCGGCTGCGGAGAGTGAAGCTCGACGGAGCCGCGAACGACGACGTTCGCCTCGAACGTGACGTCGCCGTCGATGACGAGCCGGCGGGCGGCGCGCAGCGACGGCGGGCCGCCGCGAAAGCGCCGCTCGAAGTCGTCGATCAGCTTGTAGTGGCGCTTGTCGAGCTCGACGTAGGGCAGCGCTCCGGCGGCCCCCGCCGAGGGCAGCACGTGGCCGTCGCCGGTCAGCGAGTAGGCGTCCGAGCGGAGGAGCAGCAGGTCGTCCGTCGTCTTGACCGGAACGAACCGCGTGCGCGGGACCAGCAGCAGCCGCGCTCCGGGAAAGCTCGCGATCGCCGCCCCCATCGCGCTCTCGAGCTGCACGATCGTCGGCGACTGCGGATCGCGCGGGTCGACCGTCTTGCGTGTTGACGATCACCGGGAGCTCCAGGCCGCCGGGGCGCTGCGAGAGGATCGTCTCCAGCTCGCGAAGGTCGACCCACAGGGTGTTGGTGTTGTAGAAGCGCCAGCGACGGTAGTCGCGGAACGACTCGGCATCCGCCGGCGGCGTCTGGGCGGTCTCGCGCAGAACGAGCTGGCCGTCGCTGCGGCGGCGGGCGATGTGACCGCCCTTGCGGTCGGCCTCGGTGCCCTCGACGACCTCCATCAGGAACGGAATCCGCTCCGCGATGAGGTGCGCGGCGATCCGCGGATCGACACTCGACCCGAGATTGTCGGCGTTGGAGATGATCGCGTAACGGAAGCCGCGATCGAGCAGCGCCGTGAGCATGCCCGAGCCCCGCAGCGCCGCGTAGACGGCGCCGTGGCCGGGCGGGCACCATTCGAGCGACGGCTCGCGCGGCCAGGAGATCGGAGCCAGGGACTCCGCCTCGAGCTTGGGGATCATGCTCTGCAGGAAATCGGCCCGGAGACCGGCCACCGGCAGCTCCGGATGGGCGGCGAGCGCCGCGGCCGTCGCCTCACGCGTCACGTCGCTGTTCATCAACACGAGCGGCAGGCGCACCTGCAGGCGGCCGCGCAACCCGAGGAGCTGCTCGATGATGATGTCGAGGAACGAGCGGCCCTCGCGCGCCTCGAGCAGCGACTTCGGCTCGCGCAGGCCCATGCTCGTCGCGAGCCCGCCGTTCAGCTTGATCACCGCGACCGCAGCGAGTGCCGCCGCGGCGTCGCATCGGCATCCGCGTCGGGGAGGTCGTCGAGGGCCGGGACCGCGGGCACGGGCTCCAGCTCCGAGCTGGGGAGCATCGTCGCCTCACCGGCGCGCACACGATGCAGCGCCGACTCGAAGCTGCGAACCGCGTCCTCCGTCTGCCCCGCCGCGCGCATCTTCGCCGCGGCAGCGGACTCTCCGGCGGTGCTCATCTCGGACATTCTGCCGCGAGCCTCGCCTGGTGCCGTCTCAGACCGTGTCCGGGACGGTGCGCTGCAGCTCGGCCGTCCACGCCGCCGCGTTTCCGTCGCTCGGCGCCCGCCAGTCGCCACGGGGGGACAGCGAGCCGCCCGAGCCGACCTTGGGCGCGTTCGGGATCGCCGAGCGCTTGAACTGGCTGGTGCGGAAGAAGCGGTCGAGGAACACGCCGAGCCAATGCTTGATCTCGCCGAGCGAGTACTCGTTGCGGCGTTCGGCGGGGATCAGATCCGGCCACGGACCGCGCTCGCGGTCGCCCCAGGCGTGGTGCGCGAGCCACGCGACCTTGCCGGGCCGGTAGCCGAAGCGCAGCGTCCAGTAGAGGAAGAAGTCCTGGAGCTCGTAGGGCCCGACGGTCAGCTCGCTGCGCTGCTCGGGGGCGTCGGCATCGGGGTTGCCGGACGGGACCAGCTCGGGCGAGATCTCCGTGCCGAGCACATCGTCGAGGACGTGGCCCGCGTCGGCGCCGAACTGATCGGTGTCGATCGCCCAGCGCACGAGGAACTGGATCAGGGTCTTCGGGACCGAGGCGTTGACGTTGTAGTGCGACATCTGATCGCCGACGCCGTACGTGCTCCAGCCGAGCGCCAGCTCGCTGAGGTCGCCGGTCCCGAGCACGAGCGCCATGGTGAAGTTCGCCAGCCGGAACAGATGCGACGTCCGCTCGCCGGCCTGGACGTTCTCGTAGGTGATGTCGTAGACGGGGTCGCCCGCCGGCGGCCGGATGTCCCAGATCGCTGAGCATCTGCCGAGCCGACGGCCGGATGTCGATCTCGGCGCCGCTGACCTCGAGGGCGCGCATCAGCGCATGAGCGTTTGCCAGCGTCCGACGGCTGGTCGCGAAGCCCGGCATCGTGTAGCCGAGCACGTTCGCGCGCGGCAGGCCGAGCCGGTCGACGGCGCGCGCGGCGACGATCAGCGCATGCGTCGAGTCGAGGCCGCCGGAGACGCCGATCACGATCTTCTCGATGCCGGTGGCCCGCAGTCGCGTCTCGAGGCCGTTGACCTGGATCCGGTAGACCTCCTCGCAGCGCTCGTTGCGAACGGCGGGATCGGCCGGGACATACGGGAAGCGCTCGACCTGGCGGCGCAGCGAGCACGGGCCGGGCCGGCGCCGCCGAACTCGAAGCCGATCCGGCGCAGCCGCGCGAGGCGGCGCCGGTGGTCGTGGATCGTGTCCCCCCAGGAGCTCATGTCCGAGCGGTCGGCGATCAGCCGGCCGAGGTCGACGTCGGCGCAGACGAGCTCGTCGCCGTTCGGGAAGCGGGCGCTCTGTGCGAGCAGGTCGCCGTTCTCGTAGATCAGCGCCTGCCCGTCCCAGGCGAGGTCGGTCGTCGATTCGCCGAGCCCGGCGGCGGTGTACAGATACGCCGACATCGTCCGCGCGGAATGGGCGGCGCAGAGCGCGCGGCGGTAGTCGGACTTGCCGACGGTGATGTTGCTCGCCGACAGGTTCGCGAGCACCGTCGCGCCGGCGAGGGCCCCGAACGTGCTCGGCGGGACCGCGCTCCACAGGTCCTCGCAGATCTCGACGAACAGGTTGAACCCGGGAAGGTCCCGGCACTCGAACACGAGGTCGGCCCCGAACGGGATCCGCTCGTCGCCGATCGCGATCTGATCTCCGATCAGGTCCCGCGCCGCCCGGAACTGCCGCTTCTCGTAGAACTCGCGATATTCGGGCAGGTAGCTCTTCGGAACGGCCCCGAGCGCACGGCCGCGGTGAATCACGACGGCTGCGTTGAACAGCCCCTGCTCGCAGCGAAGTGGCGCGCCGACGACGATCACGGGGCGCAGCGCCGCGCTCGCGTCGATCAGTTCCGTGACGGCGGCCTGAGCCGATTCGACGAGCGCATCCTGACGGAACAGATCGTCGCACGTGTACGCCGAGATGCCGAGCTCGGGAAAGACGACCAAGGCCGCGCCCTCGTCCGACGCGGCCCGGGCGAGCGCCAGCGTCCGCTCGAGGTTGGCGTCAGGGTCGCCGATGTGGACGCGCGGGACGGCGGCCGCGACGCGAACGAAACCGTGGCTGTAGATCGACTGGAAGGGCGGCGTGTGATCGCTTCGGTCGGGGGACACGGTGCGGAGTATCGCGCCCTGACCACCGGGTCCGAGTGCTTGCCGTCCCGTGCAACGCGCCGACCGTCGCCGGAGCGCCGGAGAGCACCCTGCCGATCCTGCTTGATCGGCTACGATCGAGGGGAGCGAGCGAGAGGGAGAAGCGACCGTTGCGCAATCCGTGGGTTGCCCTAGACGTGTCTACGGACCCGCTGGCACACGCTCGCGCGCTGAGCCGCGCGCACGAGCGCAACCTCGACGGAGACGCCATCGGTGACGGAGCGGTGCGCGAGATCGTGCTGGAGAGCTGGCGGCGCAGCCTGGCGGCCGGCGTCGTCCCCGGCGCGAACGGGTCTGTGGTCCAGCTCGACGAAGGCGAGCTCGAGGAGCGCCGCGCGCGCTCGCCGCTGGCGCCAGCCGTCGATGCGATCTTCGACACGATCACGAGTCTCGACGGCGACGCCCGGCACGTCGTGGCGATCGCCGATGCGCAAGCCAACCTGCTCTGGATCAGGGGCGAGCCCCATGCCGTCGAGCTCGCACGCGAGATGCGCTTCCAGGAGGGAGCCTCGTGGGCGGAGTCGGCGGCCGGCACGAACGCCGTCGGGACGGCGGTCGCCCTCGACCACGCGGTCCAGATCTTCTCGGCCGAGCACCTGATCGCCGCCGTCCATCGCTGGACCTGCTCGGCGGCGCCGATTCACGATCCGCTGACGGGCGAGCTGATCGGGGTCGTCGACCTGACCGCCGACCTGCGCACCGCGCATCCGCACACGCTGTCGCTGGCCGCGATGGCCGCCCATGCCGCCGAGGCGACGCTGCGGCGCGCGGCGCGCGAGCAGCCCAGCCGGAGACGGCGCGTCCACATGTCCCCGCCGCGCGAGCCACACGCGGCGGCGGCGCGGGCGGCACCGCCGCCGGCGCCCGCGCGCCGGACGCTGTCGCTGCGCCTGCTCGGACACGGGGCGAGCGCGACCCTGCCAAACGGCACCTCCGAGCACGGGCTGCGCTCGCTCGAGCTCCTCGCCGTGCTGGCGATGAACCCCGAGGGGCTGACCGCCGAGCAACTCACACTGGCGCTGTTCGGGGAGCACGGCAAGACCGTGACCGTCCGCGCTCAGGTCCACCGGGTCCGCGCGCGGCTCGGCGAGAGCCTCGTCGAGACGCAGCCCTACCGCCTGAACGCGCGCGTGATCTCGGACATTGCGCAGGTGCAGCGCCACCTCGCCGCGGGCAATCCGAGCGCGGCGCTGCACCACTACCGCGCGCCGCTGCTCCCCGCCTCCGACGCGCCCGCGATCGTCGACGCGCGCAGCCTGCTCGACGAGTCGCTGCGGCGCAGCGTGCTGACGATGGCGGACGGCCCCCTGCTGGCGCGCTGGCTGGCGCACCCGTCGGGCCGGCTCGATCTGGCCGCCGCTCGCGCACTCGTCGCGGTGCTGCCGGCGGGAGACCCGCGGCGCGCGGCCGCGACCGCGACTGTTTCTGCGATCAACCGCCAGCTGGGAGAGCCATGAGCGAGAACGGAAGCCAAGTCAGCCCCGAGCAGCAGATTCGAGCGCTGTACGAGCAGGCCGAGTCGCGGACGGCCGAGGCGATGGAGGGGCTCGTCGGCAGGGAGAGCTTCGGCGCGCTGCTCGCGGCGGGCGCCGAGAACGTCGCGGCGCTGACGCGGATGGGCTCCGACCTCGCGGATCTCGTGCTGCGCAACCTCCGGCTGGCCGGGCGCGCCGACATCACCCGCCTCGCGCGGCAGCTGAACAGGACCGAGGACAAGCTCGAGCGGGTGCTCCAGGAGATCGAGGCGCTGCGCGACGAGCTCGCGGCCCGCGCCCCGGTCGAGGCGGAGGAGCGATGAGCGCGCTCGCCCGGCTGGTCCGGGCGCCGGCCGACGCGGTCGAATTCGCGAACATCCTCCTGACGACGACCGACGCGGCGACCGCACCGAGCGCCCGCGAGGTGATCTGGTCTCACCGCAAGGTCACCCTCTACCGCTACCGCTCAGCCGAACGGACGCATCCGGTTCCGATCCTGCTCGTGTTCGCTCTGATCAACCGGCCGGAGATCTTCGATCTCCGCGCGGGTAACTCGTTCGTCGCGTTCCTGCTCGAGCAGGGCTTCGACGTGTTCCTCGTCGATTGGGGCTATCCCGACGAGGAGGACGCCGACACCGGTCTCGACGACTACGTCTGCGATGAGCTGCCGTGGGCGATCCGCGAGACGTTGCGGGCGAGCGGAGCCGAGGAGCTGACGCTGATCGGCTGGTGCATCGGCGCCACCCTCTGCGCGATGTGCTGCGGTCTCGGCGGCCGGGCGACGAGCGCGGTGCGCAACCTCGCGCTGCTGACGATGCCCGTCGACGGCCGCGACAGCCTCTACGGCCGCTGGATCGGGGATCCCGCGTTCGATTCCGACCGAGTCGCGGAGCAGTGGCGGGTACTCCCGGGCACGATGGTCGACTTCGCGAACAAGCTGATGAAGCCCGTCACGAACTTCTGGACGACGTACCGGCGGCTCGCCGAACAGGTGGCCGACGGGTCGGCTCGCCGCGACGCCTACCAGCCGATGGCGAAATGGGTCGCCGACAATCCGAACTTCCCCGGCCGCGCCTGGGCGCAGTGGGTCCAGTTGATGTACCGGGACGGCGCGCTCGCCTCGGGTCGCTACACGCTGCGCGGCGAGCGAGTCGATCTGAGCCGGATCGACCAGAACCTGCTGGTGATCACGGCGGCCGCGGACCACATCGCGCCGCGCGCGCGGAACGATGCCGATCTTCGAACTCGTCTCGAGCGAGGACGTGACGCACCTTGACCGGCCGGGAGGGCACATCGGGCTGATCGCCGGCTCGGCGGCGCGCCGCGAGATCTGGCCCGACATCGCCGACTGGCTCGGCGAACGTTCGCAACTGTGACCCGAGGTGGCGAGCAGCCCCACTCCCATGAACCGCAGCACGGAGGAGAGGACAGTGCCAACAGCGAGGAGAACGAGATGAGCATGGAAGCCACACGCGAGCCGCAGGATCCGGTTGCGCAGCCCGCGACCCGAATCGCCGACCCCGAGGGATGGCCGACCGCCACCGGGCGCCCGCGGATGGCGGGGCGCGTCGTGTTCGTGACCGGCGGCACCCGCGGGATCGGTGCCGCGATCAGCCGCAGCTTTGCATCCCAGGGCGCGATCGTCGCAGCCGGTTACAGCCAGGCCGTCGACCACGCCCGCACATTTCTGGGCCAGCTCGGCGAGCACCACGTCAGCGCCAGCATCCATCAGGGAAACGTCGGGTCCGCCGACGATTGCCGCCGGACGATCGAGGAGGTGATCGAGACCCACGGGCGTCTGGACGTCCTCGTCAACAACGCGGGCATCACGATCGACAAGACGACGCTGAAGATGAGCGACGACGATTGGCACAAGGTGATCTCCGTCAACCTCAGCGGCGCCTTCTTCATGTCGCAGGCCGTGCTCCCCCACATGATCGAGCGCGGCACGGGACGCATCATCAACATCAGCTCGATCATCGGCGAGACCGGAAACATCGGCCAGGCGAACTACGCCGCGTCCAAGTCCGGGCTGTTCGGATTGACGAAGACGCTCGCCAAGGAGGTGTGCTTCGCGCTCGCGAAGGCGGGCATGCTGGCCGACGATTCGATCGGGCTGACCGTCAACACGGTCGCCCCGGGCTTCATCGCGACCGAGATGCTCGACCACGTTCCGGAGAAGGTGCTGGAGCGGATCAGGAGTCAGATCCCGATGGGCCGGCTGGGCCGTCCCGACGAGGTCGCACGGGTCGTGCACTTCCTCGCCTCGGACTACTCGTCGTTCATCACCGGGCAGGTCTGGGGCGTCAACGGCGGGCAGGACATGTGAGCAGACGTTCGCGCAGGACCCCGACGGTGGCCGCCCGATGACGGCCGGCGGCGGCCCGCAAGCCGCCGGCGGCCGCGCAGCCCTCGTGACCGGCGCGGCGAGCGGCATCGGCCGGGCGATCGCCGAGCGGTTCGTCCGCGACGGTGTGCAGGTGCTCGCGGTCGACCTCCGCCCCGATCCGGCGGGGCCAGGGATTCCCTTCACCGCAGATCTGACCGACGCCGACGCCAACCGAGCCGCAGTCGATGCCGCCCTGGAACGGTTCGGCCGGCTCGACATCGTGGTCCCCAACGCGGGCGTCCAGCACGTCGCGCCGATCGAGGAATTCCCGTTCGAGCGCTGGCAGACGATCATCGCGCTGCTCCTGACCAGCCCGTTCCTGCTCGCCCAGCGTGCGTGGCCGGCGCTGCGGGCCAGCGGCGCCGGGCGGGTGATCGTGATCGCCTCGGCCCACGCGCTCGCCGCCTCCCCGTACAAGGCCGCCTACGTGTCGGGCAAACACGGCGCGCTCGGGCTCGTCAGGACGCTCGCGCTCGAGGGCGCCGCCGATGGCATCACGGTGACCGCTGTCTGCCCGGGCTATGTCCGCACGCCGCTGGTCGAGCAGCAGATCGCGGCCCAGGCGATCGCGCACGGGCTGCCGGAGGAGGAGGTGCTCGAGCAGGTGATCCTCGCTCCACAGGCGATCAAGCGGCTGATCGAGCCGGCGGAGGTCGCCGACGTCGTCGCCTTCCTCGCGGGCGAGTCGGGGCGCGCCTTCACGGGCGTGCCGGTCACGCTCGACAACGGCTGGACCGCACGCTGAGTCGGTAGCGAACCGCGACCGGGTCACGGCGAGCAACGGCAGATCCCGCTCGGCACGCCGCAGTAGGGTGAGGCTCAGAAGGAGGAGCGATGCTGTACCTCTCCCACCCGATCTCGCTCGAGCACGACCCGAGCGCACATGTCGACGGTCACCCCGATACCGCCGAGCGGATCCATTCGATCGAAGCCGCCCTCGACGCGGCGCTCGAGCGCGGCCTGGCGCTCGACCGGCGCCTGGCACCCGCCGTCGAAGAGTCCGACCTCGAGCTCGTGCACGACCGCGCCCTGATCGGCTCGATCGAACGCCTGTGTCTCGCGGGCGGCGGCCAGATCGACGCCGACACCGCGGTCGGCAAGGTCTCCTACCTGGCGGCGCGACACGCTGCCGGCGGCGCCTGCGCGCTCGTCGAGGCGCTGCTGAACGGTGAGGCCCGCACCGGCTTCTCCGCCCTGCGGCCCGCTGGGCATCACGCCGAACGCGGGCGCTCGATGGGGTTCTGCCTGTTCAACAACGTCGCGATCGCCGCCGAGCACGCGATCAGGCGTCTCGGGGTGCAGCGCGTGATGATCATCGACTGGGACGTGCACCACGGCAACGGCACCGCTGAGATCTTCCGCAGACGGCCCGACGTGCTGTTCGCGAGCATTCACCAGCAGGGCCTGTACCCCGGCACCGGCTCGCTCAGCGACCTCGGAAGCGGCGCCGGGCTCGGCTTCACGATCAACATCCCGGTCCCGCACGGCTCCGATGAGGAGGTGTGGGTGTCCGTTCTGGAGCACCTGATCGTCCCGGCCGGCCTGGAGTTCAAGCCGAACCTCGTCCTGATCTCAGCCGGGTTCGACGCGCACCGCGCCGACCCGCTGGCCGACTGCCGGCTCGAGACCGCGAGCTTCGCCCAGCTCGCCTGCCATGTCCGGGACATGGCCGCGGCGTGTGGAGCGCCGGTCGGCGCCGTGCTCGAGGGCGGCTACGAGCCGGAGTCGCTCGCCGCTTCGGTGGTCGCGACGATCGAGGCGCTCGACGGTCGCGGCGAAGCCGAGTCGATCGCGCCCGACCCGCTCGTCACGGGACGAGCCGCCGCGCACCTCGGGCACTACTGGACGCTGTGACTGCGGTGGTTCAGGCCGAGGCGTAAGCCGACGCGACATCGAGCGCCGACAGCACCCCGCAGGGGTGGCCGGTGGCCGGGTCGACGACGATCAGATGCCCCAAACCGTGCTCACACATGACCCGGGCAGCTTGATCGACCGGATCGTCGGCGCTGACCGTCACGACTTCGGTGCTCGCCGCCTGTGCCGCGGTCTCCTCGATGCCGGCCGCCGCGGCGGCCACGACATCGAGCGCGGAGACGATGCCGAACGGCCTGCGGGCGTGGTCGGGATCGGCGACGGCGACGGCGTGCACGCGCTGCTGCGCCATCAGCCGGGCGACCACGCGCAACGGCGTCGTCGGATCCGTTGTCAGCACTCCCGTGTGCATCACATCCTGAACGCGGACGTGTTCGAGTCTGGTCTCGGAAACTGTCATGGGCCAATCCTCACACCGGCCGCGCGCCCGTCCATCAGGTGGCCACCGAGCATCACTCGGTAGAAAGCCGCACGCCGGTCGCCCGCGAGCTTTGCGATACTCCCGGACGATGGCTTCCGCCGACATGGGTGCAGGCGAGGATCGGGCCCCAATCCGCGTGGTGATCGCCGACGATCACGCGATCGTGCGTAGAGGCCTGCGCCAACTGCTCGAGAGCGAGGAGGGGTTCGAGGTGGTCGCCGAGGCCGAGGACGTCGAATCGGCCCGCCGCTACCTGCGCGGGCACCGGCCCGAGGTGCTCGTGCTCGACCTGAACATGCCCGGGGAGCCAAGCCTGGAGGCGATCCCGAAGCTGCGGGCCGAGTTTCCGGCGACCCAGATCGTCGTCCTGACGATGAACAACGAAGCCGCGTACGCGCGCACCGCGCTGAGCGCCGGGGTGCTCGGGTACGTGCTGAAGGAATCGGCGGATGCCGAGCTCGTCGAGGCCGTCCGGGCCGCGGTCGCCGGCGAGCGCTACCTGAATCCTCGGCTCGGGGCGAAGGTCGCGGCCGAGCCGCCACCCGGGCCGCCGGACGGGCTCTCGCAGCGCGAGCTCGAGATCCTCCGGATGATCGCACTCGGACACACCAACGCGCAGGTTGCCGATGAACTGTTCCTGTCCGTGCGGACGGTGGAGACGCATCGCGCCCACATCCAGCAGAAGCTCGGTCTGACCGACCGTTCGGAGCTGGTCCGCTACGCGCTCGACAAGGGACTGGTTCACTAATGGACATGCAAGCCGGCAACCTCAACCGGGGGTGTGTGCTGTGGAGCCTCTGTCCGACGCCGAGCTGAACCGTCTCGACGCCTGGTGGCGCGCCGCCAACTACCTGTCGGTCGGGCAGATCTACCTGCTCGACAATCCGCTCCTGCGCGAGCAGCTGCGCCCCGAGCACATCAAGCCGCGCCTACTCGGCCACTGGGGCACGACTCCCGGGCTGAACTTCATCTACGCCCATATGAACCACGCGCTGCGGATCCACGAGCAGCTGGAGGCGATCTACATCACCGGACCGGGCCACGGCGGCCCCGGGCTGGTCGCAAGCGCCTACCTCGACGGCACCTATACCGAGGTCTACCCGCACATCACCAAGGACGAGCGCGGTCTGCGCCGGCTGTTCCGCCAGTTCTCGTTCCCCGGCGGCATCCCAAGTCATGTGGCCCCGGAGACGCCCGGCTCGATCCACGAGGGTGGTGAGCTCGGCTACAGCCTGGTGCACGCCTTCGGGGCCGTGCTCGACAACCCGGGCCTGCTCGCCGTCTGCGTGGTCGGCGACGGCGAGGCCGAGACCGGCCCGCTCGCCACGAGCTGGCACTCGAACAAGTTCCTCGATCCGGTCGGCGACGGCGCCGTGCTGCCGATCCTGCACCTGAACGGCTACAAGATCGCCAATCCGACGGTGCTCGCGCGGATCCCGCCGGACGAGCTGAACTCGCTGCTCGAGGGGTACGGCTACGCGCCGAAGCTCGTCGAGGGCAGTGACCCGGCGACGATGCACCAGCTGATGGCGGCGACTCTGGAGGAGTGCCTCGCCGAGATCGCCGAGATCCAGTCCAGGGCCCGCGCCGGGCGTGCCTCGGGCAGGCCGCGCTGGCCGATGATCGTGATGCGCACGCCGAAGGGCTGGACCGGGCCCGCTCGCGTCGACGGCCTGCGCACAGAGGGGTCGTTCCGCTCCCATCAGGTTCCGCTCTCGGGGCTCAAGGACAACCCCGCCCACCTGCAGCAGCTGGAGGAGTGGTTGCGCTCCTACCGCCCGTGGGAGCTGTTTGACGACTCGGGCGCCGTGATCGCGGACATCAGCGAGCTCGCTCCCGAGGGCGACCGGCGGATGAGCGCGACCCCGCACGCCAACGGCGGCCGTCTCACGAAGGCGCTGGAGCTGCCCGACTTCCGCGACTACGCCGTGGAGGTCCCGGAGCCGGGGGTCACATCGAACGAGGCCTGCCGCGTGCTCGGCACGTGGCTGCGCGACGTGGTCCGTGAGAACCCCACCAACTTCCGGATCGTCGGCCCCGACGAGACGGCCTCGAACCGCCTCGGCGCCGTGCTGGAGGCGACCGATCGGGTCTGGGAAGCGGAGATCCTCGCCGACGACGATCACCTCGCCTCGTCGGGCCGGGTGATGGAGGTCCTCAGCGAGCACATGTGCCAGGGCTGGCTCGAGGGCTACCTGCTGACGGGCCGTCACGGTCTGTTCAACTGCTACGAGGCGTTCATCCACATCATCGACTCGATGCTCAACCAGCATGCGAAGTGGCTGAAGGTGACACGCGACATCCCCTGGCGGGCGCCGGTCCCCTCGCTCAACTACCTGCTGACGAGCCATGTGTGGCGCCAGGATCACAACGGCTTCTCGCACCAGGATCCCGGGTTCATCGATCACGTCGTCAACAAGAAGTCCGAGATCGTCCGCATCTACCTGCCACCCGACACCAACTGCCTGCTGTCGGTCGCCGACCATTGCCTGCGCAGCCGCCAGTACGTGAACGTGATCGTCGCCGGCAAGCAGCCGTCGCTCGATTACCTCTCGGCCGACGAAGCGATCGCCCATTGCACCCGCGGGATCGGCATCTGGCCCTGGGCCTCGAGCGACCACGGGCAGGAACCCGACGTCGTGCTCGCGTGCGCGGGCGACATTCCCACGCTCGAGACGCTCGCGGCCGTGGCGATCCTGCGCGAACACGCGCCCGACCTGCGGGTGCGGGTCGTCAACGTCGTCGATCTGATGCGGTTGCAGCCCGAGTCCGAGCACCCGCACGGACTCTCCGATCGCGAGTTCAACTCGCTGTTCACGACGAGCAAGCCGGTGATCTTCGCCTACCACGGATACCCGTGGCTGATCCACCGACTCACATACCGGCGCGCCAACCACGCCAACATCCACGTGCGCGGGTACAAGGAGGAAGGCACCACGACGACGCCGTTCGACATGGTGATGCTCAACGACCTCGACCGTTTCCACCTCGTGATCGACGTGATCGATCGCGTCCCGGGCCTCGACGAGCCCGCGGCGCACCTGCGCCAGGCGATGGTGGACGCGCGACTCACCCACCGCGCGTACACCCGCGAGGTGGGCGACGATGCACCCGACGTCCGCGATTGGACGTGGGGTGGGCGGACCTAGAGTCCTCGTCGTCAACGCCGGCTCCAGCAGCCTCAAGCTCTCGCTCCTGGATCACGGCGCCGACGAACCGGTGGTCGTGCGCGAGCTCGACTCGCCGCAGACCCAGCTCGATCAGACGCAGCTTTCGGCCGCGCTCGCCTGCGGGCTGAGCGCGGCCGACCTGACCGCTCATCGAATCGTCCACGGCGGCTCGCGGTTCCGAGCGGCAGTCCGGGTCGACGCGGCGGTCCGCAGCGCGCTCGAGGATCTCGTCGCACTCGCGCCGCTCCATCAACCGAAATCGCTTGCCGCTCTCGACGCGGTCATGGAGGCGCTCCCCGGCGTGCCCGCCGTCGCCTGCTTCGACACCGCCTTCCACGCCACGCTGCCGCGGGCGGCGAGCGAATATGCGCTCCCACTCGAGTGGCGAGAGCGCTGGGGGCTGCGCCGCTACGGTTTTCACGGGCTCTCGCACGCCTACATCGCCCGGCGGGTGCCGGAGCTGCTCGGAGCCGCCCCCGCCGGCCTGCGCATCGTCAGCTGCCACCTCGGTTCGGGCGCATCGCTGTGCGCGATTCGCGACGGCCACTCGGTCGACACGACGATGGGGTTCACGCCGCTCGAAGGGCTCGTGATGGGAACGCGATCGGGGACGGTCGATCCCGGGCTGCTGCTGTGGCTGCTCGAGCGCACTGGCATCACCGAGCCGGAGCTGGCGGACGCGCTCGAGCACTCCTCGGGCCTGCTCGGATTGGCGGGGACGGCCGACATGCGCGAGGTGCTCGCCCGGCGTGCCGGCGGGGAGCCGCGCGGCGCCGTGGCGATCGATGTCTACCTGCACCGCCTGCGCGCGGGGATCGCCGCGATGGCGGCCGCGGCCGGCGGCATCGACGCGCTCGCCTTCACGGGGGGCATCGGGGAGCACGCGAGCGAGATCCGCGACGAGGCGGTCGCCGGCCTGAGCTTCCTCGGCGAGTTCGCGGTGCTGGTGATCCCGGCCCGCGAGGATCTCGAGATCGCGCGTCAGGCGCGGGAACTGGTGGGCGACGCCGACCTCGGAAGCGATGGATGAGGGCGCGATGGATGCGGACGCGACGATCTCGTCGGTCGAGCTATCGGTCGCCGCCGCCGATCTCGATGCGGTGTCGCGCTTCTATGGATCGTGGGGCGCCGGCGCGCACCGGCTCTCGGCCGAGCGCTTGTCGCTGTCGATCGGGGTCGCGACCGTCACGTTCGTCGGCGTCGCCGACGGTGCCCGGCCATTCCACCATTTCGCGCTGCTCGTCCCAGGGGACCGTTTCGATGTCGCGCGCGACTGGGCGGCAGCGTGCTACGGCCTGCTGTCCGAGGAGTCAAGCGGCGAGACGCGGTTCGAGTTCACCGACTGGAACGCGGTTGCCTGCTACATCGAGGACCCGGCGTCCAACATCGTCGAGCTGATCGCCCACCGCACACTCGAGCCCTCGGGCGCCTCGGGGCCGTTCACGGCCGGTGAGCTGCTCGCCGTTTCGGAGGTCGGCCTGGTCGTGGCCGATCCGCGCGCGGCGCTGGCGGCGCTGAAGGAGGGCGGCGTTCCCGTGTGGGCGGGCGCCGTCGACAGCGAACACGGGCTCACATTCGCCGGCCGTCAGGCACACACGCTGATCGTCGGTCCCGTCGGCCGCCCGTGGTTCCCGACGAGCCGGGCCGCCGAGCCGCACGCGGCCGCGGTCACGATCACCGCGGGCGCGGGCGCCAGGGTCGATGTCGCCGTCCGCGACGGGGCGCTGACCGCGCACCGAGTCCCCGCTGTCAGCTTGTAATTCATCAGTGGCCCACCAGTTGGAGGGCATCGCGATCCCGCTCCCGGCCTCGGCCGTCACGGCGAGGCGCCGGAGGACGGGCGCCGACGCTCGACCCCGGCCGGGAACTGACGACTTCCCGGCCGGGAGCGCCGGCGCGCTACTTCCTGTCGCGCGCCGAGAGCGCGTCGACAACCTTGTCGACCTTGTCCTTGACCGTCGCCTTGGCCTGGTCGGCCTTGCCCTCATTCTTGAGGCGCCGATCGTCGGTCAGTGCGCCAACGGCCTGCTTGAGCCGCCCCTTGCCTTCATCGAGGTGCTTGTCAGTCATGCTGCTCCTTTCGGGTTGCGCTGATCGTTGATGAAGTCGAAGTGATCGGCGCCTGGCGGCGCCAGGTCCGCGGGCCGCCCACGGTTGCCGAGCTGCTCTCCCAACCCTCGACGTCCCGCTCGTCCTCGAGGTTCGTGGACCGAGCTGGTTCGGAGTGGGCCGGCTCGCCGGCGCTCGGCGGGAGCTCGGCCTCGCGGGCGATCGCCGGGTTCCCGAGATCGTCGGCGCGCGGCTTCGCGCCAACACGCGGCAGCTGCGACAGGCCGATCAACACCGCCGCGCACCCACCCCAGACGAGTTCCGTCAGATGGTTGGCCGCGAAGATCCCGACGGCGCCGCGGCCGTCGTGGGTGAGCGCGACCAGTGCGGCGGCGCCGAGCGCGAGCCCGACGATCAGCGACATACCCTTCGCGGCCCAGTGCAGCGGGGTGGCGAGCAGCAGCAGCAGCCCACCTGCGAGGAACAGCAGGCCGCTCCATCCGTTCGCCTCGAGGCCGAGCCAGCTCCTGCCGTGGATCGCCCCGTTCGGCGCGTGCTGCGCAAAGCCGTGGCCGCCGAAGATCAGGGAGGTGACCCCGTAGACCAGCATCGCCAGCCCGATCAGTCCCACCGGCCCTTTCGCCAGCGACATTCCCTTCGTTGTCTGTCCGTGCGTCATTGCGTCTCCCCTCCATCTCGGGGTCGGTGCGACGAGATCGCCGATTCCAGCCTGGCGGCGCGCCTGGCTCGATCCTCACACCGCAGCTACCCGCTCAGCAGCGGTCTGACCGGATCGCGCTGAGGCTGCGGCCCGAAGAGGGCGATTCCCCACCGCAACGTCCGCAAACGGACAAATCGCCTTTGTTGGAGACCCATGACGGCAGGAGACTCACTCGCATGCCATCTGAGGGGCCGCAGCACGCTGCCCCGTCACCGAAGACGCCAGGCCCACAGACACTGAAGATTGAGCGCTCGCCAATCCGCGATGGTGTCGCGGTGATTTCGATCGCCGGCGAGATCGACGTGGCGTCCGCTCACCAACTGGGCGAAGCGCTGCGTCGGACCGTCGCCGAGGACCTCACGACGGTCGCCTTCGATCTCGGCCGCGTAACCTTCGCCGATACCAATCTTGTCCACGCTCTGGAGTTCGTGCATCGCTGTGCGGTGCGCGTCGTGGTGATCGACGCGAGCCCGCAAGCGCGTCGCCTGCTCACGGTCTGTGGGATGGAGCAGCTGTGCGAGCCGGTGGCGCCGGGGAAGCGGGGGTGATGCGGTGTCCGGTTCTGCCGAGTCGGTGCTGGACCACGATCCAGATCTGGCGGCGAGGCTCGCGCCGGAGGAGGTCGAGATCGCGCGACGCGAGGCAATTGCGCGGATGGTTCGCTATCAGAAGGGTCCGTGGATGGTGGACCCGCACGAGTTCGAAGCCGGCGGGAGCCTCGGGCTGCTGCTCATCGACGGGCTGCTCGTCCGCCGGGTGACCGTCGGAGAGCGTTCCTGCGCGGAGTTACTCGGCCCCGGCGATGTGACCCAGCCCTGGCTCAGAGTCGGACCCGACGCATCGGTCGGCACGGACGTCAACTGGACCGTGAACCAACCGATCCGCGTCGCGGTCCTCGATCGCGGATTCGTGACCCGCGTCGCACGCTGGCCGGAGATCTCGGCTGCTCTCACGAGCCGGATCATGCTGCGGGTGTATTGGCTTTCGTTCCATCTCGCCGTGTGCCACATGAGACGTGTCGATGACCGCGTTCGACTCGTGCTCTGGCATTTCGCCGACCGGTGGGGGCGGGTCACACCTCAGGGCATCGCGATCCGCCTCCCGCTCACGCACAGCCTGATCGCGTCGGTCGTCGGCGCGCGGCGTCCGTCGGTCACAACCGCGGTCCGCGCCCTCGTCGCGGCCGGCCATCTCGAGCCCCGACCTCACTCGCAATGGCTCCTGTGCGGCGAGCCGCCCGCGGAGTTCCGTGCCGCGAGGGAGCACGCGGCGCTGTACGACCACAGCGCCCCCTTCGAACTGGGCCGGTAGCGCCGGCCCCACTTGGATACAGAAAACGCCCTGGGAGGGCACTTTCTGTATCCAAGTCCCGGGCGAGTCGCTCATGGCGCAATCAACTGCTGCTTGAGCACCTTGCCCATCGCGTTGCGCGGGAGCTCCGCCACGAAGCGCACCTCGCGCGGGCGCTTGTGCGGTGAGAGCAGCGCGGCGACGTGGTCGGCCAGCGCCTGGGGCGACGGCTGCTCAGCTCCGGGCTCGAGCACGATCCACGCGACGATCCGCTCACCGAGGTCGTCGTCGGGGAGACCGGCGACCGCGACCTCGCCGACCGCCGGGTGGTCGAGCAGCGCGCCCTCGATCTCGCCCGCCCCGACCCTGTAGCCACCGGTCTTGATCAGGTCGGTCGACTTGCGCCCGACGATCCGGACATAGCCGTCGGGGGCGAGCGTCGCGACATCACCGGTCCAGAACCAGCCGTCGCGGACGACCTCGGCCGTCGCCTCGGGACGGTTCAGATAGCCGAGGAAGAGGTTCGGGCCGCGCACGACGACCTCGCCGATCGTCTGGCCGTCGGCCGGAGCATCATCGCCCCGATCGGTCACGACTCGCAGGGAGACGCCGGGGAGCGGCCTCCCCACCTCGCCCGGCCGCCGCTCGCCATCCGCCCGCACCGCCGTATTCATGATCGTCTCGGTCAGGCCGTAGCGCTCGACGACCCGCTGCGCGCTGACGCGCAGGATCCGTTCGAACGTGCTCGCCGGAAGTGCGGCCGACCCGGACACGAGCAACCGAGCGCACCCGAGCCCGCGCGCCACCGCCTGATCGCGCTCGGCCGCCTCGGCAAGCCGGTGGTACATGGTCGGAACCCCAAACAGCATCGTGTCGCCGCCCGCGAGCGCCGCTGCGACGAGCTCGGGCGCGAAGCGGCCGAGGTGCCGGACGTGACCGCCCCGGCGCAACGGCCCGAACAGCCCGAGCACGAGGCCGTGCACGTGAAAGATCGGGAGCGCGTGCACGAGCCGGTCCTGGCTGGTCCATGCCCAGGCGCCGGCGAGCGCATCGAGGTTGGTGGCGATCGCGCGCGCCGGCAGCAGCACGCCCTTCGGTCTGCCGGTTGTCCCGGAGGTGTAAACGACCAGCGCCACGCGCTCCGGATCGCGTGGCGCAGGCGGGAGCTCGGCACGCGCGTCGAGGTCGACCTCGATCCGGCGATACGTGCCCTGCGGGGACCCCGCGCGTGGACCGATGATCGCCTCGGGCGCGGAGTCGGTGAGGATGTGGTCGAGCTCGGACGAGCCGAGCTTCGGGTTGATCGGGACGAGCTCGGTCCCGGCCTCGACGGCGGCGACGGCGGCGACGATCGCCTCCAGCGTGTTCTCCGCCCAGAAGGCGGCGCGCGTCACCCCGGCGAGCCGGGCCGCGACGGCCCCGGCGGCGCCACGCAGCTCTGCGTAGCTGAGCGTGCGTCCCCCGGCCGTGACGGCCGCTTCGCCGTCCAGCTCCCGGAGCCGCGTCAACTCCATGCGCGCGTCCGCTGGCCGGCCGGCGTGATCACCTGGTCTTTCTACCACGGTGCCTGGCAAGATCGGCGAGATGCCGCTGAGGAGCGTGACCGCGACGCGCTACGTGACGCCGCTGCGTGAGGGCGGCTCGCTCCCCGCGCTCGTGGAGGCGGACGACGACGGGCTGTACGTCGTCAAGTTCCGCGCCGCGGGGCAGGGGCTGAAAGCGCTCGTCGCGGAGGTGCTCGTCGGCCGGCTTGCGCAGCTGGCCGGGTTGCCGGTCCCCGAGCTCGTGCTCGTCGAGCTCGACGCGGCGCTTGGGCGCACGGAGCCCGACCCCGAGATCAACGAGCTCGTGACCCGGAGCGCGGGCCTCAACCTCGGCGTGGACTTCCTCCCGGGCGCTCTGGACTACAACCCGGCGCGGCGCGACTCGGTGCCGTCCGAGTTCGCCTCGGATGTCGTCTGGTTCGACGCCTGGACGACGAATGTCGACCGGACCGCGCGGAATCCGAACATGCTCGTCTGGCACGCCCGCACGTGGTTGATCGATCACGGCGCCGCCGTGTACCGGCACCATGCCGAGCTCGACCTCGCGAACCGCGCTCGCGAGCCGTTCCCGCTGATCGCCGACCACGTCCTGCTGGCGCTCGCCGCCGATCTGCCGGGGGCCGACGAGCGCATGGTCGCCCGGCTCGGCGAGGCTCAGATCGACGAGGCTCTGGCGGAGATCCCCGACGAATGGCTTGGCGAGGATCCGGCGATCGCCCGCGCGAGCTACCGCGCGTATCTGGCGGATCGGCTCGCGGACCACGGTTCCTTCACCGAGGAGGCGGCTCGCGCCCGTGGCACGTGAACCCTTCCAGTACGCGGTGATCCGGGTCGTCCCGAGGATCGAGCGCGACGAGTTCGTCAATGTCGGCGTGATCGTGTTCTGCCGCACCCGTCGTTTTCTGGGCGTCAGGCTCGGTTACGACCCCGAACGGGCGCGCGTGCTGGCGCCCGGCGCCGATCTCAGCGGCGTGCCCGAGTACCTCGACGCGATCGCCCGGATCGCCGCCGGCGAACCGGGCGCGGGCCCGATCGCAGCGCTGCCCCAGTCCGAGCGGTTCGGATGGCTGGCAGCACCCTCGAGCACGGTCGTGCAGACCTCACCCGTCCACGCCGGCATCTCGGATGACCCCCAACGGACGCTCGACCACCTGTTCGAGCGCCTCGTGGCGGCCCCGTGAACGGCGCCGGCGACTATCTCGCCCGCACGGCCGAGAGGAACGCGGCGTAGCTCCACGAGAGGTTGCTGACGCTCTTCTCGTAGCCCGTCCAGGCGTCGAACTGCTCGCTCAACTCGAGATGGTCGCTGTGGAACACGACCGCCTGCAGCATCTGGTCGCCGGCAGCGCGCAGCGCGCTCGCCGCGCCGGCCGGGCTCGTCGCGGCACCGATCTGCAGTTGCGAGAGGAACTGTGCCGACTCGGCGTCCTCGGGGACCGCGCCCTGGGACTCGATCGCGCTCGCCAGCCGGTAGTGCAGTTCGGCGAAGTTGCACGTGGCGATCGCCCAGGGGTGGTCATCGGCCGGCACACCGCTGTCGCCGTCGTACTTGTCGCCGGGATAGCGCCCGAGCATCGGCCCGATCCCGCGCGCCTGATCGTCGCCGTTGATCGGGTAGTAGTACGGCGAGCCCTGATCGGCCCATTGGGCGCGCAGCTGGGCGGCGGTCGCGAGCAGCTGCGGGTCGGTGACGGGAACCGCCCCGTAGATCGCGGCCATCACGATGTCGATGTTCGGGTCGTAGGGAACGCGGTAGTCGGGCGCGGCGGGCACGGGCAGGATCGACTGGTAGAGCTGGCCGTTCCAGTGCTGCTGGAGCGCATTCTGGAGCCATGGGATCGCGTCGCCGACCCAGCTGGGGACCGCCAGCCCGACGGCGTTGCCGGCGATCGCCTCGCAGCAGCGCAGCTGCACCGAGCGCGCGAAGAACGACGCGCCGTACTCCTCCTCCCAGAGGTTGAACGTCTGCCCCTGATAGGCGCCCTGCAGGAAGCCGAGGTTGGCCGCGACGACCGTGCCCGCCAGCGCCTGCGTCGGGGCATCGAGCTGTGAGAACAGCTCGAGCAGCGCGAGCGTCTGCAGTGCCGGCCCGTCGGTCTGGTCGGTCCAGTTCGCTCGCGGGGCCCCGTCGATCCGGAATGCGGCACGGTCGAAGTCACCACCGGAGGTCTGGCACGTGCGCGCGAACTGCACGTAGTCGAGCAGCGGCTGATTGGTCGGAAGCTCGCCGTGCGCCAGCTCGATCGCGACCACCGCCGCGTCGCGCGTCCAGTTGTAGACATAGTCCTGCGTGACGTTGCCGAATCCCTGCCAGGACGGCGACGCGAGGATCGCGCCCGGCTTCGATTGGACGCCCGGCACGAGCGGATCCTCGAAGACGTAGCCGTCCGAGGCGATGTTGCGGAGCATCAGCCCGAGCATGAACTGCGCAATCGTCGCCAGGCTCGATTGAGTCACCGGCTTGATCAGGTTGTACGCCACCTCTGCCACCGAACACCTCTCTCCGCGCTTGCCTCGCCACACTACCGCGCAGGCGAGCCGCGCCGCATTTCACGGGTGCGGTCGGGCCGGACGGCCGTGGCTCCGCTACGCGAGCGCGGCCTTGGCGCTGCCGACGCCGAGCGCGACCTCGTCGAACTCGGCGAGGCCTTCGGAGCGGTGCGAGATGACGATCAGGCCGCGGTCGCCGGCGGCGGTGCTGACGGCGCGGATCAGGTCCTCGGCGGTGTCCGAATCGAGTTGCGCGGTCGGCTCGTCGAGGATCACGAAGCGGGCGCTCGAGACGAGCGCGCGGGCGATCGTCAGGCGCTGGCGCTCGCCGCCGGAGAGCAGGTCCCCGTCCTCCCCGACGAGCGTGTCGATGCCCTCGGGGAGGTCGCGAACGAACTCGTCGAGCTGGACCGCGGCGAGTGCGCTCCAGAGGTCCGCTTCGGTCGCCTCGCGACGCGCCAGCAGCAGGTTCTCGCGCACCGTCGTCGTGAACACGTGCGCGTCCTGCGCCGCGAGCACGACGGCGCTGCGCAGATCGTGCTGAGCCAGCTCGCGCAGATCGACCCCGCCCAGCGTGACGAGCCCGGCGGTCGGGTCGAGGAAGCGGACGAGCAGATGCGCCAGCGTCGTCTTGCCGACGCCGCTCGGGCCGGTGACGGCGACGCGGCACCCCGGCTCGAAGCTGATCGAGAGATCGTGCAGAACCTCGTCAACCGGGGCGCCCGGATACCGGAACATGAGGTTGCGGACGGCGAGCGCGCCGCCGGTCGGGGCCGGCGACGGATGCAGCGGATCACTGACCGCCGGGGTGAGGTTGCGCAGCTCGTCGAGCCGGCCGGCGGCCTCGGCGCAGCCGCGCAGCGACCGCGCCGCGAGGGGCAGTGGCTGGAGCCCCTCGAAGGCGCCCATCACGAGCAGTACGAGCGCCGCCAGGAACACCCCCTTGACGGCGCCGCTGTGGACCGCCGGGACCCCGACAAGGAGGACGGCGACGATCGTCGCCCCGGTCAGCAGCGAGCCGAGCGAGGTCGCCGCCGCTCCGGCGGCCGCGTCGCGCCGCGAGACCCAGGTCAAACGGGCGCTGAGCCGGTCGAGCCGCGCGACGCGGTCGGGCCCGCGGCCGGAGACGGCGAGCTCGACGCTGCCATCGAGCGCCTCGACCAGCTCCGAGGCGAGAGCCGCGCGGGCGGGCGCCTGGCGCCGGCCGGCCGCGGACGCGAGCAGCGCGGTCACAAGCGGGATGCAGACGGCGGCGAACAGCAGCGAGCCCGCGATCACGAGCGCCGCGACCGGAAGCATCAACCCGGCGACCAACCCCGCCGACATGATCACGAGCACAGCGACGACGGGCGGCGCGAGCGCCCGGAGGTACAGATCCTGAAGCGAGTCGACGTCGGCGACGAAGCGGGACAGCAGCTCGCCGCGGCGGTGCCCGCCAAGGGCATCCGGGCCGAGCGGGGCGAGCACGGCGTAGAAGCCGGCCCGCAGGCGGGCGAGGACGCGCAGCGCGAGATCGTGGGACACGACGCGCTCCCCGTAACGCAGGGCGGCCCGCGCGATCCCGAAGCCGCGGACTGCGGTGATCACCGCGGTCAGCGTGATGATCTCCGGCCGCTGGGCGGCGCGCGAGATCAGGTAGCCCGATGTCGTCAACAGTCCGGTCGCGGCGAGGACCGCACCGAACGCGAGGCCGATGCTGAGCGTCAGCCGGCGTCCCTCGCCGTCCTGCAGCCGGGCCGCACGGGCGAGGCTGCGAGCGGTTGACCCGGTCATGCCGCCACCGCCACGGCCACCGGGATCGCCGCCGGCTGCTGCGCGGCGGCGATCTGCCCGCGCTCGAGCTCGACGACCCGGTGGGCGCGAGCCGCGAGCCGTCGATCGTGGGTGATCAGGACGATCGTGCGACCGACGGCGAGTGCTTCGAATCGCGTCGGCGATCGCGGCCGCCGTGTCGGCATCGAGGTTGGCCGTCGGCTCGTCGAGCACGACCAGCGCCGAAGCGGACAGGAACGCCCGGGCGAGCGCGACCCGCTGGCTCTGGCCGGCGGACAGGTGACGGCCGCCATCGCCGATCACGGTCTCCAGGCCATCCGGCAGCGAGGCGAGCATCGCGCTGAGGCCGGCCTGCTCCGCGGCGCGCACGATGCGCTCACGAGAGGCGTCCGGGTCCGGCAGCGCGACGTTGTCGGCGATCGTCCCGGCGAACAGCGTCGCTCGCTGCGGCACCCAGGCGATCCGCCGCCGCCACCGGTCGGGGTCGACGTCGCGCAGGTCCGTGTCGCCGCACCGAATCGTGCCGCCGGTCGGGTCGGCGAGGCGCAGCAGGAGCGCAGCGATCGTGCTCTTGCCCGCTCCGCTGCGGCCGGTGAGCGCCACGAACTCGCCGGGTGCGATCACGAGCGAGGCCCCCGCGACCACGTCGCCGGGCCGCCCGGGGTAGGCGTAGCTGACGTCGTCGAACACGATCGCATGCACGCGGGGGTCACCCGGTTCACGGGCGGCCTCCGGGACGCTGACGGCCGCCGGCTCGTCGAGAACCTCGAGCACGCGGGCCGCGGCGGCGAGGCCGTCCGCGCTGGCGTGAAACTGCTGCCCGACCTGCCGGAGCGGGTTATAGAGCTCGGGCGCGAGCAGCAGCACGGTCAGGCCGGCGTCGAGTGTCAGATGGCCGCCGGTGAGCTGCACGCCGATCGTCGCGGCGACGAGCGCCGTTCCGATCATCGCGCACAGTTCGAGCACGAGCGCCGACATGAACGCGAGGCGCAGCGTGCCCATCGTCTCGCGCCGGTAGCGGTCGCCGACCTGCTCGAGAATCGCAGCCTGGGCGCCTTCGCGGCGGTGCGCACGCAGCGTCTCGAGCCCGCGGACGACATCGAGGAAGTGGCTGGAGAGCAGCGAGAGCGCCTGCCAGCGCGTCCGCGTGCGCGACTCGGCTCCCATCCCGATGATGATCATGAAGACGATCAGGACGGGAATCGTGAACGCGAGGATCACCGAGCAGATCGCGTCGACCGGGATGATCCAGATCAGCACGGCGAGCGGCACCACCGTGGCGAGCACCATCGACGGCAGGTAGCCGGCGAAGTAGCTCTCGAGAGCATCGACGCCTTGAACGGCCGATGCCGCGAGCTCGCCGGTGCGCTCAGCCGGGCGCCGTCCGGGGCGCGCGAGCAGCAGGTGTCGGGCGAGCCGGCCGCGCAGCTCGGCCATCACGCGCACCGCGGCGAGACGACCCGACAGCTCGAAGCCCCCGGCGAGCAGGGCGCGCGCCGCCAGCACGGCCCCGAGGGCGACGAGCGAGCCGCTCAGCCGAGCGAGCGGCACGTGCGCCACCGCTGAGGCCGAGATCAGGTGGGCGAGCAGCGCCGCCTGGGCGACAACGGCCGCCGCGGACAGGACTCCGAGCGCCGCCGCCACCGCGAAGTGCGGTTTGGCGGCGGCGCTTTCGCGTGCGAGCCGACGATCGACCCGGTCGCTCACTGCGCGGCCGGGAAGTGGTGCTCGATCACTGCGATCGGGTTCACCGCACCCTCATAGTCGTCACGGCCGAGCCGGTGACGGAAGACCCAGTAGGTCCATCCCTGGTATAGGAGCACGATCGGCACCATCACGATCGCGACGATCGACATCACCGTCAGCGTGTAGTGGCTGGAGGACGCCGTCGCCAAGGTGAGGGTGCCCGCGGCGCTCGTCGAGGAGGGCAGCGCGTTCGGGAACAGCGCCGCGGCCAGCACCACGGCCAGCATCAGCACCTGGAGCGTGCCGGCGATGAAACGCAGGCCGTCGGAGCGCTTGCCGGCGATCGGCGCGGCGACCGCGATCAGCCCGGCGACGATCGCGATCAGGGCACGCCCGGTCGCGAAGTGGAGGTCGATCGCGCTCCACAGCAGGAACACCACCATCAGCGCGCTGGCGACGACGCCGGCCCGATCGGCCATCGCCTTGGCGCGGCCGTGGATCTCACCCTTGACGCGCAGCGACAGGAAGTTGGCGCCGTGCGCGTAGAACAGCGACAGCGTCGTCAGCCCGCCGACGAGCGCGTACGGGTGCAGCAGATCCCACAGCGTCGCGTGGACGACGTGATCGGATCCCATCGGGACACCGTGGATGAAGTTCGCCCACGCGACGCCGAACAGCAGCGCCGCGAGGCCGCTCGAGATCGCCATTGCCCAGGTCCAGGTCTGGCGCCAGGTGGGGTTGTCGACCTTGCCCCAGAACTCGAACGAGACGCCGCGGACGATCAGCGCCGCGAGCACGAGGAAGAGCGCCAGGTAGAAGCCGCTGAACGCGCTCGCGTACCAGAGTGGGAAGGCGGCGAAGGTGGCGCCGCCCGCGGTCAGCAGCCAGACCTCGTTCCCGTCCCAGACGGGACCGATCGTGTGGATGATCATCCGCTTCTCGACGTCGTCGCGACCGAGCACCTTGACGAGCATGCCGACCCCGAAGTCGAAGCCCTCGAGGATGAAGTAGCCCGCCCAGAGGATCGCGATCAGGACGAACCAGAGGCCCTGGAGGAAGCTGGGTTCGATGTGCATGGTCGTTCTCCTCTTCAGTAGGCGAGGACGAGGTCCGGATGCGTGGACGGTGCCTGTGGAGACGGCGTCTCGTCAGGGCCGGGCTCGGGCCCGTGCTTGACCTCGCGCACCATCAGCCAGCCGCCGATCGCGATCAGCACGCCGTAGATCACGATGTAGCCGAACAGCGTCAGCGCGATGTCCAGGGTGGAGACGTTGGGCGAGTTCGCCTGCGAGGTCTTCAGCAGACCGAAGACCACCCACGGCTGACGACCGACCTCCGTGAAGATCCAGCCCGTCCAGTTCGCCAGGATCGGCAGGACGACGCCGAGCAGGGCCGCGCGGTGGAAGCCACGGCTCTTGTCGATCACGCCGCGCCGCATCAGGAAGAGGCCGCCGAGGCTGAGCAGGAACATCAGAATGCCGGCGCCGATCATCAGCCGGAACGTCCAGTACTCGACACCCACGATCGGGATGTAGTTGCCCGGGCCGTACTCCTTGCGCTCCTGCGCCTGGATGTTGTCCATGCCGGCGATCGAACCGTTCCACGAGAAGTCCTCGATCAGGCTCAGCAGGTGCGGGATCCTGACGCTGGTGACGCGGCCGGGGTTGCCCTTGACCGCACCGACGGAGAGAATCGAGAAGCCCTGGCCGTTGCCGGAGTGGTAGACCGCCTCGGCGGCCGCCATCTTCATCGGCTGCTGGTGGACCATCAGGCGGCCCTGCCCGTCGCCGAATCCCATCGTCAGGAGCACGGCCACGAGCGTGAATGGCAGCGCGATCCGCAGCGACCTGGTGACGACGTCACTGCGGCGGCCGCGCAGGAGCAGGTATCCGCAGATCGCGATCACGAGCATGCCACCGGTCGTGAATGCGCCGAGGATCGTATGCGGGAAGGCGAGCAGCACGGTGCTGTTGAACAGCACCGCGAAGATGTTGGTCAGCTGCGCCCGCCCGGTCTGGTGGTTGATCACATAGCCGACGGGATGCTGCATCCATGAGTTGGCGGCGAGGATGAAGTACGCGGACAGCGCCGTACCGACGGCCGTCAGCCAGATCGTCGCGAGGTGCAGCTTCGGTGACAGCCGGCCCCAGCCGAAGATCCACAACCCGATGAAGGTGGACTCGAGGAAGAAGGCGATCAGAGCCTCCATCGCGAGGGGCGCGCCGAAGATGTCGCCGACGTACTTGGAGTACAGGGACCAGTTCATGCCGAACTGAAACTCCTGCACGATTCCCGTGACGACGCCGATCGCCATCGAGATCAGCAGGAACTTGCCCCAGAAGCGCGTCATCCGCAGGTAGACCTCGTTGCCGGTGCGGTACCAGCGGGTCTGACAGATCGCCACGAACGTCGCCAGGCCGATCGACATCGGAACGAAGATGAAGTGGAAAAGCGTCGTGATGGCGAACTGCGTTCGAGCGAAGTCGAGGGTGTTCATGCGGGCCGCTCCAGGTCGTTCATGTACGTCCTGGAATCTAAGAAGCCGTTAAGGGGGCTCCATCCGCCGATTCCACCCCGGCGGCTGCGGCCCGGCGCCGAGCGGCTTGTGCGTGGTTCCCAGCGAGCTATTGCGGGAAAGGCGCAATCGGTCGACTGCGAACTCCGGATGACCGAGGCGGTGGGTCCACGAGACCGCGCCGGCGGCGCTGAACTAGTGTGATCCTCAGAACGGGCCAAAATGACCCCCTGAACCGACAGGAGTTCCCGTGATCCTCATCGCATACGACGGCTCTGAAGACGCCAAGGCAGCGATCGCCGAAGCTGCTGCCCTGTTCCCGGGCGAACCGGCCACGATCCTGACGGTCTGGCAGCGGTTCGTCGATACGATGGCCCGCGCCGGCACGGCGCTCGGCGCCCCCGCGATCGTCGATCTCGATGAGGTCGACGACGCGAGCGAGCAGGCCGCCCTCGAGACGGCCGAGGAGGGCGCCGCTCACGCGCGTGAACTCGGGCTCGATGCCCGGCCGGGCACGGCCACCCTGCGCACGACGGTCGCCGACGCAGTGCTGCACGAGGCGGAGCACATCTCCGCCAAGGCGATCGTGATGGGGACGCGCGGCCTGACCGGCATCAAGTCGATGCTGCTCGGCAGCGTCTCGCACGGTGTCCTGCACCACGCCGACCGACCGGTCGTGGTCGTGCCCTCGCCGGAGGTGGCGAAGTCGCGCAGCGATCACCTCGCTCACCGCTGAGGCCAGCGACGATCGCGCTCACGGCACGCGGACCGGCGGCTGTCCGCTGCCGGCGCGAGGTGGCCCGGAAAAGACTCGGGCACCGGCGGCCCGATGGCCGCCGGTGCCCGCAGAGAGACGGACGGTTCCGAACCGTTACTTGAGCAGGCTGCGAGCCGTGGTCGTGTAGGACTCGGTCAGTTCGCGGGCAAACTCGGCCTGGGCCTCGATCAGGCTCTTCAGCCACTCCTGCTGGGTCATGCCGGCGACCTTGACCTCGAGGTCGATCGCGCGGCTGACGGCCTTCTCGTAGGAGTCGAGGGCGACGTTGCCGGCCTTGCGAGCGGCGGTCAGGAACTGCTCGTTCAGGTCCTTGACCTGCTCGAACGTGGCATCGATGCTGGGGACGCTCTTGGGGGCGGTCTTGGTTTCGTCTGGCATGTGAACTCCTAGGATGGGGAAGGGAGAGAGGAGAGACTGTGTTAGCAGCTTAGCAAGTCATTTGCAAATCTGCAAGCACTCGGCGACGGCCGCTGCGAAGGCGTCGACATCCGCCGGAGTCGTGTCCCACGAGCACATCCAGCGAACCTCGTCGCGGGCCTCGTCCCAGACGTAGAAATCGAAGCGCTCGAGCAGCGCGGCGCGCGCTGCCGGCGGCACGACGGCGAATACGGCGTTGGCCTGCACGGGCCGCGTGACCGTGACACCCTCGAGCGGGGCGATCGCGGCGGCGAGCCGGGTCGCCATCGCGTTCGCGTGCTCGGCGGAGCGCCGCCACAGCTCGCCCTCGAGCAGCGCGTCGAACTGGGCGGCAAGGAATCGCATCTTCGATGCGAGCTGCATCGAACCCTTGCGCAGGTAGAGAAGGTCGGCCGCGAGGGCCGGATCGCGCACGACGACCGCCTCGCCGAGCATCAGGCCGCACTTGGTCCCGCCGAAGGAGAGCATGTCGGCCCCCGCGTCGAGACTGACCTCGCGCAGCGAGCAGCCGAGTGCGGCAGCCGCATTGCTGAGACGGGCACCGTCCATGTGGACGAGCATGCCGAGTCGATGGGCGGTGTCCGCGATCGCCTGCAGCTCCTGGAGCGAGTAGAGCGTGCCGAGCTCGGTCGACTGCGTGACGGAGACGACCCGGGGCTGGGCGGCGTGCTCGTCGCCGATGCGAACGGCGAGCGCCTCGATCGCGGCCGGCGTGAGCTTCCCGTTCTCCGCCGGGGCGATCAGCAGCTTGACACCGGCGACGGCCTGCGGAGCTGCGCTCTCGTCCACATGCAGATGCGACCACTCGCTGCAGATGACGGCGTGCCAGGGCCGGCAGGCGGCGCGCAGGCAGAGCACGTTGGCGCCCGTTCCGTTGAACACGAGGAAGGTCCGCGCGCCGTCGCCGAAGACCTCCTCGAAGCGCCGCTCGATCGACTGGGTGTAGGCGTCGTGGCCGTAGCTGAAGGCGTGACCGGTGTTGGCGGCGACGATCGCCTCCAGCACCTCCGGATGGATCGTCGCCGCGTTGTCGGAGGCGAATCCCCGTCGTGCGCTCACGTGCCCAGCTTAGCCCTGAGCGCCGTGTAGAAGATCGACAGCGGGAACTCGTCGGAGAGCACGAGGTCGCAGTACGGCCGCGGATCCTCGGCCTCCGGGAGGTCTCGCACCGCGGCCGCCCAGTTCGAGCCGGCCGCCGGCGGCACCGACTGCGCGATCAGGTCGTGGGCCGCGCACCAGTGCTGGAGCTTCGTGCGGTCGATGCCCGTGCGATACAGCTCGGCGATCTCGTCGCGCAGGCCGGCGACACCCTCCCCCACCCGGTCCCAGTCGATCGTCAGGCGGTTGTCGGTCCAGTGCAGGTAACCGCGCCCGTGCAGGTAGCTGAACAGGAGCTGCCCACCGAGGCCGTCGTAGTTACGCACGCGCGAGCCCGTGATCGGGAAGCGCAGCAGGCGGTCGAGCAGGATCGCGTACTGGACGTAGCGCGCAAACGGATGCGTGCGCTCGAGCTCGACGGCCTGCACGTACGCGGTCAGGTCGCAGCGCAGCTCCTCGAGCGAGTACATCCAGTAGGGGGCGCGCTGGCGAATCATGAACGGGTCGAACGGCAGGTCGCCATGGCTGTGGGCGCGGTCGTGGATCAGGTCCCAGAGGATGAAGGCCTGCTGGCAGTCCTCGGGCGAGACGAGCAGACGGGCGGCGTCCGGCGGCAGGTTGAGCGACAGCAGGTCCGCCGCCTCGGCGGCGACGCGGCGCAGGCGAGCGGCCTCGCGATCGCAGAAGATCGCCCCGAAATTGTTCGGTGGGCGCTCGGCGACCGCCACCATCTCGGGGAACAGAACGGCGCATTCGGAGTCGTACCCGCGGGTGGCGTCGACCAGCTCGACCGGGACGTAGGCTCCATTGGCGTGCCGCGTTCGCTCGATCTCGGCGATCCAGGCCGGCCAGGGGACCCGGACGATCAGCGCCTCGAAGCAGGTGTCGCGCGAGCCGTTCTGCTTGTACATCGGGAAGAACACGAGGTGGCGGCGGCCATCGACACGCCCGAGCTCCGGCCGGAAGGCCTGCAGCGACCGCGCGAAGTCGGGCCGGAGATAGCCGCCGTCACGCCAGGCGCGGAGATCCTCGGTACACGAGCTCCAGGTAGTCGCCCCCCTCCGGGAAGGAGGGGCGAAGCGCGGCGAGCGCCGCGATGATCGCGTCGACGTGTGCGCCCGCCCGGTCGCAATCGGCGGTGTCCGCGAGCGAGCCGTCGGGGGCCTGTAGCAGCGCGAGCGCATCGGTCTCGTCGCGCAGCGCCGGCCAGGCCGCCGGCAGCTCCACAGTCGCTGCCGGCGCCGGACCGCGGCCGGGGGCGGGGCCGGGGCCGAGGCCGGAGCCTGGGGCGGCAACGCCGGGGCCGCGGCCCGAGCCGGGGGCGGCGCCGCCGGGGCGGCGCGCGGCCCAGAAGGCGAGGTTGAGCCACAGATCGGCGTGATCGAGCTCACCGATGCAGTCGTCGCCGAACAGGTCGGAATCGGCGAGCACGACGACGCGCCCATCGCCGTACTCCCCGGCGACGATCAGCGCCGCGCCCGGGACCGATGCCGAGCCGTGCGTCCGAGCGAGCACACGCACGCCGTTGCTGGAGGTGATCGTCGTCGCGCGGTAGAAGCACGCCGCGCCGACGCGAGCGAGCAGGTCGCCGTCGCGGCCGCGGCCGCCGTCCCCGAGCTTGCCGAGGATCCAGGTGGGAGCCGCGGTGCAGTGCTCGTAATCCTGGACGGTGTCGTTGGCGAGCCCCAGCCCGAAGCGCGCGAGCAGGTCGTTGACGTTGTTGCCGTACTTGTCCTGCTCGGTTTCGCCGAGCACGATCAGACCGCCTCCCGCGCGGACGAACGCCTCGATCGTGTCGATCTCCTCCGCGCTCAGGTGAGGCGATCCGACCGCCGTCGTGCGCTCCCACTTCGGCTCCGAGGGATGCGCGATGACGAGCAGATCAGAGCCGCTCAGCGCCATGGCGGTGAGCTCGCCATCGACGTTCGCGTGCACGCCGAAGCCGCGGCCGGCGAGCATCGCAGCGGCCCGCGCGTACGAGGCATCACCCGGATGGGCCGGCTGCATCAGCCGCGCGACCTCGGGGCGAATCGTCCAGGCCTCGCTGTGTGCCTCATCGAACAGAACCCTGACGTCAGTCACACTCGTCAGCCTAGATGGGCAGACTACGGTTGTCGATGCCGATTGCGATGTAATGCCTGCAAGAATCTAAAGCTTGGACGAGATCGACCGTCAGATTCTTGCGCTGCTCGTCGAGGATGGCCGCCGCACCTTCGACGACATCGCCAAACGGGTGTCGCTGTCCGCCCCGGCGGTCAAGCGCCGCGTCGACAGGCTCAGGAGCGCAGGTTCGCTGCGCGGCTTCACGGCGGTCGTCGACCACGCGGCGCTCGGCGCGACGACCGAGGCCCTGATCGAGCTGTTCTTCAGCGCCGGAACCCAGCTCGAGGCGGTCGCGAGCACGCTGCGGCGCCATCCGGAGGTCGTCGAGGCGTGGAGCGTGACGGGCGACGCCGATGCGATCGCGCGCGTTCGCACGCTCGACAACGCCGACCTCGAGCGGCTGATCATGGAACTGCAGCGCGACGGGCTCGTCGAGCGCACGCGTTCGCAGGTCGTGCTCTCGCGGCTCGTCGCGAGATAGGCGCCCGGGCGCAGCGCCGGCCGGCCGAGCAGGCAGGCCGCGGGGCTAACCTCGCCGCGGTTCAGCCGGCCGCGAGCACCGCACGCGCGGCGTTGTGGCCCGGGATCCCGGAGACGCCGCCGCCCCGCCGGGCGGCGGCGCCGCAGATCCAGACGTTCGCCAGCTCGGTCTCGACGCCCCAGCGGCCGAGTTCGTGATCGGACTCGGCATACGGCCAGCTGAGATCGCGGTGGAAGATGTGCCCGCCCGGCATTCCGAGCTCCTCCTCGAGCTCGAGCGGCGTCACCGCCTCGATGCACGGGGCTCCGGCCGCGTCACGCCAGAGGCACTCCGCGAGGGGCTCGGCGAGGACGGACTCGAGCGAGCGGATCGTGGCGGCAACGGCGCCGGCCTTGGCGGCGTCACGCGCGCGGGCATCGCCGCGGAACAGCCGGCAGGGCATGTGGAGGCCGAACAGCGTCAGCGTCTGCGCCCCCGCGGCGCGCAGCTCGGGGCCGAGGATCGACGGATCGGTGAGCGAATGGCAGTAGAGCTCGCACGGCGGGACGGACGGGATCTGCCCGGAGGACGCCTCGCCATAGGCGCGCTCGAGCTGCGCGTAACCCTCGTTGACGTGGAACGTCCCGGTGAACGCCTGAGCGGGCGTGAGCGCCGGATCGCGCAGCCGCGGCAGCCGGCGGACGCAGCATGTTGAGCTTCAGCTGCGCCCCCGATGGGGGCTCGGGGTCGAGGCCGCCCGCGGGCAGAAACGGATGGGCGAGCGCGCCCGCGCCGATCAGGACATGCCGGGCGGCGATCCGCGCGCCATCCGCACACGCGACCTCGGCGCCGTCGCGGCCGCTGTCGATCGCCACCACCTCCACCCCCGTCCGCAGCTCCGCGCCGGCAGCCCGGGTCACCCGCTCGAGCTCACCCGCGAGCCGACCCATGCCGCCGACGGGCACGTCCCAGCGGCCGGCGCCATCGCCGATCACGTGGTAGAGGTAGCAGCGGTTCTGGCGCAGCGACGGGTCGGCGGCCGACGCGAATGTGCCGATCAGGCCGTCGGTGAGAATCACGCCGCGCACCTCGTCGGACTCGATGTAGTGCTCCAGAGCCGCCGACAGCGGCGCCTCGAACAGCGCCTCGCGCACGTCCCCGTCGACGCCGGCGAGCAGGTCCTCTCGCGAGCGCAGCGGCTCGGTCAGGGTGGGCGCGAGTGCCCGCGCGGCGCGCGCCGTGAGATCCCGCCAGGCCCTCACCCCCGGGGCGTCGAATCCGTCAGGCTCGCGCCCGAGACGCGCCCGCAGCTCGACGTCGAGCCCGAGCTGCACCCGCAGCGCCGACGGGAACAGGCTGACAAGGTACGCGTAGCGGGACACCCGCGCATCGACGCCGGGCCACAGCTCTGCCGAGATCGCCGCGCCGCCGAGCTGCAATCGGCGCTCGAGCACGCACACCGACCAGCCCGCGCGCGCGAGCAGTGCCGCGGCGACGAGGCCGTTGTGCCCGCCGCCGGCGATCACTGCGTCGTAGCGCTTCATCGGCCGCGCAAGATAGCGACTGCACCGGGACGGGACTCAGTCGATCAGGCGCCCGCGCATCCGCCAGATCGCAAGGCGCCAGACGACGAGCGAGAAGCCGGCGAGGACGGCGAGGTGGACCAGGTCGGCCGCCTGGAACGTCTGCAGCGAGACGTCGCGGACGAGGGCGACGCAGTGGTAGAGCGGGTTCACGTGCGCGACGATCCGCAGCCCGCGCGGCAGGTTCGTGATCGGAAAGAATGTTCCCGCGACCAGGAACATCGGGGTCAGCACGCCGCTGGTGATGTAGTTGAAGTTGTCGATTCGCTTCGCGACCGCCGCGATCAGCACGCCGAACGCGCAGAAGCCGAAGCCCGTCAGGAAGCCGATCGGCGCGACCAGGAGCATGCCCGGCTCGGCCCGCAGCCCGAAGAACATCCCGACGACGAGCGGCGCGAGTCCGTAGACGCCTGCGCGCAGGGAGACCCAGAGGACCTCAGCCGTGATCAGCTCCTCGACATCGACGGGAGCTGCCAGCAGCGCGTCGTAGGTGCGCTGGAACTGCCACCGGATCGCGGTGTTGAACATGCCCGGGAAAGCGGAGGAGAAGAGCACCGCCGTGGCGACGACCCCGGTGGCGACGTACTGGACGTAACGCTGGTGCCCGACACTGTGGACGAGCGAGCCGAAGCCGAGGCCGAACGCGAGCAGGTAGATGACGGGCTGGACGACGGAGGCGAAGGTCGTCGAGAACCAGTACTGACGGAAGATCATGATGTCGCGGGACATGACGCCCGCGAGCGCGGCCGGCTCGAGCCGGCCGAGGCGACGGGGCTGCCGGGTCGCGCTCATTCGATCTCCTGCCCCGTCAGCGCGACGAACGCATCCTCGAGGTTGGCCGGCCGGCGCACCCCGGCGGCGGGCGGCTCGCTGAGTGACTCGGCCGCGAGCAGCGCCACGGCGGGCCCGCTGCGGCGCAGCGGCCAGCCACGGCGGCTCGCCAGCGCCTCCAGCTCCTGAAGCTCAGCCGCGGCACCGTAGACCTCCAGCACTTCGCGCCCGGCGTGATCCCGGATCAACTCGGCGGGGGTCCCCTGCGCGATGATCCTCCCCCCGCCCATCACCGCGACCGTGTCGGCGAGCCGCTCGGCCTCCTCGATGTAGTGGGTCGACATCAGGACGGTGACGCCCTCCGACCGCAGCGCATCGATCAAAGACCAGAGCTCCTGGCGGATCTGAGGGTCGAGACCCACCGTGGGCTCGTCGAGCAGCACCAGCGCGGGGCTGTGGATCAGCCCGCGGGCGACGAGCAGCCGCCGGCGCATGCCGCCCGACAGATCACGGACGATCGTGTCGGCGCGGCTCTCGAGGTTCGCGATCGTGAGCGCCCGGTCGATCGCCGCGGTTCGCTCGGAGCCCGGCACGCGATACAGGCGCGCGAACACCGACAGGATCTGGCGGCAGGTCAGCTCGACGTCGAGGTTGTCCAGTTGGGGGACGACCCCCATCGCCATGCGCGCCTGCTTGGAGCCCTGCGGCAGCCGGTGACCGAGCACGTCGATCGTGCCGTCGTCTGCGATCGCCTGCGCCGTCAGCATGCGCATCGTCGTCGACTTGCCGGCGCCGTTCGGTCCGAGCAGCCCGAAGCAGACGCCCACCGGAACGGTCAGGTCGAGGCCGGCGACGGCCGTGATCTCGCCGTAACGCTTGACGACGCCGCGCATCTGGATCGCGGCGGGCGTCGCTGGCACACGGCCGAGTGTAGTCCGGCCGACCCCGGGGTTCTGACCCTCGGGACGAACCTTGCCACGATCGTGTCAAGGTTCGCTACCATGCCGTCCCATGCGCGATTTCCTGGCAGCGACCCGCGAACGTGTCGTCGTCTTCGACGGCGGCATGGGCGCCACCCTCGAGATGTTCGAACTCAGCCTCGAGCACGACTACCGGTTGCCGGGGCGCTGCCACGAGGCACTCGTCCTCAACCGCCCCGACGTGATCGAGGGCGTGCACGCCTCGATGATCGAGGCGGGCGCCCAAGTCCTGCAGACCGACACGTTCCAGGCCTCTCGACTGAAGCTCGACGAGTGGGGACTCGGAGAGCACACGCTCGAGATCAACATCAAGGCCGCGCAGATCGCGCGTCGCGCGGCCGGCGAGCAGCGGTTCGTCGCCGGCTCGATCGGCCCGACCGGCTTCCTCCCCGCCAGTGACGACCCGACGCTCGGCCAGATCAGCTTCCGCGAGCTCGCCACGGTGTTCGCGGAGCAGGCAGGGGGTCTCGTCCGTGGCGGCGCCGACCTGATCATCATCGAGACCGCGCAGGACATCCTGGAAGTCAAGGCGGCCGTCTTCGGGGCCCGCGAGGCGTTCCGCGCCGAGGGCCGCGTGCTGCCGATCATGTGCAGCGTCTCGCTTCTGCCGAACGGCGGCAAGATGCTGCTCGGCACCGACATCAGCGCCGTGCTGGCGACGCTCGAAGCGCTGAGGGTCGACACGATCGGCCTGAACTGCTCGACCGGCCCCGAGGACATGCGCGACGCGGTCCGCTTCCTCGGCGAGTTCAGCCCGGTTCCCGTCAGCTGCATCCCGAACGCGGGACTTCCGCTGCAGGGACCGAACGGCGAGACGATCTTTCCCGAGCAGCCCGAGCCGCTCGCGGCGACGCTCGGAGAGTTCGTCGAGCGCTACGGCGTCGGGATCGTCGGTGGCTGCTGCGGCACCACGCCCGCGCACATCAGCGCGCTCGCCGAGCGTGTCGGCGGCCGCCGCGCCGGCGACCGGCCGGCAAGCCGGTCGCCGTTCATGAGCTCGATGATCGCGGCGACGCCGCTCGTCCAGGACCCGAGGCCGACGCTCGTCGGCGAGCGCGTCAACTCGCAGGGCTCGCGTAAGGCCAAGGAACTGCTGCTCGCCGACGATTACGACGGGCTGCTCGCGATCGCCGAGGACCAGGTCACCGGCGGCGCGCACGTGCTCGATGTCTGCGTCGCCCTGACCGAGCGCCAGGACGAGGCCGACCAGATGCGCGAGGTCGTCAAGCGGATCTCCCTGACCCAGCCGGCCCCGATCCAGATCGACTCGACGGAGCCCGAGGTGATCGAGGCCGCGCTCGAGCAGATCCCCGGGCGCGCGATCGTCAACTCGGTCAACCTCGAGGCGGGACGCAACAAGCTCGATCGGGTGGCGCCACTCGCCAAGGCCCACGGCGCCGGGCTGATCGCCCTGACGATCGACGAGGTCGGCATGGCCAAGACGGCTGAGCGCAAGCTCGAGATCGCCCGGCGGATCACGGAGCTGTGCTGCGACGAGCACGGCCTGGACCCGGAGTCGCTGATCTTCGACTGCCTGACCTTCACGCTCACGACGGGCGACGAGGAGTGGAGGCCGTCGGCGGTCGCGACGATTGAGGGGATCCGCCTGATCAAGGCGGAGATCCCGGGGGTCAAGACCTCGCTCGGCGTCTCGAACGTCTCGTTCGGGGTGGGCCTGCCGGCGCGCAGCGTCATCAACAGCGTGTTCCTGCACCACTGCGTCGAGGCGGGGCTCGACCTCGCGATGGTCAATCCGAATCACATCACGCCGTACGGCGAGATCCCGGACACGGAGCGCGAGCTCGCCGACGACCTCGTGCTCAACCGCCGGGTGGATGCGCTCGAGCGCCTGATCGCCCACTTCGAGGCGAAGGGCGCCACCGCAGCCGATGCGAGCGGCGGCGCGGCCGCCGACCCGACCGAGGGGATGGAGCCCGAGGAGGCTCTGCACTTCCACATCCTGCGTCGACGCAAGGAGGGAGTCGAGACGTGGATCGACCTGAGCGTCGAGAAGATCGGGGCGGTCCCGACGCTCAACCAGGTGCTGCTGCCGGCGATGAAGGAGGTCGGCGACAAGTTCGGCGCCGGCGAGCTGATCCTGCCGTTCGTCCTGCAGTCCGCCGAGGTGATGAAGCGGGCCGTCGCGCAGCTGGAGCGCTACCTCGACAAGCTCGAGGGCTACACCAAGGGCACGGTCGTCGTCGCGACCGTGTTCGGGGACGTCCACGACATCGGCAAGTCGCTCGTCAACACGATCCTCACGAACAACGGCTACACGGTCATCGACCTCGGCAAGCAGGTCCCGATCTCGACGATCATCGACGCCGCCGTCGAGCACAAGGCGACCGCGATCGGGCTGAGTGCGCTGCTCGTCTCCACCTCCAAGCAGATGCCGGCCGCCGTCCAGGAGCTGCACGCGCATGGCCTCCAGTTCCCGGTGCTGATCGGGGGTGCCGCGATCAACCGCAACTTCGGCCTGCGGATCATGTATCCGGGCGGCCCGGACTCCGACGAGGTGTACGAGCCCGGCGTGTTCTTCTGCAAGGACGCGTTCGAGGGGCTGGCGCGCATGGACGAGCTGGTCGAGCCGGAGGCACGAGCGGGGCTGCTCGCGCGCACGCGCGAAGCGGCTCGCCGCCTGCGCGAGCGCCCGGTGGAGGTCGACGTGGGCGCCCCGCCGCTCGACGACGCGAGCGTCCGCAGCCCGGCGCGGACCGACATCCCGGTTCCGGTGCCGCCGTTCTGGGGCGCTCGCGAGATCCCGGTCGATCTCTCCGAGGTCTACCCGCACCTCGACACCCACGTGCTGTTCAAGCTGCACTGGGGCGGCCGCGGGATCAAGGGCGAGGAGTGGCTGGCGCTCGTGCGCGACGACTTCCAGCCGCGGCTCGAGCGGATGTGGCGCGAGCAGTCCTATCTGCGCCCCCGGGCGCTGGTCGGCTACTTCCCGTGCAACGCCGACGGCAACGAGTTGATCGTCTGGGACCCGGACGCACCGCGCGAGCGCGAGCTCGAGCGGCTCGTGTTCCCGCGCCAGCCGCGTGGCGAGCGGATCTGCCTGACCGACTTCTACCGGCCGCTGTCGTCAGGCGAACTCGACGTCGTCGCGATCCAGGCAGTCACGGCCGGCGACGAGGTGACGGAGCTGATGGCGCGGCTCGAGCACGACGGCGAGTTCGCCGAGCAGCTGTTCGTGCACGGGCTCGGCACCCAGTGCGCCGAGGGGATGGCCGAGTGGCTGCACGCGAAGATCCGGGCCGAGCTCGGGATCGGCAGAGCACAGGGCCGCCGCTACGCATGGGGTTATCCCGCCTGCCCCGAGCAGTCCGAGCACGAGAAGGTGTTCCGCCTGCTCGATGCGCCGTCGATCGGCCTGCGCCTGAGCGGCGGCTATGCGCTCGAGCCCGAGCAGTCGACGCTCGCGATCGTCGCCCATCATCCAGAGGCCGACTACTTCACGATGCGGCACGGAACCCTGCCCAAGAATGCGAGGCAGGCGGCCGACGAGCTGATCGCGGGGACCGAGAAGGACCCGACGCGGCTGGCGGAGCTGACCGACGAGGACCCGAGCGTGCAGCTCGACGGCGCTGACGAACCGGCGCTGGCAGACGCCTGACAGCTTCGGCGGGCAGGTGGTGCACGAGGCCGCGCGCAGCCCGAGCCCCGGCGTCAGCGGTCAGTAGTCTCCACGGATCTTTGCCGGCGGCGGTTATGGCTCCCCGCGGCCTGCCGATAAGCACCTCGAGGCGCTCGGCCCGACCCCGCCCACCCACCCACCCGGCGCGCAGGGCCCACGCGCGTTTCGATCAGACGCTCAGCGAGACCGAGGAGAAGTTCGCATGGCCGCAACCAAGACCACCGCCGCCGCCGCGAAGCAGGCCGCAGCCGTGACGGGCAGCTGCCAGTTGGTGGTCTTCAGCCTTGCGGGTGACGAGTACGCGCTGCCGATCGACACCATCCAGGAGGTGATCCGGTACACGCGACCTCGAAACGTGATGTCACCGGATCCCTGGGTGACGGGAGTCGTCGATCTGCGCGGCAAGATCGTTCCGGTCTGCGACCTTGCGGCTCGCCTCGGCGTCGCGGGCAGCGAGCACGAGGACCGCAAGATCGTGATCCTCGAGACGGTCGCCGGCACCGCCGGCATGATCGTCGACGCCGTCGACCAGGTGATCCTCGTCGAGCAGAGCCAGCTCGAGTTTCCGCCCTCCGCCGATCCGAGCACGGTCCGCGCGATCGCGAAGCTCCGTGACCGGCTCGTTGTCGTGCTGAACGCGGAGGAGCTCGTCAGCTCCACGAGCTACTCCGTGGCATCACGTGACGAGGCCGCGCAGGCGGCCTGAACCTTTCCGGTCTCTCTCCCAACCACCCAAGCGCCGGCCGGCCCGCACGTGCGGCCGGCGCTCAGGTGGAACTGCTCCGGGACAGGTCTCGGAACCTCACGCCAGGCCGCGCGCCGGAGGTCGTCAGCTCTCGGCCCGAACGCCGTCGCCGCGACGCCCGTGCGACGGCATCGGCGGCAGCTTGATCGGGGCTGCGTGCATCGCCCGCAGGCGCACCTCGCGCCACGACATGCCCTCCTTGAGCAGTGCCGGCGTCCCCATCAGGATCGCGGTCGAGACCTCGACCGCCTGCAGGATGATGCCGTAGGCGACGCCGGTGCCGATCGCGACGTGCCAGCCGGTGTGCAGGACCGCGACGCACGCGGCCTGGAAGACGCCGAGGTTCGCGGGCGTTGCCGGGAGGACGGCGGTGACGTTGACCGCGAACAGGACGCCCGCAGCCGCGGCGAAGCCGGTGCGGCCGGAGATGCCCAGAGCGCACAGCAGCAGGTAGCACGACAGACACTGCAGGCCCCACGCCCCGAGCTGAGCCCCGGCGGCGATCGCGCCGAGCCGCGGCCGGCGAAACACCGCGAGGCCGGCGCGCACGCGCTGAAGTGCACCATGGATCTGGGTGAGCGCCCGCCGGACCCGCGTGAAGCGTGTGCCCCCCGGCCCGTATCGCAGCAGGATCGGCGCGAGCAGCACGATCGCCAGGAGCACGGCAGGCGCGACGGCAACGATGATCAAGGCGTTCTCGTGGCCGTTGAAGAAGTCGACGGACGAGAACATGATCGTCCCGAGGATCACCAGCGCGACGATGTTCAGCACCGTCTGCGAGACGAGCGTGCCGAGCACGACCGGGAGATTCTCGCGTGGACGCCCCGTGCGCCTGGCGACGACGAGCGCGCGGGACGGCTCGCCGAGCCGGGCCGGGAGCGTCGAGGACATCAGGACCCCGATCATGGTGCCCTGCATCGCGTCGATCAGCCGGATCCGCGCACGAGGCAGCGCCGCCTGCAGAATCGCGTGCCAGGAGACGGCGCGCACGGCCATCGCGGCGCCCATCGTCACGAGGCCGAGCACGACGAAGGTCGGGCTCGAGTCGATCAGGGCGCTCGTGATGTTCCCGATTCCGATCTGGCGCAGAGCCAGATAGCCGAGCACGACCGCCGCGACGAACAGGAGTGCCATACCGAGCCGGCGGGCGTGGGCGAGCGCGCCGCGGCGCGCGCCGCCGGCCTGGCGGTGCTCGAGCGTCGGGAGCCGTCGAGCCCGCTCGCGCGGCTCCAGATCAGCGGCGAGCAGTCCCGCGCGGACTGCCACGCGCTGGACAGCTCGCTGCGGCTGGGGGGTTGCGATCGCGTCCTCGTACGCGTGGAGAACCTCCCGCGAGACGCGCTGCCAGCTGAAGCGCTGCACCGTCGCCGCCCCCGCGCTGGCGAGCCGCCGCCGGCGCTCCGGCTCGTGGTAGAGATCGCGCAGAGCCTCGGCGAGCGCCTGGGCATCTCCCGGCGGGACGAGGACGCCGTCACGACCATCGCTGACGACATCGCGGTAGCCGGCGATGTCCGAGGCGACGACCGTCGTCCCCGCGGCGAACGCCTCGGTCAGCACCATCCCGAAGCTCTCACCGCCGAGCGACGGCGCGCACAGCACATCCGCGCGAGCGAGCTCGATCCGCTTGCGTTCATCGTCGACCTTGCCGAGCACGTTGATCCCGGACGGATCGAGCATCAGGGGCTCGAGCTCGGCGTACGAGGGGCCGACGACGGTCAGCTCGGTGGGGATGTGCTCGCGCAGCGCCTCGAAGGCACGCAGCAGCAGCGGCAGACCCTTGCGCTCCACGGCCTGACCGACGAACACGATCCGCAGGACGTCGTCGTCGCCAGCCGATCCCGCGCGCTCGAGGACCGCCGGGTCGATGTACACCCCGTTCGGAATCACCCGGTAGTGACCGCCGAACCAACGCCGGCCGGTCCACGCCGCCGCCTCGGAGACGGCGATCCTGACGTGCAGGTGGTTCAGCATCAGGCTCGCGCCCGCGAGGTTGCCGAGCGTGTTGGGAAGGCGCTTGATCGAATACGAGTGGAACGTGCCGACGAGCGGCAGTCGCGTCTGCGCGGCGGCGAACCAGCCGGCCAGTGGCGCCACCGGCTCGTGGATGTGAACGACGTCATAGCCGCCGGTTGCGAGCTCACGCCGCATACGCAGCACCGACGCCGGGCTGATCGAGAGATTCGAGACGGAGCCGTTCGCCTTGAATCCGACGGTGCGTCCGAGCGGGAACACGTAGCCGGGCACGGCGAGGTCCTGGGGCCGCGCCCCGCGATGGAGCGCCGTCGCGAACGCATCGGGTGGATCAAGGGGTGCCAACACCCGCACGTCGTGGCCGTCAGCGAGGAATTGCTCGGCGAGCGCCTCGATGTGCCGCGTCACTCCGCCCGGATACGTCCACGAATACGGCGAGATCAACGCGATCCGCATCCTGTTAAGAGTATCCACTCGCACGGGCGCGATCACCTCGATCGGTGAATCGGTGCGATCATCACGACCGATGGAGCCGCTTCACACCGTCCCGGCGGCGGCCCGGTGAGCGAGGCCGCGGCGATCGCGCATCTGCGCGACGCCGACCCGATTCTTCGCGGTGTGATCGATGCGGCGGCACCGGATGCCGTCGCCGACCGGCGGCGCGGGCGTCCGCCCGATCACTACGGCGCACTCGTGCGGTCGATCGTCGGCCAGCAGCTCTCGACGAAGGCGGCGCGCGCGATCTACGCGCGCCTGACCGAGCGCTTCGGCGGCCGCGCCCCGACCCCCGCCGAGGTCCTCGCCGATGATGCCGAGGAGTTGCGCGCCGCGGCAGGCCTGTCCCGCGCGAAGGTGTCGTTCCTGCGCTCGCTCGCCGAGCACGTGCAGAGCGGCGAGCTGGAGCTCGAGCGCCTCGACGATCTTCCCGACGACGCGGTGATCGCCGAACTGGTCGCGGTCAAGGGGATCGGGCTGTGGAGCGCCCACATGTTCCTGATCTTCCACCTCCAGCGACCGGACGTGCTCGCCGTCGGGGACCTGGGGATCCGCAAGGCGGCGATGCAGCTCTACGGGCTCGAGGGGCTTCCCAGCCCGGAAACACTGGAGAAACTGGCCGAGCCGTGGCGGCCGTACCGGACGCTCGCCTGCCTGTTCCTGTGGCACTCGCTCGACGCCGTACCGGCGTAGGGGGCCGGTCTACAAGCCGTGCAGCAGCGTCGTCAGGTCGATCGTCTGATCGGCCGGCGGCGGCGACGGGACGGGTTGCGGCCCGTAGGAGGTGAAGTCCTCGGTCAGCGCCAGCGTCACCGGCTGGCTCTTGCCCGAGACCGTGATCGTCATCGACTCGTTGAGCGCGATCCGGCGGACCCGGTTGCTCGAATCGATCCAGGCGTCGATCGGCGCCGTCCCGAGATGTGCGCGCTTCTCGAGCTGCGCCGCAAGCTGCGCAGCGGCTGCTCGCTCGGAGGCGGGAACGGCGCTCGCCAGATGGGCGAGATCCAGCTCCGCGCGGAAATGCGTCGTCTGCACCCCGTCGATCGTCTCGGTGCCGAGGTTCTGGATCCCGCTCGCCGACGTCGCCTTCAAGTAGTTGAGGTACTGCCCCGGGTCGCTGAGCGAGCCCTCGGAATTGATCAGCGAACCAAGCCCCGGCAGGCTCGCGGCCTTCCCGAGCTCGCCGAAGTTCAGGGCCATCCACGCCTTGCCGCCCGGCATCAGCGAGCTCAGCGACGACGGCAGCTTCATGTAGAAGTTCTCACCCCGCAGGATCATCTTCATCTGGAGATTGCCGAGCGGCAGGCTCGTGCTCGGAACCTTCATCTCGAGCGTCATCGTTCCCGACTTCTGTGCCGTCGAGAAGCTGCCGCTTCCCGATGCGGTCAGGTTACCCTCGGATCCGAGGGACTCGTGCATCGACATCGTCATCGTGTAGCCCGACTCCGCCGCGGAGACGTCAGCCGCCCGCGCGAGCGAGACGCGCGGACTCTTGGACGAGCTCGCCGACTTCGGGGAGCCGGACGACCCGCCACAGCCGGCCACGACGAGCGCGGCGATCACGGGGACGGTCAGGGCGGTGACTGGACGCATCATCTTCACCATATCGCGGATATCGGGGTTGACTGAGGCAGCGGCCTGCGTGGAGCGAAGCTCGGCGTGGCAAGCGCAGCACGGCGCCTCATCCTCTGGGAGGGCACAACCTGGTCATCGGTCGAACGCCGCAGGAGCTGAAGCGGCGCTGGACGATCGCGTGGAACGGTGCTCAGACGGCGGAGACCTGCTCCTCGTCCGCGACGCGGAACGAGGAACCACAGCCGCAGGCCGCGATCACGTTCGGGTTCTCGACCTTGAAGCCGGCCCCCTGGAGCCCGTCCACGAAGTCGATCACGGATCCCTTCACGTACGGAAGGCTCGCGCGATCGACGAGCAGGCGAATCCCCTGGTCCTCGAAGACGGTGTCGCCGTCGCGCTCCTCATCGAACGCGAGCGCGTACTGGAACCCCGAGCAGCCGCCGCCTCGAACCCCGACCCGCAGCCCGGCGGTCTCGACGACCGTCGCCTGAGCGGAGAGGAATTCGTGAACCTTCTCGGCACCCTTGTCGGTGAGAGTGATCATTGCTTCATTCAGTATAGCGACGGTTTCGTACGCGCTACGCTTCTGAGCGTGTCAGTAGATCCCGCGGAGCTCAAGGACCGCATCGAGGCCGGGATCCCCGGCGCTCGCGCTCGCGTGTCAGGCGACGGCCACCACTTCGAGGCGGTCGTCAGCGCGGCCGCGTTTGCCGGCATGAGCCGCATCGCTCAGCACAAGCTGGTCCACGACGTGTTCGGATCCGAACTCGGCGACCGCATCCACGCCCTCTCGATCAAGACGACCACCACGGAGAACGCCGATGAGTGACGAAGCCACGAACCCCTTGCGCGACGCGATCCAGAGCGCGATTTCGGAGAACCCGGTGATCCTCTTCATGAAGGGAACTCCGGAGGCCCCTGCCTGCGGCTTCTCGGCACGGACCGTTGCGGCCCTGCAGTCCCTGGACACGCCGTTCGCGGCGGTCAACATCCTCCCCGACGCGAGGATCCGCCAGGAGCTTTCCGAGCTGTCCGGCTGGCCAACGATCCCGCAGCTGTTCGTCGACGGCGAACTGGTCGGCGGTTGCGACATCGTGATGGAGATGTACCAGTCCGGAGAGCTGCACCAGGTGCTCGGGCTCGAGGCCACGCCGGCGGAGGCTCCCGCAGAGGAGCCGGTCGAGACGGCGCCGCTCACAATCGAGAATCGGCTCTGAACTCAGCGGTCGAGGCGCTCCGGTACGAATCCGGGGCGCTGCTGGTCCTGGACCAGACCCTGCTCCCCGAGCGCGAGGTGGTGCTGACGCTGCGCAGCGCCGAGGAGGTCATCGACGCGGTCCAGCGGCTGGTCGTTCGCGGAGCGCCGATGATCGGAGTCGCGGGGGCGTTCGGTCTGGCGATCGAGCTCGCCCGGGAGACGAGCGAGACCCGGACGCGCGAGGCGGACGGTTCGCGTGCCCGCACGGCGGCGGCGCGGCTGATCGCGGCCCGCCCCACCGCGGTCAACCTGGCGTGGGCGGTCGAGCGCGTGCTGGAGGCCGCCCTGCGTGCGTCCCCCGGCGAGCTCGCCGAGGCTTCGCTCGCGGAGGCACAGGCCGTGCTCGCCGACGAGATCGCCGCGAGCCGCGCGCTCGCCCAGCGTGGCGCCGACTGGCTCGCCGGCAGGGTCGCGCGCTCCCGCCGCGTGATGACCCATTGCAATGCGGGCGTACTCGCCGCCCCGGGCGCGGGGACTGCGCTCGGCGTGATCGCCGAGCTGCACGAGCGGGGGGCGCTGGCGGGAGTGGTGGCGACCGAGTCGCGGCCGCTGCTGCAGGGGGCCCGTCTGACGGTGTGGGAGCTGGGGCGGCTCGGGATCGAACACGAGCTGATCGTCGACTCGGCGGCCGCCGGCCTGATCGCCGGCGGCTATGTCGACGCGGTGATCGTCGGCTGCGATCGCGTCGCCGCCAACGGCGACGTTGCCAACAAGGTGGGCACGTATGGCCTCGCGCTCGCCGCCGCCGCGGCAGGCATTCCGTTCGTCGTCGCCGGACCGGTGTCGACGATCGATCCCCGATGCCCGAGCGGCGCTGAGATCGTGATCGAAGAACGCGATCCCGATGAGGTCGGCAGCGTGCGTGGCCAGCGGCTGACGGTGCCCGGCACCCGCTGTCGCAATCCCGCGTTCGACGTGACCCCGGCAGCGCTGGTCGCCGCGCTCGTCACCGAGCACGGGGTCGCTGCGCCCGCGGATCAGGCGTCGGTGGCCGGGCTGCTCGGGGTCGCCGTCCCTCACTGACCTCGGCCCCCGCCGCGATCGCGGGCCAGGGCCGCGGCCGCTTCCCGGAGCGCCTCGCGCGCTGGTAGGGTGGCCCCCGAATGCCGGTCAGCCTCGTATCCGACACCTGTCACTACCTGCCCCGCGAACTGGTCGTGGCGAACGAGATCCACGAGGTCAGCCTCTACGTGCACCGGGCCGGCGAGGCGCGGCGCGAGAGCGAGCTCGACGATTACGACGCGTACTACACGCAGCTCGGCGCGAGCGCGGAGCTGCCGACAACCTCGCAGCCGTCGATCGGTGACTTCCTGGCCGTCTACGAGCCGCTGCTCGAGCTCGGGAACGAGGTCGTCTCGATCCACCTCGCCGGGGGCATGTCGGGTACGGTCCGGGCGGCCGAGCAGGCGCGCGAGCAGCTCGGCGCAGCCGCCTCGCGCGTGCGCATCATCGATTCCGCGACCGCATGCGGCGGCGAAGGCCTGATGCTGCTGGCGGCCGCGGCGGCGGCCCGCGGCGGTGCGGACGGCGGCGAAGTCGAGGCGCGCGCGCGCGAGGCTCGGCGCCGTCTGAAGCTGTGGTTCGCGATCGACACGCTCGAGTACCTGCGCCGCGGCGGCCGGATCGCCGGCGCCCAGGCCTGGCTCGGCACCGCTCTGCGAATCAAGCCGATCCTCTCGGTGGAGTCGGAGATCACGCCGATCGAGCGCGTCCGCACCTCGCGGCGGGCGTTCGAAAAGCTCGTCGGCCTGTTCGAGACCTGCCGCGGCGAGGGGATCGACGGTTGGGTCGTCCAGCATATCCAGGCGCCCGAGCAGGCGGCTGAGCTCGAGGCCCGCGGTCGCCAGATCTTCGGGACCGATCCGGTGATGGTCTCCGAGATCGGGCCCGTGATCGGCACGCACGTCGGGCCGGGCCTGCTCGGCGCCGGCGGCATCCCGAGATCGCTGCTCTAGCCCGGGAGGGCGCTTTCGCGTCCAAGTCCCGGGGGGGCGGGTCGGATTTGCTCGGACCCCGCGAACAGATTCGACCCGCAGCCGGGGGGGCGTCAGGCGGCTTGGGCCTGCGCCCTGGCCAGGCGCTTGGCCTGGCGCGCGCGCTTGCGCCGCCGGCGGCCGAAGACGAGGCTGCCGACCCCGCCGATCCCGCCGCCGAGGACGAAGCCGGTCGCGGCGGCGGCGATCGTCAGCTGCTCGCGGTTGCGGCTCAGCTGCGCGCGCCAGTCCGTCAGTTCGGTGACCTCGTCGCGAAGCTTCTCGAGCGACTCACCGAGCTCCTGACGGTTCGCCTCGATCGAGGCGCGAATCTCCTCCGGAGTGCGCTTCGCCATCAGGAGGTGGACTGGCCGGACCCGGGCGACGAGGGCGCCGCGCCGGCTGCGGGCGGTGTGGCAACCGCGGGCGGTGTGGCGGGAGCGGTCCCGTTCGCAACACCGGGGACCACGCCGGTGGCGGTCGCCGCGGGCGTGCCGTTGGCGGTGGTGCCGGGGGTCACGATCGCGCCGCCCGGTGCGACGGCGGTGCCGTTCATCGCCACGAGCACGTGGCCGTTCGGCTTGGCGGTGACCGTCTCACGGATCTTCTTGGCCTCGTCGATCGCCATCGACGGGGTCGGCGCGCCGACCTTCAGCTTCTTCCAGGCGAACAGGAAGGCGCCGGCGGTGAGCACGACCAGGACGACGAGCACGACGAGGAAGCCGAGCCAGATGTTGCCGGTGCCGGTGACGAAGATGCCATCGATCACCCACGCGAGCGTGAGCAGGAAGAAGACGACCGCAAAGACTCCGAAGACGGCGCCGGCGGCGACGGCGGCGGCCCCGCGGGCGAGGCTGGAGGCCTTCTGGGCCATCTCGGCCTTGGCGAGATCGATCTCGTCGTGAACGAGGCGCGTCAGCCGCTCGGAAACCTCGGTGATCGCGGCCGCAAAGTTCTCGGACTGGTTGCCCGAGCCATTCTTGCCGTTTCTTCCGTTCTTAGCGGGCAATGCGCTTGATGATCGTGGCCAACAGGAAACCTCCGAGTAGCGCGGCCCCGATCGCCAACTCGGGCCGCTCCCCCGCCAGCTTAGCCAGAGTCGCGGCGGCCGTCGAGGAAGATGTGCCGCTCCAACCGCCATCGGCACCGCCTGGCGGCAGCGCGCCTCCGATCGACAGCGGCGGTGGCTCCGGCGGTGCCGGCGCGGGCTCGAACCTGGCGGCCATGATCTCCGTTGGCGGCTCCGCGGTGGGGCTCGAATCGGCGGCGCTCGCCGCGATCACGGCCGTCATCCGCTCGGAGCCCGGTTCGGCCACGGACCCGACCCAGGCCCTTCCCTGCTCGGGCGCCGCCGCCCATGAGTCGAGCGCCTGCTCGACTTCGGGCTCCACCTGATCGTGACTCTGCTCGGTCACTCTGGCGGGTCTTCGCCGAAGGCACGCTTCCAGATCAGCGCCGCCAAGCGGGTCGTGAGAATGCTTGCGCCCGCACCGAGCCCGGCCAGAAGGCCCGACCAGAGCAGGCGCTTGACGAGCGGGCTCTCGGTCATCCCGGTGGATTCAAGCAGATGCCTCGACTCCACCGCAGATCATCTCCACGATCTCCGCCTTGACCCGCTCGAACTCCTCGGACGCGATCGCCGTCTCGCGGAAGATCCAGGTCGTCAGGACCTGCTCGATCAGTCCATAGAACGCCTGCGCCGCAAACGTCGCGTCGACATCGGAGCGGAAGCTGCCGTCCTGCTGCGCCCGCTCGACGATCCGCGCGATTCCGTCATAGGCCTGGATGATCCGTTCCAGATGGGTGCGGCCGAACGTGTTCGCGGCCCGGGTGACCTCGACGATGATCACCTTCATCAGATCAGGATCGTGGCGGTAGGACTCGACGATGAATGATGCGATCGCCCGCAGCTTCTCGCGCGGAGGCTCGGCCGAGGCATCGGCCTCGGCGATCGCCGCGAGCATCACGTCCCAGCGCTCGAGAAACAGCGTGTCGAGGATCTCCTCCTTGGAGGAGAAGTAGTGGTACACGAGGCCGTAGGCGACCCCGGCCCGATCGGCGATGTCCGACACCCGGCAGGTGTGGAAGCCCTGGCGCGCGAAGACCTTGACGGCTGCATCGAGGATCACGCGGCGCTTGTCGATCGCTGCCGTCGTCATGCCGGCCTCGTGGCTGCGTAGAGCTCCGCTGGACGCCGGTGGCGCAGCGCCGGCAGCCGGCGACGGACGTCGAGAAGCTGAGCGAGATCGAGGTCGGCGACGATCGCCGCTTCGCTGTCGGCGGCGACCGCGAGCACCAATCCCCACGGATCGGCGATCAGCGAGCGCCCGCCGGAGCGGTTGCCCGGGGGTGAGGTGCCGATCTGGTTGGCGGCGACCACGAAGCACTGGTTCTCGATCGCCCGCGCGCGCAGCAGCACCTCCCAGTGGTCGCGAGTGGTCGCGAGCGTGAACGCGCTCGGCACCGCGAGGATCTCGGCGCCGCGAGCCGCAAGCTCGCGATAGAGCTCCGGGAAGCGGACGTCGTAGCAGATGCTGAGCCCGATCCGAGTGCCGTTCGCGAGCTCGGAGATGACGACTTCCTCACCGGGCTCCTCGTGCTCGGATTCCGCGTACAGCGTCCCGTCGACCTCGACGTCGAACATATGCAGCTTCCGGTAGACGGCGCGGAGGTGGCCGTCGGGCCCGTAGTGGAGGCTCGTATTCGAGGTCCTCGGCCGGCCAGGCCGTGACTCGACGAACGAACCTGCGATCAGATCGATCCCGAGCTCCGCCGCGAGCGAATGCCCCCACTCGCTCAGCGGCCCGCCGATCGGCTCGGCGGCAGCCGCCATCGCCTCCCCGCGACCGAGGACGTTCCACTTCTCGGGCAACACGACGAGTTCGGCGCCACGGGCTGCGGCGGCGCGCACGAGGCGGTCCGCCGTGGCAAGGTTGTCGTCGATGTTCTCGCCCGAATTGATCTGGATCGCCGCCGCGCGCACAACTGGGTCAGCCATCGCGCAACCTCCTGATTGACTCGTCAGTCAGGATACCGCGGCGCGTTCGGTGCGCACCGCCCGCCGGAGATCGCGGGGCTCCCGCTGCCGCCCGGGCCGATGCCCGGGCGGCTCGGACTGCGCCCGCTGAAGGCCTGGCGTTACGTCGGCGTGTTCAGCCCCGAGCTGATGGTCTGCGCGGCGACGGTGCGCGTCGGACCGGCACGCCAATCCTTCTGGGCCGTATGGGACCGCGCCGCCGGACGTCTGCACGAGCGGACGCGCAGCGGCCGCGGCGCCGTCGAGCTGAGCCACCGCGGTGCACGCGTGCGCGATCACGCCGTCCACTTCGAGCTCGAGCTCGACGAGACGGCGGGGATCGAGACCGTCTGCCGCTACGGGCCCGCGTTCGCATGGACCCGCAAGCAGGGCGGGATCGCCGCCCGTGGGACGGTGGTGATCGATGGGCGGTCGCGGCCGCTGATCGCGCGCGGTCTGATCGACGACACGGCCGGCTACTACCCGCGCCACACCCGCTGGCTGTGGGCGGCCGGGGTCGGGCTCGCGGCGGACGGCCGCGCGCTCGCTTGGAACCTCGTCGACGGCGTCAACGACCCGGCGCAGGGGAGCGAGCGGACGATCTGGGTCGACGGCCTGCCGTTCGAGCCGCCGCCGTGCGCGTTCGCTGCGGACCTGACCGGAGTCGACGGGCTCCGCTTCGAGGCCGAGGCCGAGCGGCGCCGCGAGGAGAATCGCGTGCTCGTCCGCAGCTCCTACCGGCAGCCGTTCGGGACGTTCTCCGGTGTACTGCCGGGCGGTGTCGAGCTCGCCGAGGGCCACGGCGTGATGGAGTTCCACGACGTCCACTGGTGAGCAGCGGCCCAGCGCGGTCGGCGTCACGCAGAGGCCGAGCCGTGATTCGCGCCGCGGTTCCCGCGCCTCCGTGATGTCCCGGAGGCGGCGATCCGTGAGATCACGTCTAGGAATGGCGCGCTGGGAGGCGGACAATCGGCAGCGTGACCGACCCGCGGATCGAGAGCGCGAAGGCCCCACGGGTCTACCGCCGAACCGACAGGCGCCGGCTCGGGGGCGTCTGCGCCGGGTTCGGCGCCGCCGGACGCCTCGGCGCCGGCTGGATCCGGCTCGGGTTCGTGCTCGGGGCCCTCTGCGGCGGCCTGGGGATCGCGATCTACGTCGCGTGCTGGCTGATCATGCCGCCGAGCGAAGCCGCCGAGGAGCAGCAGGGGCCGGGAGCGCTCGTGGTCCTGGCGTGGACGAGCGCCGCGGTTCTCGTCCTTGTCGTGCTCGGGGCCCTGAGCGCGGCGGCGACCGTGTTCGGGCTCGGCTGGCTCGCCCTGGTGGCCGCCGCGGCGACGCTCGCGGCTTCGCTGATGCCGCGCTTCCGGCTCGGGCAGGCCTCGGCGCTGCTCGCCGTGGCGGCGCTCACGCTGCCCGCGGTCGCCGTCGCGCTCAGCCCGGTCCGGCTCGCGATCCAATCTGGATCCACGACTGTCACGCCCGCCTCGGCGCAGGCGATGCGCACGGTGACCTACCGCAGCGGCTTCGGAACGCTGCTGATCGATCTGAGGCACGCCAAGCTCCCCGCGTCCGGCACGATCCCACTGCGGATCGAGGCTGGAGTCAGGCGCACGATCGTCGCCCTGCCCGCCGACCGCTGCGTTCGCGTCCAGGTCCGCTACCAGGTCCATCCGTTCGCGCGCCAACTCGCATCGCTGCTGACCGGGCGCCGGGCGGCCGCGGACTACGGTGTCGTCCTGTTCGGCGGCTTCTACCCGAGCTTCGCATCCGCAGGCCGCGATCGGGCGGTCTCGAGCCCGGCGCGGCTCGCCGGCCCGACACTCCAGATCGACTTCAGCTCGCAGGGCGGCGAGCTGTACGTGCGCGACTATCCGGCGGCGATCTCGCCCGATGCGGCACCCAACTGGCCCGGCTACAAGGTCTCGCCGGAGCCCCGTCCCGACCTGAGCGGGGAGCCGAAGCGAGCGATCCAGGAGATGCTGCGGGCCTGGCACCGGCGGCTGCGGGTCGAACGTGCCTCCGAGCGCGCCGTCAATCCGCTGATCCCCGGGCCGTGCGAACCGCCCGCTGCGTCGCAGGGAACGGCGTGACGACCGTCGACTTCGAGCTTCGCAGCTCACCGCCGGCGGCGGCCGCCCACCGGGCGCAAGGCACCGTCTCCGGCATCGCGCTGCTCGCGGCGCTCGCGATCGCGCTGACCCCCGGCCTCCCGCCGTTCACCGCCGTCCTCGCCGCGGCCTGCGGGGTGACCGGTCTCCTGGCCGTCGCCGCGCCCGGAGCCTGGCGGGCGCTGCGCGGGCACCCCACGCTGGTCGTCGTCGGAGCGTTCGTGATCCTCGCCGGCGCGTGGCTCTGGACCGGGCTGAGCGCCGCGACGGCACCGCAGCAGTACGGGCTCGACGTCGGCGTCCCGGCCCAGTTCCTGGACCGGATCGGTGGTCCGGGAGTCGCAGGGGGCGGCTGGCCCTGGCGGCTCGACGGCATTTCGGTGCTGCCGCTGATGATCGCCGCCCTGGCGGCGGCCGGCGGACTCGTGCTGATCGCCGATGCGGTTCGCGTCCAGCTCGGGATCGCCCGGCCGCCACGCACGCCATGGCGGATGATCACGACGCCGATGCCCCGGGGTGGGAGGATCGCGTCACGGGCGGTTCCGGGCATCGCGCTCGTGATCGTCGCGACGTTCCTCGCCTTCGGCCTCGCCAGCCAGGTCGCCGGGGACCACCCGCTGTTGGAGACGTGGATCGAGCTCGGGGTCGGAGCCTGGGGCGCGACGCTGATCGCCGGACCGATCGGGATCGGCGTCGCGACGGCGCTCGATCGCGACAAGGCCGGGCGGGCGCGGGAGCGGGAGCGGCAGCGGTTCGCCGCCCATCTCCACGACTCCGTCCTGCAGACGCTCGCGCTCGTGCAGCGCCAGGCGAACGACCCGGCCGCGGTGATCCGGCTGGCGCGGCGCCAGGAGCATGCGCTGCGTGCCTGGATGGCGGGCGAGGCCGAGCTTGCGGGAGATACGGTGACAGCGGCGCTGCGCGAGGTCGTGGCCGAGGTCGAGGACGAGCACGGGACAGCCGTCGAGGTCTCGACGATCGGAGACCGCGCCCTCGACGCGCGCGGCGAGGAGCTCGTCGCCGCCGCTCGAGAGGCGTTGCGCAACGCGGCGCGACACGCGCCGGGTGCGCTCGTCTTCGTCTTCAGCGACATCGACGGCACCCGGGCCGAGCTGTTCATCCGCGACGAGGGCCCGGGCTTCGACCCGGACGCCGTGCCGGTCGAGCGCCGGGGGCTGCGGGATGCGGTGATCGGCCGGCTGGCCGCCGCCGGCGGGAGCGCGACGGTCGACTCCGCACCCGGCCAGGGCACCGAGATCGCCCTGCGGCTCCCGTGGAACGGCAGAGCCCGATGAACCGCCGGGTGCCGCTCCGGCTGCTCGTCGTCGACGATCACCACCTGTTCCGGGCGGGGGTCCGCGCCGAGCTCGCCGCCCACTGCGAGGTGGTCGGCGAGGCGGCGACGCCCGCTGCCGCGATCACCGCGATCGGTGCAGCCGAGCCAGACGTGGTGCTGCTCGACGTCCACCTCCCCGATGGCGGCGGCGTGGCGGTGCTCGACGCGCTCCGCGATGCCCCCTCGCCGCCGGCGGTGCTCGCATTGTCGGTCTCCGACGCGGCCGAGGATGTCGTTCCGATGATCAGGGCGGGCGCGCTCGGCTACGTCACGAAGACGATCGAGACAGCCGAACTGGTGCATGCGATCGAGACGGTCGGAGCCGGCGACGCGTACTTCAGCCCGCGGCTGGCGGCATACGTGCTGCAGGCGTTCAGCGCGCCCGACCGGGCACCGGCGGGCGAGCCCGGCCTCGAGGCGCTGACGCCGCGTGAGCGAGAGGTGCTGCATCACCTCGCGCGCGGCTACGCCTACAAGCAGATCGGGCTGCGTCTCGGGATCAGCGCGCGCACGGTCGAGTCGCACGTCAGCGCCGTGCTGCGCAAGCTCCAGCTCACGTCGCGCCACGAGGTGACCCACTGGGCGGCGAGCCACGGGCTGTTCGGCGAGGACGACGGGTCAGATCCGGAACCGCCGTCAGAGCCGGCCTGAGCCCGCCGGTCCCCTCCCGGACGGCTCGGCCGGCGCCGGCGGCTCGGCCATCGCGGGCGAGTCGGCCATCGTGGGCGAGTCGGCCATCGCGGCGAGCCCACGGATCAGCACCTCGAGCCCGAACTCGAAGCGCTCGTCGCCGTCGCCGGAGGTCAGCGGACCGGCGAGCGCGACGACGCCGGGGAACCGGTCGACCGGAAGCGAAGCGAAGTAGGTACGCATCGATCCGAGGTAGCCCTCGATCTCCTCGACGGTGAGCTCGCGGTCCCAGAGGCTGTCCTCGTAGGCGATCGCCATCGCGTACAGCGACAGCAGGTCGCAGGCCCAGGCGGCCACCTGGTCCGGTAGCCGGCCGGCGCGCATCACGCCGATCATCCACTCCGCTCCACGAATCGCGTTCTCGCCGAGCGGGATCCGGGCGAACGAGGCGCGGGCGAGGTCCCGATGCGCCGCGAACGTGCTGCGGACGTTGCGCACGGTGTCCTTCAGCTGCTCCGGCCAGCGACCCGGATCCGGCTCCTCGCCTCCGTACGGAACCTCGCCGATCACGCGCTCGATCACGAGCTCGAGCAGCTCATCCTTGCCGCTGACGTGCGCGTAGAGCGAGGCGGCGCCCGTCCCGAGCGCGGTCGCCACCGCTCGCATGGTCAGGGCGTCGAGCCCGTCGGCGTCGACGATCCGCAGCGCCGCTGCGGCGATCGCGTCCCGCGACAGCCCGCGAGCGCGGGCCGCGCGGCGCCCCTCGCCCGAATGGGACGGGAGCCTCGGCGCCGGCGGGAGCTCGGAGGTGCCCATCCCGGAGAGGGTACTTGACAATGCGGACACCGTTTGGAACATTGTTCGTGTAGAGCGAATGCTGTTCGCGATCCATGTTCCAGAACCTTGTTTGAATCGAACCGCGCTACGGACGACGTCCGTGAAGGAGGAGAGATGCGCCCCCATCCCAGACGCTGGCTGATCCTCACCGTGATCCTGATCGCCGAATGCATGGACCTGCTCGACGGCACGGTGGTCAATGTCGCCGCCCCGACGATCCACCGCGACCTCCACGCGTCGCCGACGGCGCTGCAGTGGATCGTGGGCGGCTATCCGCTGGCGCTCGCCGTCGGGCTCCTGATCGGCGGCCGGCTCGGCGACCTGTTCGGACGCGGGCGGATGTTCCTGATCGGCGTCTGCGGGTTCACGCTCGCGTCGACGCTGTGCGGCGTGGCGCCGAGCACGGGGGCGCTGATCGCCGCGCGGCTCGTGCAGGGGCTTGCCGGCGCGATGATGATCCCGCAGGGCTTCGGGCTGCTGCGCGAGGTGTTCGACGACGACGAGCTGCCGAAGGCATTCGGGCTGTTCGGGCCGGTGCTCGGCTCGGCGGCGATGGTGGGGCCGATCCTCGGCGGCGCGCTCGTGTCCCTGCACCTGACCGCCGCCGCCTGGCGACCCGTGTTCCTGATCAACCTCCCGGTCGGAGTGATCGCCGCAGTCGCGGCGCTCGTGCTGCTACCCCGCGCGGGCATCCGCCATGCCGAGCGGCTCGACATCATGGGCGCGGCGCTCGCCGCCGTCGCGTCGATGGCGCTGATCTACCCGCTGATCGAGGGCCGAGCGCTCGGCTGGCCGGCCTGGACGTACGGGTCGATGGGCGCGAGCGTGGCCCTGTTCGCACTCTTCGGAGCGCACCTGCAGCGCCGCAAGCGCACGGGACGTGATCCGCTCGTCGAGCCCGGCGTCTTCCTGCATCGGGGCTTCTCGGCCGGCGCCCTCGTCCTGATGCTGTATTTCGGCGGGATGATCGGTTCGATGCTGGCGATCACGCTGTTCCTGCAGCTCGGCGAGAGCTTCACCCCGATCCACGCCGGCCTCACGCTCGCGCCGTTCGCGCTCGGGACGGCGATCTCGGCGCCGATCGCCGCAGCGGTGATCGCACGCGTCGGCGGGAGGCCCCTGATCCAGGCAGGAGGCCTCGTGTCGCTGGCCGGCTACGGTGCCGTGGCGGTGATCCTCGGCTCGACGCACTCGATCTCAACGTGGGGCCTCGTCGGGCCGCTGCTGGTGGTCGGCATCGGCATGGGCCTGTTCGTCGTGCCCTCGTTCGACACGATCGTCGCAGCGGTCACGGACGCCGAACTCGGCTCGGCCGCCGGCGCGCTGAACGCGATCCAGCAGCTGGGCGGCGCGATCGGCGTGGCCGTGCTCGGCACCGTGTTCTTCGCCGCCCTCCCGGGCGCCGGCTTCGGCGGAGCGCTCCGCGACGCACTCTGGTGGCAGGTCGCGGCGCTCGGGGTCGTGCTCGTGCTGTCCCCGCTGCTGCCCGCACGGGCCCGGCCCGAGGGGGCCGCCGCCGGAGCCGTGGCGGCCGCCGCCTGACGTCCGCGGGCGGCCATGTGCCAGGGGGCGGCTTGCGGGCCGCCCCCGGCACAGAGCGGGCGCCGACCTATGGCCCCGAATTGCCGACCGCGCCGGTCGGTCCGCCGGTCTGGGTGGCGGTCTGGGTGCCGGTCTGGCCGACGGAGCTCGAACTCGACCCCGAGCTCGTGGAACTCGAGCCGCCGCCGCCGCTGGAGCCGCGACCGCTCCCGAACGCATAGCCGTGGGAGCAACTTGCGCCCGCGGGGCAGGGCGGCGGGGTCGTCGTGCTCAGCTGCGGGAAGCTCTGGTCGCTCGTGCCGGAGGCCGTGGTGACCTCGGCCTGTGTCGCCGACACGGTTCCCGGCCACCAAGCGAGGTACCAGCCGCCGGTGACCGTCGCCTGCACCGCGGTGCCGTCGCTACGGTCGATCGTCACGGCGGTGACCCCGGAGCCGACCTGGCCGTCGACGAGCGTCAGCGAGTCGCCGGCCGAGTCCTGCATGCCGGCGCCGTTCAGCTCGACCTGACCGGCCGCCAGATCGGCGGCTGACCCGGTCGAGTCCGACTCGAGCGAGATCCCGTTCCCGGCCAGGCACACGTGGTTGCCGGCCGTGCCTTCGTAGATCGAGGCCGTATAGGGGCCCCGCGTGTCAGTCAGCACCGGCGTGCCGAGGCTCGCGCCGCACGACTGCTGCGCCAGGGCGAGCTGTCCCGGCGCCGGGGTCGTCGGGGTCGCCTCCCACCCGGCAAAGGCGGGCGCGGCGCCCGATGTCAGGATCACGGCAGCGACGGCGGCCCCGACGCCGGTCACGCCGACGGCACCGAGGGTCGGGATCGCGCCGAGTCGATGCCGCCGGGGGCGGTAGTCGAGCGCGCGCAGACGCGCGCGGGCGGCCGGGTCGAGGAGCGCAGCGCGCTCTGAGAAGGCGTCGCGCAGGTGCTGTTCGAGTTGGTCGGTCATGTCTTCGGACTCCTAGGTTGCACTGCGATCGGTTCGAACGCCACGCGTAGCCGCGCGAGTCCGCGCGAGGCGTTGCTCTTGACCGTGCCTGGCTCGCAGCCGAGCAGCTCGGCTGTCTGCGCCTCGGTCAAGTCGTTGAAGTAGCGAAGGACGAGGACTGCGCGCTGGCGTGCGGGCAGCTCGGCGAGGGCGGCGAGGAGGTCGGCTCTCTGATCCAGACCGCCGAGCGCATCGATCGCCGGCTGGGCCGGCTCCGGGGCGGCGTCGAGCTCGCCGCTGCGCTGTGCGCGGCCGCGGGCGCCGTCGAGCGCGAGGTTGACGAGGATCCGCCGCGCGTAGGCGCGAGGATGCTCCATCCGCCGGACCCGCGGCCACCGCCGGGCGATCTTGAGGAGGCACTCCTGGACGAGATCCTCGGCCTCGCCGGCATCCCAGGTGATCAGGTAGGCCGTCTTCAGGAGGTCGTCGAGGCCGTCGGCGACGAAGCTGTCGAAATCACTCATCACCCCATCAACCCCTCGGGAGCCCCGAAAGGTTCCCAAACCCGCACCCCCGGGGGGCGGGTCGAATAAGGGTCAGCTGTTTGCGCTTTTTCGACCCGCACTCCCGCTGTGGCGGCCGCGAAGCTCGGCGAGCAGGAGCTTCGAGTGCATCGCGCCGACCAGGTCGCGGAGCGGCTCGACGCCCGACTCGACGATCTCAATCGCACGGTCGACCTCGACCTGACCGGCGAGGCGGTCGATCAGCACCCGCACCTCGTCGGCGACGAGCGGCGCGAGCGCGTCGCGGTAGCGCAGCGTGTCGTACACGGTGAACCCGAGCGCCTGCTCGTAGCCGCCCGCGCGGAAGCGCGAGATCGCCTCGATGATCGCGACGTCATCGCGGTCATAACCACGCGCGGTCGGTGTCAGGACGCCGAGCTCCTCGAGCCGCTCGAGCACGTTCCGGGGCAGGCCGTAGACCTCGCGGACGCGCCCCCGCGAGACCCGGCCGGCGTCGCTGGCGGCGAGCGCGCGCTCGATCACCCGATCCTCGAGCTCGAGCAGGCGCTCGGCGCGGACCGGGTCCTCGGAGAGCGCCTCGCGGATCACGCGCAGCGGCATGAAGCGCTCCTCCTGGAGGCGCTTGACGAGCCGGATCCGCTCGACGAACGATTCCGGGTAGTACGCCATGTTGCGGCTCGTGCGAACGACGTCGTCGCCGGCGCCGAGGACGCCCTCGCGCAGGTAGTGCTTGATCGTGCCGGGGCTGACGCCGGCGCGCTCGGCCAGCTCGCTGATCTTGAGCGTGCCCGGCGCGGCCGAGCTCATCGCGCCGCGGCGCCCCCGGCCGGGGGCGCCAGGCCGAGCAGCGCCCGAGCCTCCTCGACGGTCGCCGGGCGCCGGCCGGCGTCCTCGCACATCTGCCGCGCCTTCGCGATCAGCTCGCCGTTGGAGGCGGCCACGCGCCCGTCGGGTAGGTAGAAGTTGTCCTCCAGTCCGACGCGGACCGAGCCGCCGAGCGCCAGCGCCGCTGCCACCATCCGCCACTGGTCGCGACCGATCCCGATCACGCCCCAGTGGTGGCCGGCACCTCCGTCCGGCAGGTTGTCCGCCATCGCCGCGAGGTTGCGGGCGGTCGCCGGCACCCCGCCGAGCACGCCCATCACGAAATCGACGTGGAGGGGAGCGTCGAGCAGCCCCATGTCGACGAGCGGTGCCAGCGATGCGACGTGACCGACGTCGAAGCACTCGTGCTCGGGCTTGATCCCGAGGCGGCGCATCTCCCGCAGCAGCGCGATGATCTCGTCGAACGGGTTGACGAAGACGAATTGGAAGACGAACTCGCGGCGGCGCTCCGAATACTTGGCGTAGTTGAGCGAGCCCATGTTCAGCGCGGCGACCTCGGGGCGCACGGCCTCCAGATACGGCGACGCGCTGCTCGACGCTGACGCCGATCGTGCCGGTCGAGAAGTTGATGATCGCGCGGTCGCCGACCTCGGCCACGATCGCGTCGCGGATCGCCCGGAAGTCCTCGACCGCGTATGACGGAGTCCCGTCGGGCCGGCGGGCGTGGATGTGGATGTGGACGCCGCCCTCGTCGACGATGCGCCGCGCCTCGGCGGCGTACTCCCCAGGGGTGTACGGGATCGCGGGGCACTGATCGCGGTTGGCGAGCGCGCCCGAGATCGCGCACGTGATCACGCACGGCTTCACCCGAGCGGCCCTCCGGTCATACAGGCACCACCCCGCTGCGCTTCCACGGCCGCTCCACGCGCTTGCCCTCGGCGAGCTCGAGCGCGCGGCAGATCGTCGCGCGCGTCTCGCGCGGGTCGATCACGTCGTCGATCATGTCGTTGCCCGCGGCGATGTAGACGTCGATGATCTTGCGGAAGTTCTCGATCAGTGCCTGCCTGGCGGCAACCGGGTCCTCCGACTCCTCGATCTGCTTGCGGAAGATGATCTCGACGGCGCCCTCGGCGCCCATCACGCTGATCTCTGCGGTCGGCCAGGCGACGATCAGGTCGGGCTCGTAGGCGCGGCCGCACATGACGTAGTAGCCGGCGCCGTAGGCCTTGCGAGTGATCACGGTGATCTTCGGGACGGTCGCGTTCGCGGTGGCGTAGAGCATCTTCGCCCCGTGGCGGATGATCCCGGCCTCCTCGACCTTCGTCCCGACCATGAACCCGGGCACATCCATCAGGTACACGAGCGGGATCCCGTAGGCGTTGCAGAGGTTGATGAACCGGGCCGCCTTGTCGGCTGAATCGTTGTCGAGGATCCCACCGAGCTGCTTGGGCTGGTTGGCGACGATTCCGGCCGGCCGGCCGCCGAAGCGGGCCAGGCAGGTGATGATCGTCTTCGCCCACTGGGGCTTGAGGTCGAAGTACTCGCCGTGGTCGACGATCCGGCGGATCACCTCGTACATGTCGTAGGGCTTGCGGTTCGACTCGGGCAGGATCTCGAGCAGCGCGTCGTCGGCGCGGTCGATCGGGTCCTCACAGGCGAGGAGAGGAGGCGCCTGCTCGCAGTGCGAGGGAAAGAACGACAGGTAGCGCCGGATCGCCTCGATGCAGGCAGGATCATCGGGAACCTCCAGATCACCGACCCCCGACCTGCGGCAGTGCACGCGGCTGCCCCCGAGCTCCTCCTGGGTGACGTCCTCGCCGATCGCCGCGCGGACGAGATGCGGGCCGGCGAGCGCCATCGACCCACGACCGCGCACCATCGGCACGAAATCGGCGAGTCCCGGGATGTAGGCGGTGCCCGCGGCACACGGCCCCATCAGGGCGGCGATCTGCGGCACGACACCGCTCATCACGACCTCCTCCCGAAACAGGTGACCCGACCCGGCGAACAGCGAACCGACCGCCTCCTGGATCCGCGCGCCCGCCGAATCGAGCAGCCAGATCAGCGGGATCCGCTTGGTCAGCGCCAGCTCGCGCAGGCGCGTCACCTTGAGCTCGCCCGTCATCCCCATCGACCCCGCCATCACGGTGAAGTCGTAGGCCGCGACGGCGACGAGCCGGCCGTCGCACTTGCCGTAGCCGGTGATCACGCCGTCGGCCGGCGCGTCGCGGTCCGCCGTCGCGGCCTGCGAGAAATGCGGGCGCCCGTGGATCCCGAGCTCGACGAACGTGCCGTCGTCGATCAGCAGCGCGATCCGCTCGCGCGCGGTCAGCTTCTCGGCGGCGTGCTGCCGGGCGATCTTCTCGGCGCCGCCCCCCAAGCGGATCTGCTCGCGGCGGGCGGCGAGATCGTCGGCGAGCGGCCGGATCGAATTGGTGGGTGCGTCAGTCGACATGCGCGTGCTCCCTCGCTGCTGCCCCGCAAGGCAGCAGCGAGGAGTGAAACGTACTACTTCTCACCGGCCCCTCCAGACGGGATCGCGTTTCTCGAAGAACGCGGTGATGCCCTCGGCGGCATCCTCGGTCGTCAGAGCGAGGGTCAGCTGGGTTCGCAGGAACTCGAGCGCGTCGTCGAACGGCTGGTCGAGCGTGCGACTGAGCGCGTCCTTGCCAAGCCGCATCATCAGCGGCGACTTGGCCGCCAGCCGAGCCGCCCAGCCGGCCACCGTCGCGTCAAACTCCTCGGGGGTGGTGACGCGGTTGACGATCCCGATCAGATGCGCCTGGTGCGCATCGATCTGCTCGCCGAGCAGCAGCAGCTCGTTGGCCCGCTTGCGCGGAACGTTGCGGTAGATCAGCGCCGAGATCATGAACGGGAAGATCCCGACGTTGATCTCGGGCGTGCCGAAGCGCGCGGTCTCCCTGGCGATCACGAGGTCGCAGGCGAGCGCGAGGCCGAGCGCGCCCGCGAGTACGTGCCCGCCCGCTGCGCAGATCGAGGGCTTGCCGAGCTCGCCGAGCAGCCGGAAGACGCTCGGGAGCAGGTCCGCCCCCCGGTGCTTCTCGAGCAGCGGCGCCTCAGCCGCGAAGCCCGTCAGGCTCGCGCCGCTCGAGAACACCTTCTCGTGGGTCGAGGCGAGCACGACGACGCGCACGGCGGGATCGTCTCGGGCGTCCTCGAGTGCCGCCCGCAGCTCGGTCAGGAGCCCAACCGACAGGGCGTTGCGGGTCTCGGGCTGGTTGAGGGCGATCGTGGCAACGCCTGCATCGGTCTGGTCGCAGACGAGCGTCGCGTAGGAAGCTGACATGGCGTACAGCCTATGCCCGCGCAGCGCCGCCGCGTGAAAAGTGGGCAGCACTACTGTTTACTTTCGCACGACCCGAGCGCACCGATCCGAGGGGAGCCCATGGCCACCACCGACGTCCTCAAGCCCGACCACGCCGCCAATCGCCGGCACTTCATCTTCACCGACGAGCACGAGCAGCTGCGCGAGACGATCAGGCGCTTCGCGGTCACCGAGCTGGCGCCGCACGCGGAGGAATGGGAGGAGACCACGTTCCCCGACTGGGTCTTCCGCCGGATGGGCGAACTCGGGTTCCTCGGGCTCGACAAACCCGTGGAGTACGGCGGGCAGGGCGGCGACTACTACTGCTCGCTCGTGCTCGCGGAGGAGATCGGGCAGTCGCGCTCGGGCGGCCTGGCGATGGGCGTCGCGGTCCACACCGACATGGCGATGCCGCCGATCCTCGCGTTCGGCACCGAGGAGCAGAAACGGGAGTGGATCGTCCCCGCGATCGCCGGGCAGAAGATCCTCTGCCTCGGCATCACCGAGCCGGACGCGGGGTCCGACGTCGCGGGCATCAAGACGCGCGCGGTGCGCGACGAGGACAGCGGCGAGTGGGTGATCAACGGGTCGAAGACGTACATCACCAACGGCCACCGCGCCGACATGATCGTGCTCGTCACGAAGACCGATCCCGACGCCGGCTATGACGGCTTCACGCTGTTCCTCGTGCCGATGGACCTGCCGGGCGTCGTGCGCGAGAAGCGCCTGGAGAAGCTCGGGATGCACGCGTCGGACACCGCGCTGCTCGCCTTCCAGGACGTGCGCGTGCCCGACGCCGCCGTTCTCGGCCAGATCGGCAAGGGCTTCTACCAGATCATGTGGGAGCTCCAGGGCGAGCGGCTGATCGGCGCCGCCGGCGCCGTCGCGGCCGCGCAGCACGTCTTCGATCGCACGATCCAGTATGCGATGGAGCGCCACGCGTTCGGCCGCCCGATCGGCAGGCACCAGGTGATCCGGCACAAGTTCGCGGAGATGGCGGTCAAGATCGAGAGCGCGCGGCAGCTCGTCTACGCGACCGCATGGCGGTTCCAGAACGGTGAGTACCCCGTGCGCGAGATCTCGATGGCGAAGCTGTATGCGTCGCGGATCGCCTGCGAGGTCGCCGACGAATGCATCCAGATCCACGGCGGCGCCGGCTACATGCGCGAATACGGAATCGAGCGGGTGTGGCGGGACCTGCGGCTCAACCGGATCGGGGCGGGGACCGACGAGATCATGCTCGACGTGATCGGCCGCTCCTACGGCCTCTAGAGGCGAGCGCCGGTCCCGACGCGGAGCGCCCTGGCGATGGGCGCGGCGCGGGTCGACGGCGGCTCGCGGCAGGCGAGTGGTGCGGCCCACTAGGCTTCAGCGCAGCAGCTCCAACCGACAGGAGGACTTGGATGGCCGACGTGGAGATCACGATTCTGGAGAACGGGCCGTACAAGGTGACGGGCTCGACCGATCTGCTGAACGCCAGCGGCGGCCCCGTGCCGGGGGCCGGCGAGCAGATCTTCCTGTGCCGGTGCGGCGGCTCGAGCAACAAGCCGTTCTGCGATGGCACCCACTCCAAGATCGGCTTCCAGGGGACGCTGGCAAGCGAGCAATCAGCGTCGTGATCGCCGGGTAGGTCCTCGGTGTGCAATCGACGCGCGGCCAGCTGCTGATCGCCGGGCCGGCGCTGGCCGACCCGAACTTCTGGCGGACCGTCGTCCTCGTCGTCGAGCACAGTGACGAGGGCGCTCTCGGCCTCGTGCTCAACCGACCGTCGGACACGACGGTCGGCGATGCCGTGCCCGAGCTGTCCGAGCTGGTCGACCCGGGCGAGGGTCTGCTCGTCGGCGGTCCGGTGCAGCAGTCGGCCGTGATCGTGCTGGCGGAGTTCGACGACCCGGGCGATGCCGCGCTGATCGCGTTCGAGGACATCGGCATCCTGCGGACGGGGGTGCCGCCGGCACCATTCCCGGGCCTGCGAGCGACCCGCGCCTTCGCCGGCCATGCGGGCTGGGGTCCGGGCCAGCTCGACGACGAGCTCGAGCGCGGGGATTGGATCGTGGAGCCCGCGCGGCGCAGCGACGCGTTCGCCGCCCGCCCCCGCCGGCTGTGGCCCGACGTGCTGACGCGCAAGGGCGGCGCGTATGCGCTGGTTGCTCGGATGCCGGTCGATCCCTCGATGAACTGATGCTCGGGTGATGCCGAGCGGGCTGATGACCCGCTGCTCGGATCCAGCCACGCATCCTGCAGCTCCAGCAACTCCTTCACCATCGCGACTCGAGGTCGACGGCGCCGCCGGCCAGGCGTCGGCGACACCCCCCAGATCGACGGGCCGGTGGGACCGCCGCCGCGGCGGCACCGTCCGCTCCAGATGATCCAAGCGGGGCGTTCCTCGCGAACAGGAGGCAAAGACCACCTGTATAGGAGCAGCTTCATGACCCAGACACAGACACAGGCATCCGTCAGCCGCGGGCAGTTCCTGCGCAACGCTGCCAAGGGCGGGATCGTGCTCGCCACCGCCGGCGGGGTGCTCGCCTCGGCCGAGGGCGTCGCGTTCGCCTCCGGCCCGACGGCCGGCGACATCACGACGCTGCAAGCGGCATATACGGCCGAGAGCCTCGCGGTCTACGTCTACTCGGCGATCATCAAGAACTTCTCGTCCTTCAACCACCCGAAGCTGGAGAACAAGGACTACTTCGTGGCCGCGCTGGCGAACGAGGAGGACCACAAGGCGTTCCTCGCGAGCGCGCTCGGCTCGAAGACGCCGAAGGCGCCGACGTTCAAGATCCCCGCATCCTCGCTCGCGACCGGCCAGTCGCTGCTGAACACCGGAGTCGCTCTCGAGACGGCGTTCGTCGAGGCCTACCTCGGCGCCGTGGAGACGTTCAGCTCGCTTGACCTGAAGCTCGTGGCAGCGAAGGTCGCCGCCTGCGAGGCGACGCACTTCAGCTTCTTCGACGCCGCCGCCGGCTCCGGCCCGATGGCGAACCTCGGCGGCCACGGCGTGCTGCCGTCGCTGCCGGGCACGGCGACGATCCCGGCGACGCTGACCAAGCTCAAGCCGTTCATCGCGTAGGGCACAGGCGGTCTCGGGGGAGCGGTGGCTTCCCCGAGACCGGAGAGCCGTGCGCAGCCGAAGCGGTTCGCGTCTTACGATGACGCCGTGGCGCACGACGAGCACGAGCACGAGCACGACCACGACCACGGCCGCGCGCACGCGCATGGGGCGGATCCGGGCGCGCTGAAGGGAGCGCTCGCCCTGATCGCCGCGTTCATGGTCGCCGAGATCCTCGCGGGCCTGCTGGCCTCATCGCTCGCCCTCCTCTCCGACGCGGCCCACATGCTGACCGATGCCGCCGCGCTCGCGGTCTCGCTGATCGCCGCGCGGCTCGCCTCCAGGCCGGCACGGGGCTCGATGACCTACGGCCTCGGCCGGGCCGAGATCCTCAGCGCGCAGGCCAACGGGCTGACGATGCTCGTGCTCGGGCTGCTGATCGTCTACGGAGCCGTTGCGCACCTGCTGGCACCCCCGGACGTGGACGGCGCCCCGGTGCTCGGCGTGGCGCTTGTCGGCATTCCCGTCAACCTCGCCGCCGTTCGGCTCCTGCACGGAGGCGACAGCGAAGGGCGCAGCCTCAACATCGAAGGCTCCTACCGCCACATCCTCACGGATCTGTACGGCTTCGTCGCCACCGCGATCGCTGCCGCGGTGATCCTCGCGACGGGCTTCCGCCGCGCGGATGCGATCGCCTCGCTGACGATCGCCGCGCTGATGCTGCACGCCGCGTTCGGGCTCCTGCGCTCCTCGATGCGGGTGATGATGGAGGCGGCCCCGGCCGGACTCGATCCGAAGCTGATCGGCACCACGCTCGCCCTGCAGCCCGGAGTCACGGAGGTGCACGATCTTCACGTCTGGGAGGTCACGTCGGGCTTTCCGGCGCTCTCCGCACACGTCGTCGTCGACGCGGGCGAGGATTGCCACGAGATTCGCCGTGGCCTTTCGCGCCTGCTCGAGGACCGCTTCGGGCTGACGCACACGACCCTCCAGGTCGAGCACGCGCGGGCGCCACAGGTGCCGTTGCAGATCGAATTCGTCCCCCACGAGCACGCCCCGGAGGCATAGACTCGAGAGCGATGCAGGTCGTCAAGCCGAGCGCCGATCGAGCCGTGCCGCGAGGGGTTGTCGGCGGATCCGAAATCTCTCAGGCCACGGCCGGAGCGTCGAACATCTACATGGGCGTGTTCCGCGTCCCCCCCGGCGCCAGTTCGCGCCCTCACTACCACGAGAACTGCGAGAGCGCCGTGCTGATGCTGTCGGGCTCGCTCGTCGTCAAGTGGGGCGACCGGCTCGAACACGAGGTCACGCTCGAGCCGCGCGACATGGTCTACGTTCCCGCGCGCGAGACGCACGTACTCGAGAACCGCTCGGACACCGAGCCCGCCGAGTATGTCGCCGCGCGAGATTCGCCGACGGAGGACGCGGTGGTGGTGCCCTGGGCGCAGGAGGGCGCTTGACGGAGACGGGCCCCACCGCGGGCACGTTCACCGGGGCGGACGGCGTCTCGATCGACTGGCGCTGCTGGCCGGCGACTCCCGGCGAGCCGCGCGCGCTCGTCGTGATCGTGCACGGGCTGGGGGAGCACGCCGGGCGATACGAGCGTGTCGCCGAGCGCCTGCGCGACGAGGGGTACACGGTCTACGCACTCGACCATCACGGCCACGGCCGCTCGGGTGGCAGGCGCGGGCGGTTCTCGATGCGGTCCGCTGTCGAGGACCTCGACCGGCTGGTGGTGCACGCCGGCACCGACCACGCGGATACGGGCATCGTCCTGCTCGGCCACAGCCTCGGCGGGCTGATCTCGCTGCGCTACGCGATCGCTCACGGCGACCGGCTGCAGGGCCTGATCCTGTCGGGGACCCTCGCCCAGGTCGACGGCCGGGGCGCGGCGAAGTCAGTCGGGCGCGTGCTCGGGAGGCTGGCGCCCTGGATCCCGGTCGCCCGTCTCGATCCGAAGCTCCTGAGCCACGACCCCGCGGTCGCCGCCGCGTACGAGTTCGACCCGCTCGTGTCGGGCACCGTGACGGCCGGCGTCGCGGCCGAACTGCTCGATCAGACCGACGCCCTGCCCGGCGCGCTGCCGCGCGTGACGCTGCCCACGCTGATCATGTGGGGGACCGCCGACGAAATCTGCGCGCCGGCGGGAAGCGAGCTCGTGGCGGCCTCGATCGGGTCACCCGACGTCACCGTCCGTCCCTTCCCGGGCCTGTATCACGAGATCCTCAACGAGCCCGAGCGCGAGCAGGTCCTGAGTGAGATGTTCGCGTGGCTCGCGGTGCGCGCGGCCCACGCTGCCGTGCGGTAACGGGCCTACCCGGCGCTGCGGTAGCGGGCCCGCAGCATGCGCGTGGCCCCCCGTGCCCCAAGCGCGGTCATCTCGGTGTGCAGCGTCTTGATCCGCTCCAGGATCACCTCGGCCGCCGCCTGCTGCTGATCGCGAGTCGCGGCCTGCACCAGCTCGAACCGGAACGGCCGGCCGTAATGGACGATCACCTTCGGGAAACGGAGGCGCCGGAAGTTCCGGACCTGGTTGGACCCGAGGATCGCGACCGGCACGACCGGCGCGCCGGACTCGAGTGCGAGCCGGCCGATGCCGGCCTTCGCCTCGCCGAGCTGGCCCGTCCGGGTGCGACCGCCCTCGACGTACATGCCCACCACACCGCCGCGACCGAGGATGCGGAAGGCGGTCGTGAACGCGTCCTCATCGTGGTTGCCACGCCGGACCGGGAAGACGCCGCCATGGGAGAAGATCCAGCTCAAGGGGTTGTTCCCGAACATCTGCGACTTCGCCATGAACTGCACGTGCCGGCGGATGAACACCCCGGCGAAGAAGTGGTCCATGAACGAGGCGTGGTTGGGTGCGAGGATCACGGGACCGTTCGGCACGTGCTCCGCGCCGTACGCCTCCGCCCGGAAGGCGAGCAGCGCGTTCATCAGCGTGACGATCCGGACGACCTCGTAGATCCATTCGGGCGGGTGGTCGCGCACCCGTTCGTGAAACTCGACAAATGCCTCCGCCGGCCGCGGATCCTTGTAGACCTGGGCCCGGATCTTGACGTCCTGCGGGGGCATCGAGCGGTCCTCGATCTCGGTCGCCTGAGATCCCGCCGCTCAGCCGGTCAACGGGAGGACGAGCGCCGGCTTCTCGATCGTGTGGTCGGCCTGGGTCGCGATCACGGCGGTCGCGATCGCGAAGAACTCGATCACGTGCGAGCCCCAGCCGTGGCTCGCCTCCTTGAGGCGGACGCCGACGAGCCCGCCGGCCTGCAGCTGCTCGGCCTCTGCCTGCATCCGCCCCATCGCCAGCTCGCGAGCCTCGTACAGCGCCTGGGTGAAGTTCGGCATCTCCATGTTGCGGCCGAGCTGGCGCAGCGAGGCCATCATCCCCTGGCGCGCGACGTGGTAGACGCAGTTGCCCATGACCAGGCCGACGGGCCGGTACCCGGCGCGCAGCAGCGTCGAGAAATCCTGGCCGCTGAGGTCGGAGGTGAACGGTCGGCCACCGGGCGCGCGGTGCAGCTCGCCCTCGCGGTGGCGCACGGCCGTCCCGATCGCGATGAACTCGGCGAGGTCGGCACCCCAGTCGTAGCGACCGATCGTCAGCCTCACGCCGACGATCCCGTCGGCTCCGAGCTGGTCCGCCTCCTCCTCCATACGGGTCATCGCCAGCTCGCGCGCGTGATACATCGCCTGGGTGAGCACGGCCATCTCCATGCTCTGGTTCCACATCGCCTGCTGGAATCCGATGTGGTAGATCGAGCTGCCGAGGACGAGTCCGAGCGGCTCGAAGCCCGACGCCTTGACGAGCAGGAACTCATTGACCGAGAGGTCGCTCGTGAAGAAGCCACGCTCGATGTCATGCTTCATCCGCTCGAGGCGATCACGCCCCGAGTCCGGGAGGCCGGCAATCGAACCGGCGCGATACTCGCCGGAGTGCGGACCCTCGGCCGAATCGGTGCCGGTCTGCGAATCCTGCGCCAGGCGCTCCGGATCCGGCTTTCCGGAGCCCTCGTCGCGTGTGAAGAAGCCCATCAGTCGCCTTTCGTCGTCATCCGAGGAGGAGCCGTTCGAGCGCCTGTCGCGTCCGTTCGCTGCGCGCGGCCTCCGCGGCCAGCGCGCCGGACAGCGTCTGCAACCACGTCTCGACGTCGAGCGGTTCGGTCTTCAACGTGATCCCACCGGACACCCGCGCGCGGCGGGTCTCGACCCTGTCCCCGCGATCGGCGATCAACTCCAGGCGCTCGCCACCGGCGTCGACCGCGATCTGGCGAACGAACTTCGGACCGCGCAGCCCGGAGCGGGCGCGCTGCACGCTGACGAGCCCGGGAATCGCCTCCTCGAGTTTCACCGCAAGACTCTCCACGAACGAGCCGAGGTCCGCCGAATCTGCCCGCAGCGACGAAGCGAGGAGGTCAAGGTCGAATGGGCCCTGAGCCGATGGGACGAGATCTCCGGTCGACATGACTCAAGCCTACCCGGCTGTCTCGCCGACCGCCGTGGCGGTCAGCGTCTGCATGTTGTCGCCGGCCCGAAGGTCAGATCATGCCTCGCCCCGCGACGAACGCCGCAGTCCCGACCAGCACCATCGACATCCCGAGCAGCATCGGGCCGAGCCGCACGAACATGCCGTAGCGCCCACGCCCTCCTCGCCGCCGAGCCAGTTGGCGGCGACTGCACGAGCTGAGGAACACACTCGAATCATCCATCGGCGTCTCCTGATGCGAATCAACTCGCCTGCGTCGTGCAAATTCAAGCCCACCGCCCGGACGGATCCCGCATCTTCCGGATTGTTCGTCCAGCTGGCTATTCTGCGCGGACGAATCGGAGTCTGAGAGGAGGCGAGCTTGACCGAGGTCGAGGCGCACATCACTGGAACCGTGTGGAAGATCGAAGTCGCGATCGGCGACGCAGTGCAGGAGGGCGACACGGTCGTCATCCTCGAGTCGATGAAGATGGAGATGCCGGTCGAAGCGGAGGATCCGGGAATCGTCAAGGAGATCCTGTGCCAGGAGGGCCAGTCGGTCTCCGAGGGCGAAACGCTCGTTGTCCTCGAGTAGCGCGGCCGGGCCGGCCGCAGGCGGGCGTCTGCTCCTCGACCGGCCGGCGCCGGGCGTGGCGCGCCTGACGATCTCCAATCCAACCAAGCGAGGCGCGCTCGATCAGGCGATCCTGGACGGATTCACCCGCACGCTGCCGACCCTCGATGCCCGCTGCGTGATCATCACCGGTCAGGGATCCGCGTTCTCAGCCGGGTACGACCTCGGTGGCCTGTCGCAGTCCGGGCTCGCCGCCGAGGCGGAGCGACTGATCGAACAGGGATTCGAAGCGGCTCTGACCGCGATCGGGGAGTACCCCTACCCGACGCTCGCCGCGCTCAGCGGCCATACGATCGGAGGCGGGCTCGAGCTCGCGGTCTCATGCGACCTGCGGTTGGCCGCCGGCACGATCCTGCTCGGGATGCCACCTGCGAGACTCGGCGTCGTCTACTCCCGCCGGGGGATGCGCAAGTTCATCGACGTGGTCGGCGCGGCCCGAACACGGGAGCTGTTCTTCACGGGGAAGCGGATCGACGCCGAGACGGCCGCGTCGTGGGGCCTCGTCAACGCGCTCAGCGAGCCCGGCACGCTCGCCGACGATGCGCTCGCGCTCGCCACCGAGATCGCCGCCGGCGCCCCGCTCGCGCAGGCGGGCAACAAGCGCGTGATCGCTGCGCTGCTCGATGCGGAGGGGAGCGTCGAGCCCGACGTGGAGCACGACCTCGCCGAACGGCGGAGCGCGGCCTTTCACTCCGAGGACTTCCGCGAGGGCCTGGCGGCGTTCATCGAGCGCCGCGAGCCGCGCTTCAGAGGTCGGTGAGCGGAGTCGCCGGCGACGCAGACTTCCGCACGGGCGCGTAGGCTGCACTCTGAAATGCCACCACTGATCAGCCACGCCGAAGCCCTGGAGCTCGGCAAACTCGAGGACCGGGCTGCGATCGGCGCTCTCGTCGAGCGTGCCTGGAACGTCCGCCGCGAGCGGTTCGGTGACGCCACCGACATGTGCTCACTGGTCAACGCCAAATCGGGCGGCTGCGCGGAGGACTGTGGCTTCTGCGCCCAGTCCCGGTACGCCGAGGCCGACACGCCTCTGCACGCGATGATGGAGCCCGAACAGATCCTCGAGCACGCGCGCGCGGCCGAGGCGGCAGGAGCGCACCGGTTCTGCATGGTCACGCAGGGACAGGGGCTGTCCAACCGCGACTTCGACAAGGTGCTGGAAGGGGCCAGGCTGGTCGCTGCCAACACCAACCTGAAGCGCTGCGTGTCGATCGGTCACCTTTCACCCAAGCGCGCCAAGGCGCTGGCGGACGTGGGCATCCAGCGCGTCCACCACAACGTCGAGACCGCCGCCTCGTATTACCCCGAGGTGTCGTCGACGGTCCGCTACGAGGGACGGTTGCGGACGATCACGTCGATCCGCGACGCCGGCCTCGAGACGTGTGTCGGCGGCATCCTGAACCTCGGCGAGAGCGACGAGCAGCGCGTCGAGATGGCCTTCCAGCTCGCCGCGATCAACCCGACGAGTGTCCCCATCAACCTGCTCAACCCGCGTCCGGGGACGAAGTTCGGCGATCGCGACCTGATGGACCCGTGGGAGGCCGTGAAGTGGATCGCGATCTTCCGGCTGATCATTCCTGATGCGCTCTTCCGCCTCTGCGGTGGCCGGGTCGAGAACCTCGGCGAGATGCAGGAGACCGCCGTCAAGGCCGGGCTCAACGGGGTCATGATGGGCAACTTCCTGACGACGCTGGGCAACACCCCCGACGAGGACCGGCAGATGTTCGAGGACCTCGGCCTCAACGTCGCGCGCCAGCCCGACAACGGCGTCAACCCCCGGCCCGACAACCGCTCGGGGTGGCTCGAGGGAGGGACACCCGAGCGCGCCGACAGCAACGGGCCGGACGGTGCGGCACCGGAGTCGGAGACGCTGACCGTCCGGCTCTGGGATCCGTCGACGCAGCTGCGCTTCTCACCCAAGCGATCGGTGCCGGCGCGTCCTGACGGCGCCAAGAACCGCGGGCGAGATCTCGTCGGTCAGTGATCGACCTCCAGCGGCGCCTCGACGAACTGGAGCACGACAGCCTTCGCAGGCGCACGCGGCTGGTCAGCGGCCCGCAGGGCCCGCACGTGACGCTCGACGGGCAGCGGGTGCTGCTGCTGTGCTCCAACAACTACCTCGGCCTGGCAAACCACCCTCGCGTGCGGGAGGCGGCGGCCGCGGCCGCGCTGCAGTGGGGCGTCGGCGCGGGCGCGGCCCGCCTCGTGTCCGGCACGATGACGCCGCACCAGGAGCTCGAAGAGCGCCTCGCGGCGTTCAAGGGGACGGAGGCGGCGCTCCTGTTCGGCTCGGGTTACCTGGCGAACGTCGGCGTGATCTCAGCCCTCGCCCGTGACCGCGATGTCGTCCTCTCGGACGAGCTCAACCATGCATCGATCATCGATGGCTGCCGGCTGTCACGCGCCGAGATCCGTGTCTACCGCCACCGCGATGTCGACCACCTCGCCTGGAGCCTCGATCAGGTTGACGGCTCGCGCGCGAAGCTGATCGTCACCGACAGCGTCTTTTCGATGGACGGCGATGTCGCGCCGCTGCCCGAGATCGCCGAGCTGGCCCGGCGCCACGGAGCGCTGCTCGTGGTCGACGAGGCGCACGCGACGGGCACCCTCGGCCCGGGCGGGCGCGGAGCCGTTGCGGCGGCGGGCCTGTCCGGCGAGGTCGACGTCGTCGTCGTCGGTACGCTCGGAAAGGCGCTCGGCTCCTACGGGGCGTTCGCGGCCTGCAGCCGGACGATGGCCGAGTACCTCCTCAACACGGCGCGGAGCTTCATCTTCTCGACAGCGCTGCCGGCGCCTGCGGTCGCGGCTGCCGCTGAGGCCCTCACGCTGGTCGAGACGCAGCCACAGCTGATCACCTCCCTCGCCGCCGCCGCGGACACGCTGCGCGCCGCGCTCGCGCGCGAGGGGCTCGACGCCGGTCCGAGCACCACCCAGATCCTGCCCCTGATCGTCGGCGAACCCGGGACGGCGGCGAGGATCTGCGAGCTCGCGCTCGCAGACGGGGTGTTCGCGCAGGTGATCCGGCCGCCGACCGTGCCCGCCGGGACCTCGCGCCTGCGTCTGGCCGTGATGTCGGAGCACCGCGCCGAAGACCTCGACCGGGCCGCGGTGGTGATCGCGTCGGCGGCGCGCGCCTGCGGCATGTCGCCGGCCCCGGCCGCGGTCTGACCCCCGAGCCCGGATGCCGATCAACGACATCTCGTGTGGGACGATGCGCGGCTGCTTCGTCACCGGAACAGATACCGGCGCCGGAAAGACGGTCGTGGCGGCGGCGATCGCGTCCGCGCTGAGCGCAGGGGGCACCCGCGTGCGGGTGCTGAAGCCGATCCTGACCGGGCTCGACGACCCGCCCGACCCGGCCTGGCCACACGATCACGAGGTGCTCGCCGCCGCCACCGGCAGCAACCCGAGCGAGGTCGCGCTGCGCGCCTACGGCCCCCCCGTCTCGCCGCACCTGGCGGTGCAGCTGACCGGTATCCCGCTCGAGCCCGAGCGGCTCGTGGAGGAGATCCGCGCGGCGCAGGCGGGGGCAGATGTCCTCGTCGTGGAGGGCGTCGGCGGTCTGCTCGTCCCACTCGCGGCGGGCTGGGACGTGCGCCGGCTCGCCTGCGAGGTCGGCCTGCGACTGGTGATTGCAGCGCGGCCCGGGCTCGGAACGATCAACCATTCGCTGCTGACGATCGAGGCGGCGCGCGCTGCCGGGCTCGACATCGCCGGCGTCGTGTTCACCCCCTGGCCGGCCGAGCCGGGAGCGATCGAGCGTTCGAACATCGAGACGGTGGCGCGGCTCGGCGCGGTGGAGGTCGCGGGACTGCCTGCGGTCAGCCGCGCCGGTCGCGCCGAGCTTGCCGGTGCCGGCGCGGCGCTGCCACTCGCGCGCTGGCTGGAGCCGGCGCGGCACTGAGAGGGTGGGTTACCTTTCGGCGCATGCGCTCTCTCGATGATCTCGCCGCGGCCGATCGCCGGCACCTCTGGCACCCCTTCACCCAGCAGCTCGGATGGAGCCAGGACGAAACGCCCCTGATCGTCGACCGGGCGCAGGGGACGAACCTCTATGACCGCGACGGGCGGGCCTACATCGACGGTGTCTCGTCGCTGTGGTGCAACGTCCACGGGCACCGGCACCCGGCGATCGACGCCGCGATCACAGAGCAGCTCGGTCGCGTCGCCCACTCGACGATGCTGGGCCTCTCGCACGAGCCGGCGATCGAACTCGCGGAGCGCCTGCTCGCGATCGTCCCGGATGGCCTCACCCGCGTGTTCTACTCCGACAGCGGCTCGACTGCCGTCGAGGTCGCCGTGAAGATGGCCTTCCAGTGGTGCGTCCAGCGCGGGGAAAGGCAGCGCACCCGCTTCGTGTGCCTGGAGAACGCCTACCACGGTGACACACTCGGGGCGGTGTCGGTCGGAGGGATCGACACGTTCCACTCGCTGTACCGGCCGCTGCTGTTCGACACCTGGCGCACCCCCGCCGGCGACGCCGACCATCTGGAGGGCCTGCTCGCCGCGCACGGCGATCAGGTCGCGGCGGTCGTGATCGAGCCGCTCGTCCAAGGGGCCGCGGGCATGTTGATGCAGCCCGACGGCTACGTTCGCGCGGTCCGCGAGCTGTGTGACAGGTTCGGTGTGCTGCTGATCTGCGACGAGGTTGCGACCGGCTTCGGACGCACGGGCGCGATGTTCGCGTGCGAGCTCGAGGGCATCACACCCGACCTGCTGTGTGTCGGCAAGGGGCTGACCGGGGGCTATCTGCCGCTGGCGGCGACAGTCTCGACGGAGGCGATCTACGAGGGCTTCCTGGGGACGCCGGATTCCGGCCGCACGTTCTTCCACGGCCACACCTTCACCGGCAACCCGCTCGCATGCGCGGCCGCGATCGCGACGCTGGAGACCTTCGAGCGGGAGCGGACGATGGAGGCGGTGGGCTCCAAGGTCGAGCTCCTGCGCCGCCTGCTCGCCGAGCGCGTCGCCGCCCTGCCCGCGGTCGCGGAGATCCGGCAGCGCGGTCTGATGGTCGGCATCGAACTCACAGCCTCGGCGGAGGACCGCCTCGGGCACCAGGTCACGCTCGCAGCGCGGCGGCGCGGCGCGGTGATCCGCCCTCTGGGCGACGTGATCGTGCTGATGCCCGCGCTCGCGATCGCGGACAGCGACCTCAGCCGCCTGGTGGAGATCACAGCCGCATCGATCGCAGAGGCGACGGGCGCGAGCATGCCCGCAGCCGCCTGAGGCGACCTCACCGCGTGCCGTGCGACCGGAGCTTCCGAGCTGGTCGCATCAGCCGAGCGTCAGGATCGTTGCGCTGGCCGCGGGGGCCGTGACGGCGAAGCTGCCGCTCGACTGCTTGACCGTGCTCGCCACGACGCTGCCGGTGAGCGCCCCGGTGCTCGCCGACAGGGTCTGACCGCCGAGCGTCACCCCCGTCGTCGCGGCGAGGCTCGCCGCCCGCAGGCGGGTGACGGTCGCGGACGCGGAGGCTGCGACCCCGGCCACCTTCACGATCACCTGCTGCGAGGTGCCGGTCGGGTTGACGACCACCACGTGGACGACGCCGCCCGGCGTCTGCGCGGCCCACGCGTCGACTCCAGAGGCGGCCGGGGTCGAGACCTGCAGCAGCCGCGATCCGGTCGGCGCAGCCTGCTCGAAGGCGAGCAGGCCGAAATACTCGGGCTGGACCGCGACGCGCCAGCCCACGGAGCTGTGAACCGCCGTCAGCAACGACTGCAGCGAGGTCGGGATCGTGTGAAAGTTGACGCCGACGACGCCTGCCGCGACGAGCTTCGGCAGCATTTCGAGCGCCCACAGCGTCGGAGCGAACGAATCCGTGAGCCCCTTTTCGCCGCCGCACGAGACCGAGTTCATCTCGTCGACGCGCAGCGGCAGGTGGTGGGCTGCGGCGGTCTGCGCCCAGCCCGCGATCTGGCCGGCGAGGCCCTGGAGCGATGAGGGCTCAAAGAGGTCCGCCGCGGTGACATCGGCCGCCGGCCCGCAGTGCTTTGTCGGATACGCGTGGATCGTCAGCAGGCCGACGTCGGGCTCGTGCGTGACGAACTCACCGAGGTCAGCGAGCCAGTTGGCCGATCCGGAGCTCGGGCCGGCGAGCGGCGCCTTCGGCAGCGCCGACGCGATCCGCGAGAAATCGGCCAGGTACTCGGGGACGTCGTAGCCCGGCGGCCGGCCGTAGACCTTCTTGCCGCTCGCGGTCTTGAACCAGTCGAACGCCGAATAGAGCTCCGGCTCGTTCCCCAGCTCGAAGGCGTCGATCGTGGAGCTGCCGACGTGACTGAGCAGCTCGTTCTCCTCGTAAGCCGCGATCTTGGTGCTGTCCGCCTCGAAGTTGATGCCGAGGATCAGCCGGCCGTGAAGCGCGCCGGCGACCTCGCGTGCGATCTGAGACCAGTTCGGGCCGAGGTCGTACTTGACGCCCTGCGGCTGAATCACGCCGGGGACGGGCCACCAGGTCCAGTCACTCGAGTCGCCGCCGATCCGCAGGACGGCCCCTCCCGACGGCGAGAGGTTGCGCAGGAGCTGGACGAATGCGGAATCGACCGCCCCAGGATTGCTCCCCGTATAGATCTCGAGTCCTCGGTACTCCATCGAGATCCCGAGGAAACCTGCCGGAATCGCCTGCGAAACCGGCGTCGAGGCGACGTTGACGGCGACGGCGGCGGCCGGGCGGGCGGTTGCGGCATGGCCGGCGGCGTTGCCGGCGCTCGAGCCGGCGACGGCGGCCAGCGCAACCGCGGCGACCAGCATCGAAGCCGTCAGCCAGCGGAGTCTGAGGAGACGGAACACGGTGGCAAGTTTCCCTGAATCAGTCGAGATGCGTCGCGCTCAGTGTGCCAGGACGAGGCGACCGCGGCCGGGCGGGCGCCGCCGGCCGCAAGTCGGCGTCCCGCGGCGCGTCAGCGCCGCGGGACGCGAACCGTCCCCTGAGCGAGCCTGTGCCGCGGCGCGAGGAGCCGCGGCGTGAAGACATTCAGCCGTTCCACGTGCCGTCGCTCGTCAGGTCATCGACGTTGTCGACGACCTGCTGGCCGGAGCTCGCGTGGTACGTGACGTCGACCGTGTCCCCGACCGCGATGCCGTCGAACAGCTGCTCGCTCGGATCGGCTGCGAACACGTCGGTCTGGCCGCTGAGCTCGTCGGTGACCGTCAGCGAGTCCGGGCTGACCGCGGTCACGAGCCCGAGCGAGTCGCTCTCGACGTACTCGATGTCGCTCGCGTCGAGCGTGACGCCGTCCGCGTCGAGGGCGTACGTGACATCGACGACGTCGCCGACGAAGAAGCCGTCGGCGAGCCCGGAGGAGGGATCGACGGCGAACGTCATCGGGCCCTGGTCGGAGGTGTCGATCGTAATCGTGCTGTCGCCGAGCGCGGTGATCGGACCGGTCTCGTCCGAAGACCCGTCACTGCCGCTGCAGGCCCCGACTGTGGAGGTGCCGTAGTCGTCGACGTTGTCGGCGACCAGCGTCGGGCCGTCGGCGTGATAGCCGACGAACACGGTGTCGCACGGACTCATGCCGATGCTGGAGAGCGCGACCGGATCGATCGTGAAGACGTACGCGGATCCGTCTGCCGTCTCGACGTCGAACGTGTTGGCGCCGACCTGGGTGACGGTCCCCTGGACGACCTGGTCGGCGGGCGCGCCGGCCGCGGTCCCGGTCGCCGTCCCGCCTGCCCCGCCGGCGCTTCCCGCCGCAGTGCTGAGGGTCGGGAGGCTGATCGAGATCGTGATCGAGTCGCCGTTGCCGACGGTCTCGGTGACGAGCACCGTCGCCCCCGGAGCGAGGCCGACGATGTTGATCGTGACCAGCGGGGTTCCGGTGGCCCGGGCCACAGCGGCATGAGCGAGGATCTGCCGGCCGGAGTCCCGCTTGGGTCGGCCATGCGTGCCGGCCGTCGCAGAGGCGGCGAACCTGACGGTGCGACCGTCGCCGAGCCGGAGCACGAGGCGTTTGCTCGAGGTCCTGACGACCGAGGCGAAGTAGGAGACCTGGCGCACGTGTCCGGTGACGCGGGCGACTGAGATCGAACTGCCGAACTGGCGGAAGGCGATCACGGTCCCGGCGCCAAGGCCGCGCGCGCTCGACGCGAGCCGGAAGGCGTGGACGACGTGGCTCGGCTCGACAACCTGGATCTGATGGCCGCCGGCGCCGACGGACAGCACGACCCCCTGCTGTGTCGTCGCTGCGGCGGCGGTTCCGGTCAACACGAGCAGGCTCACGGCGGTACTTACGGCAAGTCTTCTCATGGTCAGCGTCCCTGTGTTGCCGAGCGCCGCCTCAGGGCAGCTCGCGTTGACGATCTCACCCTGCTAATCGACACGCCCAGCGGCGAATGCACCAGCGTGACGGGCTGGCTGGACGTTTGTCCGGGGGCCGCGACGCCGCCGGCGCTCGCTGCAGGTCGGCGGTCAGTCCTCGTAGGGACTGAAATCGCGCTTGCGCGCGCCGCAGACCGGGCAGAACCAGGTCTCGGGGATGTCCTCGAAGGCGGTGCCCGGCGGAATCCCGCCGTCCGGATCACCCTCGGCCGGGTCGTAGATGAACCCGCAGGACTCGCAGATGTACCTCACGCGGGGCAAGGGTAGAGGCTTCGCCGGTTCGGTGCGGCCCGGCCGCGCAGCAGCCGATCCCTGTCGCTCGGCGCCGCGGCATGCCGGTAAGGTCGGTCTGTGGACGTTCGCAGACCCGAGCCCGGCGGAGCGCTGAACCGCGGCGAGCCGACGGTCCCCCGCCCGGCGGCGACCGTGATCCTCGTGCGCGGTGGCGACCGTCTGGAGGTGATGCTCGTGCGCCGCAATCCCGCGGCCCGGTTCATGGGAGGCGTGTGGGTCTTCCCGGGGGGCGCGGCCGAGCCCGGTGAAGGCGACGGCGAGCCGGCGATGCGGGCCGCGGCCGCGCGCGAGCTACGCGAGGAGGCGGGAATCGCCCTCGAGCGCGACGCCGAGCTGATCCCGTTCGCTCGGTGGATCACGCCGCGCGAGATGCTGGTCCGCTTCGACACGTGGTTCTTCGTCGCCCTCGCGCCGGCCGACATGCGACCTCGCGTCGACGGCGCCGAGATCGTCGACCTGCGCTGGTACGAGCCCGCCGCCGCACTTGCCGCCGCCGAGCGCGATGAGATCCGGCTCGTGTTCCCGACGATCAGGCAGCTGACGCATCTGTCCGGGTATCCGACGGCGGACGCAGTGATCGCGAGCGCGCGCGAGCGCGAGATCGCCGTCGTCGAACCGCGCGTGATCGAGACACCGGACGGCCCGCGCGTCGTCCTGCCGGACGAGGCCGGATACGACGAGCGAGCCGGCTAGCTTGTTGGGTCGCAGGTCGCCGGCCGATCGATCAGGATGATGCCCTGTCTTCCGTGGGCGGCCAGCCGGGGACGCAGCTCAACCGCTTGATCGATCGTGTCGGCGATGCGCACGAGCCTGTTTTCAGCCGACGAGAACAGGATGCTCGAAATGGCCGCCGCGGGGAACGACAGCAGGTTCACCGGCCGAACTCGTGCCGCGAACGTCTCCCGAAGCCACCGCGTGTCTGCTGGTGTCAACGGCCATTCATCGGGCGTGTGAGCCGAGCGAACGAGCAGATGGAACAACAGAACCAGGGGATGGCTCATCGGCTCCATGAACAGCATCCGCCCGCCGGGCGCGAGATTCTGATCGAACCACATCGGCAACGTCCGGCGAAAGTCGATGTGGTGAAGGACCGAGCGCCCGACGATCAGGTCAAAGGTCCCGTCGATCGGCGCCTCGGCGCTGTGGACCTCAAACCGGAGTCCGGGAAGCCCGGCGCACCGACTGCGAGCCTCGTTGATCTCCTCGCTCGACACGTCGATGCCGAGCACTGATCGCGCGCCGATGCGACGCAGTTGTTCGCTCAGTGCTCCGGCTCCGCAGCCGACATCGAGCACGTTGCCGCCGACCGCCGGCGTCTTCATCAACGTCTCGAACAGATTTTCGGCTCGTAGCGTGTTCGAGCAGACGAGAACGTGGTGAGCGCGCAGGTGCCAAGCGTGGCTGGCGGCCCACACCCGCCCCTCGTCGTAGATGCCCGCCTCGCGAGCAGAGCGGCCTTGGGTCTCGCGAGCGTCCGCGGGCGACGAGCGCTTCGAGATGCGAGTCAAGGTGCCCACCTTATCGACAGCTCCGGCCCGTGATCCGATCCTCTGGACGGTGATCCACGCCCGACCCTGCCAAGCAGCCAGCGGCCGGTCTGGCGAAAGCCACGAGCCGGGACGCGCGGGCCGAGCGCGAGCTACGCTGTCGCTGTCGCTTCAGCCGTCCAGCGAGGAGCTTTCAGAGATGACCGGTCATGACGAGCATCAGGCCCCGCATCCGTCGAGGAGCGCCGAGGCAGCAGCGGTCAAATGGGGCGACATGCACCCCGGCGAGGAGATCGTCGAGCCCGTGCCGCCGGCATCGCCGGCAGAGCCAGGAGGCGGCGTTCCGAATCGCCACTCGGCTGCCGCTGAAGCCGCGTCGCTGCGCTTGGAAGAGCGCGACGCGAACGGCGACTGACTTTCACAACTGAACAACCCGCACATTGTGATAGCGGTCGGGCGGGGCATGTGCGAGCTCCGTGACGATGCCACCCCCGCACGTCCCCGCCTCCGAGGCTGCGGTGGCCCGCGGGGCGCGGGCCCTATGCGACGGGCAGAGCCGGCACGTTCCCGACGAGGAGTGTCTGCTCGAAGACGAAGCCGCTCTCGAACGCGCGCTTGACCGGGCAGCCGTCGGCAACCGCACGCAGCCGCTTGACCTGGTCTTCGGTGAGACCATCCGGGAGGTGGACCGTCAGCGTGACGGACCGAGGCGTCTGCTCGGGGTCGTACACGACGTCGACGCGCACCTCGCCGAGCTCCCAGGCGCGGTTGCGCGCGTACATCGCGACCATCGTCGAGGCGCACGCTGCGAGCATCGCCGGGAGCAGCTCGTGAGGCGCGGGCGCCGTGTCGGTTCCACCAATCCGCTCGGGCTCGTCGGTGTAGATCGTGTGGCGGCCGTTGACGTCGATCTCATGGCGGAGCCCGCCGCCGATCGACACGGCGGTCGCGGTCATCGCCATGTTCGCGTTCCTTTGTCTCGCCGGAGATTGGGCGGATCGATCACACCGCGAGTATACCGCTCTACCGCTATGCAGTGGTAGAGTAGTTCAGTGCGCGCCGGTTGCGGGATCTCCGCCGCCAGCTGTCATGTGTACTTCGACAGGTTCGGCAGCCCGAGCGTCTGCAGCCAGTTGTCGACATTCTGGTTGAGGATCGTGAAGTCGCCCGTCCAGATCAGCACGCCCATCCCGATCAGGACCACGCCGCCGGTCCCGATCACAACCGGGTAGTGGCGCTTGATCACCTTCAGGACAGCTGTCGCCTCCCCGAACGCGAGACCGGTGATCATGAACGGGACACCGAGCCCCGCGCAATACACGGCGAGCAGGAAGGCCCCGTGAAACGCGGACGTCGATGTGCCCGCGAGGGTCAGGATCGCCCCGAGCGTCGGGCCCGTGCACGGTGTCCAGGCGAGCGCGAACGCCGCGCCCGTCACCACCGGCCCACCGCGTCCGGCGCGCTCGAGGAGGCCCTTGACGTGCCATTCGCGCGCGAACCGCCGTGGGAACAGCGGCGCGAGCACGAACAGGACGCCCATCGCGATGATCACGATCCCGCAGATGCGGTGCGCGGTCGCGCCGGTGAGTACCGCATGCAGCGCCTGCTGACCGAGCAGGCCGAGCGCGATGAAGATGGCGCTGAAGCTCGCGACGAACGCGAGCGTGGGTCCGACCACCCGGCGCGCGCGGATCTCGCCCGGCTTGACGCCCGCGACGGCGGAGATGTAGCCGGGGACGAGCGGCAGCACGCACGGTGACAGGAACGAGATCAGACCGGCCCCGAACGCAGCCGGGATCGCGATTCCGGATGCAGCGTCCATCGAAGCGTCGAGGGTAGCGATGCAGGGCGCTCCCCGGCGCTACCCGCGGCCGAGCACGAGCGCGATCCCCTACCCGCGGCCGAGCACGAGCGCGATCCCCTACCCGCGGCCGAGCACGAGCGCGATCCCCTGCCCGCCGCCGATGCACAGCGTCACGAGGCCGAGCGTCAGATCGCGACGCTCCATGTCGTCGAGGATCTTTGCGGTGAGCGCGGCGCCGGTTGCGCCGATCGGGTGCCCGAGGGCGATCGCACCGCCGTTCGGATTGACCTTCGCCGGGATCGAGCCCGAGATCGTCGATCACCGCCAGCGCCTGGGCCGCGAAGGCCTCGTTGAGCTCGATCACATCGACCTCGTCGAGCGTACGCCCGGCCCGCTCGAGCGCGCGGCGGACGGCCGGAACCGGCCCGATGCCCATGATCGCCGGGTCGACGCCACACGACGCGTATGCGAGCACCCGTGCCCGCACCGGCGCACCGAACTCGTGCGGCGCGGGCCTCGCTCATCAGCACGACGGCCGCACCGGCGTCGTTCATCCCCGAGGCGTTCCCGGCGGTGACGGTGCCGCCGTCCTTGAACGCGGGCCGCAGCTTCGCCATCGTCTCGAGCGAGGCGTCCTCGCGGATGTGCTCGTCGCGGACGAAGTCGACCGTGTCCCGCTTGACGCGGACGGCCACGGGCACGATCTGGTCGTCGAAGCGGCCGGCTTCGCGCGCTGCACCCGCGCGGCGGTGGGACTCGACCGCGAATGCGTCCTGACGCTCCCGCGAGATCGAGCCGCGCTCGGCCAGGTTCTCGGCCGTGACGCCCATCAGGATCGAGTTGAAGGGGTCGGTGAGGGCGCCCATCACGGGATCGACCATCCGCGTCTCCCCCATCCTCGCGCCCCAGCGCGCGTCGGGCATCCAGTACGGCCCGCGGCTCATCGACTCGGCACCCCCGGCGAGCACGACCGAGGCCTCGCCGGTCTGGATCGCCTGGCAGCCGGAGACGATCGCCTGGACCCCCGTGCCGCACAGGCGATTGACGGTGTACGCCGGCGTCTCCTTCGGAACACCCGCCTTGATCCCGACGACGCGCGCCATGTAGGCGTCCGCCGGCTCAGTGTGGATCACATTGCCGAAGATGACGTGATCGACGCTGTTCGGCGCCGATCCCCGCCCGTTCGATCGCCGCCTTCGCGGCGGTCGCGCCGAGGTCGGAAGGCGGCACCGACGCGAGCGACTTGCCGTACGAGCCGATCGCGGTGCGGGCGGCGGAGGCGATCACAACGTTGGTCACTGGGGTCCTTTCGCAGGCCTGAGGAGAGATGCGCAGGACGCATCCGCTGCTCGCAAGGATGCCGGACAGGCGGCGCTCGCGCCGGACCGGCAGATGCCCGGCGCGGAGATGCGCCATGAAGGCCCTGCTCGACGGTGGTAGGTTCAGCGGACCATGACCGCCACAGCTCCCACGCTCCATAACTTCATCGGCTCCGAGGCGACCGCCAGCAGCAGCGGCGAGACCGAGCCGATCCTCAACCCCGCCACCGGCGAGGTCATCGCAAACGCCCAGCTGTCGACCGCCGAGGACGTCGAGCGTGCGGTCAGCGCCGCCAGGCGGGCCTATCCCGGGTGGTCGACGACGACCCCCGGCGAGCGGGCACTCGCGCTGCTGCGACTCGCCGATGCGATCGAGGAGCACGGCGACGAGCTCGCCGCACTCGAGTCAGACGACGCCGGCAAGCCGATCGCCGCCGTCACGAACGATGAGATCCCGGTGATGGCCGACAACCTCCGCTTCTTCGCCGGCGCCGCGCGCTGCCTCGAGGGGCGCGCAGCGGGCGAGTACATGGCCGGGCACACCTCGATCATCCGCCGCGAGCCGCTCGGCATCGTCGGTCAGATCGCGCCGTGGAACTACCCGATGATGATGGCGATCTGGAAGATCGCCCCGGCGCTCGCTGCCGGCAACACCGTCGTCCTGAAGCCGTCCGAGACGACGCCGCTGACGACGGTCCGGCTGGCCGAGCTGGCGGCGGAATTCTTCCCGGCGGGGGTGCTGAACGTGGTCACCGGTCACGGCGATCCCGTCGGCCAGGCGATCGTGACCCATCCGGAGATCGCGATGGTCTCCCTGACCGGGAGCGTCGAAACGGGCAAGTGGATCGCCCGGCACGCCGCCGACACGCTGAAGCGCGTCCACCTCGAGCTCGGTGGCAAGGCGCCGGTCGTGATCTTCGACGACGCCGACATGGAGACGGCGCTGGAGACGATCGCGGGCACGGGCTACTACAACGCCGGTCAGGACTGCACGGCCGCGACCCGGGTGCTCGCGAGCAAGGCCGTGTACGACGAGGTCGTGGCCGGCCTCGCGCAGGAGGCGAAGGGCTACGTCCTCGGCGACACGCGTTCGGAGGACACGACGCTCGGGCCGCTCAACAGCGCACGCCAGCGTGACCGCGTGTCCGGTTTCCTCGAGCGCAAACCCGGCCACGCCGAGATCGTCACCGGCGGCGGGCGGCCAGACCTGCCGGGCTTCTTCCTGGAGCCGACCGTCGTCGCCGGCCTCGCGCAGGACGACGAGATGGTCCAGCGCGAGATCTTCGGACCGGTCATCACGGTGCAGCCGTTCAGCGACGAGGAGCAGGCGATCGCGTGGGCGAACGGCACGCCGTACGGCCTCGCGTCGTCGGTCTGGACGCGCGACGTCGGGCGCGCGCACCGGGTCGCCAATGCGCTGCATTTCGGGTGCGTATGGATCAACGACCACATTCCGCTGACCTCGGAGATGCCCCATGGCGGCTTCAAGCAGTCCGGCTACGGCAAGGACCTGAGCATCTACTCGCTCGAGGACTACACCGACGTCAAGCACGTGATGGTGTCGCTGTCGTGAGCGGCGAGGTGCAAGGCGATCCAACGGACCCGGCGTGATGAGAGGACTTCGCGGGTAGCTGCGGCCGGTGGGAGTGCGCGCGACGGCAGGTACGTCTAACCGAGAGAAAACCTACGGAACTTTCCGGATGGGTAACCGTTAGAGTGGGCATGGTCGTCGTGGAAGCGTCAGCTCTCCAAGCTCCGCCGGTAGCGACCCGAGGACGGGCGTCGATCGGGCTGCCGTTCCTGCGGCTGCGGTCGGACGACCAGCTTGTCGAGCTGTTCCGCGCCGGTCATGAGGACGCCTTCCGGGCGATCCACGATCGCTACAACGTGCGGCTGTTCGCGTACGCGCGACAGATGCTCCCGAGCTCGCGCCAGGACGCCGAAGACGTCCTGCAGGACGTCTTCGTCAGGGCATATGCGGGCCTGCGCACCGACGACCGTCAGCTGGCCCTCCGGGCCTGGCTGTACCGCGTCGCCCACAACCGCTGCATCGACCAGATCCGCCGCCAGGGACCGATCAGCGCGACGACCGAGGACGCGGCGGCAGGCCCGACCTTCGACCCGATCGCGGCGGCCGAGCAGCGCGAGGCCCTGCGCCGGCTGATCATCGACGTGCAGCGCCTGCCCGAGCAGCAGCGCTCGGCGCTGCTCATGCGCGAGCTCAGCGGGATGAGTTACGCGGACCTCGCCGCGGCGATGTCCCTGTCGGTGCCCGCGGTGAAGTCCCTGCTCGTCCGCGCCCGCGTCAGCCTCGCAGCGTCACTCGAGGCGCGCGAGACGGCGTGTGAGGAGATCCGCTGCGAGATCGTCGATTGCCACGACCGCGGCGTGCGGCCGACGGCAACGGCGCGCCGGCATCTGCGGGACTGCCCCGGTTGCCGCGAGTTCCGGGCATCCGTCCGTGGCATCAGCGCCCACTTCGCGGCCCTCACTCCGGCTGTCGGGCCGCTCGCGCTACTGGCGAAATTCGGCGTGTCCGCCGGAAGCGGCGGCGCCGCCGGCGGTGGCAGTGCCGCCGGCGGCGGTGGTGCAGTTGCTGCGGGTGGTGGCGCCGCTGCCGCAGGTGGCGGTGCCCTGGCCGCGGGCGGAGTGATCGGAACCGGTGGCGCCGTCGCGACCGGCTTCATGACGACGACGGCCGGACATGTCGCCGCGGTGCTCGCCGCAGCGGTCGTCGCAGCCGGCGGAGCGGTCGAACTCCCGCACGCGCTCAATCCGCCGAGCCATGCGCCACGTGCTCCGCATGTCCACGTCCATGTGCTCGAGGCTGCGGCCAAGAGCGCCGCAGGCTCGGCAGTCGTCGCCGCAACGGTGCCCCAGCCAGCGCAGGCGGCGCCCGTGACGATTCCGGGGGCCGCGCGGCCCGCTCCAGGCGTGAGCGCTCGGAATCGGACGGCGCGAGGCGCGGCCGGGCGGACGCAGCATCTGGAATTCGGATCCGGCGGCGCGGCGCTCAGCGGTCCGAGCCGCACCGGGGCGATCACCGGCGGCGGCGTGATCGGTTCCGCCGTGCAGCAGGCTCAGGCCGCGCTGGCCACAGAGGCGCCGCCGGCGCTCGTCACGTATCCGTCGGGCCTGTCGGACACGACGGCCGGAGCTTCGACCGTCCCGGGCGCTGGGACGGGTGCGGCGAGTACCGCCGGAGGTGGAGGCACAGCCACGCTCGAGGGCACGGCGGCGGATGGTACGAGCGGCGCGACACCGGGCGAGGGCGTGTCCGCGACCGCAGGTGTGGCCTCTGCCACCGGGGGCACGTCCGGTTCGGCCGGAACGTCCGGTTTGGCCGGAACGTCGGGCGTCAGCGGCGCGACAGGTGGGAGTGGGTCCGGTGGCGCGACCGGAGCCTCAACCTCAGGCTCAGGCTCAGGCTCCGCCAGTGCCGGTTCGGCCTCGACAGGTTCAACAGCTGCAGGCTCGGCTGGCTCAACAAGCTCGGCTGGCTCAACGGGCTCAACAGGCTCAACGGGCTCGGGGTCGACCGCCGGCGGCAGCTCGACGAGCACAGGTTCGTCCTCGGCGTCCGGCGCCGGCGCAGCTGCGAACCCGTCGGCGGCCGGGCAAGTTCCGGGAACGGGAGCTCGGGCAGCGTCGCGGGCGGTACGCCGACCGGAGCCGCAACGGGCTCCTCACCCGATCAGGGCTCTGGCACGGGTGACGCCTCCACCGGCACCGGCTCGAGCCCGAGCGCCGCCGCGACGAGCGGCTGAGCGGCGATCGACCGCTACCTCGAAACGCTCGACCACGAGGAGGTGCTCGTCAGGCGTGGACGGCGCTCAGGCTTCTACGCGATCGTGGCGATCCACTCGACGGCACGGGGTCCCGCCCTCGGCGGATGCCGGATGTGGAGCTACGAGGACTCACGCGCAGCCCTACGCGACGCGCTCAGGCTGTCGCGAGCAATGACCTACAAGGCGGCGGTCGCCGACCTCCCGCTGGGCGGCGGCAAGGGCGTGCTGGTGATCCCCACCGGAGTCGTCCCCACAAGTGGAGTCCGCCGCGCGGCGCTCCTCGATTTCGCGGGCACCGTCGACGCTCTCGGCGGTCGTTACATCACGGCGGAGGACGTTGGGACCTCGAGCCGCGACATGAGCCTGATCGCGGGCGAGACCGCTCACGTCGCCGGCCTGTCGCGGCAGCGAGGCGGCTCGGGCGACCCAAGCCCGCTGACGGCGCTCGGCGTCCAGGTCGCGATCGAGACGTGCTGCGAGCGCGTGTTCGGCACGGCGTCGCTCAAGGGGCGGAAGGTCAGCGTGATCGGGCTCGGTCACGTCGGCGCCCGGGTCGCGAAGCTGTGCGCCCAGGCCGGGGCGGCCCTGACGCTCGCCGATGTCGACACGGGCAAGCGCGAGCTCGCCCGTCAGCTCGGCGCGCGCTGGCTGACCCCGGCGCGGGCGCTCGAGGCGGCGGTGGACGTGCTTGCCCCCTGCGCGCTCGGCGGCGTCCTCGACGACGATTCCGTCCCGCGACTCCGCTGCCGGGTCGTCGCGGGGGCGGCCAACAACCAGCTGGCGGACGACCGGATCGCAGAGCTACTGGCCGCGCGCTCGATCCTGTGGGCACCCGATTTCGTCGCCAACGCCGGTGGGCTGATCAACATCGCAGAGGAGCAGGGCGGCTACGACCCCGGTCGCGCGCGCCGGCGCGTGCGGGTGATCGGCGGCACCCTGCACCAGATCTTCGACCACGCGGAGGCGACCGGCCTCACGCCGCTCGCCGCGGCGCTCGAGATCGCGAGCTCGCGGCTCGGCGGGGCGGCGAGCGTTGGTTCGCTCAGCGACAGCTGAGACCTCACACGTGCGACAGCCATGGGACCGGCCACTGCGGCCGCTCCACGCCTTCCGGGAGCCGGCCCTCATCCTCGAGCTTGTCGAGATGCGCGGCGAGCGTGATCGCTGCGGCGGGCCGCAACCGCGCCGGCACATCGGACCAGGCGGCGTCCAGCAGCTCGGCCACCGAACGCCGGCCGGAGCCGAGCGCGTCAAGCAGCCGGCGCTCGCGCTCGAGCCGGTGGGCGATGTACTCGCCCAGCTTCTCCTCGGCGTCGAGCACGACCGGCCCGTGCCCCGGCGCAAGCGCCGCCAGCCGACGCTCCCGGAGACGCTCGAGCGCAGCGAGGTACGCCGCCAGCGAACCCGGATCGGGCGCCACGAAGACGCTTCCTTCGCCGAGCACGGCATCGCCGGTGAAGGCAACGGATGCGACCACGTATGCGAGATGGTCCGTGGAGTGGCCCGGAGTCGCGATCGCCTCCAGGGGCCCGAACAGGTCGCCCTCGCGGAGCGCCCGGTCGACCCGGCCGCGGGCAGCGGCCACCGGCACGCCCCCGAACAGCGCAAGCATCGCCGAGACGCCCTCATCGTGGTCGGGATGATCGTGCGTGAGCGCGATGCCGCCGAGCCCGCCACGCCGTCTGAGCTCGGTTGCGAGGCGCTCGACGTGGGCGTCGAGCAGCGGCCCCGGATCGACCAGCCACGCCGGCGAGCGACCGACGATCCAGCTGTTGGTCCCGGTCAGCGAGAAGGGGCCCGGGTTGTCAGCGCGAAAGCCGACCCCGTCGACGCCGGCGGGGAGCTCGCGACGATGGTCGTCCATACCAGCAGGATGACAGCGTGAGTCCATTTCCAAAGATTCGCTAAATGCTTGAATAGTCAACCATGACGGGAACCTCCACACCCGACGGCGACGACGGTCAGGAGGCGACCGCAGGAGTCCTTCCGCTCGACGAGGTCGGTGCGACACGAAGCCTCCGCAACGGGCTGATCTCGCTGATCATCCTGATCGCGCTCGTCGTCGGCCTGCTGCTCGCGATCCCGGGGCTCCATGGCGTCGAACGCGAGGTGGCCGACATGCCGGTCGCGCTCGTGGTCGCCGCGATCGGCCTCGAGGTCGTCTCGTGCCTCGGCTACGTGCTCGCCTTCCTGCAGGTGTTCGAGCAGGCGCCGATCCGGTTCGGCGCGCGCGTGGCGCTGAGCGAGCTCGCGTTCGGGGCGGCGGTGTCGCTCGGTGGCGCCGGCAGCGTCGCGGTCGGCGCCTGGCTGCTCGTCGAACGGGGCGCGCATCCCTCGCGTGTCGCCGAGCGCTCAGCGGTGCTGTTCCTACTGACGTCCGCGGTCAACGTGGTGACGCTCGCCGTCACCGGCCTCGCGCTGTGGCTGCACGCGATCCCAGGCAAGCATGACCTGCTGCTGTCGCTGCTCCCGGGGGCCGTCGGGGTCGCAACGTTCCTGGCGTTCCTGGCGCTGCCGTGGATCTCAGACCATCTTGTCGGCGACGCCCGGGGCGGCCGGATCGCCGTCGCGATCCGCTCGACGGCCGCAGTCGTGCGCGCGACCGCGAGGACGCTGTTCTCGCCGGACTGGCGGACGGTCGGAGCGTTCGCCTACCTGTGGGTGGACATCGGCGTGCTCGCCGTCTGCTTCGCGGCCGTGGGCCCCGTGCCACAGCTCTCGACGCTCGTGCTCGCCTACCAGATCGGCTACCTGTCGAACTTCCTGCCGATCCCGGGCGGCATCGGCGTCCTCGACGGCAGCTTCGTCGGCATGTTCGTGCTGTACGGAGTCAGCGCCACGAAGGCGACCGCCGCGACAGTCGTCTACCACGCGATCTCGTTGTGGGTCCCGGCGATGTGGGGGACGCTCGCGTTCGTGATGCTGCGGCGAACGCGGAACGAGCCGCTCGTGCTGCGCGCGCCGCGCGCCGAGCGCCGCGCGCGGCGTTAGCGCTGAGGGCGGTCGGGCCGCTACCGTGAGGCTGGATGACAGGCGGCGGCTCGTCCATCCCCGAGGTCCAGCGCCTGCTGGCGATGCTCGTCGCCTCAAAGCCGGGCGGCCGGGTCGCCGAGATCGGGACGGCGTTCGGGGAGGGGGCGCAGGCGATCGTGTCCGCGCTCTCGGCTGAGGCGACCTTTGTCACCGTCGAGCCCGACGCCGCCCGCTACGCGCACGCACGGACGGCGCTCGCCGGAAGCCGGGCGGAGATCGTCAACGCACGCTGGCAGGACGTGCTGCCTGCGCGTGCCCCGTTCGACCTGATCTTCTTCGATGGCGGCACGCAGACCGAGCTCGTGGATCGCCTCGGCGATGTGATCGACCTCCTGTCGCCCGGCGGGATCCTCGTCAAGGATGACCTCACACCGGGAGTCCCGATCGAAACCGATTCGCTCCGTGTCGCGTTGCTCGAGGACTCGCGCCTGGAGGCCGTCGAACTGCTCGTCACCGCCGGGATGGCCGTGATCATCGCGGGCCGCCGCACCTGACTGCCCAGGCCGGACCGAGGGTCGTACGTCGATCGCGACGCCCCGGTTCGAACCGGGATAATGGGCTGCGAGCCGTCTCACGGTCCGCGCCGCCCTCCAGTGGAGCCAGTGCTCGGATTGCGGCGGTCCTCACAAACTCACGGCGAAGGAAATCGATGCAACCACGTTCCATTCCGGGCTGGGCGCGACGGCGCAGGCACACCGCGTGGCTGCCCTGCGCCAGCGCACTGGCACTCGCTGCCGCTCTACCGACGATCGCTGCCGCCGCGCTGAAGCTGCCCACCGAGCGGACCAGCCCCACCGGGAACTACTTCACACTCGAGGCATACGTCGCGCCGACCTCATCGAAGCCGGTCGCGAACTTCGAGATGAAAGTCTGCACGAGCAAGCACACGCCGGCGGACACCGCGATCGACCCAGCGCTCTTCACCCTGAGCCTCGCGCACGGCGGCACCATCTCCGAATCGATCGCCGTCGCCAGATCTCCGGCGATCGTGCTCAAGCCGCTCAAGCCGCTGCAGTGCACCGAGGGATGGCTCGGCTTCAGCGTTCCCAAGGGCAAGGACGTCTCGACGCTCGAATACGACTACAACGGCAAGATCTCCTGGTCGATCGGCTGAGAACACCACACGGCACAGGCATTGGAAAGCGCCGGCTTCAAGAGCTCCCTGGCCAGTGCGGTCCTGCACCAGCCTGGGAGCCCCTGAAACCTGCCATCGGGGCGCCCGGATTTGAACCGGGGACCTCACCGACCCGAACGGTGCGCGCTACCAGGCTGCGCCACGCCCCGAGACGGTCCAGTAAACCATGTCCGGGCGGGTGATCGCGGGCCGGGGGTCGGTGGCGGCGTGCGCGAGCGGGCATGGAGGGCCGTTGCGGCGGGCGCGAGCGGCCGTGGGGGTCCGTTGCGGCGGGCGCGAGCGGCCGTGGGGGTCCGTTGCGGCGGGCGCGAGCGGCCGTGGGGGTCCGTTGCGGCGGGCGCCAGCCGGCGCCGACTCGAATATGCGTTGAGCCCATCCGGCGAACGCGCAATACTTCCTAACATGCCGTGAACGTCTCCACTAAGGAGGAAGAGGACCAATGTCCATTCACCTGACCCCCACCGAACTCGCACGCGAATCTGGTCTCGACCGCCGAGACGTGATTTCGAAGTGCGTCGAGTGGGGGGTTCCGATCTTCAACGGCAAGATCGACAAGACCCTCTTCCTGTCGAGCCTCCACGAGGTATCGATGGGCTCTGTCGAGCCGCGGGTGGCCACCGCCTAACCCGCCGTCAACCCGAACTTCTGTGAATTGGGCCCGGCGCTGCCGGGCCCTCGTTCTTCTGCCGTCGACTCTTCCATTGGTCGACGCTCGTTTTCGACTCTTCTGCGGGTGAGCGGGGCACGGCCAGGAAAGAACCCGCGACCCCCGCCCGGGACTTGGATACAAAAAGCGCCCTCCCAGGGCACTCTTTGTATCCAAGTGCGGTCGGCGGCGCTGCCTCCAAGCTCTGCGACGCCATCAACGACGCGTTGGCCAGGGGCTGGCAGGCGGATCAATCCCCGGCCGACTGCCGTAGCAGCGCGGAGGTCGTCTGCTCCAGGATCTTGCGCCAGGCGCGGGTCTTCTCGCGGTCGGTCTCGAAGTGCTTGACGACCTTGCGCACGCGGTTCGCGGAGATCTCGATCCCGTGCCGCGCGCAGATCCGCTTGAACCGCGGATAGTCGTTGGCGAGCTTGAGGGTCACCGATTGGAAGCCGTGGCGCGCGATGTCGACCCCGGCCACATAGCTCATGATCCCGGTCTGGAACATCAGCTCATCGTTCGGCTCAGGCTCGATCAGGATGATGTCGACGCCGGGATAGCGTGCTTCCCAGTGACGCGCCATCTCGTGCAGGCGCTGGTAGGCGAGCAGCTTGAACGTCTGGTAGCCGATCTGCGGGAAACCCATGTCGGACACGCGTCGCGCCCGCGAGCCGGTGAGCGTGCGTACATGCTTGTCGAAGTCGTTGATGTACGGCACGAGCGGGTTGACGACGACGATGAACTTGGCGCCGGCCTCGACGGCGATGTCGATGTTGGTCGTGGACAGGATCCCGCCGTCGATCAGCTCGCGGTCCTTGATCATCACGGGCTTGTAGAGCATCGGCAGCGCGCTCGACGCGGACACCGCCGTTGAGATCGGAACGTCATCCCATCCGGCCGAGCCGAAGACGATCCGCTCGCACGTGTCGAGATCGGTTGCGGCAAGGTACAGCTCCGACCCGAGCAGGCGGAAGTCGTCGGTCCGCCCCTCATCGGCGAGCATCGAGCGCACGTAGCGCTCGATCCCGGCCGTCGTGTACAGCCCCGATGGAAGCGACGATTCGGCGAGACCGACCGCGAGGTCGACCATCGAGACCTGGCCGAGATCCCGCACGAGCACGCGCACGAGCCGCGCGAGGCGCCACGGCAAGAGCATGCCCTTCGCCAGATACTCGAGATAGTTGGGCTGCAGCAGCGAGCTGACATTGACCTCTGGCAACGACGAGGGCACCTGCTGGACGACGACGCGCATCATCTCCTCGGGCGTGACGCCATTGGCGACCGCCGCGGCGACCAGCGAACCGGCGCTGGTGCCCACATACACGTCGAACTGGTTCACCGTGCGGTTGACCGACAGCAGATCGAGCGCTCGAAGCGCACCGATCTCATAGACGCCGCCGGTGAGACCGCCGCCGCCGAGGACGAGCGCCGCGCGCGACTGCGGCTGGCGCCTGCGGGCCCCTGGCTCTCGGCTTGCCGGCGCGCGCTGAACACCCGTTGCGTCGAGCTTGACGACCTTGCCCATGTTCCGCTCGATTCTAAGCCCGTGCAGCGCAGCTCTCCGCGGAGTCATGGTTTAGTACTGAGCATGCGAGCCCTCAGCGCCCGCCTCGTCGTGCTCGTCGTCACCTGGATCGCGCTGGCCGGACCGTCCGCGGCGCCGGCGCTCGCCGATCCGGCGAGCCATGCCCTCGCAGCGCTGCAGACGGCGATCACGCGAGATCTCCGACTGGCCGGCGGGACGAGCAGCGCGCTCGTCGTCGACATGACGTCCGGCGCGACGCTGTTCTCCGCCGCCCCTGAGGCGGCGATGCTCCCCGCGTCGATCGAGAAGCTCTACACGACCAGCACCGCGCTGCTCCTCTATGGCCCCAGCGCGACGCTCCAGACGAGCGTGCTCGGGACCGGCTCGCTCGGTGGGGGCGGAGTGTGGCACGGGAACCTCTACCTGCTCGGTGGAGGCGATCCGACGTTCGGCGGCGCCGCGTTCGACGAGGCCGCCTACGGCACCGGCGCGACCGTCGAGCAGCTCGCAGCCGACCTCAGGGCCGAGGGCATCCGCGGCGTTCAGGGATCGATCATCGGCGACGGGGCGCTGTTCGACGCAATTCGCGGCACGCCGGCCACCAAGCTCGAGCCCAACACCGAGCTCGAAGGCGAGCTGGGCGGCCTGGTCTACGACGCCGGTTTCACGAACGCCACCGAGACGGCGCTGCAGCCACGCCCCGCACTGGCGGCGACGCTGGCCTTCGTCTCCGCGCTGCGGGCTGCCGGAATCCGGGTGCCCGCCGCAACACCGGTGTTCACGGCGACGGCCCCGGCGACGCGCGTGCTGCTCGCATCGGTCGACTCACCGCCGATGTCGGAGCTCGTCGCGCTGACGAACGGTCCGTCGGACAACTTCTTCGCCGAGATGCTGCTCAAGGACCTCGGCGCCACCTTCGGAGCCGGCGGCACGACGGCCGCCGGCGCCGCCGTCGTCGCGCAGACGGTCGCGCAGACCTTCCAGCTCCAGCCGCGCCTCAACGACGGGTCGGGCCTGTCGCGCTTCGATCGCACGACGGCCGCGCAGATCGTCTCGCTGCTGGAGCAGCAGGCGTCGGACCAGCCGTTCGTCTCCTCCCTCGCCGTCGCCGGCGTCAGCGGCACGATGAAGCAGGAGATGCTCGGCACCCCGGCCGTCGGCAACTGCCGAGGGAAGACGGGAACGCTCGCCGACGTCGCGAACCTCGTCGGCTACTGCACAGCGCGCAACGGTGATCAGCTCGTCTTCGCGATCTTTGAGAATGGCCTCACGAACGCGGTGGCGGGCCACCTGACCGAGGACGCAATCGGCGCGAGGCTCGCCGAATACGACCCGCTCAGCGGCGCGGGTTGACCCTCTCGACCGGAGGCCCAGCGGCGCTGACCGTCGGGCCACGGGCTGCGCGCCCCGTGACCAGCGCCTGGACGAGCAGGGTCGCGGCGCAGAGGACCGCAACCGCGATCGTCGGGGCACCGTCGCCGGCGACGCGTGCGACGGCGCCACCACCAGCCGAGCCGATGATCTGACCGCCCGCCCAGGCGAGGTTGATCTGGGCGGCAGCCAGTCCCTGATCGAGCCCGTGCGCATCGGCGGCATCGGAAAGCAACGCCATCGCCGGGCCGAAGCAGGTTCCGATCGACGCGTCAGTCGCGATCAGCAGCAGCGCGAGCACGACCCACGCGCCCGGCAGCGTGAAGCAGACGAGGGTCACCGCAGTGGCGAGCAGGCCCGCCCGCAGTGGCAGCAGCCGTCCGCGACGATCGGACAGACCGCCGATCACCGGCGCAAGCGCACCCTCGGCGCCGGCGCCGAGCAGGAAGGCGCCACCGATCTCGACTGCAGTCGCACCCAGCCGATGGAGTCGCAGCGGGCCGAGAACGGTGATCACGCCCGAAGCGAACGAGGGCAGCAGCATCAGCCACATCGGCGACAGGAACTTCCTGCTCACCAGCGCCCTCAGCCCGGCGAAGTCGGGGCCGGTCGAACCTGCCGGCGCGGGGAGCCTGCGAGCGACGATGATCAGCGTCACGACGACCGCCGCGAACGCCGTGAACAGCAACTGTCTGCCGGTGACGGACGCAAGCGCGCCGACGGCGGGGCCCAGCAAGGCCCCGCCGATCGCGGCCGCAAGTGCCTTGCCGATCATCGCGCCGCGGCGCTCCCGCGGCGTCTCGGCTGCGATCCAGGCGAGACCCCCCGACCACGAAAACGCCCCGCCGACCCCCTCGAGCACGCGGGCGCCGTCGAGCGCCGCAACGGCGTGCAGCCATGCGAAGGCGACGGTCGAGCAGGCGAGCAGCGCCAGGCCCGTACAGACCGTGAACCGAGGCCCGGCACGGACGGCGAGGATCCCACCGGGGATCGATCCGGCCAGCGTCCCGATCGCATAACTCGCCGACAGCACGCCCGCCGACAGCCGCGTGAGGTGCAGCGTGTGGGCAAGCGAGGGCAGCAGCGGCGCGATCACCGCAAAGAACGTCGTGTCGACGAAGACGACGACGCCGACGACCGCGAGCAGCCGGCGTTCGCTCACTGCTCGCCGGCGAGCAGCCGGCGCAACCCCGCCTCATCCAGCACCGGAACCCCGAGCCGCTCGGCCGCTGCGAGCTTGGAGCCGGCGCTCTCGCCCGCGACGACGTACGAGGTCTTCTTCGAGACCGACCCTGTCACCTTGCCGCCTGCCGCGAGGATCAGCTCCGTGGCCTGCTCGCGCGTGAGGTCCGGCAGGGTTCCCGTCAGCACGAACGTGAGCCCCGCGAGCACACCCTCGCCGGGAGGCGGACCCTCGGCTTCGAAACGGAGGCCAAGCGACCGCAGGTCCGCGATCAGCGCCCGCATCTGTGGATCGGCCAGCTGTTCGTGGACCTGAGCGGCCATCTTCGCACCGACGCCCTGGGTTTCGGTAATCGCGTCCGGATCCGCGGCGAGCAGCGCGTCGATCGTCCCGAACTGCTGCGCGATGTTGCGCCCGATGACCTCGCCGACCTCCTCGATCCCGATCGCCCACAGCACCCGGCCGAACGGCTGGCGCTTCGAGGCCTCGATCGCCTCGATGAGCTTGCGCGCCGAGACCTCGCCGAACCCGGGTTGCCCGGCGATCTGCTCGGCCGTCAGCCGGTAGAAGTCGGCGGCGGTCTGCACCCAGCCGCATTCCATGAACAGGGTCACGAGCTTCTCACCGAGCCCCTCGATGTCCATCACGCCGGTGAACGCCGTCAGCAGCTGCCAGCGGCGGCCCGGGCAGGCGCGGTTCGGGCAGCGCGTGAAGACGGCGTCGGCGGGCTTGACCGTCGGCGTGCCACAGACCGGGCAGTGTGCGGGCGCCTGGGGCCGGGGCGGCCGGTCGGCCCGCTCGGCGACGTGCGGAGCCGGCGAGAGCACCTGCGGGATCACGTCGCCGGCGCGCAGCACGATCACCTCCTCGCCCTCGCGGATGTCCTTGCGCGCGAGGTCCTCCTCGTTGTGAAGGGTCGCCATCTTGATCGTCACGCCGGCGACCTGGACAGGCTCGAGCATCGCGTACGGATGCAGGTCGCCGAACTTGCCGGGGTTCCAGCCGATCTGCCGGAGCGTCGTGACGGCCGTCGTCGGTGGGAACTTCCACGCGATCGCCCAGCGCGGGTCGCGCCCGACCACCCCGAGCCGTCGCTGGAGCTCGGCGTCGTTGACCTTGACGACGACCCCGTCGATCTCGAACTCGAGCGAGCCGCGGCGGCGCTCCCAGGCCTGGCACTGGGCGACGACCTCGTCCTCGGAGCTGAGCAGCTTCACATCGGGATGCACGGGGAAGCGGTGCTCACGCAGCCACTCGAGCGCATCCCAGTGCGCAGCGAAGCCGATCCCGTCGGTCACCCCGACCTGGTAGGCCCAGAACGACAGTGGCCGCTCAGCCGCGAGCTTGGGGTCGAGCTGGCGGATCGTGCCGGCCGCCGAATTGCGCGGGTTCATGAACGTGGAGAGACCGGCCTGCGCCCGGCGCTCGTTGAGCGCGGCGAAGTCGGGCAGCGACATGTAGACCTCGCCGCGGACCTCGAGCAGCGCGGGCGGGCGCTCGACACCGAGCCTGAGCGGGATCTGGGTGATCGTGCGGAGGTTGTGCGTGACGTCCTCCCCGACCTCGCCGTCGCCGCGCGTCGCCCCGCGCTCGAGCAGACCGTCGCGGTACAGCAGGGAGATCGCCAGCCCGTCGATCTTGGGCTCGACGACGAACTCGAAGCTCGGGTCCTCGATCCCCTCGCGCGCCAGGTGGTTGCGCATCCGCTGGATCCAGGCGCGGACATCGTCACCCGAGTGAGCGTTCGCGAGCGACAGCATCCGCTGCGGGTGCCGGACCTTCTCCAGGTCGGAGACGGGCGTGCCACCGACCCGTTGCGTGAGCGAATCGGGGGTGACGAGTTCCGGATGGGCTTCCTCGATCGCGCGCAGCTCGTTCAGCAGCGCGTCGTACTGATCGTCGCCGATCTCCGGGTCGTCGAGAACGTAGTAACGGTGGGCGTGGTAGTCGAGCTGGTGGCGAAGCTCGGCGGCGCGCTGCGCCGCGGCGGTTGCGTCCGGATCGCTCATCTCGGTTCCGCGAGCAGCCGCTCGAGGTCGTGGGCGGCGAGCGCCTCGAGGCTCTCGTGGTGCGTGAGCGCGAAGTGCAGAGGCGTCACGGCGATCCGGCGATTGGCGACGGCGACGAGGTCGGTCTCGACCTCGTCGGGCTCGTAGCCGGCGTCGCCGACGATCCGGTACAGCCGGCGGCTCGGGCCGCGCTCCTCAACCAGCGCGAGCTCCTCGCGGTAGATGCGCTTGCCGAGCCGCGCCACCTCGACGCCTTCGGGAGCCGTTCCCGGCACGTTGATGTTCAGCAGCGTCCCGACCGGAAGCGGCACGCTCTGCAGGTCGGCGACGAGCCGTGCGGTGAACGACGCCGCGACGCTGAAGTCGAACACCGCGGGCTGATCGAAGCCGAGTTCGAGCGCACGCGACTGCTGCGAGACCGCGATCCCGGGCAGTCCGAGCACAACCGCCTCGAGTGCCGCGGCCACCGTTCCCGAATATGTGATGTCATCTCCGAGGTTCGAGCCGTGGTTGATGCCCGCGACGACGAGATCGGACTCGAAACCGTCGATCAGCCCGACCCGCGCGAGGCGTACACAGTCGACCGGCGTGCCGTCGGTCGCGTAGCCGACCGTCCCGTCGCCGAAGTCGATCTCCTCGACCCACAGCGGCCGGCGGGTCGTGATCGACCTGGCCTGCGCGGAGCGGTTCCCGTCGGGGGCGATCACGGCCAGCTCGATCCCGGGTACCTCGCGCAACGCGCGACGGAGCGTCTGCAGCCCTTCAGCCTCGATCCCGTCGTCGTTGGTCAGCAGCACCTGCACCGGTTTGATCCTAGACGGGATCAGGGGCCGTCAGGGGCGGCGAGCAGCCTGACCCCGGCGTAGCCGACGCCCGCGAGGTAGAGGCCGTGGGCGGGAGCTGTCGGTCCCGCCTCCGCACGCGGCCTGCCCTCCAGCAGCCGCCCGAACTGCTCCGAGGTCCAGCGGCCGCGAGCGACCTCGAGCATCGTCCCCACGAGCACCCGGTTCATGTGGCGCATGAAGGCGTCGGCCTCGATCCAGAACTCGAGCACGCCATCGCCGGCCTCCCGCCAGAGGGCGCTGTAGACGTCTCGCTCGAACCGCACATGATAGGTGTCAGCCGGGGTGAAGGCGGTGAAATCGCGGGTCCCGGCGAGCCGGGCGGCACACGCGCGCAGAGCCTCAAGATCGACCGGGCGGGACCAGTGCAGCACGCGCCCGCGCTGCAGCGCAGGACGCCCGGGCCGGGCGAGGACGCGATAGCAGTAGGCCCGCGAGGTGGCGTCACGGCGCGCGTCGAACCCATCCGCGGCAGGCTCGGAGGCGATCACCGCGATGTCGGGCGGCAGGATCGCGTTGAGGCTGCCCGTCGGGGCAGCCTCACCGGCGTGGCTGGCGACCTGCCCCCATGCGTGGACACCGGCGTCCGTGCGGCCGGCAACCGTCAGCGCAACACGACTGCGCAGCACGGTTGCGAGCGCACGCTCGACCTCTGCCTGGACCGTCCGCTCGCCCGGCTGGGAGGCCCAGCCGGCAAACGCCGACCCGTCGTATTCGATGGTGAGACGAGCGGTTATACGAGCTCGAGCAGGACCATCTCGGTCGCGTCGGAGCGGCGCTGGCCGAGCTTCAGGATCCGCGTGTAGCCGCCCGGCCGCTCGCTGTAGCGCGGAGCAACCTCCTCGAACAGCTTGTAGACCGCAAACTTGTCCTGACCGAGCGCCGACAGTGCCTGGCGGCGGGCATGCAGATCACCGCGCTTGGCGAGCGTGATCAGCTTCTCGATCTCGGGCTTGACGGCCTTGGCCTTGGCCTCGGTCGTCTGGATGCGCTCGTGCTCGATGACCTCCTTGGAGAGGTTCATCAGAAGCGACTTGCGATGCGACGAGCTACGGCTGAGCTGGTATCGGTTGCGTTGATGGCGCATATCGATCGGTCGGGATATTAGCCGTCGCGGAGCGACAGGCCCCGGGCGTGCAATGTCTCGATCACTTCGTCGATCGACTTCTTGCCGAAGTTGGGGATCGCGTTGAGCTCGCCCTCGGTCTTCGCCACGAGGTCGCCGACGGTCTGGATGCCGGCCCGTTTGAGGCAGTTGTACGAACGGACGCCAAGTTCGAGCTCCTCGATCAGGATGTCGTCCATGGCGTTCGGAGCACGGGTCTGCGAGCGCACGGCGTCGTTGCCGACGAAGCCCTGATCGAGCATCGCCGACGAGCCGGTGTCGCGCAGCTCGACGACCCGGTCGGCGTCCGTGAAGATCGCCAGCTGCGAGATCAGGATCTCGGCAGCCTCCCGGAGCGCGGCGTGCGGGTCGATCGAGCCATCGGTCTCGATATCGAGCGTGAGCTTGTCGAAGTCCGTCTTCTGGCCGACACGCGCCTGCTCGACGTTGTAGGCGACGCGGCGCACGGGCGAGAAGATGGAGTCGATCGGGATCACGCCGATCGGCTGGTCTGGCGACTTGTTCTCCTCTGCCGGACGGTAACCGCGGCCGCGCCCGATCGTCAGGTAGACCTCGAGCTTCGTCTGCTTCTCGAGGGTGGCGATGTGCGCGTCGGGGTTGAGGATCTCGACGCCCGACGGCAGGTCGATGTCCCTCGCGGTGATGTCGCCGGGTCCGGTGACGACCAAGGGAGCCTCGACCTCGGTCGCATCCGAGTGCATCCGGCAGACGATGCCCTTGAGGTTCAGGACGATGTCGGTGACATCCTCCTTGACGCCTTTGATCGTCGAGAACTCGTGCGCGACACCCTCGATCCGGACGCTCGTGACGGCGGCGCCGGCCAGCGAGGAGAGGAGCACGCGGCGCAGCGAGTTGCCGAACGTGTAGCCGAAGCCCCTGTCCAGTGGCTCGATCGTGAATGAACCGCGGTTCTCCTCGACGGATTCACTGGAGATTCGGGGGACTTGGAAGTCAAGCATCGCACGTTCCTAACATCGTGGGTTCTCAGCGCCGCGCCAGCGGCGTCTCAAAGTCGCGCGGCTCGGTGCACGCGACTGAAATTCAGGGGACTACTTCGAGTACAGCTCGACGATGAGCTGCTCCTGCACGGGCGCGGCGATCTCCCGCCGCTCCGGCTTGCGCAGAACCTTCGCCGTCAGCCCGTCGTGATCGGCCTGCAACCAGGCCGGCACCTGGCCGGTCAGTTCGGTCGCGTCGCGAATCACCTGGCCGGCGGTCGACCGCGCGTGAATCGCGATCACGTCGTTCTCCCGCAGCTGGTAGCTGGGGATGTTGACCCGCCGTCCGTTGACGGTCCAGTGACCGTGCAGGATCAGCTGGCGCGCCTGCCTGCGCGAGGCGGCGAAACCAAGGCGGACGAGCACGTTGTCGAACCGGCACTCGAGGGCCCGCAGCAGGTTCTCGCCGGTAATCCCGGGCTGCCGCGACGCCTTCTCGTAATAGATCCGGAACTGCCGCTCCAGCACGCCGTAATAGCGCTTGGCCTTCTGCTTCTCGCGCAACTGGACGCGGTACTCGCTCTGCTTCTGCCTGCCACGACCATGCTCGCCGGGCGGGTACGAGCGGCGCTCGACGCCGCATTTGTCGGTCAGACAGCGCTCACCCTTGAGGAACAGCTTCTGCCCCTCGCGGCGGCACTGCTTGCACTGTGGGCCTGTGTCGCGAGCCATGGCTACACCCTCCTGCGCTTCCGGGGACGGCAGCCGTTGTGCGCCTGCGGAGTGACATCCTTGACACCCGTGACCTCGAGGCCGGCGGCCTGAAGTGAACGGATCGCAGTCTCGCGCCCCGAGCCCGGCCCCTTGACGAACACTTCGACCTTCTGAAGCCCGTGCTCGATGCCCTTGCGAGCAGCGGCGTCGGCCGTCACCTGAGCGGCGAACGGAGTCGACTTGCGTGACCCCTTGAAGCCCGCTCCACCGGCAGACTCCCACGCGATCACGTTGCCTTCGCGGTCGGTCAGCGACACGATCGTGTTGTTGAAAGACGTTTTGATGTGGGCCTGGCCGATCGGGATGTTCTTGCGGACCCGACGGCGGCCGCGCTGAGGCCTGCGAGGTGCAGGGCTCATACGGGTTGCTGCTCTGCGGGTCCGCCGGACCCGCGCTTCGATGACGAGGCCGGGCTTCCAGCCTCGCGTGACCGTTCGCGCACTATTTCTTCCCTGCCTTCTTCTTACCGGCCACCTGCATGCGCTTCGGGCCCTTGCGCGTACGCGCGTTTGTCTTCGTGTTCTGTCCGCGCACAGGCAGGCCGCGGCGGTGCCGCAGGCCGCGGTAGCAGCCGATCTCCTGCAGGCGCTTGATGTTCTGCGAGCGTTCGCGACGGAGATCGCCCTCGACGACGATTTCGGAGTCGATCAGGTCGCGGAGCTTGACGACCTCTTCCTCGGTGAGGTCACGAACCTTGCGATCGGGCTCGATCGCAAGCTCGGTCAGAAGCTTGTTGGACGTCGGGCGACCGATTCCATAGATGTAGGTCAGGCCGATCTCAACCCGCTTGTTCAGCGGGATGTTGACTCCTGAGATACGCGCCATCAGCCCTGACGCTGCTTGTGCCTAGGGTTGGAACAGATCACCAGAACCCGCCCGTGGCGGCGGATGATCTTGCACTTCTCGCACATCGGCTTCACCGACGGTCGTACTTTCACGTCGCTTCGCTCTCGTCGTGGCTGGTTTTGCTGATGGATCCTCGCCCGGGGCTCTGGCGACCGGTACGGTCGCCGCTACCCCTGGCGGGCGTGGCGCGCAGCGCAAGCGGGCGCGCTGCAGGCGCATCCGCACATACTAGCAACACCGGACGGACCTGCGTTCTGGCGCTGCGGGCTCATGCTGCGGCGCGGCCGCCCGACGCCTCGTGCCATGGGGTCAGGATGCGCGGGCCATCTGGCGTGATCGCGATCGTGAACTCGAAATGGGCGGCGAGCGAGCCGTCCTGGGAGTAGATCGCCCAGTGGTCGTCGCCCATCCGGACGGTGTGGCGACCGACGGTCACCATCGGCTCGACGGCGAGGACCATCCCGACCTCGAGCGCCACACCGGTGCTCGGGCTCCCGTAGTTGGGAACCTGTGGGTCCTCGTGCATGCTGCGCCCGACACCATGGCCGACGAGCGAGCGCACGATCGAGAATCCCGCTGCCTCCACGTGCTCCTGGACGGCGTGCGAGATGTCGCCGAGCCGGTTGCCGGCGCGGCACTCCTGCACCGCAAGGAACAGCGACTCCTCGGTGACGGTCAACAGCTTCTGCGCGACGGGCGTGACCGGGCCGACCGCGAACGTTCGCGCGGCGTCGGCGACCCATCCGTCGCGAATGACGCCGATGTCGATCGAGATGATGTCGCCACGCTCGAGCTTGTACCCCCCGGGGATGCCGTGGACGATCATCTCGTTCGGCGAGGCGCAGATCGAGCCGGGAAACCCGCGGTAGCCCTTGAACGCCGGTTCACACCCCTGAGAGCGGATGAACTTCTCGGCGGCCTGGTCGAGGTCGAGCGTTGTCACGCCCGGCCGGATCTTGCCCGCGAGCAGGTTCATCGTCTTGACCAGCACGGCGCCCGCAGCCGCCATGCGGTCGATCTCCTCGGGAGTCTTCTTGATGATCACCGCAGCGACCGCCGTACGTCGAACCCGGTCAAACGTCGTCTTCGAGCCGGGCCGTCGCGATCACGGCCCGGATGTGATCGTGCACCTCAGCCGGGCTGCGGGTCCCGTCGATCCGGCGCAAGAGGCCCTGGTTGTCGTAGTACTCGATCAGCGGCGCGGTCTTCTGGTGGTAGACCCGGAGCCGGTTCTGGACGACGTCCGGCTGGTCGTCGTCCCGCTGGATCAGGCGCGAGCCGTCCTGATCGCAGACCCCATCGGTCTTCGGCGGATCGAAATCGACGTGGTAGTTGTGCCCGGACTTGATGCAGACGCGGCGGCCGGAGATGCGGCGCACGACCTCGGCGTCAGGCACATCGATCAGGAGCGCGGCGGTGACGCGGCGGCCTCCGCTCCTGAGGTGGGCGTCGAGCGCCTCGGCCTGCGCGGTCGTGCGCGGGAAGCCATCGAGGATGAACCCGTCGAGAGCATCCTCCTGGTTCAGCCGCTCAGCAGCCATCGCGACGATCAGCTCGTCGGGGACGAGACCGCCGGAGTCCATGTACTCCTTGGCCTTCAGTCCGAGCTCCGTGCCCTCCTTGACGTTGGCTCGCAGCATGTCGCCCGTCGAGATGAACGCCAGCCGGAAATCGTCACGCAGGCGATCGGCCTGCGTGCCCTTTCCGGCCCCGGGCGGGCCGATCAAGATCAGATTCAGGTCAGGCACCGGGACCCGATCTTAGCGGTGGGCGGCCGCAGCTGCCCGGACGGCCCGCGCCGCCCAGCGCCGTCACGTCCGCTACTTGAGGAAGCCTTCGTAGTTGCGCATCATCAGCTGCGCTTCGAGCTGCTTCATCGTGTCGAGCGCGACGCCGATGACGATCAGGATCGAGGTGCCGCCGAACGCGAAGTTCGCATTCGTCTGGGTGATCAGAATCGTCGGAAGCGCGGCAATCGCCGCCAGGAACAGCGCACCCGGCAGTGTCAGGCGGGCGAGGATCCGATCCAGGAACTCGGCCGTCGGCCGGCCGGGTCTGACCCCGGGGATGAAACCTCCGTACTTCTTGAGGTTGTCCGCCTGGTCGACCGGGTTGAACGTGACCGCCGTGTAGAAGTAGGTGAAGACGATGATCATCAGGCACTCGCCCGTCACGTAGTGCCAACTGCCGGGCGCGAAGAAGTTGTAGAGGTCCTGCCAGAAGCCGGTGCGGTTCTGGCCGATCAGCTGGCCCAGCGTGGGCGGGATCGCCATCACGCTCGCCGCGAAGATGACCGGGATCACGCCGGCCATGTTCACGCGCAGTGGCAGGTAGGTCTGGCCGCCCTGAGTCATCCGCCGGCCGATCACGCGCTTGGCGTACTGGATCGGAATCCGGCGCTGGCCCTCCTGGACGAAGACGACGGCCGCCACGACACCGAACACGATGAACGGCATCAGCACCCTGAAGGTGGCGTTCGGGTTGTTCCACCAGGCCTGGATGCCATTCGGGATGCGCGAAACGATCGAGGCGAAGATCATCAGCGAGATGCCGTTGCCGATGCCCCGCTGGCTGATCAGCTCGCCCATCCACATCAGCAGGACCGTGCCTGCCGTCAGCGAGATCACGATCAGGAAGACCTTGCCGATGTTGAAGTTGCTGATCAGCGTCACGCCGGCCTGACTCTCGAAGCTCCGGAACAGGAACACGTAGCCGATCGACTGGGCGAATGCGAGCCCCACGGTGAGGTAGCGGGTGTACTGCGTGATCCGCGCCTGCCCGACCTCACCCTCCTTGGAGAGCTTCTCGAGCGAGGGGACGACCACCTGCAGCAACTGCAGGACGATCGACGCCGTGATGTAGGGCATGATCCCGAGCGCGAACAGCGCAATCCGGCCGAGCCCGCCACCCGAGAAGGTGTTCAGCAGGCCGAGGATGCTCGTGCCGCCGAAGTTCTTCTGGATCGCGCTGACGGCCGACCGGTTGATGCCCGGCGCCGGGATGTACGACCCGAGCCGGTAGAGCCCGAGGCAGAGCGCGGTGAAGAGAACCTTGTTGCGGATCTCCCGGACCCGGAATGCACCGAGAATCGTCGAGATCATCGTGCAGACCTACGTCTCGGAGGACGGCGCCCCGGCTGCTTGGACCGTGGCGACGGTGATCAGCTGACAGGTCCCGCCGGCGGCCTCGATCGCCTGACGCGCGGCGCCGCTGAACGCGTGCGCGCTGACGGTCAGCGACTTGCTCAGCTCGCCCTTGGCGAGGATCTTGATCGGGATCCCCTTGCGGGTCGCGAACCCGGCCGCCTTGAAATCGTCCGGGCCGACCGACGCACCGGCCTCGAAGCGCGCCTCGAGGTCCCTGAGGTTGACCGTCTGCGTATGCGTCCGGAACATCTCGAACGGCATCGACTTCTTCATGTGCGGGCCGCGCAGCTTGCGCATCCGCATATGGATCGGCATCTGCCCACCTTCGAAGCGGGCGCGCGACTTGGAGCCGGTGCGGGAGCCGTAGCCCTTCTGCCCGCGACCCGACGTCTTGCCCGTGCCGGACCCCTCGCCGCGACCGATCCGCTTGCGCGGACGGCGCGAGCCGGCGGGCGGCTTCAGGTTGTGCAGGCCGATCCGCTCCGCGGCGGCCGGCTTCTCTTCCGGTTCCGGGCTCACGGTTCCTCGACCTCCACGAGATGACGAACCTTGTGGAGCATCCCGCGGATCTGCGGGTTGTCCTTGACCTCAACCGTGTGTCCGATGCGCCGGAGCCCGAGCGAACGGAGCGTGTCCAACTGCCGCTGGTCGCAGCCGTTCCGGCTCTTGCGCTGCGTCACCTTCAAGGCGCTCATACCGCAGGCTCCTCGGCGACATCAGGAGCATCCACATCGGCGGCGGGGGCTTCCACTTCGGCGGCGGGCGCTTCCACTTCGGCGGCGGGCGCATCCCCAGCCTCAGGCGCCTCCACAGCCGCAGGAGCATCCCCACGGGCCTCAGGAGCTTCAAGATCAGCCGAGGCCGCGGGCGTCTCCGCAACCGCGATCACGGGCTCGCTGGCCGCCGCCGGGGCGTCCGAGGACGCCTCCGCCGAACTAACTCGCGTCGCCTCATCATCGACCCCGGCCACAGCTCCATTCGAAGCGGTTGCTTCGGTAGAGGCGTCGGCGGACGTCAACCCAAGCACCGCATTCACCGACAAACCCCGGAGAGCAGCGACCTCCTCAGGCGTCCGCAGAGACTCGAGCCCCGCCATCGTCGCTTTGACGAGGTTGATCGGGTTCTGAGACCCGAGCGACTTCGAGAGGATGTCGTTGATCCCGGCCAGCTCGAGCACCGCGCGCACGCCGCCACCGGCGATCACGCCGGTACCGGGGGCAGCGGGCTTCAGGAACACGCGCCCGGCGCCGAAGATCCCGGTCGTCTGGTGCGTGATCGTCGCGCCGTGCTTGGGAACGCGGTAGAGGTTCTTCTTCGCCCGCTCCACGCCCTTCTGGATCGCGACGGGAACTTCGTTGGCCTTGCCGTAGCCGACGCCGACGATCTCCCGCTCATCGCCGACCACGACCAGCGCCGTGAACGAGAAGCGCCGGCCGCCCTTGACGACCTTCGCCACGCGGTTGATCTCGACGACTCGCTCCTGGAGGTCGAGTCCTGCTGAGGAAACTGTGCGGTCACGTGCCATTGAGTCAGTCCAGAGTAGCGGCTGGCCTAGAAAAGGAGGCCGCCCTCGCGGGCGCCGTCGGCGAGCGCCTGCACACGCCCGTGGTACTTGTAGCCCCCGCGGTCGAACACGGCGGCGGTGATGTCCGCGGCAGCGGCGCGCTCCGCCAGCCGCACGCCGGCCTGCTTGGCCTGCTCGGTCGGCCCGAGCTCACGCAGACCCGTCTCGGTCCAGTTGACCGCTGCGATCGTCCGGCCCGCATCGTCGTCGATCAGCTGTGCGGAGATGCCGCGGTTGGATCGGAACACCGAGATGCGGGGGCGCTCCGCCGTGCCGTGCACCTTCGCGCGGACGCGTCGGCGCCGTTTGAGGCGAACGACTTCCCTGGTCTTGACGGTCATGCGCGCTTACCAACCTTCTTGGCGACGAACTCGCCCTCGTAGCGGATGCCCTTGCCCTTGTACGGCTCGGGCTTGCGCTGCTTGCGGATGTACGCGGCGATCTCTCCGACCTGCTGCTTGGATGCGCCCCGCACGGTGATCCGAGTCGGCAGCGGCACCTCGAACTCGATTCCCTCGGGCGCGGGAACCGCAACCGGATGCGAGTAGCCGAGTGCCAGCTCGAGGTCACGGCCCTTGAGCTGCGCCCGGTAGCCGACGCCCTGGATCTCGAGGCGCTTCTCGAAGCCCGCCGTGACCCCCGTGACCATGTTGGCGACGAGCGTCCGCGTCAGCCCGTGAAGCGCGCGGTGCGGCCCGCGATCGGTCGGCCGGGTGACGAGCAGCTGCTGGCCGTCTCCGTCCTCGACCGCCGCCTGCCGGACGGTGATGTCGCGCGGGATCCGCTCGGACAGCTCGCCCTTCGGGCCACGCACGGTGACGAGCTCAGGCTCGATCGTGACGCTGACGCCGCTGGGCAGCGGGATTGGTTGTCTGCCGATTCGTGACATTGCTGTAGGCCCTTCAGGTCTACCAGACCTTCGCAACCACTTCGCCGCCGACGCCGAGGGCACGCGCCTCGTGGCCCGTCATCACACCTCTGGAGGTGGAGATGATCGCGGTGCCCATCCCACCCTGCACGCGCGGGATGTGGGCGTGGTCGACGTAGCTGCGCTGGCCTGGCCGGGAGACGCGCTGGATGCCGGAGATCACCGGCTTGCGGTCGTTTGTGTACTTGAGCGTGACGGTGATCCGCTCGCCGGGGAAATCGGCGCCCGGGGGCGTCACGTTGTAAGCCTCGATGTACCCCTGCTCCCTGAGAATCCGCGCGAGCTCGCGCTTCAGACCCGAAGAGGGCATCGTGACATCATGGTGCTGCGCCTTCGCGGCGTTGCGCAGCCGCGTCAGGAAGTCGGCGATCGGATCGGTCATCGACATAGCAGAGTCCCCTTGCCTCCGTCCGGTCGGCGCATCTGATTGAGACTGCGAGCATCCAGCCCGCAGACAATCTTGCCTCCGTCCAGTCGGCGCATCTGATTGAGACCGCGAGCATCCAGCCCGCAGAGACCATTCGCTGCGCTCATTACCAACTCGACTTCGTCATGCCGGGGATGTAGCCGTTGTGAGCGAGCTCACGCAAGCAGATGCGGCAGACCCCGAATTTGCGATACACCGAGCGCGCCCGGCCGCAACGGCGGCAGCGTGAATACCCGCGAGTCTGGTACTTGGGGGTCCGAGCCTGCCGGACCCGCTGTGAAACCTTGGCCATTAGCTCCCTTGATCCTGTGTCGCCGCCGCAAGCACCTCGAAGCCGGCGGGCCGTCCATCCTTGGAGAACGGCATGCCGAGCGCCTCGAGCAGCGCGAAGGACTCCGCGTCTGTGCGGGCGGTCGTCGTGATGGTGACATCGAGGCCGCGCGTCTGGTCGACATCGTCGTAGTCGATCTCCGGGAAGATCGTCTGCTCGCGCAGCCCCAACGAATAGTTGCCGCGGCCGTCGAACGAGCGCGGGTTCAGCCCCCGGAAGTCACGGATCCGCGGGATCGCGACCGAGCACAGCCGGTCGAGGAACTCGTAGAGCCGATCGCCGCGAAGCGTCACTGACAGGCCCACCGGCATGCCCTCGCGCAGCTTGAACTGAGCGATCGACTTACGCGCGCGCCGAACATTCGGCCTCTGGCCGGTGATCGAGGCGAGCTGTTCCTGCGCGGCATCGAAGATCTTCGAATCCTGCTTGCCGTCGCCGACTCCCATGTTCACGGTGACCTTGAGAATCCGCGGCGCCTGCATCGGCGTCGTATAGCTGAACTGCTCGATCAGCGCCGGGCGGATCTCGTCGTTGTACTTGCTCTTCAGTCGCGCCTGGGCCATCAATCGATCCTCATGCCGCTGCGACGCGCGATCCGGTAGCGCTTACCGTCCTCGATCTCGACGCCGACGCGGGTCGGCTTGCCGTCCTTCGGGTCGACGAGCATCACGTTGGAGACGTGGATGCCCCCCTCCTTCTCGATCACGCCGCCGACCTGCTCGGCGCGCTGCGCACCGGCGACCTGGCGCGGACGCTCGTGGCGCTTGATCATGTTCAGGCCCTCGACGTAGATCCGGTCCTTCTTCAGATCGACGCGCAGGACGCGGCCCTTCTTGCCGCGGTCCTTGCCACCGATCACGACCACCTGGTCGTCAGCCTTGATCCGGGCCGGCATCACAGCACCTCCGGCGCGAGCGACACGATCCGCATGAAGTTCCGCTCGCGCAGCTCACGCGCAACCGGCCCGAAGATGCGGGTCCCACGTGGGTTGTTGTTGTTGTCGATGATCACAGCGGCGTTCTCGTCGAAGGCGATGTAGGTGCCGTCCTCGCGGCCGTACGGCTTCTTCGTCCGTACGACAACCGCCTTGACGACCTCGCCCTTCTTGACGGTGCCGTTCGGGATCGCCGTCTTCACGGTCGCGGTGACGACGTCACCGACGTGCGCGTAACGGCGGCGATGGCCGCCCTTGACGCGGATCACGAGGATCTCTCGCGCGCCCGTGTTGTCAGCGACGCGCAGGCGTGTCTCGTTCTGAACCATGGCCTACTTCGCCCTCTCGACGATCTCGATCAGCCGCCAGCGCTTGTTGCGCGACAGCGGGCGGCACTCGCGGACGACGACGGTGTCGCCGATATGGGCGTCATTGCTCTCGTCGTGGGCATGCACCGTGTTCGACGTGCGGACGATCTTCTCGTAGCGCCGGTGGCGCCGCGCGACATCGATCCGCACGGTGATGGTCTTGTCGGCTCGATCGGAGACGACGATCCCCTGCCGGGTCTTCTGGTTGCCCGCCCCGTGCTCGCGCGGGGCGGTCGCCTGGCGCTCGAGGTCGGCCTGCTTGTGCTTGGTCCGCATGCGTCCACGCTCGATCCGCCGGGCGGCAGCCTTCTTGGTGCGCGCGTCATCGCGCGCAGCCTGGCGCTCCTCGGGCGTCAGCGCGACGCCCACCGGCTTCTTGCCCGCCTTGACGGCCCGACCGCGTAGACGGCGCTCCTTGGGCGGCAGCTGCGGTTCGGCAGCCCGTGCCGCCGCGGCAGCCGAGCCACCCCCGGCGGCCCCCGCAGAGGCAGCCGAAGCCGGTTGGGTCCCGGGCGTCTCCTGATCCTTGTGTTCGTCGGCCATGCCTAGCTCCCAATCTCAATTCCACGCTGGCGGGCGACCGTCAGCGCCCGGGCGATCTCCTTCTTCGCGCGCCCGAGCCCGGCGGTGTTGTCGAGCTCGCCCGTCGCATGCTGAAAGCGCAGTCCGAACAGCTCGCGCCGCGCGGTCTTGATGTGCTCGCGGAGCTCGGTCTCGGATAGGTCGCGCAACTCAACGGGATCCATCGCTCACCCCTCCTCGCGCATCACGAACTTGGTGCGCACCGGCAGCTTGTGGCCTGCGAGGCGCATCGCCTCGCGGGCGAGCGACTCCGGCACACCGGCCAGCTCGAACATCACGCGTCCCGGCTTGACAACCGCCACCCAGCCCTCGGGCGAGCCCTTGCCGGAGCCCATGCGGGTCTCGGCCGGCTTCTTGGTGAACGACTTGTCCGGGTAGACGTTGATCCAGACCTTGCCGCCGCGGCGGATCTTGCGGGTCATCGCGATACGAGCCGCCTCGATCTGCCGGTTGGTGATCCAGCCCGCGTCCAGCGCCTTCAGCCCGTACTCGCCGAACTGGACCTTCACCTGCCCGCGCGACAGCCCGGCCCTGCGGCCGCGATGCTGTTTGCGGTGCTTGACACGTTTCGGGGCCAGCATCAGCTCTCACCACCGGTCTGAGGCGCGGCACCGCCGCCACCCGAGCCGCCCTGGGAGCCGCCGCCCTGCGAGCCGCCACCCGAGCCCTGGGAGCCGCCGGGAGACGCACCACCGGGCGCTCCACCGCCACCTGGGCGAGGACCGCGACCAGCGCCGCCGCCGGGTCCACGGCCGGGACCGCCGCCGGGACGCGGTCCGCGTCCGCCGCCGCCCGGGCCTCCGCCCTGACCGCCACGGTACCCGCCGCCGGTGCCACCGCCGCCGCCCGGGCCTCCGCCCTGACCGCCACGATATCCGCCGCCGGTGCCACCGCCGCCGCCCGGGCCTCCGCCCTGACCGCCACGATATCCGCCGCCGGTGCCACCGCCGCCGCCGCCGCCCTGGCCGCCACGATATCCGCCGCCGGTGCCACCGCCGCCGCCCGGGCCTCCGCCCTGACCGCCACGATACCCGCCGCCGGTGCCACCGCCGCCGCCCGGGCCTCCGCCCTGACCGCCACGATATCCGCCGCCGGTGCCACCGCCGCCGCCGCCGCCCTGGCCGCCGCGGTACCCGCCGCCGGTGCCACCGCCGCCGCCCGGGCCTCCGCCCTGACCGCCACGGTACCCGCCGCCGGTGCCACCGCCACCGCCCTGGCCGCCGCGATATCCGCCGCCGGTGCCACCGCCGCCGCCGCCGCCCTGGCCGCCGCGATATCCGCCGCCGGGACCACCCATGCCGCCGGGGCCGCCGGGGCCGCCCGGACCGCCGGTGCGCGGGCCACGCCCGCGACCGCCACCGGGACCGCCGGGACCACCCGGGCCTCGTCCGCGACCGCCACCGGGACCACCCGGGCCACCCGGGCCACCGGGACCGCCCGGACCGCGTCCGCGACCGCCACCCTGACCGTCGCCGCGGCCACGGCCGCGACCATCCCGGCCCTGGCGACCATCGCGACCACCGCGGTCAGGCGCCTGCGGAGCGGGCTCGTCCATGATCGTCAGGTCAGCGCCCATGTACCCCTCAGGCATGATCTCGCCCTTGTTGATCCAGCACTTGACGCCGATCCGGCCGAACGTGGTGCGGGCCTCGTGAAAGCCGTAATCGATATCGGCCCGCAGCGTGTGCAGCGGCACGCGACCGTCGGAGTAGCCCTCCGTTCGCGCCATCTCGGCGCCGCCAAGGCGCCCGGAGACCTGGACCTTGACGCCCTTCGCGCCGGAGCGCATCGCGCTCGTCAGCGCACGCTTCATCGCGCGACGGAAGGCGACGCGGTTCTGCAGCTGCTCGGCGATCGACTGCGCGACGAGGCGCGCGTCGAGCTCGGGGCGCTTGATCTCGAGGATGTTGACCTTGACCTGCTTGCCGGTGATCTGGTGCAGATCGCGGCGGAGCTGGTCGACTTCAGAGCCGGACTTGCCGATCACGATGCCCGGACGCGCCGTGTGGATGTTGACCTCCACCTCGGTTGCGTTCTTGCGGATCGTGATGTCGGATAGACCTGCGTGGGACAGCCGCCGCTGGATGTGGTTGCGGATCTGCGTGTCCTCGTGCAGGTAATCGGCGAAGTTGCGCTCGTTGAACCAGTTCGACTTCCAGTCGTGGATGTAGCCCACGCGGATCGACTCGGGGTGAACTTTCTGACCCATGTTCTCGTTTAGTCCTTGGGCGTGAGCAGAATCGTCAGGTGGGCTGTGCGCTTGCGGATCTTGGTCGCGCGGCCCATCGCGCGCGGCCGGAACCGCTTGATCGTCGGACCCTCGTCGGCGTGTACCGCCTTGACGTAGAGGTCCTCTCCGACGAGCTCATGGTTGTGCTCGGCGTTTGCGACCGCCGACTCCAGCAGCTTGCTCCAGTCACGCGCGACTGCTCGCGGCGTGACGGCGAGGATAGCGCGCGCCTCCTCGACGGTCTTGCCGCGGATGTTGTCGCAGACGAGCCGGGCCTTGCGGGCGGACGATCGAACGTACTTGGCCTGGGCCCGGACGACCGGACGCGGAGCACCAGGATCGCGACGGCCCCGCCCGCGCCGCGGCGCGGGCTTCGGCGGCTCCTCCTTGGCGCCCCGGCGACCACGGCGAGCCGGCCGCTTCGCGGTCTCGGCGGGCGCCGGCGCGGGCGCAGCCGGAGCAGCCTCCGCTTCGGGCTCATCATCCTCAGCTTCATCGCCGGCGTCGTTCGCGTCCGCGTCGACGGCCACAGGCTCGGCGCTCGGCTCAGCAGCCGCGTCATCATCGGTCGCGTCGTCGCCGGAACCGCCGGCGGTCTCGGCGGCGTCGCCGGTCACAGCCTCGGTGGTTGCGGCCGATTCCGAGACACTCGAGGCCGTTGTCTCGGAATCGGACGCGACCTCCGAGGCCTCAAGATCGCGATCATCGGGCGTCTCGGTCATCGCTTCTTCCCAGTCGCCGCGTGCCCGCGGTACAGGCGCGTCGGAGCGAACTCGCCGAGCTTGTGGCCGACCATCGACTCGGACACGAACACCGGGATGTGCTTGCGCCCGTCGTGCACGGCGATCGTATGACCGACCATCTCGGGGAAGATCGTCGAGGACCGCGACCACGTCTTCAGCATGCGCTTCTCGCCCGAGGCGTTCATCGCCTCGATTCGCGTCATCAGACGCTCCTGAACGAACGGCCCCTTCTTGCTTGAACGACTCACCGCTTCTTACCCCTTCTCCGGCCGCGCACGATGTACTTGTCGGATGCCTTGCCCTTCTTGCGGGTGCGGTATCCGAGCGTCGGGACACCCCACGGGGTGACCGGGTGACGCCCTGGCGTGGTCGAGCCCTCACCACCGCCGTGGGGATGGTCGACCGGGTTCATCGCGGTGCCGCGCGTCTGCGGGCGGACGCCCATGTGACGCTTGCGGCCGGCCTTGCCGATCTTGACGTTCTGATGATCCGAGTTGCCGATCGTCCCGACGGTGGCCCGGCACTCGCCGCGGACCATCCGCATCTCGCCCGAGGGGAGACGCAGCGTGACGTAGTCGCCATCCTTGGCGAGGAGCTGGATCCCGGTTCCGGCAGCGCGGCCGATCTGGCCGCCGCGACCGGGGGTGAGCTCGACGTTGTGGACGATCGTGCCCGGAGGCATGTTGACGAGCGGGAGCGCGTTGCCGACGCGGATGTCGGCGCTCGGCCCCGACTCGACGGTCATGCCGACGCGCAGCCGCGCGGGCGCCAGGATGTAGCGCTTCTCGCCGTCTGCGTAGTGGAGCAGCGCGATGTACGCAGAGCGGTTCGGGTCGTACTCGATGTGTGCGACCTTGGCCGGGATCCCGTCCTTGCGACGTTTGAAGTCGATCCTCCGGTACAGCCGCTTGGCACCGCCGCCACGATGGCGGGACGTCTTGCGTCCGTAGGCGTTGCGGCCACCTGACTTGGTCAGACCCTCGACGAGCGACTTCTCTGGCTCGGAGCGGGTGATCTCGGCGAAGTCCGGATACGAGACGAACCGCATTCCGGCGGACGTCGGCTTCGGCTTGCGGATCGGCATTACTCCGCGCCTCCTTCAAGCCCGCGGAAGATCGGGATCGAGTCGCCCGCGCGGACCTGGACGATCGCCTTCTTCCACTGGCGCGTCCGCCCGGAGGTTTGGCCGCGACGCTTGGGCTTGCTCTTGACGGACGCCGTCCGCACCTCCACCACCTTGACGTCGAACAGCTGCTCGATCGCCTGCCGGATCTGGGTCTTGTGCGCCTTGTCGTGCACCCGGAACGTGTACTTGCCGGCCTCGGCGAGCACGTAGGACTTCTCCGAGACGACCGGGCGGATGATCACCTGCGATGCGTCCATCAGGAATCTCCCTCCTCGGCGGAGCCGCTGCCGTTCGCCCTCGCGACGAGCGCGGGCAGGGCTGCCTCGGATACGAGCAGCGACGCCGCGCCGATGATGTCCGCAACGCCGGCATCCTCCACCGGCATCACCGACACGCGGACGATGTTGCGGAACGACTTGCCGGCGGCTTCCTCGGTCTCGTGCAGGAGCACCAGCGTCGGGAAGGCCGAGCCCCAGCCGTCGAGGAGATCGACCGCTCGCCGGGTCGACGGTGCATCGAACACGACCCGCGTCGAAGATCGCGAGCGACGCGCGCTCGGCGTGAACCGACAGCGCGCAGCGGAACGCCGCGCGGCGCGCCTTGCGGTTGACCTTGAAGGTGTAGCCGCGCGGCGACGGTCCGAAGACCGTGCCGCCGCCGGTGAAGACCGGCGAACGCGACGAGCCGGCCCGTGCCCGGCCGGTGCCCTTCTGCCGCCAGGGCTTCGCGCCGCCGCCCGACACCTGGCCGCGCGTCTTCGTCGATGCGGTGCCCTGCCGGCGCGCGTTCAACTCGGCGCGAACGGTCTCGTGCACGACGGCCATGTTGAACTCGGCCTCGAACGCGACGGCGTCGAGCTGAACCGTGCCGCCGCCGATCTGGGTTGCAGTCCTAGGCATCAGTGCGCACCTCCACGAGCCCGCCCTTGCCGCCGGGTACCGCCCCGCGCACAAGCAACAGGTTCTGCTTGGGGATCACGTCGATGACCGTGAGGCCCTTCTGGGTGATTCGCGCGCTGCCCATGTGCCCGGGGCCGCGCAGGCCCTTGAACACGCGCGATGGGGTCGCCGAAGCGCCGATCGAACCCGGTGCCCGGACGTTGTGCGAGCCGTGCGACTTGGGGCCGCTGGCGAAGTTGTGGCGCTTGATCGTCCCCTGGAAGCCCTTGCCCTTCGAGATCCCGGAGATCTTCACCTTGTCGCCGGCGCTGAACGTGTCGACCGTGACAGTGCTGCCCAGCGTCAGACCGGCGCCCTCGTCGCGGAACTCGACGAGGTGACGGTGGGCCGAGGCATCCGCTTTCTTGAGGTGGCCGAGCTCCGGCTTGCTCAACGCCTTCTCCTTGCACTGGCCGAAGGCGAGCTGGACGGCGGTGTAGCCGTCGCGCTCCTGCGAGCGAATCGCGGTCACCGGGCAGGGGCCGGCCTCGAGCACGGTGACGCGCTCGACGCGGCCGTCCTCCAGGAACCGCTGGGTCATGCCGAGTTTGCGTGCGAGGATCGCTGCCATGGCAATCAGGACGCGAGACGGATCTCGATGTCGACGCCGGCCGGAAGGTGGTCCAGACGCTGCAGCGAGTCGACCGTCTTCGGGGTCGGCTGGTGGATGTCGATCAGACGTTTGTGGGTACGGATCTCGAAGTGCTCGCGCGAATCCTTGTCCTTGAACGGCGAGCGGATCACGCAGTACACGTTCTTCTCCGTGGGCAGCGGCACCGGACCGGAGACGCGCGCGCCTGTGCGCGTCGCGGTCTCGACGATCTCCTTTGCCGCCGTCTCGATCGCCGTGTGGTCGTAGGACTTCAGGCGGATTCGGATCTTGTTCTGGGCGATGGTTGCCACGGGGTGTACAGGCTTTCTGTTTGTCACTCGAAGGGGGTGCGCAGCACGCCCCGGCAGTCATGAAACTTGTGTCTCTGCAATGTTCGGGGCGAGTCCAGGATGCGCAGTGCCCATCCGGCCCGCCCCTCTGTCGTATCTGCTGAAAACGAAACCGGCGGGCCGCCCCGAAGGGCGAGCCCACCTGCTGCACTACTGGACGATCTCGGAGACGACCCCGGAGCCGACCGTGCGGCCGCCCTCGCGGATCGCGAACCGCAGACCCTGATCCATGGCGATCGGCTGGATCAGCTCGATCTCCATCTGGACGTTGTCACCCGGCATGACCATCTCCGTGCCCTCGGGCAGGTTGGCGACGCCGGTGACGTCGGTCGTGCGGAAATAGAACTGCGGCCGGTAACCGGTGAAGAACGGAGTGTGACGCCCGCCCTCCTCCTTCTTGAGGACGTACACCTCGGCCTTGAACTTCGTGTGCGGCGTGATCGAGCCCGGCTTGCAGAGAACCTGACCGCGCTCGATCTCCTCGCGCTTGGTACCGCGCAGGAGGCAACCCACGTTGTCGCCGGCCTGGCCCTGGTCGAGGATCTTCTTGAACATCTCGACGCCGGTGACGACGGTCGAGGTGGTCGGCTTGATGCCGACGATCTCGACGGTCTCGCCGGTCTTGATGATGCCCTGCTCGACGCGGCCCGTCGCGACGGTACCGCGGCCCGTGATCGAGAACACGTCCTCGATCGGCAGCAGGAACGGCTTGTCCAGGTCGCGGATCGGCTCCGGGATATAGGAGTCGAGCTGCTCGGCGAGCTCGAGGATCTTGTCCTCGGACTCCTTGTCGCCCTCGAGCGCCTTCAGCGCCGAGCCCACGACGAACGGGATGTCGTCGCCCGGGAAGTCGTACTCGGAGAGGAGGTCGCGGATCTCGACCTCGACGAGCTCGAGCAGCTCGGGGTCGTCGACCATGTCGGCCTTGTTGAGGAACACGACGATGTACGGCACGCCGACCTGGCGGGCGAGCAGGATGTGCTCGCGGGTCTGCGGCATCGCGCCGTCAGCGGCGGACACGACGAGGATCGCCCCGTCCATCTGAGCCGCGCCGGTGATCATGTTCTTGACGTAGTCGGCGTGACCGGGGCAGTCGACGTGCGCGTAGTGCCGGTTCGCAGTCTCGTATTCGACGTGCGAGGCGGCGATCGTGATGCCGCGCGCCTTCTCCTCGGGAGCGTTGTCGATCGAGTCGAACGCCCGCACCTCGCCAGTGCCGAAGTGGTCGTGGAGCACCTTGGTGATGGCAGCAGTGAGCGTCGTCTTGCCATGGTCGATGTGACCGATGGTCCCGACGTTCACATGGGGTTTACCTCGCTCGAACTTGGCCTTCGCCACTTTGGGATGCTCCTTCTTATTTCAGGTGTTTTGCCGCCGGGGTCCACAGCGCCGTGGCGCCATGGAGGGCGAACTTCAAGAATCTATCGGACTTCCGTCCGACCGTGCTGCTAACTGCCTCCGCCGTGCTCGCCGACGACCTTCTCGGCAATGTTCGGCGGCACCTCGTCGTAGCGCTCGAACTGCATCGTGGAGGTCGCACGACCCTGGGTGTTCGAGCGCAGATCGGTGACGTATCCGAACATCTCGGACAGCGGCACGTGGGCTGAGATGACCTGTGCGTTGCCGCGCTGATCCATGCCGCCGACCTGGCCACGCCGGCGATTGAGATCGCCGATCACGTCGCCCATGAACTCCTCGGGGGTGACGACCTCGACGGCGAAGATGGGCTCCAGCAGGACGGGCTTTGCTCGCCGCACCGCCTCCTTGAGCGCCAGCGAGCCCGCGACCTTGAACGCGATCTCCGAGGAGTCCGTGTCGTGATACTTGCCGTCGGTGAGGGTCACCCGGACGTCCACCATCGGGTAGCCGGCGCGCGGACCGTTCTCGAGCGCTTCCTCGACGCCCTTCTCGACAGCCGGGATGAACTCCGTCGGGATCGAGCCACCCTTGACCTTGTTGACGAAGTCGAAGCCCTCGCCGGGCGCCGGCTCGACGTCGATGTAGACGATCCCGTACTGGCCCGAGCCGCCGGTCTGGCGAACGAAGCGCCCCTCGACCTTCTGGGCTGTCCCGCGAATCGTCTCGCGGTAGGAGACCTGCGGCCTGCCGACGTTGGCCTCGACCTTGAACTCGCGCATCATCCGGTCGACCAGAATCTCCAGGTGCAGCTCGCCCATGCCGGAGATCTCGGTCTGGCCGGTCTCCTCGTTGGTGCGGACCTGGAAGGTCGGATCCTCCTCGGCCAGGCGGCCGAGAGCCGTCGACATCTTCTCCTGATCGATCTTTGTCTTCGGCTCGATCGCGACCTTGATCACCGGCTCGGGAAATGTGATGTTCTCGAGTTTGATCGGCTTGTCGGGCGCCGCGAGCGTGTCCCCGGTCCTGACCTGCTTGATGCCGACACCAGCGGCGATGTCACCGGAGTAGACCTCATCCAGATCCTCGCGCTCGTTGGCGTGCATCATCAGCAGGCGGCCGATCCGCTCCGTCTTCCCGTTGGAGACGTTGAGGACGCGTGAGCCGGCGCTGAGCTTGCCCGAGTAGACGCGGAAATAGGTGAGCTTGCCGACGTACGGGTCGGCCATGATCTTGAAGGCGAGCGCGGCGAACGGCTCGTCGTCGGAAGCGTGACGGATGGCCGGGATGCCGCCGTTGTCGGAGCCGCGTACGGGCTCAAGGCCCTCGACGGCGGGGACATCGAGCGGGCTCGGCAGGTAGTCGAGCACCGCGTCGAGCAGCGGCTGCACGCCCTTGTTCTTGAAGCTGGAGCCGCACAGGACCGGCGTCATCCGGATCTCGAGCGTCGCCCGGCGAATCGCCGCCTTGATCCGATCGACCGGGATCTCCGCGTCCTCGAGCAGCAACTCGAGCAGCTCGTCGTCGTACTTCGAGACCTCCTCGAACAGGTGCTCGCGGGCGACGGCCGCCTCATCGGCGAGCTCAGCCGGGATCTCGACCGTCTCCTGCTCCTTGCCGAGCTCGTCGGTGTAGATGATCGCGTGGTTCTCGACGAGGTCGATGATCCCCTTGAACTCCGACTCGGCGCCGATCGGCAGCTGGATCGGCACCGGATGGGCGCCGAGGCGGTCGATCATCGTCTGTACGCCGCGCTGGAAGTCCGAGCCGATCCGGTCCATCTTGTTGATGTACGCGATCCGCGGGACGTTGTACTTGTCCGCCTGGCGCCAGACCGTCTCGGATTGAGGCTCGACGCCCGCGACCGAGTCGAACAGGGCGATCGCGCCGTCGAGGACGCGCAGCGAGCGCTCGACTTCGACCGTGAAGTCGACGTGGCCCGGCGTGTCGATGATGTTGATCCGGTGGTCCTTCCAGGTGCAGGTCGTGGCCGCGGAGGTGATCGTGATCCCGCGTTCCTGCTCCTGCTCCATCCAGTCCATCACGGCGGCGCCCTCGTGAACCTCGCCGAGCTTGTACGTGCGGCCGGTGTAATAAAGGATGCGCTCGGTGGTCGTCGTCTTACCGGCGTCGATGTGGGCCATGATCCCGATGTTGCGGGTTTTGGCGAGGCTGAACTTGCGGGGCATTGAGATGTCGCTTCGAGAGGTGGCGGCGCTGCAGGCGCGGGTCCGGATGGCTGAATGCGGGCGTGAAAAAGGGCCCAGTGGGCCCCGTCACGACGCGGATGTCGCCGGGCGGACCTGTTATTGGCTGAGCGTCTCCATAAGCGGGTTGACGTTGACTTCGGTCACGGCACGCGAGTTCGCGCGCCCGTTCCGAGCCAGCAGGTCAATATAGCAGAGGAGATCGGGAAAGCCGGGCCGCCGAGCCGGGCCGTACGGCGGATCTCAGGTGGTTCGCCCTCTGACAGTGGCCGAGGTTTTTCGCCGGCGCGGATATTACGTAGCGCGCAGCGGGTAAATTCCCTCTACGCGAGGGTTGTTCACTGCAGCCCCCGGTCCCGTGTGGTGGGCGACCCTCGCGTTTACCTCGTTTACCTCGTCGACGCGCGGAGCCCGGGCTGCGCCGATGGATTGCCGGTCGGTCGCGGTGTCAGCGACCTCGATCGCGCGCGAATGGCAGTTTCGGCCGGCCGAGTGAAGTTTCGGCCAGCACGGTCGCCGGGTGTGCCGGGCCGGCGGCTACCAGCGATAGTGGGCGAAGGCCTTGTTGGCCTGCGCCATGCGGTACACGTCGTCCTTGCGCTTGAACGCGTTGCCCTGCTGCTGCTGGGCGTCGAGCAGCTCATGCGCGAGGCGCTGAGCCATCGTCTTCTCGCGCCGCTGGCGGGAGTAGGAGACGAGCCAGCGGATCGCGAGCGTGCGCGCACGGCGCGGCGGCACCTCCACCGGCACCTGGTAGGTCGCGCCGCCGACGCGGCGGGACTTGACCTCGAGGACCGGGGTGAGCGCCTTGACGCTTGCCTCGAGCACCTCAAGCGGATTCTTGCCGGTGCGCTCGCCGAGAATCGCGAGCGCGTCATAGACGATGCGCTCGGACGTCGACTTCTTACCGTCCAGCATCACCTTGTTGATGATCTGCTGCACGAGGCGATTGCGGTGGACGGCGTCCGGCTCGATCGTCCGGATCTGGGCGGCGGCACGGCGGGGCATTACTTGGCCTTCACCCCGTACTGCGAGCGCGCCTTCTTGCGATCCGAGACGCCGGCTGCGTCGAGCGTGCCGCGGATCACCTTGTAGCGGAATCCGGGCAGGTCCTTGACGCGGCCGCCGCGGACGAGCACAACCGAGTGCTCCTGCAGGTTGTGGCCCTCGCCGGGAATGTATGCCCCGACCTCCATCCCGTTCGTCAGCCTGACGCGTGCCACCTTCCGCAGAGCCGAGTTCGGCTTCTTCGGAGTGGTCGTGTACACGCGGGTGCAGACGCCGCGGCGCTGGGGCGCGGCGACCTTCTTCTTGCGGCCCTTGCCGGACTTCAGGCCCGGCGTCGCGAGCTTCTTCTTGGGTGGAGTGCGGCCCGTACGGACCAATTGGCTGGTAGTCGGCATGCGATCGGCAATGTAGCAGGGTGCGCGCTCAGGCCCCTGCGGCGATCCCGAGCGCCTCGTCGACCTCGACGTACGGGACCCCGGCAGCGTCGGCCACGGGCGCATACGTGACCTGGCCGGCGGCGACGTTGACGCCGAGCTTGAAGCCCGGGTTCGACGCGACCGCTTTGACGGCACCGTGGTTGGCGATCGACAGCACGTACGGCATCGTCGCGTTCGTCAGCGCGTACGTCGAGGTGATCGGAACGGCGCCGGGCATGTTCGCGACGCAGTAGTGCGTGATCCCGTCGACCTCGTAGGTCGGGTCGGTGTGGGTCGTCGCCCGCGAGGTCTCGAAGCAGCCGCCCTGATCGATCGAGACGTCGACGAGCACAGCCTGGTGCTTCATCAGCGCCAGCTGGGGGCGGGTCACGACGCGCGGGGCCTTGGCGCCGACGACGAGCACGGCACCGACCACGAGGTCCATGTCGGGGAGGCGCTCCTCGATCGCGAGCGTCGAGGCGAAGCACGTGTCGGCGCGGCTGCCGAGCGCGACATCGAGCTCGCGGAGACGGTCGATGTTGCGGTCGTAGATGTAGACGGTCGCGCCCATCCCGATCGCAACGGCCGCGGCGTTCATGCCGACGACCCCACCGCCGATGATCATCACGTTCGCCGCGGCGACGCCGGGCACGCCGCCGAGCAGGATGCCGCGGCCTCCCAACGGCTTCTCGAGCATGAAAGCGCCGGCCTGCGTCGCGATCTTGCCCGCAACCTCGCTCATCGGCGCGAGCAGCGGCAGCCGACCCTGCCCGTCCTCGACCGTCTCGTAGGCGATGCAGGTGGCGCCCGAGCGGGTCAGCCCGTGCGTCAGCTCGACGTCGGCGGCCAGGTGCAGGTAGGTGAACAGCGTGTGCCGCGGTTCGAGCAGCCCCACCTCGACCGGCTGCGGCTCCTTGACCTTGACGATCATGTCGGCCTCGCCGAACACGCTCGCGGCGTCGGGCAGGACCTTGGCGCCCTGTTGCTCGTAGGCCTCATCGGCGATCGCCGAGCCGACCCCGGCGCCCGTCTGAACGAGCACTTCGTGGCCGGCGTCGACGAGCTCTCTGACGCCGGCGGGGGTCAGCGCGACCCGGTACTCGTCGACTTTGATCTCGGTGGGCACTCCAACCTTCACGCGACTAACTCCCTTCCTCGCAACGCGAGCCAGAATTCGATCCGATCCCGGGCGGAACCGAGGTCCCGACCGGTCAACTCCTCAACGCGCCTGATCCGGTAGCGCAACGTGTGCCGGTGGCAGTACAGGCGTTTGGCCGCCCGCTCCCACTGGCCGTTCTCCTCGATGAACGCCTCGAGCGAGCGCATCAGCTCACCGCCGTAGTGGCCCTCGCTCTGCTCGATCGCCCCGAGGATCGAGTCGCAGAACAGCTTCAGTGCCTCGTCATCCTGCAGCGAGAGCAGCAGCTGGAAGGAGCCGAGATCTCTGTATGTGGCGACGCGCGGCTCGCTCATCGTGGCCTGCGGGCCACCATGAGCGGATGAACCGTTGCCGTTGCCGTGCGCGCGAACGGGGGCGGGCCGACCGACTCCGAGCGCGAGCGCCTCGAGCGTGCAGCGGGCCTCGTGGTAGGTGCGGCGGGCATCGCAGCCCGGGACCGCGCGACCGACGCCGAGGCTGACGGGGTCGCCGAGCAAGGCCGCAAGCCGGCGCGCGATGCGGTTGGCGACGGCGAACAGCTCGTCCTCGTCGAGACCGGGGACGAGCGCGCAGGTGAGCTGTCCGGACGTGGCGACGAGACCAGCGGCGGCCTCGGCGCGGAGCGTTGCCGACAGCGCCGCCTCGGCGGCGCTCACCTGGCTCGCGCCGCCTGATGGCCGCGCGAGCACGATCGCGGCGACGCGACCGGAGAGGCCGAACGGCTCGAGGCGGCGGCCGAGCTCGGTGCCGGTCAGCTCGCCGCTCACGAGCGCTGCGAGGACGTCGCCGGCGAGGCGCCGCTCGGTGTCGCCGGCGACGCGGGCACGCAGCAGCTCGAGCGCGACGATCGTCACGGCCTGACGCAGCGTCAGGCGATCGAAATCCGACAGCGGCTCGCCATCCTTGACGGCGACGAGCCATGCCTCCGAGCGGGGCGAGACGCCCCCGGCGCTGCCGGCGCCGGCCTGCTCGCCGCTCGGGGTGCCGTCAGCGGCGACCGGCAGGGCGAGCGCGCGGCTCGGGTCCTCCACGGCGGGCATGAACGGCCGCGCGTCCCCCCGCCGTGATCGCTCGCGGACGTCGGCCTTGACGGCGGCCAGCGTGCCGGGCTCGAGTGGCCGCCTGAACGGATGGTGGACCAGCAGCTCCCCGCGGGCGTCGAAGACGAGCACGCTGGCACCCACGAGCGTCGCGAGCGCGGCGGCGAGCGCTTCGAGTCCGCGCTCGGACAGGACGATCCGCTCGAGACGCTCCTGAGCGGCGAGCGCCCGGCGGAGCACCGCGTACTGCTCGTTGAGGAGCTGGCTGAAGGCGGCCTCGGTGATCGCGATGAAGGGCGTTTCGTACGGGACCTCGAAGACGGGAAAGTCGTGCGTCGCCGCGACCTGCAGGACCGCTTCGGGCACTCGCTCGTGCCCGAAGCCGATCCCGAAGCCGAGCGCGGCGAGCTGCCGGTCGGCGAGCCGTTGCACGAACTCCTGCTGGCGCTCGGGCGAGTCGAGTTGCATCCCGGTCGTCAGCAGGACCTCTCCCCCGGACAGCCATGGCGTCGGGTCGAGCAGCTCGGACATGTGGACCCAGCGAACGGGGAGGTCGAGCCCGCTCTCGCCGGCCAGTACGCGGAGGTTGAGGTCCGTGATCAGGTCGCGTACGGTCAGCACGCCGCCAGCCCCTCGGTTGTGCCCGCGGGCTTCGTCTAGCCGTGGTGGACGTGCATGCGCTCGCCCGCCTCGGTCAGGACGGGCCGCAGGATCGCCTCGATCTCAGCGAACTGCTCGGGGCCCGCGATCAGCGGGGGCGAGAGCTGGATCACCGGGTCGCCGCGATCGTCGGCGCGGCAGATCAGACCGCGGCGGTAGAGCTCGCCGGACAGGAAGCCGCGCAGGAGCGTCTCTGACTGCTCGTGGTTGAAGGACTCCTTGGTGTCCTTGTCCTTGACGAGCTCGATCGCCTGGAAGTAGCCGGCGCCGCGGACGTCGCCGACGATCGGCAGATCGCGCAGGCCCTCGAGCATCGCGCGGAGATGGGGCTCGTTCGTGCGGACGTTGTCGAGCAGGTGCTCGTTCTCGAACACGTCGAGGTTCGCCATCGCGACCGCGGCGGCCATCGGGTGCCCGCCGAACGTGAAGCCGTGGGTGAAGTTGTTGGTGCCCTCCATGAACGGCTCGGCGACGCGGTCCGAGGCGATCACGGCGCCCATCGGCGGCGTACGCGCTGGTAAGGCCCTTGGCGGTCGTGATCACGTCGGGCTGGTAGCCGTAGCGCTGGGCGCCGAACCATTCGCCGAGGCGGCCCCACGAGCAGATCACCTCATCGGAGATGAAGAGGACGTCGTATTCATCGCAGATCTCGCGGACTCGCTGGAAGTAGCCCTCGGGAGGCGTGAAGCAGCCGCCCGCGTTCTGAACGGGCTCGAGGATCACGGCCGCGACCGTATCGGGCCCCTCGAACTCGATCCGCTCGGCGATCTTCTCGACCAGGTCGAACTCGCTGACGCCGGGTGGGAGCCGGTAGAGATTGGTGTTGGGGACGTGACAGCCGCCGGGAGTCAGCGGCTCGAACGGCTGACGCAGGCTCGTGATCCCGGTCGCCGAGAGCGCGCCGAGGGTGGTCCCGTGGTAGGCGATCTCCCGCGCGATGACCTTGTGCTTGGTCGGCTTGCCGGTCAGCTTGTGGTATTGGCGGGCGAGCTTCAGAGCCGACTCGACGGCCTCGCCGCCGCCGCTCGTGAAGAACACGCGGTTGAGGTCGCCGGGGGCGTAGCCGGCGATCCGTGTGGCCAGCTCGATCGCGCGCGGGTGCGCATAGGACCAGTTCGTGAAGAAGCCGAGCTCCTTGGCCTGGTCGGCGCCCGCCTGGGCGACGTCGGCGCGGCCGTGGCCGATGTTCACGCAGAACAGCGCGGAGAGCCCGTCGAGGTACCGCTTGCCGTGCTCGTCCCAGACGTAGCAACCATCCCCCTTGACGATGATCGGGATCTCGTGATCCTGATAGGCACCCATCCGCGTGAAGTGCATCCACAGATGGCGGCGCGCCTGCTCCTGGAGCGACGCGGACGCGGTCTCGACGGGGGATTCGGTGGTGGTCGACATGCTTCTCCTCGGGGCTTCTGCCGTTTCGTACAAAGGTACCTGGAGGTCCGTAGATTTGTGATGTACACCAAGGCGTAGCATATGCCTGCTTACTATCCTTAGTGGACGGTTTCGCAATTACGCGGCGTTTGGCGGCGTCTGGACGCGCCTGGAGCCGTGTTTGGTGATCCCCGGGTCGCATACGTGATCGTCGCTCAATCAGCTTCCGGACCCCCGTCCGCGACGGGGGGCGCAGAAGTTATGGTCGTGGCGGGTGAGCGGAAGTTCCCAACCCCCTCCTCACGGTTGGGGGGTTGGACCTGGGCGCGCGCCGAGTGAGCGCCACGGTCCAACCCCTCCGCGGATCCAGGGGGGTCGGGAAGTTTCGCTCGCGGCCGGAGTCCGGCCCGCCTCTCGTCACTGCCGCCGTTGCTGCCGGAGCAGCTCGGTCAGCCGCGCGTCAGGCGGCCGCGGCGACGCCGCCGATACCGGCGGCGCGCGCCGGCGCGGGCGTCAGCCACGCCGCGAGCACGACGAGGATGAAGGCGGTGCACTGGACGGCGATTCCGACCAGATGGGCCGGCATCGGATCGCCGAACACGACGATCCCGCCCATGATCCCCGAAACCGTCGCGGCCATGCTGGTCACGGCGATCACCGCGACCGGCTCGGAGGCCTGAAGGCTGCGGGCCGACGAGAAGAAGGCGACGACGGACGCCGCGATCGTGACGATCAGCCAGGGCGAGAAGAGCCCGATCACCCCGTGGGCGCCGATCATGCCGGTGAGCGCCTTGATCGAGATGTCGGAGACCCCGAAGAGGATGCCGGAGGCGGCGCCGAGCATGACGCCGTGATGGTGCTTGGGGGCGCCGATCCGGGGGCCGAGGATCAGGAGCGAGCCGGCCGCGATCAGGGCGGCCTCGAAGACGATCATGCCGGGCACCGAGAAGCGCGAATGCGCCCCGTGGACGGCGGGCAGCGAGATGCCGAGCAGGACCAGCCCGCCCGCGGTCATCGCCAGCCCGCCCCACTGGCGCCTGCCGATCGAGCAGCCGAGGATCCGCTCGGCCATGATCGCGAGCATCACGACCCCACCCGCCAGCACGGCCTGAACGACCGACAGCGGGACCATCGTCATCGCGCCGATGTGCAGCAGCCAGGACCCGGCCGCGATCACCATGCCGACCGAGAAGAGGCGCGACGAGAACAGCTCGCGGCCGCTGCGCAGCGGGTGACGGAAGTCGACGTCGGGCGACTCGCATGCGCCCCGGTGCTTGTAGAGAAAGCCGAGGTTGGTCGTGAGTGCGCAGCCGAGCGCGAGCAGCAATCCGATGATGACGGTCATGTAGAAGTCGTGTCCGAGTTCGTGTCGTGGGCAGTCGCCTGAGAGGCTGCCGGGATCCAGTCCGTGAATGCCCGACACTGTCCTGTCGGCACCGGTCGCCCGGCGCTTGATAGCCCTGGACGCTTCGGTGGCGGGGACGTTCCCGCCTGCTGCGTGGCATCCGACAATGCCCGACCCGCCTAAGCAGGGCGTAAGGGTCCGGGTAAGTTCGGTGTAAGTCCGAAGGGGCCGTTTCAGCGCGGCGCGCCGTGACGGCCGGCGCCGGCGCGGAAGCGCTCGAGGCCGCCGGCGGCCTCGGCGAGCGACCGCAGGCCGTGCTCGAACTCGCGTGCCATCGCGGCGTCCTGCGCCAGTCCCTCCTGGTCGAGCAGCGAGGCGCGATCGCCGCGCAGGCACGCCTGTGGCAGCCGCGCGAGCTCGTGAGCGAGCCCCTCGGCAGCGGCGCGGGCCTGCCCGACCTCGACGACACGGTTGACGAGCCCGATCGCGTGCGCCTCCGCGGCGCCGACGGCGCGCCCGGTCAGCACGAGATCCATCGCCCGCGAGGCGCCGATCAGCCGCGGCAGCCGCACGGTGCCGCCGTCGATCAGCGGCACGCCCCAGCGGCGGCAGAAGACACCGAGGACCGCGTCGGCCTCCGCGACGCGCAGGTCGCACCAGAGCGCGAGCTCGAGACCGCCTGCGACCGCATGCCCGGCGATCGCCGCGATCACGGGCTTACCGAGCCGCAGCCGCGTCGGCCCCATCGGCCCGTCGCCCTCCCCCACCGCCGTCAGTGCGTTCCCGTCCGGTCCGCCGATCGCCTTCAGGTCGGCCCCGGCGCAGAACGTGCCGCCCTCGCCCCACAGCACCGCGACCGCGGCGTCCGGATCGGCGTCGAAGCCGCGAAACGCTGCTGAGAGCGCCTCGGCGGTCGGCCGATCGACCGCATTGCGCCGCTCCGGCCGCGACAGCACGACGGTCGTCACGGTTCCGTGGCGCTCGACCCTGACGGCCGCGTCGCTCATGCTCCCACGGCCCTGCGCACGACCGTCTCGAGCGCGGCAATCGTCGCTTCGCCATCATCCGTCCCGCTCGCCAACGGGCCGACCAGCGCCTCGGCGCAGCCACCGACGAGCACCGCCGAGGTCAGCTCGACATCCTGCTCGGGGACCTCACCGGCGGCGATCGCATCTCGCAGGGTCACGGCGAGAAGCTCGCGGTAGCGGGTCCGGTAGATCAGCCGCTCGGCGTCGACGCCCGGGGCGACCGGCTCCGCGAGCAGCGCCCACGCGAGCTGCGGGCGGCGCAGCGCCCGCTCGGCGAAGGTCACCAACACCCGCACCAGGCGCTCGCCAGGGCTCAGCGGCTGGGCCGCGGCCGCCCGCATCGCCTCGATCTCGCGGTCGCAGACGGCACGGAACAGCTCGACGAAGAGATCCTCCTTCGAGCTGAAGTGGCGATAGAGGGTTCCCGCCGCGAGACCCGCCCGCTCGGCCACCGCGATGACGGAGGCGCCCGCGTAGCCCTGCTCCTCGACGAGCTCGCGGGCTGCGGCGAGCAGGCGCTCGCGCGTCGGGACCACCAGTGCCGTCACCGTGCGCCCGGCAGGGCCCGGTCGATGATCGCGGCCGCGTCGACGCCGGGAGGCAGCGTCCCGTAGACGCGCCCACCGCCGCACTCGAGCCGGGCGGCGCAGAACGCGTCGGCGACGGGCGCCGGGGCGTGCCGGACGAGCAGCGAACCCTGCAACGCGAGGGCGAGCTCCTCGACGAGGCGCCGAGCTCCGAACTCGACGTCTCCATCCTCTCCCCCGGCGAATGTCGCGCGCACACGCTCGGTGACCGCGCTGAGATGGGCGTCGAGCCGCCGATCGCCACCCCGCGCGAGCTCGCACTCGGCCATGAAGGCGGGCAGACCGGCCGGCTCCCTGATCAGCGCGCGGAGGACGTCGAGCGCCGCGACATTGCCGGACCCCTCCCAGATCGAGCCGAGCGGAGCGCCGCGGTAGAGCAGCGGCATGCCCGAATCCTCGGCGTAGCCGTTGCCGCCGAGACACTCCATCGCCTCGGCCGCGTGGCCCGGCGCGCGCTTGCACATCCAGTACTTCATGACGGCCGTGGCGAACCTGCGGAAATCCCTCGCGCCCTCGCCCTGATCGTAGGCCCGCGCGACCCGCATCGCCGTCGCCGTCGCCGCCTCGGACTCGATCGCGAGATCGGCGAGGACGTTGCGCATCGCCGGCTGCTCGGCGAGCAGCGCCCCGAATGCGTGGCGATGCCGAGCGTGATGGATCGCCTCGATCGTCCCCCGGCGGTACCCCGCGACGGCGCCGAGCATGCAGTCGAGGCGCGTGTGGTTGACCATCCGGATGATCGCGGGGACACCACGCCCCTCCTCGCCCACGAGCGACGCGCGGGCGCCCCGGAACTCCACCTCCGAGCTCGGCAGCGAGCGCGTCCCGAGCTTGTCCTTGAGCCGCTGGAACTCCATGCCCGGCCCTCGCTCGACGAGGAAGCACGAGAGTCCGCCGCGCGCCTGTGCGAGCACGAGGAAGACATCGCATGGCGGGTAGGAGCAGAACCACTTGTGCCCGTACAGCTCGTAGGAGCCGTCGCCGGCGTCGTGCGCATGGGTCACGTTCGCCCGCACATCCGAGCCGCCCTGGCGCTCGGTCATCGCCATCCCGGCGATCGCCCCGGCCGCGTAGTCCGGCAGCGTCAGCTTCGGCTCCCATTCGGCGGCGAGATCTGGATTGCCGTCGCGAAGCGCCGGCACGGACGCGTAGGTCATCGAGACCGGGCACATGACACCGTCGTTCACCTGCCCCCAGAGCGCGAACAGCGTCGCCCGCACGACGTGCGCGCCCGGGTCCTCCTGGCGCCAGGGCAGCCCCGCCATCCCGCGCTCGATCGCGCCGCGCAGCAGCCAGTGCCATGAGGGATCGAGCTCGACCTGATCGATCCGCCGGCCGTAGCGATCGTGCGTCCGCAGGATCGGAAGGTTGCGCTCGGCCCGCCGGGAGTGCTCGCGCGCCTCGGTCCCACCGGCGACGGCGCCGGCCTCGCGCGCGCGCGCGAGTCCCCACGCTCCGCCCTCCCGGATCAGCCCCTCCTGCAGCGCGAGGTCGGACTCGAACAGATTGATCGGCTCGAGCGGCGGGGCCTGGTTGAGCACCGCCCGCGTCGGGTCGAGGGTTTCGACGGTGGCCATCGCGCCCTCCTGGACAGGCTGCTTTGAGTGAATCGTGATTCACATGCTAGTGAATCCGGATTCACGATGAGCTTCGGGCCAGCCCGCTGCCAACGGCGCGATGGATCCAAGGCGCGCCCTGGTGCGCCTTAGATCCATCGGAGTTCTCGGAGTTGCCGATCAGGGGGACCGGCGGCTGCAAACCGGGCGGCGGTGGCCCGAAGGCCTCCGCCGCCCCGGCGCAGATTCGCGTCAGTCGCCGAGCGTGTCGTCGACCGGCGGGAGGTCCAGGTCGGCGAACTCGTCGGCGAAGCCGAACACCGAGTTGCCGTTGCCGATGTCCTCGAGGTCGGACAGGTCGGCTTCGAGGCCGCCGAAGCCCGCCAGCGCGTCCCCGTCGGCGAGACCCAGCTCCGCGGCGAGATCGTCGTGGTCGAGCAGGCTGACCTCATCGATCCCGCGGGGCAGCGGCTCCGAGGGCTCGATCTCGATCCGGCGATAGCGCTTGAGACCCGTCGCCGCCGGGATCAGCTTCCCGATGATGACGTTCTCCTTGAGCCCGTTGAGGCGGTCGACCTTGCCCTCGAGCGCGGCGTCGGTCAGCACCTTGGTCGTCTCCTGGAAGGACGCCGCCGATAGGAACGAATCGGTGTTCAGCGACGCCTTGGTGATGCCGAGGATGATCTCCTCCGCCTGCGCACTCTCGCCGCCGGCGTCCATCACCGCCTGGTTGATCCGCGCGTACTCGTGACGATCGACGTACTGGCCGGGCAGCAGCTCGGTGTCGCCCTTCTGGTCGATCCGCACCTTCTTCATCATCTGGCGCACGATCAGCTCGATGTGCTTGTCGTTGATGTCGACGCCCTGGGACTTGTAGACCTCCTGCACCTCGCGGACGAGGTACAGCTCGGTCGCGGTCCGGCGCTCCTCCTGGTTCTTGCCGCCGTGGGCGAGAACCTCGTGCGGGTACAGCGAGCCCTCGTTGAGCGGCTGGCCGACGTCGACGCTCTGGCCGTCGCGCACGTACAGCAGGGTGCGGCGCGGGAACGTGTTCCGGTGCTCCTCGCCCCCGGCGTCGGTGACCACGACCGTGACGGACTTGTCCGCATCCTCGATCGACACCGTGCCCGCGACCTCGGAGATCTTCGCCAGACCCTTCGGCTTGCGCGCCTCGAACAGCTCGACGACACGCGGCAGACCGTGCGTGATGTCCGCGCCGGCGATCCCGCCGGTGTGGAACGTCCGCATCGTCAGCTGCGTGCCGGGCTCGCCGATCGACTGCGCGGCGATGATCCCGACGGCGTCGCCGATCTGAGCGACCTTGCCGGTCGCCATCGAGCGGCCGTAGCACGCCTGGCAGACCCCGGTCGGCGCCTCGCACTTCAGCACCGAGCGGACCGGCACGCGCACGACCTCGCCGGCGGCGGCCTGGGCGGCGAACGCCTCGACCAGCGCCGCGAACTCGCTGCGGTCGATCTCGACCCCCTTCTCGACGATCACCGTGCCGTCGGGCCCGGCGATCGGAAGCGCCGCGATCCGGCCGATCAGGTTCTCGTTCGGCTCGACACCCGGACGCTCGCCGCGGGTCTCGGGCTCGATCTCGACCTGGAGGACCGGGCTGCGGATGTACTCGCTGGTGCCGCAATCGTCCTGGCGGATGATCACGTCCTGCGAGACGTCGACGAGCCGGCGGGTCAGGTAGCCCGAGTCGGCCGTCCGCAGCGCCGTGTCAGCGAGTCCCTTGCGGGCGCCGTGCGTCGAGATGAAGTACTCGAGCACGTCGAGGCCCTCCATGAAGTTGGCCTTGATCGGCCGCTCGATGATCTCGCCCTTCGGATTGGCCATCAGGCCGCGCATGCCGGCCAGCTGACGGATCTGCTGGAACGAGCCGCGGGCCCCGGAGTTGGCCATCATGAAGATCGGGTTGAGCTCGTCGAGATGGTCGATCATCGACTTCGCCACCTCGTTGGTGGCCCGATCCCAGAGGCCGGTGACGGCCTCGTGGCGCTCCTCCTGGTCCATCTCGCCGTTGAGGTACTGGGTGTCGATCTCCGCGAGCTGATCGTCGTAGCGAGCGAGGATCTCGGCCTTGTCGGGCGGCGTCTGAACGTCGTTCTTGGAGATCGTCACACCCGACTGGGTGGCGTAGTGGAAGCCGATGTCCTTGAACGCGTCGAGGACCTGCGAGATCGAGGCCGCACCATAGGCCTGGACGAGGTCGTCGACCAGCCGGGTCGTGTCCTTCTTCTTCATCGACCGGTTGACGAACCGGTAGGTGCCGGGATCGAACTGATCACCCAGCGCCTCCGCCAGCGCGCGCTCGATCTTGTCGTTGTAGATGATCCGGCCGACCGTCGTGAGCACATGGCCACCGGCCGTGCCGACGGGCCGGTACTCGGCCAGGTCGTGCAGCTCCACGACACCGTTCTCGTAGGCGAGCTCGGCCTCCTGGGCGGTGCGGTAGACCTGCGGGCGGTCGGAGCCGGGGATCTGGGACTCCCGCAACTTCTCCTCGATCTTCGACAGCTCCTCCTCATCCTTGCCGTAGGTGAGGTAGTACGCGCCCAGCACCATGTCCTGGGTCGGCGTCGCCAGCGGCGCCCCGTGAGCCGGGGAGAGGATGTTGTTGGCCGACAGCATCAGGATCCGCGCCTCGGCCTGGGCCTCTGCCGACAACGGCAGGTGGACGGCCATCTGGTCGCCGTCGAAGTCGGCGTTGAACGCGTGGCAGACGAGCGGATGCACCTGAATCGCCTTGCCCTCGACGAGCACCGGCTCGAACGCCTGGATGCCGAGGCGGTGCAGGGTCGGCGCGCGGTTGAGGAGCACCGGGTGCTCGTGGATGACCTCTTCGAGCACGTCCCAGACCTCGGGGATCATCGAGTCGACCATCTTCTTGGCGGCCTTGATGTTCTGCGCCGACTTGCGCTCGACGAGCCGGGCCATGATGAACGGCTTGAACAGCTCGAGCGCCATCAGCTTCGGGAGCCCGCACTGATGCAGCCGCAGCCACGGTCCGGACACGATCACCGAGCGGCCCGAGTAGTCGACGCGCTTGCCGAGCAGGTTCTGGCGGAAGCGCCCCTGCTTGCCCTTGAGCATGTCGGACAGCGACTTCAGCGGGCGGTTGCCCGGACCGGTCACCGGCCGGCCACGCCGCCCGTTGTCGAAGAGCGCGTCGACCGCCTCCTGAAGCATGCGCTTCTCGTTGTTGACGATGATCTCCGGCGCGCCGAGATCGAGCAGCCGCTTGAGGCGGTTGTTGCGGTTGATCACGCGGCGGTAGAGGTCGTTGAGGTCGGAGGTCGCGAAGCGCCCACCGTCGAGCTGGACCATCGGGCGCAGCTCCGGCGGGATCACGGGGACCGCCTCGAGGATCATCATCTCGGGGCGGTTGCCCGAGTTGAGGAAGGCCGTGACGACCTTCAGGCGCTTGACCGCGCGAGCCTGCTTCTGACCCTTGGCGGTCTTGACCTGATCCTGCAGCTCGTCGGACTCCTCCTCGAGGTTGACCTGCTGAAGCAGATCGCGCACGGCCTCGGCGCCCATGCCGCCGCGGAAGTACTCGCCAAACCCGAACGGGGAGCCGAAACGGTCCTTGAGCTCGCGGAACAGCGTCTCGTCGTTGACGACGTCCTTCGCCTTCATCGACTTGAACAGGTCCCAGACCTGGCGCATCCGCTCGGCCGCGTCCTCGATGTAGGCCTCGGTGTCGTCGATGTCGGCCTGGAAGCTCTTGCGGAGGTCCTTGAGCAGCTTCTCGCGCTCCTCCTCGGAGAGCTTCGCGACGTTGACGTCCAGCGCCTCGGCCCAGAGGTGATCCTCGTCGGAGAAGTTGCGGTCCGTCTTCGCCGTCTCCAGGAACGTGGCGCGGCGCTCGAGCGACTCCTTGAGCTCGAGCACGCGCTCCTCCTTCTCGGCCGCGTAGGAGTCGAGGACCTTCGCGACTTCGCCCTCGAGCGTCTCGATGTCGCGGGCGCGCGCCTCATCGTCGACCCACGTGACCATCGAGGCGGCGAAGTAGAGGACCTTCTCGAGCTCCTTCGGAGCCATGTCGAGCAGGTAGCCGATCCGGCTCGGGACGCCCTTGAAGAACCAGATGTGCGAGACCGGAGCCGCCAGATCGATGTGGCCCATGCGCTCACGGCGGACCTTCGACCGGGTGACCTCGACGCCGCACCGCTCGCAGACGATCCCCTTGTAGCGGACGCGCTTGTACTTCCCGCAGTAGCACTCCCAGTCCTTCGTCGGACCGAAGATGCGCTCGCAGAAGAGGCCGTCCTTCTCCGGCTTGAGTGTCCGGTAGTTGATCGTCTCAGGCTTGGTGACCTCGCCCGAGCTCCACGAGCGAATCTGCTTCGAAGAGGCGAGGCCGATCTCGATGGCGTCGAAATTGTTGATGTCGATCAAGGTGAATCCCTGTCTCTAGATGCGTGTCAAATCTCTGGTTTGCCGGTCCCCGCGGGACCGGCGCCCCGCGGCCGCCCGAGCGGCGGCCGCGGCGCGGGCCGGCTCAACTAGGCCTCGTCCTCCTCGAGGACTCCCTCGGCCTCGCCGGCCGGAATGCTGACGTCGATCATCGGATCGAGATTGGAGGCGAAGTCCTCGGCCTCGAGCTCCTCGCCGGGCTCCAGATCCGGGTCCTCCTCCTCGAGCTCCTCGCCCGAGGCCTCGACCGTCTCGCCCTCGTGCTCGGTCGCCTCGTCGGCGGCCGCGCCGTCGGTGGCGCGGACCCCGCTGAGATCGATCCCGAGCTCCTCGGCCGCGCGCAGGAGGTCGTCGTCCTCCTCGCGCATCTCGGCCCGCTCGCCCTCCTCGGAGACGACATTGACGTCGAGACCGAGCGACTGCATCTCCTTGAGCAGGACCTTGAACGACTCGGGGATCGACGGCTCGGCGATGTTCTCACCCTTGACGATCGCCTCGTAGGCCTTGACGCGCCCGACCGTGTCATCGGACTTGATCGTGAGCATCTCCTGGAGGGTGTACGCGGCGCCGTAGGCCTCGAGCGCCCACACCTCCATCTCGCCGAAGCGCTGGCCCCCGAACTGCGCCTTGCCGCCCAGCGGCTGCTGGGTGACGAGCGAGTACGGCCCGGTCGACCGCGCGTGGATCTTGTCGTCGACGAGGTGCAGGAGCTTGAGGATGTACATGTAGCCGACGGTCACGAGCTGAGCGAAGGGCTCACCGGTACGGCCGTTGAACAGCCGGACCTTGCCGGATGCCTGCTCGCCGGCGCGACGGCTCTTGTCAACGTCCATCCGGATGCGCCCGGCGTGCTCATCCTGCCAGCGGACGAGCGCCTCGTCGACGTCCTTGACCGTGGCGCCGTCGAACACCGGCGTCGCGACGTAGACCTTGGGAGCCGCACCGTCGGTCGCATTGACCGCGACATCCGTGGCCTTCTCCTTGGCCTCCGAGCCATCGGAGTACCAGCCGTTCGCTGCGACCCAGCCGAGGTGCGTCTCGAGGATCTGGCCGAGATTCATCCGGCTCGGCACGCCGAGCGGGTTGAGGATCACGTCGACCGGCGTGCCGTCCTCGAGGAACGGCATGTCCTGGATGTCGACGATCTTCGAGATCACGCCCTTGTTGCCGTGACGCCCGGCGAGCTTGTCGCCCTCCGAGATCTTGCGCTTCTTGGCGACGAACACGCGCACGAGATCGTTGACGCCGGGCGGCAGGTCGTCGCCCTCGTCGCGGCTGAAGGTCTTGACGTCGATCACGACGCCGCCTTCGCCGTGCGGCACCTTGAGCGAGGTGTCGCGGACCTCGCGCGCCTTCTCCTTGAAGATCGCGCGGATCAGCTTCTCCTCGGCCGTCAGCTCGGTCTCGCCCTTGGGCGTGACCTTGCCGACGAGGAGGTCGCCGGAGGTGACCTCCGCTCCGATCCGAACGATGCCGCGATCGTCGAGGTTGCGCAGCGATTCCTCCGAGCGGTTCGGGATGTCGCGGGTGATCTCCTCGTCGCCGAGCTTCGTCGTGCGGGCGTCGATCTCGTACTCCTCGATGTGGATCGAGGTGAGCTCGTCATCCGCGACGAGGCGCTTGGAGAGGATGATCGCGTCCTCGAAGTTGTAGCCCTCCCAGGACATGAACGCGACGAGCAGGTTCTTTCCGAGCGCCATCTCGCCCATGTTCGAGGCGGACCCGTCGGCCAGAACCGTCCCTTGGGCAACCTGCGCGCCGGAGTCGACGATCGGCTTCTGATGGATCAGCGTCCCCTGGTTGGAGCGCATGAACTTCTGGAGTGGGTATTCGTCCCTGCCGCCATCGGCGCGGTCGACGGCGATCAATTCGGCGTCGATGTAGGAGACGGTCCCCTCCGTTTTGGCGAGGACGACGTCGCCGGTGTCGATCGCCGCACGGCGCTCCATGCCCGTTCCCACGAGCGGAGCGTCGGTGACGAGCAGCGGCACCGCCTGGCGCTGCATGTTCGAGCCCATCAGCGCGCGGTTGGCGTCGTCGTGCTCGAGGAACGGGATCATCGCTGTCGCGACCGACCAGATCTGCTCGGGCGAGACGTCGATCAGATCGACCTGCTCGGGCGGGACCGTGACGTACTGGCCGGCCTGGGTGCGGCAGATGATCTCCTCGCTCGTCAGCCGCCGGTTCGCGTCGACCGGGCTGTTCGCCTGGGCGATCAGGCGCTCCTCCTCCTGCGTAGCGTCGATGCGGACGATCTCGTCGGTGACGACGCCGTCCCGCACGACCAGGTAGGGCGAGGTCACGAACCCGTGCTCGGAGATCTCGGCGTACGCGGACAGCGAGCCGATCAGACCGATGTTCGGACCCTCGGGGGTCTCGATCGGGCACATGCGCCCATAGTGCGTCGGGTGCACGTCGCGCACCTCGATCGGCGCGCGCTCCCGGGTCAGCCCGCCCGCGCCGAGCGCCGACAGGCGCCGGCGATGAGTGAGGCCGGACAGGGAGTTCGTCTGGTCCATGAACTGCGACAGCTGGCTGGAGCCGAAGAACTCCTTGAGGGCCGCGACGACCGGGCGGATGTTGACGATCGTCTGCGGCGTGATCGTGTCCGCATCCTCGGTCGTCAGGCGCTCGCGCACGACGCGCTCCATGCGGTACAGGCCGATCCGGAATGCCTCCTGGATCAGCTCACCGACCGTGCGCAGCCGGCGGTTGCCGAAGTGCTCGTACTCGTCGAGATGATCGAGGATCGGCTCGCGCGGCATCGAGGTCGCCTCCGAGGCGTAGTCCTTGACGTCGCTCTCGGGCTCCTCGGGCATGCCGAGCAGCCGCGGCAGCGAGACCAGTTCCTTGACCAGCGCGATGATGTCGTCGTGGGTCAGGGTGCGCGTGTCGAGGTCGATATCAAGCCCGAGCCGCGAGTTCAGCTTGTACCGCCCCACGCGCGTCAGGTCGTACCGCTTGGGGTCGAAGAACAGCTGGTTGAGGAGCGAGCGCGCCGCATCGATCGACGGTGGCTCGCCCGGACGCTGCTTCTTGAACAGCTCGATCAGCGCGCCCTCTTCGGTGCGCGTCATCTCGGCGTCCGCGTCGAGCGTCAGCCGGATGTAGAGCGAGTTCTCGAACAGCTTCAGGATCTCCTCGTCGGAGGCGTACCCCATCGCGCGCAGCAGGACCGTGACGGGCAGCTTGCGCTTGCGGTCGATGCGGACGTAGACGCGGCCCTTCTTGTCGATCTCGAGCTCGAGCCACGAGCCGCGAGCGGGCATCAGGTTCGCGATGAAAACCTGCTTCTCCCGGTCCTTCGGCTCCATCACGTACGCGCCGGGCGAGCGCACGAGCTGGGTCACGACCACTCGCTCGGTGCCGTTGATGATGAACGTCCCGCGCTCGGTCATCCACGGGAAATCGCCCATGAACACCGACTGCTCGCGGATCTCGCCCGTCTCCCTGTTGATGAACGCAACCGTGACGGTCAACGGGCGGGCGTAGGTGAGATCCTTCTCGCGGCATTGGTCGAGGCTCGCGACCGGCGCATCGAATTGGAACTCGCCGAACTGAACGGCGAGGTTGCCCGTGTAATCCTCGATCGGGGAGACGTCGTCAATCGTTTCGCGGAGACCACCGCTCTCCGGGTCCGTCAGCCAGGAGAACGACTGACGCTGGATATCGATCAGGTTCGGGACTTCAAGGACCTTGTTCAGACGCGCGAACGAACGGCGCGTCCGTGGGGCTGCAGCGGTTGCCAAGACGGCGACTCCTCGTGCCGGTAGAAGAGAGAGGGCGCGCAGACGATCGGAGGGACCTCCACGGCGCGACCAGCAAAGATAGCACACGACAGTTGTGTCCTGTGCAGGACTGTCCAGCTCTCACGGACCCCGCCCGGAGCCTCCGCGTATGTGGCGCGGACCTCGCTGTTTGGGCGGCTGCGACTATCGGCTGACGCGCGCAGTGTAGGGGTAAAGTCGCCGCCTGGCAAACCCGACCTTGCTGCGGCTCGGCGAAGGCGCGCTGGGGCGGGCGCTCGGACGATCGGTCGCGCATCCCCGAGCCCGGGCCGGCGGCGGTCTGTCACGCTCGCAGGCGGTGCTCTCCGCAGCACGACAGACCGTTAGTCAGTTAGTTAGAGTTGGCGCGTGTGTCGCTCGCCGAGCGCAAGCGACCGAGCTACGACGCCGGCTCCTGGCGGAGCCGGAGAGGGGGAAATCCGCTTGTTCCTTTTCACGCGCGCGACCAGGCTTCGCGCACGCTTCGCGACCGCAGCGGCGCTGCTGGTCGGGACCATCGCGGTCGCCGCCTCGGCTCCCGCCGCAGCTGCGGCCGCCGGGCTCCAGATCCCGAGCAGGACGACCGTCACGGTCAGCTCGGGCGACACCGTGCCCGGGCCCAACGGCGCCGTCCTTCCGGGCGGCACCTCGAACGCGGACGCCGAGGTCGTGCCCGGCTTCCTGATCGGACCGCGCAGCTCGGTCAGCTTCACCGATACGACGAACGGGACGCCGCTCGGCACCGAGCCGATGCCGAGCTCCTGCTTCCTGCACTTCGGCGCGTGCCAGGTCTCGATCCAGGTCGACGCCTCGAGCCTGGCGAACGGCGCGAACACGATCACCGCCACCTACTCCGGCAACTTCTTCCTGGCGGCGAGCTCGGGAAGCGCGGAACTCGACCTGGAGAGTCAGACGACGACGCCGGACGGCACGACGACGACGCAGTGCGCGTTCGCCTGCGACACGGGTCAGGTAGCGAGCGGGGACGGGACCACGACCGCGACGATCTCCGGTGCCGCCTCACCGAACGCGACTGTGACGGAGTCGTTCTCGACGACGGGCGATCCGTGCTCGACCCCCGGCGGAGGCGACGTGCTCGTGTTCGAGGCGTTCGGGATCACCACCAACAAGACGATCGATCTGATCGTCACCGGAACGGCCGCCGACACTCTCAATGACCTCTATTTCGGCAACGAGCACGTCTGCTACGAGTCGCCGGTGACGTTCCCGGTGCAGGACGGCACGCCGCCGGCGCAGCTCGACCCGGTCACCGGCCTGTACTACGGGGTGCTGCCGCCGTGCGAGCCGAGCCCGAGCGAGGAGGCCGGCGAGGGCGTCAACTGGAACGGCACCTCGCTGAACCCGCCGTGTCAGGACTTCTCCTACTTCTTCCTCGGAGGAGAGGACTCGCCGGACATCTACGACCAGCAGATCGAGACGACCGCGGCCGATCCGCGGGCGAGCAACTGAGCCTGAGCGGCAGCTGAGCTCCGCGGGTGGTCAGGTCTGGCGGACCTGACCACCCGACGGGTACCTGGTCGCGAGCCCGAGTTCAGCGGCTCGCTGTCCCAGCTCCCGTGCCCAGGCGCGCGCTTCGGCGCCGTCGGCGGCAAGGCCGGCATCGATCAGATCCTGGAGGGCGTACGCGACCTCGTGTCCGGCGTCGCGAGCACGGGCAGCGTCGAGCGCCGCGCGCAGCGCGTCCTGCGCAGGCCCTCGGAGCCCCAGTGCGAGCAGCGCGCCCCCGCGCACGCGGTGCAGCAGCGGAACGACGGAGGCACCGCCGAGCGAATGCGCCCGCGCCAGCGCGGCGGCCGCCAGTGACAGCGCCTCGTCGTGGTCGCCGGCGAGCAGCCGGCATTCGGCCGCGAGGGCGTCGACGACGACGACCTCGGTCAGCTCACCGGCGGCGAGGAAGTGATCGCGGGCTGAGGCGAGCAGCGCGCCGGCCTCGGTGAACCGGCCGCGCCGCGCAGCCAGCCGCCCGAGCTGAGACTCACCGAACGCAACCTCGGACGCCGCGCCCGCGCCGCGCCAGATCGCCATCGCGCGGGCGATCGCAGCCTCGGCCTCGTCGATCCGACCCTGATCGATGTAGATCTCCGCGGCATTGGCGATCGGCGTGGCGGCGTCCCATCTCGTGCCCGCCCGGCCGTACGCCTGCTCAGCGGCCTGATACTGACGGAGCGCCTCCGGCCAGTCGCCACGGTGATAGGCGAGCATCCCGAGCGTGTTGCGCACGCGCGCCTCGGCGCCGACCTCGCCGAGCCCCCCGTAGATCGCGAGCGCCTGCTCGGCGGCCGGCCCGGCAGGCCGGCCGAGCTCGACCGCGCACAGGTCGCCGTACTCCAGCGCGAGGGCGAGCGTGTGGCGGTCGCCCGCAGCCCCGGCGAGCTCGGCAGCTTCGAGCGCAAACGCGACGCCCTCCGCGTGACGGCCGCGCCGGTAGTCGATCCGGGCGCGGCGCGCCGCCAGCCGTCCGCGCAGCTCGCGCGCGTCCGGCCCGTCGAAGCCCGACAGGCTGCGCTCGGCGCGGTCGACCCAGCGCATGGCGACGTCATGCTTGCCGGCGATGTCGCGCAGATACGCAACCTGCAACTGGAGCCGCGCCGTCGCGAACGGATCGTCCGCGCAGCGCCGCAGCGCGCGGCGCAGCGCGGCGTCCGCGGCGTCGAGCTCACCGAGCTCGACGCAGATCGCACCGAGCTGCCCTTCGTCGTGCGCGAGCTCGCTCGCCGGGATCTGCGCGACGTGCGCCGCCGCAGCGATCGCCCGGCGGTAGGCCTCCGCCGCCTGCTCGTTGGCGTAGCGTGCCCGCGCCCGTTCGGCCGCGATCCGTGAGTAGCGCCACGCGGCCTCGAACCGGCCACCGGCGAACAGGTGCACCGACAGCAGCTCCGCCTGGCGCTCGGGATGCCCGGCGGAGCGGCGCTCGATCGCGGCGGCGGTGGCGGCATGGAGCTCGAGCCGCTGGCGGTACGGAAGCCCGTCGTACGCGACCTCACGGACGAGCTGGTGGTTGAAGCACCAGCGGCCGGCCGCGACCGGCTCCAGAAACTCCGCGAGCACGTCGAGCGGGGGCGCCGGCTCGGCGCCGGCCGCAGGTGACGCGCTCCCGGGGCCGACGATCTCGCCCAGCAGGGCGCCGTCGACATCGATGCCGAGTACGGACGCGCATCGAAGCAGCCGGCGGGCCGCGGGCGCGAGCCGGTCGATTCGGGCTCCGATCGCCGCTTCGACCGACGACGGCAGCGAATCGTCGGACTGACCGGCGGCGAGCTGCGCGGCCAGCTCCCGGAGGAACAGCGGATTGCCGCCGGCTCGCTCGGCGAGCGCGGTGAGGCGGTGACTGGGAACCGGCGCGGCCGCCGTCGCGCGATGCAGCAGCTCGGCCGCGGCGGCCGCGCTCAGCGGTCCGAGCTCGACCGTCGTCGCCAGGGCCGTGCGAAGCGGGCTGCGACTGTCTGGGCGGCGGCTTGCGATCACCAGCCACGGCCGGGTTCGCGCGTCGCGCGCGAGGCGGTCGATCAGATCGCGCGAGGCGCCGTCCATCAGATGGACGTCGTTGAAGACGATGATCGTCGGGCCGTACAGGATCGCTCCGACCAGCTCGCTCGTCAGCTCCTCCAGCCGCGCCTTGCGAACCGTCGCCTCGGTCTGCTTCACCTCGGGTGTCGGTGGCAGCTCGAGCCCGACGACGACCCCGATCAGCGGAAGCCACGCGAGCAGGTGCGGCGCGCGCGCACGAACCGCCGCCTCGAGTCCGGCCGCAAGCGCGGCGGCCGCGTCCGGGTCGTCATCGGCGATCCCCCAGCGCCGGCGCAGCAGCCGTTCGAACGGCGCGTACGGCCTGCCGGCTGAGTAGACGTCGCCGTCGACCCAGAGCAGATCGCCGGACACGAGGGCGCCGAACTCCGACAGGAGCCGCGACTTGCCGGCCCCCGGCTCGCCGACGACCTCGACCGCCGTCCCGGAGCCGCCGGCGGCGGCCGCCGCGATCGCGAGCAGGGTGTCGAGCTCGGACTCGCGCCCGACCATCGGCCCGGCGGCCGCCGGCCGGCCGGCGGGGCTCGCCGGCCCGCCGGGCCTTCCCTGGCCGCCGATCGCCAGGGGCGTCACCGGAATGCGCTTGCCCTTGGCTGCAAATGGAGGACGAACGAACGCCGGGACCCGACCGCTCGCCGCGTCGACGACCGCCTGGGTCGCGAGCAGCTCGCCCGGCGCCGCATGCGCCATCAGCCGCGCAGCGAGGTTGACCGAGTCCCCCATCAGCGAGTACGTCCGGCGGTAGCTCGGACCGAAATCGCCGGCGAACACACGGCCGAGCGTGATCCCCGCCGAGAGCCGCAGGGGGGTGCGGCGGTCGAGCACCGAACGCACGCTCGCGATCATCCGGTCGACGTCGTGCCCGAGGCGCTGCGGCAGTCCAGCGGTGAACAGCAGCTTGCCGCCGTCGGCCCCGACATCGGTGGCGAGAAACGTCACGCCGTGGCGGTCGAGGTCGCCCTGGACCCCGACGATCAGATCGTCGAGCACCTCGCGGACGGACGCCGCGCCCTCGGACTCGAGTCGCTGATCGACACCGGCGAACTTGACGAAGCCGACCGCTGCCTCGCGGTGCTCGCTGTCGCTGCCACCCGCCGCGATGTGATCGCGCAACGATCGGCAGAGCGCGACGCCGAGGTCGAGTCCGGGTTCGACGGTCTCCTCGCGGCGCGATGGGCGCAGTTCCGCGGCCGGGGACCGGCTCAGCAGCCAGCCCTCCTCCACGGCCTGTGCCGGGCGGCGCTCGCCGGCTCGCACGAGCGCATCCGCGGTCGAACCGCTCACCACGATCTGCCCGGGCCCCGCGAGCTGCTCCATCCGCGTCAGGACGGTCGTCGGACCTCCGGTCACGATCAACTCCCGGTGGCCGGGCACGCCGACGAGGAAGAAATCGCAGGGACTGCTGTGGATGCCGATCGACATCCGCAGGCGCACGGCGCCGCGGCTTGTGCGCAGGCCACCGACCCGCCGCATGACCCGCTGCATCTCGCAGGCCGCACGGCACGCCCTGACGGCGTGGCCGGGCTCGTCGAACAGCAGCAGCGCGGCGTCGCCACCCCACTTGATCAGGCCGGCGCCGTAGTCATAGGCCGGGTCGAGCAGCGACTCGAACGTCGCGTTGATCAGGTCCGCCATCTCCTCGGCGCCGATCTTGCCGCGCGCGCCGAGCAGTTCCGTCATGCGCGTGAACCCCGAGATGTCGGCGAAGACGAGCGTGCAGTCGAGCGCCTGATGGCGCACGGCAGGGCGTTCGCGCAGCCAGTCGAGCACGAGCGTGGGCACGTACGGAAGGAGCAGGTTCGCGGCCGGGTCGGCTTCCGGCCCGGTCGGCGTCGTCGCCGGCGGCTCGAGCGTTGAGTCGAGCGATTCGATCCAGAGACCCTAGTGGTTCGTGCCGATCGACCACCTAGAAAGCCGGCACTCGAGCATCGGACTTCTCATCCGGGACCGACCCGAAGGCGCGGCTTCGCTGCTGCCTCGATGCTGCCTGCTCGCGCCGGCGACGGCGCCGGCGCTCGAAGAATGCCCCCCGCGAGCGCGGGGCGCATTCGGGAGACGAGCGCCGGCGCAGTGACTACTTGAGCTCGACGGAACCGCCGGCCTCTTCGAGCTCGGCCTTGAGCTTGTCGGCCTCGGCCTTGTCGACGCCCTCCTTGACCGGCTTCGGGGCCTCGTCGACCAGCGCCTTGGCCTCCTTCAGGCCCAGGCCGGTGGCGGCGCGGACGACCTTGATCACCTGGATCTTCTTCTCCCCTGCGGCCGTCAGGATCACGTCGAACGCGCTCTGCTCCTCGACTTCCTCGGCGGCGCCATCGCCACCGCCGGCGGCGGCCGGTGCAGCGGCCGCGACGGCGGTCGCGGACACGCCGAATGCCTCCTCGAGCGCCTTGATGCGCTCGGACAGCTGGAGCACGGTGATGCTCTTCAGCTCCTCGATCCACTCTTCAGTCGTTGGCATGGTTCCTCCTTATGCGTCGTCGGACGGCGCGTCGTCCGACGCACCTTCAGTTGTTTGGGGCTCAATTGCCTGGGCCTCGACTTCAGCGCTCGCCTCGGCCTCGGGCTCAGATTCGGCCGGCTCGGGCTCGGGCTCGGGCTCGGGCTCGGGCGCTACCTCGGGCTCGGGCTCTGCCTCGGCGGCGGGCTCGGGCTCGGGCGCTACCTCGGGCTCGGGCTCTGCCTCGGCGGCGGGCTCGGGCTCTGCCTCGGCGGCGGGCTCGGGCTCGGGAGCCGGCTCGGGCTCGGGCTCTGCCTCGGCGGCGGGAGCAGGCTCGGGCTCTGCCTCGGCGGCGGGCTCGGTTGCCGGAGCCGCCGGCGCCGCAGCGTCGGAGCCGGCGACGAGCCCCTGCTCGGCGATCGCACCGAGCTGGATCGCGAGACCGCCGATCAGCGCGCCCAGCGTCCTGACCAGACCGGTCAGCGGCGCTGCGATCGTGCCGACGAGCTGCGCGTTGAGCACGTCGCGGGCGGGCAGCCGGGCGATCGACTGCACGTCGGCGGCCGACAGCAGCGCGCCATTCATGATGCCGCCCTTGAACTCCAGAATCCGCAACGCGCGGCTGGCATCGCTGAGCGTCTTGGCCGCGAGCGCAGCGTCGCCCTCGACGAACGCCAACGCCGTGGGGCCGACCAGCAGGGGCTTCAGCCCGTCAGCGCCCACCTGGTCGGCAGCGCGCTCCGACAGCGAGTTCTTGACGACGCGCAGCTTGGTATTCGAGCCGCGCAGCTTCGCGCGCAGGTCAGCGACCTGCGCGACCGTGATGCCGCGGTAGTCGACGGCGAAGATCGCCTGCGCCGAAGTGATCGCGCCGGCGACCTCGTCGATGACCGCTGCCTTCTCTTCTCGGTTCATACCTTTCCGTTCTCGCTTCGAGCGGCGCCTCGACTGGAAGCGGGCATCGAGCAGCGGGGATGAACCAGCGGCCTCGAGGCTCCACCTGCTCCGGGCTTACGCGGTCATCGCGGCCGGAGGTCTTGGGCGTCGTCTCTTTGAGTCCGGGCGAGTGTAGCGGGTCGCGATTGACGCCAACGCCCCCCAACCTGTGCACCGCGCACCGGGTAGGATCCCCGCGATGCCCGAGACCAATGAAGAGCTCTACCGCCTGCTCGTCCACGGCCGCCAGCACCGCAAGGTGGCCGCGGACGAGGTGATCTTCCGCGAGGGGGACGAGGGAGACGGAATGTTCATCGTCACCAGCGGCACGGTCGCACTGAAGCACGACGACACCGTTGTCGCCAACGTCGAGGGTCCGAGCCTGATCGGCGAGATGGCACTCGTCGACTCCGAGCCCCGGCTGCTCACAGCTGTCGCCGCCACCGAGGTCGACCTGGTCCACATCCCGGTGCGGCATTTCTGGGTGCTCGTGCACGAGACCCCGTACTTCGCGCGACTGGTGATGAGCGTGATGTCACAACGTCTTCGCACCGTCGGCCACACAACCTGAGCCACCGCGCCGGCCGCCACGTCCGGCGCTGCGCGCGACGCAAACTTCCCGACCCCCTGGCCTGCGACGGGGGGTTGTACCCAGGCGCGCACGGGGTGAGCGCCTCGGTACAACCCCCTCTCCGGATCGAGGGGGTAGGGAGATTTCAACCGCAATCACCCGTCCCTGCCGAGATCGCTCGCTGTTGCGCTGACCGGCTGCCGGCAGCGCAGCCCGGCGGCTGGTGTCGTTCAGCGCACCCTGCGGCCGCTGCCGTCAGCGCAGCCGCCGCGGCACCTGGGTCTCAGCCGCCGCGGCACCTGGGTCTCAGCCGCCGCGGCACCTGGGTCTCAGCCGCCGCGGCACCTGGGTCTCAGCCGCCGCGGCACCTGGGTCTCGTCTCAGGCGGCGACCGCGTCCTCGACGATGTCACGCACGCGCGAGGGGTCGACCTTGACACCCGGGCCCATGCTCGACGCGAACGTGATCGAGCGGATGTACCGCCCCTTGGCGGCCGACGGCTTGGCGCGGATCAGCTCGTCGATCACGGCGGCGTAGTTCTCGAGCAGGCGCCGAGCCTCGAAGTCGCGCTTGCCGATCGCCAGATGGACGATCGCGTGGCGATCGGTGCGGTACTCGACCTTGCCGGCCTTCGACTCCTCGACCGCCTTGCCGACATCCATCGTCACCGTCCCCACCTTCGGGTTCGGCATCTTGCCGGCGGGTCCGAGAATCCGCCCGAGCCGGCCGACGACCGGCATCAGGTCAGGCGTCGCGATCGCGACGTCGAAATCGTCGAAACCGTCTTGGATCCGCTGCGCCAGGTCTTCGGCGCCGACCACATCGGCGCCGGCCTCCTCGGCCTCCCGGGCCTTGTCACCCTGGGCGAAGACGGCGACCTTGACGTCCTTGCCGAGCCCGTGCGGCAACGCGATCGTGCCGCGCAGCTGCTCGTCGGCGTGGCGAACGTTGAGGCCGGTGCGCACGTGCACCTCGACCGTCTCGTTGAACTTCACGCGCGAAAGCTGCTTGACGAGGTCGATCGCCTCGGCAGGGGCGTACTCGCGCGCCCGATCGAAGCGCTGACGCGCGTCGAGATAGGTCTTACCGTGCTTCATCGCGCACCTCCACTCATATGACCTCAACCCCCATCGAACGCGCGGTACCGGCGATGATTTTCATCGCGGCGTCGACATCGTTTGCGTTGAGGTCATTCATCTTCTTCTCGGCGATCGCGCGCAGCTGATCGGTGCTGAGCTTCGCGACCTTGGTCCGGTGGGGCTCGGGCGAGCCCTTGTCGATGCTCAGCGCCTGCTTGATCAGCACCGCGGCGGGCGGATTCTTCGTCACGAAGGTGAACGAACGATCCTCGTAGACGGTGATCACGACCGGGATCACCGTTCCCAGGTCGCTCTGCGTCTGCGCGTTGAACGCCTTGACGAACTCCATGATGTTGACGCCGTGCTGGCCGAGCGCGGGGCCGACCGGCGGCGCCGGGCTGGCCTGCCCGCCAACCGCCTGCAACTTGATCTGTGTCAGAACCTTCTTAGCCATTAGCAGTCCTCCGCGGGACTCATATCTTCTTGACCTGGTCGAATCCGACCTCGACCGGGGTCTCGCGGCCGAAGATCGAAACGAGGACCTTCAGCTTCTGTGCGTCCTCGTTGACCTCGGAGATCTCTCCAGAGAAGTCGGACAGCGGGCCGGAGATCACCTTGATCGCCTCGCCGATCGAGAACTGGGCGCGGCTCCGTGGTCGCTCCGCCGTCTCCTGGTGCAACAACCTGTCGACCTCGGCCTGCGTGAGCGGCACGGGCTCGTTGGATGCACCGACGAATCCGGTCACGCCCGGAGTTCCCTTGACAAGCGTCCATGAATCCTCGTTGAGGTCCATGTTGACGAGCACATACCCGGGCATCGTCCGCTTCTCGACCGTGATCTTCTGGTTGTCCTTCATCTCGGAGACCGACTCGGTCGGAACCACGATCTGGCGGACGGAGCGCTGCTGACCAAGCGAGACGACCCGGTGCTCCAGGTTGTGCTTGACCTTGTTCTCGTGTCCGGAATATGTGTTGACGACGTACCAGCGAAACATTCTTGATGGGCTACTTAAGGATCAGATTGACGAGCTTGGACGCGACAAGGTCCGCGAGCCCGAGGAACACGCCGGCCACGATCACGAAGCCGATCACGACTCCCGTGGCCTGAAACACCTGCCGGCGGTCCGGCCACTGTACTCGTTGGAGCTCGCGCCAGCTTCCCTGGAGGAACCCGGCGAGCCGCAGGACGATGTTCTCCTGGGCAGTGGCGCGGCCCGGAAGCCCGTGCCCACCGGGAACAGCGAGCTCGGCACCGCCGCCCCGTCGACCCCTGCCTCCGGATCCGCCGGCCGACGCGGAGCCGCGAGGGAGGCCGCTCGGATGCGCCGCGGCGTCCTCCTCCTCAAACTCCTCGAGGTCGTCATCGTCGGGAACCTCGGCGAGCTCGGGACGCCCGAGGGCCAGCTGCGCCTCAGCGAGATCCGCCTCGGAGGAGGCGTGCGTCATCGGCTCAGGCGCAGACCCCGAATCCTGGTCGTCGACCAGGGCGCTCGAGTCGGCGGCGAGAGGGTCCTGTCGGTCCCTCGCACGCTTGCGGTTGCGGGCCACGGACGGGTCCTCGGGAAGCTGCTACCGCGTCTCGCGGTGCGCGGTGTGCCGCCTGCACCAGCGGCAATACTTGCGCAGCTGGAGTCGCTCGGGGTTGTTGCGCTTGCTCTTGTTGGTCTGATAGTTGCGGCGCTTGCATTCCTCGCAGGCGAGGGTCGCAGCGATCCGAACGTCTCCACGGGCCATTGCTCTGTCCCAAGATGTTGATTGAAGGTGTCCTGCCGGGCGCAGGCGTGCTTACGCACGCCATCCGGCGCTCGGCCGAGTGTAGCGCCCCCCGCGTTCGGGTCGGTGCTGCGACCCGTACCTGAGCCAAGCGAGCCAGGCTGCGACCCCAGACGCCGCCGGGCACAATCCCGGACGTGCTCCGCCTGATCGGAATCGCGATATCGATCGGCCTGGCCGACTCGCTCAACCCAAGCACGATCGGCCCCGCACTCTACCTGGCCGCCGGCGAGCGCCCCCGCGAGACGGTCTCCAAATTCACGCTCGGCGTGTTCGCCGTCTACCTTCTCGGTGGCCTGCTGATCGCGGCCGGCCCGGGCCAGTTGGTGCTCTCGCTGATCCCGCGACCGAGCCGTCTGGTCCGCCAGCTGCTCGAGGTCACCGTCGGCGTCGTGGTCCTAGCCGTCGGCGCGGTCCTGTGGCGCCACCGCAACCGCCTCGTCGACCGTGAACCCCCGACCCCGCGCCCGGGAAGCCACTCGAGCGCGCTGCTCGGAGCCGGGATCTCCGCCGTCGAGTTGCCGACCGCCTTTCCCTACTTCTTCGCGATCGCGGCGATCGTCGGCTCGGGGCAGACACTCCCGAAGCAGATCTTCCTGATCGTGCTGTTCAACGTCTGCTTCGTGCTGCCGCTCGTCACGATCCTGGCGACCCTGTGGTGGTTCGGAGACACCGCGGCACTCAAGCTCGCGCGTGGCAGGGTGCTGCTTCAGCGCCACTGGCCGGTCCTGCTGGCGGTCGTGGCCCTCCTGGCCGGCTCGTTCGTGATCGCGCTCGGCGCCACCGGGATCGCCGCGCGGGTTCACGGCAGGCTCGGGCGCTTCTTCAAGCACTTGCACCGCCTGCTGCACTGACGGATCGAACCGAGACCGAGACTTCTTGGCGAGCGTCGGTGGATGAGGTACCGGCTTCTGGTTGTGGGTTGTAGAACTCGCAACTCGCCGTCGTGACCCTCGCCCGCGACCGGTTCGAAGGCAAGTGGGACTCCTCGATCAACCCATCGAACAATCGAACGACGCTGCCTGAAGCGCGGGCGAGAGCCGTAAGTTCCGGACCCCCCCGTCGATTCCGGGGGGTGTGGAGCGCAGGGGTGCTTAGAGCCCTGAGTTCGACACCCCCCCGTCGCGACCGGGGGGGTCCCGAAGTTAAGGGTCATCGTGACATCACCTGACGTGACGTCATCGTCACGTGGACCCGTCGGGTCTCGGCGCACCTGGGGTCTCGGCGCACCTGGGGACTGGGCGCACCTGGGGACTGGGCGCACGCGGGGACTCGGCGCACGTGCGGACTCGGCGCAGACCACGTGGGGTGTGGGTGATGGCGAGGCCGCGATCAGCGAGCGTGATCGGTTGATCGCGCCCGCCACCGAACGAGCGGGCCGCGGCGGCGGTTCGCGAGGGGCACCGAGGCAGGGACGTTCGGGCGCAGGTTCGGGCGTGGTGTGGTGGGATCGCGGCGACGGCGCCGGTGCGTGGGACGGCGCAGAGCGCGGCCGTGGAGGGCAACCGGCATCCCGACCGCGACGCCCAGTTCGAGCACTCAACACGACGCTCGCTGCGGCGATCGAAACAGGCGCCCGGCGAACCGCATCGACACCAAGACGATCAACCCCCACCGCATTGAGCGACGTTCCGTCAGCCCTCGCCGATCGTACGGCGGGCGAGGTCAGCGCGCTCTCGTCCACCCGTGAGCTTCGACGTAGTCCGGCGCGATGTCCTGCAGGACGCCGAGCATCGCGAGCGCCGCCGGCGCTCCCCCAGGCCCCGACGGCGTCGCCACGACGACGCTGCGCACGGGACTCGACGGCTCCAGCGAGCGCACGACGATCCCGGGGTGAAGCCGGGTCAGCGCCAGGCGCGGGACGAGGGCGACGCCGACACCGGCGGCCACCAGCCCCTGCACCGTCTCGTAGTCGTCACTCTCGAACGTGACCCGTGGCTCGAATCCAGCGGCGAGACAGGACCTGACGACGTGCCGGGCGCACGGACTCGAGGCCGACGTCTGCACCCAGTCCTCGAACCTGAGGTCGGCGAGCGCGAGCTTGGGCTTGATTGCGAGCGCGTGCTCGACCGGAAGCGCGATGTGCATGGGATCGTCAAGCAGCGGAGTCACCGCGAGGTCATCGCCCGCGGCCGACTCGACACCCTGGAACTCGAACAGGAGCGCGAGGTCGAATTCCCCCGCCCGCATCCGCGCAGCGATCTCCTCGGGCTCGCCTTCGGCGAGGCTCAAGGCGACGCCGGGGTGGCGTCTGCGGAAGATCGCGACCGCTTCCGGCATCAGCGTCGCGCCGGCCGACGGAAACGACGCGACCCGCAGACGCCCCGCCCGGACGCCGAGCACGGCCGCCAGCGCGTCCTCGGCCGCGCGCACCTGCGCGAAGATCGCCTCGGCGTGCTCGACGAGCGTCGCTCCCGCTGCCGTGGCACGCACGCCACGCCGGTCACGCACCACGAGCGCCGCCCCGGTCTCGGCCTCGAGGCGCGCGATCGCCTGTGACACGGCCGACTGCGTATACGAGAGTGCAGCGGCGGCACCTGAGAACGAGCCGCAGTTGACCACCTCGACGAGCACGCGTACCCGACCCAGATTCAGCATTAGCATCGCTAATGCTACCAATGAGGAACTTTATTGGCGGTGATGAGTCAAGATTGCGACAGTTGGCGTCGAACTTCAAAACTGATCGATGACCGACCTGCTGGGAGAGGCCACATGTCAACCGTAATCGTGTCCTACGATGGGACCGCCAATGACCGCGACGCGCTCGCTCTCGGTCACGTTTTCGCCGATGCGGGCGCGCACCTGATCCTCGCGTACGTTCGCCATACGACGCAGCTGCGTCGTGACCGCGAGCAGCTCGAGGAGCACGAGGCTGAGACGCTGCTCGCGCGCGGCCAGGCCGCGCTCGCCGACCTCGAGACCGAGCGCCGCGTCGTCGTGCACGCTTCCACGAGCGAAGGCCTGAAGGCCCTCGCCCAGCGCGAGAGCGCCGACCTGATCGTGTTCGGATCCGAGTACCGCACCCCGGCCGGCCGAGTCTCGCCGCAGAAGTCGACGCAGAGCCTGCTCGAGGGCGGTCCGACGGCGATCGCAATCGCGCCGGCCAACTATCACGCCGACAAGATCCACACGATCGGCCTGCTCGCCGGGCTGGACGACCACGCTGCGATCGACACCGCCCACCACCTCGCCACCCACTTCGACGCGATGGTGACCGACTCGACGCACGGAGTTGAGCTACTGATCGTCGGCTCGCGTCCCGAGGCCCCCGAGGGCCGCGCGATGGTCTCGGCGACCGCCGAGAACGCGATCGAGGGGTGCACGGCGCCGGTGCTGGTCGTCGCCCGCGGCGTCGCGCTGAACTTCCGCGCCCCGCTCTACGTCAGCTGAGCCGCAGCGCGGATGAAGCCTTGCTGAGGCGCCCCGCTGGGCGCCTCAGCCGCTCGTGCCCCACTCTCACCTCGCTCACGTACCTTGAGCGGGTGGAGCGGTGATGCTGGATGACAGCGGCCCGCGCGCGGTCGGACTCCTGGACGGGCTCGGGGCGGGCCGGCTGCAGTGAGGAGTCAAGCCGGCGGTCGGACGCCGGCGAGCTGTGGGCGCACCCGCTAGCCTCGCTGCAGCGATGCCGCGATTCTGGGTGTACACGCAGGTGCTGATCGTGATCTTCGTCGTGGCCGGCATGGTGATCGCGATCACGAAGCTCGCCTGAGCCCGATGTTCTCCACGATCCTCGCCGGCACCGACGGCTCGGAGGTCGCGACGGCCGCGGTTGCGCACGCCGTCGAACTTGCGCTCGCGGTCGGCGGGCGCCTGCTGATCGTGAGCGCCTACGAGCCGATCTCCGACCTGCGGCTGCGCGAGCAGCGGATCGAGGTGCCGCGCGACCTGCAATGGATCGTCAACCCGCACGAGGATGTGCTCGCGCTGCTGCAGGAGGCGTCGGCGTCGGCCCGCTCAGCCGGTGTGACGGAGGTCGAGACGTTCGCGCGACAGGGTGATGCGGCCGACGCGATCCTCGATGTCGCCGAGGAGCAGCGGGCCGAGTTGATCGTCGTCGGCAACCGCGGGATGACCGGCGCCAAGCGGTTCCTGCTCGGCTCGGTCCCGAACAAGGTCTCGCACTACGCCCCCTGTTCGGTCCTGATCGTGCGCACTAGCGCCTGATCGCGGCGGTCACAGTCGACGTCGGGGTCGTCGGCTGCGCGGCGGCGGGAACCGGCGCGGTCGCGGCGCCGACGTCGATCATCCCAAAGCCGTAGTCGGAGTTGGGCGTCCCGGTGCCGAGGTGATCCGCCGTCTGCTCCAGCCTCTGCAGGATCAGATCGGGACTCGGGTGGGCTCCGATCACGCCGCTCGCGATCACCATCGCCGCAGCTGCGGAGACCTCCGGCGCGGCCATCGACGTCCCGTACCAGCCGCCGGGAAGGCTGAAGTCGTCAGGCTGCGAGGAGTTGTTGAAGGTCATCTGGTAGACGTCGGGAAGGTTGCGATCCGGGTGGCAGTTCGGCTGGACCACGCCGCTCGAGTCATCCCCACCGCCAGGCGCGACCAGGTCGAGGCCCGAGCCGACATCGGAGTAGGCGGCGAGGCATCTGTCGATCGTCGTGGCCCCGACCGAGATCACTTCCGAGACCGCGGCCGGGTAGGCGATCCGCGACGTCGCATCATTGCCGGCGGCCGCGACGACGACGACGCCCTGGCGGTGGGCGTATCGGATCGCCGACACGATCTGCGGGATGTCGGACGGGGTGACACCGAGGTAGAACTCGAGGCTCAGGTTGATCACCTGCGCTCCATGCTGGACGGCGTACCGGATGCCCTCGGCGATCGTGCTCGAGCTACCGAGACCCTGCGCGTTGAGCACGCGGATCGGCATGATCGATGCGTCGTAGGCGAGGCCCGTCAGCCCGACGCCGTTGTTCGTCGCCTCGCCGATGACCCCCGCGACGAAGGTGCCGTGACCCTCGCGGTCGACGGCATTCGTGTCGGTGCACCGACCGTTCACGATCTTGCCGACGACGAGGTCGCACGGATCGACGAAGCGCGTCCCGCGGAAGTCCGGCGAGCGCGCATATCCGTCCCAGGTGCGGAAGGCGACGCCGGTGTCGATCACCGCGACGGTCACGCCCTTCGCGCCTGGATGTCCCTCCGCGGCGAGGTTGGACCAGGCGTCCGGCGCGTCGATGCCGTACGTCTGCGTGTAGTTCCACTGCAGCTGCTGCCAGCCGCCCGGCTCGCCGGCGCGGCCCGGATCATCCGGAATCCAGCCGCCGGCCATGTGAGCGATGTAGTTGGGGACGGCATAGGCGATCCCGGGGAGGTGGCGCACGCGCGCCGCGTCCGCCAGCACGTTCGCGCCGCGCGGAAGCGTCACGACCTGGTCCGTCGGATCGGGGGCGCCGGTCGAGGTGACGTTCAGCGCCGCCGCGCTGCGGATGTCGGAGGCCACGGAGGCGATCGGCGGCCGGTAGCCGACGACGAGCTCGCCGGGGACGTAGGGAAGATCGACCGGGTGCGCCGAGAGCGCAGAGTTGGCTCGACCGGAGCCGAGCAGCAGCACGGCCGCAAGCGTCAGCGGCACAGCTACCCGCGCGGCGCGCCCGACCAGCCGCCTTGGCGCTTTCATCTGATCGGTCTCAACACCCACCACGCTTAGGCAACGGGTAGGACATCATGGCTCTTTCACAGTCGCATCATCGTGGCGCCGAGCGCCGAGGAGATCCCCACCAATGTACGCGCACTTCTTCCCGCGCGACGAATACTTCATGCGCCTGGCGCTCCGCGAGGCGGCGCGGGCGCTGGAACACGACGACGTCCCGGTCGGCGCGGTGATCGTCCGCGAGGGCGAGGTGATCGGCGCCGGGCACAACGAGCGCGAACTGCGTCGCGACCCGACGGCTCACGCCGAGATGATCGCGCTGCGCGAGGCGGCAGCCGCAGTCGATGGCTGGCGTGTGCTCGACTCCGTGCTGTACGTGACGCTCGAACCGTGCGCGATGTGCGCCGGAGCGGTCGTGCTGGCGCGCATCCCCCGCCTCGTGTTCGCCGCCGCCGATCCGAAGGCGGGCGCCGCCGGCAGCGTTCTGAACGTGCTCGACGTGCCGCAGTTCAACCACCGCCCGACGTGCCAGGGCGGCCTGCTGGCAGAGGATGCGGGCGCACTGCTGCGTGACTTCTTCGCCTCTCGCCGCTGATCCCAGAGCGGGTCGGCGCGGGCTTTCGGGCCCGCGCGCGAAGCTACCGTCGTCTACCGTTGTGTTCGCTCACCGGAGAGGTGGCAGAGCGGTTGAATGCGCCGGTCTCGAAAACCGGTGTACGCGCAAGCGTACCGGGGGTTCGAATCCCCCCCTCTCCGTTAGACATAGGCCGTTTTCGTGGGCTCAGCAGGTCTTTGTGCCGACTCTCGGGCCGGTGGTACGGGTAGGCGAGCGTCGCCCGGCTCGCCGGCGCGCCGACTCCAACGCCGGGGGCTCCAGGGACGGAGCAGGGCGTTCTAGACCGTTCTAGATCGTTCTAGACCGTTCTAGACCACAATACCGTTAACTTAGTGTCCGGTGGTCGGGTTATCGTTATCGCGTGCCTCGTGCTGGTTGGGTCAAGCCGGCGAGTGATCAGCGGCTCTCGGATCACATCTCGATCGGTGTTCTGACGCGCGTGTTCCCGCCGGAGTTGGTGGACGCGGTGGTCGCGGAGACGGGACGCGTGGAGCAGCGGCAGCGGTTGTTGCCGGCGCGGGTGGTTGTGTACTACGTGCTGGCGATGGCGTTGTTCTCGGGCTCCTCGTATGAGGAGGTGATGCGCCTGCTGGTCGAGGGGCTGGCGTGGGAGTCGGGCTGGCAGCGGGCGTGGGAGGTGCCGAGCAAGCCCGCGATCTTCATGGCGCGCAAGCGGTTGGGGTCCGAGCCTTTGGAGTTGTTGTTCAGGGCGGTCTGCTCGCCGTTGGCTGGAGCGGCGACGCGGGGGGCGTTCTATCGGGGCCTGCGGTTGATGAGCCTCGACGGGACGTGTCTGGATGTGCCCGACACGGCCGCGAACGCGGAGGCGTTCGGGCGTCCTGGCTCGTCGCGGCGTGAGGGTGGGGGAGCGTTCCCGCAGCTGCGCTTGGTTGCGCTGTCCGAATGCGGGACGCACGCGATCACCGACGCGGCGCTCGGCCCGTACACGAGCTCTGAGCAGGAGCTGACCGACCAGCTGTTGGAGGCGCTTGGCTCTGGGATGCTGTGTCTGGCCGACCGTGGCTTCTACAGCTTCGAGCGCTTCCAAAACGCCCGCCGTACCGGGGCGGAGCTGCTCTGGCGCGTGAAGTCGAACATGGTCCTGCCGCGCGAGCGGCAGCTCCCGGACGGCTCGTACTTGTCCACCGTGTACGCGTTCTCAGACCGTCACGCCCATCGCGACGGCGCACAGGTGCGGGTCGTCGAGTACGGCATCGATGATCCCGGCGTGCCCCAGGCCGCGGACCGCTACCGGCTGTTGTGCACGATCGAAGACCCAGAGCGAGCGCCCGCCCCCGAGCTCGCCGCGCTCTACAGCGAGCGCTGGGAGCTCGAGGGCACCCTCGACGAGCTGAAGACCCACCAGCGCGGCCCACGCGTGGTACTGCGCTCAAAACAACCCGACGGCATCTATCAAGAAGCCTACGGTTACCTGTGCACCCACTACGCGATCCGCCGGCTGATGCACGACGCCGCACTCCAAGCCGACATCGACCCTGACCGCTTATCGTTCACCAGAGGCCTCCGCGCCGCCCGTCGCAGCACCCGCTCCCACCCGGGATTTTCCCCCCCACAGCCTCGCGGACGCCCACCAGCACGCGATCGCTGAGATCCTCCACGCGCCGCTCCCCGAACGCCGGCCGCGCGCCAACCCCCGCGTCATCAAACGCAAGATGTCCAACTGGGAAGTCAAGCGCCCCCAGCACCACAACTGGCCACAACCAACGAAGCCATCCGCGGACGCGATCACGATCCTAGCGGCCTAACTTAACGGTATTGGTTCTAGACCACGTCGAACACACCCGGGCGCCTCGAACCATGGGAAGTGTCCAGCGTTCGGTATCACCGCCAGAGAGCCACGGGGGGAAAGCTCGGCAGTGGCCCGAGCGGCTTGACCCCACGGGATTGGACTGCCGGCACCGGCGAGCACGTGATAGCGGACCTTGCCTTCTGCCAATGCTGCCGCCACAGCCTCAGTGTCTTTGCTGATGACCTGGCTCAGGCTCGAGTACGCCTCAATCGAGATCCGTGGCTCAGGCATCGCGAACACATGGTTCGGATCGGCGAAATAGGCCGGCCACACCAACGCAAGCGACTCGCGCATCGCCTCGGGTGTGCCGTCGCCCGCCATCGCCCGCTGATCGAGTTCCACCATGCGATCACGATCCCGTCTCGGTGTTCGAGCGGCCATCTCCGCTTCAAAGGCCGCCACCCCACCGTCCCCGACAAAACCGATCGGCTCAATGGCGAGAACGCTGAGCACCCGATCGGGATGAGCGGCGGCCAATCGAAGAGCCAGATGGGCGCCCCAGGAATGCCCGACGATCACCGCGTCACCCCAGCCGAGGCCATCAAGCACCGCCAGCACGTCCTCGATCGCCTGGCGCATCGTGAACGGCCCCTCAAGTGTGGAGGGCGCAAGCCCGCGCTGCTGGAAGGCCGCAACCCTGAACCCGTCTCCGACATCGGCGGCGACTTCGCTCAAGTAGTCATAGCTCAGGCCAGGGCCGCCATGCAGCAGCACCAGCGGGACGCCGTCCCCTCGCACCCAGCCGCGAAGCTGGCCCCCAGCGGTTGGTACCTCGAGATCCACACTCAGAGCCTACCTCGGGCGTCGCTCGGTCAGACCTCGAGCACTGACCCGTCTCGCGAGCGTTGGGCGCCGCACTGACGATCGCCTTCGCCAACAGGCGCGCGTGCGTGGCGGGCGGCACGCATCGCTCGGTTGCTGGCCGGAGTCTGGTTCGCATCGTGGGCACGTGAGATCTCGCGGCGTGTGAGGGTTCAACGATGACCAGGCCGCAGCCACTCCGCGGCGGGGTGGTAGTCCCAGACGACCTCTGGGAGCATCGCGAAGCGCACGCCGGCTCGGAGCATCGCCTCGAAGCAGAACACATCGTTGGGGGTACGGAACGCGGAGGCGACCAGTTCGCGCTCGAAGAAGCAGAGGCAGCGGTGCCTGAGAGCTCCTTGCCACCCGAACTCACCGTGGTTGGGGGGAAGACGCCGACTTCGGGCCGGATGCCATCGGAATTGAACTGGCGCCAACGTCCGTATGCGACCTCGACGCGAAGGTTCCGGGCATGGGATAGGAGGCGCTCGATCGCGTCGGGGTAGAGATGATCGTCGTCGTCGAAGGAGAGATGCCAGAGGCCGCGGGCGAGCCGGAACCCTTCGTTGCGCGCCATCACGCTCTGGACATGCCAGCGGCGAGTCGGGTCGCCTTGCAGCGGCAGCCGTTGACTGAGGTTGTGGTAGCTGACGCGGGGGTCGCCGAGGGCGAGGACGGCCTCGGCCACCTCGCGCGGCGCGTGGTCTCCGACGACGATGACTTCGAGGTTCTCATGGGTCTGGTTGAGGATCGAGGGAAGCGAGCGGGTTGTCAGCAGCTCCGCGCGGTCAAGCGTGGGGATCGCGACCGACACGAGCGCGTCGCGGTCGCGGAACGGCAGTTCGTATTCGGGGTCGCGTCGTGCGTCCCACAGGCGATGGCGGTTGGCGGCGTCGTTGGAGGCGATCGCGCGAAGCGTCTCGCGAACGTCGGTCGCCAGGAGATCGTGGATCGCGAGCGACCGCGCCTCGACGTCGGCAACGCGAAGTCGGAGTTCGCTCAGGTCTCCGGATAGCGTTTCCTGATTCTCCCGGAGTCGCGTCGCGAGAGCGATCAGCTGCCGTTCGATCCTCGAGACTCCCTGCGCGCGCCGGAGCAGGCCCCATGCTTGAGCCCTCGTCGGGCGGTAACGGCCGAGTGTCGGCGTGCGCGCACGACGGAGCCGGCTACGCATCGCCGACGTCACGGGCTTAGGATAAACGGCGACTTGGCTCCCGAACGCATCGTCAATCCATCGGCCGTCAAGGATGCGGCGCATCTGACGTCCGAGTGGGATCGCGTTGGCGACCACATTGCTGGAGTGCGCACGCGCGAGGTCAAGAACATCGTGACGGGGAACGGCGTGACGGTGGAGGTGTTCCGCGAGGACTGGGGGGTCGCGGCCGCCGCGGTGACGTCGATGATCCACGTCACCTTGCGCCCCGGGGCGGTCAGCGCGTGGCACCTGCACCAGCACAAGACAGATCATCTCTTCGTGGTCGGCGGGCTGATCCGGGCCGTGCTGTACGACGATCGCGACGGCTCCGCGAGCAAGGGCCGCGTCGAGGTCCTGAACCTCAGCCCGATGCGACCGACGCTCGTTGTGATCCCGCCCAGAATCTGGCACGGCATCCAGGTGCTGTCGGCCGAACCGGGATCGTTCGTCAACTTCTTCGACAAGGCCTATGACTACGCCAACCCGGACGACTGGCGTCTGCCGCCCGATTCGCCCGAGGTCCCGTACCGGTTCTGAGCCCGATCGGGCGTTCACGCTGACGCTCTGGACCGATGCCCCCGGCCTCGCAGCTCGCGCGGATGCGGCCGGAGTCGACCGAATCGGCGTCGATCTCGAGCGGCGCGGTAAGCGTGAGCGCCAGCACGGGCTGGGAACCTGGATCTCCGAGCACAGCATCGAGAGCGTCATCAGGATCGGCGATGTACTCAAGGGTGCGAGCTTGTTCGCTCGCATCGACCCGTGGCATGACGGAACAGCAGACCAGGTCGAGGTGCTGCTCGCCTTCGGGACACAGGTGCTCATGCTGCCGATGTTCGAGCGCGCCGACGAGGTGGCAGCGCTGATCGAGCTAGTCGCCGGCCGGGCCCGCGTGGTACCTCTGCTCGAGACGCACGCCGCAGCGACCACAATCGCCGAGCTGATCCAGGTCGACGGCCTGCAGGAAGTCCACATCGGCATCAACGACCTGGCGCTCAGCCTCGGCGTCTCGAACCGCTTCGAAGTTCTCGCCTGCGAGCTTGTCGAGAAGGTGTGCGAGACGATCGTCGACGCCGGGCTCGGCCTCGGGATCGGGGCGATCGGCAGGCTCGACGATTCCCGAATGCCGATCCCGCCCGACCTCGTGTACTCACGATACGTGCGCCTCGGGGCGAGCGCCGCACTGATCGCTCGAAGCTTCGCACCTGCCCACGCAAGCCGTACGGAGCTGGCCCGCCAACTCGCCGCCAGCCGCGCGCGACTTCGCTGGTGGCAAAGCTGCGACCAGGACACACTCGCTGCGGCCGACCGCGCGTTCTGCCAAGCGATCGCCCGCGCCACCTGTTGGTGACCTCGCACGGCTCAAGAGATCACGATATTCGCGAGCACCCAGGCAGCGTGCCCACGGTCGGGTGGCCAGGGGGATCCCGGCTTTGGCGGTGCCGCGACAGCGTTGGCAGGCGATAATTCGTGGGGTGAGCGACGCCTTGGTTGAGTCGGCATATGCGTCGGTTCTGGCTGAGCTGGGTGAGTTGATGCCGGCGGGTGGGGTCGTGGTCGATGCGCACACCCATCTCGGTCACGATGAGGACGGGATGTCACTCGATCTCGAGAGCTTGCTCGAGCAACTCGATCAGCTCGGCCGCTCGGCTCGAGCGTGCGTGTTCGCCCTTCACGATCCCGAACGCCGGCCCGCTTATCGCATTCCGAATGACCGTGTCCTTGCTTGGGCGCGGGAAGCCGAGGGGAGGCTTTATCCGTTCTGCCGCTTGGATCCTGCCGAGGAGCCGGTAGCGGAGGCGCGGCGCTGCCTGGCGCTCGGAGCCCGCGGGATCAAGTTGCATCCACGCGCGCAGGCGTTCGGGTTTGGTGACTCGGCGGCGGCGGAGGCGATCTTCGAAGTCGCCGGCGAAGCCGGGGTACCGATCCTGATTCACGCTGGTCGGGGGATGCCGACGATGGCACCGTTAGCCGACCTGGCATTGCGCCATCCGGAGGTGGCGCTCGTGCTTGCTCATGGAGGAACCGCCGAGATGGGCGTGTTCGCCGCGCGACTCGCCGAGCATCCCAGGGTCGTGTACGACACGTCGTGCATGGCCGTTGATTTGATCGAGTTGCTCTCGCGCGTGCCGGTCGAACGGGTTGTGTTCGGCTCGGACCCGCCGTACGGACGGCCCGCATCGGGCATGTTTCAAACGTTGCGCGTCGCGAGGTACGCCGGCCTGGGCGCAGCCGAGGTGGCGTTGCTGACGGGGGGCACGATCACCGCGCTGCTCGAAGGCAGACAGCTTGCATCACCGTCACCTCCCCGGATTCCACAAGTACGGCTCATCAACGGCCGGCTGTCACGCCTCACCACCTATCTGCTGATGTCGTTCAGCGCGGTGGTCGACGGCGCACGCCCGCCCGATCCCGCCCGGGCTTTGCCCGGCCTCAGACTCGCCCGCTCAGTTTGCCGCGATCCCGCACCGGGCGCGGTCGGGCCGGCGCTCGAGCGCATCGACGCCCTGCTGGCCGTCGCGGAGCACATCGTCACTGGCCCCCGAGAGAAGGCCCGCACAGCGTTCGGGCTGTTGATGTCCGCCGCCGCGATCGCCGCGACTGAACCTACCACCCAGGACTAGCAGGCGTGGTGTAGGCGAGCTCCTGGGCGGCCTGGGGGGGCCGTGAGTGTCATCAGCAGCCCGCGGCGAGGCTCAGCGCGGCGCGGAGCTCGGCGAGCTTGACCGGCCCGAGGCGCGTGATCCGCTCGGTCAGCAGCACCTTGCGGACCGGGCCGACGTTATCGAGTGTGAGCACGCAATCGCGGGGCATGCCGTCCTCGGGCCCGAGGCGTACCTCGGTCGGGATCCCGCGCACTTGTGTCGTCGCGGGCGCGACCAGGAGCGTCTGCAAGACCGGGATCGCGGCTTGGCGGGTCAGGATGCACGCCGGGTGCCGGCCGGCCTCGGGGTGCTCCATCCACCACACCTCACCACGGTTCGGAGCGGGCTCACTCATCAGGGGTCGGCTCCTCGTCCCAGGGCTCCAGGGCGGCGAGCATGGTGCGGCCAGCGAGCTCGGCGACCGCGAGCTCGCCGGCCGTCTGCGGCTGGCGGGTGTACGCCTCGACGATCAGACGATCGATCTCCGCCTCGCGGCCAGCGGCGAGATAGCAGGCGAGCGCCTCACGGATCAGGTCTGAGCGGTTGCGTCCCTCGCGCGCCGCGCGGGAGTCGAGCTGAGCGAGCAGCTCGTCAGAAAGCTGCACCAATGTCTGAGTCCTCGCCATGACCATATTGTAGCATATGGCTATGCGAGCCAGATAGACCTCACCCGGGGGGAACTGCCGTCAGACCCTCAAAGTCGGGCGGGGAGTCAATCACTTCCCCGAGAGCTCCGGCAGTGGCGACCGCGTCCATGCGCTCACCACCACCAGCCAGATGAGATCTGTTGAGGCGAGAGTAAGTCGCTACGACACAGTTACCTCGGCGGTTGGGCCGCCCGAGTAGCATGCGTTGCTAGTTCCCACTTCGGCGATTGGCTCGGCTTTCAATGATCTCTTCTAGCCGGTGGCGTCGACGATGGCGGTGGGTCGCAATCGGAAATCTCACTGCTGCTGTCGTTTGGCTGGTGGTCGCAGTTCTGCGCCCGACACCAATTCATTGGGCGATTCGCCTCGGCTTGGTCGTCGTGGCAGGGTGAGCGTCGTAGCCGGCCAGCGTAGGCGTTCACCTCGACGAGACAAGAAAGGCCGTACTCGAGTTCGCACGCGATCGTGGTGGAACCCGAACGGATCAACAAACGGACGCCCTCTGCCTCGACTGCGTCAGATACTGCAGAGGCTCGGCGAACAGCCATCGCTCAACCGGATCGGCAATGAACGCCGACACCAGAGTTGCGACGACTCTGGCCTCGTCGCTCTTGTCCACCGATGCTGGCGCTGAACGCGGGAACCGAGGCCGCACGCGCGGTGGGCAGGATTGGGGCTGGTGGTGTTATGCGGCGTGGTCGCGGACGCGCTGCGGGGGGTCGGTTTGTCCGTTGAGGAGCCGGAGCGCTTGGTCGATCGGCAATGGTCGTGCGAACAGGAAGCCCTGCCCGAGGTGGCAGCCGAGCTGGTGGAGCGTGTTGAGCTGTGCTTGCGTTTCGATGCCTTCGGCGATGACGCTCAGGCCGAGTGCTTTGCCCAGCTCGATGGCGGCCCGGACGATCGCGGTGCCGGCCCTTTCGGAGAGCGAGCTCATCAGGGCGCGGTCGAGCTTGAGCAGGTCAAGTGGGAATCGCTGGAGGCTGGCGAGGGATGAGTAGCCGGTGCCGAAGTCGTCAAGCGCGAGTTGGACTCTCAGCGATCGTAGGCTGTGGACGACGGGTTGGACGGTGGGGTCGAGCATCAGGCTTTCGGTGATCTCGAGCATCAATCGATCCGGCTGGACGTGCTGCTCGGCGAGGCAGTCCCGGACTTCATGGACCAGATCTGGCTTGATCTGCAGTGCGGAGAGGTTGGCGGAGATTCGGATCTCGTTGGGCCAGCGCGCCAGCTGTGCACAGACCTCGCGCAGCACCCAACTGCCGATCGGCAGGATCAGCCCGGTGTCTTCGGCGATCTTGATGAACTGATCCGGTGCGATCAGCCCGCGTTCGGGGTGGCGCCAGCGCAGCAGCGCCTCGAACCCCATTACGTGCTCGTCGGCAAGGTCGATGATTGGTTGGTAGTGCAGTTCGAGTTCGTCGCGCTCGACCGCATGCCGGAGGTCACTCTCGATCGACATTCGTTGCACGAGGTGCTGGCGCAACTTCATGTCGAAGATCTCAAAGCGTCCGCCGCCGAGGTCCTTCGCGCGGTACATCGCCGCGTCGGCGTCGCGCAGCAGCTCTTCAGGACTCTCGCGGCCGTGTTCGCTGATGGCCACGCCGACACTGGCGGTGACAAATACTTCGCGGCCGTCGATCTCGAAGGGATCCACGACCGCCTCGACCAGTCGCTCGGCGACCTCGGCGATCGCAAGGTCGCTTGCCGCTCGGGTGCAGACGACGGTGAACTCGTCCCCGCCCGGGCGGGCGACCAGATCTTCCTCCCGGACGCAGCCGGTCAGCCTGGCGGCGAGCTTGCGAAGCAGCGTGTCACCGGCGCTGTGCCCCAGGGTGTCGTTCACGTCCTTGAATCGGTCGACGTCGAGCGTCAGCACGCACAAGCGGTCCCCGAGCCGCCGGGCGTGGCGAAGCTCGGCGTCGAGCTGGCTTGCCAGCAGCGCGCGGTTCGCGAGGCCGGTGAGGGGATCCTCCAGGGCACGGCGGCGCAGCTCGTCCTCGGTCGCGGCACGGTCACGTGCGCCCCCGATCACGTGAGCCACGGCCTCCAGGAACCGCGCGTCGTCGACCGTGAACGGCGGCAAGGTCGCAGGCCCATGGGCAATGATCACGTGGCCGCCGCCTGAGCGTTCGGGAACGGGCACACTGAGGCCCCTGCGCATGCCGTTCTCGAGCGCGATCGACGGCACGGAGAATCGGGTCTCACGCGACAGATCATCGCTGAGGACCGGCTCGGCGACCTGCAAAGTGTGGATAGTCTCAGAGCCCGGGCCGACGGTGAATCCGTGACAGTCGCCGTCGGCTGCAACGACCCGGACCTCGCCGCCGACCAAACGTTGGGTCGTGACACAGTTCGTCGTCCCGAGAACCCCGCGGACCAGCCGCATCGCCTCGCCGATCAACGCGACGAGGTCGGTGCTCCCAACAGCGCGGCGGCCGAGATCTGCGATCACCTGCTTCTGGCGCTCGGCGCGGTGGCGATCGGTCACGTCCTGGATCTGGGAGAAGAAGTAGGACTCAGAATTGTCCGGCTCGATGATGGCCGTCGTCACTTGCGCGTCGACGGTCGAGCCGTTCGGGCGGACGTAGCGCTTGATCAGCGGCGCCAGCGCGTTTCCCTCGGACCTGGAGTCGATCCACTCGAGGCTGCGATTGACATCGTTGGTGTCGGTGAAATCGAGGATCGACCGGCCCACCAACTCTCCGGCGTCTCGACCCAGGAGCTCGCACATCGCCCCGTTGACCCGCAGCATGCGAAGTTGTTTTGTCAGCATCACCATTCCGATTGGTGCTTCCTCGAATGCGCCCCGGAAGCGTTCCTCGGCCTCCGCCAGTGTGTCGGCGGCGCGTTTGCGTTCGGTGATGTCCCGGCCCACCGTCGAGGCTCCCGTCACCTCGCCGCGGCGATCGCGGATCGGAGAGATCGTCACTGACACATCGATCACCACGCCGTCTTTACGCCGCCGGATGGTCTCGAAGTGGTCCGCGCTCTCCCCGGCCGCGACCCGGGCCATGATCCGTGCGACCTCGTCCTCCTGCTCGCGCGTTGGGCAGATGATGCGGATGTGCCTGCCGACGGCCTCCGCCTGCGTGTAGCCGTAAATGCGCTCGGCAGCGGGGTTCCAGCTCGTGATCGTCCCCTCCAGCGTCTTGGCGACGATCGCGTCATCGGAGGACTCAACGATCGCCGCGAGCTGCGCGAGCTCCGCGTCCGCGGACTTACGCTCGCTGATGTCGCTGATCGCGGCCGAGATCAGCACCCCACCCGACGTCTGGATCCGGCTGAGACCGATCTCCGCCGGAAACTCGGTCCCGTTCTTGCGGCACGCGACGAGGTCAAGCCCGATGCCCATCGGACGGGTAAGTGCTTCCAAGGTGAATCGCCGGCGCTCCCCGCAGTGGCGTGCTCGAAACCGCTCGGGAACCAACATCTCCACCGACTCGCCGATCAGCTCCCCACGGCGGTACTCAAACAGCGCCTCCGCGGCCGGATTGACAAGCACGATCTGCCCGCGGTCGTCGACCACGACGATCGCGTGGACCGCCGCCTCGAGCAGCCCGCGCAGAATTGACGCCTGCTCGCGCGGCCCGTGGAACGCGTGCTCGCTCCCGCTCACAGCCCGCCTCCCGTTCGGCTACACCACGGGGATGTCATCGGTCCGGAGGCATCCGTGAGGGACGGCAGAGCACGCAGGGCTTGTCAGAGCGCGGCGCGCGCCGCTGGACTCGCGGCGAGCGCGCGCGTGTGTTGGACCAGGACCGCTGAGGTCAGGTGGTCGCTGGTGGTGGCTGTGGGGATGGGGAGGTGCTCCTCGGCGAGTGACAGGCGATCGGCGAGCTGGCTGCATGCCAGTCGGTAGATCGCGACCGCGCTATCAAGGAGCTGATCCAGCAGGCCAATCAGCCGCAGGGCAAGCTCGTATCGGGCGACCTGGCAGGCGCCGGCTGCGTCCGGACCCGCGCCGTGGCGGCTTGCCTGCTCAAGACAGGCGTCGATCGCCTCGACCGCGGTCGAGGCGTCGGCTGCGAGCGCATCGATGCTCACGGCGAGATCATCGAACCCGGACCAACCCTCGCCCGTCGATTCGCCGATCAGGTGAACACGATCGGCCAGGCATCGGACCAGGCGCGCGGCGTCGGTCGCGTGCCGGTGCGCGGCGTTGAGATCCACGGCGTGCATCGGCGCTCACGCCGCCGGCGAGGAGCTGGTCACGATGATGGACGGGTTTCGCAAGGGAATGCACGGTGGCTCCTCTGTGAACGCCTGGGCCCGCACGGCGCCGCCTCGGGCGACTGAGTCCTCAGACGCGAGCGCGGCGCCTGTCGAGTCGCGGGGCATGCCTCTGGTATCGGCTTTCGCGCGCAGCCGAACAGGGGTGATGTGGTCATCGCTCATGTCAACCTCAGGTTGGCGCTGCGGTTTCCTGCCCAGGGATCGTCAGCGCGTCCATCCGGCGATCCTTGCGGCTGGCCGGGCGGCGCGGGTCCGATGAGGGATGGGTGAGGGTTCGGTCAGGCTGCGAGTGGTGTGTCGACGCCGTCGTCGTCGATTGCTGCGTGGTCCTGGGCGCCGAGCACGTTCGCAAAGGTCCGCTCGGTATCGATCAGGACGATCAGCCGGTCGTCGACCTTGGCGATCTGACTGCCGAGCCCGGTCTCGCTGACGGGTGAGGACTCGATCAGATCGGCGGTCACGACGAGGACCTCGTCGACGCTGTCGACGATCAGTCCGAGCTGCGCGTCGCGGGTGTCGATGATCAGGATGCGCGTGTGATCGCCGATCTCGCGAGGGTTCCCGAGCTGGCTTCTGAGGTCGCAGACCGCAGCGGCGCCGGTGGACGATGACGTTCGCCACGAACGGCGAGGCCGCGCTCGCTGCGCGCGACGACCTCTTTACGGCGCCGGTGCGTCGATGACGTGCAGCGGCTGGCGGATCGCGTCAGGGCTGAGGTTGGCGAGCCGCTCGATCAGCTGCTCGTTGACGAGCTGGCCGCGCGCGACGAGCAGCTCGCCGTCGGTGCTGCGCACATCCTCGGCCAGCGTCATCCCGATCGCCAACTGGGCGAGCGAGACCTCACGCAGCGGCGCGTCTGACCTCGAGCCGACGCCGAGCGAGTCCGCCAGACGGTTGAGCAGGTAGGGATCGTAGATGCGCTTGCTGCGCATCAGGTCGATCGCGTCGCGGCGGTCGGTACCGGATGCTCCGAGCGCGTCGTAATCGACCGCGATCCGCAGGATCCGTGCCGGCTCGGGGATCGCTCCGATGCTGAGCGGGTCGCCAGGCTCGGGGTTGGTTCGGTAGGTGTCGAGGATCTCGAGCACGCCTTCGAGCCGGGGGATGTGACCGAGTAGCTCACGGGTGACGCGCGGGATCCGGGCGACCATCGCCAGCTCGTCGATCGTCAGCGTCTCGCCGGAATACCACTTCTCGGCCGTCTCCGCCGGCAGCGTCACGGCACCGACGTGCGCGAGCATCGCCGCGACCTCGACCTCCCACACGTTCTCCAGCTTGACCGCAGCGACGAGCCGGGCGGTCAGCGCCTCGACGCGATGGCCGCGCCCGAAAGCCGCGGGGCTGGCGAGCGCGAGCGTCCGCGTGAGCGCCTCGACCGCGCCGCGCAGCGTCTGCTCGAGCAGGACGCGCTCGGCGGTCAGCAGGCGATGATGGCCGAGCGCGGCCGCGCAGGCGCGAAGCAACTCCTCACCATCGCACGGCTTGGTCAGGAAGCGGAACAGCTGCGCGTTGTTGACTGCCCGGACCGCCGCCTCGATGTCGGCGTAGCCGGTCAGCAGCATCCGCACCGCGTTCGGGGCGACCATCCGCGCCTCGCGCAGGAACGCGTCCCCGGACATCACGGGCATCCGCATGTCCGAGATCACGATCGCGAACGCCTCAGGCTCGGCCCTCAGGAGCTTCAGACCCTCGACACCGCCCTCCGCGATGCGCACATCGAAGCTACGGTGCAGCCGGTCGCGAATCCCCTCGAGCACGTTCCGCTCGTCATCGACGCACAGCAGACACGGTCGCCCCTGGGCGCCGGCCGGTGCAGTCGCGGGTGGCGGCATATCCACTGAATCGGTCGCTGCTCAGATTGGTTTGAGCGGAGCACTACCGCACGCCGGCTGCGGGTATCTACCCGAGCGCGTCGACCACAGGCTCGCCCGCCGCCAACTCCTGACCAGCCGCTAGCCCCAGCGGAAGGCGGATCGCGAAGGTCGTGCCCTCGCTCGGGTCGCCTTCGGTTCGCCCATCGCATCAGTCTCGCCGATCTCGCACCGCGACGCAGCATGGTGGCCGGCCGGCGGTTCGCCGGTCGGGTCCGGATCAGGCAGAGCCGAGCAGGATGCCGGTGGCGACGATCAGGACGCCGCCGAACGCGACCTGGAGCAGGCTCAGCCGCAGCGGGACTTCGAGGAAGCGCTTGCGGATCACGGAGATCGCGGTCAGCTCGCAGGCAACGACGATCAGGGCGACGATCAGTGCGGTGTGGACGTCGCCGATGACGAACGGCAGCGAGTGGAACACGCCGCCGATCGTGGTCATCAGCCCGGTGATCGCGCCGCGGACAGCCGCTGTCCCGCGCCCGGTCTGCTCCCCTGTGTCAGAGAGCCCCTCCGAGAAGGCCATGCTGATCCCGGCACCAACCGCGGTCGCCAAGCCGACGAACAGCGCCGCGTGCGACCCGGACAGCAGTGCCGCCGCGAAGATCGGCGCGAGCGTCGAGAGCGTCCCGTCGATCAGCCCCACCAGCCCCGGCTGGATGAAGCGCAGGACGAACGACTCCTCATCCAGTTCTCGCACCGAAGCGATCAATGCAACCATGGACTCAGAATAGCAAACTCCTTCAAATAACAATCAGCATGCTACGCTTAGGTCTAGAGAATGAGCGAGCCGAACACGACCGACCCACCCCCCGGCCCCGCAGACACCGACCTCGGCGAACTGCTCCGCGCTCGCGGACAGCGCGTCACCTCCCAGCGCCTGATCATCCTCAGGCTGCTGCGACGTCGCCGCCAGCACGCCACGGCCGAGGAGGTCCGCCGGTTGATCCTCGATGAGCTCCCCGGCATCTCGCTCCCGACCGTGTACGCCACGCTCGAGCTGCTCGTGGAGCTCGGCCTGGCACGCAAAGTCGACGCCGGCAACCGCGGCGCGCTGTTCGACGGCCGCACCGACCCCCACCATCACACCGTCTGCCGTGACTGCGGCCGCGTCGACGACCTTGACGGCCCGTTCGATCCCGCCCCCCTGGTCGCCGCCGCCCACGACCAACATTTCACCGCCGACCAAGCCGACGTGGTGCTGTACGGCCGCTGCGCCCAATGCGCAGCCCACCTGCTCACGCAAGCCGCCTGACCCGTCGCTGTCGAGCTTCGCCTCAACCTTTCGGCGGGCCCCGCTTTGCCCGGCCTCAGCGACTCGGCCGGCGGGTCCAATGCCCGAGGAGCGCGAAGCCATGAACCGTCGTTCGCAAGCGCCCGGTCGGCCCGACCGATCGAGCTACGCCTGCTGCCGGTCACCTGGCCGATCGTCGACGAAGTGCCGGTTGACGGTGTGTTCAGCTGCGCGGAGGGGAGCGAGGTGCTGAGGCCCCTGGTGGGGGCGCGGGGATCGTCGTGAGGTCTGGTGCGTTGTCGGGCCAGACGAGCAGTACGCGGCAGGGGGCGTGGTCGACGACGAAGCGTGTCGCACGGCCAAGGCTGCGCGGTCCGAGCCGCCGGCGGTCTCCGTCGCGGGCCAGGATGAGGATGTCCACGTGCGCAGCGGCCGCGACGACCTCGCGCTCGACACGACCGCGGCGGATCTGGAGCGTGGCTGGGCGCCCGAGCCGGGTCTGCGCGTCGGCGAGCAGGTCGTTGGCGGCCTGCTCGGAGAACTCGCGCAGCGGTTCAGGGGTCGCGGGTGGTGGTGGGTGCCGGCCCAGCAGCCCGCGGCGCGCCGCGTGGGCGACCGTCTCGGGTTCGGTGCTCGAGACGTGCAGCAGCGTGATCTCCGTGTCGCCGGGCAGGGATTCCGCCGCCTGGGCGACGGTCGCCTCCCACGTGTCCTCGTTGATCCAGACGAGCGCTCGCATACCGGCTTTGGGTCAGACCTTCAGAGCTAACCATAGGAACAGGGTCGCTGCCAGCAGCGCCGCGGGCACGGTCAACGCGCCGAGCCGGAGGAACTCAGCCAGCTCGATGTCGGCGTCCTCGGCGCGTAGCACGCGTCGCCACAGCAGGGTCGCCAGCGATCCGACGTACGTGAGGTTAGGACCGACGTTGACGCCGATCAGCGTCGCGAGCACAGGGCCGGGACCGGCGGCGGCCACGACGGGCACGAGCATCAACGTCGCCGGCAGGTTGTTCACGAGGTTCGCAAGCAGCGCGCTGAGTGCCGCGATCGCGAGCAGGTCGCCGAGCGAAGCCCCCACGGGGAGCAGCGCATGGACGGCCGTTGCCAGGCCGTTGACGCTCGCTGCCCGCACGATCACCCCCAGCCCGAGAACGAAGATCAGAAAGCCCGGCTCGGCCGCACGGGCGAGTGCGACCGGCGTCGCGGTCCTGCGCAGGAGTGCCGGAAGGCTGATCGCGGCGGCGCCCGCGGCCGCGCACCAGACCGGCTCGATCCCGACCACCGAGCTCAGCCCGAACCCAGCCAGCGTCAGCGTCAGGACCCCGAGCGCGAACCGCGGCAGTTCGGGGCGCGCCGGTCGCGCGCCGGCGCGGCGCGGTCGTTCGAGCTCAACCGCGAAGAAGCGCCTGAACACGATCCATTCGATGCCCACCGCCGCGAACGTCGGCAACGCCATCAGCGCGCCGAAATGCAAGAACGACAGCCTGCTGGCGTGGAAGGCCAGCAGGTTGGTGAGATTCGACACCGGCAACAGCAGCGACGCCGAGTTGGCCAGGTGCGCGCACGCGTACACCTGCGGCTTCGGGCTGGTCCGCATCCGCGCCGCCGTCACGAACACGATCGGTGTCAGCAGCACGATTGTCGCGTCGAGGCTCAGTACCGCCGTGATCGCCGCGGCGATCACGAACACGAACGCCAGCAGCCGCTGCGGGCTGCCGCCGGCACCGCGCGCCATGAGCGCGCCGATCGCGTCAAACAGCCCCTCGCGCCGGCAGCCGTCCGCAATCAGCAACATCGCCGCGAGAAACCCGACAGTCGGCCCCAGCGCCCGGAGCGCGTCGCCTGCTCGCGACAGCCCGATCGCACCAACGAGCACGACCAGCACGCCACCAGCAACGGCAGCGGCCGCTTCCGACAGATATGGCGGTTGTGCGACCGCAACCGCCAGCGTCAACGCGAGAACCACCAACGCCGCTGCGAGCGCGAGACCGTCAGTCACGGAGCGCCGTCGCAGATCCACTGGCCATAGCCGCTTACAAGGGTATGCGGAAGGCTCGCGCTCGATCATGAAGAGGGCCCCGCTGAACGGGGAACAACGCGACGTACTATTCGGCGCGTGACCAGAAGCCACGCGGAGCGCGCCGAGCCGCGGGCGCCGAAAGCGCAGGAGGCCACGCTGCTCGGTTCGTCAGCGCCGGACCACGTGATCAGCGCGCTGAGGCGCCAGATCCTGGCGGGCGAGATCGCCCCGGACGCCCCGTTGCGCGAGGTGGCCCTGGCCGAGTTGTTCGGCGTATCGCGCAACACGGTCCGAGCAGCGATTCGCGATCTCGTCCATGAGGGGCTCGTCCGTCATGTGCGCAACCGGGGGGCAGTGGTCGTCCGGCTGACCGAGGAGGACGCGCACGATCTGTATGCCGCGCGACGCCTGCTCGAGGTCTCGGCAGCCGATCATCTCTCCGTCGTTCTGGATCGCCACATCGAGGCGGTCGGCGCCGCCTACGACGCTCTCGCCGGAGCCGTGCAGAGCGGCCAGTGGGCCAACATCGTGATCGCCGACATCGGCTTCCATCGCTCGATCGTCGGTCTTCATGGCAGTCCGCGACTCCTGCGCATGTTCACAGCGATGGAATCGGAACTCGCCTACTTCATGTCGCTGATCCGGCTCCGCGAGCGCGAGGAGGAGCGCCCCGAGCACATCCTCGATGAGCATCGGGCGCTGTCGGAGGCGATCTCCGAGCGAGCGCCACGCGCTGCCCGAGCGGCGATCGCCGGCCATCTGGCGTATTACGAGGAACGCGCCAGCCGCCTCCTTGACGCCGCCGACTGATCCAGTCGACGAAGCGGCTCCCCCGTTCCTCGGAGCGGTATCCGCACGGGGAGCCGGCCCATGCGCACCCCGAGCCGGCGCACTGCCGGCGGCCAATCCGGAACGTTCTTGGGGCTGATTGTTGAACAATTCTGACCGGCGCCGTTCGGTTACGTGCTCGTTAGGATGTTGTCGCTGGACCGGCGAATTTCCCAGTAGATCGGCAATCTCCGCGATACCACCGCCGGTCCATGCCCACCGTGTGATATGTCACATCTTCCATATCGTTTCGGTTTTGTGGTTCAATCGGCCCGACCAGTGGGCCGACCCGCAAGGCACCTCCCGAGAAGAGCCGAGCACTCCGTGGACGAACGAGCGAACGAAAGCGCAGCCACGCCCGCCGCGGCGCCGTCCACCGCGGCTCGAGAACGCGCACTGGCCGTTGGCAACCTGGAGTCGCCACCGCCGGCCGTCCCCACCGGGGAGGCGGTCCGTCTCGCCGGCGACCTGTTCGGGATCAGCGTCGAGACCGCGGACCGACTCCCGGGCGAACGCGACCGAAACTTCCTGCTGACAGCCACGGACGGAAGCCGCTTCGTGATGAAGGTCGTGCACCCGGCGGAGGACCCCGTCGTGTCGGAGCTTCAAGCTCGCCTGCTCGACCACCTCGCGACGAAGCGCATTCCGGCGCAGACCGTGATCGCGCCGGGCGCCGGCCGCGAACCAGTCCTGACGCTTGCCGGACCACCCCAGATCCGATGCCGCGTCCGGTGCGTGACCTACCTTCCGGGCCGGCCCCTCGAGGCAGTGGGGCCGTCGCGGAGCCGCTGGCTGGAGCTCGGTCGCTTCCTCGGACGCCTCGACCTGGCGCTATCCGACTTCGACGAACCCGAGGCCGATCGCCCGTTCCTGTGGGACGTGAAGCGCGCGGAGCAACTGCGCCCGCTCGTCGACCACATTCGCGATTCGCTGCGGCGCAGGCGGGTTGCGGCGATCCTGGATGCCTTCGCCGACGATGTCCGGCCGCGTCTGCCGGCGATGCGCAGCCAGGTGATCCACAACGATGCAAATCCGCAGAACGTGCTCGTGGCAGCCGAGCAGCCCGAGCGGATCAGCGGCCTGATCGACTTCGGTGACGCCGTGCAAGCACCACTCGTGCAGGAGCTCGCGGTGGCGATCGCCTACCAATCGCTCGCGGAACCGTCGCCATTCTGCGCAGCGCTCGACATCACCCGCGGTTACCACGAGGTGTCGTCGCTGACGAGCGAGGAGCTCGCACTGATTCCCTCCTTGGTGGCGACTCGGCTGGCACTCACAACGGTGATCACCTCATGGCGGTCGGCTCTGCATCCCGAGAACGCGGCCTACATCATGCGAAACGACACCACGATCGAGGCGAACCTCGCGCTCATCACCGATCTGTGTCGCGAGACCGAGACGACCCGCTTCGTCACCACCGTCCTCGACGCGACGCCGCAACAGGGATCGGTGGCGTGAGCGCGCACGCGAGATCAGTGGACGAGGAGCTCGACCGGCGACACTCGTTGCTCGGAACCCCCTACCGCCTCTTCTACTCCGATCCGGTCAGGCTCGTGCGAGGTGAAGGCACCTGGGTCTACGATGTCGACGGCGTCCGATACCTGGATGCCTACAACAACGTTCCGTGCGTGGGCCACGCCCACCCACGTGTCGTGCACGCGCTGAGCGAACAGGCGGCGCTGATCAACACACACACCCGCTACCTGAGCGCGGTCACGCTCGACTATGCGGAACAGTTGCTCGCCACGCTGCCGGCCCGACTCGGCCGGATCATGTTCACCTGCTCCGGCAGTGAAGCCAACGATCTTGCGCTCCAGATCGCTCGGCACGTGACCGGCAACTCCGGGGTGATCGTCACCCGCCACGCCTATCACGGAACGACGACCGCCACGGCCGCGATCTCGCCATCGCTCGACCCCCTGGCGGTCGCGAGCCACGAGGTCGAACTCGTCGACGCACCCGTCCGGCACTCCGACTCGACGGAGGAAGTGGATGCGTTCGGCCACAGGGTCGGAGCAGCGATCGATGCGCTGGCGGCACGCGGTGTGCGGCCGGCGGCGCTCCTCGTCGACTCGCTCCTCTCCAGCGACGGACTCGTCCCGGGGCCGATCGGGTTCCTGCGCGGAGCGGCCGATGCGGTCCGAAGCGCCGGTGGACTCGTGCTCCTTGACGAGGTCCAGGCCGGGTTTGGCCGCACGGGCACGATGTGGGGCTTCGAGCGTCACGGCGTGGACCCGGACATCGTGACGATGGGCAAGCCGATGGGCAACGGGTATCCGCTTGCGGGGCTCGCGGCGCATCCGGAGCTGGTCGATTCGTTCGGCCTCAAGGCGCGCTACTTCAACACCTTCGCCGGGACCCCGGTCGCGTGTGCCGCCGGTCTCGCCGTCCTCGAGGTGCTCAACGACGAGCGACTGGTCGAGCGCGCCGGCGACGTCGGCACGAGGCTGCTCGCGCGCTTGGAAGGCCTGATCGGCCTGCCGGCGGTCAGAGATGTGCGGGGCGCCGGGCTGTTCATCGCGGTCGAGGTCCAGGGCGGGCCCCGCAACGCACGTCCGACCGACGCGTCCGACCGAGACCGCGCCGGCACGCCGACCGCGGCGGACGTCGTCGAACACATGCGCCGCCACGGGGTCCTCGCAGGTGTCACCGGGCCGGACGCATGTGTCGTGAAGATCCGGCCTCCACTGGCGTTCACCGAGGCGGAGATCGAACCGCTCGCTGCCGCGCTCGAGCAGGCCCTGCTGTGGCGGGCTTCACCACCGCCGAAGGTCCGTTGACATGCGTGTGACATGTGACATATTATTTGTTACCCGATTGAAGGAGCCTTGCGATGTCCGGTGTCTCCCCTGACGTTGACCCGACGAAGGCCGCACTGAGCGACGCCCTGAATTTCGGGCCGGTGCTGACCCGCCGCACCCTCTTGAGACGAACGTCCGCGCTGGCCGTGGCAGGCGCACTCGGATCCAAGCTGCTCGCAGTTCCCGCGAGCGCCGCTGCGGCGAGCACCAGCGGCGGCGACATCGGCAACCTCACGTTCGGCATGGCATCACTCCCCCAGGACCTCAACATCCTGCGAGCCTTCAACATCCCGTCGCCGACCGTCCTGTCGCTCGCACTGGAGGGACTGACGACGTTTGCCGACGATATGTCGCTGCAGCCGCTCCTGGCGGCGTCGATGCACCAGCCTGATCCGACGACCTACGTCTACACGATCAAGCCCGACGTCCGATTCCATGACGGGTCGACGCTGACCGCGGAGGATGTCGCGTTCTCGCTGCAGTGGCAGATGCTCCCCAAGAACGGGTCCCAGCTGACCCTGTTCTTCAACTCGGTGAAGCGGATCGAGGCAACCGGAGCGCTCGAACTCACCGTCGAGCTCACGTCCCCGGACGGACTGTGGCCCTACACGCCGGCCCACACGGCGGGTCTGGTGCAGAGCAAGAAGTTCCTGCAGAGCGCGGGCGCGAACGCGGGGACGCCGGGGCACCTGCCGATCGGCACCGGGCCCTACAAGATCACGTCGTTCGCCCCGACCTCGTCGGTGCAGCTGACGCGCTTCAGCGAATACCACGGCACGATGCCGAAGGTCGTCGATCTCACGATGCAGGGCATCGCGGACGACTCGACCCGCCTGCTCGCGATGCACAACGCGAGCATCAATGGCACCTTCGATGTTCCGTACGACCAGCTGTCCACCTGGAAGCAGATCCCCGGCGCGAAGGTCGAACTCGGCCCAGGGCTTGATCTCTTCTATCTCGCGTTCAATGTCGAGGCTGCCCCCTTCAACGACATCCACGTACGTCGGGCGATCGCACACTCGATCAACACCAAGGGACTGATCCAGTCGCAGCTCAGCGGCGCCGGTCAGCCGGCCACGGGATTCGTGCCGCCGCTGTTCTTCAAGCCACTCGGAGTGGACCCGACGACGGTCGAAGGCTGGTACGCCGCGAACCCGCAGTACGCCTTCGATCTGGACGCTGCCAAGGCCGAGCTCAAGCAGTCGGCGCACCCCAAGGGCTTCTCGACGACGGTGCCCTACCCGGAGGACTATCCGCGGATGGGAGCGGCGCTCGAGAACCTGCAGCAGAACATGAAGCCGATGGGAGTCGACATCCAGATCAAGGAGATGACCGAGGATCAGTGGCTGGCGATCCTCAATGGCGACCGCGCGAAACTCGGGATCAGCGTCGTCGTCTACTTCCCCGACTATCCGGACCCCGCCGACTACCTCGGGTTCCTGGCGACGGTGCAGATCAAGAACGGCTGGAACCTCTCCAGCTACAGCAATCCCACGGTCGACAAGCTGATGGACACGCAAGCGGCCTCGCAGAGCACGGCCACACGCATCAAGTGCATGCGGGAGGTGCTGACGATCGCACAGCAGGACCTGCCGGTCCTGCCGGTGTGGATCGAGGACAACCTCGTCGCGCTCGACACCGCCGAGGCCTATCCGCTGTCGCCCGTGTTCTACCTCCAGCCCTGGGCCACGCAGATCACGAAGGCGTGAGCGTCGATCCAGCATCCGCGACCGCGATCTCAGGCGGCATCGGTCCCGGCGACGCGCTGCTCGGTCCGGTCACGCCGACCGGCCGACGGACGGGCCGGAGTGGTTACGGGCCGATGCTCGCTCGGCGACTGGTCGTCTCCGTGGTGCTGCTTGTCGTCCTCAGCTTCATCAGCTTCTCGCTGCTCGCGCTGTCACCGGGCGATCCGGCCAAGCTTCTGCTCGGGACGCGGCCGACGACGCCCGCCAATCTCGCCGCGATCCGGGCCGAGTTCCACCTCAACCTGTCCTTCTGGGGGCAGTACTGGTACTGGCTGAAGGGGGTCGTGCAGCTCCAGTTCGGCCGCTCGATCACAACGCTCGCGCCGGTCGGCCCCACCCTGGCAGCCCACCTCGGAGTGAGCTTCCAGCTGGCGTCGGTCGGATTCGTGTTCGCCGTCGGGGGTGGGATCGTGCTCGGCGTGATCGCAGCGGTCTGGCAGGAACGCCTCGTCGATCGTGTGATCGTCGCGCTCAGCATCGTCGGGGTGAGCGCTCCGGCATTCGTGGCCGGAATCGGGTTGCTGATCGTCTTCTCCGTCGATCTGCACTGGCTTCCGGCGTACGGCGAGGGGAGCGCCGGATGGAGCAGGCTCGAGCATCTCCTGCTCCCCGGCTTCTCGCTCGGCCTGGGCGCGATGGCCCTCGTCCTCAAGATCACGCGCTCGAGCATGATCCGCGAGCTCTCGTCCGACTACGTGACGTTCGCCCGCGCGCGGGGCGCTTCGGAGCGCCGCGTGCTGATCACGTACGCACTCCGCAACGCCCTGATCCCGATCGTGACGAGCAGCGGGCTCGTCGTCTCCTACCTGATCGCCAGCGCTGTGCTGGTGGAGGTCGTCTTCAACCTCCCGGGGATCGGCTCGATGCTCGTGTCCGGGGTCACAACACACGACATCCCCGTCGTGCAGGCGGCGACGCTCGCGCTCGGGGCGACCGTGATCCTCGTCAACCTCGTCGTCGACATCCTCTATCTGTTCATCGACCCGCGCGTACACCTCGCCCGCGGAGCCGTGTGATGGCCACGACGTCGACCGCCTTCCCGGGTCGCCGCTCGAGGGTCGGCCGAGTTCTGCCGACCGGCTCCGCCGTGATCGTGACGGGCGCCGCCGCGGTGCTGCTGGTGATGCTCGTGCTCGTCGTCGCCGGGAGCGCGCTCGCCCCCCACAACCCAGCTGCCCAAAGCCTCTTGTCGGCCTCCGCGCCTCCCGGTCACGGTTTTCTGCTCGGAACCGACAGCCTCGGTCGAGATCTCTTCAGCCGCCTCCTCGCCGGCGCCCGGATCGCGCTCGCCGGACCGCTGGTGATCGCGCTCGGCGCGATGGTGATCAGCGTCTTCTTCGGCATCCTCTCCGGCTACCTGGGCGGTCTGCCGGACACGATCATCATGCGGATCGTCGACATCGGCTACGCGCTGCCGCCGCTGCTCGTCGCGATCGTCGTCGCGGGCGTGGTCAGTGGCGGCTACTGGGTCGCCGTCGCAGTCCTCGTGGTCCTGTCCAGTCCCTACGACATCCGCGTGATCCGTGCGGTCACCCTCGAGCAGCGTCAGCTGCCCTATGTCGAAGCCGCCCGGATCCTCGGGCTGACCCGCCGACGGATCATGGTCCGCCACATCCTGCCCAACGTGGTTCCCTTCATCATCGTCGACCTCTGCCTCGACTTCGCTTTCGCGCTCGTGACTCTGTCCGGGCTGTCGTTTCTGGGCCTTGGCGCCCCGCCCGGATCCACCGACTGGGGGCGGATGCTGTCCGACAACCAGGCGCTCGTGTTCAACAACGCGCTGGGAGCACTTGCCCCCGGCATCATGATCGTGCTCACCGCGGCGTCGTTTTCGATCATCGGTGACTGGGTCGCGGAGCGGTTCGCCGCTCGGGGAGTGAGGGCGTGAGCACCGGCCCCGCCAGCCATCGGCCTGCGACCGTGGAACCGGGCGAAGCGCCGCTGCTGCAGGTCGAGCACCTCTCGATCACCGCGCCGGGACACGGCCGCCGCAGGACGCTCGTGCGCGACGTCAGCCTGACCGTGCGCGCCAACGAGACGATCGGGATCGTCGGCGAGTCGGGAAGCGGAAAGTCGCTCACCGCCCGAGCGCTCGCCGGCCTGCTCCCCACCGGTCTGGAGGCGCAGGGCAAAGTGGCGGTCCTCGGCGTTGACCCGCTGACGGCGCCTGCGCGCCGGATGCGCGCCCTCCGCGGAACCGGGGTGTCGATGCTGCTGCAGGATCCGTTCACGATGCTCAGCCCGGTCCGCCGTTGCAGCCGGCACATCGAGGAGACACTCGGCTCGGCGGCCGGTCGCCGCCTGTCGCGCTCAGAGCGGCGCCGTCTCACCACCGACCGTCTCGCCGAGGTCGGCCTGTCACACGCCGACGGCGAGAAGTACCCGTTCGAGGTGTCCGGAGGGATGGCGCAGCGCATCGGACTTGCCGCAGCGCTCGCCGGCGATCCAGAGCTGTTGATCGCCGACGAGCCATCGACCGCGCTCGACGTGACGACCCAGAAGGCCGTGCTCGAACTGCTCCGGCGCCTGCAGCAACAGCGCCAGATGGGCCTCGTCCTGATCACTCACGATCTCCGCGTCGCCTTCTCCGTGTGCGACCGGATCTACGTCTTCTATGCCGGGACGCTGATGGAGGTCGGCAGCCCCGCGGAGATCGCGCGCACTCCTCGCCATCCGTATACGTACGGGCTGCTGCGCGCCGAACCCGACGTCGCCCGCCGACGCCGGGCACTCGTCCCGCTCGAGGGTTCCGTTCCCGCGCCCGACGACGTCGCCGACCGGTGCGCCTTCGCTCCCCGCTGCACGTTCGTCACGGATGCCTGTCTCCACGGCGCACCGCCGCTGCGGACGCTCGCGGACGGACGCGTGAGTGCGTGCGCGCGCAGCGAGGAGTTGACTGGCGAACTGGTGGTCGGCAGTCCCGCCGACGAGGACGAGGCTGCCCCGGCGGAAGCCGCGGCGCCCGTCGGTGGTGCCCTCCTGCAAGTGCGCAGCCTGAGCAAGACCTTCAGTCGTCACGCCGATCGCGGCCACAACGTGCTCGACGCGATCGATCTCGATGTCGGCGCCGGCGAGAGCGTCGGCCTCGTCGGCGAGTCCGGCTCGGGCAAGACGACGCTCGCCCGATGCGTACTCGGCCTGGAGTCGGCGTCGCGCGGGAGCATCATGTTCGACGGGGTCGACATCACCGACATGGCGCGCTTGCGCCCGCAGGAGCGAAGTCGGGTCAGACGCGGGATTCAGATCGTGTTTCAGAACCCGTACGCCTCGCTCAACCCGGCGCGCCGGATCGGGTCGATCCTCGCCGAGGCCGCCGAGATGGCAGGCGACGGGCGCCCGAGTCGCGCCACAGTCGAGCAACTGCTCGCGCGCGTCGGCCTCCCCGCCGGCTACCTCAGGCGCCGGCCCGCCGGCTTGTCGGGCGGCGAACGTCAACGTGTGGCGATCGCCCGCGCGCTCGCGGTGCGGCCGCGGCTGATCGTCTGCGACGAATCGGTCTCCGCGCTCGACGTCTCCGTGCAGGCCCAGATCCTGACCCTGTTCACCGAGCTGCAGCGCGATCTCGGGCTCGCGCTGCTGTTCATCACCCACGACCTCGGCGTCGTGCGTCAGGTCACCGACCGGATCTACGTCCTCTCGCAGGGTCAGCTGGTGGAGCACGGCTCGACCGCAGATGTGCTGGACCGGCCTGAGCATCCGTACACCAAGCGGTTGCTGGCCTCCGTCCCCCGCCCGGTCGCCGACGCGGGCGCGGCGATCGGACCTGAACCCATCGCCCTGGAGACTCCATGACCGTCGTCAGCCTCGGAGACATCGACGTGAACTACGAAGTCGAGGGTGACGGCGACACCACGCTCGTCCTCGTCAGCGGTCTCGCGGATGACCTGCATCTGTGGGATCTCCAGATGCCGGCGTTCCTCGAGGCGGGGCTACGGGTCGTGCGGTATGACAACCGAGGCATCGGCGCCACCTCGAAGCCCGCCGGTCCGTACACGACCGCGCAGTTCGCGGCCGACCTCAAGGCCCTCATGGACCATCTCGGGCTCCACGGCTTCCACCTCGCCGGCATCTCGATGGGTGGCATGATCGCGCAGGAGTACGCGCTTGCGTACGGCGATGACCTCGCGTCGGTGGTACTCGCCTGCACCTACGGCGCTCCGGGGCCGTTCTGCTCGCGGATGTACGCGTTGTGGGGCGAGCTTGCACCGGTCGTGGGGGTCGCGACGATCATGCGTGACGTCGCCCTGTGGGGATTCACGCCGGACTTCTTCGAGACCGGCGGCTCCCGACTCGAGGAGGTCGAAACGGCGCTGCGCTTCATCGACCAGCCGGTCGCGGCCTATCTCGCGCAGCTCGAATCGATCCGCACGCACGACACCTCGGATCGATTGGATGGGGTCACGAGCCGGACGCTCGTCCTCGCCGGGGAGCAGGACATCCTGATCCCGGTCGATCTGTCCCGGCGCCTTCACGTCGCGCTGCCGAACAGCACGTTCCGCCTCGTCCCTGGCGGACACTGCTGCCTGTGGGAGCACCCCGAGCCCTTCGCCGCGGCGATCGTCGACTTCGTGACCCAGCCGGCGGGGTTCACGCGGGCGGACCGGCCTCGATGATCGCTCGCGAATGCGCGAGCGATTCCCGCCACGGCAGATCGCGCAGCCACCAAGTCGCGCCGGCCGCGCGCCATGCGTCCCAGTCATCGGTTCCGGTGACGACGAGATCGAAGTCGCGCGCCGATTCGGAGCGGTGCCGCGCGATCGCGGCTGTGAGCGCATCGATCTCGTCCGGGCCAACGCCGATCGGGAAGATGCCATCCACCGAGGCAGCGCGGCGGACCGGACGGCCGCGGGCGCGCTCGGTCGCCGCCCAGATCGGAACGTGTGGTTGCACCGGCCGCGGCAGGAACGCGACGCCGTCGATCTGGTAGTGCACACCGATGTGAGTGACCGGCTCGCCCGTCCAGGCACTGCGGATGATGGCGAGGCCCTCATCGATGAGGTCGCCGCGCGCACGCGGATCCGACTCCTCGCCGAAGTCGCGGAACTCAGGGCCGCTGGTGACCCCCAATCCGATGCCGAGCACCATCCGACCGTCGCTGAGATGGTCAAGCGAAGCGATCTCACGGGCGACGTTCCACGGCCGCCGCCGCGGGAGCGGCGTCACAAGCGCGCCGAGCCGGACCACGCGTGTCCGTGTCGCGGCAACGGCCAGCGCGATCCACGGATCGACCATCGGGAACACACCCTCAGGGCGCGCGACGTGGTCCCACAGGAAGAAGCCCGACCAACCGGCGGTCTCCGCCGCGGCGGCAAGCTCACCGATCACATGGGCGTCACCGAACGGCCCGAAGTTGGCGAGGTAAACCCCGAACTTCACCGTGCCACCAGATGGGTCGTCAGCCAGTTCACGGCTCTGCGATGGTGGTCGTCCAGATGCGCTCGCTCCAAGAAGATGTGGCCCTCGCGCGGGTACGTCACGAGTTCCGTGGCGACGCCGGCCGAGCGCAGGGCGTGATGCAACTCCTGAGCCTGACCGAGCGGAACACAGCGGTCCTCCTCACCATGCAGGATCAGCGTCGGTGAGGTTCGACCATCGACCGCGCAGACCGGTGAGCGTTGCAGGTACTCGGAGCCCACCTCTCGGGGTGACCCGTTGAGCAGACGATCGTAGAAGGTGCTGTTATTTGCAGTGCCGCGGCAGCTGACCAGATCCGTGACACCGGCGATCACAACGCCGGCGCCGAACACGTCGGATCGGCACGCGGCCCACGCCGCGAGGTAGCCGCCGTAGCTCGCACCGATCGCCCCCACCCGTCGATCGTCGATCAACCCGACGGCCGCGCAATGCCTGACCCCGGCAATGACGTCCTCGAGTTCGGCCCCGGCCGGGTCTCCCAGGATCGATCGGCCGAAGGCCTGGCCGCGTCCGACGCTCCCGCGGTAATTCGGCATGAGCACCGCGAATCCCGCCTCGGTGAGAACCTCGGCCCAGGTCAGGCTCCAGCCGTGATGCCAGGCGATGCTCGGGCCTCCGTGGATGTCGACAACGAGCGGGGGCAGCGCGACACCGGTCGCGGCCGGCAGCGCCAGCAGGCCCTCGATCTCGAGGCCGGCGGGCCCGTTCCAGCGCAGCTCGCGCATCGCGAACGTCCGCTCGCGCGCCGCGCCGTTGAGCGCACTCCAGGGGCGGTGCTCGCCAGCGGCCGTGAGGCGGACCACCTCCGGCGCGGCATCGGCTGTCGAGCGCACGGTGAGGGCATCGCCCGTACCGATCGGTGCCACCTCCGGATGCCACCGGGAGTTGACACAGCCGGCGTGCTCGCGGTGCAGTGTCGGCGTCGCGTCGAGGTCCTCACCGTCGAATGAGCCCCAGGCGGTGCCGAGGTGATCCCAGCCGGCCAGCCACAGCCGGCCTGTCGGCTCCCAGGAGAGCCAGGTGACATCGACGCCGGCGTCGAGCGCCCGCGGCGTGGCCTGCGTGTCCCGGAGCCCGAGCCAGCGCACCTCGCCGGCGAGCAGTCCGCGGTCGCTCGCCCATCCCTCGATGAAGGCGATGCGTTCGCCCGCCGGATCGACCGTTGGCGAGGAGAGCTGCCAACTGGAGCGATAGAGGATCCGCCCCGGTGCCGACCCGCCGGCGAACAGCGCGAGATACGGTCGATACCAGCCGTCCTCGCTCGGGTCGTCGCTGCACAGCGCCACGATCCCACCCCCGGAAACCGGTGCGAACTCCCAGATCGTGGGTCCACGCGGAGTGATCGGACGTGCCCGCACCCGATCATCCGGATCGATCTGCCAGACCCGGCGCCAACCGGCGGCGCCGGCGACCACGCGTGGATCGGCGTCAGCGCCGGCGAGAGGTCGGCCCGAGTGCAGCGCCGCCGAGTCCGCCCCAGGCTCGGCGGCGACCGCGAAGAGGCCCATCGAGGACCACGCGAGCGCCTCCGCAAAGCCCGGGAGCGAGACCGACGTCGGCTCACGATCCGACTCCTCGCCAGATGACCTGATCTCGATGGTGCTATCCGTCGCGTTCTGGAAGCCGAAGGCGAACTGGGAGCCGTCCGGCGCGAAGGCCACGGGAGTGTCAGGCACCCGTTCGCTCACGCGGCGAGGCGCCCCCTCCGTCGGTCCGAGCCACACACCGCGCACACCGGCGCCGGCGTCCCCACGAGCCGGAACGATGAAGGTGGCGACGTCACCTGCGGGTGACGTCGCAATCCGCTCTGGCTGCTCGACCCCTTGCACGTTCCTCACGCGTCCTTTCCGCGCCGCGGCGCCCGTTCGGTCTCCATTGGCGCGTGACATGTGCAATAGTACCGTTGTGGCGCAGACGTTTGATGCCGTCGTCGTCGGAGCAGGCATCGTTGGGGCGGCGTGCGCGTACCACCTCTGTGCCATGGGCGCCTCGGTCGCGGTGCTGGACCGTGGGTCGGTCGCAAGCGGGACCACCGGCGCCGGCGAGGGCAACATCCTCGTCTCCGACAAGCAGCCCGGCCCCGAACTCGAGCTCGCGCTCCTCTCACACCGCCTCTGGCAGGAGCTCGCCGTCGAGCTCGGCATAACCGCGGAGCTCGAGCCCAAGGGCGGGCTTGTCGTCGCCGATACGCCGGCGGCGCTCGACGCCCTCGCCGGGTTCGCCGCCGTGCAGCGCGGCAACGGCGTCGACGCGCAGCCGGTGGCCGCGGGCGAGCTGCGCGAGCTCGAGCCGAACATCGTCGACGGGCTCGCCGGCGGCGTCAGCTACCCGCAGGACATGCAGGTTCAGCCAATGCTCGCCGCCGCCCACCTGCTCGCCGCCGCCCGCCGCCGCGGCGCGCAGCTGCGTCTCGGCTGCGAGGTCACCGCCGTCGTCCGCGGCAGCGGCGGCAATCTCACTGGCGTGCGGACCTCGCAGGGTGACTTCAGCACGCCGGTACTCGTCAACGCAGCCGGCACGTGGGGCGGCGAGCTGGCGCGGCAGGCGGGCATCGAGCTGCCGATCCTGCCCCGCCGCGGCTTCATCCTGGTGACCGAGCCGCTGCCGCCCGTGATCCGCCACAAGGTCTACACGGCAGACTATGTCGCGAACGTCGCCAGCAGCGCGGAGGGCCTCGAGACCTCGACGGTCGTCGAAGGCACCCGCAGCGGCACGGTTCTGATCGGCGCGACACGGGAGCGTGTGGGCTTCGACGCGACCACCTCGTGGCGCGCGATCGGCCGGATCGCCGCCGGCGCGGTCAAGCTGTTCCCGTTCCTCGCGCAGGTCCGAGCGCTGCGCACCTACCACGGATTCCGGCCCTACTGCCCGGATCATCTCCCGGTGATCGGCCCAGACCCGCGCGTCCCCGGACTGATCCACGCCTGCGGCCATGAGGGCGCGGGCGTCGGTCTGGCGCCCGCGACCGGCCGGCTCGTGGCCCAGGCGGCCACCGGCGTGCCGGCCGACCTCTCACTCGAGCCGTTCGCTCCCTCCCGGTTCGACGCGACCGATGCCTGACCGCGACGACTTTCTGATCAGCTTCGACGGCGAGCCGGTCAGGGCCACCCCCGGTCAGACGGTCGCCGCCGCGCTGATCGCCTCGGGACGCCCGAGCTGGCGAACGACCCGCAGCCGCGGCGAGCGTCGCGGCCTGTTCTGCGGGATCGGAGTGTGCTTTGACTGCCTCGTGACCGTCAACGAGGTCCGCTCGCTGCGGGCATGCCTGCTCACCGCCCAGCCCGGCGACGTCGTGGTCAGCGAGCGGGGGGCGAACCGTGACGACGTCGTCGTGTGACCTCGCCGTGATCGGGGCGGGACCCGCGGGCCTCGAGGCGGCGATCGCGGCTGCCGGCGAGGGCCTGTCGGTCACCGTGCTCGATCTCGGCGAGCGGATCGGCGGGCAGTATTTTCGACACGCCCCAGGGCACGTCGACCCGGCGTTTGCCGGCCTGCACGATCGCTTCGCCAGTCACATCACCGCCGGCCGGATCGTCCACCGTGCCCGTCACGCCGTGTGGTCGATCGAGCCGGGCTTTCGGGTGCACGCGACCGAGGGCGAGCGCGAGCGCGAGCCGAGAACCGTCACGGCACGCGCCGTCATCGTCGCGACCGGCGCCCATGACCGCCACATCCCGTTTCCAGGGTGGACGCTCCCCGGCGTGATGGCCGGCGGCGGCGCCCAGGCGCTGCTGAAGGGTTCGCTCGTGGCGGGCGGCCGGCGCGCGGTCGTGGCGGGCACGGGCCCGTTCCTGCTCCCGGTCGCCTGCGGCCTGCGTGCCGCCGGCGTTGCCGTCCTCGAGGTGGTCGAAGCCAACGACCCGAGGCGAATCGCCGGCCACCCGCTCGCGCTCGCGGGCGCGATCCCGAAGCTGCCGGAGGCCGCCCTGTACGCCGCGCAACTGACCCGCCACCGGGTGCCGTTCCGGACCCGGCACGCGGTCATTGCTGCTCATGGCGGACAGCGGCTGGAGTCGGTCACCATCGCCCGCATCGACGCGGATTGGCGGATCGTCACGGGCAGTGAACGCCGCATCGCCTGCGACCTGCTCGCGGTCGGCTACGGCTTCACCCCCCAGATCGACCTCGCGCTGGCGCTCGGCTGCGCCGGCGCGCCGTCGGCCAATGGCCTCGTCGCGCTCGCCGCCGACTCGGACGGGCGCACCTCCGTCCCCGGTGTCTACGCAGCCGGCGAGACGACGGGCGTCGGCGGTGCCGACCTCGCGCTCGTGGAGGGCCGACTCTGCGGTGCGGCGGTGGCTCACGACCTCGGTTGCAGGCCGGCTCCTTCTGGCGCGATGCGCCGCCGGCTGCTCGCGCGCCGCGGGCTGCTGCGACGCTTCGCCGCCGCGCTGCACGCCGTGCACCCCGTACGCGGTGGCTGGAGCGAGTGGCTCGACGACGAGACGCTGGTCTGCCGCTGCGAGGAGGTCCCCTATGCGCGGCTGTGTGATGCGGTGCGGAACCTCGGTGCCGCCGATCCGCGCGCGGTCAAGCTGCTCGCACGTCCCGGGATGGGGTGGTGCCAAGGGCGGATCTGCGGCAGCGCGGTCGCCGAGCTGACCGCCCAGCTGAGCGGGCGGCCGGTGACGCTTGATGACCTTGTCGCGCTGTCGCGGCGCTCGCTGGGCCAGCCCGTCTCGCTCGCTCTGCTCGCCACACTCGATCTGCCCGGCAGAGACCCAAGCGATCCGCACTGATCGGACGGATCGATCGGCGATGACTGCAATCGGGCAATACTGTGTGCTATGTGCTATATTAGTGTTGGAAGGCACAGGAGGATGAGACGTTGAAACCATGGCACGGGGTGCTCGTCGCGACTGCGCTGCCGTTCGGCGCTGACCTCAGCGTCGATCTCGATCGCTTCGCGGAGCACATTCGGTGGCTGGCGGCGTGTGGCTGCCACGGCGCGGCACCCAACGGGTCGCTCGGTGAGTACCAGGCGCTCACCCCCGAGGAGCGCGGAGCCGTCGTGCGCACCTCGATCGAGGCGGCCCCCGAGGGCTTCTCGATCATCCCGGGTGTCTCCGCCTACGGCGCGCTCGAGGCGCGCCGCTGGGCCGAGCAGGCAGCCGAGGCAGGCGCCCACGGGGTGATGCTGCTTGCGCCCAACGCGTACCGCGCCGACGAGCGCGCGGTGGTCGAACACTTCACCGAGGTGGCGAAGGTGGAGCTGCCGGTCGTCGCCTACAACAATCCAATCGACACGAAGGTCGATCTCACGCCTGAGATGCTCGCACGGCTGCACGGCGAGGGTCTGATCGTCGCAGTCAAGGAGTTCTCCGGCGATCCACGCCGGCCGTACCAGATCGCCGAGCTCGCGCCCGACCTCGACGTCCTGATCGGCGCCGACGACGTCACCCTCGAGCTCGCAGTCGCGGGCGCCGTCGGTTGGATCGCCGGGTACGCCAACGCGCTTCCGGCCGCGTCGGTGGAGCTGTACGAGGCTTGCCGGGCGGGCGACCTGGAGCGGGCCCTGCCGCTCTACCGCCGGTTGCATCCACTGCTCCGCTGGGACTCCAAAACCGAGTTCGTGCAGGCGATCAAGCTTTCGATGGACCTCGTCGGACGCTACGGCGGCCCCTGCCGGCCGCCGCGACAATCGCTCACCACCGAGCAGCAGGCGGTCGTCCGCGCAGCGACCGAACAGGCGCAGTCCGAGGCCGTCCACTGACGATGCGAGCGGTCCGGGTCCTGCACGCAGTCGACTCGCACACGGAGGGGATGCCGACGCGCGTGATCGTCGGCGGCGCCGGCGAGATCCCCGGCGAGACGATGTTCGACCGGCGCCGTCACTTCCTCGCCCATATGGACGACCTCCGGACTCTGCTGATGTACGAGCCGCGCGGCCATAGCGCGATGAGCGGCGCGATCCTGCAGGCGCCGACGCGCCCCGACGCCGACTGGGGCGTGCTGTTCATCGAGGTGAGCGGCTGCCTGCCGATGTGCGGCCACGGAACGATCGGCGTCGCGACCGTGCTCGTCGAGACCGGGATGGTGGATGTCAGAGAGCCGGTGACGACGATCCGGCTCGACACCCCGGCGGGGCTCGTCCAGGCCGACGTCGCCGTCGAGGACGGAGCTGCGCGCTCCGTCACGATCCGCAATGTCCCGGCGTTCGCGACCGCGCTCGACCGCTACGTGGAGGTCGACGGGTTCGATCAGGTGGGCTACGACATGGCGTTCGGCGGCAACTTCTACGCGATCGTCGGGCTCGAACGGCTCGGGCTGCCGTTCGACCGTGAGCGCAAGCAGGAGATCCTGGACGCGGGCCTGGCGATCATGGCCGCGATCAACGCGCAGGACGAACCCGTCCACCCGCTCAACGACGAGATCCGCGGCTGCCACCACGTCCAGCTCGTCGCGCCCGGTTCAGATGCCCGTCACTCGCGCCACGCGATGGCGATCCACCCCGGATGGTTCGACCGCTCACCATGCGGCACGGGGACCTCGGCGCGGATGGCGCAGCTGCACGCGCGCGGCGAACTCGCACTCGGCGAGGAGTTCGTCAACGAATCGTTCATCGGCGGGCGCTTCATCGGCCGGATCGTCGAGGAGACCGCCGTCGGACCGCTGCCGGCGGTGGTGCCGACGGTCACCGGCCGCGCGTGGGTGACGGGCACCGCTCAGTACATACTGGCGCCCGACGACCCGTTTCCGGCAGGGTTCCTTCTATGAGCACACGGACGATCAGGTCCACCTCTCCGCAGGCGCCGAGCGATCTGATCGCCGAAGCCGTCGAGCTTGACGGACGCGCCGTTGCGGCCCTGGCCGCATCCGGCCGGGCGGCGCAGCGCGAATGGCGGTCACTGGGGGCCGCGCGGCGCAGCGCCGGGCTCGCCGGCGTCGCCCGCGACCTGCGCGCGCGCCGCGACGCGGCGATCGACCTTGTCATCCGTGAGGTTGGCAAGCCGCGCGGCGAGGCGACCGGGGAGGTCGACCGTGCTGTTTCGATCCTCGAGTACTACGCGCAGGCGGCGTTCACCCCGCTGGGACAGACGTATCCCCCATCGGTCGGCGGGCTGCTGTTCACCGAGCGCCGGCCGCATGGCCTTGCCGGGCTGATCACGCCGTGGAACTTTCCGCTCGCGATCCCGCTGTGGAAAGCGGCGCCCGCGCTCGCCTGCGGCAACGCGGTCCTGCTGAAGCCTTCGCCCGACGCACTCGGCAGCGCGCTGTTCCTCGAGCAGCTCCTGAGTCCGCACCTGCCCGAGGGCCTGTTCGCCGTCGCCCCGGGTGGGCAGCAGGCCGGCGAGGCCGTGGTCGAGTGCGCCGACGTCGTGTCGTTCACCGGGTCGGTCGCAGTCGGCCGGGCGGTCGCCGCCGGCGCCACGCAGCGAGGCGTGCCGGTCCAGTGCGAGATGGGCGGGCAGAACGCCGCGATCGTGCTGCCGGACGCCGATCCGGACCTGACCGCCGCGACCATCGCCGGCGCGGCGATGGGCTACGCCGGCCAGAAGTGCACGGCCACACGGCGCGTGATCGTCGTGGGCGCGGGCGACGCGTTCATCGAGGCGCTCGTGGAGGCCGTCCGTGCGCTGGCCCCCGGAGACCCCGACAGCGCAGGCGTCGCCGTCGGCCCGGTCATCTCCAGCGCGGCCCGCAACAAAGTGCTCGCCGCGATCAGCAGCGCGACCGGCGGCGGCGCGCGGGTGATGGCGGGCGGGGCCGTCCCCGGCCGCGATGGCTGGTTCGTCGAACCGGCGCTCGTCGACGGTGTCCCCGGGTCGCACCCGCTGATGCAGGAGGAGACGTTCGGCCCGCTCGCGGTGGTGCACCGCGTGGCGACGCTCAGCGAGGCGATCACGATCGCCAACGGGGTCCGGTACGGGCTCGTCACCTCGCTGCATGGTCGAGACCTTGACGCGCTGCTGGCGGCGGCCGGCCAGCTTGACACCGGGATGATCAAGGTCAACGCGCCGACCACGGGCGTCGACTTCTACGCGCCGTTCGGCGGCGAAAAGGAGTCGAGCCTGGGCCCGCGCGAGCAGGGGCTCGCCGCCCTCGACTTCTACAGCTCGACGCGCACCGTCAGCGTCGCGCCGCACGGCCGATGACCGACCTCGGAGAGCCTCTCCCACCCCCGGCGCTGCCGACACCCGACTGGCAGGTGGCCGGCGGCGCGCGCGGCGGGACGCTCACGGTGTCCTCGCTCGCGGGGCGCCCGAGCCTGCGTCAGGAGGTCGCCGATGCGCTGCGCGCCGCAGTGATCGCCGGGCAGATGCGTCCGGGCGTGATCTACTCGGTGCCGATGCTCGCTGAACAGTTCGGCGTCTCCGCAACCCCGGTTCGCGAGGCGATGCTCGACCTCGCCAAGGAGGGGCTCGTCGAACCGGTACGCAACAAGGGCTTCCGCGTCACCGTGCCGACCGACAAGGAACTTGACGACATCACTCAACTGCGGGAGCTGATCGAGGTGCCGACGGTCACGGAGCTTGCGACGCGCGCCGAGCCGGCGGCGTTGGAGGCGCTGCGCCCGCTGGCCGAGTCGATCGTCCTCAGCGCCAACGCCGGCGACCTGATCAGCTACGTCGAGAACGACCGGCACTTCCATCTGAGTTTGCTCGCGCTGGCCGGCAACGACCAGCTCGTCGAGATCGTGCGCGACCTGCGGGCGCGCACCAGGCTGTACGGGCTGGAGCAGCTCGTCGCGCAGCGCCGTCTCACGGCGTCGGCCGTCGAGCACCTCGAACTGCTCGACGCGCTGCTCGCCCGCGACCCTGCTCTGACCCGGGAGATCATCGCCCGCCACATCGCCCATGTCCGCGGCATCTGGGCGGCGAGGCTCGAGCCGGGAACCGGGGAGGACGTGCCGGCGTCGCCCGGGTGATCACTGGCCCGCCGCGCACCGGCCCTCTGATCCGGGCGAGTCGTTCGTCAGCTGGCCCGTGCCGCGTTCCAATCTCTCATTCCGACAGGTTGAAGGGGACGCTGGCGATGACGATGCCCGGTTCGCGGGTGAGCATCTTGCGCAGCCGCTGGGCGACGCGATTGTGGAGGGGTTGCTGCCAGCGGTGTGCAGCGATCAGCTCGGGCACGACGACCGTCATCGTGATCTCGGGTCGTTGCCGGTGTAACGCCTCGATGTAGTTGGCGAGGGGCGCAAGCGTCGCGCGATATGGGGAGACGACGACCTCGAGTGGCAGGTGATCGCCCCAGGCCCGCCAGTAGCCATGGAATCGCTCCGCTTCCTCTGCGCTGGGGCTCACATGCAGCGCGAGCACGGGCACCGCCAACGAAGCGGCGTAGGCGAGCGCCCGCAGCGCTGCGCGGTCGAGCACAGCGATCGGTACGACCGCGAAGTGCTGAACCACACCGGAGCTATCTGCGTTCTGAGCCCCGGCGATCGGCTCCCCGGTTCCAGAGGCAAGCGTCGCGCTGCACGTCACGGGCGCTGGATCGGGCCGCAGGGCGAGCGCTTCGCCGGCGTGCTGGTAGTAGCGATGGATCCGCAGGCAGGCGACCACGATCACGGGGATCAGGAACACAACGATCCAGGCGCCTTGTGCAAATTTCGTGACTGCCGCGATCACCGCCACCAGCGCCGGAGAGCACAGCGCCGAGCAGATTGACAGCGAGCGACCGCCGCCAGCTGTGTTCGCGCCGGCGCCACCAGTAGGCGACCATCGCACTTTGAGCGAGCGTGAACGCAACGAACACTCCGATCGCGAACAGCGGGATCAGCGGCTCGGTCTGCCCGTTGAAGCCGGCAAACAGGATCGAAGCGGGGACCGCGAGCACGACGATTCCCGCCGTGAACGCCAGGCGGTCGCCCATGTGGAGGAACGTCCGCGGCACGTACCCGTCGCGGGCCATGAAGTACAGCAATCGGGGGAACCCGTTGACCGCGGAGTTCGCGGCGACCAGGAGCACCAGCGTCGTGGAGAGCTGGACGAACGCGTAGAGCGGGCCACCACCGACGCTACGATGCGCGATCTGCGAGAGGACCGTCTGGGTGCCGGGGCTGGCGCCGTCGAGGTGAGCGACGATCACCACGCCGACGAACATCGCGACGAGCAGGATGATCATCGCCGAGAGCGTCTTTCGCGCATTGTCCGCCTCGGGAGGCTGGAAGACGGGCACCGCGTTCGAGATCACCTCGATCCCGGTCATCGCCGTCGCACCGGACGCGAAAGCTCGCAGGACCAGCAGCAAGCCGAGCGCCTCGCCGGCGCGATGAGGAACAGGGGTCATCAGCGTGGAACCCGTGGCCGGCGGACTTCACCAACCCCACCACGACGATCAGCCCGATCGCCACGAATGAACATGTACGTCGGGACGGCGAACAGCGCGCCGGCCGCCCGCACGCCACGCAGATTGCCCAGCACCAGCAACACGATCACCGCTAACCCGATCGGCACAGTGACCGCACTCACAGAGGGCAGCGCCGAAGTGATGGCGGCCACCCCCGCCGCGACCGAAACGGCGACCGTCAGGATGTAATCCACGATCAGTCCGGCGCCGGCAAGCAGCCCCCAGATCGCGCCAAGACTGTCACTGGCCACGATATATGAACCTCCGCCATGCGGATAGGCTCGGATCACCTGTCGGAAACCGAGGCCGACCGACACCATCAGCGCGACCAGCACCGCGCCGATCGGCAACGACAGATTCAGCTGCGAGCTGCCGGCCAGCACGAGAATCGCAAGCATCGCCTCGGGGCCATAGGCGACCGAGGAGAGCGCGTCCGGCGAGAGCACCGGCAGCGCCAAGCAGCTTGCCCATCCGCTCCTCAGCGAGCGCCGTGCTCCGCAACGGCGGCCCGACCAGCAGCCGCCGGATCGCATAGTCCACGCGCCCGAGCGTCGAGTCAAGCTCATCCGCCGCGGCCGTTGCCTCGAGGTCATCGGGATCCTCGTGCCTCGCACTGCGGATGTGCACGAAGCGTCCCTGTCGGGTCCGTTCCCCGTCGAGAAAGCGAAGGCCGGAATCGACTGGCAACGAATCTGGAGCCGGAGTCCGGGCCGACCACTGACGGCCCACCGCTCGCAGCGCCGCCACCTGCCGCTCGTCCAGCGCAGGGAGCTGCGCGTCGGCTGTGACCGTCGCATCCGGCCCCTGCTCTCTCCGGCGCCGTGGATCCGGCTGCCGGGCGCCCTGGCTGATCGCTCACCGCAGGCTCGCGCCTGACGAACTTCAGCCGTTGAGACCGGCGACGCCGGCGTGTGATGACCTGCCGCGCGTGAGGGCCGGCTCAATGTGCTTGGGCGTTGGTTCAAGGTAGGCGCTGTTGGGCCGCTGGTACTCCTCGCTCGTGAGCGGGCTCGACAGCACGAAATCGGCTGTTGCCCGATTGCATGCGGTTGGCACGTTGCACACGACCGCGATCCGCAGCAGCGCCTTGACGTCGACATCATGGGGCTGAGGTTCCAGCGGGTCCCAGAAGAACACCAGGAAGTCGATCCGTCCCTCCGCGATCGCGGCGCCGACCTGTTGGTCGCCGCCGAGCGGGCCGCTGAGGAAACGCTCAACCGTCAGGCCGAGCTCGTTGGCGAGCAATGCGCCGGTCGTTCCGGTCGCATGCAGCTCATGGGCGGCCAACGTCTCGGTGTTGAAGCGAGCCCATTCGAGCATGTCCGCCTTGCAATTGTCGTGCGCGATCAAAGCGATCCGCTTGCGACGAGGCATCAGCTGTACGACATCACCCATAGACAAACCTCACATATCGTTCTCGGCATCACGCTTAACGCTAGACGGTCCGCATCCGGGGAACGGACGGACGACGATCTCGCAATCGTGACTCCATCCCCGTGTCGGACATTCCGAGTGCGCAGGTCGGAAATGTGGTAATCTTGCTGGTGCGCTCAGTGAGCCGAGCTCTTCTCGCTTCCCGGGCGACGTTTCCGGTCAGAAGGGCAGAGAGGCGGTTGGCAATGGCTACCGCAACACACGTGTGTGACGCTGGCACGAGCGGCAATCTCGGAACTGCCATGGCGCTCGAGTCGGGATCGATGGAGTTCCTCATCGTTGAGGACAACGGCGGTGAGTATCACTGGACGCTCTCGGATGAAGACGGCCATAGCCTCGCGCGATCCCCGAGCTTCGCCACGTATGAGCAGGCGGAGGACGCCGCCGCCGTCGTGCTCGCCGGCGCCAGTTCGGCGCGGCTCGACCGTCGCCCCGCGGGCAACAGCTAGGCCGACATACTTCACTCAGGGGTCTCAGCGCACCGCCGCCCGAACGGCGAGCCTCACGGCCAGTTCGGAATCCCGCACCTCGCCGCCGGGGATCATTCCCGAGCCGGCACTGGTCCACGGCCAACCGGCCACGGTCGACGCCTGTCCGCCGGGTGCGCCGCCAACGAAGGAGAGCTGACTCATGCCTGATCGACACGTCCCGTTCGCTGCGGTGCAGTAGATGGCTACTCCCGAAGCCACGATCCTGACCGAGAACGAGCAGCTCGCAGCGATCAATTCCGACTACGAGCACCGCTACGGGTTTCACGACGCCGAGAACTACCTGTATAAGGCGCCGAAGGGCCTGAACCGGGAGATCGTCGAGAAGATCTCGGCGTTCAAGTCCGAGCCGCGGTGGATGCTCGAGTTCCGCCTGAAAGCGCTCGAGCACTTCTTCGCTCGCGAGCAGCCGACCTGGGGCTCGCCGATGCTGGCCGAGCTCGATTACGATGACATCCGCTACTTCGTGCGGGCGTCCGAGACGCCCAGCCGGTCTTGGGACGACGTGCCCGAGGACGTCAAGCGGACCTTTGACCGCCTCGGGATTCCCGAGGCAGAGCGGAAGTTCCTGTCCGGCGTTGGTGCGCAGTACGAGTCAGAGGTCGTCTACCACCAGATCCACGAGGACCTCGAGCAGCAGGGCGTGATCTTCACCGACATGGACACCGCGCTGCGCGAGCACGAGGATCTCGTTCGTCAGTACTTCGCAACGATCATCCCGCCCAATGACAACAAGCTCGCGGCGCTGAACTCCGCCGTATGGTCCGGTGGATCGTTCGTGTACGTGCCCGAGGGCGTCCACATCGAACTGCCGCTGCAGGCGTACTTCCGAATCAACACGGAGAACATGGGACAGTTCGAGCGAACCCTGATCATCGCTGAACCGGGCTCGTATGTTCACTACGTAGAGGGCTGCACCGCCCCGACTTACAGCTCTGACTCACTCCACTCCGCCGTCGTTGAGCTGATCGCCCTTCCTGGCGCGCGGATCCGCTACACGACGGTCCAGAACTGGTCGACCAACGTCTACAACCTCGTCACCAAGCGAGCCGCCGCGCATGCCGATGCCACGGTCGAGTGGGTCGACTGCAACCTCGGGTCGAAGCTGACCATGAAATACCCCAGCATCTACCTGCTCGGCGAGCGGGCCCACGGTGAGGTCCTGTCGATCGCGTTCGCGGGCGCCGGCCAGCACCAGGACGCCGGCGCCAAGATCATCCATGCCGCCCCGAACACGACCTCCAACATCTTCGCCAAGTCGATCTCCAAGGACGGCGGCCGCGGCTCCTACCGCGGTCTCCTCGAGATCGCCAAGGGCGCGCACGGAGCCCGCTCCAAGGTCGTCTGCGACGCCCTCCTGCTCGACGAGCACTCGCGCTCGGACACCTATCCGACGATCCGGATCAGCGACGACGACGTCAACGTCGCCCACGAGGCGACGGTCTCGAAGGTCGGCGATGACCAGCTCTTCTACCAGATGTCCCATGGCATCCCCGAAGACGAGGCCTCGAAACTGATCGTCAACGGATTCATCGAGCCGATCATCAAGGAGCTTCCGATGGAATACGCCGTCGAGATGAACCGCCTGATCGAGCTGCAGATGGAGGGCTCGATCGGCTGACGGCCCGACGCCGTCAGGTATCGCGGCGATCGGCGCCGCGCGAATGGGCTTCTTCGACGAGCTTGACCATCTGCCAGTAGGCGATCAGATCCCGCTCTGCGTCAGTCGTGTTGGCGAAGAACCGGCGGGCGATCGTCAACCCGCCGCGGTCGGGGCCCGCGGCCTGCTCGGAGATCCAGGCGCGGTCGATCCGCCTTTGAGCAATCAAACCGATTGCCGACTCGATGTCCGATCCGCTGCAATCGCCAAGTCGCTTGAAGACACCGCGACTGACCTCCAGCTGCTCCTCCGGATCGACCTCACCCATTGCGCGTCGAACCACGGTGTGGGTTCGTCACCCGAGCTTCAGCGGCACTTCCGCGTACGGATCGAGTCGGTATGCCAGCGAGACTCGATGGAAGCCGTCCGCGATGTCCGCTCGCTTCTTGCCGCTCAGAACGAGGACTGGACTGAGCCGCTCGCCCCCGATCGCTTTGATCAGATCCTTCATGACGCCGGGGTCGTCGAGCGGTGCGGCCGTCATCCCCGCGGCCCTGAGGATGTCGTTGGCGCGGCGCGTGGTGAACATGCCGACACGAAGCCGATGGACGGCTTTGGCGACGGCGTCCTCGCCGAGCCTGAGCGAGAGGTAGGCCTCGGCCGCGGCGTAGTCGTGGTCAGCCACGTCGGCGGCCCATCTGATGTCGACAGCGGGCTTCGGTGCGCTCGCGTTTTCCCTCGCCATGACGGGATCATCGCAGACGGCGAGCCATCCGTCGGACGGCTGACGACGCGCCCCGCGGTCAGGGTCGCGGTCTGCCCTCTGAAGGCTCCGACCCGAGCAGGCCGGACGCCGCCGCACGAGCGGACGGATCGCCGCCGCGACCTCTACCGCGCAGGATGATGGCGGCGCCGACAGCGATCGCCGCCCCGGCCAGCGGTCCAGCGACGTAGACCCAGTAAGCAGCCCAGTCGCCGCCGACGAAGGCGGGACCGAACGAACGGGCGGGGTTCATTGAGGTACCACTCACGGGTGCCGCCCACAGCCCCGCGAGAGCGATGTAGCCGCCAACCCCGAGCGCCCCGATCGTGCCGACGTTCTGCGCCGACGACGCGGTCCCAAGAATCACGCTGACAAGTGTCGCCGTCAAGGCAATCTCCATCAGCAGCGCCTGCCAGGCCTTGTATCCCGGACCCGGAAGGGTCGCGCCGAGATGCCCGACGTTTCCGAATACGGCGAGCAGGAACAGGCACGCGAGCGTCGCGCCGAGCAGCTGAGCGCCGATGTACCCGGGCACCCGCTTCCACTCGAAGTCGCCGCGCAGCGCGAAGGCGATCGATACGACGGGATTGAGATGCGCGCCGGACACAGCGCCCATGAAGAGGATGATCGCCATCACCATCAACCCGGGCGCGACCACTGCGGCGGGCAGACTGATCTGGCCCTTGGCGTGCAGGACGCCACCCCCGGCGGCGACGAGCACCAGCATGAACGTACCCAGCAGTTCCGCGAACAACCTGCGGTACTCGAGGCTCGGATCGTTGAAGTCGGCCCGAGACCCAAACTCGAGCATCCAAAGATGGCGCGAGCGCTCGGCGTCGTGTGCCGCGAGGGTCGGGCGCTCGTGGTCTGGGATGCTGGTCACCAGACCAGTGTCTCACTCGTGCGCTCGTCGGCGCCTTGTCGCGGCGGGCGAGAGCGATGCCCTACTCGCCCTGCGCGGGCTTTGGCGGCAGGTCATGCGAAGTAGCTGAGCCGCGCGATCGAGGATCTCACGGGAAGCCGGTCGCAGACGTGAGCCGATGCGCACGCACTGGGTGGTGCTGAAGTCCGCAGGCCGAGCCCAGACCCAGCCTGGCCTCCGGCCGGCGGGCTTGCAGTCGGAGTAACATATGCATTACAGCTCCGCTTCAACTCTTGGCGAGCATCGCTTTCCGGCTTCGACACTTGGCCGGCATCGCGTCAGCCGGAAACGGCGAACGCGTGTCCGAACACGTCAGGAGCTGAGTCGTGCGCACCTTCGTCAAAGCAGCAGCTGCCTCCAACGCGCCAGCGGGCCTGCCGCGCAGTAAACCTTCCACCAACACCAAGCGGCTGGCCCTGTTGTTGGCGACAGGCGTCGCGCTGCTGGGTGTCTGCGTCGGGGCCGCGCTGGCGTCAGCATCCCCGACGGTCTCGACCGGGTCCGCCACGGACGTCGGGGACAACGCGGCCGGACTCCAGGCGTCCGTCGTTCCCGCCGGCGCACAGACGACGTACTTCTTCCAATACGGCCCGACGTCAGCCCTCGGCACGCAGACAGCCACCGCGTCGGCCGGCTCGGGCACCACGAGCAAGGCGGTCACTGCGACGATCGCCGGCCTGATTCCGGGTACCACGTACTACTACCGGATTGACGCGAGCAACTCATCAGGCTCTGCGACAGGCGCCACCAAGAGCTTCCGGAGTGCCGGAAACCCGCCACCGGGCGCGACCACCGGAGCTGCCCAGAGCGTGACGGCGGACTCGGTCACGCTGACCGGCGTCGTCTACCCTCAGGGCCAGACGACGAGTTACTACTTCAGGTATGGCCCAACGCTCGCGTACGGACTTCAGACGGCGGCGGTGGCAATCTCGGCGGGCACTGCGCCGGTGACGGTGACCTCGGAGATCCCGGGCCTCGAACAGGGCCTGACGTTTCACTACCAACTGGTCGCCGTGCACCTCGACCAGGGCCCCACCGCAGGCGCTGACGCGAGCTTTGAGACCTTCCCAGCACCGGCGCCGAAGCCAACCGTGACGTCGTCGACGACTCCGCGAGCAATCCTCGGACGCCCGTATACGTTCTTGACTTCGGGGCGGATCGTCAACCCATCGTCGACGCCGGCGTCTCTCGCATGCGTCGGCACAGCCCAGATCACGCTCGGCTACGGTCACCGGACGGTTGCCAGCGCGCTGGCGCAGATCCAGCCCGACTGCACCTACGCCGCCGCCGTAACCCTCAGGCACCTCCCGGGGCACGGCCGGAAGGGGCGCGTGATCAAGCTCGGCGTCTACGTCCACTTCAGCGGCGGCGATTACCTCGCGGCGGCCGGCGCCAAGAAGACGACCGTGAGGCTCAGCTGACACCAGGGCTGAACGTCTCCGCGGCGGCATCCTCTCGCGACACAGCGCGTGCCTGACGGCGGCAGCCTCACTTCTCGTCAAGCACCCCGCTGTGGGTTGGGCGTGCGTCTGCGGTCAGCGGGGCGCGACCCGACGGATCGGGCGCGGCATCGCGGCCCGCGGTCGTCTCGGGTGGGGCGCCGACGCCTCGCCGCAGCTCCACCTGCGGTATGAACCAGGAGGCGGCGAAGGCGATCAGACCGATCGGCGCAGCGATCACGAACACCGTCTGGATCGACTGCGCATACGCTGCGGCGATCCCGTGATGGACCGCCTGGGGGAGCTTGTCAAGGATGGCAGGTGTGACACTCGAGCTGGAGAGCCCTCGTGGCAACCTCGCCCTCCCGAGGTGCGTGACAAGGTTGCCGACAAGCACGTTGGAGAAGATCGCGCCGAAGATCGCGGTTCCGAACGAGCCACCGATCGACCGGAAGAACGTCGCTCCCGAGGTCGCGACACCGAGTTCGCCGTAGGGTACGGCGTTCTGCACGATCAGGACGAGGACCTGCATCACGCAGCCGAGCCCGATTCCGAGTACGAGCATGTAAAGGGCCTCAACGAGCAAGCTGGTCCCGATGTCGACCTGCGCCAGCAGCAGCAGCCCGATCGTGAGGAGCGCGGTGCCGGCAATCGGGAATATTCGATAGCGGCCGGTCTTGCTGATGATGATGCCCGATGCGGTCGAGCAGATGATCAGGCCGACGAGAAGCGGCAGCAGGCGCAGACCGGAGATCGTTGGCGACTCGCCGTGGACGATCTGGAAGAACACCGGCAGGTAGGTGATGGCGCCGAACATCGCCAGGCCGATGATGAAACCGACGATGCTCGCGACCGAAAACCCGCGGTTCGAGAAGAGGTGGAGCGGTAGCACTGGCTCGATCGCGCGCCGCTCGATGAATACGAACACGACGAGCAGAACCGCCCCGGCGACTCCGAGCGTGACGCTCTGGGGCGATCCCCACGGGTAGGTCGTGCCGCCAAGGCTCGTGAACAGTACGAGGCAGCCGGCGGAGAGGGTGAGAGCAGCGGCGCCGAGGTAGTCGATGACGTGGTGGATGCGGCTGAGGTTGCCCGGTACCTGAATCGCGACAGCGGTTAGCGCGACCGCGCCGATCGGGATGTTGATGTAGAAGATCCAGTGCCACGAAAGGTCCTGCACGAACACTCCTCCAAGCAGCGGTCCGATGATGCTCGCGACGCCGAACACGGCACCGAAAAGGCCCTGGTAGCGCCCGCGGTCGCGGGGAGACACGATGTCCCCCACGATCGCCTGGGCGCCGACCATCAGCCCACCGCCACCAAGCCCCTGGACCGCCCGGAACGCGATCAGCTCGGTCATGCTGCGGCTGAGCCCCGAGAGCGCGGAGCCGCACAGGAAGATCACGATGGCCGCCTGGAAGAACACCTTGCGTCCGTATTGATCGCCGAGCTTGCCCCAGAGGGGCGTCGAGACGGTCACGGCAAGCAGGTACGCGACCACGATCCAGGCGAGGTGCGAGGCGCCGTGCAGGTCGGCCACGATCGTTGGCAGCGCGGTCGACACGATCGTCTGATCGAGCGCGGCCAGGAACATTCCCAGCATCAGCGCGCCGATGATGATCAGGACCCGGCGATGGCTGAGCTTGAGATTGGGACCCTGGTCAGAGAGCCCCGTCGGCGCCACGGTCTTCCTCGGCGCTTCGGGCGTCGTCATTCCCGGCCCTTGATGCGAGCGACCGTCTCGTCGCGAGAATCAGTCGGCGATTGGACGCAATTGCTCATGGACACGGGCTCTTGGCACGCTTTGCGCTCCGGGCCCCTGGGATCGAGATGGCGGGACCGGGCCAACGGAGGCGACGGGGACCGTTGCCGCCTGCGCCTCGTATGTCGTGATCGCGCGTTTGAGGTGCACGTCGCTGGAACTCCACCCTGGCGTCATGACCCGACGGCCGAACCAGTGGCCCCACATGCGAAAGTGCCTGCGGCTCCCGGAACAAGCCGACTCAACGGCGCCGGCGCTCGGCGAGAGCTGGAGACGGAACCACCAGAACGGCTCGATCGGCGTGATGGAGAACCGCGTGCGAAACGCTGCCCAGCATCAAGGACTTGACGCCGCTGAGCCCGCGTGTGCCGAGCACGATCAGGTCGGCGTCCACCTCGGTGGCGACCGCCAGGATCGCGGCGGCGATGTCGTCGTGGCGCCGGGCGATGCGCGGCTGCGCGAGGAGTCCGGCTGTCGTGGCTCGCTGTACCCCGTCGGCAGCCGTCTCGACCGCCGCTTGTTCGATCGCCGCATCTGATTCCTGGTCGCTGTACATCCCGACCATTCCCAGACCGGCACCCAGCAATCCGCTACGGGTCATCGTCTCCAGGAGGGTCTCCCAGATCACGAGCACAGTCGCCGTGCTCCCCGGCATCAACCGTCCAACACGCTCGATCGCCGCCTGGGCATCAGCCGACCCGTCGTAGCAGATGAGGATCATCGCCGGCGCTCCTGACGGTGCCCTCGGTCGCGGGATGGGTCAGGCTGCGCGGGCGCAGCTGAACGAGGGGTCATGATCTTCCCTCCTGAGTGGTCAGTTTCGGAAGTACGTGGATGGTTGGCGAGTGGCCGGGCGTGGATCACGGGTGGGGCGAACCGAATCGTAGTGGTGGGCCGGCCGGTTCGCCGCCGCCCGTCAGGCAGCCGGATGACCCGGGCGCGGTCCGGTCGGGCGAGGCAGCATGCCGAGCGGGCCGCAAGCCCGAGCAGACGCCGCCAAACGCCGAGCATTTGCGAGACCGACCACTTGGCCGCACGCGAACGACCATAACCGCATGACCCCCGTCTCCGCCCATGGGGTGCGCCCGCTGGGCGCTCACAGCGCCCCGCAGGCTGCACCCCCCGTCACCGCGACGGGGGTGCAGAAGTTGTGGTCGTGCGGTCGCGGCCCGAGTCGCTGCCGCCGCCGACGGTTGCGGCGATCGAGGCGCCCGCAAACGTCTCGGCTCAACCAGCTCGTCAATGCCCGACTGAAGATGGCAACGACGCGCTGAGCATGATGCAGGCAGCCGCAGTGGAGGACGGGTTCACCCGCGACCATCTGCGGGTTCGGCGTCCTCGTCGTCGCGTTCGCTCACGATCGAACGCGACGAAGGATCCGGTCGCGGGGTGCCCGCACGCTGGTCGTCGATGACACGCTGGTCCTCGATGGCCGCGGAGCCCGCGCCGACCCGTGCTGCGCCGGCGGCCCGTTTGGCCTCCGCGAATGAGCCGAAGCGGGTCGACTCAGCAAGGCGCTGGCCGTCCGCCGCGACGAGGTTCCAGACATATTGGCCGCCGTTGTCCTCGAAGACGAGAAACCTCATCGCCTCGGGCTTTGACCGACCGCGTGTGCCCACCCGCTCGTTCCTGATCGTGCCCAGCACTTGCGTGAGTTGCGACGAGTGCGTCATGACCGGGCTCGCCTGCGCGGCCGCGGGCCGCGGGTACGCCAGTTGAATCTGGCGCTCGTCAGCAGTCCAAGCAGCCAGCCGACGATCGCGGCGACCAGCACCAACCAGACGAGCGAGACGTGCGAGCCACCGATCAGCCAGTTGACCTTGACCTCCTCGGTGTTCGACGCCGCCAGCGCGATCAGCACCCCGATGAGCGCGACCGCGGCGATCGCATAGCCGTGCAACCGTGCGCGCAAGGCGATGCGGCGGACGTAGTCGCTGCGCGTCTCGGTGCCGGCGCTGCCCGGAGCCGCCGAGGCGGTCTGCGGATGGACCGTGCTGAGCGGCGCCGCCGCGGCTAACTGCTCGTTTCCGGAGCCGTTGCTCGCCTCTGAGATCACTTCCGAGGCGACCGGAGCGCTACGTGTGTCCGTGGGCATGTCTACGACCTCTCCGGAGGGGTGAAGGGAGCTTCTCGGCCCTCTCATGGATATAGGACGACTATAGCGTGATATGGATATCTAGAAATGCCAAACTTGCGTCACGCCGGTGACCAGCGGCGTACCGGACACCGGCGTTCGCCGATCTCGCGTGGGGACGCCTGAATGCTCGGTTTCGGCAACTTAGTGGTCGTCGCTCAATGAGGTGATGGCTTGATGGTGTCGTTCCAGTCGCCGTCGAACGTGTGGCGGTGAAGGCTGATGGCGGCGAGTTGCTCGTCGGTGATCCAGCTACGTGTTGTCGTGGGTCCTCTGCCCAGGTGGTGTCGTCGGTGATCTGGACCTTCGTGGTCTCGTCGGTCATCTGCCTTGGTGTTGTCGTCGAGTCGGGCGTGGACCTGGAAGCCGGTCGTGGTCGTCGCGACGGCGATCGGGTTGATGATCGCCTCGTCGGAGATCAGTGGCCGGCCGCGTCAGTTCCTGGAGATGAAGCGGGACACGCCGGACCGCGAACCGCCGATCCTCGGTCAGCTGCGGCGCGTCAACCGAGCACGCTCAGCGATCGCGGCCTAGCGCTTCACTCGGACCCACCCGGGGACCCCACCGAGACCACTCAGCTTGACGCCATGTCGCGACGATCCTAACTTCCGGACCCCCCCGGTCGCGACCGGGGGGTCCCGAAGTAAGGGGTCGTAGAGAACCCTGCGGTCCCCCCCCAGAATCGAGAGGGGGTCTGGAACTTGAGGTTGCCCGAACGACCCCAAACCCACACGCCCGGCGCTGCCCGCCGCGATCCGACCACGGCCAATGGCCGGAGCTTCACGAGCATCAAACCGACGCCGCATCCGCGCATTTCAACTCAAGGCAGACATCAACCGGCATCGCTCCGCGATCCGAGCCGCCTCAGCACCACACGGCGGCTCCTGGTTCGACACCCACACCCCAGGAAACCTGAACCTAACTCACCGACGATCGCTCAGACGTCATCACCGTGGTCGGATCGGAACCGACGCGGTTTGGGGAGCAATTCCGCGTCGGCTCGTGCAATTGCCTCTCCAGCCTTGTCCTCGTCACGCAGAGTTGCGAATCCGGTCCTGATCCCACCGACAGGTTGCATGGCCGTGAGCTGCTCGGCGATCGCGCTGAAACGCCGGCGCGCCTCCGCTTCAGGCATGTTCGAAATAGCGCAGACGAACTCGTCACCACCGACCCGCACGATCAAATCGTAGGATCGTAGGTGCGTCCGAAGCAGACCCGCGAGCCGCTGGAGGAGTTGGTCCCCGGCTTGGTGGCCCAGAGTGTCATTGAGCTCTTTCAATCCGACGACGTCGCTAGGGCGTGTGTGGGCGTTTGGGGAGAAGGCGGTGACCGTCGACGACCGCCGTGGCGAGGTCGATCAGCTTGCGGTTGCCGGTGCGGGAGTGTTCGCGGAGCATCTCGAACGCGTTCTCCTCGTCGATCGAGTGACGTTCCATCAGGATGCCCTTGGCGCGTTCGATCGTGGCGCGACGCCCGAACGCGCCTTGGAGGTCCTGGTATTCGGCGAAGCGGCGCAGCACGATGTCGATCGAGCTCTGCCAGTCCTCGACGTCGTCGTCTGAGATGTGCGCGAACACGCCCCGCTTCGACGCTTCCCTGACGAACGCCGGGTCGGGTGCGTGCAGAAGCACGATCACCGGGCACGCGGCCTCTCGGACGATCTTGTCGATCAGTCCGAGCGCGTGCTCGGAGCTCTCGCCGAGCCCGACGAGCGCAACGTCGGGTCGCTCGCGAGCGGTGACCGGACCGACGTCCTCCACCTCGATCTCACGGGCGATCACCTCGTGCCCGAGCGCGACGACGACCGGGGCCACGAGCGCGAGGCGGTCCTTGCGCTCGTTCGCGATCAGCACGCGCAGATGCCCGATCTCACGTTGTTCGCCGCCTGCGGGCACACCAAGATGATAATGCTCCGATCGGCTTGCCGCCGCCCGGCTCGACGATGAGAGTAGAATTCAACTCAGGCTCGTCCCAACTCCCGGCGAGCGGTGTTCCGGCTCCGACACTCGGCCGGCGTGGCGTGAACCGCAAGCGGCAAGCGCATCTGTTGATCACGTCAGGAGCTGAGTCATCCGTACCTTCGTCAAAACACAGCCGGCTCGGGATGGGTGTGAGCACCGTCTGCGCGCCTGACACGCGTGCCCTCGCGCTGTCCCTCAACTGTCCGCGCTGCGGTCTGAGGATCGAGGCACGAGCGCGCTGGCTGTTGATCCGGCACTGCCCCCGGTGTGTCGCCCGGGCTCGCATCGTCGTTGAACTGATCAGCTCGGGACCCGCCACGCCCTGAGAGGGCGATGACGCTGTCCGCGCGCCCAGTTGTCACCATGCCGCCGCGTCGGACGTTGCGCCCGGGGTCACCGCCATTGCCGGCAGTCACAACGGCGAGCGTCCAGCCCGCGACGCGCCGGAGGTTCGATCCATGCCCGCGCCCGAGTACACTTTTCTCACAGGCCAATTCACCGCTCCCGCGAAGTGATCACGCGCAGAGCACCCGCCGGCCTCACGCCGAACGGCGATCCTCACGGACAGTTCTCGTCCTCAGCGAGTGAACGAGCCACCCATCGATGCGGAGCGCCGGCTATGGCGCCCCGCGCTCACGAAAGGTCACCACCAATGACAACGACGTCTTCTCACGAATCCGACCCGTCGCCGGCACCGGGAATCACTCCCGAGCCGTCGCTCGTTGACGATCAGCCGGCCACGTCGACTGCTCAAGAGGATCAGCCAGACCCCCGCCCGGCGACCGCTCGGCCGGCAACCAGGCCTGCCCTGCTGGGGCGACTGCGGGCGGCGCTGCGCGGCGATAAGCACACGGTGGACGCTCATCCGCCGGCCGAACCGCCCACGACGAAGCCCTGACCGATGGGCGATCGTGACTTTCCGCGCCGGTGCCGCTCGTGCCGGGCGCCGATCGTCTACAAGGAGGACACATGCTGGATCTGCGTGTGGGATTAGGGGTCATCCCTTACCGGTCCGAGCGACGGGATGCGCTGCGTGTGTTCCCGGGCGGCGGAAGCCGGAGCGTCGCCGCTGAGGCCTCCGGCGGTGCAGTCACGTGCGCCGTCGCAGGTGCAGTCACGCGCGCCGCCGCAACGGCCGCAGGTGATCGACGGTGAAGATCGGGAGAGAGACGCCTGACGAACCGGCAGGCGAGACTGGCCCGAGACGACCGATGTCACACGACGCGCGGGGCTGGCGCGTCGCGCCGGCTCCGGACGGGCGGGGGAGGCCCGACCCGCCGACGCAGCGGTCGCCGCATCGATCGCGCGGGTTCATATTCTTCGCGGCCGCGCTGCTGGCGCTGAACCTCGCCTCGGTTGTGTTCTTCGCTCCGGCCGGGCAGCCGCGGGTGAAGGTTCCGTTCAGCCCGTACTTCGTCTCGCAGGTGCGGGCCGGGCGAGTGGAGTCGATCGCGTCAACGGGCGACGCCATCCAGGGGACGTTCAAGACGGCGATCCGGTATCCCGCCGGCAGCCCGAGCGCGACCGCGACGAAGCTGTTCACGACTGAGGTTCCGACATTCTGGAACAACGACCAACTGGCCGCACTGCTCCAAGCCCACGCTGTTCAGATCAACGCGCAGTCGACGACCCAGACCACTTCGCTGCTGGTGTCGTTCCTGCTCGGCTTCGGCCCGACACTGCTGATCGTGGGGGTGATCGTCCTGTTCATGCGGCGCGCCGCGAAGAGTGGCGGCGGGATGGGCGCGCTCTCGAGCTTTGGTCGCTCGAAGGCTCGACGGGTCGACCCGGCCTCGATCACGGTCACGTTCGCCGACGTGGCCGGGATCGATGAGGCCAAGTCCGAACTGACCGAGATCGTCGACTTCCTGCGCAACCCGACCCGGTACGGGAGTCTCGGCGGCAGGATGCCCCATGGCGTGCTGCTCTCCGGCGCGCCCGGGACCGGCAAGACGCTGCTGGCGCGTGCAGTCGCGGGCGAGGCGCACGCGGCGTTCTTCTCGATCTCGGCATCGGAGTTCATCGAGGCGATCGTCGGCGTCGGCGCGTCGCGCGTCCGCGACCTGTTCACCAAGGCCAAGGAGGCCGCACCCTCGATCGTGTTCATCGACGAACTCGACGCGATCGGCCGCTCGCGGCAGGGATCGGTCTCGCTGGCCGGTGCCAACGACGAGCGCGAGCAGACGTTGAACCAGATCCTGACCGAGCTCGACGGCTTCGAACCAGCGGAGGCCGTGATCGTGCTCGCCGCGACCAACCGCCCCGAGATCCTCGATCCGGCGCTGCTGCGTCCCGGGAGATTCGACCGTCGCGTCGCCGTACAGCCACCCGACCGGCTCGGCCGCCGGCAGATCCTCGAGGTCCATACCCGCTCGATCCCGCTGGCCGCCGGCATCGACCTCGAAGCGCTCGCAGCCAGCACACCCGGGATGGTCGGAGCCGACCTCGCGAACCTCGCCAACGAAGCCGCGCTGCTCGCCGCGCGGCGTAACCACCGCGCCGTCCAAACCGCCGACTTCACCGACTCGCTCGAGAAGATCCTGCTGGGCGCTCCACGCGGGATCGTGCTGTCCCCGGCCGATCGTGAACGAACCGCCTACCACGAAGCCGGCCATGCCCTCGTCGGCATGCTGACCCCGGGCGCTGACCCCGTCCGCAAGGTGTCGATCATCCCGCGCGGACTCGCGCTCGGCGTCACCCTCGCAGCCCCCGACGATGACCAGGTTTCGTACACACGCGAGGACCTGATCGGCAAGATCAAAGTCGCGCTCGGCGGGCGCGTCGCCGAGGAAACCGTCTACGGAACGATCACGACCGGAGCGGAATCGGACATCGAGCGCGTCACCGCGATCGCCCGGCAGATGGTCGGCCGCTGGGGCATGAGCGACGCGATCGGCTTCGTGACCGTGATCCCGGCCGAAGCGCGTGGACCATTCATCACGGGCGCGAGCGAGACCTCCGAAGCAACGCAGCAGGTGATCGATGAACAGGTCCGGCAACTGATCGACAACGCGCACCAGGACGTGATCGGCATCGTCACTGCCCACCGCGACCAACTCGAGGCTCTGGCGCAAGCGTTGCTGAAAGACGAGACACTCGACGAGCGCGATGCCTACGCGGCTGCAGGCATGCCGAGCCGACCCGCCGGCCAGCCCGAGGCCAGAGCGGGCACGGCGGCTCGCCGCACGCGCGACCGGCCCGCCGTCAACGGTGTGCCCGTCCGCGCGGACGGGCACACCATCCCGGTCCGCGCGGACTGATCATCGCGAGAGATCGCGGCCGCGCTGCTCAGATCCGGCTGGACGCGCCGTCGATCGAGAGCGGTGGATACGGGTACACGCGCGCGCTGGCACCGCCGTCGACCACGTATTCAGCACCGGTGACGAAGGAGGCTCGGTCCGACAGGAGGAACGTGACCACTTCGGCGACCTCGGAAGGCTGGCCGATCCTGAGGACGGGCGCCAGCTGACCCTCACGCGCCAGCCCTTCTTCGCGGGAGATCGCCGGATCGAGCGTCTCGTAGGTCATCGGCGTCTCGATCGAGCCCGGAAGGACTGAGTTGCACCGGATCCCGAACGGCCCGTAGTCGACGGCGATGCTCTTGGTCGCCATCAGAACCCCGGCCTTCGCGATGTCATACACGTAGTAGCCCGGCCAGGCTGCGATCCCATGGATCGAACTGATGTTCACGATCGAGCCGGCACGGTTGCGCAACATGTGGCGAACGGCGACCGCGCCGCCGAACGCCGGGCCGTTGAGAAGGATGCGCAGCCCCGACTCGATGTGCTCCGGCGTCACCAGGTGCGCCGGCGAGGCCCAGTCGACTCCGGCGTTGTTCACCCACCAGCGCAGAGCGCCAAGGCCCTCCGCGGTGCGCGCGGCCCGTTCGTGATCCTCCCAGACGCCAACGTCACCCACCAGCGGGACGTATCGCTCTCCAAGACGGTCCGCTTCAGAGCCGAGCGCGTCGGCGTCGAGGTCGAAGGCGACGATCGACGCGCCCTCCGCGAGCAGTCGCTCGGCGATCGCAAGGCCGATGCCCTTCGCCGCGCCGGTGACAACAGCCGTCGTCACCGCTCGAGCACCTGGTGGCCGACGATCCCGAACCGACCGCACTCGAAGCTGGACATGTGACAGCCGCCTGTTGCCATCGCGCCAACATAGGGCCTGCGCAGAGCGGTGTCAACGGCGCGCAGCTCCCGACGGCGGGACGCACTCCACCTCACACCCAGTTCCCTTGTGGCACTGACGGCCGGCGGCTTGCAGATGGCCCGCACGGTCGGTCGATCGACTGTCACACGCCTGTCAGTTCGATGGTCGCCGTCAGCCACCGGTCCCGCTTCGGGTACCACCTCCACCGAATACACGACGGCTCGACACAGCCTCAGGGGCGGCTGGTGCTCACGAGGACGCCAGGTCGAGCAGCACCTTTGCGGCGTCGCCCGTCACAGAGGCGAGCCGCTCGAACGCTCTCGCACCCTCACGAAGCGGCAGGCACTCGACCCACGACATCGACGGTGGACGCTCGCTGAGCATCCGCAGCGCGCTGTTGAACTGAGCCCGAGTGTAGGCATAGGTTCCGCGCACCGTGAGGCCGGCGCGCACAAGCCTGCCCACGTTCATCGTGCCCGCGTCCTCCCCGAGGCCGACGATGACCACGACGCCCCCGCCGGCCACCGCCTGGACACCGGCCGACCACGTCGCCGTCACACCGACAGCATCGATGACCGCATCGAACGACTCACGTTCCAACTCGCCGACCGACGCGAGTACCTCCACCGGACCGAGGGCCTGCGCGTGCCGTCGACGGACCGGCGCGGGGTCGACGGCGACGACCGGGCTGCCGTGGTCAAGCGCTGCGTACACCGTCAGCAGTCCGATCGGGCCCAGGCCGATCACGGCGACCCGATGCGAGCTCCCCAGCGGCACCCCGTCGAGCGCGCCCAGAGCGGTGGCGAGCGGTTCGGTCAGCGCTGCCACTTCCGCGGACACACCATCCGGTACCGAGAAGAGGTCCTCGGGAGCGATCGCGACCTGTTCGGCAAAGGTCCCCGGGCGGTCGAGCCCAAGCAGCCGCCGTTCGCTGCACAGGTTCTCAGCGCCGCTGGCACACGCGGCACAGCGACCGCATCCCCGAAGCGGGAACAGGGCCTTCAACTGACTCTCACCGTGGACACGACCGACAGCTTCGTGTCCGAGCACCAGTGGCGGCGTCCGCTTACCGCCATGGCCTCGGTAGGCATGAAGATCGGATCCGCAGATGCCCGCGAGCACGATGTCCACCACGACCTCGTCCTCGGCCGGCTGCGGCGGATCGATCTGCTCCACGGTCAGGT
>CAVPLN010000005.1:0-60647 GCA_963705995.1 uncultured Solirubrobacterales bacterium
CGGGACGGTCGACATCACCGTGGCCACCGCGGGCGGGACCTCGCCGACGAGCGGCGTGGACCAGTTCACCTACGATCCGGCTCCGACAGTGACCGCGGTCAGTCCGAGCGCCGGCCCCGTCGCGGGCGGAACCGCCGTCACGATCACGGGCGGCAACTTCACGATCGGGACGCCCACCGTCGCGTTCGGCGCAGTTGCGGCCTCCAGCGTCACGGTCAACTCCGCCACCTCGATCACCGCGACCGCTCCGCCCGGATCGGCCGCGACGGTCGATGTCACGGTCGCCACCCTCGGCGGGACCTCGGCGATCGGCGCCGCCGACAAATTCACCTACGCTCCCGCACCGACCGTGACCTCCGTCAGCCCGAGCGCCGGCCCGCTCGCGGGCGGCACGACCGTCACGATCACCGGCGTCGGCTTCGTCTCCGGGGCCACCAGCGTGAGCTTCGGCTCGGGCTACCCCGCAGCGAGCATCACGGTCGCCTCTTCGACGTCGATCGTCGCAACCTCGCCCGCCGGACCGGCGGGAACGGCCGACATCACCGTCACGACCCCCAATGGCACCTCGCCGACCGGCAGCGGCGACAGGTTCACCTACGACGGGGTGCCGACCGTGACCGCGGCGAGTCCGACCGCGGGTCCTGCCATCGGCGGGACCCCGGTCACGATCACCGGGACCGGCTTCGTCGTCGGCGCGACGAGCGTGAACTTCGGCACCGGACACCCCGGCACTGGGATCACCGTCAGCTCTCCCACCTCGATGACCGCGGCGACACCTGCCGGATCGCTCGGCTCGGTCGATATCACCGTGACGACGCCAGGCGGAACCTCGGCGATCAGCGCCGCCGGCAAGTTCAGCTACGTCGCGGTCCCGACGGTCACGGCGCTCAGCGTCAGTTCCGGCCCGACGGCCGGCGGGACCTCGGTCACGATCACCGGAACGAACTTCGTCCCGGGCGCGACCACGGTCGCGTTCGGCGCCGGCGCCGCCACGGGCGTCACCGTCAACTCCTCGACCTCCGTCACGGCGGTCTCTCCCCCCGGGTCGTCCGGGGCGGTCGACATCACTGTCAGCACCCCCGGAGGGACGTCCGCCACGGGCGCGACCGACAGGTTCACGTTCGATCTGCCGCCCACGGTGATCGGCATGAGCGCCAACGGCGGACCACTCAACGGCGGGGCCACCGTCACGATCACCGGGACGGGCTTCATCGCCGGCGCCACGACGGTGAATTTCGGTCCGGGACACCCAGCCACAAACGCCACGGTCACCTCTCCGACCACCGCCACCGCCACCGCCCCGGCCGAGCCGGCTGGGACCGTTGACGTCACCGTCACGACGCCGAACGGCACCTCGCCGACCGTCACCGCCGACAGGTTCGCCTACGATCCGATCCCGACCGTGACCGCCGTCACGCCGACCGCCGGTCCGACCGCCGGCGGGAGCATGGTCGCGATCACCGGCAGCGGCTTCATCACCGGCAAGACGAGTGTGAGCTTCGGCTCCGGGCACGCCGCCACGACCCTCAGTGTGGACTCGCCGACCTCGATCACCACCTCCCCGCCCGCCGGATCGAGCGGGATCGTGGACATCACCGTCACGACCCCGGGCGGGACGTCGTTCATCAGCACGGCCGACGAGTTCACGTACGCGGCAGCGCCGACCATCACTGCGATCAGCCCGAACACCGGACCGGCCACCGGTGCAACCTCCATCACGATCACCGGCACGAACTTCATCGCCGGTGAGACGACGGTCTCGTTCGGGACCGAACTGGCGTCCCAGGTCACGGTCTCGGCGACGTCGATCACCGTCAGCGCGCCGGCCTTCGCCAACGCCGGGACGGTCGACATCACGGTCACAACGCCCGGCGGCAGGTCGGGCACGACCGCCGCTGACGCGTTCACCTACACCCCCGTCCCGGCGGTCACGGCGATCAACCCCGATGCCGGCGCTCCGACCGGCAGAACGCTGGTGACGATTCATGGCGCGCACCTCGGTGGTGCGACGGCCGTCTCATTCGGGTCAAAGGCGGCCACCTCGTTCAAGGTCATCTCGGACAGCGAGATCACCGCCGTCTCGCCGCCGCGGCGTTCCGGCGCGCTCCATGTGACGGTCACGACCCCTCTCGGCACGACCGCGGCCTCCCGTGCGGCCGCGTTCAGGTACGCGGCGCCACCGATCACGACTACGAAGCCCGCCGGCGCCGTCGGTGCGACCCAGGCGCTCCTGCGTGCCAGCGTCAACCCGCACGGCCTCGCCGTGACAAGCTGCCTGTTCGAGTACGGTCGCACCACCCAGTACGGTCGGGGTGTCGGATGCTCGCTCGCGACTGGCCGGTCGGGCGTCACCGTCAGCGCTGCCCTCACCGGGCTGGCGCCGGCGACGACGTATCACTTCCGGCTGGTGGCTGCGACGGCGGTTGGGAGCAGCGCGGGCGCCGACGAACGGTTCACGACCCCGCAGCTGCCGGTTGTTCGCCCCGTGCAGGTTGCGTTGCTGCTGCAGAGCCTCCATGGTGCGCCGGGCGTGATCGGCGAACTGCTCGGCATCAGCGGGATCGTCGGAGCAACGCCCGGCGAGACGGTCGGCGTCATCTGCGACCAGGACTGCGCGCCCCACCTCGTCGCCAGGATCCCGATCGGCAGTGGCGCGACGGTCGAGGGCGGGACCGAGCTCACCCATCCGGTGCTGCTGTCGACGGACACGTCGATCCAGATCCTCGTCTCGGCCACCGGCAAGCTCAGCCGCTATGTCCTCTACACGTTCTCGCCGGCCAGATCGGACCTGACCGCCGTCGTCACGGGGAGCGGCTGCATCTCGGCGGGCGGCCACGCGGTGCCCTGCCGCGGGCCCACTTAGACCGCCGCGCCCGCGCGCCGCCGCTAGCCTGAGCGGTTGTGACTGCGCTGCTCCTCTTCGGCGACACCGAGCGCAACCCGGCGCTTCGGCACGAGCTGCCGCTGCCGATCATCGACCCCCTCCTGTTCGCGGAGCAGGGTGGCCGCCGCTACGTGCTGACGAGCAAGATCGAGCGCGACCGGATCATCGAGCGGGCCCGCGGGATCGAGGTGCTCGACTTCTTCTCCTTCGGGATGCTCGAGCTGATGGAGGGGGGGATGGGTCGTCCCGAGGCGCTGCGCGAGGTGGCGGTGCGGGCGCTCGAGCGGATCGGCGTCGGCGCGGCCGTCGTGCCGAGCGAGTTTCCGCTCGCGCTCGGTGATCGCCTCCGAGCGGCGGGGGTGGAGCTGACGATCGACGATTCCGTCGTCGAGGCGCGCCGACGGGTCAAGAACGGACCCGAGCTGGCCGGTGTGCGGCAGGCGCAGCAGGCTGCCGTCGCCGGCATGGCCGCGGCTCGCGAGCTGTTGTTCCGCGCGAGTCCCAGGGCGGACGGGCTGCTGGCGCTGGAGGGTCGCGCGCTGCTCGCCGAGGACGTGCGCGCGGCGATGCGCGAGGCGTGCGCGGCGGCGGGCGCACCGTGCCCGCCGAACGTGATGGTCGCCTCGGCGTTCGCCGGATTCGGTCACGACCCCGGCTTCGGCCCGCTGCCCGTGGGGCTCCCGATCGTCGTCGACCTCTGGCCGCAACACGAGGAGAGCGCGTGCTGGGGCGACATGACCCGCACCTTCATCGTCGGCGAGACGCCCGCGGAGCACGCGGCCGAGGTCGCGCGGATGGAGAGGCTCGTCAAGGACGCGCTCGACGAGGCGCTCGCGGCGATCCGGCCCGGGGTCACGGGGCGAGGGCTCTACCTGCGCGTGTGCGAGCGCTTCGAGGCGGCGGGATATCCGACGCAGCGCACCGCCCGGCCCAAGGACGGCAACGACGGTTTCCAGTTCGCGCTCGGGCACGGCGTCGGGCTCGAGGTGCACGAGGCGCCCTACCTGGGGCTTGCGGGCGCCGACGCGCTGATCGCCGGCGACGTCGTCGCGGTCGAGCCCGGGCTCCACCGCGACGGCGTCGGGATGGTCAGGTTCGAGGATCTGCTGCTCGTCACCGAGACGGGCGCGGAGAACCTGACCGACTTTCCGTACGACATGCGCCTCTGACCTCGGCGCCGTCCGCGGTGTCAAGGTGATCGCGATCCGGTCCGTTAGCATCGCGGCCCATGCGCCAGCAGCTTCGCCCCCTGTTCGACCGTGTCGTGATCAAGGAGCTCGACCCCGATCGCATCAGGCGCTCGGGCCTGCTCGTGCCTCCAGGGACCGACGAACCCCCTCCGCAGCATGGCATCGTGCTCGCCGTCGGTCCGGGGCTCGACTGGTGGGATCACGTCGGCGTCCGGATGCCGGTCCAGCGCGGCGATCATGTCGTCTTCCCCGCGTCCGCGGGAGCGTGGGTGGAGGTCGAGGAGGAACGGCTGCTCGTCTGCCGTGTCGGCGAGCTCCTTGGCGTGCTCGAGGCGGTCGACGAGCCGCCGCGCGGTTGAGCTCCGGACTCTGAGAGTTCTGACGGTGGCTCTACGCGGCGCTGCGCTCGCCGAGCTCCCGCGGGATCGTCCGCCGCACCCGCTCCAGCAGCTCGACGACCTCGGGGTCATGGTCTAGTGACAGCGCCCGCTGGCAGGCGGCGACGCACTCGCGCACGCGATCGGTCCGGGCCAGTGCATGGGCATATGTCGACCACGCGCGGGCCGACTCCGGCTCGATCACCGTTGCCGCCTCCGCCGCCGACACCTCCGCGCCGACGTCGGCTGCGAGGTGGTAGGCGAGCGCGAGGTCGAGCAGCGCCTCCACCGTCGGGCCGAGCGTGCGGGCGCGTTCGAGCGCCGCGATCGCGCCACGACGATCCATCATCCGCAGCTTCAGACGTCCGAGGCGCGCCCATGAGGACGAGTCCTTCGGCGCCCGTTCGGTGACGCGCTGGGCGGCCTCGGTCGCGAGGTCGAACGCGCCCATGTCCTCGTAGATTCGCGAGGCGAACCGCTCGGGCGTCGGCCGGTCGGTCTCGACCCGGGCCCAATCCCGCACGGCGCGGCCGGCGGCCGGCAGGTTGCCGGCCTGCCAGAAGGCGACCGTCAGGAGCCGCAGAACCGCCGGGTTCGCCGGGTCGGCGTCGCGTGCGTAGATCAGGCGCTGCGCCGCGAGCTTGGGCTCGCCCTCGGCGAGTGCGTGCTGGGCCGCGGTCATGAAGCGCTGGACGCGATCGGCCGCGGGGTCGGGCCTCGAGAAGTCGACGAACTGCAGCGAGCCCGCGGGGACCGTGCGCACGCCGACCTGGAACGACATCCGCGCCCATTGCTGGATGTCGTCGCCATCGCCGGAGAAGTAGATCCCGCTGACGGTGCCGACGCCCCACTCCGGATAGGACAGGCAGCGGGCGTAGCGGTGGACGACGGAGTGATCGGGAACGCGGGAGCCGAACGGATCGTGCTTGGCGCGTTCCTCGGCCGAGGCCCGGGCGCGCTGCTCGGCCTCGTAGTTGCGCCGGCCCTCCTCCTCGCGGACTCGGCGCGCGGCCGCAGCGGACACCTTGACGGCGTTGCGGCTGACGCGACCGCCGCGCGAGGTCTCGGCCAGACGCTCGAGCTCGTCCGCCGCCTCGTTGATCGCCTGGAGGTGGCGCTGATGCTCGTGCTGGCGGCCCGGCGGGGCGATATCGGGGTGCCAGCGCTTGGCCATCCGGCGCCGTGCCAGCTGGACCGCACGTTTGTCGAACGGCGCCTCCAGCTCCAGCAGCAGGAGCGACTGCTCCACATCGAGGACACGCGGCATCGCAAACACGTTAGCGGCAGTTCTCGGCTTGGGCTGGAGGTGCCGATCGCCAAATGCACCAAATCTGTACGGACTTCTGCGGATCGGTCGGAGGCGCCGTAGCGTCGCTGCCATGGGCGATCGGCGGAGGGCGGGTGGGGGCCTGGCAGCGTCGCTCGCGGCGGTTGCCGTCGCCGGGCTGATCGGCTTCGTGATCGTCGCCGCGTGCCTCAGCGTCGGCCTGTCGGCGCAGGCCGCCACCTGCGTCGCGAGCCCCAGTGCCGGAGCAGGGGCCGGCGCGGGAGCTCCGGCCGGGATCTCTGCGGGTGCCCCGCCCGGGATCCCGGCGGGCTTCCTGGTGTTCTACGTGGGCGCGGCGCAGCAGTTCGATCTCGGGCCGGCAGGCTGGGCGTACCTCGCGGCGATCAATGCCGTCGAGTCGAACTTCGACGACACCTCCCTGCCCGGCGTCGCGAGCGGTGCCAACGCCTTCGGTGCCGCCGGACCGATGCAGATCGGGATCGGCGGCGCCGCCGGGGACACGTGGTCGCGGATCGCGGTCGCGGGCGTGCCGGGCGGGGCGAACCCGCCGAGCGTGTACGACGAGGCCGACGCCGTCTACGCCGCCGCCAACCTCCTGCGAACATCGGGCGCTCCCGGCGACTGGACGACCGCGCTGCTCTCCTACAACCACGCCGGCTGGTACGTCAGCGAGGTCGCGGGCCTGGCGGCTCGCTACGCGCTCTCGCCGCTCCTCGCCGCCGGAGGTGACTGCGGCACGGCGCCGGCTCCGGCGATCGCCGGCGGCGCCCCAGCGATCCTTCCCGACGGCCAGGCCGCCGTCCCGGAGTCGGCACCCGCTCCGGTGCAGGAGATGCTCACCGCCGGCAATCGGATCGTCGATCAGCTCTACAGCTACGGCGGCGGCCACGCGCCGGCCTCGATGGGCGTGCCTCCCGAGCCCGGGGCCGATCCCGGCGCCGAGGAGAACGGCGGGCCGGGATACGACTGCTCGAGCGCGGTCGACTACGTCCTCTGGGGCGCCGGTCTCGGGATCAGCCTCCTGGGTGGCGCCGTGCCCGCGTCCGAAGCGCTCAGCACCGTCGGCGAACCCGGCCCGGGCCGGTGGGTGACCATCTATGCCGGCGCGTCCGGCGGCCAGCCGCACGCGTTCATCGCCGTCGACGGGGTGGTGCTCGACACCGTCCATCTGGAGCCGACCGCTCCCGCTGGAACGGGGCCACGCTGGCAGCCCGCGGCTGAGGTCGAGCGCGAACTGAGCAGCGGCGATTTCGTCGCACGGCACCCGCCGGGGCTGTGAGTGTCGTTCAGGTTTCTCGCTTCGAGACCGATTGTTATGAGGGGACATGCATGCTTCCCGGCCGATCCGTAGACGTCGCCGCTCGATTCCATGGGGTCAGCTGGCGGTTGCGTGCATCGGGTTCGCGGTGATCGTGACGATGGTCCTGGTCGCGGAGGCCGCCCGCCGCAACGAGGCTCGGCACCGCGACGTCGAGACGCTCGTCGAGCGCATCTGGGCGCGCAGCGAGGAGATCGGGACGCTCGCCTGGCAGGGCATCGCCTCCGACTGGTCGCGCGGCACGCTGCACGTCGTCAGCGGCGCTGCCTACGTCGACCAGGGCTTTGCGATCTACACCGGGATCGCGGAGGACCTTCAGTCGCTGAGTCGTCTCGACCACAGCGCCGAGACGTCACGGCTGCTGGCCGACGGCAGGAACGCGTTCGGCATCGCCGAGCAGCTCGTCGTCACCCCTGGCTACCGGTGGGATACGGCGCTGGCGCAGGCCGAGACGCGCCTCGGGCCGGCGCTGAGCAGGCTGTCCGATGACTCCCTCAGCGAAGCTCAGGAGCAGAGCACGATCGCGACGCAGGCCTCCGCCCAGGCCGGGCGGGCGTTCATCGAATCGCTGCTGATCGGCCTGGCGCTGCTGCTTGCGCTCGGACTGCAACTCCACCGAATGCGCCGCCGCACGCTACTGGGCGAAGCGCGCCGCGCCGGCGAGGAACATACGGAGCAGCGCATTCGCACGCTGATCGAGAACTCGAGTGAGGTCATCACCGTGGTCGATCCCGAGCTACGGATTCAGTGGCAGTCCCCGACGGTCGCGCGCGTCCTCGGCACCGGGGCTGGCGAGACCTCCGGCCGGCGCCTCAGCGAGTGCGTCCATCCGGACGACGTGCGGACGCTCGAGCACCAGCTCGCGACCGCGATCAGGAGGCCGGGCCCGGTCCGGTTCACCGCACGCTTCCGTCACGCCCAAGGTCACTGGTGCCATCTCGAGACGATCGCCGAGAGCAGGCTCACCGACCCGGCACTCCAGGGCGTCGTGCTCAGCATGCGCGATATCAGCGAACGCAAGGTGCTCGAGGACGAACTCCGCCACCAGGCCTTCCACGATGCGCTCACCGGCCTCGCGAACCGGGCGCTGTTCGAGGATCGCCTGGCGCACGGCCTCGCGAGCGCGCGCCGCCACGGTCGCCCGGTCGCCGTCCTGTTCCTCGACCTCGACGATTTCAAGACGATCAACGACAGCCTCGGCCACGCCAGCGGCGATGACATGCTGCGGGCCGTCGCGATCCGGATCGGCACTGTCGTCCGCGTCACCGACACGGCCGCCCGTCTCGGCGGCGACGAGTTCGCCGTCCTGCTGGAGGTCATGGACGGGGTCGACGAAGCGGAGGTGATCGCCGGGCGGCTGCTGGACGCGCTGACGCCGCCGTTGCAGATCGACGGCCGCGAGCTCCGGATGAGCGCGTCGATCGGCATCGCGCACGGCGATGGCTCGCTCGGCGTCGAGGAACTGCTTCGCAACGCCGACACGGCGATGTACGCCGCGAAGGATGCCGGCAAGGGCCGGATCGAGACCTTCCAGGATGGCATGCACAAGCGCGTGCTCGACCGCCTGGAGCTCACCGGCGACATGCAGCGCGCGCTCGAGCGCGGCGAGTTCGAGCTCGACTACCAGCCGATCGTCGAGCTGCGGAGCTGCAGGATCGTCGGCACTGAGGCGCTCGTACGCTGGGCGCACCCGACCCGCGGCCGTCTCGCTCCCGGCAGCTTCATCTCGCTCGCCGAGGACACCGGCTTGATCGTCCCACTCGGCACCTGGGTCCTGCAGTCGGCTTGTCAGCAGGCAGCCGCGTGGCAGCGCGAGTTCGCCGACCGCGACCTGTACGTCACCGTCAACGTCTCCCACCGCCAGTTGCATCATCCGTTGTTCCCGCAGACGGTCGGTCAGGCTCTGGCTGCGAGCGGTCTGGGACCGGCGTCGCTCGTGCTCGAGATCACCGAGAGCCTGCTGCCCGACGACAGCGACGAGATCATCGAGCGGCTTCACGCCCTCAAGGCGATGGGCGTGCGAGTGGCTGTCGACGACTTCGGCACCGGTTACTCGGCGCTCTCAAGACTCCAGGTATACCCGGTCGACATCCTCAAGATCGACCGGTCGTTCATCGACGGAATCGATCAGGATCCGAGCAAGGGCCAGCTCGTGCGCGGCATCCTCGATCTCGGCAGCAGCCTCCGCATGAGCGTGGTCGCCGAGGGGATCGAGGAGCTCGGTCAGGCCGAGGAGCTGCGCGGCATGGATTCGGCGCTCGGGCAGGGCTTCCTCTTCTCGCGTCCGAGTCCACCGGCCGAGATCCACGCGCTGCTGGCGAGCAATGCGCCCCTCTGTGAGCTCAGCGAACAGCATGGCTCGGGCCCGAAGTTCGGCGGCGCGAGTCCCGACGCCCCGACTCCGATCGGCTGACCGTCACCCCAGCCGGCACCGAGCGTCGCTCGTGCGACGGGCGGCTCGCATAGGCGAGTCCGATGTAGGTGACCCGCGGGGTCATGAACTGGTGCGCTGGCATCGTGCAACTCCTCCTGATCGGCGACCCGGGAGTGGGTCACTGCTGCAGAGAGCAGCTTCGGTCCGGTCCTGATACCTGCTCGCGCTCGCGCCCGCGACGGCTGCGTCGTCTACCCTCGCAGGCGTGTCCTCGCAGTACATCTTCACGACCTACAAGCTCTCGCGGCGCTATCCGCCCGACAAGGAGGTCCTGACCGACATCTCGCTGTCGTTCTATCCAGGCGCCAAGATCGGGGTGCTGGGCTACAACGGTTCGGGCAAGTCGACCCTGCTGAGGATCATGGCGGGGATCGACACCGAGTTCGACGGCCAGGCGCAGCTCGCTCCGAACGCGACCGTCGGCGTGCTCGAGCAGGAGCCCCAGCTCGACCCGAGCAAGGACGTCAAGGGCAACGTCGAGGAGGGTGTCTCGGAGATCAGGGCGCTGCTCGACCGCTTCACCGAGCTGTCGATGAACTATTCGGAGGACACCGCAGACGAGTTCGGGCGGGTTCAGGAGCGGATCGACACGGTCGACGGCTGGAACCTCGACACGACGCTCGAGATCGCGATGGATGCGCTGCGCTGCCCGCCGGCGGACGCCGACGTGACGACCCTGTCCGGCGGCGAGCGCCGGCGCGTCGCGCTCTGCCGGTTGCTCCTGCGCCAGCCGGACCTGCTGCTGCTCGACGAGCCGACGAACCATCTCGACGCCGAGTCCGTCGCATGGCTCGAACGCCATCTCCTTGACTATCCGGGAACGATCGTGGCGGTCACGCACGACCGCTACTTCCTCGACAACGTCGCCGGCTGGATCCTCGAGCTCGACCGCGGTCGCGGCATCCCCTACCAGGGCAACTACTCGGGCTGGCTCGAGCAGAAGCGCGCCCGACTCGAGCAGGAGGCCAGGCAGGACAGCGCTCGCAAGCGGACGATCGACCAGGAGCTGGAGTGGGTGCGGATGAACGCAAGCGCCCGCCGCAACAAGCCGAAGGCCCGCCTCAACGCCTACGAGCAACTGCTCGCCGAGGACCGCAATGTCAAGCTCGATCAGGTGCAGATCCACATCCCCGCGGGCCCGCGCCTCGGCGGCGTTGTCGTCGAGGCCGAGAACCTGCGCAAGAGCTACGGCGATCGCCTGCTGATCGACGGCCTGAGCTTCAGCCTGCCGCCCGCCGGCATTGTCGGCGTGATCGGCCCCAACGGCGCCGGCAAGACGACGCTGATCCGGATCATCACCGGCGCCGAGCAGCCGGACTCGGGGACGCTCCGGCTCGGCGACACCGTCAAGCTCGCCTATGTCGACCAGTCGCGAGACGCGCTCGATCCGGACAGGACGGTCTGGGAGGAGATCTCCGGCGGGGCCGACCACGTCGCGCTCGGGGATCGCACGATCAATTCGCGCGCATACACGGCCGGCTTCAACTTCAAGGGCACCGACCAGCAGAAGAAGGTCGCCAAGCTCTCCGGTGGCGAGCGCAACCGCCTGCACATGGCGAAGCTGCTGCGCTCCGGCGGCAACCTGCTGCTGCTCGACGAGCCGACGAACGACCTCGACGTCGACACGCTGCGCGCGCTCGAGGAGGCGCTGCTGTCGTTTGCCGGCTGTGCGGTCGTGGTGTCCCACGATCGGTGGTTCCTCGACCGGATCGCAACGCACGTGCTCGCATTCGAGGGTGACTCGCAGGTCCGCTGGTTCGAGGGCAACTTCGAGGCCTACGAGAGCTTCCGTCACGAGCAGCTCGGCGCCGATGCCGACCGGCCGCACCGGATCACCTACAAGAAGCTCGTCCGCGGCTGAGGGCCCGGGTTGACCGGCGCCATGGCCAGTCCCTCGAAAGCGGTCCTGATCACCGGATGCTCATCCGGGATCGGACGCGCGACCGCCGAGTACCTCGTGGCCCGCGGCTGGACCGTCTACGCGACCGCACGAAGACCCGGTCAGCTTGCCGGGCTGGAGGCGAAGGGCTGCCGGACGCTTGCGCTCGACGTCTGCGACGAGGCGTCGATGCAGGCTGCCGTCGCGGCGGTCAGCGAGGCCGAGGGCGCCGTCGGCGTGCTCGTCAACAACGCCGGTTACAGCCAGTCGGGCGCCGTCGAGAGCGTTGCCGGTGACGCCATCCGCCGCCAGTTCGAGACGAACGTCTTCGGCCTGATCCGGATGTGCCAGCTTGTCCTGCCGGGGATGCGCGAGCAGCGCTACGGCCGGATCGTCAACATCGGCTCGATGGGCGGGCGCCTGACCTTCCCCGGCGGGGGGCTCTACCACGCGACGAAGTACGCGGTCGAGGCGATCTCCGACGCGCTCCGCTTCGAGGTCGCCGGCTTCGGGGTCGACGTGATCCTGATCGAGCCCGGCCTGATCATCACCGGTTTCGGTGAGACGGCCGCCGGCTCGGTCGAGGACGCCACCGGCGGACCCTACGCCGAGTTCAACCGTGCCGTCGCAACGCGCACGGAGAGCGCCTACCGCGGCCTGATGCGCTTCCTCGGAGCTGGCCCGGACGCGGTCGCGCGGACGGTCTCGAACGCGCTCGACGCCGACCGGCCGAAGTCCCGTTACGTGGTCACGGCGAGCGCCCACGTGCTGATCAACCAGCGGCGGCTGATGCCCGACCGCCTCTGGGACCAGCTCATGCGCCTGCAGTTCCCGACGCCGGGGCGCTGACCCGGTCAGCCGCGCCCGGTCAGGATCGTCTTCAGCGTCAGCCACAGGATCAGGAAGTCGAGCCTGAAGCTGCCGTGCTTGACGTAGTAGAGGTCGCGCTGGAGCTTCGCGACCGTGCCCTCGAAGGAGCCGCCGTAGCCCATGTTGACCTGGGCCCAGCCGGTCAGGCCGGGACGGACACTCTGGCGCGCCGCGTAGAACGGGATCTCGCGCTCGAGCTGCTCCGCGATCGGCACCTGTTCCGGGCGTGGCCCGACGAGCGCGAGATCCCCGCGCAGCACGTTCCACAGCTGCGGTAGCTCGTCGAGCCGGTAGCGGCGCAGGAAGGCGCCGATCGTGGTGATGCGGTGGGCCTCGGTGCTCGCCCAGTTCGCCGTGGCGGCGCCGGGCCCGTCGCGCATCGTGCGCAGCTTCAGCAGCGTGAAGTGAGCGCCGTGCCTCCCGACCCGGCGCTGGCGGTAGAGCACCGGCCCCGGGCTCGTCAGGCGGATGGCGACGAACATCGCGAGCAGGAACGGCAGCGCGAGCCCGAGCATCAGCGCGGCGACCACCACCTCGAGCGAGCGCCGCAGTGCACGCGACACGGGTCGTTCGTGGACGCTCGCAATGTCGAACAGGAACCATGTCGGCGTCAGCTCGGCGAGCGGGACCTTCTTGAACTCGGACTCGTAGTAGTCGATCAGCTCGCGAACCTGGACACCCTCGACGTTCAGCCGGGACGCCGCCTCGACGATCACGGGTTCGCGGAGGGCCTCGTGGTCGAGCACGAGCGCGGTCGCCTGCGAGGCCCGCACGACCGAGATGATCGCGTCGGTGCCGTGTGGCGCCCGCACCACCAGGGATCCGACAAGGCTGGCTTCGCGACTGCGGGCGATCTCGTTTGCAAGGTCGCCCCGGGCCGGCGGCGAGCCGACGAAGAACACGCGCCGGAGCGCGAGCCTGACCCGGATCTCCAGGTCGCGCACAACTCCGGCCGCGAGCAGCGACGCGCCGGTCAGCCCGACCGTCGCACCGCCGACACCGGGCGTCCAGCGCAGGCCGAGGACGACCGATGCGCCGGCCATCAGCAGTGCGGCGAGCACGCAGCCCGAGAGAGCGGGCGGCAGGTGGCTGCGGACGCCGTGACCGTCGACGCCCGCGTCGAGGGCCTCGAACGTGACACGGGCGCTGAGCGTCGCGAGCACGGCGGGAATCAGCAGTGCGGGCCACTGTGTCGCGCGCAGGTTCAGCACGGTTCCCGGCGCGGCGACGGACACGCACAGCAGGGCCGTCAGCAGCAGGCCGGCAAGTCGGGTGACCGGCCACGTCGAGTTCGAGCGATAGGACTGCTCGGCGGCTGCGGCCGTCGGGCCGTGTTCGGGCTCGAGCGCCGCGAGTGTCGGGTTCGGCTCGGTCATCCGCGGACCCGACTCACCGGAGGGCCTGCCTCGTCTCCTGCAGCGCCGTCTGCAGCGCCGCCTCGCGCGGATCGAGCGACAGCGCGCGCTCGTAGGACGCGAGCGCGACGCCATAGTCGCCGCGCCGGTAGGCCAGGTCTCCGAGCAGTGCCGGCGGCACGTAGTTCTGCGGCTCGAGCCGCTCCGCTTTGAGGACGGCGTCGCGGGCCGCCGGATAGTCGTCGAGCCGCGCGTACGCCGAGGCGATCGCGTACAGCGTCGACAGCGAGTATGGGTCGAGCGACTCGGCCGTCTCCAGCGTGGAGATCGCCTGCGCCGGCGATGAGGCCAGCTTGCCGGTGCCGCTGCGCGCGTAGAGGGCGGCGGCGTACTGGCGGCCGATGCCGGCGGCGACGAGCGCGAGCACGCCGAGGGTGACGACGATCCCCGCCTGGAGCCGCCGGCGCCGGACCGGGTCGAGGTGCGCCCTGGGCGCCCACGCGCCCGCCGGGTCGGCCGCAGGTGCCGGAACGACGAGCGCAGCCGCTGCGAGGATCGCCATGCCGGCGATCCCCGGGATGTCGTAGAGCCAGTCGACGCTGGTCGCGGCGAGCCACGCTGAGAAGATCCCGAGCGCTCCGATCCTGATCAGCGGGTCCGAGCCCGAGAGCGTCTCAGGGCGGCCCCTGATGCCCGCAATCAGCACGGCGCCGCAGAAGGTCAGCAGCGCCAGCAACCCGAAGATGCCGAGTTCCGCCGCCATCTGCAACTCGAGGCTGTGGGGCTGGATCACCGACTGCGGGTTGCGCCGCAGCCGGTAGTAGTCCGAGTCGTAGCTGCCGGCGCCGACGCCGCCGAGTGGATGCGCCCGGAATTCGTCGACGGCGATCCGCCACAGGTCGTAGCGGAAGCCGCCCGCGTCCAGAAAGCGGTTCGGCGCCGACTGCTCGGGGTTGAGCTGCGTGAACGCATCCCACTGGTTCGCGATCGTCGTGTGGCCGGCGGCCGCGACCGCGACGATGCCGACTGTGGTGCCGGCCAGCAGTGCCCGCCCGAGGTGGCGCTCCCAGCGCGCGCGGATCTCGGGACCGACCCCCGCCCCGAGCGTCGACACGAGCAGCTTCAGCGCGAATCCGAGCGCGGCGCTGAGCAGGATCGCGAGTCCCGCCCCACGCAGCACGTGGGTGGGGATCGCGAGCGACTGGGAGGGGCCTGTCGACCTGTAGACCGCGAGCGTCCAGTGCAACCCGGCGGCCATACTGAGCGCGGCGATCGCCAGATTGGCGCCACGGCGGGCACGCCGCGGAATCGCCGCGAGGACGAGCACCGTTGCGAGCATGATCGCGGGGACGATCGCGCGGGACTGCGTGAGCACGGCGGTCGCCGCGATCATCGCCGCCGCTCCGCTGCCGAACGCCCTGATCGCACGGCGCTCGCCCGTTTCGGCGAGTGCGATGAACGGCCACAGACCCATCACCAGCAGCCCGGCGGTTCCGTTGACGTAGCCGATCGGCGAATCCAGACGGCCGAGCAGGAAGGCGCTCTGGCCGCTCCCCGCGACGAGGCGGGCTGCGATCACGGCGCTCGTCAGCAGCGCCGGGACGCCGAGGATCACGATCACGGTGCGGCCGCCGCGGCGCTCGCGGATCGCCAGCAGGCCGATTGCGAAGATCACGCAGTACAGCGCCAGCCGGTTCGAGTCGGTCCAGGCGGAGTCGCGGGACGCGGCCCACAGCATCGAGGCGAAGCTCAGCCCGAGCAGCCCGCCGATGCCGGCCGCGGCGGTCAGCCCGATCCGCGTGAACGCCGGCCGCGCGGCGAGCGCCAACCCGACGAGCAGCACGACACCACCGAGTGCGAGCGGCCCCCAGGTCGTGAAGTTGTAATAGCCCGAGGCCAGCGGCGAGATCGCGAGGGCGACGGCGACCAGCAGTGCGATCGCGCTCAGTGGCGCAACCCCAAGGTGGCCGGGTGAGGCCCGTCCGGAGGCGTTCAGCGGGGTCACCGGCGAGGCCTCGCGGGTCGTTGACCGGAGGTGTTCAGAGCGCGTTGTCGACATCTGTCGGGATCGGCCGCCGGACGGCGCAGGCGCCCTGGGAGTGGCGCACTAGTTCAGACCGGGATCGACGACGCGACCGCGCCCCCGGCCGACCGCAAGTGCTCCGAGCCCGCCGAGGACGAGCACGATCACGCCGGCGATCACCATCCACAGCACACCCGAGCCGGAGCTCGGGTGCAGCGCCTTGACGGGCGCCGGCACCGTGGCGTCCGTGGGCGCCGCCGGGGATGACGAACCTCCGCTCGGTCCGGTCGGAGCAACCCCTGAGGCCGATCCGGCTCCGGCGATCCGCTTGTGCGTGCGCGCTCGCACCCGTCGATGGTGACGGACCTGGGGGCGATGGACGGCTGGCGCCGAGGTCGGAGCGGTTGGGGTCGGAGGGGTTGAGGTCGGAGGGGTTGAGGTCGGAGCGGCTGAGGTCGGAGGGGCTGAGGTCGGAGGGGCTGAGGTCGTCGCGGGAGCCGGCGCCGTGGTCGTCGGGCTCGTGTCTGTCGCGGTCGAACCCGTTGAGCTCCCGTGCGTAGCCGAGTCCGAGTGCCCCTTCGCGCTCTTCCCGGAGTGGCCCGTGGTGATGCCCGAGCCGAACATCGACCCGGAGCTCGAGCTCCCTGGCGGCTGCCCGCGAGCGGTCGACAGCGGGATCGAGTACTCCTTCGCAGCGGGGCTTCCCGGATCGAGGTGAACCCCCGGCGGCGGCGACGGCACGCGAGAGGACGCGACAGCGGGAACGGTGACCGCAGCGAACAGCATCCCGACGACGCTGATGATGAGCATCTGAGCGCGAATCATGAGCAGCTGATCTTCTCGCCGACAAGGGTCGCCGAAGCACGCGGTTTGATTGCGGCCAGGGTCGTTTATAGCGACATTCTGCGCACGTCGCTATCGATCCTGGGGCGACTTCACATGTCCTTGACGCGTGCGAGAACGGCCTCCAGCATGGCGCCGACCGGCTCGGGTCCGTGCTTGGCCAGCGCGTTGCGGGCCGCGCGGGCACGCTCGATCCGCCAGGCGTCGTCACTCAGGAGGCGATCGATCGCCGCAGCGAACTCATCCGCTGAGGACGCGGTTTCGACATCGATTGCCGCTGCGCGTGCGGCGCGAGGCGTGGCCACGATCGCGGCACCGGCGGCAGCGGCCTCGAGCAGCTTGTTAGGTACCCCGGTACCAGACCGCAGTGGGACGACGGCGACGCGTGCACGGCTGAGCAGTGGCGCCAGGTCGAACACGTCACTCGCGACCTCGACGCCGATTCGGCCCAGGCGGCGAGCGCCGCGTCCCGCGACGACAATCCGAGGTGCGCTGGCGCCGGCGGCCGCCCGCCGGTCGCGCAGGCGCGGCGCGATCTCCGCCGCCAGCCAGAGCGCGCCCTCGCGGTTGGGCGGGTAGGCCATATTGCCGGTGAAGATCAGATCGATGTCTCGTTCGGCGAAGCCGCTGTCGGCCGGCACAGCGCCACCGGCCAGCACGTGCGGGACCACAACCGGCAGCGGGCACTGCGGCAGCACGGCCGCGTCCAGGATCGAGACGACGAGCTGGGCCGCCGACCAGCGGGCGGCTCGGCGCTCGTGCCTGGCAAGCAGGCGCGCTTCGAACCGGGCGCCGGCCCGGATCGCCCAACGTGGATCGATCCTGGCGCGCTCTGCCATGTTCGCGCTGAGTGCGTCGATGTGGTCAAGCACGACCGGCACCTCCCGCAGCGCGTCAGGTAGGCAGCGCACCGTCGACACGATCACGACATCGTGGCTGCTCGCGAGTCGGGCGGCGGCGCGGCGCAGCCGCAGCGGCGACATCAGGCCGACCTGCAGCGGCCGCCCGCGCGCGGCGAGGCTGACCGCGCCGACGCAGCGAGCCAGCGGGCCTGCCACGACCGAGACCACCACTGCTCGCTTGCGCAGCTCGGCCAGCGCTGCCGGGCTCGATGGGGCGCCGCCTGCCACGACCGTCAGGCGGTGGCGCGCAGCGAGCAGATCGATCAGCTGGCGAGTGCGGAGTTGATCGCCCTTCGCACCTGGCTCGGGGAACCGCCCACAGACCACGAGGATCCTCATCGACGCCTTGCGATCGCGGTGCGGTAGCACTCGATGTAGGCCTCTGCGGTCGCGCGCCACGTGAAGGCGGTCGCGCGCGCACGACCTCGGCCGACGATCGCGGCGGCGCCGGCGGGATCGGCGAGCAGGCGCTCGACCGCAGCCGCGATCGAGCCCGGCACATCGGCCGGATCGAGCAACACGAGCGCGTCGCCCCCGATCTCCCTGGTGACCGTGGCGAGTCCGCTGATCACGGGCGTACCGACCGCCATCGCCTCGAGCACGGGCAGTCCGAAGCCCTCATCGGAGGAGGGGTACACCAGCGCGAGGGCGCCTCCGAGTACCTGCCACATCTTCGCGCGCGGGACGTGCGGGAGGATCTCAGCCCGACCGGAGCCGAGATCGGGTGCGAGCGCCTCGGCGAGGCCGGAGGGAAGCCCGCCCGACGCCAGCAGCCGCAGACGAACATCGCCCGCTCGGATCGCCCGCCAGCCGGCGACCACGTCGGCCGTCCGCTTGCGCGGGTCGCGGCCGGCAAAGGCGACGAGATAGGGCGACTGCGCGCGTGTCGGTGCGGCCCCTTCGACATTGGGCGCTTTGACTCCCTCGTGGATCACGGTCGGCGTGACTCCGTACCGGCCGGCGAGGTCCCCAGCGACATGCCTAGAGGGAACGGCCACCGCGTCGGCGACGCCCAGCGCCCGCCCGATCAACCAGCTCTCATAGGCGTGGCCGATAACTTGTCTGGCGCTTCGCCCGGAAGGCGGGTTGGTGGCGAAGATGAGATCGTGCACCGTGAGCACCGTCGGTAGCGGCCCCGGTCTGCCCCACCCGGTGTTTCCCGTGAAGTGCAGCACGTCCGCCCCGAGACGCGTCGCGAGCACGCGACCGGGTGGCCCGTCGAGTGCAGGGTACGGGAGTCGGTGCACCGGAATCGCCCGCTGGACACCCGCGGGCGCGAGGGACCGGTCTCCCAGCCAGATCAGCTCGACCTCGCCGGCCGCGACCAGTTCCTCCGCGAGGTGCGTCACGAAGGTTGAGATTCCGAGGCCTCGTGCCGCGTGCCGGGCATCGAACGCAACAGTGAAGCCGGTCATTCACATGCTCCACCAGATCGGCCGGGGGCGCCTGCGAGGCCGAGGAGGACGAGACGCACAGCGGACTAGCGCCGCGTGCCGGCGTCGTAGCTCAGCAGTTGCGCCGCGACGTCGTGGTTGAAGATGTCGACGGTGTACTGCCCGACGTGGTCCGTCGCGATCGGCGAGCCGAAGTCGCGCGGAACGGGGATGTCACCTGCGTCGACGATCACGAACGTGTTGACGCCGCGGCGTGGGACATACCATGCGTTGATCGCCCCGAGCTCTCGCCAGCAGAGCTCATCAGGCTGTGTTGGACATGGCCAGACGGGCAAGGCCTCGAGGCTGAAGTGCGTCTCCCATGTGAGACTCTCGGCCCGCCAGTAGTCGACATAGCCGATCGTGGCACGATGTGCACTGACGAACTGGCGGATCTTGGTGACCGCGGCTGACGGGTAGGCGGTCACCGGGGTCGGCACGCCATCGTGAACGTCCTGCACCGCGATCGTCACCGCAAATGCGATCAGTCCGATCGTCATCATCGCGCGGCCGGGGCGTGAGCTCACCAGCGCGCCCAGCAGCGCCGCTGCGCCGATCCAGCCGGCGATCAGAAAGCGCGGGTTGGCGTCGTAGATCCCCCAACTGGTCAGCGCGTCGGACGCGATCGTCGCGACCACGACCCCGCCCCAGAAGATGATGAACAGTTGGCGCGCTCCTTCGGTGTCCGCCAGCGGAGCGGTGACACGGGACCGCCACGAGTCGGTCAGCGAGCGGTACCAGAGTCGGATGACCGCGCCGAGGACGACGAGCGTTCCAAAGCCGAGGGTGAGAGCGACGAGACCGGACCTATCGATGTGGCCGCCGAAGAACGCGCCATTGCCGAGACCGACCCAGGAGGAGATGAAGTTCGTCACCGCCAGGCCGATCTGGCCGCTGCCGATGAACAGGAAGTCGTGGATCCCCAGGGTCGCGGTCACACCCTCGTGCTGCATGATCGTCCAGATCAGCTCGCTGCCAAACAGGGAGGCTGTGCCTGTCACGAGCGCGAACAGCCCGACAGTTCGCGCTGCGCGAGTTCCATTCAACCACCACCACAGACATCCTGATGCGATATACGGGAAGATCCCGGCGACGAACAGCAATTGATCGGTGCCGCCCACCGCCGTGAATGCCGCCACGCCGACTCCGCCCATCACGAGTCGCCGCCGCGAGAGCGCGCCGTCGAGTGCCTGGCGCCACACCATCAGCAGTGCGATCGCGAGCACGCCGAGGTGGACGTAGAACTCGACCCTGCCCTGTGGCTGGAACGCAACCGGCCGAAGGGCACTACCGATCGCGAGCAGGGCCACAACCGTGTAGAGGGCCGCGCGCCGACCGAGCGCGATCCTCACTGACCACGCGACCGTGGCGATACCGAGCAACAGGATCACGTAGGGCGCGTACTCCCAGATTAGGAAGTGATCCGGGAGCCCGATCGTGGCGCGGTTGAACCACCACGCCTCGTACCAGCTATGGTCGCCCAAGTCGACGTTCGACCCGCTGGGCAGGTGGCTGGCCAGTTGTGGTAGCACCAGTGAAACGTCTTGGTCGGCATCGCGGAAGAGTTGGTGCACGACCTCCGGGGCCTGAGCGATTACGACGAGCAGAGAGATCGCCGCTGCTGCGAGGAGACAGGCCGAGGCGAGGTTGAGTGTGCGCACCCACGCGAACAGGCGCCGCCGGCTTGGTCTGCTGCGAGTTTGTGCCGGGTTGGGCTCAGCAACGGTGTTCATCTGGACCTGGGCGGCGATGCTACTGGGCTTTGCAGGCCCAGCTTTGAGGTGGGAGTCGGGGGGTTCTCCTCGTCTAGGCGGCGCAGCGTGCGCATTAGCACCCCGGCACGGGCCAGAAGCACCAGGTTCGTGACGGCGAGTCCGGCGACGCACCCCTTGATCACGCCGTGAACGCCACCCCGCGCAGCGAGGTTCGATCCGAGCGCGATGTTGATGGCGGCGCCCACGGCAAAGGCACCGAGAACGTAGCGGCGCTCACCGTCCCACATACTCAGGGTGTAGAACGCGAGCGTTCCCGCCGCGGCGAGCGGGCTGATGGCGGCCAACAGGGGGAGCGAGCCCGCGACCGGACCGCCCAGCGAACCTGTGAGCGCGTCCGCCACGAGATGACGGCACAGGTACAAGACGACACCCGCTCCCACTCCGATGGCGACCAGCAGGAGCAGGAGGCCTCGCAACAGGCGAAGCGCGTGGCGGTAGGCGCCGGCTCCGAGCGCATCAGATACGAATGGTGCTGCGGCGGTCGCCACCGCGCCCACCGCGTACTGGCCGATTTGATAAGTGCGCCACGCACCGTCGAACGTGCCGCCTGCCAGCAGACCGACCCCGGCGCTCGCGAGCAGTGTGTCCACCCGCGCGCCGAGGGCGATGAACACCTGGGACAGCCCGAGCGGCAGCGAAGCTCGGAGCAGCGGACGAGTGTGTGGGCGAGTTCCACTGTGACGCAGCCGCACGAGCGCCAACGCCGCACCGGCGGCGCCGACGGTGGTGCCGAGTGATATCGCGACGCACGTCCACGCCGCTGAACGGGTGGCGATTGCCACCGGCACTCCGATGAATGCGCCGGCCTCGCTGGCTGCCATCAGCATCGCTGGTCGGCGAAACTGGCCCTGCGCGCGCAGGATCCCATCCGCTCCGGAGACGATTACGGTCGCGGCAGCGGCAGGAGCGAGCACAGCAATCGGTACCTCCGCTGCTACCGGCACGACGGCGACCGCGGCCAGCGTAAGGATCAGTGCCGCACCACCTGCCCAGAAGTAGAGCTCGGCGGCGGCGCCCAGGAGCACTTCCCGCTGACCGGGGTTCGCGGCGAGACGCGCCGGGAGCACGGTCACCGCGACCTGTGAGAGCCCGAAGTCACCGACTGCCTGTGCGATCACGAGGATTCCCTGTGCCACGGTGACCGCGGCGAGCTGTTGACGTCCGAGCAGATGGGCGAGTACGGTCAGCAGCACGACGCTGGAGCCACCCTGAATGACCAGAAATGCGGTCCGCCAAGCAGCTGCGCCGGCCATTCGACCGGTGTCGAGATTCCTGGTGGGGATCACCTCGGCCCTGCGTCGGCCGCCGGTCACAGCGACCCTGGTATCGATGCCGCCGACTCGAGTGCCGGAGTGTTCGGTACCGCCTCGGTGCCAGGGCCGTCCCTCGCATCCACCGAAAGCTTGAAGATAAAGCGATGCGCGATGAAGAATCCGACGACATCGATCACCGTGAGCGCGACTGCGTGCTCGAGGCTGCCGCGGAAGATCATGACCATCCCCGTGCTGGCGGCGACGGACGCCGCCAGCCAGCCGACGTCGCTGACTGAGGCCGAGAACCGGTCGACGAGCCCCACGCCGATCCCGAGCGCCAGCGAGAACAGGATCGCTCCGATCATTCCGTACTCGATGTAGCCCTCGACCGGCACCGGCAGGGCGTCGCCGTTGTGGTTCCCACTCGTGAAGGCCGCGGTGAGTGCCGGCGCCAGACCGACCTTCGGCCGTATCTCGCTCGGCAGAGGCTGCAGAAGGATGCGGAGGAACTCCTTGCCGTACTCGTATGGAGCATGGCGCGGGACGGTGTTGCGGGCGATCACGCTGAGCCGAGCTGCGTCGGCATAGTTGTTGACATAGGTGCGTGGCAAGTCGGGAAGGCCCGTGTCGATCAGATACGAGGGGAAGCTCTGATGGTGCGATACGCCCTCCCAGCGGCGCAGCTCCCCGACGACGACGAACACGAGCGTTCCGGCGACGGCTGCGAGCGCGATCAATAACCGAAACCGCCGGCCGCTCGGCCGCACCGCGCCGTAGAGAAGGACGAGCTGGATCAGCGCAACGATCACGAGCAGCCGGCTGCCGATGAACAGCAGGAGCAGCAGCGAGAGTGCCGTGGCTGCCAGCAGGCGATTGGACGGGCGCCGTCGATGTGCCCAATTCTCGGACAGGTAGAGGAACGTGCCGAACTTGGCGAACGAGATTCCCCAGATCAGGTATGTCAACCCGTACGTGTACGCGCCCGAGTTGTCGAGGTTCTTGATGTAGGAGACCGGGCCTCCCACCTTGGCGACGAAAGCGGCGAAGCACACGAGGACGAGTGCGCTCAGGGCGGCCAGCCGCGACCTGCGGCGCGGCTCCGCCGACACGAGCGTCTGGGTTCGATGTATCGCGGGGCCGATCTTCGGCGCCGCGCGCCGGAATCGGACTGCCGCGAGACGGGACCCCAACGCCACGGCGGCGATCCCGGCCGACCAGAGGACCAGACCGCCCGTCAGGTTTGGGATGGGACGACCGTTCCAGAGGCCGTTGTCGGCGGCGAGCAGGAACGCCGGCAGCGACGCCAGGAGGACGACGGCCACGGCCATCACGAGCCGTGCGCGGGGGCCGGGTCGGTCTTCGCGCAGTCCGTCCAAGCCAAGCCAAGCTCCGGACGCGAGCGTCGTGCCGGCGAGCAGGATGGTGCGCGGTCCCGGCAGCGCTGCAGCGAGTGCGAACATGACGGCGGTTGCCAATCCGGGCAGGTCCGATCGTCGAAGGCCGACTGAAACGTGAGATTGCCCCAGCACGTGGGCGCCGAGTCTAAGCCCTGAACCGCCCTGGCTCAGGAACCCGGGAGCGCGTTCGCAACGGCTTCACGGTTCTCTCGGGTGCTGTCGGGACAATGGCCAGCTAGAACTGTGCATCTCCCCGAACGGCGGCGAGAATCGCGTCCTCGACTTGCTCCGCGTCGCGGGCGACGACATCAGCATCCGTGAGTTGGTCGGCAGCGAACGGGCCCGTCGCGACAGCTACACAGCGCACGCCGTCGGCGTGGGCGCAGGCGATGTCGCGCGGGGTGTCGCCGATCAGCAGCGTCTGCTCGCGCGGGTGCGAATGCCCGTCGTGATCGCCCGCCCGCCGGCGGGCGATCGGTGGCAGCATGGTCCGGTCCTCCGAGTCGGAGCCGAAGCCTCCCTGGCCGGCCTCGAACCAGCGGCCGATCCCGGCGCGCCTGAGCTTCAGGCGCGCGACCGGCTCGAAGTTGCCCGTGACCAGCGCGAGCCGGACGTCCTCGCGCGCCGCGAGGCGCTCCAGCAGCGGCGCGATCCCGTCGATCACGAACTCCGACAGGTCCGCCTCGCACGTCTCGGCGAAGATCCGGCAGGTCTCCTCCCTGACGTCGTCGGCGCGTTCGTCAGATCCGCTTCGCCGAGACGCCGGCGTCGAGCAGGATCAGGCGCGCGATCTCGCCGTCCGTGCGACCGGCCGCGTCGACCCGCATGCGGGCGGCCTCCCGGTCGAGTCCATGGATGCTCGCAAGCGCCTCGCGGAGCGCCGCGGCGTGCGCCCGCGTGGCACCGCTGCAGCAGCGTGCCGTCGATGTCGAACAGGAGCAGCTTCACGGTCATCGCCCGGGCCCGGGGCACCTCAGCGGGCGAACGAGGCACCCGGCTCGAGCCGCCTGGCAAAGGCGGCGATCACACGTGCGGCGTCCTCGATGTCGCTCGAGCTGCACCATCTCGACGGGCGAGTGCATGTAGCGCAGCGGCACGGACACGAGTCCCGTGGGGATGCCGGACCGGCTGATGTGGATCGCGTCCGCGTCGGTGCCGGTCGATCGCCCCAGCGACTCGACCGTGAACGGGATCTCGTCCGCCTCTGCGGCGTCGTGGAGCCGCTCGAACACCCGCGGGTTCAGCGTCGTCCCGCGTGCGAGCACCGGACCCGAGCCGAAGTCGTGCTTGGTGATCTCGCCCAGCTGGACGCCGGGCTGGTCGGTCGCGAACGTCACGTCGACGGCGATCGCGACGTCGGGCTCGTGCCGGAAGGCGCTCGTCCGCGCACCCGCGAACGTCGTCTCCTCCTGGACGACCGCCATCGCCAGCACGTCGCCCGGTGCGCCGCCCGATTCGGCGACGAGCTGGGCCGCGCGGCCGGCGACATAGCAGCCGACCCTGTTGTCCATCGAGCGCGACACGATCCGCTCGTTCGGGAACTCGAGCGGTTGCGCGTCGATCACGCCGACGTCGCCGATGCGGACGCGCGCACGCGCCTCGTCGCCGGTCGCGGCGCCGATGTCGATGTGCAGCTCCTTGAGCTCGGGCACCTTCTTGCGGTCGTCGTCGGTCAGCAGGTGGATCGGCTTGCGCGCGATCACACCGTGGACCGGCCCCGCCTTCGTGTCGAGCACGACGCGCTGACCGATCAGCACCTGCGAGTCCCACCCGCCGACGTTGCCGAAGCGGATGAAGCCCTCGTCCTCGATGTGCGTGATCGCGCAGTCCGATCTCGTCGATGTGGCCGACGATCGCGAGCGTGTGCCCGCCGCCCGTGCCCGGCACACGGGCCCAGGACGAGCCGAGGTGGTCGACGCCGACCTCGGCGGCGAAGCTCTCGCACCAGTTGCGCCACGCCTCCGCCGGCCGTTGCTCGTAGCCCGATGGTCCGGCCGCCGTCAGCAGCCGCTCGAGCGCCGCGGGGATCGCCATCAGGCCGCCAGCAGCTGTCGCAGGACGAACTGGAGGATGCCGCCGTGGCGGTAGTACCTCTGCTCCTTGGGTGTATCGATCCGGACGATCACGTCGAACTCCTTCCCGTCAGCTTTGACGCGCAGCTCGCGCGGGATATCCCCGTCACCTGCCAGGCCGGCGACGGTGAACCGCTCGTGGCCCGACAGACCCAGCGACGCCACGGATTCTCCCGGCTTGAACTGCAGCGGCAGGACGCCCATCCCGACCAGGTTCGACCGGTGGATCCGCTCGAAGCTCTCGGCGATCACCGCCCGCACGCCGAGCAGGCGCGTGCCCTTCGCGGCCCAGTCGCGCGAGGAGCCAGAGCCGTACTCCTTGCCGGCGAGGACGATCAGCGGGATGTGCTGCTCGATGTAGCGCATGGCGGCGTCGTAGATCGACATCTGCTCGGATGCCCCGCCGCCGAGATACAGCGTCACCCCGCCCTCCGGAAGGGCGCTGCCGTCGCTCCGCAGGAGGTTTCGCAGGCGGATGTTCGCGAACGTGCCGCGCATCATCACCTCATGGTTGCCGCGCCGTGACCCGTAGGAGTTGAAGTCGCGCGACTCGACGTGATGCTCGTTCAGGTATGTCGCGGCGGGCCCGTCGCGCTTGATCGAGCCCGCGGGCGAGATGTGATCGGTCGTGACGCTGTCCCCGAGCACCGCCAGCACGCGCGCATCGACGATGTCGTCGACCGGCTCCGGCTCGCGCGGAAGCTCCTCGAAGAACGGCGGCCGCCGGACGTACGTCGAGCGGTCATCCCACGCGAACAGCTCGCCCGTGGGCACCTCGAGGCCGTTCCAGCGCTCGTCGCCGTCGAACACCTCGCCGTAGCTCCTGCGGAACATGTCCGACTGGACCGCCTCCAGGACAGTGGCGGCGACCTCCGCCGATGAGGGCCAGATGTCCTTCAGGTAGACGGGCTCACCGTCCGTGCCCTCGCCGAGCGGCTGCTCGTAGAGGTCGATGTCCATCGTGCCCGCCAGCGCGTAGGCGACGACGAGCGGCGGCGAGGCCAGATAGTTCATCTTCACGTCGGGGTTGATCCGGCCCTCGAAGTTCCGATTGCCCGAGAGCACCGAGACGGCCGCGAGGTCGCCCGACTGGATCGCCTTGGAGATCTCGTCGGGCAGCGGGCCGGAGTTCCCGATGCAGGTCGTGCAGCCGTAGCCGACGAGGTTGAAGCCGAGTTCGTCCAGGTATTCGGTCAAGCCGGCGCGGTCGAGATACTCGGTCACGACCATCGAACCGGGGGCGAGTGACGTCTTCACCCACGACTTGGCCGTCAGCCCGCGCTGCACCGCATTGCGCGCCAGCAGCCCGGCCGCGACCATCACGCTCGGGTTCGACGTGTTCGTGCAGCTCGTGATCGCCGCGATCACGACGTGGCCGTGATCGAGCTCGGTTGCGGTCCCGTCGGCCAGCCTGACGGGCGTTGCCGTCCTCGTCGATGCCACATGCGTGGCGACCGGGTCGCTGGCCGGGAACGATTCATCGAGCGCCTCGTCCTCGCCATTCTCCGGAACGTAGGCCTTGACCGCGGACCGGTAGGCGGGCTGTGAGCCGGTCAGCGAGATCCGGTCCTGGGGGCGCTTCGGTCCCGCGATGCTCGGCACGACCGTCGAGAGGTCGAGCTCGAGGGTCTCGGTGAAGGTCGGCTCGTCCGAGCGCTCGTCGTGCCACAGGCCCTGTGCCTTGGCGTACGCCTCGACGAGGTCGATCAGCTCCTGGGGCCGGCCGGAGAACTCGAGGTAGCGCAGCGTCTCGGCATCGATCGGGAAGATCGCGCAGGTCGAGCCGAACTCCGGGCTCATGTTGCCGATCGTCGCGCGGTCGGCGAGTGGCAGTTTCGCGAGCCCGGCGCCGAAGAACTCGACGAACTTGCCGACGACGCCGTGCCTGCGCAGCATCTCGGTGACGGTCAGCACGAGGTCGGTCGCCGTCGCGCCCTCGGGCAGCTCGCCGTGGAGCCTGAAGCCGATCACCTGCGGGATCAGCATCGACATCGGCTGGCCGAGCATCGCCGCCTCGGCCTCGATTCCGCCGACGCCCCAGCCGAGCACGCCGAGGCCGTTGATCATCGTCGTGTGCGAGTCGGTGCCGACGAGCGTGTCGGGATAGGCGACCGGGCGAGCCGGGTCGTCCTCGTTCACGAACACGACGCGCGCCAGGTACTCGAGGTTGACCTGGTGGACGATCCCGGTGTCGGGCGGGACGACCTGGAAGTTGCGGAACGCTCCCTGGCCCCAGCGCAGGAACGCGTAGCGCTCCTGGTTGCGCTCGAACTCGAGCTCGGCGTTGTGCTCGAATGCGCCGGCGCTGCCGAACGCATCGACCTGGACCGAGTGGTCGATCACGAGCTCGGCCGGGACGAGCGGATTGATCTTGGCCGGGTCGCCGCCCATCGCGCGCATCGCGTCGCGCATCGCGGCGAGGTCGACGATCGCCGGCACGCCGGTGAAGTCCTGCATCACGACGCGAGCCGGCGTGAACGCGATCTCGTTGCTCGGCTCCTCGCCGGCGTTCCAGCTCGCGAGCGCCTCGATGTCCTGCGCGCGGATCGCCTCGCCGTCCTCGTTGCGCAACAGGTTCTCGAGCAGGATCTTGAGCGAGAAGGGAAGGCGCGCGACATCGAAGTTCGCCTGCAGCGCGTCGATCCGGAAGATCTCGTAGGAGCGGCCGCCGACGTCGAGCGTGCCCTTGGCCGCGAAGGTGTTTTCAGACATCTCAGACTCCTCGGTGAAAGTGGTGCCTACTCTAGTGTCCTGGTGCTGCGCACTAGTGTTCCCATGCGTGCGCAGCTGGAGGCTGGTTCTCCGTGACAGGGGCGAGCAGCTCGTCGCTCCGGTCACCAACATGGAGCTGTTCTTCGACCTCGTCTATGTGTTCGCGATCGTCGAGCTGTCGGAGGAGCTCTACCAGCGGCTGACCCTGCTCGGCGCGCTCCAGACGGGGATCGTCTTCCTCGCCGTCTGGTGGGCGTGGAACTACACGAGCTGGGCGACCAACTGGATCGATCCCGAGCGGCCGGCGGTCGTCGTCCTGATCGCCCTTCTGTCGGTGGCGAGTCTCGTGATGGCATCGGCCATCCCCGAGGCGTTCGGCCGTCGCGGCGAGACGTTCGCGGTCGCCTATGTCGGCCTGCAGGTCGTCCGCAGCGCGTTCATGGTGCGGGCGTTCGGGCTGCGCGACCCGATGGGCCGCAACTACGCTCAGCTGCTTGCGTGGTCAGCGATCGCGGGCACCGTCTGGATCGCGGGCGGGCTGGTCGGCGATCCCACCGTGAGGCTGGCCCTCTGGGCGACGGCCGCAGTGCTCGATCTCGCCGCGCCCCTCCATGGTTTCTGGCTCCCGGGCCTCCGGGCGACGCCGATGTCCGCCTGGACCCTTGCCGGCGGCCATCTCGCGGAACGCTGCCAGCTGGTCCTGATGATCGCGTTCGGGGAGACGCTGATGCGGCTCGGGCTGACCTTCACGCAAGCGCGCGACAGGCCCGCGATCGACCTCGCGCTCGTCGCCGGATTCGTGCTCGCGTTCGCGCTCTGGGGCATCTACTTCCTGCAGTACGGACGCGGCAGCGCCGAGGCGATCGCGAAGGACGCCGGTGCCGCTGCGCGGCTCGGCCGCACCGGCTACGCCTACGCGCACATGGTCATGGTCGGGGGTGTGATCGTGCTGGCCGTCGCGATCCACCGCGCGCTCGTCGCGCCGACAGCGTCGGCGGGAGCGGGCTTCGTCGCGTGCTGCATCTGCGGCCCGGTGCTCTACCTGATCGGCATCGGTCTGTTTACGCACGTGCTCGGACGCGACGGGATCCGCACGGTGCTCGTGGGAGCGCTCGCGCTCGCGGCAATCGGCGTCGCGGCGATCTCCGGCGGCCGCGTCGCGGTTCTCGGCGCGACCGCCGCCTGCGCGTTCGCGGCGTTCGCGTGGCCGGCGCTCATACGTTCGTCTTAGATAAGACTTCACGCGGGCTTCGCGCCAGGACCGATTCTCATGACAGACAGGAACAGGAACCGTCCCACGAGGAGCAAGCCGCGATGCTGCGAGTTACCAACCGCGTGCTGGCCGGGATCGCGATCGGCGCGATGTGCGCCGTCGCCGCCGCCGGCATGTACACCGAATCCCACCATGCACCCGACCAGCCCTGAACGTGGTTGAACCGATGAGCGTCGACTCCGTCCCGTTCCGCGCCCCTGCCGGCGATCAGGCGAGCGCACCCGCCACAGGCCGGCGCCCGGACGCCGAGCGACCGTCCGGCCCCGCCCGCTGCGGCGCCGGCGCTCTCTCGCCGGATCGTCGCCCGCCCCGAGCTGCTCGGCGTGCTCGCCGTGGCCGGCGTGCTGAACCTCTGGAATCTCTCGATCAACGGCTACGCCAACACCTACTACGCGGCGGCCGTGAAGGCGATGGCGTCCAGCTGGCACGACTTCCTGTTCGCCTCGATGGACAAGGCCGGCCTGATGACGGTCGACAAGCCGCCGCTCGCGTACTGGATCCAGGCGCTGGTCGTGCGCGTGTTCGGCTACAGCTCGTGGAGCATGCTCGTTCCCCAGGCGATCATGGGCGTGGTCGCGGCTGGGTTGATGTACGACCTCACCCGGCGCCGTTTCGGCCGCACCGCCGGTGCCGTCGCGGGCCTCGTGCTCGCGACCACCCCGACGATCGTCGCGGTCAGCCGGCACAACAACCCCGACGAGCTGCTGACGATGCTGTCCGTCGCGGCGATCTGGTTCGCGGTCCGGGCGATCGAGACGGGCCGGACGCGGTGGCTCGTCTGGAGCGGTCTGTTCGTGGGACTCGGGTTCGAGACGAAGATGGGCGTGGCGCTGATGCTCGTGCCCGGCATCGCGGCGGCCTGGCTGTGGACGCGCTGCGGCGACCCGGCCGCCGGCTGGCGCACGAACCTGCGCGCGGTCCGCCAGCTGCTCTGGGGCGGTGCCGCGCTCGCTGCCGCCGGCCTCGCCTGGCCCGTGCTCGTGACCCTCACGCCCGCCGCCGACCGCCCGTGGATCTCCGGGACGGCCGACAACAGCATCTGGTCGCTGATCTTCAACTACAACGGCCTCGGCCGGATCGCCGGCCAGGCCGGCGGTCCCGGTGGCGCCGGCGGCTTCGGAGGCGGGAACAGCCTGTTCGGCGGTTCGACGGGCATCTTCCGGCTGATCGGCTCGGCGCTCGGCGACCAGGCCGGCTGGCTGCTCGGCTTCGCGGTCGTCTCAGCCCTCGGCCTGATCGCGATCACGCGCCTGCGCCGCACCGACCCACGCACCGGCTTCCTGATCGCGGTCGGCGGGACGCTGCTCGTCACCGGCGTCGTCTTCAGCTTCGCCTCCGGGATCTTCCACCCCTACTACGTCTCGATGCTGGCGCCCTGGGCGGCGGCGATGATCGGGGCCGGGATCGGCGAGATGCTCCCGCGGCCGCTCGGCGTCGCGCAGTCCTCCCGCGCCGTGCGCGTGCTCGGGCCCGCGGCTCTGATCGGTGGCGCGATCACCGAGCTCGTCGTGCTCGGCGAGATCGGTGGCGAGCTCGCCTGGGCGAAGCCGCTCGTGATCGTCGGCGCGATCGCCGGCGGCGTGCTGCTCGCCGCGGCGCTGTCACCGCGCCTGCGCGCGGCGATCCTCGCGGTCGCCTTCGCCTCGCTGCTGGCGGCGCCTGCGACCTGGGCCGCCGAGACGCTCGGCCACGCGACCAGCGGCACGTTCCCGACGGGCGGCCCGGCCAGCGCCGGCGTCGGTGGCCCTGGCGGCGGGCCTGGCGGCGGCTTCGGCGGCCGCGCCTTCCGCGGCTTCGGTGGGTCCGGCCGCGGAGGCTTCGGCGGCGCTGCGGGCTTCGGCGGCGCCGCGCCCGGCACCGGCGCGCCCGGCGCTCCCTCGACGGCCGGTGGGACCGGCTCGGCGGCGGCCGGAGCAGGCGGCGTGGTCGGCAGCCTGTTCGGTAACCAGGGAACCGCGGGTCGCGGCTTCGGCGGCTTCGGTGGTGGCGGTTTCGGCGGAGGCGGCGGTGGCGGCGGTGGCGGCGGTTTCGGCGGCGGCAGCGGCGACCTCGAGGCGGCCGCGAAGTACGCGCAGGCCCACGGCGGCGGCACGGTTGCCGTCGAGAGCCAGAGCACCGCGGCCGATGCGATCCTGGCCGGCTACTCCAACGTCGCGGGCATCGGTGGCTTCTCCGGCGAGGAGAGCTCGGTCACGGCGCAGTGGATTGCGATGGAGGTGCGGACGGGCCGGCTGCGCTACCTGCTCGGCTCGGCAACGACCGGCGCAAGCCCGTTCACCGACGGCCGCACGGGCAGCACTTCCGCGATCGCCACGGCCGAGTCGGTCGCCAAGCAGATCACGGTGACCTCCGACGGCGCGAGCTTCACGCTCTACGACCTGCAGGGCAGGTCCGCGGCGATCCTCGCCGCCGCCTCGAAGTAGTCCGGCGGCTGCGGCAGACCCCGGGCCTGCAGGCCGGCAAGCCTGCAGGCCCCGCGGTGCTCAGAGGCCGATCGGGTGGCGGACGACGAAGCCCGCGTACTCGCCGCCGCCCTGCGACCAGCGCGTGCCCCCCTCGGCGAGCGCGACCGTGTCGAACCGCCAGCCGGCGATTTGCATCCACACGTGGCCGGCGTTCGCATAGATCGTGACCCACTGGCCCGGGCCCGGGGCGCCGTAGGACTCGAAGTCGCCCGAGACCTCCGGCGCGGTCAGCAGCCCGGCCGCGGCGAGCACGTAGCTGACCGAGCCGGAGCAGTCGTAGCCGGCCGCCGAGAAGGACGCGTGGCCCCCGCCCCAGATGTACGGCAGCGTCGCGATCGCGTTCCCGGCCGCGATCATGTCGCGCACGGCCGCGGGGGCGTTCGCGGGCGGCTGCACCATTCCGCCGGTGTCGATCGAGATCCCGCCGACGGACTGGTTGACCTCGAGCGCCGTCTGCCGCGCCTGTGCGGCCGCGCGCGCCTCGATCGCGTTCAGCCGAGCCCGCAGCGTGCTGATCTGCGAGTTGACCGCGCTCAGCTTCGACCGATCGTTCGCGCGGTCGGCGATCTCGGCGATCTGCTGGGAGACGAGCGCCGCCTGCAGGGTGGCGACCTGGTTGCGCTGCGAGAGCACGTCGTCGGTCAGCGTCCGGTCGCGCTCCTCCAGGTACCCGAGCTTGATCGTCTCGCGGATCACCTGGGTCCGCGCGACCCGCGTGCTGCCGACGATCTCAGCGTCCTCGCGCCCGACCCGCTGCATGAACGAGACCTGCTCGAGCAGTTGGGAGAAGCCGCGGGCGTTGAGGATCACCGACATCAGATCGGGCTGACCGTTCTCGTAGGCGGCGCGCACGTTGTCGGCGAGGGCCTTCGACGCCAGCCCGAGCCGGTTCTCGAGCGCGATCAGCCGGTTGCGCGCGTCGAGGAGGTTCGTCTGCACGCTGCGCAGTTCGGCGATGCGGCTGTAGAGCTGCGACTGCAGGTCCGCGAGTTGGGCGCGCGCGACCGCGATCCCGTTCCCCGTGTGCGCGATCTGCTGCGACTCGGCCTGGATCTGCGCCTGCAACGACTGAGCCGTCGACTGGCCCGCACTGATCTGGTTCTGGAGATTGCCGGCGCCCGCGCTCTCCGCAACGAGGCCGCTCGCCAGCAGTGCGGCGACGGTGCCGAACGCCGCCGCGGCGCGCCGGGCGACAGAGCCTCGGGTACGTCGAACGGGGCGGTGGTCAGGCATCAGGTGAGGCTCCGGTTGGTCGTGGCGAGCAGTGAGCTGGGCCGCTTCACCGTGTCTGTCGATCGCCCGGTAGGCGAGACCGGGCCACCGTAACAAAGGTCGTCGTCAGCCCGCATTCCGATCCTCTGCCTGCAAAGGATCCTGCAAACGGGCTGGTTGCGGGAGGCGGCTACGCTTCACGGGTAGCCGCGATGGCCGACGATCGCATCATCACACGCCTCGCCCAGCCCCTGGGCCGTGCTTGCGATCGTGCTGCAGGGCAGCCGGCTGATCTTTGCCGTCGCGCAACCTGCGCCTGCGGTTGAATAGCAAGATGACGATGTCCGGCTCCGATCACTTCCGGCGGGTCCTCGGGCGGCTGCCGACGGGGGTTGTGATCGTGACCGGCACCGACGGCGAGCACAACTTCGGCCTCGTCTGCGGCTCCTTCATGTCCGTCTCGCTCGAGCCTCCGCTCGTCGCGGTCTGCCCCGCGAAGACGTCGACGAGCTGGCCGTCGATCGAGCTCACGGGGTCGTTCTGCGCGAACGTCCTGGCCGAGGAGCAGGAGGATCTCGCCCGGCGCTTTGCGACCTCGGGCGGCGACAAGTTCGCCGGCGTCGGATGGCGGCCGGCGCCCGCGACGGGGTCGCCGCAGCTCGACGATGTCGCCGCCTGGATCGACTGCCGCGTGTACAGGCGAATCGAGGCCGGCGACCACTGGCTCGTGCTCGGCGAGGTGCTCGACCTCAGCGTCCATCGCGACGGCGGGTCGCTCGTGTTTCACGCAGGCGAGTACTTCGGGCTCGGGGCGACGCCGCGGGCCGCCGACGGGTGAGCCCGGCGCCGGTCGCGTCGCTCGCCGTCCCCGTCCCCGGGGGCCGGCTCGGCGTCGTGCGTCTCGGCGTGGCCCCCCCAGGCGCGCCGGTGGTGCTCGCGCTGCACGGGATCACGGCGAACAGTCGCGGCTGGCTGGCGGTGGCAGCGGCGCTCGCGGGCCGTGCCGAGCTCGTCGCCGTCGATCTGCGCGGCCGGGGCGCGAGCCGCTCGCTCCCCGGCCCGTACGGCTTCGCCGCGCATACCGGCGACGTGCTCGCCGTCCTCGAGGCGCTTGCGCTCGAGCGCCCGGTGCTCGTTGGACATTCGCTCGGCGCGTTTCTGGCAGCCCACATCGCGGCGCGGCACCCCGAGCGCCTCGGCGCGGTGCTGCTCGTTGATGGGGGCCTGCCGCTCCCGCGCGCCGTGCAGCCGGCCGACCCGCAGGCGGCCGACGCGCAGCCGGCCGACCCGCGGGCGCTCGAGCAGGGCGCCCTCGCTCCGGCGCTCGCTCGCTTCGCGCTGCGGTTCGCAAGCCGGGAGGAGTGCGTGGCGTGGTGGCGGCGCCATCCGGCCCTCGGCGGCGACGACGTCGACGCCGAGACGCTGGCCGCCTATGCCGAGCACGATCTGATCGGGGCGCCGCCCGAGCTGACGCCGTCAGCGTGCCGCGAGGCGATCGCGGTCGACGCCGCCGAGGTCGCCGCCGCGGGCGCGGACGCCGCGGCGCTCGAGGTTCCGGCGCGGATGCTGGTCGCGCCGCGCGGCATGCTCGACGGCCCCGATCCGCTGCAGCCGCTCGAGCTCGCGCAGGCATGGGCCGCCGCCGACCCCGCGCGGCGCAGCGTGGCGCTGTTCCCGACGTCAACCACTACACGATCGTGATGGGGCGCCGCGGTGCCGCCGCCGTCGCGAACGCGATCGCCGAGGCGATCGCCGCTACGCGTTCGCGTGCTTGCGCGAGCGCGCCGCCTTGACGCGCGCGGTGCCGGCGAGCTTCGTCTTGCGCAGGCGGATGTGATGCGGGGTCACCTCGACCGACTCGTCCTCGCGCAGGAACTCGAGCGCCAGGTCAAGTGACATCTCGCGCTTCGGCACCAGGCGCACGAGCTCGTCGGCGGTCGACGAGCGCATGTTCGTCAGGTGCTTCTCCTTGCAGGCGTTGACGTCGAGGTCCTCGGCGCGCGAGCACTCGCCGACGATCATCCCCTCGTAGACCTCGTCGCCCGGCCCGACGAACAGCGAGCCGCGCTCCTGCAGGTTGTAGAGCGCGAACGCGGCCACCCTCCCCCGCCGGTCGGCGACGAGCGAGCCGGTGGGACGCGTGCGCAGCTCGCCGTGCCACGGCTCCCAGCGGTCGAACACGTGGTGGACGAGCCCGGTGCCGCGGGTCTCGGTCATGAACTCGGTCCGGAACCCGATCAGCCCGCGCGCCGGGACCAGGTACTCCATCCGCACCCAGCCGGTCCCGTGGTTGATCATCTGCTCCATCCGGCCCTTGCGCAGCGCCAGCAGCTGCGTGATCACGCCGACGTAGTCCTCCGGCGCGTCGACGCTCATCCGCTCGACCGGCTCGCACTGCTTGCCCTTGATCTCGCGCGTGACGACCTGCGGCTTGCCGACGGTGAGCTCGAAGCCCTCGCGCCGCATCAGCTCCACCAGAACAGCCAGCGCCAGCTCGCCCCGGCCCTGGACCTCCCAGACGTCCGGCCGGTCGGTCGCCAGTACCCGCAGCGAGACGTTGCCGACCAGCTCGCGGTCGAGCCGCGCCCGCAGCTGCGACGCGGTCAGCTTGTCGCCGTCCTGGCCCGAGAGCGGCGAGTCGTTGGTTCCGACCGTGACCGACAGCGACGGCTCGTCGACGCTGATCACCGGCAGCGCCCGTGGATCGTCCGCGTCGGCCAGCGTCTCGCCGATCGTGATCTCAGGGATTCCGGCGACGGAGATGATCTCGCCGGCGCCCGCCTCCTCGGCGCTGACCCGATCGAGAGCTTCGGTCACGTACAGCTCGGTGACCTTGACCCGCTCGACCGAGCCGTCGGACCGGCACCACGCCACCATCTCGCCCCGTCGGATCGTTCCCTGGTGGACCCGGCAGATCGCGATCCGCCCGACGTACGGCGAGGCGTCGAGGTTCGTCACGTGCGCCTGCAGCGGGTGCCCCTCCTCGTACGCCGGCGCCGGGATGTGCGACACGAGCAGCTCGAGCAGCGGCCCCAGATCCTCGCCCGGAACGTCCGGGTCGAGCGTCGCGGTGCCGGCCCTCGCGTTCGTGTACACGATCGGAAAGTCGATCTGGGACTCGTCGGCGTCGAGATCGAGGAACAGCTCGTAGACCTCGTCGACGACCTCCTCGATCCGCGCATCCGGCCGGTCGATCTTGTTGATCACGAGGATCACGGGCAGCCGCAGGGCGAGCGCCTTGCGCAGCACGAACCGCGTCTGCGGCAGCGGCCCCTCGCTCGCATCGACGAGCAGCAGGACCCCGTCGACCATCGTCAGCCCGCGCTCGACCTCGCCGCCGAAGTCGGCATGCCCCGGGGTGTCGATGATGTTCAGCTTGATCTCGCCGTAGCGGACGGCGGTGTTCTTCGCGAGGATCGTGATCCCCTTCTCGCGCTCCAGATCCATCGAGTCGAGCACGCGGTCGGCGACCTCCTGACCGGTGCGAAACGCGCCCGACTGCCACAGCAGGGCGTCGACCAGCGTCGTCTTGCCGTGGTCGACGTGCGCGACGATCGCGAGGTTGCGGATGTCATTCCTGGTTGCCATGCGAGATGGGACGATAGAGGCGTCGGGCCGAATGCTCCTTCTCGCCGCCCTCGCAGCGCGCCGAGACGGAGCCGGCTGAGCGCCGCCCGCGCTCACTCAGCCGGGACCCAGGGCTCGCCGCGGTCGACCGCGCCCATCCCGGTCCACAGCGTCGCCATCACCGCACGGACGAGCTCTGCCCGCGGCACCGCCGGGTGTGCGTGCCACCAGCGGACGGCCCCGTGCATCGCCTCCTGCTGCATCGTGAAGATCGCGCGCGCGGCCCAGCTGTCCGGATCGACGCCGGCCGCGCGGACGTCCGGCTCGATCACCTTGGCCAGCAGCCTGTGCGCCTCGATCCGGCGGCGGCGGTGCTCGTCCGCGACGCCCTCGTCGAGCGGCGGGTTCTCGGGGAACAGCAGCCGCCACGCGAGCGGGCGCTCCTCCGCGAAGCGGAAGAACGCATCGAACGCGAGCCGCATGCGCTCGCGCATCGGGGCGTCCATCGCGAACGGCTCGCCGATGTGCTGCACGAGCGCCTCGTGCTGGGTCGTGAGGAGCTCGACGAACAGCGCATGCTTGGACGGGAAGTGGTCGTAGAGGACCGTTCGTGCGATCCCGGCCGCGGCGGCGATCCGCCCGATCGCGGCGGCCTCGTAGCCGCGCTCGGCGAACTCGCTCAGCGCGGCGGACACGATCAGCTCGCGCCGCTCGCTCGCCGGGAGCCGGCATTTCCGAGGGCTGTCTGCCGTCGCGGTCGTTGCGGTCATCTCCATCGCACAAGAGTATTATCCGACACATGTGTCGGTTCGCGGGTCGCGCCCGCACGGCCGGCAACGCCACCGCAGCCGCCGCGGGCCGCTGACAGGCTCTTCCCGCGGGCCGGCGCCTCTCTCCGAAGGAGCCAGACCGAACATGCCAGCAACTGAAGCGCTCGTCTTCGATGCGATTCGCACGCCCCGCGGCCGGGGCAAGAGCAACGGGTCGCTGCACACGACCAAGCCGGTCGATCTCGTCGTCGGATTGATGCACGAGATGCTCAGCCGTAACGCCGAGCTCGACCCGGGCCGGGTCGACGACGTCGTCCTCGGCTGCGTGACGCCGATCGGCGATCAGGGCGCCGACATCGCGAAGACCGCGGCGCTCAAGGCCGGCCTGCCCGAGACCGTCGCGGGCGTGCAGGTCAACCGCTTCTGCGCCTCCGGCCTCGAGGCCGTCAACATCGCCGCCCAGAAGGTCGCCTCCGGCTGGGAGGACCTCGTCCTCGCCGGCGGCGTCGAGTCGATGTCGCGCGTGCCGATGGGTTCCGACGGCGGGCCGTGGGCGACGGATCCCGCGACCGCGTACGCGACATCGTTCGTGCCCCAGGGGATCGGGGCGGACCTGATCGCGACGATCGAGGGCTTCAGCCGCGAGGACGTCGACGCCTACGCCGCCCGCTCGCAGGAGCTCGCCGCCGCCGCCCACGCGGACGGCCGTTTCAAGAACTCCCTCGTCCCGGTGCTCGACATCAACGACCACGTCGTGCTCGACACCGACGAGTTCATCCGCCCCGGCACGACCGTCGAGACGCTCTCCCAGCTGAAGCCGTCGTTCGCGGCGATGGGCGACCTCGGCGGCTTCGACGCCGTCGCCCTCCAGAAGTACCACTGGGTCGAGCGGATCGACCACGTCCACACCCCCGGCAACTCGTCGGGGATCGTCGATGGCGCTTCGCTCGTCGCCGTCGGGAACGAGCAGATCGGCTCGGAGCTCGGGCTCACCCCTCGCGCTCGGATCGTGGCGACGGCGCTCTCGGGTGCCGACTCGACGATCATGCTCACCGGCCCGGCGCCGGCCGCGCGCAAGGCGCTGGCGAAGGCGAAGCTGACCGTCGACGAGCTCGATCTCGTCGAGATCAACGAGGCGTTCGCCGCGGTCGTGCTGCGGTTCGTGCGCGACATGGGCCTCGACATGGAGAAGGTCAACGTCAACGGCGGCGCGATCGCGATGGGGCATCCGCTCGGCGCGACCGGCGGCATGATCCTCGGCACGCTGATCGACGAGCTGCACCGGACGGGCGGCAGGTACGGGATGGCGACGCTGTGCATCGGCGGCGGCATGGGGATCGCGACGATCGTGGAGGCAGTTCGATGAGCACGTCAACGATTCGCTGGGAAGAGGAACCGGACGGGATCATCGTCCTCACGCTCGACGATCCCGACCAGTCGGCGAACACGATGAACGCCGCCTACATCCGATCGATGCAGGCAACCGTCGAGCGCCTGCACGCCGAACGCGACGAGATCGCGGGCGTGATCATCACCTCGGCGAAGAAGACGTTCTTCGCCGGCGGGGATCTCAACGACCTGCGCCTGGTGACCCCGGAGAACGCATCCGAGTTCGCGGCCGGAATCCGCGAGATCAAGGGCCACCTGCGAGCGCTCGAGACCCTTGGCAAGCCGGTCGTCGCGGCGATCAACGGCGCCGCCCTCGGCGGTGGCTTCGAGATCGCGCTTGCAGCGCACCATCGCATCATCGTCGACGACCCGAAGGCCGTCGTGGGCTTCCCCGAGGTCACGCTCGGGCTGCTGCCCGGGGCCGGCGGCGTCACGCGCACGGTCCGCATGATCGGCCTCGTCCAGGCGCTGATGGGGTGCCTGCTGCAGGGCCAGCGGCTCCGCCCGGCGCAGGCCAAGGAGCTCGGCCTCGTCGACGAGATCGTCGCCACCCGCGGCGACCTGATCCCCGCCGCGATGCGCTGGATCGCGGCCAATCCCGAGGCCCAGCAGCCGTGGGACGCGGATAAGAAGTACAAGATCCCGGGCGGCACCCCGTCGACCCCGTCGCTCGCCGCCAACCTGCCGGCGTTTCCCGCCAACCTGCGCAAGCAGCTCAAGGGCGCGAACTACCCGGCACCCCACCACATCATGGCCGCGGCGGTCGAGGGTGCGCAGGTCGAGTTCGACGGCGCGCTCGAGATCGAGGGTCGGTACTTCGTCGACCTCGCCAAGGGCCAGGTCGCGAAGAACATGATCCAGGCGTTCTTCTTCGATCTGCAGCGCGTCGGCGGCGACCGCGGCCGGCCGGCCGGTGCCGAGCCGTTCACGGCGAAGAAGGTCGTCGTGCTCGGCGCCGGCATGATGGGCGCCGCGATCGCGTACGTGTGCGCGAAGGCCGGGATCGAGGTCGTCCTCAAGGACGTCTCGCTCGAGTCCGCCCAGCGCGGCAAGGCCTACAGCGAGAAGCTCGTCTCCAAGGCTGTCGAGCGCGGGCGCTCGACGAAGGAGGACGGAGACAGGCTGCTCGCGCTGATCCACCCGACCGACGACCCCGCGGACGCCGCCGGCGCCGACCTCCTGATCGAGGCCGTGTTCGAGGATCCGAAGCTGAAGGCGACCGGTCTACAGCGAGATCGAGCCGCACCTCGAGCCGGACGCGCTGCTCGGCTCCAACACCTCCACCCTCCCGATCACCGGCCTCGCCGAGTCCGTCACGCGCCCCGCTGACTTCATCGGCCTGCACTTCTTCTCGCCGGTCGACAAGATGCCGCTGCTGGAGATCATCAAGGGCGACAGGACGACCGACGAGACGACCGCGCGCGCGCTCGATCTCGCCCGGCAGATCAAGAAGACCCCGATCGTCGTCAACGACAGCCGCGGCTTCTTCACGAGCCGCGTGATCAGCACGTTCCTCAACGAGGGCATCGCGATGCTCGCCGAGGGGGTCCCGCCGGCGACGATCGAGCAGGCCTCCTCGCAGGCCGGCTACCCGGCGCCGGTGCTCCAGCTCTCCGACGAGCTGAACCTGAAGCTGATGCGCAAGATCCGCGTCGCGACGAAGGAGGCCGTCGAGGCCGAGGGCGGTACGTTCCGCACGCATCCGGTCGATCAGGTGATCGAATCGCATGCTCGACGAGTACGACCGTCCCGGCCGGCTCGAGGGTCGCGGCTTCTATGACTACGCGGACGGCAAGCGCGCGGGGATCTGGCCGGGCCTGCGCGAGGCATTCCCGCCGGTCGCGGACCCGACGACGCTGTCGCTCGAGGACCTCAAGGAGCGGATGCTCTTCATCGAGGCGATCGAGTCGGTCAAGTGCCTCGACGAGAGCGTGATCGAGTCGGTCGCCGACGCGAACATCGGCTCGATCATGGGGATCGGCTTCCCGGGCTGGACCGGCGGCGTCCTGCAATACATCAACGGCTACGAGCCCGCCGCCCACCACCGGCTGACCGGCCCTGCCGGCTTCGTCGCCCGCGCCCGCGAGCTCGCCGCCAGGTACGGCGAGCGCTTCGAGCCGCCGGCCTCGCTCGTCGAGCGGGCCGAGCGCGGCGAGCTCTACAGCGACGAGCAGGAGCTGGTCGCGGCCTCGTAGAGCGTCTGCCGCGCCCGGGGCCGGCCATGCGGGCCGGCCCCGGCGAGCGCTCGCGCCCGTTGGCGGTACATTCGCCTGCGTGCGCAGGTCCAAGCTTGCACTGCTGATCATCGCGGCCGTGTTCCTGCTCGCCGGCTGCGGTGGGTCCTCCGGACCGAGCACGACCGCAGCTGCGGCCAAAGCGGCGGCCCGCAGGGCCGCCACTGCGAGACGCGACGCCGCGATCCGGCGTCACCACCGCTCCGATCGGGTCCGCAACGCGAAGCCCCAGCCCGGCTGGCGGCCGTACGCCGGCCAGCATGTCCCGATCCTCGTCTATCACGACCTCGGGACGCCACCGCCGAGCGAGCCGTATCCCGGGCTGTACGTGTCCGACGCCGACTTCGAGGCCGAGATGGCTTGGTTGCACGAGGCCGGCTACCAGGCGGTCACGCTCGACGAGATGATGGACGGCTTCTTCCACCACGGCACGCTGCCCGCGAAGCCGGTCGTGATCACGTTCGACAACGGCTACATCCCGCAGGCGACGTTCGCGCCCGCGGTGCTGTCGAAGTACGGCTGGCCGGGCGTGCTCAACGAGATCACGGTCGGCCACCTCTCCACCGCACGGCTCGCCGGCCTGATCAAGATCGGCTGGGAGGTCGACTCCCATTCGCTCACGCACCCCGATCTCACGACCTTGACGCCGGCGGAGCTCCAGGCGCAGGTCGTGCAGTCGCGACAGTTCCTGCAGCGGGCCCTCCACATCCCGGTCAACAGCTTCTGCTACCCGTCGAACCGCTACAACGATCTGGTCGTCGCGGCCGTCAGGGCCGCCGGCTACACGAACGCGGTGACCGAGAACCCCGGCTTCGCGACGCCGCAGACCGACCCCTTCGTGCTGCCGCGGTTCGAGATCGAGGGCGGACTCTCCGAACTCCAGGCCGACCTCTCGACCGCATGAGCCTCGGGCTGCACGATCAGCGCTTGCGGCCGACCAGGACGAAGATGCGGCTCGTCGTGATCGCCGGGGCGCCGGTCGGCTTGAACGCCGCCCGGGCGACGAGCCGGATGCGCTTGCTGCCGGCCAGCAGCCGGCGTCCCTTCGCGTTCAGCTTGACCTGGAGCCTGCCCTTCCCGGCCGCCCGCAGCTTGAGCGTGCCGCGGGCGACGAGGATCTCCCGGTGGCGGGCGGACGCGAAGTACCACGAGAGGGTCACGGCGCCCGCTTCGGGGAGGCCGTACGAGCCGAACGTGTAGCTGCCGCGCCTGAGGATCGTCGCGAGCGTGACATGCCCGCCCGGCGCCAGCTCACGGCCGAGCAGCGCGCGAACCTGGGCGGCTGTCGGGGGCTTCGCCGGATGGGTGCTGATCGGTGGCGTGCCGGTGGTCGTTGTCGGCTGAGGCGATGTGACCGTCACGGGTGGCCCGGGCGTCGCGAGGAACGTCGCGAACACCTGCGTCGCCGCCGCGATCGTTGTCACGCATGCCGCGGTGCCCGTGCAACCGCCGCCCGACCATCCGGCGAACGTGTACCCCGAGGCGGGCGTCGCCGTCAGCGTCAGCTGCGCTCCCTGCTCGACGGTGACCGAGCAAGTGCTCGCGCATGTCGTCGCACCGATCGACACCGACCCAGAGCCGCCGATCACGATCTGCAGGGTCTGCGCGGGCGCGCCCACGACCGCGTTGCCGTAGAGGTCGACGGCGGCGCAGAGCGAGTCGGCCACACATGACACAGCCTCGAGTGCGCTGATCCCGTCGATCGGCGTCGGTGTCCACGTCGGCGATGGGCTCGTCGGATCGGTCGACTCCAGGACGTTTCCGTCGGTGTCCGTCGCCACGCACAGGTCGACCGAGGAGCACGAGACCGAAGTCAGGTATCTGCTGCCGTCGATGTCAGTCGGGGGGCTCCAGCCCGTCGTTTGCTGTCCCGTCGGTGGCTGCCACGTGAGCACGTTTCCGGCGCTGTCGACGGCGACGCACAGTGTCGTCGTGGGGCACGAAACTCCGCTCAGGTAGTTACCCGGGTCGATTGACATGGGGGGCGGCCAGCTCGAGCTGGCTGGACTGCTCGACATGACGACGTTTCCGCTGTCGTCGACCGCGGCGCAGAGGACCTGAGGCTGCCCTCCGCACGAGACGGCGGTGAAGTGGCCAAGCGTGTCGACGTGCGCCTGCGTGTTCCAGGCGCTGCCCGAACTGGTCGTTGTCAGTACGTTGCCGGCAGCATCGACGGCGACGCACAGCAGCTGGGAGGCACAGGAGACGGCGACGAGACGCGAGCTGGTGTCGATCTGCACGGTCGACCAGGTTCCTGTTCCTGTCGGGGTGGTCGAGGTGAGCACGTTCCCGTCGCCGTCGACCGCGACGCACAGCGTCGGGGACGCGCACGAGACACCACTCGGGTGCAGGCTCACGCCTGACAATGAGGTGTCCTGCGTCGCGACCGACCACCTTCCCAGCGGGTCGGTGCTCGCGAGGATCTTGCCGTCGTTATCGGTCGCGACGCAAAGAGACGTCGTCGGGCACGAGACTCCGGTCATCGGGTTGTCGAAGTCGATGGGTTGCGCAGGGAACCAGCTGCTCGTCGGGGCTGTCGAGCTGGCGATGCTTCCGTTCGCGTCGCCGGCCACGCAGAGCGAGTCCGAGGCACATGCGGCAGCGGTGATGTCGCCGCCCGGGTCGGCGGGGAACTCGGCGTAGGAGAGTTGCGGTGACTGGCCCGGATCTTCGAGCATGAAGACGTTTCCGGCGTCGTCAACCGCCGCGCAGAAGTCCGCGGACGGCGAGCACGACAGGGAAGCGAAGCGCCGGTTATCGATGCCGTCGACGTCATACTCCGCCCACACGTCTGACGTGGTCGTCCAGACGAGCGCATACCCGGCGCTGTCAACGGCGAGGCAGAGCGAGGCCGACGGGCACGACAGGGAGGTGATCCCGCCATCGCCATCGCTGGCCGAGCTCCATGAGCTTCCGTTGTACGTCAGGGCGTTTCCTGAGGTGTCGACCGCCACGCAGAACGTCTGTGCCGCGCACGAGACCGCCGTGAGGTGGTTGCCGCCGTCGATGTCGGTCGGCTGGCTCCAGCTGCCGTCGACTGCTGCCACGTGATGGCGCTGCCGTCACTGTCGACGGCGACGCAGAGCCCGTCAGCCGAGCACGAGATCGACGTCAGCCCTTGCGTACCGGCGGGCGTGATCGTCCAGGTCGGTTCCCCACCGGTCGGGTCGGTCGACTCCAGCATGTTGCCCTCGTCATCGACGGCGAAGCACAGCGATGCCGAGGGGCAGGAGACGGACTCGATCGGGTTGACGTCGACCGCCGCGGTCGTCCAGGCGCTCGCGCCGCCGCTGGGGTTCGTGGAGGTCAGCACGTTGCCGCTTGCATCGACGGCGACGCACAGCGACGTGGTCGGGCACGAGAGGCCGTTGATCTGGGTACCGGCCGCGTTCTGGGAGGCTGGTGGTCGATCGCGCCGGGCGCCGACCACATCAGCGACGCGTCTGCATCGGCGCCGGTCATGGCGGGGGAGCCGAGCGCGGCGATTGCGGCCAGTGCCAGGCCGAGCAGCAGCCGTATGACCGGTCCCGCTGGGCGTGGGGTGTCCGCCGCTCCCCTGACCGGCTTCACTGCCCTGCGAGCACGCTCGATCTTCACTACATCCTCATGGCTCGTCACGCGTGGCGGGCACTGCCCGGCTCAGGCGTGGCGCACGGCTGTCTCGCGATCGAGCGTAGCAGTGCCCGGCGGGGCCTCTGCAAGCCCCTGGCCAATTGTCCGGTCCCGGCCCGCGAGGGACCTCGGCCGGCCTACAGGATCGCGATCTCCGACTGATCGCCGACGAGGAACCGGTACGCCCGGGGCTGGCCGGTATCCCGGCCGATCTTCACGTTGCGGCCCAGCAGCGACGACTCGATCCTGCCGCCAAGGTCGTGCACGGTCGCGCCGGCGAGCAGGATCGAGTGCTCCACCTCCGCGTGATCGATCGTGCAGCTCTCCCCGATCGCCGTGTACGGGCCGACGTAGCAGTCGCTCAGACGCGCGCCGGCGCCGATGATCGCGGGTCCGCGCACGGTGCAGCGCTCGAGCCGCGCCCCGGCTTCGACGATCACGCGCCCATCGATCCGTGAATCGACGAGCTCACCGGCGATCGAGGTCTCGATCGTGTCGAGGACGAGGCGGTTGGCCGCGAGCATGTCCTCGAGCTGGCCGGTGTCCTTCCACCAGCCCTTGACGATCTGCGGCTCCACCCGCAGGCCGGAATCGACCAGATGCTGGATCGCATCGGTGATCTCGAGCTCGCCGCGGGCCGAGGGCGTGATCGCGCGCGCGGCGTCGTGGATCTCGGCCGTGAACAGGTAGACGCCGACGAGCGCGAGATCGGACTTCGGCTCCCGGGGCTTCTCGACGAGCCGGACCACCGCGCCCGCCTCGCTCAGCTCCGCGATCCCATACGACTGCGGATCGGCGACGGGTGTGAGCAGGATCATCGCGTCGGGCCGGCTCGAGGTGAAGGCCCGCACGAGCTCGTCGATCCCACCCTGGAGGAGGTTGTCGCCGAGGTACATCACGAAGGGCGAGTCGCCGAGGAACGGCTCGGCCGTCAGGACGGCATGCGCGAGGCCGCTGGGTGTGTCCTGCAGGATGTAGGTGATCCGGATCCCGAAGGCCGATCCGTCGCCGGCTGCCGCCTTGACCTCGTCCCCCGTCTCGGGCGCGATGATGATCCCGACCTCGTCGATTCCGGCCTGGGCCATCGCCTCGATCCCGTAGAACAGGACGGGCTTGTTGGCGACCGGGACGAGCTGCTTTGCGCTCGTGTGGGTGATCGGGCGCAGGCGCGTGCCCTTGCCGCCGGACAGGATCAGGCCTTTGAGCTCGCTCACGCGCGGGAGAGTAATGCACCGGCACTGCCACCAGCCGTCGCGTGCGGTTGCGGCGCTACGCGATCGCCGCTTCTGCAGCCGACGGCCCCCAGGGTCAGGACGTCGCGCCGCCGAGCTTGCGGTGATCCCAGCTCGCCGTGTGCCGCGGCACGAACTGCAGAGCGACGCGCTTGGCGGCCTGTGCGGCGATCGCCGCTGCCGCCTCGGGCCCGGCGGTTCCGTTCGGCGCATAGCGTCCGAGCAGCTCCAGGCCGACCCCGGCGACGACCGTGGCGTCGCGGTGGATCATCGCGTTTGTTTCGATCATCACCCCGCGCAGCTCGTTGTAGGCCGACCCCGCCTCGACCTGCAGCGTGGCGCGGTCGTCGCGCTCGAGGTTGCGCACCTTCTGTGACTTACCGTACGTCCAGGACCACACCTGGCCATCGCGTACGACGTACCAGAGGGGCATCAGGTGCGGCCACCCCGAGGGGCCGTGGCTGGCGCAGATCACGGTGCGATGCGCCTCGAGCAGCTCCTGCACCTCGTCGTCGCTGAGCGCGATCTGCGCGCGGCGGTTCACACCGGCACCGCGGCTTCGAGTGCGACAGCCGCGGCGCGGACGGCCTCGCGCGCGTCGCGAGGCTCGAGCACGGCGGCGTCGCCGGCCTCCTTCAGCACCTCGCGGACGAGCCAATCGAGCCCTGCAAAGCCGAGATCGACGACAACGGCGCCGTCGGCGAGCTCGTGGATCACGGTGCGTTCCTCGCGCGACCAGCGTGCGCGCGTCGGCGAGACCCAGACGCGCGCGCGCCGGGAGGCGGGAACCTCGCCGGTCCGCGGCCAGCCGTCGACGTCGGCGGACGGGTCGACGTCGGCCCGCGGCTCGAAGCTGTCCGCCGACACCGCCGCCGACTTGATCCGGTCGAGCCGGAAATGCCGGACGTCGTCGCGGCTGGGATCGAAGCTCGCCAGGTACCAGCCCTCGAGGCCGTTGATCAGGGCGTAGGGCTCGACCGTGCGGGTCGTGAACTCGTCCTCGTTCTCCTTGTAGTACTCGAACGTCAGCAGCCGTCGAGTTGCGATCGCGCGCGAGATCACGGCCGCGATCTCCGTGTCGTCGCTGCTCGGCGCCGCGATCTGGAGGCCCTCGTGAGCGGGGTCCTCGCCGAGCGCCTGCACGACCTTGTCTCGCACCGACGCGAGCGAGCCCTCGGGGATGTGCTCGCCGATCAGGTCGATCGCCGCCACCAGCGACTTCGCCTCGACCGGCAGCAGGCGCGCGGGCCGCGCGAACGAGTCGCCGTAGGGCTCGGGGTCGACCTCGATCTGTCCGTCATCGCCGATCTCGGCGTACAGCACGTAGGTCCCGGCGCCGAAGTTGACGACGTTGAGGACCGAGACGTCCTCGCGCAGCTCCTGGTCGGAGATCTTGAGCCGCTGACAGAGGTCGTCCGCGTCGAGCCGGCGGCCGGCGCGTCCCGCGTCGATCAGGATGCTGGCGAGCGTCACGAGCCTGGCGAAGCGCTCGGGCCTGATCGCCGCTTCGCCGCCGAGCCCGTTGGCATCGTCCGTCGCCGCCGCGCGCGGCCTGGACTCCGCCGCGGCGCCGCCGGGCCGCGTGCCGGCGGTGTCGCCGTCCTCGGCGTCGGCGGTCTCAGTGGGTTCGACCGCCGTCGCCTCGACGTCCACCTCGGGTTCACCCGTGTGTCGCGCGATCAGCGTGCGGACCCGGTCGCGCATCTCGTCGACGAGCTCGGGCGGGCCGATCAGCCGCGCGTGTTCCCCGAGCCCGAGCACCCAGGCGATCAGCTGGCGAGCGTCCGCGAACGGCGTCACGAAGATCCGGTCGCGCTCGTCCTCGCCGCCCGCGGAACTCGCCGTAGCGGCCGAAGTGTCGCTCGATCTGCCATGCGATCCGGCTCGAGACCCACACCTCGGCAATCCCGACCGCGTCGCCGAACTGCCACTGGATGCGGTTCGCATAGGCGCGCGGGTCGAACTCGGACGGGCGCTGGAAGTCGTGCTCGGCCTTGGTCGCGTACCCGACCTTGCCGAGGATCCGCGAGAGGCGGAAGACGCGGATCGCGCCGCGCTCGTGCGAGCGCCCGACGACATAGAACTGCCCGCCCTGGAACAGCAGCTGGTAGGGGTCGACCTTGCGAGCGCCGGTCGCGTCGCGCTCCATCGTGTAGTAGTCGAACACGATCGTCTTGCGCCGGAAGATCGCGGTCTCGATCTTCGCGAGGCGCTGCGAGACCTCGTGCCCCCCCGCCGCGCCCGTGATCCCGAGCGCGATCGTGCGCTGAACGGGCGAGCTCAGCGGACTTGGACGTCCCCAGGAGATCTGCTGGAGCGCGAGCCGCAGCGGCTCCGCATAGGCGAACTCGCCGTCCAGCAGATGCAGCGCCGTGCCGAGCGAGGCGAGCTCATCGTCGCTGAATTCGATCGCGGGGAGGTGGAAGTTCTCCGGCGGGAGCGAGTAGTTCTCCTGCTCCACCTGACCGTCCTGTGGCTTCTCGACCGAGAGCACGATCCCGAGCGCCTCGAGCTCCGAGCGATCCGCATAGAAGCGACGCGCGAATGCGTCCTCGTTCATCACGCTGTAGCCCTCGACGTCGCGGCGAATCTCGGGGGCTGTCACCGGGCGTCGCTCGGCCATCAGGTACGAGATCAGCGATAGCTGCCGGATCAGCTTCTCGGTGTCTTTCGCCATCTGGACCCAACTCTAGTCGGGGGTTCTGGCACCCGTCCCGTCGTGCTCGTCCGCGTCCGCTATTTGCGAACTTACGACGCCGCCGGCGCGCACAGCGCGAATCCGGCCAGGCGCACAGCGCGAATCCGGCCGGGTCAGGCGGCCGCGCGGGCGTCCCCGGGGGTGGGCGCGCCGAAGAAGGCGACCGTGCCGATCGCCTTGTCATATCCGCCCCAGGACTCGCCGGCCGGCAGCTCGTTCTCGATCCGGTCGAAGCTGCCGAGCTTCGCCCCGAGATTGTCGACCATGTGGACCAGAGTCGCCTCCCGCGTGCAGGGTACGACCGGGCTGCCGTGCTCGAGTGCGCCGTGATGGCTGAGGATGATGTGCAGGAGGGCTTGGGCAAGCTCCTCCGGGAAGCCGTCGATCCCCTCGATCTCGGTCCTGATCCGGAAGTAACCGAGCGGGATCTCGCCCTGCAGGCGCCCGAGATCGGACATCACAATCTGCTCGCCGTCGATCTCGTAGGTCTCGAGCTTGCCGATGTCGTGGATCAGGGCGCCGGTGACCGCGACGTCGCGGTCGATCCCGCCGAACACGCTCGAGAGGGCGCTGACGGCCTGGGCGACGGTCAGCGAGTGCTCGAGCAGCCCGTGCCGGTAGGCCTGGTGATAATGCTTGGCGGCGGGCGCCTCGCGATACTCCGTCCAGGTCGCCGATCCCTCCGCGAAGACCGCGTTCAGGAGGCGTCGCAGCGGTGGGCTCTGGACCGTCGCGATCAGCTCGCGCAGGCCCGACTCCATCGCCTCGACTGTCCTCGCCGCAGCTGCCATCGCTCGCGAAGATAGAGTGTGGTGCGGACGGTGATGAGCACCACAGCGATTGTCACGGGCGGAACGGGCGGCCTCGGCGCAGCCGTCGTCAAACGCCTGCTCGATGACGGCTGGCGGGTCGTCGTGCCCTGGGTCGTGGAGGCCGAGCTCGCCCGGGTTCCCGAGCGTGACGGTCTCACGCTCGTGCAGGCGGATCTGTTCGATCCCGCGGCCGTCGAGCGGGTGGTGGAGGCTGCGACCGCCGACGCCGGCCCGCCGCTCCGGGGTCTCGTCAACCTCGTCGGCGGCTTCGCGATGGGCGGGCGGATCCACGAGACGCCGATCGACGAATTCGAGCGCCAGTTCCGTCTGAACCTCCGCCCGACCTACCTGGTGACCGCGGCTGCGGTCGGGCCGATGCTCGGCGCCGGCGGTGGCTCCGTCGTGTGCGTCAGCAGCCGGGCTGCGGTCCAGCCGTTTCCGGGCGCGGCGGGGTACATCTCCTCCAAGGCGGCCGTGATCGCGTTCGCGCAGGCGGTCGCCGTCGAGTACCGCAACGACGGGATCCGCTGCAACGCGATCCTGCCGAGCACGATCGATACGCCGGGGAACCGCGCGTCGATGCCGAACGCGGACCACTCCAAATGGGTTCAGCCGGCCGAGATCGCCGGTGTGATCGCGTACCTGCTGTCCGACGACGCCGCGCCGACGAGCGGCGCGGCGATTCCGGTCTACGGCCGCGCCTGACCGCGCGCCGTGCCCGACCGCGGCTGCGCCCGACCGCGGCTGCGCCCGACCCGCGCGCCCCGTTCTGTTGTGCCCGCCGCTACAGGGTCGACGCGGAGAACGACGGCAGGTACGCGCCCGCAGCGTTCTCGTAGCTGCCGTAGGCGACGCAGCGGTACCCCCGCGTGCAGGCCAGCCCGTTGAAGCCCGAGAACGGCTGGGCGCCGGACGCATCGCCTGGATAAGCCACCGCGGCTGCCGGACCCCAGCTTCCGTTCGATTCGCTGGCGACGATCGGGATCTCGCTGCCGTTCGTCACCGAATACCCATCGGTCGTGCAGTTTCCCGCGCTCTCGCAGTCGACCCCCTCGAGGGGTGCGCCCGAGCCGGCGATGGCCGCCGGGACCGTGATCGACGATCCGGTGCCCCAGATGCCGCCCGTCTCGGAGATCACCAGCGGGTCGGTGTCGTTGTCGGTGTTGTAGGTGTAGTTGCCGACCGCCGTGCAATTACCCCTGGCGCACGACACGTCGAACAGGCCGGCGTTCTCCTCGGTGCCGGTCAGGGCCCCGGCGGGTAGCGTGATGTCGCTCGCCTGGCCCCACCTGCCACCGGTCTCCGTGGCGACCATCGGCAGCTGATCGCTGCCCCCGCCCGAGGGCGCGTCCGCTCCCGCGTACTCGCCGACGGCGACGCAGCTGCTCCAGGACCAGCACGAGACCGAGTACAGACCCGAGTTCTGAACGGTTGGATCGGTGCTGGCGCCGGCGGGGAGCGCGATCTCCGCGGCCCGGCTCCAGCGCCCGAACGTGTCGGTCGCGGCCATCGGTTGCGAGCCGTCTGCGTTCACGTAGCTACCGACGGCGACGCAGCGCCAGATCGACGTGCACGAGAGCTTGGAGAACAAGGCGTTGTCGGTGCTGCTGCCGCTCAGCGCGTTCGTCGGGAGCTCGACCGTGGTCCATGGGCCCCAGGTGCCGTTCGTCTCCCTCGCCGCAACCGGAGTCAGGAACCCGGAGCTGTACTCGTCGAGATCAGCGACTGCGACGCAGTTGCTCGTGCTCTCACACCACACGGCGCTGACCTCGATGTTCTGGGTCGCCGACGAGGGCAGCTCGCTCGCCTGGCCCCAGACTCCGGCCGTCTCGGCGGCGATCCAGCCCTGCCCGTCGCTGGAGGTATCGAGGTAGTAGCCGAAGCCGACGCAGTTCCCGAAGGTCGGGCACGACATGCCGCCGAAGGTCGCCGCCTGCGCTGGGCCGGGGAGGGCGTTCGACGGCAGCAGCGTGAACGCCTGCTCCTGCCCGAACACCGGTGCAGCCGCAGGCGGCGCCATCGCCGTTCCCGCCGACGCCGGCACTGCCGAGGCCAGCACCGCCGACCCCACCGCCAGCATGATTGCCAGCGCCCTGATCCGTCCGGTCCCGACCATTGGTTCCCCCGTGAGAGTTGCTGTTCCGATTCCTGAGGCGGCTGCCCGGCCGCGTCAGACGCTGAGCCTATCCGCGGCGTGCGGCCGCCGTCAAAGGCCCGGCGGCCGTGCGGCCGCCGTCAAAGGCCCGGCGGGTGCCTGATCACGAAGCTCGCGAGGTTCGACTCATCGGCCGGGCGGTTCGACCAGCGCGAGCCCGTCTCGGCGAGCGCGACCGTGTCGAATCGCAGGCCCGCGATGTAGGCGAACGTGTGCCCCGCGTTCGCGAAGATCGTGATCCACTTGCCGGGCCCTGGGTCGCCGTAGCTCATCAGCTGGCCGGAGGTCTCGGTCTGGTCGAGCAGCCCGGCCGCCGCGAGCACGAAGCTGAGCGAGCCCGAGCAGTCGTAGCCCGTGTCCTCGTAGCGCTCGTGCCCGCCGCCCCAGATGTAGGGGAGGCGCGCGATCTCGTTGCCCGCGTTGATCACGGCCTGCACAGGGGCGGGTGCGTTGACGGGCGGCAGCGCCAGCCCGCCACCGGTCAGTGTCGCCTGGTTCGGGTCGGCCGAGATCCCGCTCGCGGCCAGCTCCGATTCGACCTGGGCCAGGGCGATCGGCTGGGGCAGCGTCGTCGCGCTCGTCGTCCGGGACGCCGCCGCGGCGGTGGCGCCTGTGGCGAGCTCAGCGGCCTGGCCGGCGACCGGATCGACCACCTGGGGATGGCCATGCAGCACGACGGCCGTGCGCACGCGAGCGAGTCGCGCCCTGTGTTGGTGTTGCTGACCGTGTCCGGCGACTCCGCAGCCCGACAGTGCCGCGACGACGAGCAGGCCTGAGACGAGTCTGCCGCTCACGCGCCTCAGTATGCCGGGTCCGGCGCGGACCGGCGCGGACCGGCGCTACGGCGCGGTCACCGAAGTTGGCTGCGAACGGCGCTGTCTGACGCATAGACTCGCGACCAATGAGCGACTACACGATCAAGAACTTCATCGACGACGTCGAGGATTCGGCGGTGCGGCTCGACGTCGGCGGCAGTCTGCAGGCGCGCTTCGCCCGGGGTCCGATCGAGTCCGAGCAGGTCGGCGTCTCCCACCTCCGTCTTGCCCCCAACTTCCGCGCCCCGTTCGGGCTCGAGATGATCGCGGTCGGCAACGACCGCCCCGAAGGCGGCGATGGCGAGATGGTTCAGGACTGCTGGAAGGACTGACGCGAGTGGCGTCAGACGCGGGCGCGCCCGCGGTGTTGATCCACGCCGGTGCGGGGCCGCTCGACGGGGACTTGCGGGCTCACCGCGACGACGTCCGGGCGGTGCTGGCCGCGGCGATCGCGCACGGACGCGAGCTGCTCGCGCGGGGTCAGGACGCGGTCTCCGTCGTGACCGCCTGCGTCGTCATGCTCGAGGACTGCGAGCTGTTCAACGCCGGCCACGGCTCGGCGCTCTGCGCCGACGGCAGCGTGCAGATGAGCGCCGCCGTGATGCGAGGCTCGGACCGGGCGGCGGGCGCCGTCGCCGGCGTTCGGAGGGTCAGCAATCCGATCAGGGCCGCCGAGCTCGTGCTCGCCGGCCCACACGTTCTGATCGTCGGCGAGCCCGCCGACGAGCTCGCTCGCGAGTACGGCCTCGCGTTGGAGGCCAATGAGGCGTTCATCACCCGGCGCGAGCGCGCTCGCCACGTCCTCGGTGCCGACGCCGCCCCGGGTGCTCACGGGACCGTTGGCGCGGTCTGCCTGGACGCGGCTGGTCAGCTCGCGGCGGCGACGTCGACGGGCGGTCTCAGCGGCCAGCCGCCGGGCCGGGTCGGCGACTCGCCGCTGTTCGGCGCGGGCACATGGGCCGACGATCGCGTCGCTGTGTCCTGCACCGGCGACGGCGAAGCGTTCATTCGGGTTGGGGCCGCCGCGAGGATCACGGCTCTCCTGGCCGCGGGGGCGCCGCTCGGCGACGCTGTGGGGCAGACCCTGGCCGAAGTCGGCCGGCTCGGTGGCCTGGGCGGGCTGATCGCGCTCGGGGCCGACGGGCAGGCGACGATGCAGCTGAGCGCCGAGGCGATGCCGCGTGGCAGCTGGCGAGCGGGCGAGGAACCGAGTGTCCGCATCGAGTAGCCCGGGCCGCGATCGCCAGCGCGAGATCGTCGCGGCGGGGATCCGCGGACGCCGTCCCGCCGTGCCGACGGACTTCGCGACGCTGGAGCGCCGCGCCCGGCGGAAGGCGAGCGCCCGGGCGTGGTCGTTCGTCGCCGGTGGCGCCGGTGAGGGGGCGACGATGCGCGCCAACCGCGAGGCGTTCGAGCGCTGGAGGATCGTCCCGCGCATGCTCCGCGGTGCGGCCGACCGGGATATCTCGATCGAGCTGCTCGGCCGGCGGATCCCGGCGCCGATCCTGCTCGCACCCGTCGGCGCGCTCGAGCTCCTGCACCCGGAGGCCGACCTCGCGGTCGCTCGCGCGGCGGCGGCGCTCGGCATCCCGTACATCTTCACGAGCCAGGCATCGGTCCCGATGGAGGCGTGCGCGGCGGCGATGGGCGGCGCACCCCGCTGGTTCCAGCTGTACTGGGGCACCGACGACGCACTCGCCGAGAGCTTCGTCGAGCGCGCGCGTGCGGCCGGCGCCGAGGCGCTCGTCGTCACGCTCGACGCGACGACGATGGGCTGGCGCCCGACCGACCTGAACCGGGGCGTCCTGCCGGCCGCCCGTGGCGAGGGTCTGGCGCAGTACACGACCGACGTTCGCTTCCTCGAGCTCGTCCGGGAGCGGATCGCCGCCACCGCCGCGAGCGGCGCGCTCCCTCGCGAGTTCACTGCCCGCGCGCTCCGCGACGAGCTCGCTCCGCGCGCGCTCCGCACGCTCGTGTCGGTCAGCCGCCGCTTCCCCGGGCGCCTGCGCGACAACCTCCGCTCGCCGGAGCCGCGGGCCGCGGTGCGGACGTTCTTCGAGCTCTCCACGCGCCCGTCGCTCTCGTGGGCGGACATCGAGCGTCTCCGCGAGCGGACCGAGCTTCCGATCCTGCTCAAGGGGATCCTCCACCCCGACGATGCCCGCCGCGCGCTCGCCGCCGGGGTCGCCGGGGTGATCGTCTCCAACCACGGCGGCCGCCAGATCGACGGGGCGATCGGAGCGCTCGACGCGCTCGTCGAGATCGCCCCCGTCGTCGCCGGGCAGGCAGCGCTGCTCGTCGACGGCGGCGTGCGCGGCGGCGCCGACGTGTTCAAGGCGCTCGCCCTCGGCGCCGACGCCGTGCTGGTCGGGCGGCCCTACGCCTACGGGCTCGCGCTCGCCGGTGCCGCCGGGGTCCGCGAGGTGCTCGCCAACATCGTCGCGGAGTTCGACCTGACGCTCGGCCTCAGCGGCCTCGCGTCGGTGGCCGAGCTCGGACCCGACGCGGTGCGGCGGACGTGACCGATCCGGGGACCGAGGTCGGTCCCGCTGAGATCGCCGCCGCCGCGGCGCGGCTCGATGGCATCGCCCACCGGACGCCCGTCGTCACCTCGCGCACGCTCGACGCCCTGGCCGGTGCGCGAGTCGTGCTCAAGCCGGAGGTCCTGCAGCGGACGGGCTCGTTCAAGTTTCGTGGCGCCTTCAACCGGATCTCGACGCTGACGGCCGGCGAGCGAGAGCGGGGTGTCGTCGCGTTCACCTCGGGCAACCACGGACAGGCGGTGGCGCTGGCGTGCGCGCTGCACGGTGTGCGCGCGACGATCGTGATGCCGGCCGACGCGCCGGCGGCGAAGCTCGCAGCGAACCGTGGCTACGGCGCCCACGTGATCACGTACGACCGGCAGACCGAGGACCGCGCCGCGATCGCGCGCGCCCTCGCGCAGGAGCGCGGGCTGACGCTCGTACCGCCGTTCGACGATCCACTCGTGATCGCCGGTCAGGGCACCGCGGCACTCGAGCTCGTGCGCGACGCCGGCGCCGTCGACCTGCTGCTCGTCCCGGTCGGCGGCGGTGGGCTGATCGCCGGCTCCGCGGTCGCGGCACAGCAGGCGAACCCCGACACCCGCGTCGTCGGCGTCGAACCCGACGCTGCCGATGACACGCGGCGCTCGCTCGACGCCGGGCAGCGGGTGATGATCGAGCCGCCACGCACGATCGCCGACGCGCTCGGCGTCACGACGCCGGGCGAGCTCACGTTCGAGATCAACCGCCACCGGCTCGAACGGGTCGTGACCGTCTCCGACGACGAGCTCGTCGCCGCGATGCGGTTCGCGTTCGAGCGTCTGAAGCTCGTCGTCGAGCCCGGTGGCGCCGCGGGCCTGGCAGCGCTGCTGGCCGGCCGCGTCGAGCTCGAGCCGCGCAGTCGCGTCGGCGTGATCCTCTCGGGCGGCAACGTCGACCCGGCGCGCTTCGCGTCGCTGCTGGCGCCCTGACGCGCCCCAATCCCGGACCGTGGGTCGAATAACGGCACAGGGTTTGCCGTTATTCGACCCGCCCCCCCCGGCAACGGCCCCGCGCGGCAAGGGGCCGCGCAAACCCAAACCGTCAGGCGCGGGCGATCGCGGCGGGGTCGAGACCGTCGAGCCGGGTCATCTCGACGCTCGCGTCGAGCGTTGCGGTCGCGACCCCGCGGTACACGCCCTTGATCGGTGGCACGTCCGCGTAGTGGCGCCCGTGGCCGATCTTGACGTGGCGCTCGCCCGCCAGGCCGCGGTTCGTCGGGTCCGCCCCGACCCAGACCGGGTCGCCGCCCACCGCTTCGCTCGGGAGCAGCGCCTCGAGCCAGGCGTGCGTGTCGACCTCGATCGACTCGGTGCTCGTGTCCCCGTGGCTCGCGAACAGATACCCCGACACGTACCGTGCCGCGATGCCTCGGTGGCGCAGCAGGCACAGCCCCAGGTGGACGAAGTCCTGGCAGACGCCGGCCTCGCCGTCGAGCAGATGATCGATCGTCGAGTCGACGTATGTCGCGCCCTTGCGGTACTCGAACCGGTCCGGGATCAGCTCGGCGATCAGCATCACGGTCTCGAGCGGCGTCGTTGCGGCTCCGGTCAGCTCAAGCAGCTCCGCCAGCACCGGATGCCCGGGTGCGTCATCGGTCTGCAGCAGGAACTCGCCCGCCGCCTCGCGATAGCCCGGCTCGCGCAGCGCCTCCCAGCTCGACTGCGGAGGCGCCGCCGGCGCCTGCGTGCTCACGCGCGCCCGCACGTCGATCACGAGCTCCCGATGCGGTCGTCGGGACCTCGAACTCGACGACCTCGGTCCCGAAGTAGTCGTCGTGCCGGTGCAGCCGGACCTCCGGCTGCAAGCGGACGCTGAACTCGTCGACCCGTTGGCGGCTGTTCGCCGCCGGCTTGACCCGCAGCGCGTTGAGGTTGTCGACGACGTCCGCGTCGTAGCTGTATTTGCTGAGGTATCTGATCGCGAAGTTCATCTCGCGCGCTCCCGCGTCGCGAACGCTCACAGGTGGACCGCTGCGAGCTTGGCGATGGCAAAGTACCGCTCGTCGATGTCGTGATCGACGAGCTCGAGCTCATCCTGCACGCGCCCGAGCATCTCGCCGAGCGAACCGGCGCCCTCCGGCGTCCGGCGTTGCAGCTCCAGATCCGCGATCAGCCGGCCCAGCCGCAGCACCGGCGGCGAGGAGCGCGGCTGAGGCGTCGGCCGTCTCGAGCGCCGTCTGCAGCGCCGCCAGCGAGGAGGCGACCGAGCCCGGATACGCCCCCTCGTACAGGAGGAAGCGCACGACCCGCCGCAGCTCGGGTCCCTGGCGCACCGCAGCGGCGGTAGGCCTGGAAGCCACCGACCGCCTGCAGCAGGCCGAGCGCCTCCGCCTCGTGCCGCCCCTCGCCGTCCAGCGCCGACTGGGTCGGTGCCGCGACCCGGAGCATTCGCAGCACCATGTCGGCCTCCTCGATGCGGCCGCCGGCCTCGAGGAACGAGCGGCCCTCGTCGCGCAGCATCGTCCGGCCGAGCAGCCCCCAGAACAGGGCGCAGCGCTCCTTGACCTCCTGATAGACCGAGTACGGACCCGTCGCGAGCGCGGCCTCCAGGTCGTAGCGACCGAGCGCGAGATAGAACGAGTTGAGCGCCTCCCACATCTCGGTCGAGATCACGTCGCGCAGCGTCCGGCCGCGCTCGCGGGCGCGGGCGATGCACGAGACGACCGACGCCGGGACTGTCGGTGTCGAGCGTCAGCAGCGGCGCGATCTCGATCCGGCCGAGGCTCATCGAGATCAGCTCGGGCGCGTCGGATTCGCGGGCGCCCTCGCCCGGCGCGGGCGGCTTGGCGCCGATCACCGCCAGCACCCCCGCCCAGCTGAGCGCGATCCCGCGCTCGCCCGGCACGCCCGCGACGTCGGCGTGGAACGCGCCGTCGAGCATGCGCGCCGTGTGCTCGGCCCGCGTCAGGTCGCGGCCGAGCCAGAACAGCTCCTGGGCGATCCGGGCCAGCATCGGCGAGCTACCCGGCGTCGGCGAGCATGCGAGCCGCCGACGCCGCGGACTGCTGCTGCTGCTGGGCCTGGTTGTGCCAGCCGCCGTAGCGGACGTCGGGGAGGCGCGGCGGCCGGCGTGCCGGCAGCGTCCCGGGGGCGAGGTCGACGCCGTCGCCGTCGTCGAGCACCCACGTGTCCTTCGAGCCGCCGCCCTGCGAGGAGTTGACGATCATCGAGCCCTCCTTCAGCGCGACCCGCGTCAGCCCCCCGGGAACGATCCGGATCTCGTCGCCGAACACGGCGAACGGGCGCAGATCGACATGCCGCGGCGCGAGCCGCCCGTCGCCCGTCTCGGTCGGCACCGTCGACAGATGCACGAGCTCCTGGGCGATGAAGCGCTCGGGCTGGGACTCGATCAGGCGCGCCTGCGCCTCGAGCTCCGCGGCGCTCGCGTGAGGCCCGATGAAGACGCCCTTGCCGCCCGACTCCGAGGTCGGCTTGACGACGAGCTCGGCCAGCCGCGAGAGCACCATCCGGCGCTGCTTCTGATCGGACAGCAGGTAGGTGGGGACGTTCTCCAGGATCGGCTCCTCGTCGAGGTAGAACCGGATCATCTCGGGCACGTAGTGGTAGATCGCCTTGTCGTCCGCGACACCGGTGCCGATCGCGTTGGCGATCGCGACCGTCCCCGCCCGGTACGCGCGCACCAGGCCGGGGACGCCGAGCAGCGAGTCGGGGCGGAACTCGAGCGGATCGATGAAGTCGTCGTCGAGCCGCCGGTAGATCGTGTGCACCCGCTGGAGCCCGGCGGTCGTGCGCATGTAACAGACCGCGTCGCGGACGACGAGGTCGGATGCCTCGACGAGCTCGATCCCCATCTCCCGCGCGAGGAAGATGTGCTCGAAGTACGCCCCGTTCGCCGGCCCCGGGGTCCACAGGACGACGGTCGGCTGGGTGTCGGCGGCGGGCGCGACGGCGCGCAGCGCGTCGAGCAGCAGCGTCGGGTAGTCGGTCGACCGGCCGGATCCGGTGGCCGCTGAACAGCTCCGGCATCAGCCGCGTCATCGCGAGCCGGTTCTCGAGCACGTAGGAGATTCCCGACGGCGTGCGGACGTTGTCCTCGAGCACGCGCCAGCTGCCGTCGCCGCCCCGGACGAGATCGCAGCCGCACACGTGGCAGTAGACCCCGCCGGGTGCGCGGACGCCGTGGACGGGCCGCGCGAACGACGAGCGGCTGACGATCAGCGACCACGGCACGATCCCCGCGCGCACGATCTCATGCGCGTGGTAGACGTCGTCGACGAACGCGTTGAGCGCCCGGATCCGCTGAGCGAGCCCGCGCTTGATCACGGTCCACTCCGATGCCGGCAGCACTCGCGGGACCAGATCGAGCGGGAACGGACGGTCGCGGCGCATCCCGTCGGAGCCCGCGATCTCGAACGTGATCCCCTGCTGCATGAAGATCGTGTCGCGCCGGCGCCCCGCCTCGAGCAGCGCGTTCGGCCCGAGCCGCTGCAGCGTCGCGACGAGTGACGCGGCATGCGCGCGCGGTGCCCCGCCCGCCTCCAGCAGCTCATCGAGGCAGCCTGCCGGGACCTCGTAGTCCTCGATCTGGGCGGCGTCGGTCATCCGATGGAGGTTAGTTGCGCGACGGTCCGCCGCGCCACGGGCGGATGGCCAAGCCGCGACGACCGCGCTTAGCCACACGGCCAAGCGCGTCCCGCGTCCCGCAGCGGTTGGCGCCGGCGGCGAGCGAGCGAATACCCTTTCCCCGATGCGACTTGTGATCACCGGAGCGGCGGGCATGCTCGGTCTCGATGTCCAGGCCGCGGCCGCGGCCGCCGGCCACGAGGCGATCGCCCTGGCGCGAGCGGAGCTCGACGTCACCGATGCCGCGGCCGTCGCGGCCGCCTTCGCCGCCGAGCCGGTCGACGCGGTGATCAACTGCGCCGCGTACACGAACGTCGACGGCGCCGAGAGCGAGCCGGACACCGCCACCGCGGTCAACGGTGCGGGCGCCGGCAACGTCGCGGCGGCGGCGGCCGCGACCGGCGCCTGGACGGTGCACGTCTCGACCGACTACGTGTTCGACGGGTGCAAGACGACCCCGTACCTGGAGTCGGACCCGACCGGCCCGCGGTCCGTGTACGGGGCCTCCAAGCTCGCCGGCGAGCACGCCGTCGCCGGCGCGGCGCCAGGCGCCCACACGATCGTCCGGACGGCCTGGCTGTTCGGCACCGGCGGCCCCTGCTTCCCCGCGACGATCCGGCGGCTCGCTCGCGAGCGCGACGAGCTCGAGGTCGTCGACGACCAGCGCGGCTGCCCGACGTTCACGCCGCCACCTGGCGTCGCGCCCTGGTGGCGCTCGCCGAGACCCGGGCCGTCCCCGGCCTCGCCCACGTCGCAGCCGCCGGCGAATGCTCGTGGTTCGAGTTCGCGCGCGAGATCGTCGCGCTGTCCGGCGCCACCGCCCACGTCAATCCGTGCACGACGGCCGAGTTCCCGCGCCCGGCGCCCCGGCCGGCGTACAGCGTGCTGCGCTCCGAGCGTGGCGCCGCGGTTCCGAACCTGCCCGACTGGCGCGCGGGGCTGCACGAGTACATGAGCGCGCAGGTGCCGGCCCGATGAGGCTGCTCGTCACCGGCGGCGCCGGCTTCATCGGCTCGAACTTCGTCCGCCACGTCCACCGTGAGCGCCCGGACTGGGAGATCGTCGTCTACGACGCGCTCACGTATGCCGGGGACGAGCGCAACATCGCCGGACTCGAGCGCGCGACGCTGCGGCGCGCCGACATCTGCGACGAGGAGGCGATCGATGCCGCGATCGCGGCCTGCGACGCGGTCGTCCACTTCGCCGCCGAGTCGCACAACGACAACTCGCTGCATTCGCCGTGGCCGTTCGTGCAGACCAA
>CAVPLN010000006.1:0-191609 GCA_963705995.1 uncultured Solirubrobacterales bacterium
GCGTTTCGCGACGCCATCCCCGCCCCGCGAGCTCCCGCGCGACACTCCAGGGCGACGCGACACTCCAGGGCGATAAGCCCGGTGGTGACTCGCGGACCTGGCTACCGGGCATAGGGAAACAACTGTCAGACGGGTGGAGGCATCAGAGAGCGGCGAGGATCGTTTCGGCCTTGCTGGCCTCGAAGCCGCCGGGCGCCTCGACGCCCAGATGCGTCACCTTGCCGTCTTCGGCGACCAGCGCGTAACGCTGGCTGCGCACGCCCATGCCGCGCGCGGTGATATCCATTTCCAGGCCGAGCGCCTTGGCGAAATTGGCGGAGCCGTCGGCGAGCATCAGGACCTTGTCGCCGGTGCCCTGATCCTTGCCCCAGGCGCCCATGACGAAGGCGTCATTGACGGCAATGCAGGCGATGGTGTCGACGCCCTTGGCCTTGATCGCGTCCGCGTTCTGCACGAAGCCAGGCAAATGCTTGGCGCTGCAGGTCGGCGTGAAGGCGCCCGGTACCGCGAACAGCACCACTTTCTTGCCCTTGAAGATGTCGTCGGTGGACACTTCCTTCGGGCCGTCCGCCGTCGCCATCATCAGTTTCATCGACGGAATTGTGTCGCCAACTTTGATCGTCATGGTTTTCTCGCTCCCCGAAAGGGACAGGCCCGCTCTGGGCCCCCCGGTGATCACGGCGCGACTCCTAGCCCGACTTCGGACGCGAGTCACGACCCCTGGCCGCATGTGGCCGCATGCATCGGTCCTCGTCGACACGTCCGATGTCCCCGCCATGCCCCTCTGGCCTTCCGCCCGCCCTGGCTGGCATCTTCGCGGCGACTGAGTGGGAGGAAGACGCGTGCTGAGCATGAAAGGAAAGGTGGCGATCGTCACCGGCGCCGGATCGGTCGGACCCGGCTGGGGCAATGGCAAGGCGACGGCGACACTGCTGGCGCGGCAGGGTGCCGAACTGTTCCTGGTCGACATCAACGAGGACGCCGTCCGCGAAACCCAGATCCATCATCGAGAAGGAAGGCGGCACCGCCCATGTGCATCGACTGCGACATGATGGTCGCCGCCGATGTTCAGGAGATGGTGCAGGCCTGTGTCACTCGTTTCAAGCGCATCGACATTCTGGTGAACAACGTCGGCGGCTCCGCTCCCGGCGATCCGGTCGCGATGACCGAGGAGGTGTGGGACCGGCAGATCGACTTCAATCTCAAGACCGCGTTCCTCGGCTGCAAATACGCCATCCCGGTGATGCTGGAGCAAGGCAAGGGCGCGATCGTCAACATCGCCTCGGTCGCCGGGATGCGGAACGATTTTCTCAGCGGCCGGTCGCATGTCGGCTACAGCGCGTCGAAGGCGGGCGTGATCCAGTTGTCGCGTTCGGTCGCCGGCACCTATGCCAAGAAGAACATCCGCGTGAACACCGTCGTGCCAGGCCTGATGCACACGCCTTTGGTGGAAACCCGGCTGGCCCGCACCGTCGGCGGCAACGACCTGCAGAAACTGATCGATGCCCGCAACGCCGCCGTGCCCATGGGACACATGGGCGACGCGTGGGACGTGGCGCATGCCGTGCTGTTCCTCGCCTCGGATGAGGCGAAGTTCATCACCGGCACCGAAATCATCGTCGACGGTGGCAGCACCGCGGCGATGCCCTGAACAGATCACCCGCCAACACCGAACGACAAGGAGATCACGATGTCTGAGAGGCGCTTTCCGGAACTGTCGCCGGAGACGATGACCGATGAACAACGCCAGGTCGCCGAGGCGATCCAGGCCGGCCCGCGCGGCGCCGGGCTGCGCGGGCCGTTCAATGCGCTGATGCGCAGCCCGCAACTTTGCGATCTGGTGCAGCGCGTTGGCGCTTATGTGCGTTTCGGCAGCTCGATCCCGGCGCCGTTGAATGAACTCGCGATTTGCATGGCCGGCCGCAAATGGGGCGCGCAATACGAATTCTACGCCCATCGCAAACTGGGCATCGACGCGGGTCTCAGCCCGGCGATCCTGGACTCGGTGGCGAACGGCCGCCGTCCGGAGAATATGTCGTCCGACGAAACGATCGTCTACGAGTTCGTCATGTCGCTGCTCGGCACCGGCCAGGTGCCCGACCCGCGCTATCAGGCGGTGATCGACCGGTTCGGCGAGCGTGGCGTGATGGATCTGGTCGGCGCGGTCGGTTATTACAGTCTCGTGTCCATGGTGCTGAACGTCGCGCAGGTGCCGCTGCCGGAAGGGGTCGAGCCGCCGCTGAAGCCGCTCTGAGGTTTCCGTGTCTGCCGCGGCGACGCTCGAGCGTTCGCCGCGGCGACATCCCGACGGAGAGCGTGCCATGCGCCCGGAAGACGTCATCGCCGACAAACGCCGCCCGTTCACCGGTGCCGAATACATCGAAAGCCTGCGCGATGGGCGCGAGGTTTATATCGACGGCGAACGGGTCGCTGACGTCACCGCGCATCCGGCGTTTCGCAACGCCGTCCGCTCCATCGCGCGGCTCTATGACGCGCTGCATGATCCGAAAACCAAGGACGACGCTGACCTGCCCGACCGATACCGGGTCCGGTGGCTATACGCACAAGTTTTTCCGGGTGCCGCGATCGCGCGACGATATGCGTGGCGCGCAGCAGGCGATCGCCGGTTGGGCGCGGCTGTCGTATGGCTGGATGGGCCGCACGCCGGATTACAAGGCGGCGTTTTCCAACACTCTCGGCGGCTTCCCCGAATATTACGGCGCATACGCGGACAACGCGCGCGCCTGGTACAAGCGGGCGCAGGAAGCCATGCCGTTCATGAACCACGCCATCGTCAATCCGCCGATCGACCGCCACAAGCCGGCGGAGGCGGTGAAGGATGTCTATGCCTGCGTGAAGAAGGAAACCGATGCCGGCATCTACGTCTCCGGCGCCAAGGTCGTCGCCACGTCCGCCGCGTTCACGCATTACAATTTCATGGGCCAGTCCTCGAAAACCGCGACCGAGGACCTGGACCTGTCGGTCATGTTCATGGTGCCGATCAACGCGCCTGGACTGAAGCTGTTCTGCCGCACCTCGTATGAAGGCGCCGCCGCGCGCAACGCCTCGCCGTTCGATTATCCGCTGTCGTCACGCTTCGATGAGAACGACGCGATCTTCGTGATGGACAACGTGTTCATCCCCTGGGAGGACGTGTTCATCTACCGCGACCCGGCGCGGGTGATGAGCTTCTTCCCCGGCATCCGGCTTCGTGCATGGCGCGATGTTCCAGGGCTGCACGCGTTACGCCGTGAAGCTCGACTTCATCTCCGGGCTGCTGGCGAAGGCGCTGCGCTGCACGGGCGGCGATGAGGCGCGGAACAATCAGGTGCTGCTCGGCGAGGTCATCGCCTGGCGGCATTTGTTCTGGGCTTTGTCCGACGCGATGGCGAACAATCCGCAGCCGTGGAAGGGCGACGCGGTGTTGCCGGAATTGCAGGCGGGCCATGCCTATCGCGTGTTCGGACCGGACTCCTGGCCGCGCATCAAGGACATCGTGCAGAAGACCGTGACCTCGGCGCTGATCTACCTGCCGTCATCGGTGAAGGATTTCGCCAATCCGGCGATCGAGCCGCTATCTGCGGCAGTATGTCCGCGGCTCCCACGACATCGGCCATGTCGAGCGCATCAAGCTGATGAAACTGCTGTGGGACTCGGTGGGAACCGAGTTCGCCGGCCGGCACGAACTGTACGAGCGCAATTATTCCGGCGGCTGGGAGGACATTCGCGCCCAGGTGCTGACCGGGGCGCAACGCGGGCGGCGGCCTGAAGGAGATGGAGGCGCTGGTGGATCAATGCCTGGCCGATTACGACACGAATGGCTGGACCGGCACGACCTGGATCAATCCGTGATCTGACGCGGATCGTCGGCCGATCCGAAGCGTGGCTCCCCGCGAGCGAGCGGCCGGCCGTCATCGTGCGCGGAATTGAATTGACCATGACGGCTCCGTCGAGGTAATTTCCTGACGGCGGTGCTATATCGCGGTGCCGGAGTTCTTCCACCCAATCGATAACGAGCCTGGCCATCGCATTCTCGCCCCACTCGTTTCGCCTTCGGGCGACGCTGACCCCGCGCTCCGTCAGGGCGCTTGGCGCGGGTGTTCTGCTGCTGTTCGCCGCATCATCCGCTGGTGGGACTGGCCGCGAAGGGTAGCTTCCTCGCGTTCAGCGATTTCTTCGCGCAATGGTCGTTCGCCCGGTTCGCGCAGGGATGGGAAGCCACGATGATTTACGATGGCGATGCGCTGCACCGATTCCAGCTCACGCTGGAACCGGCGCTCCGTCAGACATTCCCGTTTCCTTATCCGCCGACGTATTTGTTCGCGGTCTGGCCGTTGGGCTGGCTACCGTTTGGGACCGCGTATCTGGCCTGGGATTGCGTTACCCTGGCGTTGTTCCTGTTGGCTGTGTTCGGCATCTGCGCGCGGACGCCGCTGTTCTGGTTCGTGCTGCTCGCGCCGGTCACGGTCCTGACTTTGGTCCAGGGGCAGAATGGATTACTGACCTCGGCGCTGATTGTCGGCGGGATGCGGCTGATGCGCGACCGGCCGATCATGGGAGGCGTGCTTCTGGGTCTCGCCACGATCAAGCCGCAGCTTGGCGCCCTGATACCGCTGGCGCTGATCGCGGCTGGGTACTGGCGCACATTCGCCGCCGCCGCCGCGACCGCGCTGCTGCTGGCGGCCGCGGCCGGTGTGGCCTTCGGATGGGAGATCTGGCCGGCGTGGCTGCACGCCGTCTCGGGCCACGCCGCATATCTCGATCGGAGCGTGAACAACTACCTCAAGCCGACGATCATGGCGAACCTGGTGCTGTTCGGAGTCGCGGTGCCGGTGGCGCACGCGATCCAGGCGGCGGTGGGCGTCGCGGTGGCGGTGATCGTGTGCTGTGCTTCCGGCGCGGCGCCACGGACCTGTCGATCGCGGCCTTGCAGATCGGGACGTATCTGGCCATGCCCTATGTGTTTCGTTACGATATGCCGATGCTCGTCAACGGTATATTGCTGATCGCGCGAAATCGCGGACTGACCGGCAACCGGTGAGCCTGATTGAGGCCGGGATCATTTCGCTCGGGCTGCTGGCCCCGGCGGTTACAACGCTGACGACACGATTCTTTTACGTGAGCGGTTTGTCATCGCTGCTGCTGTTTGGGTTGGTTGTGTGGTGGCGGTTGGGACCGGGCGAGCAGGAGCGTCAGGTTTTTGACGAATGATATTTGCATGCCGGGGGTGGGTGGTAATGTAAACAAACTGAAGGTTAATCGATGGGGAATAATCCTCCGGTATTGTTCCTCCCGCGTCCCAAACGCCAAAATGTCGGCGGCCCGCCTTCGCCTGCGTCACATCACGCAACTTCAACCGCCGCGCCATCGACCAGCGGCGGCGGGTGCCGCTCCAACGCGTTTTCGAACCAGGGGTTCAGTTCGCCGGTGGTGACGCGCTTGTTCCAGATCTCGTGCGCCTGCCGCACCACCGGCAACGCCCTCTCCACCCCCGCGCCGGTCAGCGCCGACAAGGTGACGGCCGGAATGGCCTGTTCAGCGGTGAAGAAATCCGTGCGTTACGGCAACATGCGGATTTTGCCACCGGGCGTCAGTGGCTCTCGAAATCAGCCCATGTTATGGAAGCGCCATGAGCACGGCGTTGAACGTCCCGGACCTGATGACCCTGGAGGAATTTCTGTCCTGGGATGCGCCCGGTCCTGGGCTTTGGCAATTGATCGACGGTGTGCCGTTGGCGATGGCGCCGGCCGGTTCGACGCATGGCGTTATCCAATCGAATATCGCCAACCTGATCGTCAATCATCTGGACCAACGTGGCGGCCCCTGCGTCATGATGACCAACCCCGGCATCATCCCGGCGTTTCGAACCAGCCGGAATTTCTTCATCCCCGATGCGGCCGTGACCTGTTCGGCGGCCGACGTTGGTGTTCAGGCGTTCCCCACCCGTACTGGTGATCGAGATCTTTGTCGCCCTCGAATCACGCCGAAACCTGGCGGAACATCCGAGCCTATATGCTGATCCCGAGAGCAATATGCTAACGGAACCAGTAAAAGACGCAGAAAAATGTATCGCTGCCGTCGCTCAGCGGTCTGAGATGATGCGCTGGTCCGTGTGTACGTGCATCAGACGAACGGCGTGCCCCGACGGACGTTGGATGTCGATTCCCTCCTGATGGCCCGCGGTTATGACCCAGCGGCGTGGCAGGTGTTCTGCGAGGCACTCGTGGGTGCCGCGGCGGCACTCACCGGGCTGCCGTTCGTAGCGGTATCGATCAACCTCGAGAACAGTCTCAAGCGCCCAACTTTCCTGCCGCCCAGAGCCGCGGAAACGCTCGCCGCCGTTCTGCTGGTGCTGACGAGCTGCGCACTCACCCTCGTCCCCCAGAACACACGACTCCTGGGCATCGAGCTGCTCGCGCTCGCGCTGCTCGCAGTCACCCCCGACAGCTCGCCACCCGGCGCGAGCACCCCGAGGACCCTGCCGCCTGGCACCGCTCCCGCATCGTCACCACGGCGGCACCAGCCATCCCGACGGCGATCACCGGCATCTGACGGAGCGGCGCGGACCGCGCGGCTGCTCTCGGCGTCACACCCGACAAACTGAACTGTTCGACGACCACATCCGAAACGAACGCGGCGCTCAACCAACGCAACCCGTTGACGTGACGGGCGTTGAGATCGTCGCCCAGGGGCCTCTGAGAACCAACGAGGGCAAGCGTGCTCTCGGCAACAGCCCGGACCACCGGGGAGATACACACGCCACACTCAACTCAGGCGCACCGGCACCAAGACTCTGACGCATGCCGCTCCCATGATGGCCGTCCGGCCCAAATCGCGACCGCCGTGCCGGCTATCCCGGCAGATCGGTGTCGGGGACGTCGGCGGACGCGGAATTCAAGCGGTCGGCCACACGTCGAGCATTGAGCATATAAATGGAGGTTCCCACGAGCGGCCAATCTTGATCGATCTCGATCTGGTCAAAGTCCACAGAGTGCAACAGGTCGAGGATCTTCTGGCGACTGTCATCGTGATCGTGGATCTCGGCCGTGATCGCTCGAATCTTCGGCCAGTCACCGGGCTCGATCCCACGAAGCACGTCGAGCTCGAAGCCCTCGACGTCAATCTTCAGCAGGTCGACCTTATCGACGACTGCTCGGCTGATCACCTGCGATACGGTCGTCAGCTCGCATGGGATCTCTTCGACCCTTGCCGCCATCCACCAGAAAACGACCTTCAAGACCTTGGAGATCAGCGGGCGCAGCCGTCGCAGCACCGGCGCCGGCAAGCGGCGCCGGCTTCCGGCTGGCGCGTCGGCGAGCATTCCGTCGATGAGCGACTGCGCGTCGAGCAGCGGCTCGCCGCACAGCGAGGACATCGTCGATGCGCGCGGAAAGTACTTGAGGGTTGCTTGCCCCGATCGCTCGCCGACAGCGCAGCAGCGCAATGAGACCGGAGCGGCACCGAATGACTCACGCACGTTGCGCTCGAGGAATGCGAATGATCGCGGCGCAGGCTCGAAGGCGTACACCCTGGCGTCGCCGTCACAGCGCCGCAACACCTCGAGCGTGAACATGCCGACGTTGGCCCCGACGTCGAAGACGGTCATGCCGCGATGCAGCTCCAAGTCGGGGCGGAAGTATTCCCCCACCTGCTTGCACTCGCCGCGAACCTCGTAGCGCTTCACTCCATACACGCGAAGCCCATTCGGCAGGGGTACAGGTTGACCGTGCGCCAGCATGGGAGGAGCGTACACCGAGCTTCCCAAAATCGGCGATCACGAGCCCGAAAAGTCAGGCCCCGACTTGACTCACATCTCTGGCCTGACCCCGACTATAGGCTCCGCATACGTCGCAGCCCTGCCGGGCGGCGACGCATTCATGTCGGTGCAGGGCGGGCTTGGGAACAAACCGGGGGTGGCGCGACCGGAGATCGAGCCACCCCGATGGTCCCAACACACACCAGTCGGTCGCCTCAAGCTCGCGCTTTCGCGTCAGCACCCAACACCGAAGCCGCGTCGCCGCGTCGGGTCGACGCGCAGCATCCTCGGCGCGAATCCTGATCGCCGCTGCCACGGGCGAGAGGATTTTCCTCCCTCACGACGACAACTTCGTTAGCCGCCGACGAAGAGCCGAGGACCCAGGCCACCTGGTTGGACGCTGCCTAGCGGGTCCGGGCGGTGACGTCAGCGCACGGCGTAAGCCAGGAGTTGCGGTGAGCCGCCCTTGGGCCCGTAGATGCTAGGTCCCCCTGCAGGGATCAGGATCGCATTGCCGGCGATCGCGATCGATGAGTTGGTCGACGTGGGCAGCGTGCGCTGGTAAACGATCGCGCCGGTGGTGCGGTTCAGGGCGATCAGGACACCCGTGTAGAGAGTGGTGACGACGAGGTCATTGGAGACCGTCGCGGCACCCAGCGGCATCGCCGGCACCTTGGTGTCCCAGTCGACCTTGCCAGTGGTGAGATCGAGGGCCTCGATCTCACCAGTCGCCCGGCCGTCCAGCGCCCCCAGCGGGTAGCTCAGTTTGGCGAGAGTGAACCGCGCGTCGTCCGTGTCCACGTACACGGTGTTGCCGGCCAGCGCCAGGTTGGACAGCACACCGCCCAGCGATCCGGGCAGCGTCGTGTAGGGTGCCGTCAGTGTGAGCTTGTGCTCCATCGCTTCGAGCGGGTAGTCATCGGACTTGCTGTGCTCACCGACCGGCGTCTTCCAGATCAGCTTGCCGGTGCTGGCGTTCATCGCGTAGACGACGCCCATCTTGCCGGAGCCGATGACGGCCGGCACGCGGTCGATGGTCGCTGCGATCGGCGAGGTCTGCATGTCGTGATCCATGAAGTCATTCGTCACGCCCTGGTAGTACCAGCGCAGCTTTCCCGTCGCGGCGTCGAGGTTGACGTCGCTGTCGGTGTAGAGCCACGGGGACGGGTGGGCGATCGCCATCGCAGCCGGCTGATAAGGATTGCCGGTCCCGAACGTCACCGAGCCGTCGCTGCGGACCAGCGGTGTCTCCCATGCACCGCCGGAGCCGTAGGCGAGCGCCGCCGACTCCTTCGTGGGAACGACAGTGTGGAACTTCCAGACCAACTTGCCGGTCGACGCGTTCAGCGCCATCAGAACCCCGCCGCTCGGCCCGGTTCCGATCTCACTCGCCACATAGACGCGGCCATCCGCGACCTGTGGCTGCATCGTCCCGAGCGTCCCCTGGCCGGTGCTGAGCAGGTTCCGGTCGATCCAGAGCGGCTTGCCAGTACCGGCGGCGAGCGCAAACGCGCTCTTCATCGTCGTCCCGTACACGACCCCGCCGGCGACCGCGACGCCGTCCGGCCCAGCGCCGGTGATCTTCCCTGGGCTGACCCGGAACTCCCACTTCAGCGTCCCGGTGGCCAGCGTCAGCGCATACACGTTGTAGCCGAGATCCTGGATGTAGACGACACCATCGGTCACGATCGGCGTCGCTGCCAAAGCGCCGAAGCCGGGTCCATGCGTCACCTCTGAGGCGGGCAGTTTGAACACCCACGCCTGCCGCAGGCTCGCAACATTGGCCGACGAGATCGCGGCGTCCGGCGCGTCCCGCGAATTCCCAAGATCGCCGTTCGGATAGGACCACGATCCGGCAGGCGTGGCCGCCTTCGAATTCGTCGCCGTGCTCGCCGCACCGGTGTTCGTGCTGCCACAGGCCGCTAATCCCACACCGACCACGACAGCCAGGCTTGGCCGAAGACAAGTCCGTGCAATCTCGCTCGCCCTCACGAGACTCTGTTCCACGCCAAGGGCAGATCGGCGCTGGCAGAGGCCAGACCGCCGATGGCACTGCACCGATGGCCACCCGCACGATTCAGCGCCAGGCAGCGCCCACCAGCCGCGCACACCTCCCGGAACGCCGCTGTCCGTCCGTGCTTCGGCGTTCCCTCCGCTCTCCGTCGCTGCGGACTCAAAAGCAGACCGCGTGCTTTCGTGGCCGCGCGGGCGACGATCCAAAGCGGGGGGCGCTCAGACTCAAGGGTGGGCCTGGTCATCCATCCGACTCCTCGGGCGCCACTGCAATCGCGCCGGACTCCGTTGGTGGACGCGGTCCGACGGGCTCGCGAACGCCAGGCGGCTCGTCATCGTCGTCGTCGTCGTGACCACTGCGGAGGCGATTGACGAGCTCGACTCGGACGACGTCCACCTTGCCTCGGAGCATGCGGCGCTGGTATGAGGTCAAGGGTTCGTGGTCGGCCAGATCGCGAACGAGGTCCTTCAGTTGTGGGATGGTCAGTGAGCCGAGATCCGGGAGCGTGTCCATCGGCAAGATTATGTTTGCTCGAACCCATCCGGTCGACCGATTGACGTGCTGCCTGCGTTCTATCTCGTCGGTTGGATCATGATCCGCGGACGGCGCCGGCCACCAGAGATTCGGCGACCGCCTCGCCGGCACGACCGTCGTTCCCATTTCGCATCCGTCGGCGCTCGATCGCCGCCGAGGCATCTGATCGGGGCTGCCGCTTCAGGACTGCTGGCCCTGAGCAGCGCCGCGAACATCCGACCCGTGCAGCGGCGATGTGTGTCCAGCCGGGTCGGCTCGGTTGTCCGGGTCGCGGCGTGGGGAGCATCGCCCCCGCCGGCGACGGTCAGGCCGCGAGTTTGAAACGTTGGCGTCGCGTGCGACATAAACGATGTGATGGACGATGAGACACGATTTCGGGCGCTGTTTGATCGGACCTACCCGGCGGTTGTGCGCTACGCCTACCACCGCGGTTATCGCGGTCCTGACGCCGAAGATCTCGTCGCCGCGACGTTTGAGGTCGCCTGGCGGCGGTTGGAGACCGTCCCCGACGGCGAGCGGGCGACGCCCTGGCTTCTGACCGTCGCGCGGAACCTCTCGCGCAACACCGATCGACGAGCACGCAGAGATCAGGCGCTCGTCGAGCCGTCGATCGAGCCTGAGAACCTGCCGGCGCTCGGCGGGATCGAGGACGGGGTGGCGGCGCGAGAGCAGCTGCTCGGGGCCCTGGGCGCGATCAAGGAGATTGACCGCGAACTGATCCTTTTGGTGGCCTGGGACGGTTTGGATCCGGCGCACGCGGGCGAGCTTCTCGGTCTGCGGGCTGGGGCCGCCCGGTCGCGCCTTCATCGCGCCCGAAAGCAACTGGCGGCGCTGCTCGGTCCAGACGCAACACGGACCGCGTCGCGGCCAACGACCGCTCCCGGCTCATCAATCGAACCCGCGACCAAGCTGGAGGATTGGAAGTGAGCGAGAACCAGCTTTTCGAGAACGAGCTTTTCGAGCGACTGCGCGACGTCGCGCCGCAGGTCCCGGCCGAGGTGCTGTCCCCGGCGGGCTCGTCAGCCCAACGCGTGCTCGCGCGAGTGCTCGCCACACCTCGTGGTGATCGCGCAGCCGGCCTCACGTATGACGTGCCCACGCGCTCCGCCAGCCGCACCGGGCGCTGGCGAACATGGCTGAGGGCGCGGCCGGTCGCTGCTGTGACGAGTCTGGCAGCGGTTGCCGCAGTCGTGATTTCGATCCTTGTGATCGCTGGTGGCGGCGCGTCCTCGATCGTTGCCGGCGCATATGCCGCGACCGATCCCGCCGGAGTGATCGTCCACTACGTCGAGAGCAGCCACAGTTCGCTGGAAGCGAGCCCGGTCCCCGACATCACCGAGTTCTGGACCTACGGCCACAACAGCCGCCAGCTGATCAACGCCAACAAACCGCAACGGCGCCAAGACATCGTGAGCGACGGCGGCCAAGTGCGGAACCTCGCGTTCGGGACCTTGCTGATCATGCCCGCCTGGCCGGCGAACACGCACTGCGCCGCCGCGATGATCTTGGAAGGCGACTGCGCCGAGGGTCAGAAGAGCGACCCGATCGGCGCTCTGCGCACCCTCTACCGCTCCGGGCAGATCCGCGCCACCAGCCACACCACGATCAACGGGCGGCGAGTCGACGTGCTCACCGGCAAATCGAACGAGCTGCGGGTCCGCGCGCTCATCGACGCACGCACCTTCCTGCCGATCACCGTCACCATGACCGAAACGTTCCCGCAAGCCCACGGCGTTCGCCCGATCACCTACGCGCTGACGATCACCGGCTACCAACGCCTGCCCGTCACCGCCCGCAACCTCCAGCTTCTTCAGCTGCCCGCCCATCCCCACGTCCAAGTGGTCCGCTTCCACTCCTGTCCGACCAAGACGAACCCCCACAGGCTCTGCTCCTGAGCAGTCGCACACCTCACTGCCACCGCAGGGACCCGGCATCAGCGGGCAGCGGCAGCCGGTCCTCGCGGCCCTTGCCGCGCACCGCGAGCTCCCCCCGAGCGCCAGTCGATGTGATCCAACGTCAGCCGTGCGAGTTCGCCACGACGGAACCCAGCCGCGTGCGGATCGGCGAACGGAACCAACGGCCCCGTCATCGACACCCTGCAGACCCCATGGGAACCTGGGGAGCCCAATTGGTGGTCCCTGCTGACCAGAAGGACCGCGAATCGCAGCTCCTTTCCAATGGCCCGGGTGGGACTCGAACCCACGCGCGACGGATTATGAGTCCGCTGCTCTAACCACTGAGCTACCGGGCCAGGTCGGGCGAGACGCTACCGGCTCGGCTGCCGCTCGTCACCATCGCGGAGCCGCGGGCACCGGGGACGAGCGGCGCTGGAGCATCGTCGCCAGGCGCCAGGGTATGATGCCCGGCGTGCATCTGGTCATCGGCGCCATCCTTGGACTCGGCGAGTCTCCGAGCTCGTTCGGGACCACGCTTGCGCTGCTCATCACGTTCCTGGGGATCGGCGTGATCGTCAACGGGCTCGTGGTCTACATCATCGCCCAGGTGATGCTCGAGCGCCGGCAGAACCAGGAGCGGATGCGCAGCCACCCCAAATAGGGGCGGAGACGGCCCGTGCAGGGGCCTGTGATCGCGGCTGCGAGGCTGCGGGGCAGGCGCGCGCGTACGCGCGGCCGTAGGGGCGGGCGCCGGGCGACGAGAATGGCCGGGGTCGGGAAGGAACACATGCCTGTGGCGTCGAAACAAACGCTGCCCATGAAGCAAGGAACGAGCCCCACCGCCGCCCTCGAGGCACCCAATGGCCATCAGGCCCTGTCGGCATACATCCGCGCTCGCTTCGACGAGTTCTCGCGATCGCAGAAGGACGTCGCCCAGTACATCGTCGACCATCTCGACGAGGCGGCATTCCAGACGGCGGAGGAGCTCGCCAGGCGAGCTTCGACGTCATCCAGCACAGTTGTCCGTTTCTCGCAGGCGCTCGGGTTCGAAGGCTTCCCCGAACTTCAGCAGGCCGCGCGCGACGAGTACCGTCGCCGGCCGCATGGCGCCGAGGGCGCCGTCGCCGTGGCGAGCGCGCCGCTGTTCTCGCTCGATCACACCGAGTTCGAGTCGGCACTCGCGGCCGACCACGTCAATGTCGAGGACACCGCCCACAAGCTGTCGCGCTCCGAGGTCGCAAGCCGCGATCGACGCGATCGTCTCGTCGGAGCGCGTCCTGATCGCCGGGACCGACCAGATGGCGTTCTTCGCCGTCCTACCTGCGCCACCTGCTGATGCTGCTGGACGTGCGCGCCGAGATCGTCGCGAGCCCGTCGCAGGAGGCACTCGGGCGTCTGAGCAGGATCGACGAGCACACGCTCGTCGTCGGGCTCTCGGCCGGCCGGCCGCATCCGCTGATCACGCGCACGATGAAGCTCGCGCGCCATCGGCAGGCGAAGACGCTGGCGATCACCGACGCGACCCTGAGCGAGGTCGCGCGGCTGGCGCGGATCAGGCTGTACTACTCGTCGAACACGCCCGCATTCGTGCGCTCGCACACGGCGCTTCTGTCGATCATCCAGGCGCTCGCGTACGGCGTCTACAGCCGCGACGCTCAGCAGTACGACGTGCGCATCAAGGCGTTCCGGCTCAAGTAGCGCGCGGCGCGACGTACAGCGTCTGCTGCGCGCGGCCGACGCGCCCGCGGGTGTCGTACAGAACCGCCTCGGCGATGCCGGCGCCGCCGTCGGTGATGCGGGTGGCGGCGTCGAGGCAGATCCATTCGCCCTCCGGGATGCGCTCGACGGCGACGGTCAGATCGGGGTTGATGAACAGCCAGCCGCCCCAGTCGAGTTCGGTCGAGATGCCGTTGGGGAAGTCGGCGGCCGCGGCGAGACGCTGCAGGCCCGACGGCTCCTCGCCGGCGACCAGGGGCACCGCCAGCCGGAACCACGCGGTTGCGGGCCCCGGCTCCAGGTAGGAGCCACGCACGAAGCGGACGTCCATCGCGTGCGTCGGGAACAGCGGCTCCCGGGCGCCGCCGAACTCCCTCGGTGAGCCGGTCTCCGGTCCGGGCGGGGGATCGTCGCGATCGGCGTCGCCACCGGCGGCGACCGTCGCGCGCGCGACCTGGAGGGCGCGGGCACGGACGACCTCGACGCCGTCCGGGGTCGTGATCGACCCTTCCAGCAGCTGAACCCGCTTGCCGGGCCGCGATACGGCTGCCGCGACGTGCAGCTCGCCGAGTGGAACGGGCCGGACGAGCTCGAAGGTGACCCGGCCGATGATCAGCTCACGGCGGTCCGGCTCGAGGCGCTCGAACGCCCGCATCAGGATCGCGGCCGGCGCGCCGCCGTGCTGAGCGCTCGGGTCCCATGGCCCGCGCGACAACTCCGTCGCGTACAGCGCCCCATTGCGTTCCTCGTACACCGCGGCCACGGCGGGACACCTTAGACGGTGGGTACACTCAGCTGGATGCAGCACAACGGCGACAGCTCACGCGATGAGGCGACGTTCACGGTCAAAGCCGGCCTGGCGGAGATGCTCAAAGGTGGCGTGATCATGGACGTCGTCACCGCCGAGCAGGCCAAGATCGCCGAGGAGGCCGGGGCGGCCGCCGTGATGGCGCTCGAGCGTGTCCCGGCCGACATCCGCCGCGACGGCGGCGTCGCCCGTATGTCCGACCCCGAGATGATCCAGCGCATCCAGCAGGCCGTGTCGATCCCGGTGATGGCCAAGGCCCGCATCGGGCACTTCGCCGAAGCCCAGGTGCTCGAGGCGCTCGAGGTCGACTACATCGACGAATCCGAGGTGCTGACGCCGGCGGATGAGTCGCACCACATCGACAAGTGGGCGTTCAAGGTCCCGTTCGTGTGTGGAGCGACGAACCTCGGCGAAGCTCTCCGCAGGCTCGGCGAGGGGGCCGCGATGATCCGCTCCAAAGGCGAAGCTGGCACGGGGGACATCGTCAACGCCGTCCGCCATCTGCGGATGATCGGCGGCGAGATCCGCCGCCTGACAACGCTCGATTCGATGGAGCTGCCGACCGCCGCGAAGGAGCTGGGGGCGCCGCTGCCCCTCGTCCGGCAGGTCGCGCGGGAGGGACGGCTGCCCGTCGTGCTGTTCTGCGCCGGCGGGATCGCGACGCCGGCTGACGCGTCGCTCGTGATGCAGCTTGGCGCCGAGGGCGTGTTCGTCGGCTCGGGCATCTTCAAGTCCGAGGATCCCGAGCGCCGGGCGCGAGCGATCGTGGAGGCGACGACGCACTACGCGGACCCGGCCCGGGTCGCCGCCGCTTCGGCGGGCCTCGGTTCGGCGATGGCGAGCCTCGAGAGCTCGAAGCTCGCAGCCGGGCAGCTGCTCTCGCCGCGCGGCTGGTGAACCCGGCTCCGATCGTCGGCGTCCTCGCGATCCAGGGCGGGTTCGAGGCGCACACGAAGATCCTCGAGGGATTGGGCGCCACCGTGCGCGAGGTGCGGACCGCCGACCAGCTCAAGGGCCTCGACGCGCTCGTGCTCCCGGGCGGCGAATCGACCGTGATGAGCCTCGGGATCGAGCGCGATCGCCTGGCCGACCCGCTCCGCGAGGCGATCGCCGGCGGGATCCCCGTGCTCGGCACGTGCGCGGGCTTGATCATGCTCGACCGCAGCCACCTCGGGATCCTCGACGTCGCGGCGCAGCGTAACGCGTTCGGACGGCAGCTGCGGTCCTTCGAGACCGAACTCGAGATTCCCGGGATCGAAGGAGATCCGGTCCGCGCCGTCTTCATCCGGGCGCCGTGGATCGCCGATTGCGGTCCCGACGTCGAGGTCCTCGCCGAGGTCGACGGGCACCCTGTCGCGATCCGTCAGGGCAACGTGCTGGCGCTCGCCTTTCACCCCGAGCTGGCTGGGGAGACGCGCCTGCATCAGCTCCTGCTCGATCGGGTTGCGGCTGCGGCGGGCGACCGTCAGGCTCGCACTGAAGTCCGCTCGGAGAGCGACGCGAGCTCGCGCTCGAACTCATCCCAGTCGAACGTCGGGAAGCCTCCCGGCCGGGGTGGCTCCTCACCACCGGGCGGCCCGTCGTCATCGCAGCCGTCGGCGCCATCGTCGCGGTTGATCCCGCGCGAGAGCCAGACGGCCAGCGAACAGGCGAGGATCCCACAGGCGTAGACCGCCCCGGCGAGAGCGCCATGGTGCGAGAGCGACGCGAGCACTCCGACGAGGTACAGCACAACTGCCGCGATCACCAGGCGTCGGAGCTCGTCGCGGTTGGCCGCCTCGCGTGGCGCCCGTACGGTGACGCTGCACAGGATCGCGCCCAGCAGCGCGAGCGTCAGCAGGAGCTTCCAGGTCTGGGAGACCGCCGCGAACATCGCACCGTCCATGATGACCGCTGCGGCTCACAAATCAAGTCTTAACAATCGTCAGATCGCGAGACCGTGTCGCATCGTGTTCTCGCTCACCACCCGCGGCTCGACGAACTGCAGCAGGTAGTCGGGGCCGCCCGCCTTCGTGCCGTTTCCCGAGAGACGGTTCCCCCCGAACGGCTGCCGGCCCACGACCGCGCCGGTGATTCCGCGGTTCACGTAGAGGTTCCCGACGGGGGTGCGGTCGCGCACGTAGCGGACGGTCGACGGATCGCGGGCGAACAGCCCGCCGGTGAGGCCGAATGGAAGCTGCTCGACGATGTCGCACGCCTGCTCGATGTTGCGAACGTGCTCGACGCTGAGCAACGGCCCGAAGATCTCGCGACTCAGAAGCGATGAGCCGGGCGCCAGATCCGCGACAACGATCGGCGGTACGAACCATCCGGGCTCGGGCACCGCCGCTCCGCCGACGAGCACGCGGCCGTCGCTCTGCGCCTGCTCGCCGCAGCTTCGCAGGCGCGCCTGGGCGTCGGCTTCGATCAGTGGCGGGACCTGAGTCGCGAGCTGCTCGGCACGGCCGACGACGAGCACGCGCACGGCGCCGGCGAGCCGGTCGGCGAGGGGCCCGGCGATCGCCTCGTGGGCGAGCACGCGCGCCGCAGCGGAGCACTTCTGACCGGCGTAGGCGAAGGCCGAGGCGACGATCGCGGGGACGGCCTCATCGAGATCCGCGTCAGCGGAGACGATCACGCAATTCTTGCCGCCGAGCTCGGCGACGACGCGCTTGAGGTGGCGCTGGCCGGCGGTCACCTCCGCCGCGGCGCGGATGATCTCGAGCCCGACGGACTGCGAACCGGTGAATGCGATCGTCTGCACCTGAGGATGGCGGACGAGCGCCGCGCCCACGTCGCCTTCGCCGGGGAGCAGCGAGAGCACGCCGCCAGGCAGGCCGCCGGCGGCGAGGGCGCGCGCGAGCGCGCCGGCACAGCCCGGCGATTGCTCGGCCGGCTTGAGCACGACGGCGTTCCCGGTCGCGAGCGCCGCAGCCGTCATCCCGCACGCGATCGCGAGTGGGAAGTTCCACGGCGACACGACCGCGCAGACTCCGCGTGGCACATAGCGAAGCTCGTTGTGCTCGCCAGGCACCTGGAGGAGAGGTCGGGTATCGCTGAGCGATATCGCACCACGAGCATAGTATTCGAGAAAGTCGATCGCCTCGCAGACGTCGCCGTCGGCCTCCGGCCAGGGCTTCGCGCACTCTCGCACGACGAGCGCTGCGAGCTCGAGGCGACGCTCGCGCATCCACGCTGCCGCGCCGACGAGGACCTCTGCCCGCCCGCCGGCGTCCCGCTCACGCCATGACCGTTGAGCTGCTGTCGCTGCGTTGACCGCCTGGTCGACATCCGCCACCGAGGCGATCGGCGCGAGCGCCACGACGCGATCAGGCTGTCCGGGATCCGACGAGTGAAGCGTCGGCCGGCCCGAGCGGGCAACCGAGTCCGCTCCGATCAAAAGCGGAACCTCAAGTGGAAGCTGAGAGTCGAGCGCCTTCAGCGCCTCACCCAGCCCGCTGCGCACCGGCGCACGCCGGAGCTCGAGAATCGGCTCGTTGCTGAACGGACGCATGCTGCCGAGCCTACCCGCGGACCCGGCGCCTACGGGGCCTCGAGCAGCCGGTCGAGCGCCACGCCGGAGGCCTGCGCATGGAGGAACGACTCATTGCTCGTGTTCTCGAGCAGCCGTCTGACGAGGTACGCCATCCCGCCCACGAGATCGCCGATCGGACAGTAGGTCCGGACCCTGAGCCGGTGCTGGGCGAGGGCGTCCTGGAGTTCGTCGCCCAGCCCGCGCAGAACCTGAACCTCAAGTTCACGGTCAGGGTTGCCTGAGACTCGGTTGTAGGCGATCGCATGTGCGACGGACCGAAGGTTGTGCGAGGCGATCGCCACCCGCACCGCGGGCCGCGCGTCGAGCAGCCTCCGCGTCAGCTCCTCGAAGTTCCGGTCGCATGCCGCCTTGTCCTCGTACACGGGCGCCGACCAGCCGTGTTGGCGCGCCTGGACGAGCTCGTGGTCCCAGTAGGCGCCTTTGACGAGGCGAACCTGGAGTGGCGCGGCGCGTCCGGATCCGGAGGTGAACGCGAGCAGCTGGTCCAGCGTCTCGCCGCTGTCGCGCAGGTACGCCTGCAGGACGACGCCCGCCGATGGGCCGTTACGGAACTCGGGCTCGGACAGGAGCGCGAGCACGACGCCGAGAACCGCCTCACGCGAGTCGAGCGACTCCATGTCGATGTGGATGTGCGCGCCCAGCTCACGCGCCCTGATGAGGAGCGGGCGGAGCCGGCGCGCCGCATCCTCGCGACCGAGCTCGGGCGCATCCGGCCGGAGGACCGGCGTCAGCGCCGAGACCTTGACCGAGACGTTCGCGCGCGGCACCGGCCCGGAGCTGTCGTGTTCGAGGCCGTCGCGGGCGGGCCAGCGAGCGGTGATGCGCGCAAGGTCGGCGACCGTCTGCTCGCACCTGGCGGCGTAGGAATCCGCTTCGAGGTTCGTGACTGTCGCCTCGCCGAGCAGGTCGACGGAACATGCGACGCCGCGCTCCCACAGTCGCCGCAGCGTGCCGCTCGCGTCGTCGAGCGTGGCGCCTACGATGAAGCGATGGGCCATGTGCCGCACACCGCCCGCCGCCGCCGCGCCGAGCGCTGCGCGTCCCGCTCGCGTCTCCGCCACCCGCATCGCCGCCGCGACCGGCATCGGCGGTCCGTCGAGTTCCTCGAGGAAGCCGGTGAGATGGCGCGCGAGGTCGTCGAGCGAGCGGCAGGCCGGCGCCACGTCGACAAACCTGAACAGCGCAGCCCTGAGCTCCTGATCGGACGCGGCGAGCTCCATCGCGCGGGCATCGGCGGATCGCAGCGGCTTGCGGAGCACCGACGGGAACGCGCCGGCAAGGTCCCGTCCGATCCGCCCGATCTCGCTCTCCAGGTCGGCAACCATCCAGCAACCGTATCCGCGACGGGAGGAGAACGCGATGGATAGCCCGAACAACGGGCAGATGCGACGCTGCGTCACCGGCCTGGCCGCTGTCAGCCTGGCTGTCCTTGCCGCCGCGTGCGGATCGACTTCACCGGGGACGACGACGCGAACCCTGACCGTCGTTCGGACGGTTACGACGACCGTCACCGCCGCGGCCACGACGACCGCCGCCACCACGACGGCCACCACAACAGCGGCCACCACGACAGCGGCCACCACGACAGCGGCCACCACGCCGGCGACGACCACGGCGCCGTCGACCACGTCGACCGCCGCGGGCACGTCCGTCGCCTGTACGGCGGCCACGCTGGAGGCTTCGTTTCTCGGCTCGAACGCGGCGACCGGCACCGTCGTGCTCTCGTTTTCGCTGCGCAACTCGAGCGAGCGCCCGTGCCACACCTATGGCTTCCCCGGAGTCGCGTTCGTGAGCACGGCGGGCGCGCCGATCTCAACCACGGTCTCGCACACGACGCAGGATCTCCTCGGCTCGACGCCGGAGCTGGAGCTCGTGCTCGCGCCGGGGGATCAGGCGTCCTTCCGCATGGTCACGACCGATACCGGCGCCGGCGGCGGCGACAGCGGTTGTGATCACGTCTCCGGGGTTCAGATCATCGCTCCCGACGACACCGTGCCGATGCGCGTGTCGCTTCCGAGCGGAGCGGTTGAGTGCGGCCGAACCGGTGTCTCGCCGCTCCTGGCGGGCAGCAATGCCGTCCCGGGTGTGTGATCGTCGTCAGGCCGCTCGGAAGCGGATGACGTCGCCGTCGTCGACCTCGGTGACGGTACCGTCGCCGCTCAGGATGTCGAGATGGCCGAGTACCTCGGACAGCGTGAGGTATGCCTGGGTGACCGCGACGTTACCCCACATTCGCACCGCGATATCGTATGCCGATACGGTCTGGGCGCCGATCACGCGCAGGATCCTCCGCGCACGGCGATCGTGGAGGCGCAGCCGCTCGCCGATCAACGAGACATGGTCGGTGATCGGGTCGCCGTGCCCGGGGAGCACGAGGCGGGCCGGCAGCTCACGCGTTGCCCGCAGCGACCCGATGTAGTCGATCAGGGGGCGGGGGCGGTCCGTCACCGGATCAGATGCGGCGGAACCCGGGGGACGGGTGATGACCGGGTTGGAGGAGATGTGCGCGAGCAGGTGGTCGCCGGCGATCAGGATCCGTCGTGCCTCGTCGAACAGGATCGTGTCGGCCGGGCTGTGCCCGGGCCGGTGCAGGACGCGAAAGCTGCGGTCGCGCAGGCTCAGGACATCGCCGTCATGGAGCGGTCGCGTCACGTCTCCGCGAGACCCGTACGCGCGGAACGCGGCGGCGACTGCGCCGAGCACGGTGATCAGCTCGGGCGGCGCGCCGTGGCGGCGCATGACCGACTGCGCGAAGGCATCGTCGGCGGCAGCGCTTTGCGGGTAGGCGGCGATCCAGCTCTCGAGCTGCGCCAGCGCGGCGACCTCGGCACCGGAGCGGCGCGAGACGATCTCGAGCAGGCCGACGTGATCCATGTGCTGGTGGGTCAGCACGACCAGTTCGAGATCCTCGATCGCCACTCCATGCTCGGCGAGCGCCCGTTCGAGGGCGTCCAATGAGGTGCCCGAGTTCGGTCCTGTGTCGATCAGCGTCAGCGGCTCATCGCGGATCAGGTAGCAGTTGACCCGCCCGACGAGGAAGGGGGTCGGGATCTCCAGCCTGTGGATCCCGGCGCGAGTGGCGAGTGCGAGCGACTCCGCCGCGTCGGCATCGCCGGCGAGGTCGTCGAGGCCGCTCACGCTCGGATCACACCGAGCACCTCATCCCGTCGAGCCTCCATGTCCTCAACCGAGACAAGCGATTCAAGGCAGAGCCGGAGCAGGGGCTCGGTGTTGGAGGCACGCACATTGAAGTGCCAGTCGTCGTAGTCGATCGAGATGCCATCGAGGCGGTCCTGGCGGGCGTCACCGTAGCGAGCGGCCAGTTCCTCGATCTTGCCGGCGGGATCTGCGACCTCGGTGTTGATCTCGCCCGAGATGAAGTACTTCGAGCGATAGCGGCCGACGAGCGCCGACATCCGCTCCGCCTGCCCACTGAGCAGCTCGAGGATCAGCAGCGCCGGCAGCGTGCCGGAGTCGGCGCAGTAGAAGTCCCTGAAGTAGTAATGACCGGAGACCTCACCGCCGAAGACCCCGCCCTCCTCGCGCATCCGGCGCTTGAAGAAGGCGTGGCCGACGCGGTTGACGAGCGGCGTGCCGCCCGCCGCCTCCACGGTGTCGGCCACGGCACGACTCGCGCGCACGTCATACAGGATCGTCTCGCCTGGCTGCTTGCGGAGGATCGCCTCGCCCAGCAGCGCGGTCAGGAAATCGCCGTCGACGAACGCGCCGGTGTCGTCGATGAAGAAGCAGCGGTCGGCATCGCCGTCCCAGGCGATCCCGAGGTCGGCGTTCTGGCGAACGACCTCGGCCATGATGAACGCGCGGTTCTCTGGCAGCATCGGATTCGGCTCGTGGTCGGGAAAATTGCCATCGGGTTTCCAGTAGCTCTCGACGAGGTTCAGCCCGAGGCGCTCGAGCAGGGGTCCGACCATCGGCCCGGCCATTCCGTTGCCACCGTCGACGACGACCTTGAGCGGCTTGATCGCGGCTGGATCGATGAAGCGCAGTGCGGCGGTCTGGAAGTCCGAGTAGACGTCGACCTGTTCAACCGAGCCGCCACCGGGGGAGGCCCCGAGCTGACCCGCGGCGATCATGTCGCGAATGTCGCCGATGCCCGAGTCGCCCGAGAGCGCGAGTGCCCCGCGGCCGACGAGCTTTGCGCCCGTGTATGCCTTCGGGTTGTGCGAGGCGGTGCACATGATGCCGCCATCGAGGTCGCGAGAGCCGACCAGGAAGTAGAGCATTTCGGTCCCGACCATGCCCGCGTCGACGACCTGGGCACCCTCCTGCTGCATTCCGGAGCTGTAGGCGGCGGCCATCTCGGGAGCGGTCAGCCGCATGTCGCGGCCGAGACCCAGCCGCAGCTCGGAGACGCGCTGACCGCACTGGGCCGAGATCACGCGCGCGAAGGCGCGGCCGATCTGCTCGGCGGCCGCGGCGTCGAGATCGCGGCCATGGATGCCGCGGATGTCGTACGCCTTGAAGACATCTGGTGGAATCGCGCCCATCTCGACGGGATCCTACCCGTCACTATCATGCGCGCCATGTCAGGCCACTCCAAATGGGCATCGATCAAGCACAAGAAGGCGGTCGTCGACGCCCGGCGCGGCCAGCACTTCACGAAGCTCGCGCGGGCGATCACCGTCGCGGCCCGGGAGGGAGGCGGGGATCCGGCCGGCAACGCCGCGCTCGCGCTCGCCATCCAGAAGGCGCGTGACGCGTCGATGCCGAAGGACAACATCGAGCGCGCGATCCAGAAGGGGACCGGAGAGGGCGTCGATGCCGACGCGTTCGAGAACGTCATGTACGAGGGGTACGGCCCCGGCGGAGTCGCCCTGCTGATCGAGGCGCTGACCGATAACCGCAACCGGACGGGTGCCGACGTCCGGCACCTGCTCAACAAGCACGGCGGGAACCTCGGCGAGCCCGGATCGGTCGCGTACCTGTTCGACAAGCAGGGCGTGATCGTGCGTCGATGCCTCGAGCTACTCCGAGGACGACCTGATCGTCGCGATCGACGCCGGCGCGCAGGACATCGAGCTCGACGAGGACGTCTACGAAGTGCTGACCGTGCCCGCCGATCTGACGACGGTTCGCGACGCGCTCGAAGCGGCCGGCATGGAGCTGGAAAGCGTCGACGTGACCCAGCGCCCGAAGTCGCGCGTGGCCGTCGAGGAGGCCGACGCGACGAAACTTATGAAACTCATCGATGCGCTCGAGGACAACGACGACGTCTCGGCTGTGCACGCGAATTACGACGTTGACCCGGCGATCCTGGAGCGGATCGCGGGCTGACCGTGCGTCGCTTCTCAGATCAGCCCGCTACCCTCTCGCCCCGCGATGAACTTTAAGGTTGCGATCACGACACTGGCGGCGGCCGCTGCAGGTTTCGGCCTCGCGGGCTGCGGCTCCTCGAAGGCCCCTGGGATCGTCCTCGCGCCCTCGGGCGGAGCGACGGTCGAGCAGGTCACCACCCCGGTCACCACGACCGCCACCACGACCGCGACGGTCAGCACGCCAACCAGCGGCCCGCTCTCGAAGGAGCCCGTGTTCACGGTTCCGACCGGCGCGCCCTCGACCAAGCTCGTGATCAAGGACCTGATCGTGGGCACGGGAGCGACTGCGGCTTCGGGCGACGAGGTGACGGTCAACTACGTCGGCAAGCTGTACGCGACCGGCAAGGTGTTCGACGCCTCCTGGAACCGCAAGGAGACGTTCGGCCCGTTCGAGCTCGGTGTTCACGCCGTCATCCCCGGCTGGGACAAGGGCCTGATCGGCATGAAGGTCGGCGGCCGGCGCGAGCTGATCATCCCGCCGAGCCTCGCCTACGGCAAGGCGGGCAGCCCGCCGACGATCCCGGCCAACGCTACGCTCGTCTTCGTCGTCGACCTTCTGAAGGTGACGAAGTAGCCTCGACGGCCTCCTCCGCGCCCGCCGTCGCGCGGGCGCGGTGCAGGGGCACGGCGTCGCTGATCCCCTTCAGGCGGAAGCGGCCCGCGTAGGACCAATCGAACGCGTCGACCGCGAGGTCGCGCACCTCTTCGGTGCAGAGCACGCTCCCGGGCCGCGCGACGCCCGTGACCCGGCTCGCAAGATTGATCGTATGTCCGTAGAGGTCCCCCGAGCGGTGCACCGCGGGACCGAACGCGAGTCCGGCCCGCAGGCTCGGCAGATCCTCGGCCTCCGCGGCAGCGACGAGGTCGAGTGCCGTGCCGACCAGCGGCGCGGGCTCGGGGCTGACGAGCATCACGGCGTCGCCGATCGTCTTGATCAGCCGCACGGGCGGGCGCGCGAGTTCGGTGGCGAGCTGGGCGAGCCGTCCGGCGACGATTCCGAGCTCGTGGACTTCGAGCTCGCCGCCCAGGCGTGTGAAGCCGACGAGATCCGCGAAACAGACGGTGACGATGACCTCGTCGGCGACCTGGCCGGTCGCGCGCTCGATCGCGAGCAGCCGGCCGCGATGAATCGTCTCCCGCAGATGCGCGTTGAAGCTGCCGACCAGTACCGGAGCGATCTGCGGAGTCAGCTGCTCGGCGAGCGCGTCGAAGCGCTCGGCGACCTCGAGCTCGTTGTCGCCCGCCTGTAGGAAAGTCTCGATGAACAGCGCCGCGATCGACGCCGCCAGCCGCGACATGCTCTCACCGAGCACCCGCGTGATCTCGGCGAGCCCTTCGATCCCGAGCCCGGCATCGAGGAAGAGGCGTGTGGCGCGGGCCTGCTGAATGTCATCCTCACTGAACACGCGGTCGTGCGGCCTCGCTTCGGGGAGCCCGAGCAGCCGGCGCAGGCGCAGCATCAGCTCCGCCGGGACGCCTGTCTCGCGCTCGATCTCGAGCGCCGTGTGACGTCCGCCGAGGCGCCGCTCGAGCACCAGGAGCGGCAGCCGATCTTCGCGCACGGCATCCTGTAGCTCGTCGAGCGAGGCCCCGTCGTGTCGGAGGAGCTCGAGCAGCTCGAGCCTGGCCTCGCGTTCGGCGCCCTCGAGCCCGTCAAGCAGTCCCGCTGCTGCGAAGTCCATCCGTCATAGCCTCTCGGATCCGTGGGGTTCGCTAGCATCGACGACCCTCGCGGGCACCCCACTGCCTCGTGTCCGCACCAGCCTACCGACAGCGAGTCCGCCAACACATGCTTTCAATCCTGATGCCGGTGTACAACGAGCGCGAGCGGGTCGAGCAGGCCATCGCGGAGGTGCTCGCGACGGAGCTTCCGTCGGATTTTGAGCTGATCATCGTCGATGACGGGTCGACCGACGGAACGCGGGAGATCCTCCGATCAGCTGAGTGGGGCGACCGCGTGCGGCTGTACGAGCACGACGTCAACAAGGGCAAGGGGGCCGCGATCCGGACGGGGCTCCAGCATGCGAACGGCGAGTTCTCGGCGATCTTCGACGCCGATCTGGAGTACGACCCGGCCGATCTCGGGCTCCTGATGCCGCCGCTGCTCGACGGCCGCTGCAACGCCTGCTTCGGCGTCCGCGCCTTCGACGGCTACACGAGCCATTCGTTCCTGTTCGTGATGGGGAACAAGGGCGTCACCCTCGCCTGCAACCTGCTCTACAACGTGTACCTGCACGACATCATGACGTGTCACAAGATGATCCGGACCGACATCTTCCGCAGCCTGTCGCTGCGCTCGCCTGGATTTGCGATCGAGCCCGAGATCACGGCGCGGCTGGTGCAGCGCGGCGAGCGGATCTTCGAGGTGCCCGTTCATTACCGGGCGCGCGCAACGGACGAGGGCAAGAAGTTGACCGCGTACGACGGGCTGCGGGTGATCAAGACGCTCGTGCGCTGTCGCTTCTCGAAGGGCTGACCGAGGCCGCGATGGACACCCACACCGTCGAGCCACCGCTCACCGCGAGGCGGCGCTCCGCCGGCCTCGCGTCCGCTGCGCACGCCGGCGGTGGCAGCTCGGTCGCCTCGAGGCATCCGCTCGCGTTCTGGTGGGGGGTGTCGCTCGCCGTCGCCCTTCTCACGGCGATCGTCTGGCCGACCGTCCCGAGCTACGACCCGTGGTCCTGGATCGTCTGGGGCCGCGAGGTCAGCGATCCACATCTCAGCTTCTTCGTCGGAGGCGGGCCCTCGTGGAAGCCGCTGCCGTTCCTCTTCACGACCATCTACGGCCTCCTCGGCCAGGCCGCGCCGACGCTTTGGGTGATCACGGCGCGTACGGGCGGCGTCGCCGGGTTGATCGGCGCCTGGCGCCTGGCGGCGCTCCTCTGCCGGCGTGCCGGCCTGCCGCTCTGGGCCGGGGCGGTCGCGGGCATCGCGGCGGCGGTCGGCATCGTCCTGACCGCGCCGACGAGCGGCTGGACGTACTACTTCTTCCGCGGCACCTCCGAACCCCTCCTGATCGGCGTCTGGCTGTGGTCGATCGACCGGCTGATCGCTGGCCGCCACCGTCAGGCGTTCGTGCTGATGGCCGCCGAGGGGCTGATGCGTCCCGAGGCCTGGCCCTTCCTGCTCGTCTACGGGGCGTGGCTGATGTGGCGTACGCCGTCGACCCGCGTGTTGGTCGTCCTCGGCTGGATCGCGCAGCCCGTGGGTTGGTTCGTGCCGCCATGGATCAGCACCGGCTCGCCGTTCATGGCGGCGATTCACGCGTCCGACTACAACGGCCACCTCGGACCCGATGTCCTGCGGTCGGTTCTCTCGCGGGGAGAGGGGCTGCAGCCATTCCCGTCGCTGATCCTGGCTGTGGTCGGCGTCGTCGTCGCCGTCTGGCTCGAGCGCCGGACGCTCCCGCGCCGGCCCGTCGCGGTCCCCGGTTGGCTCGAGCACGACGCCGGCGAGACCCCGCTCGTGCTGTCGCTCGCGGTCGCGACGATCGCGTGGTGGGTCGTCGTCGTCGGGATGACGCTCGACGGCTACCCGGGGCTCGAGCGCTTCTTCCTGCCGGCGGCGGCGATGACCTGCGTGCTCTCGGGCTACGGCCTGATGCGGGTGTGCGCCCTCCTCGGCGACCTTGCCGCTCGTGGTCTGCGGGCGGCCGGCGCGGGGTCCGCGTCCCGTGCCGCCGTGCCGGTCGCCGCAGCCGCGGCTGCCGTTCTGCTGCTGGCCTCGACGCATTACCTCGGCACGCGCTGGACATACGCCAAGGCGCAGGAGCCGCTGGCGGCAACTGCCGTGACGCGCATCGACGAGCTCGGGACCGCGATCGCGAAGCTCGGCGGCCGCGCGAAGATCCTCCCGTGCAGGTCGAGCTTCGTCGTCATCAACCACTCGCTCCAGACCGCGCTCGCATGGAAGCTGGAGACGACGCTCGCCCGCGTGCCGACGGTGCTGCGCACTGCCGGGATCGCCTTCGTGGGGCCGCGGGATTCGATCGACGGCGGCCAGCCGTTGATCGGCTTCCACTTCCAGACGAGGACGCTCGCCACCGTCGGTGCGTGGAAGCTGCAGCAGGTCTGGCCGGTCGGCGAGGCGCTGCCCGCCTGTGTGGGCCTCTGAGGGACGGCGCGCGCAGACCCGGACCGGCCTCCGCCTCCGCCTCGGCGCCCGCCCGTAACTCGCGGTCGGGGAGGCGTCCGGGCGGCCGCGGAGAATTGAGCACGATGATCGTGCTCGGAATCGACCCGGGAACCGCCAGCACCGGCTACGGCGTCGTGCGCTGCGAGGGATCGCGACTGCAGGCGCTCGCGGCCGGAGTGATCGAGACGAGCGCCGGGGCCGCCGTAGAGACCCGTCTGGCCGACATCCATGCCCAGGTGGGCGAGCTGATCGACCGCCACCGAGCCGAGGCCGTCGCGATCGAGGAGCTGTTCTTCGGCGCCAACGTCAGGACGGCATTCGCCGTCGGCCAGGCTCGTGGCGTCGTGCTGCTCGCCGCGGGCCAGCGGGGGGTGCCGTCGCGCTCCTACACCCCCCAGCAGGTGAAGGCGGCCGTCTGCGGCAGCGGCCGTGCCGACAAGGGACAGGTGGGGAGGATGGTGGCGCGGCTCCTCGGGCTGGCCGAAGTGCCGAGGCCGGACCACGCGGCGGACGCGCTTGCGGTCGCCGTCTGCGACGTCAATCGCGCGCCGCTCGCGCGCGCCGTCGGGGCGGCCGGCGGGTGAGCCCGCCTGCCGCCGGAGGCGGGCGCCGGTGATCGCGCTGGTGTCGGGAACGGTCGCGGTGCGCCGCACCGACCACGTCGTCGTCGACTGCGGCGGGGTCGGCTACCGCCTGGCGATCTCGAGCGAGACCTTGCGCCAGGTGCCCGCGGTCGGCAACCACATCGCGCTGCACGCGCACCTGATCGTCCGTGACGACGCGCTCTCCCTGTACGGATTCGCGAGCGAGGAGGAGCGCGAGCTGTTCCTGATGCTGCTCGCCGTCCAGTCGGTTGGGCCCAAGGTCGCGCTTGCGGTCCTCTCGGGCGGGCCGCCACGCGATCTGCTCCGGGCGCTCGCGGCCGGCGACAGCGCGCGGCTCCAGGCGGTGCCGGGGATCGGCAAGCGCACCGCCGACAGGATCATCGTCGAGCTGCGCGAGAAGGTGGCTGCCGCCGCGCCCCCGATGCCGGCGATCTCGATCTCCCGTGGCGACGACCCCCGGACGCTCGCTCGGGAGGGACTGATCGAGCTCGGCTATAGCGCCCAGGAGTCCGAGGAGCTGCTCGACGGGCTCACCGGCTCGCGCGCCGAGGACCTGATCGCCGCCGCGCTGAGGTCGGCGAGGCGGTGAGCGTTCGCGTCCACACGCCCGAGGAGCTCCCGGAGGACGACGCTGACCGTTCCCTGCGGCCTCGGCGGCTCGCCGACTTCATCGGGCAGGAGGGCTTGAAGGACCAGCTCGCAGTCTCGATCACCGCGGCCGCGACCAGGGGAGAGGCGCTCGACCACGTGCTCCTGGCAGGGCCGCCCGGCCTCGGCAAGACCTCGCTGGCGCAGATCGTCGCCGCCGAGCTCGACGTCCCGTTCGTCCAGACGGCGGGCCCGGCGCTCGAGCGCAAGGGCGACGTCGCCGCCTTCCTGACCGCGCTGGAGCCGCGCTCTGTGTTCTTCGTCGACGAGATCCATCGCCTGCCGCGCGCGCTGGAGGAGACCTTCTATCCCGCGATGGAGGACAGCGAGCTGCCGATCGTGATCGGGTCAGGCGCGGGTGCGAAGGTGCTGTCGGTGCCGCTGCCGCCGTTCACGCTGATCGGCGCGACGACGCGGACCGGGCTGCTGTCGACGCCGTTGCGTGACCGGTTCGGGATTCAGCACCGGCTGGAGCACTACGGGGCGGAGGACCTCGCGCGGATCGTGCGCCGCTCGGCGCGCCTGCTCGGCGTCGAGATCGAGGATGATGGTGCGATCGCCGTCGCGGCCCGCAGCCGTGGCACGCCACGCGTCGCCAACCGGCTGCTGCGGCGGGTGCGCGACTACGCCGAGGTCCACGGCGACGGCGTCGTCACCGCCCCGATCGCCGGAGCGGCGCTGGACCTGCTGGAGGTCGATCACCTGGGCCTCGATCGGCTCGATCGCGAGATCCTGCGGACGATCTGCCACAAGTTCGCCGGCGGGCCGGTCGGGCTCTCGACGCTCGCCGCATCCGTCGGGGAGGAGCAGGACACGATCGAGGATGTCTACGAGCCCTACCTGCTCCAGCACGGGTTGATCGAACGAACACCCCGCGGTCGCGCCGCGACGCGGCGCGCGTTCGCACACCTGGGGCTCGAGCCGCCCGCGCCGCCCGCGCCGCTGACCCTGCTGTGAAGCCTGCAGCGGCTGTCCCGGGAGGGGCCTCTGCGGAAACTCTTCGATTCGGCCGTCTATCCTCCGCCCCGTCATGTCGCACGAGCACTACTTCATCTGCCCCCACTGCGCGAACCGGTCGATGGGAGTCGACCGGCAGGCCGGCTTCCGGCGTGAGGCTCGCGGCTGCGAGAAGTGCGGGTTCGCCTACCTGTTCGAGCTGCTCGACGACTACTACCCGGCGCCGAACGCGGCGTTCTTCGCGTGCGACTCGTCCGGGCGGATCGTCGACTGCGGACGCGGATCCTTCGAGCTGACCGGCCTCAAGACCGAATCGGCGATCGGCCGCCCGCTGGGAGAGGCGCTCGCACTGACGTTCGCGGACGGCGTCGACCATGTCGCCACCGCGCTCGAGTGGGAGGTGCGGGTGAGCGGCAAGCCGGTCGAGCTGCGCAATGGGCCTGAGCGGGCCGGCGCCGTGGCCGACATCTTTCCCGCCTACGATGACGACGAGGGTGGCGTGCTGGTCGTGCTGACCCCCGCCAACCACCACTGAGCCGACGGCCAGTAGCATCAGTTCATAGCGATGAGCGACCGCCAGCGACACGGCCTGATCCTGCTCCTGGTCGCGGGCCTGCTCGCGGCCTCGGCGCTGGTGATCGCGACGCAGAAGACGTTCCTCGGTCTCGATCTGAAGGGCGGCGTCGAGCTCACCTACCAGGGCGAGCCGAGCGCGGCGACTCCGAAGGTGACGCAGGCGGCGCTGCAGCGCGCAGTCGACGTGATGATCAATCGCGTCAACTCGCTCGGCGTCTCGCAGGCGCAGATCACGACCCAGGGCACCAACCAGATCGATGTCCAGCTGCCGGACGTCAGCGACACGTCACGCGCCGAGGCCGAGGTCGGGAACACGGCCCAGCTGCGCTTCTACGACTGGGAGGCGAACGCGCTGATCCCGCCCGGAGGCGAGAACGTCGCGACGCAGCTGCAGCTCTCCAACTCGTCAGCGACGGCGATCAGCCAGGGATCGGGAGCCGCCGCTCCGGGGAGCTCGAGCGAACTCGCGGGAGGTGTCGGTCTGTATGAGGCCGTCCAGCTGGCCGCCAAGCAGCCGTTCGTCGCCTCCAAGCACGTCGGGCGCTACGGCAACCAGTACTTCCTGTTCGGCGCCCCGGGGAGCCGCGCGTGCGCGATCGCCGCGGCCGACAACAACGGCAAGAAGCCGATCCCGGGCGTCCACTGCCTGCTCGACGCGCCGCCCGTGGAGGAGGCGCCCGGGACCTCGCAGGCGAAGATCACGCAGGATCTGACGGCGGCGCTGCCGGGCGGCGTCAAGCTCTCGATGGGCAAGCTGTACGTCGTCAAGCAGGGCACCGTCGTGCTCCAGGGCTCGCCCGCGAGCTTCAATGCGAGCAAGTGGCCCGGGTACGGCAGTCCGCTGGCCCGGTACTACGTGCTGCGCGACAACGTCGCGCTGACAGGCTCGGACATCACGAACCCCGAGCAGGGGACCGGCGAAAGCTCGGAGCCCGACGTCGAGTTCGGGTTCACGGGCCCGGGGGGTGCTCTCTTCCAGAAGGTGACTGGCACGATCGCCCAGCGCGGCTCGCTCGACAGCATCGGCGGGCAGACGCTCGACCAGCATTTCGCGATCGCGCTCGACAACCAGCTCGTCACGGTCCCGTTGATCGATTTCAAGCTCTATCCGGACGGGATCGGCGGGAGTGGCGGTGCTGACATTAGCGGCAACTTCACGATCGCGACGGCGCAGGACCTGGCGACGCAGTTGCGGTTGGGGGCGTTGCCGATCAAGTTGCGGTTGATTTCGACGCAGAGCGTGTCAGCGACGTTGGGGAAGCAGTCGTTGCACCAGGGCCTGATCGCAGGGATCGTTGGGCTCGCGGTCGTCATGCTGTTCCTGCTGAGTTTCTACCGGGTGCTGGGTGTGATCGCGGTCGGTGGGCTTGCGGCGTACGGCGTGTATTTCTATGCGTTGATCAAGTTGATCCCGATCACGATGTCGCTGGCGGGGATCGCGGGTTTGATCCTGACGATCGGTGTTGCGGCGGACGCGAACATCGTGATCTTCGAGCGCGTCAAGGAGGAGATCCGCGCCGGGAGATCGATCCGACAGGGCATCGTCACCGGCTACAAGAAGGGTTTGACGGCGATCATCGACGCGAATGTCGTCACGATCATGACGGCGTTCGTGCTGTTCGTGCTCGCGACCGAGGATGTGAAGGGGTTCGCGTTCACGCTCGGCGTCGGGACGTTCGTGTCGCTGTTCACGGCGGTGCTCGCGACCCAGGCGATCCTGACGACGCTCGCCGGCACGCGCATCATCGGCCATCCGACGGCGCTCGGTGCGGGCGGCAAGAAGCGTCATTGGCGCTTCGACTTCATGGGCGCGTCGCGGTATTTCTTCTCGATGTCGGGGATGATCCTGCTGATCGGCGCGCTGGCAATCGGTGGCAGGGGCCTCGACCTGGGCATCGACTTCACGTCCGGCACGCAGATCTCGGTCGGGCTCAACGCGCCGGCGAGCGTGGCTCAGGTCAAATCGGTGCTGGCGACCGTCGGAGCCGGGGACGCGACCGTGCAGAAGGTCACCGGCTCAAAGACGCTCGGGAAGTACGGATTCCAGATCGATTCGACATATCTCGGGACCAAGCACGGCGTCAACCTCGTCAACAAGGTCCAATCGGAGCTCGAGAGCCGGTACGGGATCCGGACGAACACGTCGAGCAACAGTCAGGATTTCAACGCGACGTCGGTCGGCCCGACGTTCGGGTCGACGGTCACGCATAGCGCGGTGGTCGCGATCATCGTCTCGCTGTTGGTGATCTCGGTGTACGTCGCGTTGCGGTTCGATTGGAAGTACGCGGTGCCGGTGCTGATCGCCCTGATGCACGATCTGTTGATCACGAGCGGCGTCTACGCGCTCACCGGGCGGGTGGTGTCGACCGACACGGTCGCGGCGTTGCTGACGATCTTGGGGTATTCGATGTACGACACGATCATCGTGTTCGACCGGGTCCGTGAGAACGTGCCGCGGATGCCGCGGGCCGCGTTCTCGCAGATCGTGAACCGGTCGATGTCGGAGGTGCTGACGCGGTCGTTGGCGACGACGTCGTGCACGCTGCTGCCGGTGATCGCGTTGTTGCTGTTCGGTGGGACGACGTTGAAGGACTTCGCGTTCGCGCTCCTGATCGGGGTCGCCTCAGGTGCGTATTCGTCGATCTTCATCGCCTCGCCGGTCCTGACGCACTGGAAGGAGCGCGAGCCGCTGTATCGAGCGCGTCGGGCGCGGATCGTCGGCGAGCTCGGGCACGTTCCGCCGTTTGCCGACGGTGATGACGTCGATCCGGTCCAGGCCAGGGCGCGTCGCGGTGGTCGGTTGACGACCCCGGACCTCGAGCAGACGGTGTCGGCGGCCGAGTTCGAGGAGATGAAGCGCGAGCTCGGTCTCGACGAGGAGCCACCGCCGACGCGGACCTCGACGCTGACCCAGCGCCTTGCGCACCAGCAGGAGGCTCCAGCGTCGCCCGCCAGCCGCCGCCGGCGCGCCTCCCGGGGCGCTACAGGCGCCTCCGCCGACGCCGCGCCCGGCGCCGACAGCGGTGCCGGCTCGGGCAGCGGCCTGGCCCCCGGGAGCGGCTCCGGCCCGGGCAACGGTCCGGCTCTGGGGAACGGTCCGGCTCTGGGCAACGGTCCTGCTCGAGGCAGCGGTCGCGCCCGGCCGGTTCGCGGCTCCGGTGCGGCGGGCGCGCCCCCGGCGACCCAGCCGCCAGCCGCAAGCCAGCCACCGCCGGCAGCCCAGCCGCCAGCCGCAGGCCAGCCGCCGCCGGCTGCGTCGCCGCCCGCTGCGAGCGATGAGGACGTGATCTCGGCCCCGGACATCGCCGAGAACGACGGCGTCGCGCACGTGCCCAAGCAGAACCCCCCGCCGAAGCGCGGAACGCGCAACCGCCGTCACGGGAGGCCTCGCTGATGGGAATGCTCGCGTGGGTGATGATGGGCCTCGCGCTCTGGCACTTCACGATCTGGCTGCCGGACCGCTACTGGGGCGGGATCGTCGGCGCCTTCGTCGGAGCCCTGATCGGCTCGATCCTGTTCGGGCTGCTGATCAACGGATTCTCGATCCCGGGCCGGCATGCGACCGACATCGGAACCGCGCTCGAAGCGATCCCGGGCACACTGATCGGAATCGCTCTCGTCTGGTTCGAAGGAACACGCCGCGAACGCCAGGCCGAGCAGCACACCATCGGCCTCACCTGACCAGCCACACCCGCGGCCGCTCAACCCCCAGCCGCGACCAGCTCGATCCGATTGCCCCACGGATCGGCGGTGAAGAAACGGCGCACGCCCGCGATCGCCTCGTCCCAGCTGACCGCATGACCGGCCGCTGCGAGCGTACGAGCGAGAGTGTCGAGCGCCGCAGGATCGACGCGCAGCGCCGGATGGGCCTTGCGGGCGGGTGCGAATCCCGGCTCGACCCCGACGTGCAGCTGCGCGGCCCCGAGGGAGAACCATGCGCCCCCCCGGCCCGCCAGGCCGGGGGGCTTGACGACCTCCTCGAGGCCGAGCAGTTCGCCGTAGAAGGCCCGCGCCTGCTCCTCGCAGCCCGGTGGCGCCGCCACCTGCACGTGATCCAGACCGAGGATTCCCATCCGCTGGCGCTAGCGTATTGCCTGCCTCTGCGCGGGGTCTTGTAAGGTCGGGTGTCGATGGACGCGGAGGCCGGGACACACGAGATGTTCGTGCTCGAGCGCGAGGAGTGTCTGCAGCTGCTCGGCCGGACGTCGTTCGGTCGACTCGCGGTCTCGCTGGGCGAGGGAGTCCCGCTGATCCGGCCGGTGAACTACGTGTTCGACGCCCCCTCGCAGTCGGTCGTGTTCCGAACCGGTGAGGGCTCGAAGTTCCACGCCCTGGTGCGTGCCGCTCGCGATGTGGTCTTCGAGATCGACGCGCACGACCCGGAGCGCCACACCGGCTGGAGCGTGATCATCATGGGCGTCGCGCGCGAGGTCACGAGTGCCTCTGAAATCGCCCGGCTCGAGCGCATCGGCGTCGACACGTACACACCGGTGGGCAAGGGCCACTGGATTCAGATCACGGCGCGGACCGTCTCCGGGCGCCGGATCGCGCCCGTCTGACCCGCCCCACTGCCCGTCCTGCAGCCCCGTCGAGGTCACCTCGACGACGTGTGGGAGCCCGCGTACTTTCCCGAACCAGGCCGGTGGATCGGCACGGCTGGCGCACATCTGGCAGCGGCGTACCGTGCGGAGCAGCATGAGTACGGGATCGCCAGCGTCTGAATCGTTCAATGTACTGATCACCGGGGGTGGGGTGGCCGCGTTGGAAGCGACACTCGCCCTGAGCGACCTCGCCGGTGATCGGGTGGCGATCACGCTGCTCGCGCCGGAGCCGGATTTCATCGTCAGGCCGACCGCGCTGACCGAAGCGTTCGGCTACGGCAGCGTCCTGCGCGTCCCTGTCGCCGAGGTCGCCGCCGACGCCGGTGCCGCGGTCATCGCCGACGCGTTCGCATGGCTCGACTCTCGCCGCTCGCTCGTGCACACCGAGTCACACGTCGCCGTCCCGTACGACGCGGTGCTGCTCGCACTCGGTGCTCGTGCCCGGCCCGCGTTCCGCCACGCCGTGACCCTCGACGACACCCGGATCTCCGACCAGGTCGACGCCCTGCTCGAGGAGATCGACGACGGCCGCGTCCGCACGCTCGCGCTCGTGATTCCGTGGCCGATGCCCTGGCCGCTCCCGGTCTACGAGCTGGCGCTGATGACCGCCAAGCACGCTCGGGCAACCGGGCACCCGCTGCGGATCGAGATCATCACCCCGGAGGACGCGCCGCTGGCTCTGTTCGGTGCCGAGGCGAGCCACGCCGTCAGCGACGCACTCGACCACTTCGGCATCGCGGTGCACACCTCAGCGCAGTGCGGGGTCCCCGATCCTGGTCTGGTGTTCATCCATCCGGGCCCGCAGATGCTCCGCGCCGACCGGATCGTGGCGCTTCCGCAGCTGTTCGGACCGCCCTCGCCGGGGATCCCCGGCGGCGTCCACAACGGCTTCCTCGCGGTCGACCCGTTCTGTCGCGTGAGAGGCGTCCCGCGCGTGTTCGCCGCAGGCGACGCGACCGACTTTCCCGTCAAGCACGGCTCGATCGCAGCGCAGCAGGCCGAAACGGCGGCGCGCTCGATCGCCGCGATGGCCGGCGCGGACGTCGAGCCGCGGAGGTTCGAGCCCGTGATCACCGCCGTGCTTGTCGGCGGCGAGTGGCCGCTGCACCTGCGGGCGGAGGTGAGCGGTATGCACGGTGTGCGCTCCGAGGCCTACGAAGAGCACGTGAGGCCGACCTCGACGCCCAAGATTGCGGCGAAGTATCTGAACCCCTACCTCGACGCCAAGCTCGGCGTTGGTGCAAAACCATGATCGATCTATCCAATGGAACGGCGCGCAGAGCGATCCGCGTGATCCTGGCCGACGACCATTCGGTCGTTCGCCGCGGCCTGCGCCAGGTGCTGGAAAGCGAAGGCGACTTCGAGATCGTCGCCGAGGCGGCCGATGTCGAATCGGCGCAGCGCTTCGTGCGGGGCCACCGGCCTGACGTGCTCGTGCTCGACCTCAACATGCCGGGCGGCTCGAGCCTCGACGCGGTTCCGCTGCTGCGCGAGGAGTGCCCGGAGACGCAGATCGTGATCCTGACCATGCAGAGCGAGCCGGCCTACGCGCGCCGCGCGCTCAGCGATGGTGCGCTCGGGTACGTGCTCAAGGACGCGGCCGACGAGGAGCTGGTCGAGGCGATCCGGCTCGCCGCCTCGGGGGAGAGCTATCTCAACCCGCGGCTCGGAGCTCGTGTCGCGGCCGAGCCGGCGGTCGGCTCAGCCGACGGCCTGTCGGAGCGCGAGATCGCGGTTCTGCGGCTCGTCGCCCTCGGCTACACCAACAGCGAGATCGCCGAGCAGCTGTTCCTATCCGTGCGCACGGTGGAGACCCACCGCGCGCACATCCAGCAGAAGCTACGGCTGCGGGCTCGGTCCGATCTCGTCCGCTACGCCCTCAAGCACGGGCTGATCGAGACCTGGTAGACCACCTTCTCGCGCCCGCGCCGCCCGCGTGAGCACGAGCAACGCGCAGCGCGAGGTGCGCGCCAGCTGCCGCGCGGTCGAGCCGTGCAGGAGCCGGCCGATCGGACCGTAATCGCGCGAGCCGAGCACGAGCAGGTCGAGCGATGCGCTGTAGGCCGCGAGCTCCTCGGGTGGATGCCCGAAGGTCGCGTGCGGCTCGACGCCGTGCAGGTGCGAGACGCGCTCGTGCGCGCGTTCCACGAGGTCCGCGATCGCCTGCTCGGCGACCGCTGGGGCACCGTGCGCGAAGGCCCGGCCCGGCAGCGATACGGCCTCGAACGCGGACACGCGGATGCCGAGCTGGGCGGCCAGCTGACGCGCGACGGCGAGGGCGTGCTCGCTCTCGGCCGAACCGTCATAGCCGACGCCGATCTCGCGCATCACACCGGAGTCGGCGTGGTAGCCGGCGGGAGCGACGGCCACGGCGCATGGGGCGCCGGCGAGCGCCGCCGCCGTGTCGTCGCCCAGGTGAACGCGGCCGAGCGCTCCGCTGCGGGTCGAGCCGACGACGAGTAGGTCGGCGCCGATCTCTTCGGCGAGCGTGTGGAGCCCGCGGCCGACGGAGGGCGCGCCGACGTTGCGGAGCTCCGCATCGATGCCGATCTCGTCGCGCGTCTGCGCGAGCAGCGTCAGCGAGTCCTCCCGCCGGATCGTCTCGAAGGTCATGTTCGATCCGCGCCAGGGGCGGGCGTCGGCGCGGTACACGTGGGCGAGCGTGCACACGCCACCTGCGCCGAGCAGACGTCGACCGAGCACGATCGCATCGCGGCCGCCCTCGCGACCGTCAACTCCGATCACAACACTGTCAAACACGCCGTTCACCTCCCCTTCGAAGTCACGATCGCCGGCGTTCGACGACCCACCTGCGACGCTTGGCCTCGTACTCCGGTGGGAGTGAGCCGGCCAGTGCCTCCGCGGCGTCGAGCGCCTCGAGCGCCGAGCCGAGGTCGCCCCAGCGGGCATCGCAGTCAGCGAGCATCAGCGCCAACTCGAGGGCCTCATCGACCTCCTCGTCGCCGGCGGCGCCACCGATCGCGGCGCGGTCGCTCAGCAGGCTCGACGTCAGTGGCTGTGTGTGGGCGATGGCAAGGAACGGCGCCAGGTAGCGGCCGGCGATCTTCGCGGGTGGCCACCACAGCGGTTGGCCCGCCGCCGCCGAGATTTCGCGGCCGCCGAGGCGCGTGGCTGCGGTCTCGCCCGGGCCAGTCGTGACCGACCGCCAGTGGGGTTCCGCGCGCAGGTAGAGGGGGGCCCCGCCTGTCATCAGCAGCCCGCGGAGCACGGGCGTGAACCGTTCGCCGGTCACCTGCGCGCCGGCGTCCGCAGCCAGTCTGTGAGCGACCACGTCGGCCTGCTGGGCGGCAAGACCGCCCTGCTTGAGGGGATAGGCGGTGACGTCACCGGCGGCGTAGATGTCGTCGCAGTCATGCACTCGCCCGCTCCCGTCCACGGGAATGAAGCCGCGCTCGTCGCACGGGACGCCGGGCAGCCGCGGACCCTCGAAACTCGGCAGCGTCACGACCACATCGGCGGCCACCGCCTCGCCGCTCGCCAGCACGAGCGAACCGTGCTCGACCCGCTCTGCCTCCGCGCCGGTGTACAGCGCGACGCCCCGCGCGCGCAACATCGGTTCGATCGCCGAGGCCGCTGCCGGGCCGAACAGCTCGAGCGGGCGCTCCTCGGTCGTGACGAGCGACACGGCTGCCCGCGAGCCACGCTCCCGCAGGCGTGAGACGGCCATCAGCGCAAGCTCATAGGCGGGCAGCGGCCAGACGGGTTCAGCGGGGATCGCGAATGCGACCGAGCCCGCCTTGCCCGTGATCAGATCGTCGATCACGGCGCGCAGCGCGGGTACGTCGGCGCGGCCGCGGAAGGTCAGCGCCCCCGGCAGCGGATCGCGCGCGATCGCTCCGATCGCGAGCACGAGCGAGTCATAGGGAATCAGCGCGCCCTCGCTCGTGACCGCGACTCGCTCTGCCGCGTACACCCGCCCGAGCGAGCTCCAGTGGAAGCGATCGGCGGGTCGTTCGTCGAGGATCTGGCCGAGGTCGTAGCTGCGAGCCTCGCTGCGATCAAAGGCCTCGCCGACCGTGACCGCGCGATACAGAAACTCGCGGTCAGGGGCGATCAGCGTGATCTCGATCCGGTGGCCGGCGAGCTCACGCAGGGCCAGCAGCGTCTCGAGTGCCGCCACCCCGCCGCCGGCGATGACGACGCGGCGGGTGGCGGACCGGACCGATTTCGGACCGCGACTCATACACCGATCGGCACCGGCGGGTGTGACGCCGGTGGGTTCGGCCCCGCTGGTGCGACCCCGGACCGCGGGAGTACGAGCAGCGGGCACGCGCAATGGGATACGAGATGGTTGGAGACGGAGCCGTTCAGCAGGCGCGCCTCCGGACCCAGGCTGCTCGAGCCGACGACGAGCAGGTCGAAGTCGGCGCTGAGGCGCTCGAGCTCGGCTTGCGGGCATCCGCACGCGACGACCGCCGAGGCGACACCATCGAGTGCCGCGAGGCGCTCGCGCTCGCCGGCGAGGCGGCTGTCGGCGAGATCATCGGAGCCGGTGACGAGTGGCTCGCTACCGGGTCCCTGCTGGCTGGGAACGACGCCGACGGCGCCGACCGAGGCACCGGTGCGGCGCGCGAGCTCGCGCGCCTGGCTCAGCGCGGCAAGGCTCTCGGCGCCGTCGTCGACGCCGACGCCGATCCGCCGCAGGGCGTGGTCGCCTGCTGCGACGCCGGGGTTCGCGACCGCGACCGCGCAGGGCGCTCCGTCGAGCGCGCACGTGACGTCGTCACCGAGGGCCAGCCGCGAGAGGCCGCTGTGCCGCGACCTGCCGACCACGATCAGATCGGCCTCGAGCGTCCCCGCGCGACGTTTGAGGCCGCGCCCGACCGAGTGATCGGCGCACGACTCGACGGCGGCGTCGATGCCGACCGTGTCGCGCTCGAGCAGCAGCATCGTCTGTGAGATCCGGAGCTCACCGGCAAGCAGGAGCGCCGCGCCGCGTCCCGGCATGAGGCCGGCGCCATACACGTTGACGAGCGTGAAGTGCGCGTCCGGGTCGGCCAGCTGACGAGCAAGATGGATCGCGTCGCGGCCCCCCTGCCGGCCGTCGATGCCGATGAGGACGTTCTTGAACACGACTCGACTCCTTTTGCGGCCTTCTATTCCCCTTGACTGGAGAGACTACGGCCCCAACCCGGGCGAACCATCCGTGCCCGCCCGCGCCCCCCTGCGGCTGGGCCGCATCGCGCCTCGCGGTCCTCCCCGATGCCGCGGGCCTGGCTCGGGCCTACCGTTCTCCAAACCCCGACGAAGGAGAGTGGCGATGGCAACCAGTGCAGGGGCGCCGAGCCCGACGAAGGCGCCGAACCTCCCTGATCGCGGCGCGCGGCGGGCGACCGTGCTGAACCCATTCGCGGGCCTGGACCGCCGCCTCGAGCGGCTGCTCGGCTCCGACTTCAAGCTGATCTACGGCGTGCTCGCGCCCGTGCTGGTCGTCTGTGGCGTGATCGTCCTGCTCGCTCTGCACCCGGCCGTGTGGCTGGTCGCCGTGACGCTGATCTTCGAGATGGCCCTGCTGGCGCTGGTCGTCGTCAAGCTGCTGGCGATGCTCGGCGACGAGGACGAGGGCTCGTAGAAGCTGAGGTCGCCCGCCGACACCGCCGGCACCCTGCCGCGCCAGGGCTCAGAACAGCCGGGGGTCACCCGTGGCGATCCCGTGCACGCCGAGCGTGCGCAGCGCGTCGATCGCGTGGCGCTCGTTGACGGTCCAGGCGTAGAGGCGGCCACCGCGGTCGCGGACGTCGGCGAGCAGGCGCTCGTCGATGATCCGGTGCTGGGCCATCAGGGCGTCGAAGCGCCGGTCCGCGATGCCGGAGAGCACCTCATGGCGCCAGTCCCGCCAGCGACGGCTCGCGCGGGCCAGGCGCCCGCCGACGGAGATTCCGACCTGTACGGACGGGTCGGCGGCTCGGAAGCGGTCGAGCACGGCCGGGACCTGGCTGCAGACGAGCGCGCGCGACGTCGCGCCGGCGCGTCCGAGCGCGGCGAGCACGCCCCCCTCGATGCCGGCGTGCTTGACGTCCAGGTGCAATCCGACCGCGGCGAACGCGGGCTCGGCGAGATGGGCGAGCGCATCGGCGAGCCGGACGCGGTGCCCGACCGGGGCATGCAGGAGCGTGTGCGCGAGCACGAGTTCGCCGCGCCAGGACCGCACGTCAAATTCGATCACGTCGACGCCGAGCCACAGGGCGGCATCGAACGACGCGAGCGTGTTCGCACGCTCGAGGCGGCTCGCGCCCCCGTGGCCGATCCGCTCGCAGCTCACAGCTGGAACGTTACGCCTACTTCTGCAGGGACGGCACTGGCGGCGGCGCCGGCGCCGACTCGAGCCGCACGCGGGCATCGACGATCAGCGCCCCAGCGGGTGAGGCGATCAGCGGATTGCAGTCGAGCTCGACGATCTCAGGGTGGTTGTCGACCATCGCGCTGATCCGCAGCAGGACCTGCTCGACGGCCGCGCAATCACACGGCTCGGCGCCCCGGTAGCCGTCGAGCAGCGGGAAGGTTCGCAGCGGCGCGGAGCATCTCGGAGGCGTCGACATCGGTCAGGGGCGTGATCCGGACGGCGACGTCCTTGATCAGCTCGGCGGCGGTGCCGCCCGCGCCGCAGGCGACGACCGGCCCGAAGCTCGCGATCGTGGACGACGCCGACGATCAGCTCGACGCCGCCGGTGACCATCGGCTGCAGGAGGAAGCCGTCGAGCCGGTGGCCTGCCGCGCGGACCGATCGCTCGATCTGCAGCCGCTCCCGCAAGCACCTCCTCGGGGCGTGCGCAGGTCGAGCAGAACGGCGTGCGCGTCGGTCTTGTGGATCAGACCCGGGGCGAGCGCCTTGAGCGCCACGGGGGTTCCGAGCTCAGCCGCGGCCGCGGCCGCGCCGGCGGCGTCGCTCGCAAACCGGCTCGTGACGAGCGGGAGCCCGTAGCAGCGCGAGCAGCTCGTGGGCGTGCTCGGCCCCGAGCCAGCCGGACTCGTCGGCGAGATGCTGGGAGATGATCGCGGCGGCACGCTCTGGCTGGAGGTCGTCGAAGTGCACCGGTGTCGCCTCGGGGCGCGCGCGCCAGCGCCCCTGCTTGGCGGCGAGCGCAACCGCGCGGGCGGCGTCCTCGGGGAACTCGTAGACAGGCACGCGCACGCGACCCGAGCTGAGCTCCGCCGGCGGCCGGTCGGCGGTCATGAACACGGCGGCGATCGAGACGTGCGGGCCCGTCTCGGCCACCTGGCGTGATCGCCGCCGCGACGTCGGCCGCGTCGGTCACGAGCGGCGGCACGAAGATCGCGAGGATCGCGTCGCAGACGTCGGCATCGATCAGCGCTCGCAGCGTTCGCTTGTAGTCGGCCGCGCTCGACGGTCGCGATCATGTCGACCGGGTTGTGGACCGCCGATCCGGCGGGCAGGTGCCTCGCGAGCTGCCGTTGGAGCTTCGCCGGGAGCTCGGGCAGCTCGGCGCCATACGCCCGGCAGGCATCGGCGCAGACGGCCGCGGGGCCGCCCGCGTTGCTGACGATCGCGACGCGGTCGCCCTGCGGCGCCGGCTGGCTGGTCAGCAGCCGCGCGACCGACAGCAGCTCGGAGATCGTGTCGGTGCGGATCACGCCCGCCTGCTCGAAGAGCGCGTCGACCGTCACGTCTGAGGCCGACAGCAGCGCGCCCGTGTGCGATGGAGGTGCCACTCGCGCCGGCAGCCGAGCGGCCGCTCTTGACCGCCAGAAGCGGCTTGCGGCGAGCGAATCGCGGGGCGATCCGGGCGAACTTGCGGGGGTTGCCGAACGATTCGAGGTAGAGCAGCCCGACCGCCGTCGTTCGGGTCCTGCTCCCAGTACGTCAGGAGGTCGTTGCCCGACAGGTCGGCCTTGTTGCCGACCGAGACGAACTGCGAGAACCCGATCCCGAGGCGTCCGGCGGCCTCGATCGATCGCGATCCCGAGGCCGCCCGACTGCGACATGAACCCGACCGAGCCCTGTCGCGCCTGGTTCGGCGCGAAGGTCGCGTTGAGCCGGATCTCCGGCGCCGTGTTGAGGACGCCGAGGCAGTTCGGCCCGACGATGCGGATGCCGGCTGCAGCGGCAGACCTCGACGAGCTCGTGCTGGCGGGCGGCGCCGGCGGCCCCGACCTCGGCGAAGCCCGAGGAGATCACGACGAGCGCCCGCACGCCCGCGGCGACGCATTCGCGGGCGACGCCGACCACCTGGTCGGCGGGAACGACGATCACGGCCAGGTCGACTTCGGCGTGCACGTCGGCGATCGAGCGGTAGGCGGGCAGCGACTGCACGACGTCGGCGCTCGCGTTGACGGCGTACACCGGACCGTTGAACTCGGCGGCGAGCAGGTTGTGGAGGATCTCGCCGCCGATCGTTCCGCGCCGGCGCGAGGCGCCGATCACGGCGACCGAGCGCGGCTCGAGGACGCTGCGCACGGCCTCGACGGTCGCGCGCCGCTCCCGCTCCTCGAAGCGCTCGACCGCCTCCGGGCGTCAGCGACGTCGGGAGCTCGAGTCTGATCGCGTCGTGGGTCGAGTGCATCTCGACCGGGAAGCCGCTCTGGCGGAAGACCTCGATCATCCGGTGGTTGGCGGGCATCACCTCGGCCGTGAACGTCGTGATCCCGTGGGTCTCGGCGACGCCGGCGAGATGCGCGAGCAGGATCGTCGAGATGCCGTGGCCCTGATGGGAATCGGAGACGAGGAACGCGACCTCGGCGCGATCGGCGGACTCGCGGGCGTACGCGGCGTGAGCGATCACGTGGGGTGGCTCGCCGGTCTCGGCGACGAGCGCATAGCGATCCTCGTAGTCGACGTCAACCGACCAGGACGTGACCCAGTCGAGGTTCGGTGCGCCGAAGAATCGGAACACGATCGACTCCGACGAGATCCCGTCGAGGAACGCCCGGATCGCCGGCGCGTCGTCGGTCCGGACCGGCCGCACGCGCACCGTCGACCCGTCGCGGAGGACGATGTCCACCACGCGGTCGCGGGGATAGGGGACGGGGTCGGGCACGAGGTCCGCGTCGGGCGCGCTCACAGTTCCTAGTCTCGCCGATCGGTCGCTGCCGTCCATCGTGGCTTCCTACTTCCTGGTCCTGCGGGCGTACTGTGGCGCCGGCTCGCCCCGCGGCACCACGTCAACCCGCCGTGCGGATCGCAAGCTCCTGCACCGGAGAACGACGGATCCTACGGCGCGGCCCGAGCGCGAGATCCGTGTTTTCCCGCCGTGGGCTCGCGCCTTATCAACGGCGTCGAACGGGCCGCGCAAAGGTACCGTGGCGGGGATGGCGCTGCACCTTCAAGTGGCGGGCGATCAAGACACCGGGATCGAGCACGATTCGCTCGTCACGCCGATTCGGGTCGTGCTCGCGGACGACCGCGCACGCGTGCGCCGTGGCCTGCGGCTGCTGCTCGACCGCGACGACGGCATCGCGGTGATCAGCGAGGCCGCCGACGCCGCGTTCGGCCGCCCGGTCCCGCGCTCGCGTCCCGACGTGGTGGTCCTCGACCTGCAGCTGTGTGGCGGCGCCAGCATCGCCGCGATCCGGCAGTTGCGCGACCAGCTCCCGCGAACCGAGATCGTCGTGCTGACCGTCGAGCGCAACCCGATCTTCGTCCAGCGCGTGCTCGACGCGGGCGCCGCCGGGTACGTGGTGAAGGGCAGCGCCGGCACCGAACTCGCGGATGCCGTCCACTGCGCCGCGCGCGGCGAGCAGTACGTCAGCCCCTGCGTCGCCGCGGGCCTCGACGCGCTTCATGGGGGCGACACTGACGCGATCAGCCCGCGCGAAACCGAGGTCCTGCGGCTGATCGCCTTCGGCCACACGAGCGCCGAGATCGCCCGCGAGCTGCATGTGTCGCGACGGACGGTGGACTCGCACCGAGCGAGCATCCATCGCAAACTCGGGCTTCAGACCAGGGCTGAGCTCGTCCAGTTCGCGCTATCGCGCGGTCTGCTTGGGCGCTGACGCGGCGCCGCTCGCCCGCGCCGGGATCCGAGCGCGAACGGTCGACCCGCGCTCGCCCGACTCGAGTTCGAGTTTGCCACCGGCTAGGTAGATGCGCTCGCGCATGCCCGCAAGTCCGAACCCGTTGGTCCGCGCGACCGGGTCGAAGCCGACGCCGTCGTCACGGATCTCGACGATGATGTGGCCGTTGTCGAACCCGATTGACACGGAGACGTGCGCAGCCCCCGCGTGCTTGACGATGTTCGTGAGGGCTTCCTGGACGAGGCGGTAGATCGTCGTCTCGAGCTCACTGCTGAGCAGCGCCGGCTCAGGCCGGCTCGGAAGCGCAAGTTCGCTTTCGATCTCGAGCCCGCTCAGGCGCCGGCGCTCGATCAGCGACTCGATCGCCGGGAGCAGACCGAGATCATCGAGCAGCGACGGTCGCAGGTCGGTGATGATCCCGCGCAGGTTGTCGGTCTCGAGCTCGATGTCCTCGATGGCCTGGCGGATCGCCGTCTCGAACCCCTCGGGCTTCCCGCGCCGCAGCGCCGAGGAGAGGAGCACGCGCAGGCCTCCGAGTGCCTGCAGCGTCTCGTCGTGAAGCTCGCGCGCCCAGCGGCTGCGCTCGGCGTCGGCGGCCGCGATCGTCGCCCGCAGGCGGTCGGCCTCGACGCTGCGGCTGAGCGCCACGGCATTCGCCGCGGACGCCGCGAAGGTCCACAGGAGTTGCTCGTCGGCGGGCGTGAACGCGTCAGCGCGCGGCCCCCGATCGAATGCGGCGAGCACGCCGATGCCGAGCCCCTGATGCAGCATCGGCACGAACAGGGCGGTGCGGGCGTCGGGGACGCCCAGGTTGTCGGGGCCGATGCGGAGGTGGGAGGAGACGTCTTCGACCCGGGCGGCGCGCCGCTCGATCAGCACCTGACCGGAGGTCGAGCCGCTGATCGGGAGGCGGCGCGCGCGGGCCCCGTCGACGTGCCCTGCGGACGCGGCGACGACGAGCTCCTCACCTTCCCGGAGCAGGATCAGGACGCTGCGGGCCTCGACGAGGGCACGCCCGCGCTTGACGATCAGCTCGAGCACGCGGTCGAGCTCGGCGACGCTCCCGATCGCGTCGGCGATGTCGCGTGCCGCCTGGAGTGACCGGACCGCGCGCTCGGCCTGCTCGCGCCGGCGCTCGCTGGATTCGTAGAGCCGCGCGTTCTCGATCGCGGTCGCCGCCCATTGCGCGAGGATCGTCGCGGACTCTTCGTCGGCGTCGGTGAAGTCGGCGCTGTCGCGCTTCTCGGTCAGGTAGAGGTTGCCCCAGGCCTGGCCGCGGATCACGATCGGGACGCCGAGGAAGCTGTGCATGTCAGGGTGGCCGACGGGCGTCCCATAGCTGCTGGGATGGTTGCCGACGTCGGACAGCCGCAACGAACGTGGCTGCTCGATCAGGACGCCGAGCACACCGCGGCCGCGGGGCAATCCGCCCATCGCGACGCGTTGCTCATCCGACAGCCCGGAGGTCAGGAACCGCTCCAGTTCCGTGCGGGAGGGATCGAGCACGCCGAGCGCCGCGTACTTGGCGCCGGTGATGTTGCGGGCCTCCTCGATGATCCGCTCCAGAACAGCCTCGGCGTCGAGCTCCGAGACAAGCTCGCGCCCGACCTCGAGCAGGCGGCGGAGACGTTCGTCGTCTGCAGGCATGGGGCTAAGGTAACGCAGCACGGATGCGGCCTGCGGTCCGGGCCTCGGTCGGCGTCCGCGGCCATGCGCGCGGCCCGCCGTAGTTATCCACAGTGCGATCGGCGGACTCGTCCCGATTGCCTAGCGCTCGTACGGGGCCTATTTTCGATCGGGGATGCGGAGCCACGAGCCAGAGCCCTCGGATGACCGCCGTGAGCCCGAGGATTCAAGCGGCCGTGCGTTCGGTCCCGGCGGTGCGAAGCCGCGCTGCGTGGCGTGCGATGACGTGATCGGCGTCTACGAGCCGGTGGTGCATCTGGTGGGCGGCATGCCGGCGGAGACCTCGAGGGCCGCGCGCTCCGGCGTTGCAGCGGCGCTCACCGGGCCGCTCTGGCACCGCGACTGTTGGCCTGGCTGGATCTGAGCCGCCGGCGCGAGCAACCCGGGTGCAACCCCGGCGCGGCTAGCTTGCGCCGCAGTCAAGAAAGTTCCTCAGAGGAGGGGAGACGAGACATGGCAACAACCATCGAGAACGCATCGCCCGCGGCTGCGTTCCTTGCCGAGCGCAAGCTGATGTTGATCGACGGCGACTGGGTCGACGCCCGCAGCGGCGACACCTTCGAGGTCTGGGACCCGGCTGACGGCGAAACGATCGCTCACTGCCCGGCCGCCGACCGTCCCGACGTCGACCTCGCGGTCAGAGCGGCACGCCGGGCGTTTGAGGACTCCGAATGGAGCCGGATGACGGCCTCCGACCGGGGCAGGCTGATCTGGAGGATCGGCGACCTGATCCTCGAGAACGCCGACGAGCTCGCCGCGATCGAATCGATCGACAACGGGAAGCCGATGGCCATCGCCCGCGCCGCCGACGTCGTGCTCGCGGCCGACCTGTTCCACTACATGGCCGGCTGGGCGACGAAGATCTTCGGCCACACGTTCCCGATCTCGGTGCCGTACGCGCCCGGCGCCCAGTTCCATGCCTACACGACGAAGGAGCCGATCGGCGTCGTCGGGCAGATCATCCCGTGGAACTTCCCGCTGCTGATGGCGGCGTGGAAGGTCGGGCCGGCGCTCGCCACCGGCTGCACGGTCGTCCTCAAGCCGGCCGAGCAGACCCCGCTCAGCGCGCTGCGCCTCGGGCAGCTCTGCCAGGAGGCCGGCCTGCCGAACGGCGTCCTCAATGTCATCACCGGCTATGGCGAGACGGCGGGAGCCGGCCTCGCCGCGCACCCCGGGCGTCGACAAGGTCGCGTTCACCGGATCCACCGAGGTCGGCAAGCTGATCGTCAACGCGGCGAGCAACGACCTCAAGCGGGTCACGCTCGAGCTCGGCGGCAAGTCGCCGAACGTCGTGTTCGCCGACGCCGATCTGGAGACCGCGATCCCCGGTGCGGCGAACGCGATCTTCTTCAACCACGGGCAGTGCTGCTGCGCCGGCTCGAGGCTGTACGTCGAGCAGAAGATCTATGACGACGTGCTCGCGGGCGTCTCGGACCGCGCCTCGAGCATCAAGATCGGCCGTGGCACCGATGCCGACACCGAGATGGGGCCGCTCGTCTCCGCCGAGCAGCTCGAGCGCGTCACCGGCTTCCTGAAGTCGGGTGAGCAGGACGGCGTCCGCACCGTGACCGGCGGATCGCGCGTCGGCGACCGCGGCTACTTCGTCGCCCCGACCGTGCTCGACGGCGCGAGGAAGGGTCACCGGGTCTTCGACGAGGAGATCTTCGGCCCCGTCGTGACCGCGATCCCGTTCAAGGACGAGTCCGAGGTCGCCCCGGCGGCGAATCAGACCGTCTACGGCCTCGCCGCGGGCATCTGGACGAACAACCTCACGAAGGCGCACCGCCTGATCCCGCAGCTGAAGGCGGGCACCGTGTGGGTCAACACCTACAACATCTTCGACGCCGCGCTGCCGTTCGGTGGCTACAAGCAGTCCGGCTGGGGTCGTGAGATGGGTGAAGAGGTGATCCACGAGTACACGGAGACCAAGTCGGTCTGCATCGGTCTCTGACGTGAAGCAGGACGCCGGGGCCGTGCACCTGCAGGTGCGCGGCCCCGCGTGCGTTCGCGTGTAAGCTCGCGCGTGCGATGTCCGATCGTCACACGAGCACCGTCGGCGAGATCATCCGCCAGCAGCGCGAGCTCGCGGAGCTCTCGATGCGACAGTTCGCCGAGCTCGCCGGAATCTCCAACCCGTACCTGTCACAGATCGAGCGGGGCCTGCGGGCGCCGTCGGAGCAGGTGCTCCAGGCGATCGCGCGATCGTTGAAGCTGTCGGTCGAGGCGCTGTACGAGCGTGCGGGCGTGAGCCCCCCGGGGGCTCACGACGGTCACAGCGCCGTGCTCGACGCGATCGCCGCCGACCCTCGGCTGACGGCGCGACAGCGATCGGCGCTGCGCGAGGTCTACGAAGCCTTCGTCGCGACGTCGCCGCGCATGGCCGCTGGCGCCCGCGCGGGGTCGAGCGAAGCGGCTTCCGGGCAACCCACCGATCAGGGCAGCGACAGCGACAGCGAACCGTAGGCTCACGGACGTGAGCGAGCACGGGAGCGTTCCGGCCGTCAGCTGCGAGCACCTGACGGTCGTCCGGGGCGGACTCGAGGTGGTGACGGACCTGTCCGCAGAGATCCCGAGCGGGAGGGTCACGGGCCTGTTCGGGCCGAGCGGAAGCGGCAAGTCGACGCTGATCCGCGCGATCGCCGGCGTCCAGGCGCGGGTCAGCGGTTCGGTCGTCGTCCTCGGTGCGTCGCCCGGGAGCGTCGACGTTCGCCGGGCGCTCGGCTATCAGACGCAGGCGCCGTCGGTCTACGAGGACCTGACGGTCGCCGAGAACCTGAGCTATTTCGGCTCCGTCCACGGGGTCGGGATCGGCGAGGTGCTCGACCGCGTCGAGCTCACCGAGCACGCCAGGCAGCTCGTCCGCTCGCTCTCCGGTGGCCAGCGCGCGCGCGTGTCGCTGGCCGCCGCGCTGATCGGCCGGCCACGGCTGCTCCTGCTCGATGAGCCGACCGTGGGGCTCGACCCGCTGCTGCGCCGGCGCCTGTGGACGCTGTTCGGAGAGCTGGCGGCCGAGGGGACGACGCTGCTTGTCAGCAGCCACGTGCTCGACGAGGCCCGGCACTGCGACCAGCTGCTGCTGCTGCGCGACGGGCGCCTGCTGGCGCAGCTGACCCCGGCCGAGCTCGTCGCCCGGACGGGCACGCAGGACATGGACGACGCGTTCGTGAAGATGGTCGAGAGCGGGAGCGGGCGATGAGTGCGTCCCGGACCTTCGCGACGGCCCGCCGCGTCCTCACGCAGCTGCGCCACGATCGCAGGACGATCGCGCTGATGCTGCTCGTCCCGTGCGGCTTGGAGACGCTCCTGCGGCTGATGTTCACCCACGACATCGCGGCCTTCGACGGCGCCGGCGGCCCCCTGCTCGCGCTCTTCCCGCTCAGCACGGTGTTCCTCGTCACGTCGATCGCGCTGCTCCGCGAGCGGACGTCGGGCACGCTCGAGCGGCTCCTGACAACCCCGCTCGGGCGCTTTGAGCTGCTCGCCGGCTACGCGCTCGCGTTCGGGCTGCTCGCCGCCGTGCAGGCGGCGCTCGTCAGTGCCCTGACGCTCGGGCCGCTCGGATTGCGCGTCGCCGGGCCCGGCGGACTCGTCGTGCTGCTCGCGATCTGCGTCGCGTTCCTCGGCATGGGCCTTGGGCTGTTCGTCAGCGCCTTCGCCCGCACCGAGTTCCAGGTCGTTCAGTTCTTCCCGCTCGTCGTGATCCCGCAGCTGCTGCTCTGCGGCCTCCTGATCGGGCGCCAGCGACTCCCAGTCGTGCTGGGTGCGGTCTCCGACGCGTTGCCGATGTCCTACGCGGTCGACGGCATGCACCATCTGACCCGGCAGACCGGGGTCAGCGGCTGGTTCTGGCTCGACGTTGCGATCGTGCTGTGCTTCGCGTTCGGGGCATTGGTCGCCGGAGCGGCGACCCTGCGGCGGCAGACACCCTAGGAAGGCTGACCTCCGCCGGACGCCGAATAGAATCCTTGTGAGCCAGGCGAGACGCCGTCACGGAGGAAATGGCGTGCCGGTCGTGGAGTCGCTCAGCGGACGAGCACAGACGAGGGTCATGTGAACACAGTGCACGCGCTACCCGCAGCATCGCCGGCGACCCACGCGCGCCTGCGGGTCAGCGGGTTGCACCTCAACCTCGGACCCGTCGAGGCGATCACCGGGATCGAGCTCCAGGTCGGTCCCGGCGAGCTCGTCGCGATCACCGGCGAGCCCGGCTCCGGTAAGACGACGCTGATGCGCGCGATCGCGGGCGACCTCGCCCACGATGGCGGGACGATCGCTATCGACGGCCGCGTGTGCAGCCCCACCGGTGGCGAGCGCCCGGGCGTGGCGCTCGTCTGGCAGGACCTCGAGCTCTGCGAGAACCTCGACGTCGCCGATGCGCTGCTGCTCGGTGAGGAGCGCCGCCGCCTGATCCTCTCACCGCTGCGCTTCCATGCGACCGCCGCGTCGCTCCTGCGACGCCTCGAGATTCCGATCCGGGACACGACGATGCCCGTCGCATCGCTGACGAGCGGCCAGCGTCAACTGCTCGCGATCGCCAAGGCCGTCAACCGCCGGCAGCGCCTGCTCCTCCTCGATGAGCCGACGGCCGCGCTCGGCGCGGACGAAGCGGCCCACGTCGAGGCGATCGTGCGGTCCCTGCGGGCGGGCGGCACCGCGGTCCTGCTCGCAACTCGCGACACCGACCTGATGTTCCGCCTCGCCGACCGGATCGTGGTCCTGCGACACGGCCGTGTCGCCGCGGCGGTCGACCCGGGCGTCACCCACCCCGACGACATCGCGGCGCTGAGCGCGGGCCGGCCGCTCGATACGTCGGCGCGCCGGCAGCTGACCCGCCTGCACGGTCTCACCGGCCGGCTCGTCTCGGCCGATCCCTCATCGAGCCTGTCGCTGATCATCGCCGCGCTCGCGCAGGCGCTCGGTAGCGACCGCGCCTGCATCCACGTCGCATCCGGCCGGGAGTTCGTCTGCGCCGCCTCGCTCGGCTTCGCGCAGGAGGAGGTCGATTCGTTCAGCCATCTGTCGAGCGAGCCCGGCGACGGGCCGGTCAGCCTGGCGGCGGCGAGGCGCGAGACGACGGTCGACCTCGAGCCCTCCCGTGCCTGGCCGGGGCTCGGCCCGGCCGCGGCCGCGGCTGTCGCCGGCAGCTGGTCGGCCCCGGTCGGCGGTCCGGCCGGGGTCGGCGCCGTGATCACGGTGTTCCGACCCGACGGCAGGGCCCCCGGCCGCGATGAGCTGGATCTGCTGACGCTCTACGCGGGCTACGCCGCCTCCGCGGTCGAACGCGACCGCCTGCTCGATCAGGTGACGGCGCGCAATCGCGTGCTTGAAGCGATCCGCGAGATGCTGCAGACGCTCGCCGGCCCCGTCACGGTCGCCGCGGACGGGCTCTCGGTCGCGCTCGTCTCGCTGCGCCGGGGCCTCGAGGCCGACGAGGTCGGTCTGCTGACGCGGACTGAATCCGGGTCACGCTGGCGCGCCTACGCGGGGCCGGAGGGAACCGATCCGGCGACGATGTCCGGCGCACTCGCGATGGCGGCCGGCGAGGGTCTCGAAGCGGGCGTGCGCGACGGCAGCGCGCGCTCGGTCGGCGCTGCTGGCATGCTGGCCGTTCCCTTCAACGCCCCCGCCGGGCCGACCGTGCTCGCCGCGGCGTGGGCCGAGCCGGGGGTCCGCGAGGAGGTCAAGGCGCTGATCGAGGATGCGGCGCACTCGCTCAACCTCGCGCTCGAGCGCGAGGAGGCGGGGCACGCCCATCAGAAGGCAGCGGCGCTGCGGCGCTCACAGGAGCTGCAACGCGGCTTCCTGTCTCGCCTCAGCCACGAGCTGCGCACGCCGCTGACGGCGATCCGCGGCTATGCGTCGAGTCTGATGGCCCCGGACGTGACCTGGGACGAGGCGACCCAGCAGCGCTTCCTGCAGACGATCGCGGCCGAATCGGCGCGGCTCGGGCGGCTCGTCGACGATCTCCTCGATTTCTCGATGATCGAGTCCGGGGTGATGCGCCTGCAGCCCGACTGGTGCGATATCCCGCTCGTCGTCGACGCCGCGCTGTCGTGCCTGCCGCCCGAGTGGCTCGCGCGGGTGACGGTCACTGCGATCCGCAGTTGCCGGCGGTGTGGGCGGACCACGATCGCCTCGAGCAGGTGTTCGTGAACCTGCTGAGCAACGCGTTCAGGCACAACCCGCCCGAGACCCAGGTCCAGGTGGGCGCGGCCGAGCTCTCCGGGGGGCGCGTCGCGATCACGGTCGCTGACGATGGCGACGGCTTCCCGCCCGAACTGTCTCCGGCTCCGTTCGACTCCGCGCATCGGCCCGGCGCACGCAGCGCCGGTGCGGGTCTCGGGCTGTCGATCGCACGCGGGATCGTCGCGGCGCACGGCGGTACGATCGCGCTCGAACCGGCTCCGGACGGCGCCTGCTTCCGGATCGAGCTTCCCGTCGAGGCACCCGGCGTGCACGGTGCCGAGATCGCGGTCGAGCCGCGCGCGTATGCCTGACGCGGCGGGAGCGACTCGCGCGCTGCTGGTCGAGGACGATCCCAACATCGTCGATCTGATCCGGTCGAACCTCTCCGTGCGCGGGTTCGACACGATCGTCTCGGTCGACGGATCTCGGGCGCTGCAGCTGCTCGAGACCGAGGAGCCGGACATCGTCCTGCTCGATCTGATGCTGCCCGACGCCGACGGGTTCGAGCTCTGCCGGCAGATCAGGGAGCGTTCCTCGGTTGCGGTGATCGTGGTCTCGGCGCGCGGGGGGGAGCGCGACAAGGTCACGGCTCTGAACATGGGTGCCGACGACTACATGACGAAGCCGTTCAGCGTCGAGGAGCTGCTCGCCCGCATCACCGCCACGCTGCGCCGCACGCGGCTGGCAGGTGCGCCCGAGCCGGCGTCGCCGGTGATCACCGCCGGGGACGTGGTGATCGACCTCTCGCGCCAGCAGGTCACGAAGGCGGGGGAGCCGGTGCACCTGACGCCGACGGAGTTCGCGCTGCTGCGCGAGCTCGTGATCGATCGCGGCAAGCTGCTCAGCCACGCCCATCTGCTCCGGCGCGTCTGGGGTCCCGCCTATCAGACCGAAACCGAGTACGTTCGCGTGTACGTGCGCAGGTTGCGCGCAAAGCTCGAGGGCGAGGACGGCGAGCCGCTGATCGTCACCGCACCGCGCGCCGGCTACAGGTTTGTCGCGTGACACAACTGGTGTGAATGCGCGTTTATCGCGTGTTTACGCGTCCCCCTCGGATATTAACGGCCCGTTCACGGTGTTCGTCCTACCCTTGGAGTCGGATTCATCAATGTGACTCGCGCCGCGTGCTCGTTACGGTGCAACCGCAATTGCGTGGTGGAGTCGCGATATGGAGGAGGTACAAATGCACTTGCTGAGAAGCAAGGCAATGATTGCCGCGCTCGCAGCCACCGCGAGCGTTGGCGCGGTCGTCGCCACGTCGGCGTCGGCAACGGTCAAGCCCGCGGCGAGTGGTTCACCGTCGGTTTCGGCCACCGCGTTCACGAATTCGTTCACCGCGATGAAGGCCCTCAAGCCACTCGTCGCCGAGGGCAAGGGCAAGATCGCGGCGATCCTTCCGGACACCACGAGTTCGACGCGTTACGTCGAGTTTGACCAGCCGGACCTGACGAAGGCGATGAAGATGGCAGGCCTGCCGGGCTCGGACATCATCGTCCAGAACGGCCAGGGCAGTGACTCGACGTTCCTGTCGGATGCCAAGGCTGACATCACGAACGGAGCCTCCGTGCTCCTGATCGACCCCGAGGACTCGGGTGTCGGCCTCACCGTCGAGAACTACGCCAAGTCCCACGGCGTCGATGTGATCGACTATGACCGCCTCGTCGTCGGCAACGGCGCCCCGGCGGACCCGTACGTCAGCTTCAACAACGTCAACGTCGGCAAGCTGATCGGTCAGGGCTTCGTCAGCTGCGTCGCTGCGTGGCACGTTTCGAGCCCGAAGGTCATCGTCATGCGCGGTGATCCGACTGACAACAACGCGTTGCTGTTCTTCGAGGGGTACAACAGCGTCCTCTCCCCGCTGTTCGCCAACAAGACGTACACGGACGTTGCCAATCCGGCAGGTACGTGGACCCCGACGACGGCTGCGAACGAGTTCGAGACCGCGTTCACCGCGAACCCGGGCGTCAACTCGGCCGTCATCCCGAACGACGAGAACGCTGCGCCGATCATCACCTACCTGGAGAGCCACGGCGTCAAGCCGGATACCTTCCCGATCACGGGCCAGGACGCGACGCTGACCGGTCTGGACAACATCCTCGCCGGGTACCAGTGCGGCACCGTCTACAAGCCGGTGTACAAGGAAGCTCAGGCTGCTGTCGCGCTCGCGCTGTATGAGCGCGCCGGCAAGAAGGCCCCGAGCGGCCTGCTCAACGGCACCGTGACCGACCCGATCAACAAGAAGTCGGTCCCGTCGGTCCTCGAGGTCCCGGAGTGGGTCACGACGTCGAACATGAAGAGCACCATCGTCAAGGACAACTTCGTCCCCACCTCTCAGCTGTGCGCCGGTTCGTACGCAGCTGACTGCACGAAGTACGGCGTCTGAGCCGTTCCTGACGAGGCGATAGCCAACTCAGCAGCAAACCGCTGTGCCCGGCCGCGATCATGCGGCCGGGCACGGTCGATCTGGGGTACGGTCTAGACCATGAGCACATCGGAGAGCCGCGCCGCCGGCGAAACGTCCAGCAGCGAGGCGACAAGCGGCGCCGGCACGCTGCTGCGGTTGCGGCAGCTGAGCAAGAGCTTCGGGCCTGTCCGGGCCCTGACCAGCGTCGATCTCGATGTCCCGGCCGGGCAGGTCACCGCTCTCTGCGGCGACAACGGCGCCGGGAAGTCGGTGACGATCAAGACGATCGCAGGCCTCTGGGCGCCTGACGGGGGCGAGATCATCTGGGAGGGCAAGGCGATCCGCCTGCACGGCCCGCGCGAGGCCGAGGCGCTCGGGATCACGACCATCTACCAGGACCTGGCGCTGTGCGACAACCTCGACATCGTCCAGAACATGTTCCTCGGGCACGAGCCGCGGCGGGCGTTCGTGCTCGACGAGGACAGCATGGAGCGTCAGGCGCGCCAGACCCTCACGGAGTTGCGCGTGACCACGGTGCGCTCGATCCGGCAGCCGGTCGCCTCGCTGTCCGGCGGGCAGCGACAGTCGGTCGCCGTCGCCAAAGCCGTGATGTCGCAGGCCAAGCTCGTGATCATGGACGAGCCGACCGCGGCGCTCGGTGTCGCCCAGACGACGATGGTCCTGAATCTGATCAAGACGCTCTCGAGCCGCGGCGTCGCGGTGATGGTCGTCTCGCACAACTTGAACGACGTCTTCGAGGTCGCCGACCGCCTTGCGATCCTCCATCTCGGCAAGATGGTCGCGCAGGGCCCGGCCTCCGAGTTCGACCGCTCGAGCGTCGTCGACTACATGACCACCGGTGCCTCGGGACGCTCACCCGGGGCGGACGCCGTCGCCTACGGCCGGCGTGACTCAGAGAGGAGCGCGTAGTGGACGAGTCACCGATCACCACCGAACCCTCGACCCACGCGCCCGCGGTCGTCGGCGTCGATGACGCCCCGGAACCCGCGCTCAGCGACGCAGCGCTGACCGCCGCCTCGCCCGAGGTGATGGCGAACAACCTCGGCGAGTACTTCGCCGCCTGGGGACGGCGGATCCGCAACGGTGAGAGCGGCGCGCTGCCCGTGCTCGCCGGCCTCGTCGTGATTGTGATCTTCTTCCAGCTCGAGGAGCCGAAGTTCCTGACGGCGCTCAACCTCGTCAACCTGCTCCAGTACGCGATGATCTTCGTGATGTTCGCGGCGGCAGAGATCTTCGCGCTGCTGCTGTCGGAGATCGACCTGTCGCTCGGCTACATCGCCGGCGTCGGCGCGTTCGTGATCGCCGAGCTGATCGCGCCGCCGGTCGGGCTGCCGTGGTGGCTCGGCATCCTCGGCGGGCTGGCGGTCTGTGCGTTCCTCGGATTCCTCCAGGGGACGCTGATCACGCGCCTCAACCTCCCGTCGTTCGTGGTCACGCTCGGCGGCTCGCTCGGCTTCCTCGGGCTGATGCTCGTGGTCGCCAACGCCGACAGCTCGGCCGTCGGCGGCGTCATGCAGATCGACGCGGGCAGCCCCGTCTACAAGCTGGTGCAGAACAACATGAGCGACGGCCTCGGCTGGGGCCTGTTCATCGTCGGGATCGCCGGCTACGCGGCCATCCAGTTGCTGCGCGTGCGCCAGCGACGCAAGCACGGGCTGACCGCGCCACCGTTCAGCGTCACGCTGCTGACGATCGCCGTGACCGCGATCGGCGGGCTCGTGTTGATGTTCATCTGCACGAAGAACCGCAGCCTCGGCCTCTCCAACGTCAGTGGCGTGCCGTGGGTGATTCCGTTCGTGCTGATCGTGCTGGGAGCGTGGACGTTCCTGCTGCAGCGGACGCGGGTGGGGCGCTACATCTACGCGATCGGGGCCAACCCCGAGGCCGCCCGCCGGGCCGGCATCAACGTCGCCCGCGTAAAGACCTTCGGGTTCGTGATGGTCGGCCTCACCGGTGGTCTTGCCGGCCTGATCTACGAGTCCTACAACGGCTCGATGGCGACCGACATCAACGGTGGGCAGTTCGTGCTCTACGCCGTCGGCGCCGCGGTGATCGGCGGCACGAGCCTATTCGGCGGCCGCGGCAAGCCGCTGCACGCGCTGCTCGGAGGGATCGTGATCGCAACGGTCGCCAACGGGCTCGGCCTGATGGCGATCAGCGCCCAGGGCACCGACATCGCGACGGCGATCGTGCTGATCGCCGCAGTCACGCTCGACTCCCTCGTCAGGCGCCGCGCGACGCGCTGACCGACGCGCCCGGACCGGGCACGACCACTCGGGCGCCGTCCGGCGGGACGGCGCCCGGAGCCATCAGACCGAGCACGCTGCCGCCGAAGCCGCCGCCCATCAGCCGCGCGCCAATCGCACCCGCGGCCCGCAGCCGCCCGACCGCGGTCTCGACCGCCGCGGTGGAGATCTCGTAGTCATCTCGCAGGCTTCGGTGCGTCTCGTCGAGCAGCCGGCCCAGCCGCGCGAGGTCACCCCGGCGCAGCGCGCCGACGGCCTGATCGACCCGCTCGTTCTCGGTGACGAGGTGGCGGACGCGGCGGCGCAGCGGGTTCGGAAGCGAGTCCGCCTGTGCCAGGGTCGCGTCGCGCAACGACTGCAGCCCGAGCCGCGCGCGCGCCTGCTCGCATTCGTCCCGCCTCGTGTTGTAACCGGATGCCGCCAGGCGCCGGCGCTCGCCCGAATCGAGCAGGACGAGCCGGTGCTCGCCGAGCGCGAGCGGTACCCGGGTGAGCTCGAAACTGCGGAAGTCGATCCGGACGGCCTCGCCCGCGGCGCCGCACAGCGACGCGAGCTGGTCCAGCAGGCCCGTGTTCGCCCCGACCCAGTTGCGCTCGACGGCCGAGCAGATCCGCGCGAACGTGACCGGGTCGGGCGCATCCTCACCGGCCAGCCGCAGCAGCGCCAGGCAGAGCGCGATCGTCAGCGCCGCGGAGGATGAGAGTCCGGCGCCCCGCGGCAGGTCGCTCGAGATCCGCAGCCGCGCGGCGGGGATCTCGTAGCCGGCGAGCCGCAGCTCGCCGGCCGCGCCCCGCACGAATGCGCGCCACCCGCCACGCCCCGGGTGGGGCCGCAGCCCGGTGAGCGCGAACGAATCGCGCTCACCGAGGTCGAGCGCCTCTGCCTCGATCACGGCGCCGCGCGGCTCAGGCCCGGCCGTGACCGTCACGCCGAGGTCGACGGCGAACGGCAGGGCGAGGCCGCCGTTGTAGTCGGTGTGCTCCCCGATCAGGTTGACCCTGCCGGGAGCGAACGCGCTGACGAGATCCGTCAACGGCTGCGCGGCTCGTCGGAGCCGATGTCCCCGGTCGCTGACAGCCGCTCATCGAGCAGCGCGAGCACGTCGCCGACGATCAGATCGAGCCCGCGGTCGGTTCGGAGGATCAGATGCTCGGCCGCCGCCACCTCGTCGAGCTCGACCCACGAGCGCCGCTCGCGCTCGACGACCGCGACGGTTGCATCCGACACGCGGTCGGGCTCCTGCTCGCGCGCTGCGGCCCGCTCGAGCAGGACCCGCGGGGGCGCGACGCACTCGATGTAGATCCGTTGGGTATCTGCGCCGAGCTCGCTCAGGAACGCCGCGCGATCGGCCGGCCGGCGGAAGGTGGCGTCGACGATCGCGCCGCCGTCGGCCACCATCAGCCGGGCGGCGCGCCGTCCGAGCAGCCCGTACGTCGCCAGGCTGTGCGCCTCGTCGTAGTGGGACGGCTCCGCTTGAGCCTCGGGCCGCACGCCCGCGAGCTCCTTGCGGATCACATCGGAGCTGAGGACCTCGAGGCCGAAGGCGGCGCCGAGGGCGCTCGCAAGGCGCGACTTGCCGCTGGCCGGCAGGCCGCAGACCACGGCGACGCGCGGGCCGCGCGCTCGCCAGCCGAAGCCCTCCGCGACATCCAGCAGCGCCAGTGCCTCGGCCTCGTGGCCGTCGCGACGGTCTTGAGAGGAGCGGACCAGCTCGACCTTCATCCGCACGAGCGCGCGGTGCAGCGCGAACAACGCCAGCAGCTCGTCCGGCCCCGGCGCGCCCCCGGCCTCCCGGTAGGCGCCGACGAGCGAGCGCGCGGCGCCGGGCGCGCCGCGCCGGGTCAGGTCCATGATCAGGAACGCGAGGTCATCGGCGACGTCCAGGGTCCGCAGAACCGGGTCGAACTCGACGCAGTCGACGATCTCGGGCGGCTCGCCGAGGAGCACGTGCTCGGCTCGCAGATCTCCGTGCACCTCCCGCACGAGGCCGTTGCGAGCGCGCGCGTCGAGTGCGGCTTCGTGGGCTCGGACGCAGGCGGCCATCAGCCTCGCGAGGCGGTCGATCCGCCTCCTCAACGCCGCGCCGGCGACAAGCTCGACGAGTTCGGCGACATTCTCGGTCAGCTCGCGTCGCACGGCCGCGGCGCCACCGATCCCGGTTGCGGGCGGGCAGTCGCGGTGGAACTCCGCCAGGCGGCGTCCGACAGCTTCGATCTGGGTGGCTCGGTCGCCCCCGACGCCGGTCGCAAGCACTCCGGCGAGAGTACGGGACTCGTCGTAGCGCCGCATCACAACGACGTAGTCGAGCGCGCCGCTGGTCGCGGCCGGGGCGAGCTCGACGCCGCCTGCGACGGCGACGACCGCACGGACGTCGAGATAGATGTCGGGGGCGAGGCGGCGGTTCAGCCGCACCTCCTCCTCGCACATCAGACGCCTGCGCGCCGGCGTTCCGTAGTCGAGGAACGGGAGCACCACGGGCTTCTTCAGCTTGTAGGCGCGATCACCGGCGACGAACACGACGGAGATGTGCGTCTCGTGCCTGGTGACCGGCACCCCTGTCGCCCGCGCGATCGCCGCGGCGAGCGCGTCGGGGTCGGCTGAGGTGCGTCTGCTCACCGCTGCCGATGATGGCGCACCTGCCCGGCGCTCGCGGGACGCCGGGGCGAGCCGGTCAGCCGTAGCTGGGAGTCAGCCCGCGAGCGTGTGGCTGCGTGGACGGCGCCGGCGGGATCCCGGTGGCGTGCTGGAGCGCGGCGAGCGAGACGACGCCGATCGGGGCCCGCCCGGCGTCGACGACGACCGCGTGGCCGACCCGCCGGAAGGCGGGGCGCCGCAGCAGAGCGGCGACGTCCTCGGCGGCGCCGACGATCAGCTCGGGGGCGCGTTCGGCGACGGTTGCGGCCAGTAGCGCGTAGCGGTCGGCGCTCGCGGCACGTTCGAGCTGCGGGTCGGTCAGCAGGCCGATCGCGTGACCTGCCCCATCGACGACGGGAAAGGCGGCGCCGGTCGCCTCCGGCAGCAGTCGCCAAGCCTCGGCGAGCGTGCTCTGCGCGCGGACCGTGGCCGCGGGGCGCGACATCAGATCGCCGACCTGGATCGCAGCACCACCGGGCTCGCCGGCGGCGCCGTGGGTCGTCGCTCGGTGCGACCCGCGCGCAAACATGGACCCAGGCTTGCAGCCATCCGGGCGCTCCGCATCGGCGGTTTCCCCGTGCTTGATGCTACGGCTGCGTACGGAGCCGGGCGCTCACGCGCCCACCGCCCACTGGAGCCGGCGTATCGGGATCGTCACGATCACGGTCGTGCCGGCGTCCGGCGCCGACGTGATCTCGATCGTTCCGTCGACGAGTTCCGCCCGTTCACGCATGCTCGTGAGCCCGAACCCGGTCTTCGGAGAGGCCGGGTCGAAGCCGGCGCCGTCATCGCGGACGCTGGCGCTGAGCACGCCGTCGAACGCTCTGACCTTGACGAGGGCACGCTGCGCGTGCCCGTGCTTGATCGCGTTCGTCAGCGCCTCCTGAACGATCCGGTAGAGGGCCGTCTCCTGATCGCTGGCGTGGCGGCGGCCGCCTTGCCGGCTGCGCTGCTCCTGCTCCGCTTCGAGCTCCACGTCGAGTTCGACCTCGAGGTCGCGCGCGCTCGCTCGCGCGACCAGATCCTCGAGCGCCGCCTGCAGCCCGAGATCGTCGAGGGCGGTCGGGTGGAGCTCCTGGATCAGCGAACGGAGCGTGGCGATCTCGACGTCGAGCGCGCGCAGCGAACCGGCCAGCGTGGCCTTGATCGCGTCCAGGTCGTCGGAGCGGAGCTGCGCCGACAGCTCGAGCCGCAGCGCCGCGAGGTTCTGGAGTGTCTCGTCGTGGAGCTCGCGAGCCCAGCGAGCGCGTTCCTGCTCGGCCGCCGATGCCCGCAGGGTGCGCCGGTCGGCCTCGACCGACCGCGCGGTCGCCACCGCCGTGGCCGCGCTCGCCGCGAACGCCTCGAGCAGGCGCAGGTCCTCGTCACTGAACCCCGGTCCGGCTTCGAGCCGGTCGACCGCGACCAGGACCCCCAGCGGCTGCCCGCGGAACACGAGCGGCACGACGAGGCCGCTGGTTGCGCTGAAGCCGAGGCGGCCGAGGCCGTGCTGCCGGAAGCGCTGCAGGTTCGGCTCGTCCTCGAGCCGCAACGTCTGTCCCTGCCGCAGCGCCAGGCCGGCGAGGCTGTTGTCGCGGTCGATCGTCTCGCCGATCACGTCGCCGCCGATCTCGCCGGCGCCGGCCACGACCGACAGCTCGCCGCCACGATCGAGCTCGATCACGAGCGCGCGGGCGCTGACGAGCGCACGACCGCGCTTGGCGACGAGCTGAAGGATCACGTCGAGGTCGGTCTCGCCGCCGACGGCACGGGCGATCTGCGCGGTGGCGTCGAGCGCCGCCACAGTTCGCTCGAGCTCGCGGCCCTGGACGTGCAGGTCCGAGTACTGCCGGGCGTGGTCGATCGCGACGCCGGCGAACCCGGCGAGCAGCACGAGCGCGCGCTCGTCGGCCTCGGTGAACTCCTCGGCTCCGACCTTGTCGGTCAGGTAGACGTTGCCGAACGGCTCCCCACCCGAATGCACCGGGACGCCGAGGAAGGAATGCATCGGCGGATGCTCGGCGGGGAAGCCGTAGGAGCGCGGATGGGCGCCGACGTCGCGCAGGCGCAACGGCGCCGGCCGCTCGATCAGCTCGCCGAGGACGCCGCGCCCGCGCGGGTAGGCGCCGATCCGCCGGCGCGTGTCCTCGTCGATCCCGGCGGTGATGAACCGCTCGAGCACCTTGCGCGTCGGGTCGAGGACGCCGAGCGCGGCGTATCGCGCGCCGCAGACGTTGCGGGCCGCCTCGAGCAGCCGTGCGAGCACGGCCTCGAGGTCCATGTCCGACAGGACTCCCCGCGCGGCCTCGAGGAGCCCGAGCGTCATATCTGCATCGATTACTTGTCGTTCGGTCATTTGGAGCGTCCCGCTCTCCGTGGTCCCGTCCTGCAGGATGTCACGTTTGTCAAAAACTGCGGCACGGACGCGCACATCGCCGCGGAGAACCCGGTCACAACGGCGCATCCTCCCGGACGCGCATCGCGCTGCCGGACCGTAGCTTTGTGACATTGTGAACGAGCAGCTCGATGTCGCGCCTCAGCCGGCGCTCCTCGCCGCCGAGATCCCGGTCGTCCTCGCCGATGACCACGAGATGATGCACCGGAGCCTCCTGCGCGTCCTCCAGCTGTCGCCCGGGATTCGCGTCGTCGGTGAGGCCTTCGACGTCGCCGGGGCGCTCGACCAGGTCCGCAAGCGCCGCCCGCGCGTTGTCGTGCTCGACATGCGCCTTCCGGGAGGCTCGGCGCTCGACTGCATCCGCGCGAGCGCCCGCGGTGGTCGCACCCGCGTGGTCGCGACGACGATGACCAGCACCCCGAGCGTCGCAAAGGAGGCGCTGCGGGCAGGTGCGACCGCGGTCGTGCTCAAGGACGAAGCCGACAGCGAGCTGCCGGCGGCCGTGGAGGCGGCAGCTCGCGGGAAGACGTTCGTCAGCTCTCGGCTGCGGAGCGGCTGAGCGCCGGGCGCCGGCGCGCGCCGCGCGGCGGCCTCGGGACGATCAGGACGGAGCATTCGCCGCCACCGACGAGCGTCTCACCGACGCTGCCGGACACGATCCGCGCGAAGGCGCCCCAGCGACGGGACCCGATCACGATCAGGTCGTTGTCGCGCGTGACGTCGCGCAGGCGGTGCCCCGGATCCCCGACCGCCACCTCGACCTCGACCGGAACGCTCAGCGCCTGCGCGCGCGCCCTCGCGTTCGCAAGCGCGTCAGCGCGGCGCTCCTCCGCCTCCGCACCGTCGCGATGCCCGGGAGCCACGAACGGCCCGTGGGCATGGGCCGCTTCCTCGACGACGGTTACCACCCGCAGACTGCCACCCGCGGCTGCCGTGATCGCGCTGGCCGCGTCGAACGCCGGCTCCGACTCGGGCTCGCCGTCGTAGCCGACCACGATCGATCCGAGCGTGCAGCCGTCATCGGCCAGACCGCGACGGGCCATGGCGACGGCGAACGGAGCCTCCCACAGCAGCTGGCGGCTCCGTCGGCCGATACGGACGTGCCCGGCCGGCGTTCCGCGCGCGGATCCGATCACGACGAGGCCGGCGCCGAGGCGCTCGGCGTAGTGACGCAGGCCGCGCGGCACCGACGTGTCGCTGATCACGTGCACGGTCGCGGACGGGATCAGCCGCTGGCGCTCGGCACGCAGAGCGCGTTCTGCGTGCGTGCGCAGCGTGCGCCGATCGGTCATCCCCGCGATCGGGAAGAGCGACGGTGAGAAGACATGGACAAGCGAGCACTGAGCCCCCGTGGCCTGCGCGATCGCGGCCCCGAGCGCGACTGCGTCGTGGCCCTCAGGGCTTCCATCTACGCCAACGACGATTCGCTCGAACACCGTTCCTCCTTAAGACGCAGTGATTCAGCCACAACGCTAGGTGACTCGCGGCGACCCGGCATCGGACGCCCACCACGCACGCGCTCCGTAGTTTGGCGCTAGCTTACGACGCCGCGGCGCCCCCCGGCGCGAGCCGCGCGGCGGTGCTCACCGCGGTCGCCTCCGCCCAGGCGGAGGTGGTCACCGCGGCCAGGCCGATGACGGCGACGCCGAGGACCAGGACGATCCACCAGGCGGTGTGGCTGGCCTGCGCGAACGCCGGCCCGATCGTCCTCGTGGCGCCGGCGCCCACGATCGCGCCGATCGCGGCGATGCCCAGGACCTGGCCGACGGACCGGCTCGTCGACGTGATCGCAGCCGCCACGCCCGCCTGCGCCGGAGGCATGCCGGAGATCGCCGTGTGGGTCACCGGCGGGTTGACGAAGCCCGAACCCAGACCGAACAGCACGTAGGAGAGGATCAGCGCGCCGGGGCTCGTGGTCGGCGTCAGGCCGAGCAGCGGCAACGGCGACAGCGCCAGCGCGACGCCGGCGATCAGCAGCGGCAGCCGCGTACCGCGGCTCGCGACGATCCGGCCCGCGATCGGCGCGGTGATCACGTTCACGAGCCCGAGCGGCAGCACGTACAGGCCCGCGTGAAACGCCGACAAATGCCGGACATCCTGGAGATACAGGGTGTTGACGAACAGGTAACCGCCGAGGGCGACGAACGCCAGCACGCCGATCGCGCTCGCGCCGGCGAACGGTGCGCTCGAGAAGAACCGGAACTCGAGCATCGGCGCTGGATAGCGGAGCTCGTAGGCGACCAGCACGGCCAGCGCGACGGCGCTGGTCGCGAACAGCGCCAGGATCCCGGTCGACGTCCATCCATCGGCCTGCCCCTCGATGATCGCGTAGACGACCGCTCCGAGCCCGACGATCGTGAGGATCTGCCCGACCGGATCGATCGGGCGCGGGTGCGGCGCGCGCGACTCCGGCACGAATCGCCGCGTCAGCACCAGGCAGGTGAGACCGATCGGCAGGTTGACGAGGAAGACCGAGCGCCAGCCGACGGTATCGACGAGCGCTCCGCCGATCACCGGCCCGAGCGTGCCGCTGATCCCCTGCATCGCCCCCCAGACGCCGATCGCGCCGGCGCGTTCCCGCGGATTCAGGAAGGTGTTGCGGATGATCGACAGCGCGACCGGATTGAGCATCGAGCCGGCGATCCCCTGCAAGGTCCGCGCGGCGATCAGCAGCCCGAGGCTCGGCGCCGCCGCGCACGCCGCCGAGGCGAGCGTGAACAGCAGCAGCCCGAGGCTGAACAGGCGCCGGCGACCGATGCGATCGGCGGTCGACCCGGCCAGCAGCAGGAGGCTCGCGATCGCCAGCGTGTACGCGTCGATCACCCACTGCAGACCGGGGATCGAGGCGGACAGCGAGCGGCGGATCGCCGGCAGCGCGACGTTGACGATCGTGATGTCGAGACCCACGATCAGCAGGCTCATCGAGCAGATCGCGAGCACGGTCAGGCGCTGGCGCCGGGTCGTCGGCGCGGTCGTGCGGGTGCCGTCGGTCACGGCTGGCAGAGTAGAGGCCGCGATCGCGGTCCCCGCTGCTCGAGCCGAGATGCCGAACACCGATCTGAGACGAACTGAGAGGCGCCACGGGGCCGGTCACGGCGAGCTCGGGGTTCTCGGGGGGCTTGCGGCACTGAGCCTCGACGCGCTTTCGAGCGTCGCCTACGGCCCCCAGGCGATGATCACGGTGCTGATCACGGCGGGTGTCGCCGGCCTGCGCTATGCGATCCCGCTGACGCTTGTGATCACGGCGATGCTCGTTCTGCTCGTGATCTCCTACACGCAGGTGATCGCGGTCTATCCGGAGGGTGGGGGGGCATACGCGGTCGCGAAGGGGAACCTCGGGACGCGGGTCGCGCAACTCGCCGCCGCATCGCTGTTCGTCGACTACGTGCTGACCGTCGCGGTCAGCCTCGCGGCCGGAGCCGCGAGCCTCGGCAGCGTGTTCCCGGCCCTCTCGCACGACCTGCTGCCCGTCTGCCTGATCGGGCTCGCGCTGCTGACCGCGGTGAACCTGTTCGGCATCTCCGAATCGGCGAAGCTCCTGATGGTGCCGACCGTGGTGTTCGTCGCGAGCATCGTCGGCGTGATCGTGGTCGGACCCTTCCACGCGCACGCTGTCGCCCAGATCGGCACGGCGATCCCGGTCAGGGCGACCGCCGGGCTGACGGCGATCCTGATCCTCAGCGCGTTCGCGGCGGGATGCTCGGCGGTCACCGGGGTCGAGGCGATCGCCAACGGCGTGCCGGTCTTCCGCCGGCCGCGCGTCCGCACGGCCCAGCGGACCGAGGTCTCGCTGGGGGTGCTCCTCGGAGCGATGCTGGTCGGCCTCGCGATCCTGATCCACGCGCACCACGTCTACCCCCGGCATAACGTGACCGTGCTCGCCTCGGTGACCGCGGCGGCGTTCGGCACCGGCTGGCCGTTCTACGTGTCGAACCTGGCCGTCACGGCCGTCCTCGCATTCGCGGCGAACACGAGCTTCGGCGGGCTGCCGGTGCTGATGAGCCTGCTCGCCCGCGACCACCGGCTTCCGCACATGTTCTACCTCCGCGCCGAGAAGCCGGTCTACCGCTACGGGATCGTGACCCTGGCGTTCGCCGCGATGCTGCTGCTCCTCGCCGTCGGCGGCGAAACGAATGCGCTGATCCCGATGTTCACGATCGGCGTGTTCGTCGGCCTCACGATCAGCCAGGTCGGGCTCGTCCGTCACTGGCGGCGCACCCGGCCCGCGCGCTGGCGGGCCCGGATCGCGCTGAACGGCGCCGGCGCGGCGATGACGGCGGTTGCGGTCGTCGTCTTCCTCGGCACCAAGTTCATCCACGGCGCCTGGGTCGTGGTGATCGTGGTGCCGCTCCTCATGTACCTGTTCGCGCACACCGAGAGCTACTACCGCGAGGTCGCGGTCGAGCTCCAGCTCGGACGCAATCCACCCTATCCGCACAGGCGCGAGAGCATCGTGCTCGTGCCGACGACGACGGTCAACCTGCTCACCGAGCGGGCCTTGACCGCGGCGCTGTCGCTCGGTGAGACGGTCGTGGCCGTGGCCGTCGCCGGCGACCAGGACGAGTGCCGGCAGATCAAACACGACTGGGAGGCGTGGCGCTGCGCCGTCCCGCTCGAGGTGCTGATCGACCCGCAGCGCTCGCTGATCCGCTCGTTGCTGCGCTACGTCCACTCACTCGAGGACACCGACGCGACGGTCACCGTCCTGATCTCCGAGATCGTCCCGCGCAAGCGGCGCCACGAGATCCTGCACAACCAGCGCGGTCGCTTGCTGACGGCGGTCCTGCGCGCCAGGACCGACGTCGTGATCGCGACGCTGCCGTTCCGCTTGCACGACTGACGCCCCTCGAGGTTCACCGCATGTCGGCGGACGGCAGCGGCGGGAACGTGAAGCTCGCATGGGGCGGGACGTGCGGTCCGATCTCGAGCACGATCTCGGCGTGGTTCGTCAGCGCCACGCGCCGCGGCGCCAGCCGTCGCAGGCGTCCGCCGATGTACACGGTCACGTGCGGTCCGTCCGGCGCGCCGAAGGCGCCCAGTCGGGTGGCGGACAGCGGCTGCCCCCAGGAGCGGAACAGATCGGCGAGCGTCAGCATCGCGCCGGCGCGCGCGTAGACGATCCCGGTCGGGTCGAGCGTCACGACCGACCCGAAGCAGCGCGCGCGGGTGATCCGGGCATCGACGACGGTTCGCGGCGCCGCCGCCCCGATTCCGCCCGCGATCAGGACGACGTGGTTGGCGGCGAACAACTCCACGTGGGCGGCGATTCGCGCCCCGAACGCAGGCCGGCAGCTGCCGAGGACGGGCCCGGTCGCCGGCGGGTGGAAGCGCTCGCCGATGCCGACCGTCCTCAGGCCCGCGAGCAGCGATGCGGGAATCCCGCCCCCGGCTCGCTGCGGCTTCGCCGGGGCCGCCCGGCCGCCGCCACATGCGGCGAGGAGCGCGGATGCGGCGAGGGCCGCGGCGAGCCGGGGGATGCGCTCGCTCACGCCGGCACGCCGCGCGCCCGCCGCGCGGTTCTGGTGCGGGCCCTGCCCAGGTCGAGCGCGCGCGCGGCGAGCAGGATCAGGCCGGCTCCGCCACCGAGCAGCAGTACTGCCGCGAGCCGGTCGACGGCGGCCGGCAGCGCCAGCAGCACGTAACCGTGAACGAGGGACGGGGAGAGCGTCAGCCCCAGCCAGAGCGACCCCAGGGCGACGAGGAACAGCAGCGGGTAGCCGGAACGGCCGCTCGCCAGGCGCCCGGCGGCGGCGGCGACGGCGATCAGGATCAGCGCCAGCGCGAGCAGCTCCCCGGCGCTGACGGCCGGCCGTCCGTGCAGGTAGCGGGCGGCGCCACCGAGACCGATCGTCGGCAATAGCAGCGCCGTGAGCCCCCGCGAGAGCGTCCGGTCGAGCCGCGGCTCGCGGATCCGCCAGGCCGCGAGCACGCACGCGAGCAGCACCAGGATCGGCCAGAACCAGACGATCGAGGGGCCATCGCGGTGATCGATCGCGCCCCCGATCGTCGTCGGCCGGCCGCCGACGATCAGCGGGATGTTCCAGGGACCGACGTACGATCGCCCCGGGATCAGCGCGATCGACGCGAGCGCGTGCAGCCGGCCGTCGCGCCACATGTAGGTGTGCCCGCTCGAGACGAGCACCCAGTGGCGGGGAGTCGCTGCGCTCAGCGAGCTCGGCGGCGTCTCGGGGACCGGAACCTGGCTGAGGTAGTACTCCTCGGAGTTCCTGTTGATCCACACTCCGGAGTGGTCGTAGCGGACCCATGGCACGCCCCGGTAGTCGAGCACCGTCACGGTCAACCTGGACGCGACGCGCATCCAGAGGGTCAGATAGCCATCGACGACCTGCGCGTCCACACCGCGCGGAGCGTGCGTGATCGTGGCTCGGTAGTTGACGGCGAGCGGCGTCAGCGGGCCGTCGGCTGCGGCGGTCTGCGGGAACGCCGCAAGCCCGGCGAGGATGATCGCCAGCGGCGCCAACTTGGATCTTGCGGTCTTAGACTTTGTGGCGGTCTCGGCTGCCATTCTCGGCAGCCGACGCCTCGGGCTGTTCACCGCTCGGAGTCGATCCACTTGCCTCACCGTCATCGTCGCCCACCCGGTCGCCGTCTCGTGGCAGCCACCATCAGCGCCATTGTCGCGCTCGCGGTCGCGTGGGGAGCCGCCGGTGCGATGGCCGATGGAGATCCCGCGAGCGACGTGCTCGTGACTCAGAACGTGTTCGTGCCCTACGAGCTGTCGATCACCAGGCAGACCGAGACGCTGAACGCGCTTCTGGCCGAATCGGCGCGCTCGGGATTCCCGATCCGGGTTGCGTTGATCGCCGCGCCCACGGACCTCGGGACCGTCACCTCGCTGTGGCGCGACCCGGTCGGCTACTCGAGGTATCTCGGAACCGAGCTGTCGCTTGCCTTCCACGGCCAGGTCGCCGTCGTGATGCCCGACGGGATCGGTGTCTGGCCTGGTGGCGTCGCGCCGACGCGCAGCGAGGAGGCCGTCGCCGGGCGGTTGCGTGCGCCCGGGGGCGGCGCGGGGCTCGTGACGGGCGCGATCGCGGCCGTCCAGCGCCTCGCCGCCGCCCAGGGCCACCCGCTCTCGCTCGCCGGCGTGCACGTCGAAGCGCCGGTCGCGCCGAGCGGGTCGAGCCACCTGATCGAGTGGCTGGTGTTCGGCATCGGCGCTGTCCTGATCGCGGTCTGCTGGGGTCTGAGCTTCCGTGCCCGCCCGCTCGATCTCAGGCGAAGGGCTGCGGCGTGAGGTTGACGTGGCGGCGCCCGCTCGCCGCCGTCGTGCTGGCGCTGCTGACGCTCCTGACGCTGCTGGCGGCGCCCTCACTGACCCGCGTCGCCCGGGCCGACGGCGACCCGGGGAGCGACGTGCTGCTCGATCAGAACCTCTTCTACGGCTCGGATTCAGGGGTCACGATCCCCGAATCGCTGCAGCTCGGCCGGCTGCTCGACGGGACGGCCGAGGTCGGGGCGCCCGTCCGCGTCGCGATCATCGCCGCGCGGTTCGATCTCGGCGCGATCACCGCACTGTGGCGGAGGCCGCGCCAGTACGCCGAGTACCTCGGGTTCGAGCTGTCCGCCGCGTACCGCGGGCGGCTGTTGGTCGTGATGCCGGATGGCTTCGGGTTCTACTGGGCCGGGCATTCCGTCACGTCCGGCTACGCGGCGCTGGCCGGGGTCGCGGCGCCGGCCGCCGGGACCGCGGGCGCCTTCTTCGCTGCGACACGGACGGCGACCCGGCGCTTGGAGAACGCTGCCGGCGTGAGTGCGCCGTCGCTCTCCTCAGCGATCGAACGCGCGGCGAGCCCGGCCGCGGCGAGCTCGCCGGCCGCGGGTGCCGGCACGCTCGCGGAGCACCCCGCGGCCGCGCCGGCGCCCGGTCACTTCAGCGGCTGGTGGGTCGCCCTGATACTGCTCGTCGCGGTGACGAGCGTGTTCTGGCTGCCGGTGCTGTGGCGGCGTCGCGGCGCTCTGCGACGCGCACGGATCCCGCGGGTGCTGCTCGCCGGGCGCTCCCGCGTCGGCATGCCCTGGGCGGCATTCGTCCCGCCCGTGGTCGTCCTCGGATGCCTCGTCCTCGTGCTCCATCAGCTGGAGGCGAGCCCGAGCGCGGTGAGCTCGCTCGCCACGAACCCGAGCCTCGATCCCGGGACCGCCCTGACACCGCGTCCGGCGCCGTCCTTCACGCTGTTCGACGAGGACGGCGCTCCGGTCAGCCTCCGCCAGTACCGCGGGAAGGTCGTGATCCTGTCGTTCGTGGACGCGGAGTGCCAGACGATCTGCCCGCTGACGACGACCGCGATGCTCGACGCCAAGCGTGCGCTCGGTCCGGCTGCGAGCGATGTTCAGCTTCTCGGAATCGACGCGAACTGGCGCTCGACGCAGGTCGACGACGTCCTCAACTACACCGAGCTGCACGGCCTGACGGGCGAGTGGCACTTCTTGACCGGATCGCTCACGCAGCTGAACCGGGTCTGGACCGCGTACGGGCTGAACGAGTACGCGCTGATCGAGAGGCAGGACAGAGCCGCGTCGAATCTGATCGACCACGTCGCCGCCACATTCGTGATCGACCCCGAGGGGCGGCTCCGGACCCTGTACCAGACGGATACCTCGTACGCTGCGGTCCCGCAGCTCGGGCAGCTGCTCGCCGAACAGGCGGCCCGGCTGCTGCCGGGCCACCCACGTGTTCTGGCCCGCTACTCCTACGCCCACATCGGTGGCACGCCGCCCACCGTGAACGTCACCCTCCCGCGCGCCGGCGGCGGCACGGTCGGCGTCGGGCCCGGCGCGTCGCGTCTGTACCTGTTCTTCGCCAGCTGGGACCGTCAGACGACGCCGCTGACGGCCGATCTGACTGAGCTCGGCGACTACGAGCAGCTCGCGCGGCGCGATCACCTCCCGCGCGTGACCGCGATCGACGAGGGCAGCGTCGAGCCGTCCCCGACCGCGCTGACGGGGCTGCTGGCCGGCCTGCCCGACCGCCTGCGCTACCCGGTCGCGATCGACCTGACGGGCAAGCTCGCCGACGGTTATGACGTCCAGGGCGAGCCGTGGTTCGTGCTCACCACCGCAACTGGCCACATCGCCTGGTACCGCGAGGTCTACACCGGCGGCTGGCCGTCGCTGCCGGCACTCGTCAGCGACGTCCGCGGAGCGCTCTCGCATCCGGCCGGCGGGGTCACGCCGGACGCAATCGAGCGCGAGCTGGCGGACTCGCCCGCGCCGCTCGCGGCGCTCCACGATCAGGCCGGCGAGATCGTTCCCGGTGGGCAGCACGGCCTCGACGCGCGGATCCGAGCCCTCAGGGGCTATCCGATCGTCGTCAACGTCTGGGGCTCCTGGTGCGAGCCATGCCAGGCCGAGTTCGGCATCTTCGCGCGGGCGTCGGCGTATTACGGTCGCCGGGTCGCGTTCCTCGGAGCTGACAGCAATGAGGCCAGCCAGGCCGACGGGCAGCAGTTCCTCAACGGGCATCACGTCAGCTACCCCAGCTACGAGACGACGATCGAGTCGATCCAGCAGCTCCTCCCGGCCGGCCTCGAGGCAACGCCGACGACGATCTACATCAGCAGGACCGGGAAGATCACCCACGTGAACATCGGGCAGTACGCCGCACAGGGCGCCCTCGATCACGACATCGCGACGTACCTCCTCGGCGGCTGACGGCCCGAGGGTGGGTGATCGGCCTCTCGGCGGTTGCCAGCCCCAGGGTGGGTGATTTTGTTGAATATCTCGACAAAAGGCCGCAGGCTCGGACGCGCGTGCGCTTGCAGCGGACGCTCACAACAGGCGGACGATCGCGATCACCCCGACGATCACGATCACCGCGCGCAAGGCCGCCGGCGGCAGCCGGCGGCCGAAGCGCGAGCCGAGCAGCCCTCCGAGTACCGAGCCGGCGGCGATCAGGCCGGCGGGGCCCCAGGCGACGTGGGCGACTGCGATGAAGATCACCCCGGCGACGAGGTTGACGAGGCCCGCGAGGATCACCTTGAGCGCGTTCAGGCGCTGGAGCTCGTCGTCGATCGCGAGCCCGAGGATCGACAGCAGCATGATCCCCTGCGCCGCGCCGAAGTAGCCGCCGTAAACGCCGCTCAGGAGCACGCCGCCGGTGGCCGCCGGGCCGACGCGCTGCGACGCGTGGCGGCGCCGGTGGCCGAGCGCCGCGGCGAGTCGCGGCTGCGCGAGGATCAGCACGAGCGCGACCGCGATGAAGGCGGGCACGATCGCCTTGAACGCCGCCGGCGGCAGGCTCAGCAGCAGGACAGCGCCGATCGTGCCACCGGCGGCGGAGGCGAGCGAGAGGGGGATCGCGCGGTGGCGCTGCCCCTCGAGCTCGCGCCGGTAGCCGACGGCGCCGGCGACCGAGCCCGGAACGAGCCCGATCGTGTTGGAGACGTTGGCGACCACGGGCGCGTAGCCGAATGCGAGCAGCGCCGGGAACGTGATCAGGGTGCCGCTGCCGACGAGCGCGTTGATCGCGCCTGCGGCGATCCCGGTGCCGAAGATCGCCGCGATCTGCCAGGCGCTCACGGGTGCAAATCTACTTGCCCCGGTGCGCGAGCCCCCTCAGCGCCCCGCGGCGGGCGTGCCCGTTCGTCTCGACGGCGGCGGGAACGTCCACCGCGCGACTCGGATCCGGGCGCAGCACGACGATCTCGCCCGGGGCATGCGTCAGCAGCCAGGCGACATCGTCGGCCTGGAACCCGGCCCCGCGGCCGGTGGCGGCCGCGATCACGATCCGGTCGTACCGCTCGTGCACGATCGTCTCGCGGAGCGCGTGGCGCACCGAACGGCCGCGCTCGATCCGCGACTCCACGGGCACGCCGAATGCGACGGCCCGTAGTTCGATCGCCTCCTGCATCGGCAGCGCGATCTGCGACTGGCGCGGGAGGGGGGCGTCGAGCGGGAGGTGCAGCCCGACCCGGGCCAGGAACACGGGAACGAGCGTGCCCTGTTCGGCGCGGGCGAGCCGGAGGGCAGCGTCCAGCGCCCGGGGGGCGAGCCCGTGCGCGACGAACGGGAACAGGATCCGGGCGGGCGAGGCGGCCTGCGGCGCCGGCGCGGCTCGCTCGCGGCCCCGCTGGGCCGCGAGCGAGAGCAGCCCGACTGCGACGAGGAGGATCACGATCACGATGACAAGGACTGCGGTCATGGCTCACGCTCGTTCCGGAGAGTGCGGTCGGCGACGATCCGCAGGTCGACGCCGGGAAGCATCTGCATCAGTCGCAGCGGCAGCGCGGGGCGGCGCAGCCGGGCGATGGCGCTGCGCTCGCTCGGCGGTCCCATCAGCACGTAGGTCGTTCCGCGCTCGGCGGCGACCCGCTGGGTGACGGCGGCGACATCGTCCCCGTGCTCGACGAGCAGGTGGGCGCCGAGTACCGAGGTCAGCCGCCGCAGCGCGTCGAGTTGCAGCCCCTCCTCGTCCGAGGGCTCGTGGTCGGCGACCCACAGGACATCGAGGTCGGCGCCGAGGCGCTGCGCCGAGCGCCACGCGCGGCGGACGATCCGCTGGCTCGCCGGCAACGGCCGGACGAGCGCCAGCAGCCGCTCGCTGATCGCCTGGGGCGCCTGGCGTTTCGACGAGCCGATCGTCGCGCGAGCGCGAGCCACCCGGCGCCGGATCCACCGGGATCCGCTTGGCCTCGACCTCCTCGGCGACCTGCCGCAGCGCGACCTCGCGCAGCGCGCAGAGGTTCTCGATCTTGAAGAAGTTGTCGAGCGCCGCCTGGATGCGGTCGGCGGGGTAGACCTTGCCCGGACCGCAGCCGCTCGATCAGCGACTGGGGGGTGATGTCGATCAGCACGACCTCGTCGGCGGCGCCGATGATCGCGTCGGGAACCGTCTCCCGGACACGAATCCCGGTCAGCTCGGAGACCTGGTCGTTGAGGCTCTCGAGGTGCTGGACGTTGACCGTCGAGAACACGTCGATCCCGGCGGCGAGCACGTCCTCGATGTCCTCGTAGCGCTTTTCGTGCTCGACCCCGGGGGCGTTGGTGTGGGCCAGCTCGTCGATCAGGCACAGCTCGGGGCCCCGGTCGAGGATCGCCGGGAGGTCCATCTCCTCGATCCGGTTGCCCCGGTAGCTGATGCCGCGGCGGGGGACGAACTCGAGCCCGCCCGACTGCGCGATCGTCTCCGGCCGGTCGTGCGGCTCCATGTAGCCGACCACGACATCGCGGCCCGCCTCGGCCTCCGCCTGGCCCTCCTGGAGCATGCGGTAGGTCTTCCCGACCCCGGCCGCCATGCCTAGGAAGATCTTGTAGCGGCCACGCGGCATCACGCTCCGAGCAGGTTGTGCACGACCAGGTCGATCAGCTTGATCCCGGCGAACGGCGCGATCAGGCCACCGACACCATAGATCCAGAGGTTGCGGCGAAGCAGCGCGCTGGCGCCGATCGCCCGGTACCGGACGCCCTTCAGCGAGATCGGGATCAGCATCGGGATCACGATCGCGTTGAACACGATCGCACTGATCACGGCCGAGCGCGGCGTGCCGAGGTCCATGATGTTGAGGACGTGCAGCGGCCCCTGGCCATGGTGGGTGTACGCCCAGGTCGTGACGAAGATCGCAGGCAGGATCGCGAAATACTTGGCGACGTCGTTGGCGATCGAGAAGGTCGTCAGAGCCCCGCGCGTGATCAGGAGCTGCTTGCCGACCTCGACGATCTCGATCAGCTTCGTCGGATTGGAGTCGAGATCGACCATGTTCCCCGCCTCGCGCGCCGCCTGCGTACCGGTGTTCATCGCGACACCGACGTCGGCCTGAGCGAGCGCCGGCGCGTCGTTGGTGCCGTCTCCGGTCATCGCGACCATCCGGCCCGACGCCTGCTGCTCCTTGATCAGCGCGAGCTTTGCCTCGGGCGTCGCCTCGGCGAGGAAGTCGTCGACGCCCGACTCCTCGGCGATCTTCGCCGCCGTCAGCCGGTTGTCGCCGGTGATCATGATCGTGCGGATGCCCATCGCGCGCAGCTGGTCGAAACGCTCCCGCATCCCCTCCTTGATCGTGTCCTTGAGGTAGATCACGCCCATCACCTGGGAGTCCCGGGCGACGGCCAGCGGCGTGCCGCCCTCGCGCCCGATCCGGTCGAGCACCGGCTGCAGCTCCGCGGGCGGGCGACCGCCGGCGTCGGCGACGAACTGGATGACCGCGTCGCCGGCGCCCTTGCGCAGGCGGCGGCCGTCGATGTCGACACCGCTCATCCGCGTCTGCGCGGTGAACGGAACGAACTCGGCGCGGAGCTGGGACATGTCGTGCTCGCGGATCCCGTACTGCTTGGCGAGCACCACGATCGACCGACCCTCGGGCGTCTCGTCCGCGAGCGAGGAGAGCTGCGCGACCTCTGCCAATTCGGCCTCGGACGACGCCCGGCATCGGGATGAACTCGGACGCGAGCCGGTTGCCGATCGTGATCGTGCCGGTCTTGTCGAGCAGCAGGACGTCGACGTCTCCGGAGGCCTCGACCGCGCGGCCGGACAGGGCGAGCACATTGCGACGGACGAGCCGGTCCATGCCCGCGATCCCGATCGCCGACAGCAGCGCGCCGATCGTCGTCGGGATCAGCGCGACGAGCAGGCTGATCAACGTCGTCTCGGAGATCGACGTGTGGGCGAAGAGGCCGAACGGCCGCAGCGTCGCGACGACGATCATGAAGATCAGGGTCAGCCCCGCGAGCAGGATGTTCAGCGCGATCTCGTTCGGCGTCTTGCGCCGGGCCGCTCCCTCGACGAGCGCGATCATGCGATCGAGGAAGGATTGGCCGGGCTCCTGGGTGATCTCGACGACGATCCGGTCGCTGAGCACCCTGGTGCCGCCCGTGACGGCCGAGCGGTCACCGCCCGACTCGCGGATGACCGGCGCCGACTCGCCCGTGATCGCCGACTCGTCGACGGACGCGATGCCCTCGATCACGGTCCCGTCACCGGGGATCAGCTCGCCGGCGACGACCACCACACTGTCACCACGCGTGAGTTCGTCGGCGCGCTTCGTCGAGCCGTCAAGCAACGTCGCGACCGTCTCCTGGCGCATCGAACGGAGCGTCGCCGCCTGGGCGCGTCCACGGCCCTCGGCGAACGCCTCCGCCATGTTCGCGAAGACGACCGTCAGCCATAGCCAGATCGAGATCGTCAGCGTGTACCAGGCGGGGTCGTAACCTCCGAGCGCCTGCCCGCCGAACACCTGCTTGAGCCAGGTGAAGGTGGTGATCAGGGCGCCGACCTCGACGACGAACATCACCGGGTTGCGGATCTGCACGCGCGGATCGAGCTTGCGGAAGCTGTCGATCAGCGCGCGGTTGACGATGTCCCGCCTGAACAGCGAGATCGCTTGCCGCTCGTGCGGCTGCGGAGCGGGCATGGGGGGTTGTGCAGTCGTTGCCATATGGGTGTCAGGAGTTCTTGATTCGGTCGAGTGCGAGGTTCAGTTCGAGCACGTCCACCCCGGGCTCGCCGGAGAAGCCGAGCCCGCGTCCGGAGGTGTACTCGGAGATCAGGTTGTCAACGGTCGATCGCGGCAGATCCCGGATCGCGGCGATCCGGTATGCCTGGATGTGGGCGTTCGCGACCGAGATGTCAGGGTCGACGCCCGAGGCTGAGGTGTCGGCCGCGTCGACGGGCACCTCCGCGGCACTGGTCACGGCCGCGTCATACCACTCCGAACAGCTCCCGGACTTGGTCAGCGTGGTCGAGCAGTTGAGTCCAAGGTAGGTTGCGATATTCGACTTCAGCGCCGCCAGCGTGATCGTGCTGTTCGGCCCGTAGTTGGCGAACGTCGTGGCGGCGTCGTTGTCAGCCGGCGTGGTGCCGGACGGACGGGTCTGGAAGTAGCGCGGGTCAGGGGTCGTGACCGGGTTGCCGTTCTCGGTCTCGACCTTGCGCGTCTTCGGGTTGACGACGACGTCGGCGAAGTTCTGGCCGATGATCTTCGACCCGACGAGCCTGCCGTGAACGAACACCTGCTGGCCGTTCGCGTTACCTGGGAAGGCGACCTGGCTGACGCCGGTCACCACCAGCGGATAGATGATTCCGCAGAGCAGTGTCAGCACCAGAATGCCGAGCACGGAATTGACGATGTCCTTACGCATCTTGTCGCCTCACTCAGCTGTAGAGGTGGCCGGTCAGGCCCTGCACGATCGGACCGAGCAGCAGGGCTGGGAAGAACGTCAGTGCACCGACGAGGATGATCACGCCGATCAGCAGGACCACGAACGTGCCGTTGTCTGTCCGCATCGTCCCGAGGCCGGCCGGACTGATCCGCTTACCCGCGAGCGCACCGGCGACGGCCAGCGCGAACAGGATCGGCGCGTACCGCGCGAACAGCATGTCGAAGGCGCCGAGCAGATCCGCGAACGTGATCCCGTGTGAGCCGGCGAGGTTGCCGACCGTGCCGTCGTAGCCGGTGTAGCCCGCGAACGCGGAGCCGTTGTTGTTCGCCTGTGACAGGTACGCGTAGAACGTCTCCGAGAAACCCTGTGGGCCGCTGCCGGTGACCGCTGTGTCGATCGACGCCCTGCCTGCTTTGGACGCGGTCGCGAGCGCCGTGCAGAACAGTGCCGACAGCGGCGTGATCAGGATCCCGAGGGAGACCAGCTTGATCTCCCTCGCCTCGATCTTCTTGCCGATGTACTCAGGTGTTCGACCGACCATCAGTCCGCCGATGAACACCGCCAGGATCACATACAGGAGGATCGAGTACAGGCCAGTGCCGACGCCGCCGAAGATCACCTCCGACGCCGACAGGTTGGCGAATGGCACCGCGCCGCCGATTCCGGTGAAGGACTCGATCGCACTGTTCACGGCACCGCAGGACGTGACCGTCGTGACGACGTCGAAGAGGGCCGATCCGGCGATGCCGAAACGCTGCTCCTTGCCCTCGAGGTTGCCGCCCGTCGACCCGGCGCGAACGGCCGTGTGCAGTCCGGCCGCGTGCTGGGCGGGCGATCCGTGCGCCTCGGCGACGTAGGCAACGATCACCGCGCCGAGGAACATCACCATCATCGTTGCGTAGATCGCATGGCCCTGGCGGCGGTTGCCGACCACCTTGCCGTACATGAAGACGAGCGCCGCCGGGATGATCAAGACCGTAAGCATCTCGACGAAGTTGGTGAAGCCGGTCGGGTTCTCGAACGGGTGGGCGGAGTTCGTGTTGAAGAAGCCGCCGCCGTTGGTGCCGAGTTCCTTGATCGCTTCCTGCGAGGCGACCGGCCCCATCGCGATCGTGTTCGCGAGGTGGGTGATCCCGTTGAAGCTCAGGTAGTGGGAGAAGTTCTGGATCGATCCCTGGAAGACGAGGATGATCGCCACGACGAACGAGATCGGCATCAGGATCCAGAGGATCGTGCGGATCAGGTCGTGCCAGAAGTTGCCGAGGCTCCTGCCGGTGCGGCCGGCGATGCCGCGGATCAGGGCGACCGCGACGACGATCCCGACCGCCGCCGAGAGGTAGTTCTGGACGGTGAGCCCGGCCATCTGGCTGAAGTAGCTCATCGTCGTCTCGCCGCCGTAGTACTGCCAGTTCGTGTTCGTCAGGAACGACGAGGTTGTGTTGAATGTCACGTTCCACGGCGCCGAGTGGTAGCCCATCGGGTTCAGCCCCGTGAAGCTCCACAGGTTCTGCGTGCGCAGGATGAAGTACAGGAGCAGCCAGCCGAAGAACGAGAAGATGATCAGGCTCTTGGCGTACGACTTCCAGTCCTGCTCGTGCGTCGGGTCGATGCGGATGATGCGGTAGAGGAACCGCTCCGGGACCCGCATGATCGGGTCCATAAAGGTGCGCTCGCCCTGGTAGACGGCCGCCATGTAGGAGCCGAGCGGGAACGCGATCAGCGTCAGCAGGACGACGAACGCAAAGATGGTGAACCAGCCGGAGAAAGTCATGGTGGCCCGAGCTAGAAGTTCTCGCCCCGGAGGAGCGCGTACAGCAGGTAGGCGCAGATCAGGACCGAGACGATCAGCCCGAACAGGTCGGAGCCGCTCATACCCGATCGATCCCGAAGATCAGTGCGTACAGCACGCCGAACATGACGATGCCGAGCACGATTGAGAGGACGTCATCAATGACCATGTGGACATGGTCGGTGGCCCGCCGTCAAGGCGCCGTGCAGATCAGCGCCCCGCGCATCAAGATGTTGTGAAGGGACGCTGCGGGCGGGCCCGCGGCGCACCCACGCTCAGGTGCGCTGGGCGAGTGGCACGAACGAGCGGGTGCCGGTGCCGGTGAAGACCTGGCGCGGGCGGACCGAGCCCTGCTCGGGGTCCTGCACCATCTCGAGCCATTGCGCGATCCACCCGGCGCTGCGGGCGAGCGCGAACATCACGCCGAACATCGCCGGCGGGATCCCGATCGCCTCGTACGTCAGTCCCGAGTAGAGATCGACGTTGGGGAAGATGCGGCGCGAGATGAAGTACTCGTCCTCCCGTGTGCGTGCCGACAGTTCGTCGGCGACCGCCAGCAGCGGATTAGCGGCGCGGTCCTCGTAGAGGCGGTCGAGCTGGTCGCGGAGGATCTGGGCGCGCGGGTCGTCGGCCTTGTAGACCCAGTGGCCGAAGCCCATCAGCTTCCGCTGTCCCGACTTGACCTCGTCGAGGTAGGCGGGAACGTGCTCGGGGGAGCCGATCTGGCGGAGCATGTCGCAGGACCGCGAGGTCGGCGGCTCCGCGCCCGGGGCCGGAGAGGGCGGCGACGCCCGCCGCGATCGCCGCGTACGGGTTCACGTGGGTGGAGCCGACCGCGCGGACCGCCGTCGTCGATGCGTTCTGCTCGTGGTCGGCGTGCACCATCAGCAGCACGTCGAGGGCCCGTTCGGTGCGCGCGTCGGGGACGTACGCGAGCTCGCTCATCGTGAACAGCATCGACAGCAGGTTGCCCGTGTAGCTGAGCTCGTCGGACGGATACACGAACGGCCGCCCAGTTCCGTGCCGGTAGGAATAGGCGGCGAGCGTCGGCATCTTCGCCACCAGCCGCAGGATCTGAAGCTCGCGCGAAGCCTCGTCCGTGACGTCGTCGGCGTCGGTGTAGAAGCTGCCGAGGGCGCCGACGGCGGCTCCCACCATCGCCATCGGCTGCGCGTCGTAGCGAAAGCCCTGGATGAAGCGCTTGACGTTCTCGTGCACGAACTTGCGCGTCGAGAGCTCGGTGCGCCAGTGATCGAGCTGCGCGGCCGTCGGCAGCTCGCCGTGGATCAGGAGGTAGGCGACCTCGATGTACGTCGACTGCTCCGCGAGCACCTCGATCGGATAGCCCCGGTGCTCGAGCCGGCCCGCCTCGAGATCGATGTTGGTGATCGAGCTGTGGCACGAGGCCGTATGCAGGAAGCCGGGGTCATAGATCACAAGTCCCGGGCCTTGGGGCGTCTCGAACGGCGCCATCATGTCGGCGGCCCGGATCGCGCCACGCTCGATCGGCACCTCGAAGCTGTCGCCTGTGCGGTTGTCGATCACTGTCAGGGTGTCTGCGCTCATCCCGGGCCTTTCGTATCGTCGCGGTGCAGGACGCGGTCGCGTCGGCTCCATGGTGTCAGGGTGCGGCCCCCGGCGGTGGTGCCCGGGCCGCACGGGTTGCGGTCGCCGAGACTCCGTGTCAGGCGACGAAGCGATAGCCGACGCCGGACTCGGTCCTGATCAGCCGGACGTCGTCCGCGTGTTCGATCTTGCGGCGCAGGTTGGCGATGTGGGCGCGGAGCACCTGCGTGTCGTCCGCGTAACCGGACCCCCACACCGAGACGAGGAGGTCGCGATGCGTCTGCAGGCGCCCGCGGTTGCGCACGAGCTGGCGCAGCAGCTCGAACTCCGTCGGTGTGAGATGGACCTCCTCGCCGGCGACCGTCACGACGTGACGGGCCAGGTCGACCTCGAGGCTTCCCGCCTGGACGAGCGCGTCGTCGGCGTCGGCGGCGGTGCGGCGGATGTTCGCCTGCAGTCGCGCGATCAGCTCGCGGGGCCCGAACGGCTTCGTCACGTAGTCGTCGGCCCCGGCCGACAGTGCCCGTACCTTCGCGTCCTCCTCGTCGATCGCCGAGAGCACGATCACCGGGATGTCGGTCCACTCGCGCAGCCTCCGGCAGAGCTCGACGCCGTCACCGTCAGGCAGCACGAGGTCGATGATCGCGGCATCCGGGCGGTGGACCGCCGCGACGTCGAGCGCCTCCTCCATCGTCGCGGCGGGCAGGGCCTCGTAGCCGGCGTCGCGAAGGATCACGCGGAGCGCTCTGAGGATCTGGTGCTCGTCGTCGCAGACGAGGACGCGTGGCCGGGCTCCGTCGCTCATCGGCGCGCCCCGGCTTCGCGTGCCGGCGCCGGCGTTTCGCGGGCGGGCAGCGACACGACGAAGCTCGTCCCCTGGCCGGGCAGCGACTCGACGCTGATCGTTCCGCCGCCCCCTTCGATGAACCCGCGGGCGATCGCCAGTCCCAGCCCGGACCCCGCCCACCGCTCCTCGCCCGCCTGGCGACCACGGTAGAAGGGCTCGAAGATGCGTTCGCGCTCACTCGGTGAGATTCCCGGGCCCTGATCGACGACGCTGACGACGACGCGACCACCGGCGTCGACCGCGACGACATGAACCGGAGCCCCGCGCGAGTAGCGGTTCGCGTTCTCGAGCAGGTTCGCGAACGCGCGCTCGAGCTGCGCTGCGTCGGCGTGGACCTCGGGCAGGTCGGCGGGCAACATGATCCGAACTTCGCCGGCGCGCGGACCGAGACCTTCCCGCGCCGCCATCAGCACGTCCTCGATCGCGACCCACTCGCGCCGCGGGGTGGCGCCGCCGCCCTGCAGGCGGGAGAGGTCGAGCAGCTTCTCGACGAGCGACGCGAGGCGCTCGCCTTCATCGACCACCGCACCCGACAGCTCGGCACGGTCCTCGTCGGTCAGCGTCGCGGAGGCGAGCGCGTGTCCCGCGGCGACGATCGTCGTCAGCGGGGTGCGCAGGTCATGGGACACGGCGCGCAGGAGCGCGGTCTTGACGTCGTCGGAGCGCCGCAGGGCGGCGGTCTCGACGGCCTCGGCCTGGATCGTGTCGCGCTCGAGCGCGAGCGCGACCATCGCCGCGAGCGTCGGGACGACCCGCGTGCGCAGCCTCTCCAGCGTCTCCGCCGGCAGGTTGCGGGGAACCAGCAGCGTCCCCAGCTGGACGCCGCCACCGTCGCGCAGGGCGAACTCCCGGCGGCGCTCGTCGCCGGCCTGCACGCCGAGCTCGATCGCGGCGGACCCGAGCCCGAGCGCCTCCGACAGGCGGCGCGAGGCCGTCGCCAGCGCGTGGGGCGTGTCCGAGCCGGCGAGCAGCTCGCGCGCCAGCGCCGCGGCGAGGTCCGCTTCTGCCTGGCGGCGCGCGGCATCGAGCGAGCGGGTGCGAGCGACGTCGGCCATCGCGCTGATCGCGACCGCGATCACGATGAATGCCGCCAACGCCACCCAGTTGCGCGGGTCGGCGATCGTGAAGCGTCCCACGGGGGGGAGGTGGAAGAAGTTGAACGCGGCTGCGCTCCCGACCGAGGTCAGAATCCCGAGTCGGAGCCCCCACACGGCGGAGGCGAGCAGCACCGGCGGGAGGTAGACGACGCTCAGCGAGACCGCCGGGGCGACGAGCTTGAGCGGGTAGCAGGCCGCCGTCGCGAGCGTGACCGTGACGATCGAGGTCAGCAGCCCGAGCGCCGCCGACGGGCGCCGCTCGTCCAGCACGCCCGCGACCGGGCGGCGGTTTGCTGCGGCGATCACGGTACCCGGCGTGCTTCGGTCACGGTTTCGGCTGCACAGATTAGAAGCACCCGCGCCATCTCATCGTGCGCCGGTTGCCGGGAAGGAGTCCTCAGCAGCGCCGCGAACAGTTGCAGCATGCCCCTACGCAACCGCGCCCCCAGCATCGAGAGCCACCCATCCACCGCGAGCAGCGGCTTCGAGCACCTCGCCGGGAGCTCGCTCGCCGTCATGCGGTGGCTCGCTGCCAACCGCGTCGACTACGTTCTCGTCGGGCCGGTCGCGCGGGCGATCCGCGGTGACGCAGCGGCTCGGGGGCCCGTCGCCATCGTCGCAGCGCCGTACGGGCGCAACCTCGACCGTCTGGTACGCGCGCTGTCGTCGGCGCACGCACGGCCCCGCGTCGACCGCGACGGCGACGGCGGGGAGCCCGGTCCGCTCCGGCTCACGTCCGAGAAGCTGCTCCGGCCGGAGCGATGGGCGCTCCGCTGCGGGCTGCACGAGCTCGACCTCGAGGGCCACGCGCCAGGCGGCTCTCGCTACCAGGAGCTGCTCTACGAAGCCGCGCGGTTCGAGCTCGCCCCCGACCTCAGCGTCGAGGTTGCGGCACCGGAGGACATCGAGCGCTACGGCGCGGCGCGGCGCGGTGGCGTCGTGCCCGAGATCAGGATCTCGAGGCTCGCCGCGGCCCAGGACGTGACGACGGCTTGACGGTGGTCTGCGGCGCCTCATAGGGCGCGCTTAGGAACGCGTCCTAGCCTGGGCGCATGCGATCGACCCGCCATCCGCAGAGGGTTGCCGCGCACGCACTGCTCGCGGCGCTCGTGCTGTCGGGAGCGCTCGTCCTCGAGTGGTATCTGGCCTTCCACGTGGCGCTGTTCGAGCGGCTCGACGCGTCCGTGCTGATCGGCTTCAGGGGCCTGGCGGCACAGCCGCATCTCGGGGGACTCGCGGAGCGGGTCGCATCGCTCTGCAACCCGGATCCGTACGTGTTCCTCGCTGCCGTGCCCGTGATCGTCGCGCTCGCGCGCCGGCGCCCGGCGGTGGCCGTCGCGGTCGTCGCGATCATCGCCGGAGCGAGCGTCACGACCGAGGCGCTCAAGCCGCTGCTGGCGATGGCGCGGCCCGACGGGGTGTCGGTGTCGCAGTCGCTGGCGGACGCCGGCTCGTGGCCGAGTGGGCACGCGACGGCCGCGATGTCACTGGCGCTGTGTGCGACGCTCGCGGCGCCCGCCCGCTGGCGGCCGTTCGTCGCGGCGCTCGGCGCGGCTTTCGCGGTGGCTGTCTGTTACTCGTTCCTGACCCTCGGCTGGCACTTCCCCAGCGACGCGCTCGCCGGCCTGCTCGTCGCGTCGATCTGGACGCTCGTCGGGTTCTCCGGCGTGCGGGCGATCGAAGCGCGCCGCGGTGACCGTCCCGAGCGTCCGGCGCCCATCCGAGCCGCGCTGGCGCCGACCGCGCTGGCGGCGGGCGGGATCGGACTGCTCGCAGCCGCGTTCGTGGCACTCCACCCTGACGGCGTCGCCGCCTATGCGGTCGATCACCGCGCGTTCGTCCCGGGAGCGATCATCCTCGGCGCGATCGGCATGTCGCTGCCGTCGGCGGTGCTCCTGACCGTTCGCCGCTGATCGGGATCGGCCCCAGGCTGGGCTCGCCGTGCGGTCGAGGCGCCCGCCGCCTGATGCGAGCGCGGCGGCGGCGACGCGGATCACGAACCCGGAGGCAGGAACGGCCTGATCAGCCGCACCCGCGCCGCCGGCCGATCGGTCGCATCCTCGATCTGATCGGCGCGCTCGAGCGTCCGCACGATCGCGCGCGACGCGAGGAATCTCAGGGGCTCGGGCTCCCAGTTGCGGCTTGCGTGCTGCACCCACGGCATCTTCACGAGGTCGGTCCGCCGGTCGAGCACGAGATCGGCGAGCGTCCGGCCGGAGATGTTGCAGGCGACGACGCCGTGTCCCGAGTACCCGCCGGCCCAGCCGATCCGGGTCGCGCGGTCGAAGCTGACGCTCATCGACCAGTCTCGCGGGACGGCCAGCGGGCCGCCCCAGTGGTGTGTGACCGGGGCGCTGCTCGCAGCCGGAAAAGTCCGCACGACCGTCTGCATCAGGCGCCGCCGGACTGCGTCCGAGCGCTCGTTGCGATCGTCGATCGGCGCTCGCAGCCGGTACGGGGCACCACGGCCGCCGATCGCGATCCGGCCGTCCGCCGTGCGCTGCGCGTAGAAGAACAGATGATGGAGGTCTGCGATCAGCAGCCCGTCGCGCCAGCCGATCTCCTCCCAGATCGCATCGGGCAGCGGCTCGGTCGCGATCATCAGCGAGTAGAGCGGCAGATACTTCAGCCGCTGGCCCGGCAGCTGGGTCGTGTACGACTCGGTCGCCCTCAGAACGCTGTCGGCACGCACGGTTGCGGCCGCGCAGCGGACCCTCCCCGGCCCAAGCTCGAGCGCCTCCGTACGCTCGTGGATCCTGACGCCGAGCCGCTCGCACGCGCGAGCGAGCCCGCGTGCGAGCCGGGCGGGGTCGACGCGCGCGCCGTGGGGCGTATGCGCTGCCGCCACGACCCGGGGGATCCGCGCCAGTCCCGCGAGCTCGCCGCGATCCAGCAGGCGGAGCCCGGCGCCGGTCTGCTCGGAGCTCGCCAGCAGGCGCGCCAGCCGCCGCCGCTGCGGCTCGCTCGTCGCGATCGTCAGCACGCCCTCCTGGCGGAAACCACAATCGATCGCCTCGGCTGCGACCACGCGGCCGATCTCGTCGACCGCCGTCTGGGTCTCCCGGGTCGCTCGCCTGATCGCGTCGGAGTCGGCCGGCCGGTAGGCCCGGGCGCTCCCGGCGATGCCCGTGCTCGCCCAGCCTCCGTTGCGGCCCGAGGCCCCGAATCCGGCGATCTCGCGCTCGACGACGACCACACGGAGATCGGGCGCGAGCGTCTTCAGGTAGTAGGCGGTCCACAGCCCCGTGTAGCCGGCGCCGACGATCGCCACGTCGCAGTCGACGTCCTCGGTCAGCGCCGGGCGCGGGCGGAGCGGCTCGCCGACGCCGTGCAGCCACAGGCTGCGCGCGCGGTACCCCATCTCCGGTGTCTCCGTGTCCGGCATCCGGCCGTCGGGACGTAGGTTGGGCGCGGTCCCGCCGTTGGGGGGGTCCGGCGTCAGGCGCCCGCCGTCCGGAACCGTCCGGGATCCCACAGCGGCTCGCCAGCGCCGTTGGCGCCGCGGCTGAGGATGAAGAGCAGGTCCGACAGGCGGTTCAGATACCGGATCACCTCGGGGCTGATCGCGTCGCCGCAGGCGATCGCGAGGCGCTCGGCACGGCGGCAGACGGTGCGCGCCACGTGCAGATGCGCGGCCGCCGGAGTGCCACCCGGCAGCACGAACGACCGCAACGGCTGCAGCTGGCCGTTGACCTCGTCGCAGCGGGCCTCGAGCCACTCCGTCTGGGCCGGGAGCACGCGCAGCCGCTCGCGACCCGAATCGTCCTCGGGCGCGGAGATGTCGGCGCCGAGGTCGAACAGGTCGTTCTGGACGCGCGCGATCCAGTCGCGGTAGGCGGCGGGAAGGTCGGGGAGCGTCAGGGCGACGCCGAGTTGGGCGTTCAGCTCGTCGACGGTTCCGTACGCCTCGATCCGTGGGTGCGTCTTCGGCACCCGGCTCATGTCGCCGAGATGCGTTTCGCCGGAGTCGCCGAGGCGCGTGTAGATGCGCGTGAGGTTGACGGTCACCCCCGCCAGTCTAAGTGGTCGTCGCTCGATGAGATGATGGTTTGATCGTTTGGTTCCAGTCGCCGTGGAACGCGTGCCGGTGAAGGTCGATGGCGGCGAGTTTGCGCGTCGGTCACCGCGTCGGAGATCAGCGGCGGGCCGCGCCCCTCTACCGGTCGCGCTCGGCGATCGCAGCCTCGGCATCACCCAAGCCCCCCCGGGGAGCACGGCGGTGGCAGCCGAGGCTTGAACGTCTCCACCGAGACCACACCCCCGTGCACGTCACGTCCTGACGACCCGTAAGTTCCGGCCACCCCTGCGCTCCATACCCCCTCGGATTCAGAGGGGGGTCTGGAACTTAAGGTTGGCCGACCGAACGGCCCTCCCACCCACACGCCCGCGCTGCCGCCGCCACGGTCCCACGATCCCAGACGCCCGGGCCTCATACGCACGCAACCGACGCCGCCACCGCGCATTCAGCGTGAGCAGACGTCAACCGGCAGCGCTGCGATCAACCGGTCGCGCTGCGCGATCGCCGCCTCAGCATCCCACGGCCCGCCCGGTGCTGCGCCCACCCCACGACCTGCACCTGAATCGACCGACGAACGCTAGGACAGCCTCTGACTCGCGCTGGGTCCCCGAACGAGCTGCCGCTCCGCCCGGTCGGTCACGCTACGGTCTGCGGTCGGAGATGCAGACGCCGATCCGCTCAGCCGCGCTCGGGCTCGCCGCCGCACTCGCGCTCACCGGATGCGGCCTGGAGACCGCGCTGAGCACGGGTGGGACGAAGCTGACGCTGACGCGCGCATTCGGCTCGGACGCGATCTCGACACGCGCGCAACGCGGCGTCCCGGCCGGGGAGACCCTGACGGGGATGCTCCGGCGCGCGTACGCGGTGCGGACCCGCCCCGGGGGCGAGATCGACGCGATCGCCGGCATGGCGGCGAGCAGCGGCCTCGTCTGGAACGTGTGGGTCAACGGGATCGCGCCGGCGACCAAGCCGCGCAAGACCGCCGTCAACCACGGCGACCACGTGTGGTGGGACCTCCACAGCTCGGCGGCGACGGCGTCCGTTCCCGCGGTCGTCGGCGCGTACCCGGAGCCGTTCACGACCGGTTCCGGCGGCCGGCGGCTGCCGACCGAGCTCGCCTGCGCGGCCGACGTGGGGCGTGCGTGTGCGGTCGTCTCCCGGGCGCTCAGGGCGATCGGCGTCAAGGCCGCCGACCAGCTTGTCGGCGCGGACTCCGGTGCCGATTCGCTGGCGGTGATCGTCGGGACGTTCCGGGACCTCCGCGGTCTGATCGCGCTCGAGCTGATTCAGGCGGGCCCGACCCAGAGTGGCGTCTTCGCCCGCTTCGGCGGGCGCGACGGCAGCGCGCTGGAACTGGACGACCCAGCCGGCCAGGTCGTCCAGACGGCCACCGGCGATGCCGGGCTCGTCGCCGCAACCGAACAGCCGGGGCTCGACGAGCCGGCCTGGCTGATCACCGGCACCGATCCGGCAGGGGTCGCCGCTGCGGCGGCGGCGCTCACGCCGGCGCGGCTGCACGACCACCTGGCACTGGCGATCGTCGCCGGTCGGGAGCTTCCGCTCCCGCTCGATCCGGCGGCGGGCTGATCCCGGGGGACACCCGCGCGCAGGACGCGATCGGGCCGCAGGACGCGATCGGCGCCGTCGCGATAGGCTGGCTCACCGGATGAAGATCGGCGTTCCGAAGGAGTCGGCCATTGGGGAGCGCCGTGTTGCGCTCGTCCCCGAGGTGGTCGCGAAGCTGGCTCAGGCGCACGAGATCCTGGTGGAGCGTGGGGCCGGCGAGGGCGCGTTGATTCCGGATCAGCTGTTCGAGCAGGCCGGGGCGCGTCTGGTCGGTCCCGGTGAGCCGTTTGCGGCCGATGTCGTGGTGAAGGTCGCGCCCCCGAGTGACGCGGAGGTCGGGCTGCTCGGGCGCGAGACTGTCCTGATCGGCTTTCTCGCCCCGTTGACGAACGGAGCCGGGGTCGCCGCGATCGCGCGGACGGGCGCGACGAGTTTCGCGCTGGAGTCGGTGCCCCGGATCAGCCGGGCGCAGTCGATCGATGCGCTGTCGAGTCAGGCGAACATCGCCGGCTACCGGGCGGCGCTGATCGGTGCGCAGGAGCTGGGGCGGTTCTACCCGATGCTGATGACCGCGGCGGGAACGATCCGCCCGGCGACGGTGCTCGTGCTCGGCGCGGGCGTGGCCGGGCTGCAGGCGATCGCGACGGCGCGCCGGCTCGGGGCCGTGGTGCAGGGTTTCGACGTTCGCGCGGCGGTCAAGGAGCAGGTCGAGTCGCTCGGCGCGAAGTTCCTCGAGTTCGATCTCGGCGGTGACCTGGAGGGCGCGGGCGGGTACGCGCGTGAGCTGACGCCCGAGCAGCAGCAGCTCCAGCAGGAGCTGATGGCGGAGGCGATCGGCAAGGTCGACGTCGTGATCACGACGGCGCTGGTGCCGGGTCGTCGGGCTCCGATCTTGGTCACCGAGGACGCGGTGCGGCGGATGAAGCCAGGGTCGGTGATCGTCGATCTGGCGGGCGAGCAGGGCGGCAACTGCGCGTTGTCGGTGCCCGGGGAGTCGGTGATCGTGCATGACGTGAAGATCCTGGCGCCGCTGAACCTTCCCTCGACGCTCGCGGAGCACGCTTCGTCGTTGTACGCGCGGAACATCGAGGCGCTGTTGAAGTTGATGATCTCGGACGGGCAGCTGTCGCTCGACTTCGACGACGAGGTGATCGCAGGGGCGTGCATCACGCGCGCCGGAGAGATCGTCAACGAGGGCGCCAAGGCGGCTGCCGCGGCAGCCGGGGAGGAACGCGCGTGAACACGCTTCCGATCGATATCGCGGTGCTGGTACTGGCCGGGTTCGTGGGCTATACGGTGATCTCGAAGGTTCCGAATACGCTGCACACGCCGTTGATGTCGGGCACGAATGCGATCCATGGGGTGGTCGTGCTCGGCGGCCTGTTGCTGATGGCCGAGTCGAGCGGCTTTCTGGAGAAGCTGCTGCTCGTGATCGCGGTCGCGTTCGGCACGATCAATGTGATCGGCGGGTTCCTCGTGACCGACCGGATGCTCGAGATGTTCAAGCCGAAGGAGCCGCGGCGCGAGCTGGGCGACGGTGACGGCGAGGGGGAGAGGGGTCGTGACCGGCCTGGCCACGGTGTTCCTCCAGACGCGGAGTTTCGTCGACTCGGCGTACATCGTCGCGTTCGCGTTCCTGATCTACGGGATGACGGGGTTGACGGGGCCGCGCACGGCGGTGCGCGGCAACAAGATCGCGGCGGTCGGGATGGCGATCGCGGTCGTCGCGACGCTGCTGCGCTCGGGCGAGTTCCACGGCTCGGGCACGGTCTGGCTGCTGATCCTCGGGGTCGTGATCGGGACCGCGATCGGGGTTCCCGCGGCGCTGAAGGTGAAGATGACGGCGATGCCGCAGATGGTGGCCCTGTTCAACGGGGTCGGCGGCGGCGCCGTCGCGCTGATCGCGTGGGTCGAATACCGACACGCGTTCGGCGGCGGCTACCCGTTGCGCGTCGAGATCTTCGAGCTGTTCGGGGCGATCGTGGGGTCGATCTCGTTCTGGGGGTCGAACATCGCGTTCGGCAAGCTGCAGGAGATCATTCCGGGCCGGCCGATCAAGCTGCCCGGGCAGGCCCAGACGGTCTTCAACCTCGGCCTGGCGCTGGTCGCGGTCGCGTGCGCCGTGATCCTCGCGGCGGGGACGCACTCGCAGGTGCTGTTCATCCTCGGGATCCTGGTCGTCTCCGCGGTTCTCGGGAACACGATCGTGCTGCCGATCGGCGGTGCCGACATGCCCGTCGTGATCTCGCTGCTGAACGCGTTCACGGGACTCTCGGCCGCCGCGACCGGCGTCGCGCTCGACAACCCGGCGATGATCGTCGCGGGCATGATCGTCGGCGCGTCCGGCACGATCCTGACGAACCTGATGGCGAAGGCGATGAACCGCTCGGTGCCCGCGATCGTCGCGGGCGGCTTCGGGGGGGCGGTCGCTGCGCCGGCGGCCGGCGCCGGCGGTGGCGGGACGGCGCGGGCGACGAGCGCCCAGGACGTCGCGATCCAGCTCGCCTACGCCCGTCAGGTCGTGATCGCTCCCGGGTACGGGATGGCGGTCGCCCAGGCCCAGCACGCCGTCCGCGAGCTCGAGCGCGCGCTCGAGGCCAAGGGGGTCGTCGTCAAGTACGCGATCCACCCCGTCGCCGGCCGCATGCCGGGCCATATGAACGTCCTGCTCGCCGAGGCCGATGTTCCCTACGACCTGCTGCGCGAGATGGATGACATCAACCCCGAGTTCCCGCGCACCGATGTCACGCTCGTGATCGGCGCCAACGACGTCACGAACCCAGCCGCCGAGAAGGAACCGAGCTCCCCGATCTACGGGATGCCGATCCTCGAGGTCGACCGCTCCGCCGCGGTCGTCGTGCTCAAACGCTCGATGGCATCCGGCTTCGCCGGAATCGACAACCCGCTCTTCTACGACCCGAAGACCTCGATGCTGTTCGGCGACGCCAAGGCATCGGTCACCGAGCTGACCACCGAGGTGCAGGCCCTCTAAGTGACCGCTAAGGCCTGCCTCACAGACCGGCGCACCCGCGGAGCACCGAGATGAGCATGGACCCCGCCAGGCTTACCAGGATCCCGCTGTTCTCCGATCTCACCCCGGAAGAAGCGAGGCGCCTCGCGGCGTTCGCGACGGAGACGAGCGTCGCCGTGGGGCAGATCCTGATGCAGGAGGGGGACTACTCGCACGAGATGATCGCGATCGAGGAGGGCACGGCCGACATCATCCGAGCCGGCACGAAGGTCGCGTCGGTCGGCCCCGGGGACCTGATCGGAGAGATGGGGCTGCTGCTGCGGGAGCCTCGCAGCGCCGATGTGATCGCGACCTCGCCGATGATGGTGATGCGGCTCACCCACTGGGAGATCCGGCGGATGTCGGAGCGGACCGTCGCGCGGATTCGCGAGATCATCGAGGAACGCAAGCGCAACGGCGTGGCCGACCCTGGTGAGTAGCGGCGCGCCGGCGCGGACTCTGCGGACGGCGCGCGGCGAGCTGAAGCTCGGCGGACGGGTCCGGCTGATGGGAATCGTCAACGCGACGCCCGATTCGTTCTCCGACGGGGGCACGCGGCAGTCGCTGGCCGAGCGCGTCGAGTTCGCCGCCGAGCAGCTCGCGGCGGGGGCGGACGTGATCGACATCGGCGGCGAGTCCGGGGTCACGAACCGGCCCGCGGTCGCCGCCGCGGAGGAGATCGAGCGGGTCGTGCCGCTGATCGAGCGCGTGGCCGGCGAACTCGGGGCGCTCGTCTCGGTCGACACCTACAAACCGGCCGTCGCACGCGCCGCGATCGCTGCGGGCGCCGCGATCGTCAACGACGTCAGCGCCCTGCGGGATCCCGAGCTCGCCGACGTGTGCGCGGAGTCGGGCGCGGGGCTGGTCATCATGCACACGCGGGCGGCGCCCAAGCAGAAGCTGCTCGACCGCTCCTTCGACGGCCGTGTCGTGGCGGACGTCAGGGAGCTGCTCGCGGTGCGGATGGAGCTGGCGGTCAGCCGCGGCGTCGCGGTCGAGCAGATCATGCTCGACCCCGGTCCGGACTTTGCCAAGACGCCCTTCCAGACGATCGAGGTGATGCGGGAGCTCGGGCAGCTGCACGATCTCGGCCGGCCGCTCCTGCTGGCGATCTCGCGCAAGGACTTCGTCGGCGCGATCACCGGGCGGCGGCCGGGCGAGCGACTCGCGGGCACGCTCGGAGCGCTCGCCCATGGAGCCCTTGCGGGGGGCCATATGGTCCGGATCCACGACGTCGCCGCGGCGCGCGACTTCCTCGCTGTGCTCGATGCCCTGACGGGCGCGACCGACGTCGATCCCGCGCTCAGCGTCGCTGACTCGCTGCGCTGGGAGGCCCAGCTCCCGGCGGGTGGCGACGGCGCCGCGGCCGGCTGACCCGCTACAGTCGGCTCTGCAATCGCCGGCCGCTGACGTCAACGCGGCTGGAGCCCACCGATCATCCCAGGAGGACCCATGTCAGTGCTGGACCGAACCTCGCTCGAGGCGAGCCCGCTCGCCGACCTGCACACAATCGCGTCAGAGCTGTCGATCGACGGCTACCGGCGGCTGCGCCGGGACGACCTGATCGACGCGATCATTGCACGCCAGGAAGGCGCCGAGCCCAAGGACGGCGAGCCGGATGGCACCGAGCCGGACGGCGGCGAGCCGGATGGCGGCGAGCCGAAGGCGACCGAGCCGAAGGACGTCGCGCCGGGAGGCGGCGAGTCGAAGGACGCCGAGCCCGACGCCGCGGATGCAGCTGAGGCCGGCGAGGGTGAGGGCGACGACGCCGAGGACGGTGCGAGCGCGGGTGCGGCGGCACGCCGGCGCCGCGGCCGCCGCGGCGGCCGCGGCCGCGCGACCCGTGAGGCGCTGTCCGACCGCGGCGAGGATGACGAGGAGGAGGCGGAGGCGGGCGACGAGCCCGAGGCCGACGAGGAACCCGCCGAGCCGGACGTCCGCATCGAGCCGGACGTCCGCGCCGAGCCGCGCTCGCGCCGCGCGCGGCGCGGTGGGCGCGGCGGCCTGGCGGCGACCGACGAGGACGCCGAGGCCGAGACCGATGAGGGGGGAGAGGGCCCGCTCGTCGAGGGGACCGTCGAGCTGCTCGCCAACGGTTCGGGGTTCCTGCGCGTGTCGCCCCCGGATCCGAGCGAGGACGACGTCTACATCTCCGCCGCGCAGGTGAAGCGATGCGAGCTCGTCAACGGTGACGTCGTCGCGGGTCCGAAGCGCGCGCCCCGTCGTTCGGAGCGATTCGCCTCGCTGATCAGGATCGAGTCGATCAACGGCCGCCCCGCATCCGAGCTGGCCGACGGGATCCGCTACGACGACCTTCCGGCCGCGTTCCCGACCGAGCGCTTCCGGCTCGGGTCGGAGGACCCGACGCTGAAGGCGATCGAGTGGCTGACTCCGTTCGGACGCGGCTCGCGCGTCACGATCACGGGCGGACCGTGGGCCGGCAAGTCGCACGCGCTGCGGGCGCTCGCCGATACGCTCGCGTCGGACGAGGTGAGCCTGTTCGTCGCTCTCGCCGGGGTGCGTCCCGAGGAGATCTCGGACTGGGGCTCGGCGTCGGTCGCACCGGCCGGAGCGGTCAGCTTCGTCGCCTCGACCGATGCACAGGACAACGTTGTCGAGCTCGTCGTCGAGCAGGCGCGGCGGCTCGCCGCTCGCGGGGGTGACGCCGTGGTCCTGATCGACAGCCTCGACGGACTCCACCCGCCGACGGCGCGCAAGATCCTGGCGGCGGCTCGCAACATCGTCGACGGCGGCTCGCTGACGGTGATCGCGACGAGCACGCGCCCGCTCGGCGGCGAGACGACCGTGATCGCGCTCGACCCGACGCTGACGAGCACGGGCCGGTTCCCGGCGCTCGATCTGGTCTCGAGCGGCACACTCCGTCCCGAGCTGCTGGTCGGCGAGGCCGGCGCCAAGGCGATCGCCGAGGCACGCGCCGAAGCGAACGGCTGACGGGACGCCGGATCAGTAGGCCGTGCTGCGGGAGCGATGCCGCGGCACGGCCTTGTAGCTGCGGCCCTGACCGCGGTGCCAGAGGAGCTCGTCGACCTGGGCGGCGCTCGTGGGTGCGCGTGAGGCTGCGACGATCAGCTCGACCGCGTGCACGGCGCATGCCCGGATCTCCACCTCCTCGGCAGATCCGTGCTCGATCAACTCCTCGCGCTCGATACGAGCGACGAGGTCGGGCTCGAAGCTGAGGATCCCGTCGAGCCGGAGCACGTGCGGGACCAGATTGTCGGCGAACATCGTGAGCTCGCCGAGGTCATCGAAGCGGGCCACCCCGGCCCGGCTCAGATCCGCTGCGGCGATCTGCGCGCGCTTCAGGAACGGGACCTCGGCACCGTCGTAGAGCGAGGCGTCGGCGAAGGCGCGCCATCCGGCGAGCGTCTCCACCAGCGCCACAGCGGAGCCATCCGAGCGATCGACGACGGCCGCGAACGACCCGTCGTAGCCGTCGCGCAGACGCTCGCCGAGGTCTCGCAGCGACTCGACGAAGAGCCCGATCAACTCGTGTCCGGGATCCTGGCGGAGCGTCCGAGCGAGCTCCCAGCGGGTGAGCGCGCCGAGCTCGTCCACCGTCCACGGGCCGCGCGCGTCAAAGCGCCTCCGCACGCCCGCCGAGATCGTCGCGTACCCGGTCCGGCCGGGCAGCTTGCGCAGCGTCGGGAACCACCCCGAGCCGAAGTTGATCGCGTCGAGCGTCAGCCAGAAGGCCGCGGCGAGCTCGCGCTCGTCGCGGTCCTCGACCAGCGGCGGCCGGCGGCTCGCGGCGATCGGCAGCGAGGCCGCATACAGCGCGATCTCCTGCTCCCGGATCCGCACGTGGCGAGCGCGCTCGGCGACCCGCCGGCTGTGCTCTCTGACGTTCGCCACGACTGACATCGGGTCTCTCCGCTGGTCGTCCGGAGTTTGATGGTACGACGGCGGCCCCGGGCGCCGGAGCCGACCTACCCGGCCGCTACCGTTGCACGCGGAGCGATGACGGCGCAGGACACAGAACAGCGGGCCAGTGGCCCGATGAACACCGAAGAGCTCCTCGCGGGGCTCAATCCCCAGCAGCGCGACGCCGTCACGCACGGCGACGGGCCGCTGCTGATCCTCGCAGGCGCCGGCTCGGGCAAGACACGGGTGCTCACGCATCGGATCGCGTATCTGGTCGCGACCGGGCTGGCGAGGCCGAGCGAGATCCTGGCGATCACGTTTACGAACAAGGCCGCGGGAGAGATGCGCGATCGCGCCGAGTTGCTCGTCGGGCGGCGGGTGCGGGCGATGTGGGTGATGACGTTCCACGCCGCGTGCGCGCGCATGCTCCGTGCGCACGCCGACCGGCTCGGATATACACGCAGCTTCACGATCTACGACCAGGCGGACTCGCGACGCCTGGTCAAGCGCTGCCTCGAGGAGGGAGGCTTCGACCCCAAGCGCTTCACGCCCGCCGCCGTCCAGTCGCAGATCTCGGACGCCAAGAACCGGCTCCGCGACGCCGACGCGTACGCGCAGCTCGTCGGCTCCTTCTTCGAGCAGACCGTCGCCGACGTGTACCGCAGCTATGAGTCGGAGCTGCACCGGATGAACGCGATGGACTTCGATGACCTGCTCGTCCGGGCGGTCAACGTGCTCGAGCTGTTCCCGGAGGTGCGGGGCACCTACGTCGAGGCGTTCCGGCACGTGCTCGTCGACGAGTACCAGGACACCAACCATGTGCAGTACCGCTGGCTGGAGCTGCTCGCGGCCGACCACCGCAACCTCGCCGTCGTCGGCGATCCTGACCAGTCGATCTATGGCTTTCGAGGGGCGGACATCCACAACATCCTGAACTTCGAGGACAACTTCCCCGATGCCAAGATCGTCAAGCTCGAGCAGAACTACCGCTCGACGCAGACGATCCTCGACGCCGCCAACGCGCTGATCGCGGGGAACCGCGGGCGCATGTCCAAGCGCCTGTGGAGCGAGCTCGGCGACGGCGACCTGATCCAGCTGCGGGAGCTCGACGACGAGCACGCCGAGGCACGGTTCGTGATCGGCGAGGTCCAGCGGATCGCCGACGAGGGCACCTCGCTGCGCGAGATCGCGGTCTTCTACCGGACGAACGCCCAGTCGCGGGTCCTGGAGGACGCGCTCGTCCGGGCCGACGTGGGCTATCAGGTGATCGGCGGGACGAAGTTCTACGAGCGCCTGGAGATCAAGGACGCGATCGCGTACCTGACGGCGCTCGTCAACCCGCAGGACACGGGTGCGTTCACGCGGATCATCAACTCGCCGCGACGCGGGATCGGCGCGACGTCGGTCTCCAGGCTGCTCGCATTCGCGAACACGATCGGTCTGTCGATCTGGGACGCCGCGGTGTCGTGCGCCCAGGTCCCCGGCCTCGGCGCAGCGGCGGTCAAGTCGATCGGACGCTTCATGGCGACGATGCAGGTCCTCAGGGAGCGCATGCAGTCGGGCGCGCCGGTGGCGCGGATGCTGAAGGAGCTGCTCGAGGAGACGGGCTATCTGGAGGCGCTGCGGGCCGAGCGGACGATCGAGGCGCAGGGACGGCTCGAGAACCTCGACGAGCTCGTCAACGTCGCGGCCGAGTACGACGCCTCGGGATCCCAGGAGCCGTCGCTGGCCGAGTTCCTCCAGCAGCTGGCGCTCGTCGCCGACGCGGACGAGCGCACCGACGACGAAGGGCTCGTGACGCTGATGACGCTGCACAACGCAAAGGGCCTGGAGTATCCGATCGTCTTCATGATCGGCCTCGAGGACGGCGTCTTCCCCCATTCCCGAGCGCTCGAGGAGGGAGCCGTCGAGGAGGAGCGGCGGCTCTGCTACGTCGGCATCACCCGCGCGCAGCGCAATCTCTACATCACGCACGCCCGCCAGCGGACCGTGTTCGGGGCCCGCACGTACGGGATCCCGAGCCGCTTCCTCGCCGAGATCCCGGCGGCCCTGACCGACCGCGACGATGCCGGGTCGGACCGGCTCGGCGGGTTCCGCGCACGGCTGACGTCGTGGGCGTCGAGTGCCGCCGTCGAGAGCGAGCCACCGGTCGCGTACCGCCTGGGCGATGACGTTGCGCACCCGTCGTTCGGTGAGGGTGTCGTGACCGGGCTCGAGCCCGGGGGCATCGTCGTGATCCGCTTCAGCCGGGATGCGTCGGAGCGCAAGCTGGTCGCCGAGCTCGCGCCGATCTCCAAGCGCTGACGGCGGCGATCAGGTAGCGTCCGCGGCGATGCCGGCAACGATCATCGATGGCAAGGCGGTCGCGCAGAGCGTCCGCGAGGCGGTCAAGCGGGACGCCGACGCCTGGCGCGAGCGGACCGGCGCCGCGCCGGGGCTCGCGACGATCCTCGTCGGCGAGGACCCCGCCTCCGCCGTGTACATCGCCAGCAAGCGCAAGGCCTGCGTGGAAGCGGGGATCGCCGATCTGCACCGCCATCTCCCCCCGGAGACATCGCAGGCGGAGGTCCTCGAGCTGATCGAGCAGCTGAACGCGGACTCCGAGGTCAGCGGGATCCTGCTGCAGCTCCCCGTCCCGGCCCCGCTCGACGGCAAGGCATTGACATCCGCGATCCTCCCCGAGAAGGACGTCGACGGACTGACTCAGGTCAGCGCCGGCCGGCTCGTCCAGGGGGTCCGCGGGCTGCGGCCGTGCACGCCGCTCGGGTGCGTCGAACTGCTCGATCGTCACGGCGTCACCCTCGAGGGCGCGGAGGCGGTTGTCGTCGGGCGCTCCGACCTCGTCGGCAAGCCGATCGGGTCGTTGCTGCTCGAGCGCAACGCAACCGTCACGATCTGCCACTCGCGCACCCATGACCTGGCGGGCGTCTGCCGGCGCGCCGACGTCCTGATCGCCGCCGTCGGCCGCCCCAAGATGCTGGGCGCCGGCCACGTCAAACCGGGCGCCGCCGTGATCGATGTCGGCATCAACCGCGTCGACGGCAAGCTCTGCGGCGACGTCGACTTCGATGCTGTCGCGCCGGTCGCCGGACTGCTGACGCCGGTTCCCGGCGGGGTCGGGCCGATGACGATCGCGATGCTCCTCCGCAATACGCTCGCCGCCGCTGAGCTACAGGCTCGGCCGGCGCTCGTCTGAGCCCGGCCGTCCATCATGCGGCCACGGCTGTCGCGAGTCCGTGCGAGCGAGTGGGGCATCGGGATCGAGTCTGCGGCGCTGCTCGTGATCCTGTTCGGGGCGCCCTGGTTTCGCGGCGCGCTGGGGCCGGGCTGGTACTCCTATCCGGTGCTGCGACTCCCGACGCACACGGGTTGGCAGAGCCTTCAGATCCTCGGGCCGCTCACGCTCGTCGTCGGCGTGCTCGGCATCGGGGTCTGGTGGCTGCAGGCGACGCGCCGGTCGCCTGCGCTGCCCGTCGTCGCGACGGCGATCGAAACGCTGCTCGCGCTCGCGCTCTCGGTCGGGCTCATGATCCGCGTCCTGATCGACCACCCGGCCGGCATCGTCGGCGTCCGCTACGGCGCGTACGCTGGGCTCGTCCTGGCGCTCTGCGTGTTCACGGGCTGCTACCGCTCCCTGCGCGTCGACGGGATCTCGCTGCAGGACGCGCCGCAGCAGATCGAGCTCGTCAGCCTCGGCGAGGAGTCGGCGGCCGGCGGCGGTCGCTGACGTCGGCCTAGAATCCCGGCCATGCTGCAACGCGAGCAGGTGAACCACGTCGCCCGTCTGGCGCGCCTCGAGCTCAGCGACGAGGAGGTCGAGCGGATGGCGCTCGAGCTGTCGAAAGTGCTCGATCACATCGAGAAGATCCGCGAGCTCGACCTCGACGGCGTCGAGCCGACCTCGCACGTGATCGATGTGGTCAACGCCCTGCGTGCCGACGAGCCGCGCCCGTCGCTGTCTCGCGAGGCTGCGCTCGCCTCCGCGCCCGAGCCCGTCGACGGCGGTTTCGGAGTTCCCAGCCCGGGCGCCGGCGAATGAACGCCGAGATCCTGGAGTTGACGGCGGCTCAGGCCGCAGCCGGCGTCCGCGCGGGTGAGTTCGACGCCGGCGAGCTGTTCGAGGCCTATCGAGCCCGCGCCGAAGCCGACGAGCTCGGCGCTTTCACGTGGGTGGCCGAGGGGCCGCCCGAAACAGACCGGGGCGGCCGGGGTTCCTCGCAGACGCCGCTCGGCGGGGTCCCGCTCGCGGTCAAGGACCTGTTCTGCACCGAGGGCGTCCCCAGCCAGGCCGGCTCGCGGATCCTCGAGGGATACCGACCGCCGTACACGGCGACGGTCGTCCGCAAGCTGGCGGATGCCGGCGCGCCGCTGCTCGCCAAGACGAACCAGGACGAGTTTGCGATGGGCTCCTCGAACGAGAACTCGGCCTTCGGCCCGGTCCGGAACCCGTGGGATACCTCGCGCGTTCCGGGGGGCTCTTCGGGCGGCAGCGCCGCCGCCGTCGCCTCCGGCAGCGCGCCGTGGGCGCTCGGGACCGACACGGGGGGATCGATCAGACAGCCGGCAGCGCTGTGCGGCATCGTCGGCCTGAAGCCGACCTACGGCTCCTGCTCCCGGTACGGGATGATCGCGTTCGCCTCGTCGCTCGACCAGGCCGGTCCGCTGACGCGCGACGTGACCGATGCCGCCCTGCTGTTCGCCCACATGGTCGGTCAGGACCCGTGCGACTCGACCTCGTTGCAGTTCCCGGAGGCGATCCGGCTGCCGTCCCGCGAGGACCTGAAGGGCATCCGGATCGGGGTGCCGGAGGAGCTGATCGGCGCCGAGGGCGGGGTCGAGCCCGGCGTGCGGGTCAGCTTCGACGCGACGCTCGCGCTCGCCGAGGAGCTCGGCGCCACGGTCGAGCCATGCCGGCTGCCACACGCTCCGCATGCGCTGTCGGCCTACTACCTGATCGCGCCCGCCGAGGCGTCGGCCAACCTCGCGCGCTTCGACGGCGTCCGCTACGGCCTGCGCGTCGAGGGCGACGGCGGCCTCGTCTCGATGTACAGCCGGACGCGTGCTACCGGTTTCGGGCCCGAGGTGAAGCGGCGGATCATGCTGGGGACCTACGCGCTCTCGAGCGGCTACTACGACGCGTATTACGGAACGGCGCAGCGCGTGCGTACGAAGATCAGCGACGACTTCCGCCGGGCGTTCGAGTCTTTTGACTTCATCGCCGCGCCGACGAGCCCGTGGACGGCGTTCGAGCTCGGAGCCAAGGCGCAGGATCCGCTCGCGATGTATCTGAACGACTTCTGCACGGTCCCGATGTCGCTCGCCGGGATCCCCGCCATCTCAATCCCCTCGGGTCTCAGCGACGGCCTGCCGGTCGGCTTCCAGCTCGCCGGGGCGGCGTTCAGCGAGAACCGGCTGCTCGATGCGGCCTACGCGCTCGAGCGGGCGATCGGATTCGACCCGAGTCCGGGTCGCGTCGCCGGTGGGGCCCGATGAGCGCCGCCGTCGAGTACGAGCCGGTGATCGGGCTGGAGATCCACGTCCAGCTGAAGACGCGGACGAAGATGTTCTGCGGATGCGAGCTGTCGTTCGGGGACGCCTCCAATACCCACACCTGCCCCGTCTGCCTCGGCCTTCCCGGCACGCTGCCGGTCGTCAACGCCGGCGCGATCCACTTCGGGCTGGTGATCGGGCTCGCGCTTGGATGCGAGATCGCCGACCGGTCGCAGTTCCACCGCAAGAACTACTTCTATCCGGACCTGCCGAAGGGCTACCAGATCTCCCAATACGACGTGCCGCTATGCCTCGGGGGCCGGCTCGGCGATGTGCGGATCCATCGCGTGCATCTCGAGGAGGACGCGGCGAAGCTGGTGCACGTCGGCGCGAGCGGGCGCATCCACGGCTCCGACCGCAGCGTCGTCGACTTCAACCGCGGCGGAACGCCGCTCGTGGAGATTGTCACCGAGCCTGACCTGCACTCGGCCGAGCAGGCCCGCGACTGGCTGCAACTGCTCCGCTCGACGCTGCGCGTGCTGGGCGTCTCGGACGTCAACATGGAGGAGGGATCGCTGCGCTGCGACGCCAATGTGTCCGTGCGTCCCGTCGGCGCGACCGAGCTCGGAACCAAGACCGAGCTCAAGAACATGAACTCATTCCGTTTCCTCGCGCAGGGAGTGCGTGCCGAGATCGAGCGCCAGGTCGCACTGCTGCGGGCGGGCGAGCCGGTTCTGCAGGAGACCCTCCACTTCGACCCGCGGACCGAGCGGCTGACGCCGCTGCGCTCGAAGGAGGAGGCTCACGACTACCGGTACTTTCCCGAACCGGACCTCGTTCCGATCGTCGCGACGGCCGCGATGCTCGCGGCGGCACGGGCCGCGCTCCCGGAGCTCCCGGCGGCGCGCGCAGAGCGGTTCGAGCGCGAGCACGGGCTGCCGGCTGAGCGCGCTCGCGATCTCGCCTTCCGGACCGAGCTCGCCGACTTCTACGAGCAGGCGCTCGCCTCGGACGGTGACGTCGACCCGGTCGCGCTCGCCAACTGGATCCCGGCGCTCGTCGAGCGGGTCGGTTCGGATGTGGATCCCGCCACCTCGCTGGTGAGCCCGGCGAGCCTCGCCGGGCTCGTGAAGCTGGTGACGTCCAAGGCGGTCAGCCAGAACGCCGCCCGCGAGGTGCTGAGCACGCTCGTCTCCGAGGGCGGCGAGCCGGCGACAATCGTCGAGCGCGACGGGCTCGGCGCGCTCGACGCGGGCGACTCGGGGCTCGCGGAGATCGTCGCCGCGGCGCTCGCAGCTGACCACGAGGCGGCGGAGAAGGTCCGCGCCGGCAACATGAAGGCGATCGGTCCACTCGTCGGCTACGTGATGCGCGAGACGAAGGGTCGCGCGGACGGCGGCGAGGTCTCGCGCCTGATCCGCGAGCAACTCGGCCTGTAGCACCGACGAAAGCGGGCCGGTCGCAGCCGGCCCGCGTCAATCAGTGTCCGCTGGGACTACTCGAACCTGCGCGACAGCTGGCGGATGCCGAAACCACCTAGGCAGAGCAGCGCGCCGCCGAGCACGAGCAGGCCGACGTCAGCGCCCGTGAACGGCAGCGTCGACGTCGTCGTCGTCGTGCCGGTCGCAGTGGTGGTTGTCGTCGACGTCGTCGTCGGCGAGGTGTTGGTGGAGGTCGTCGTGGTCTTGCTCGAGCAGTTCTGCGGGTTGTACGTCGAGCACGACGAAGACGCCGCCACCGCCGAGCTGGACGTTGCCCCCAGCAGGACGAACAGGACGGCGCCGAGAAGTGCGAATCGTTTCATGAACACATCCGGATGGTTGAGTTTGCCGGTAGCAGGGCGCAAACCAGCCATAGGCGGGCGATCCTACAGGATTCCGCCCAGGGAGTTCGTCTCGAAATGGTCACTTCGGCCATCACTTCACCCCGGCAGGAGACTAACGATCGGTGCGGCCGGCGGCTCGGACCCTGGCCCGATCGCGGAGCGCGATCACACGCCGGATTCATCGGCGAGCAGGTTGAGCGCGCGGCTCGGGGAGAGCGGGTGGGGCGTGAGGACGCGGTCGAGCGCGAGCCGGATCACGGGATCCTGGTCATCGATTTCGAAGGCGCGGTGCAGATACCGGGCCGCTGTGACGTCGTCGCCTCGGGCGGACGCGGCGAGGCCGGCGCCCAACCATGCGTACCAGCCGTCCGGCTCCCTCGCGATCGTCTGCCGGAAAGCGCGCTCAGCCTGGGGGTAGTGCCCGGTTGTCAGGTCGATCTGGCCGGCCATCCGGCCGGGCACCGGGTTCCACGGATCGAGGCTGGCAGCGCGGGACAGGTCGCTCAGCGCGGCGGCCGGGTCGGTGCTCGAGGCGTCGCTTGCCTCCGACACCTCGCGGACGGAGAGGTAGGGAAACGCGAGGGCGACGGTGCACGCCATCAGCAGGACGAGGCCTGCGACGAGGCTGAGGCCGCGTGCGGCGCCGAGCCGCCGGCCGGCGGGCGCCGCGGCCGGATCCGAGCCGGCGGGCGCCGGCTCGACCGGAGTCCCGCGGGTGGCCGACATGCCCACGGCCATGCCCAGGAATCCGAGTGCGGGGCCGCTCAGCGCGGGCATCTCGAAGAACCAGTCGACCGATCCATGGACCAGCCAGACGACGAGCGGCAGCAGCGCCGCGGCGGCGAGGCCGCCGCCGGGCGCATCGCGGCGCCGTGCCTTCAGGGCGCACCACAGCGCGCACAGGAGAAACACCGCGAACAGCGTCGTCCCGACCGCTCCGGTCATCGCCAGCAGCCGCAGCTCGAGGCTGTGGGGCCACAGCGGGTCCTCGTCGGTATGCCGTCGCAGGATGTAGTAGTCGGCGAAATTGTCCTGGCCGATACCGCCGAACGGATGGGCGACGAACGCGTCGAGCGCGACCCTCCAGAAGTCATAGCGCCCGCTGCCGATCGCAGCGAAGTGCGAGCCGACCGACTGGGCTGCCGACGACTCCTGACTGAAGCCGTTCCACTGGTCCTCGACGAACCGGATCGGATGCCCGCCGGTCGCCTCGATGCCGCCTCCGACTGCGGCCGCCACCGCAAGCACCGCCACGACGGCGCCGATCTGCCGGCGCATCCGCGCCGACGGCCGCGGCAGCGCCGGCACCGCCTCGAGCGCGCCGACCAGTGTGCCGAGCACGAACACGCCGGCGCACAGCAGCAGGCACGTGTGGGCGGCGCTCTGTGCGGCGTCCCGTGTGGCAGCGGTGATCGTGACGCCGTTGCCGCCACCGGCAAACACGCTCAGCAGGCGATGCAGAGGCAGGAGCACTGCCAGGATCGGGAACAGCGCCAGCAGTGCCACGCGCAGCCGATCGCGGACGATCAGAATCGCGACCACGAGCACGAGCGGCAGCGTGAACAGCCAGCCTCGGCTCTGGCCGAGCAGACACAGCTGCAGCGAGGCGGCTCCGCACGCGAGCAGCGCACCCCGAAGTGGCGCCGGCAGTTCGGACCGGCAGGCCAGCGCCGTCGCCAGGAGGGCGTCGCACATGAACAGGGCGACGGTCGAGTTGAAGTATCCCGTCGGTGCGGCGAGGCGCCCCTGAACGACGAGTTGTGCGAGCTGATAGCCGGACTCGAGCCTCAGCTCGAGCACGATCGCGATCACGCCGACGCCGATCGCGTAGAACGTCAGCGTCCCCAGGGCCGCCCTCGGCGTCCACGGCAGGACGAGGAAGAGGGTGAAGACGATCAGATAGAGCAGCGCGCGGTTGCTGCCGTCCAGCGCCTCGCCGGGGACCTGAGCCCAGGTCATCGAGAGGAACGACCAGGACACATAGAGCCCGAACGCGGCGACCGCGGCGATCGCCGGGCGCGGGAGCGGCCGGCGGTGCGCCCGGCGGACGACGAGCGTGACGGCGAGGAGCGACAGCAGCGCGAGCGCCCCCCAGTACCACGTGTCGGCATCGAAGCCGCCGTTGTGGACGGCCCACACGAGCATCAGACCGACGCCGATCGTGCTGGGCACCAGCGCCCCCGCATCGGCTCGCAGCGCTGCGAGAAGTCCAGGCCCGGTGGGGGTGCGTTGCCGGGCTGCTAGGCCGGCAACCACGCGCTACACGGTAACAGCGAGGAGCTCCGTGACGTGCCGCGCGACGAGCTCGATCGTCTCCACGTCGAACGTCGTCGAGAGCGGCAGGACGAGTTGCTTGTCCACGATCTTCTCGGTCCGCAGGCACGCCGGATGGTCGCGATATGCCGAGAGCGTCGTGATCGCCGGGTAGCTCGTGGTCTGGATCCCGCGCCGCGCGAGGTCGGCGGCGAGCCGGGCTCGCTCCGCCTTGGACCGCAGGAGGACGGTGAAGCCGAAGTGCGAGCTCCGCTCGACGTCGTCATCGTCCCAGGGGATCGACACGCCCGGCGCATCGGCGAGCAGCCCGCGGTAGCGCCGCACGAGGGTCCGGCGGTGCTCGATGTCGTCGTGCAGCCGCGTGATCCGGCTGAGTCCGAGCGCGGCGCGCGGCTCGTCGATCCGCAGGTTGTAGCCGATGTCGACGACGTCATAGCTGTCGGCATGACCGCGATGGCGATCCCACGTGTGCGACGTCATCGCATGCGAGCGCAGGCTCCGCGCCTTGGCTGCCAGAGCCTCGTCGGCGGTCACGATCATGCCGCCCTCGCCGACGGCCAGCTGCTTCTTGGAGAAGAACGAAAAACATCCGGCCGCTCCGACGGTTCCGGTCAGCCGGCCGTCCGCGCAGCGCGCCGTGATGCTCTGCGCGCAGTCCTCGATCAGCACGGTTCCGTGTTCGGCACAGATCTGCTCGAGCGCGGGCAGGTCGCACGCATAGCCCATCCAGTGGGTGGCGAGCACCGCACGCGTGCGCGGCCCGATCAGCCGCGCGACGTCCTCCGGATCCATGTTGAGGTCATCGTCACCGCACGACTCGACGAACACTGGCGTGGCCCCGCAGTGTCGGATCGCGGCCGCGACGCCGACGAAGGTGAGCGCTGGGATGAGCACCTCATCGCCCTCGCCGATCCCGGCGCCGAGCATCGCAAGGTGCAACGCGGCAGTTCCCGAGGAGACGGCCACCGCGTGCCGCGCCCCGCAGAGGTCGGCGATGGCCTGTTCGAAGAGCTGGGTTCGCGGTCCCATTGTCAGCCAGCCCTCTGCGAGGCAGCGCAGCACCGCTGCGACATCCTCGTCGGTCAGGTCGACCTTCGTGAGGGGAACCTTCCAGCTCATCCTGCCAGCTCCGCGCGGAGCGCCTCGACGACCCGGTCCTGCTGGGTCTCGGTCATGTGTGGGAACAGCGGGAGCGTGATCTCGCGAGCCGCCGCCTGCTCCGTCTGCTCCAGTGAGATGCCGGGGTAGCGTGAGCTGTACGCGCTGAGGTGGTGGATCGACGGGTAGAAGACGCTTGTCTGGATGCCGTGGTTGTCGCGCAGCGACTGGCGCAGCGGCGCCCGCACGTCGGGATCGTCGACCATGATGCTCATCACGTAGCACGACGAAGTGGCGACGTCGTCGTCCGCGAATGGAACGGTGAGGCCGGGAACTCCGCCGAGCAGCTCGCGGTAGCGAGCGGTGATCGCGCGCCGCTGCTCGATGTCGGGGCCGAGCCGCCGCAGGCGCGAGAGCAGCAGCGTCGCGCGCGGCTCGTCGAGGCGGTAGTTGAAGCCGAGCGCGGGAACGTCATAGGTCCCGAGCGCGCCGCGATACCGGTCCCACGATCCGAGCGTCATCGCATGCGAACGCCGCAGCCGTGCGAACGCCGCGATCTCGTCGTCATCGGTGGCGAGCAGGCCGCCCTCGCCGCCTGCGAGGACCTTGTTCGAGAAGAAGCTGAACGCGCCGGCCACGCCCCAGCTGCCGAGGCAGCGGCCTCCGGCTGTCGCGAGCGGAGCGTGGGCGGCGTCCTCGAGCAGCATCACGTCGTGCGCCCGGCAGACGTCGGCGAGACGCTCGACCGCGGCCGCGTACCCGCCGAAGTGCATCGCGACAACTGCCTTGGTCCGCTCCGTGATCAGCGACTCGACGTGCTCGGGGTCGAGCGTCGGCCGCCCGGGGCTGATGATGTCGGCGAACACCGGTGTCCCGCCGGCGTGGATCACGGCGGCGGCGGTCGCGACCATCGTGAAGGAGGGAACGATCACCTCGTCACCCGGTCCGACCCCGATCGCCAGGTACGCGAGGTGCAGAGCGGCGGTGCAGCTCGATACGGCGACACCGTGGCGCGTGCCGATCGCGCCCGCGAAGGCGACCTCGAACTCACGGGTGCGCGGCCCCATCGTCAGCCAGCCGGACCGCAGCGTCTCCTCGACGGCTACGAGGTCGTCGGCTGAGATCCGGACATCGAAGACCGGGATCAGCTGGTCAGGGGATGTTCCGGTAGCGCCCATCGAAGGGATCGCCGAACCTCTTCTGTTCGAGCGCCCCGAAGACCTCGGCGATTCCGTCAGGGACCGTCATCTCGGTCTCGAAGCCGAGCACATTGCGGATCTTGTCGAAGCTGACCTTGTAATCGCGGGGGTCTTCGTTGCGGTGCACGAATTCCACGTTCCCTCTATCGGTCACGCGGCGGATTTCTTCAATGAGGTCGAGCTTGCGGTAGTTCTCGCCGGAGCGACCGACGTTGAAGACCTCGTGCGCGGTCAGGTCGGGAGCGCCGAGCGCCGCCTCGATCCCGCGGCCGGCGTCGACGACGTGGACGTACGGGCGCCAGAATTGCTCGCCGAAGACCTCGAGGCTTCGTCCCGCCCAGAGGTCGCGCGTGAACTCGTTGACGGTGAGGTCGAAGCGCATCCGCGGCGCCACGCCATAGACGGTCGCGAAGCGCAGGCACGTCGGCACCGGCGCGGGACTGCTCGACTCGAGCAGGGCGCGCTCGACCGCGACCTTCTGTTCGGCGTAGAGCGAGACCGGCGCGAGCTCGCCGGCTTCGTCGATCGGGACGGTCGGATCCGACATCCGCCCGTAGTTCGAGCACGTCGAGGCCATGATGAAACGGCCGACGCCGAGCCGGTGCGCATCGGCGGCGAGCGCGAGGCTTCCGTCGACGTTGACGGCACGCGACTGCGCCGGGTCGCGCGCGCACGCCGGGTCGCCGACGATCGCCGCAAGGTGGACGACGGCGTCCGCGCCGTGGAGCGCCGCCTCACGCGCGGACGCGTCGCGAACGTCGCTGCGGATCAGTTCGACCCCTGCGCGCTCGAGGGACTCCGCGACCTCGTCCTGCCCATGCAGCAGGACGTCGAGCCCGCGGACGTTCCAGCCCGATGCGGCGAGTCGGAGGCTGAGCGGCGCGCCGATGTAGCCGGCGGCGCCCGTGATGGCGATCGTCCCTGCGGGTCCTTCAGTCACGTTTCACCTACTTCCAATCAAGCGAGCGAAGCGGCCACGCTCAGCCGGCGCGCCGTTCCCCGCGGCCGGGTAGTAGTACATGTGCCGGTTCTCGCCGGAGCCGTTGACGACGAGGCTCGCTCCGGCGGCGGGATGCCGCTGCAGGATCGTCAGCACCCCGCGAATCTGATCCCGCGTCGTCAGATTCGGGCGCGCGACGACGATCACTCCATCGATCATCGGGCTGTCGAGCAGGACCTGCGCGTCGGCCACGGGCAACAGCGGCGGGCCGTCGAGGATCACGAAGTCGTAGTCGACCGCGAGGTCGGAGATGATGTCCGACATCGCCGGCAGCCGCAGGAGCTCGGCGGAGTTCGGCGTGTGAGGCCCGCTTGGCAGGACCGACAGCAACGGCCGGTCGGGCACCGTCTGCACGAGCTCGTCGAGATCGGTCGAATTGACGAGCGCGTTCATCAGACCGCGCTGGCCGCTGGTGGCGCCAAGGAACTTCCCGGCGGCCGGTCTGTGCACGTCGGCCTCCACGAGGATGACGCGCTTCTTCGCCGCGGCGAGGGCCAGGGCCAGGCCTGTCGCGACGTGCGTCTTGCCTTCGCCCGGGACGGCGCTCGTGACGAGTACGACTCGGACCTCGCGGCGCAGCGAGATGAAGCCGAGGCCGCCACGGAGGATCTGGAAGACGCTCAGCTCGTCGTGCTGCACGCGCGCGGCGGTGAGTGGCCTGCGCTGGAGTGGGATCGTTGCGAGCGTCGGCAATCCGTAGAGCTCCTCGAGCTCGATCGCCGTCTTGATGCGCCCGTCGAAGAGGTCGAGCAGGAACGCCAGGGTCAGACCGAGGACGATGCCGACCACGGCGCCGAGCGCCACGTCCTTCTTCACGTTCGGCGAGGAGGGGGAGGACGGCGGCTGGGCGGTGTCCCAGACCTCGACGTTGCCGTTGGTGACGGCGCGCAGCGCGACGATCTGGCTGAGGGCCTGGCGCAGCGTCGCGGCCTCCGCGGTGTCGGTCGCCGGGAGACTGGCGAGCTCGGCGCTGATCTGTGCCTCACCGTTGCTCACCTGGTTCTGAGCGGATGCGGTCAGCAGGTCGACCAGCGCGGTCGCGAACCCGTTTGCGAGCCGGGCGGCAAACCGGGGATCGGAGTCGGTGGCGGCCACCGAGATGAGATCGTCGTTCGGGTTACCCGTTGCGACGACCGCATTCTCCAGGTCGGAGAGCGATTCGTTCACGTGGAGCTGGCTCTGGACCCGTTGGGCGACCGCAGGAGATTCCAGCAGGGAGAGCACGTCGGCGCTCTCGCGGGCCGGGTCCAGCTGCGTCTGCGCCTGGCTCGGATCGACGAGCGCCGACACGTTGGAATTCTGTACGAGGAGCGTCGCCGTCGCTGTGTACTGCTTCGTTGAGCTCTTGGCGAGACCGAACGCGACGACCAGGCAGACGATCAGCGCCGCGACGATGACCCAGCCACGTTCGCGCAGGACGCGCACGCCTGTGATCAGCGACGAGCGCTCGCCCTGGCCGCCCGGATGATCGCTGCCCAAGCTCATGACGCACCTACTGTATCGGCGGGTTCGGGCGCGCCGGACAGCCCGAGCTGCGCGTCGGCGACCGCCAGCAGGCCCATCACCGCGCCGAACAGCACGGCTCCGCGCTCCTCCGCCCCGAGCACGGTGTTGGCGAGCTCGACGACCGCCCAGCCGATCGCGAGCCCGGTCGCAGCCAGTCCCATCAGCCGGACATGCGCATCGGAATGCCGGCGCCAGATCCGCAGACCGGCGAGGATCACCGATCCGATCAGGGAGACATACGCGACCAGCCCGAGCAGCCCCATCTTCATCCACCAGAACAGGGCAGCGATGTGCACGAACTGGTTCTGGTCGGCGAACTCGACCCCGACCGGGTAGCGCATCGGCCACGCCACGCCGATGCCGAGGCCGGTGAGGGGACTCCGCTCGACCGCGGCGAGCACGTTGTGCCGCTCATCGATCCGGTAGCGGTCCTGCGTGCTCTCGCTGATCTTCGCGAGGCTGATCGACTCGGCTCGCTGGACCAGCGAGCCCTGCAGACCACCGCCGATGCCCGTGCTGAGCACGGCGTACCCGACGGCCACGATCACGACCAGTGACGGCACGATGAAGCGCCGAGCGATCCGGCCGCTGCTGATGAAGACGAGCAGCGGCGTCGCGACTCCGACCCCGAGCCAGATCGTCCGCCGGTAGCTGAGAACGAGCGCGAAGATCACCAGCGGGGTGATCCAGGCGACCCACCGCGGGACCTTGATCCCGGAGAGCCATGCGATCAGCATCGCGAACAGGAACATCATCATCAGCAGGTTCGCGGGCGGCTCGAAGTAGGTGATCCGCCCGAACGTACCCTGGACCGGCGCGAGCCCGCTGAAGTACACGAGCAGGCCCGCGATCGCCTTGACGGCGACGAGCACGGCGCCGATCGCGAGCGCCTGGCGCAGCTCGGCTCTGGTCCGGATCACGTTGACGATCAACAGCGGCACGATCAGCAGGGGGATCACATCCTCGAAGGTCCCGAGCAGGGCTGAGGGGCCGCTGACGCCGGCGCTCTCGCCGGTGATCAGGCCGGCGAGCAGTGCGGCGGCCGTGAGCGTGATCGGGATCGCGAATGGCTTCGGGAAGCGGATTGCCAGGCGGGTGCTCGCGAGGTACAGCAGGACCGCGAAGCAGGCAAGGGCTTCGAGGGCTTCGAACGGCGAGGGCTGTGCCGTCCCGTGGTTGTACACGGCGGTCAGATTGATGCCCCAGTTGGGATCGTCCTCGGCGACGGCGCCGACCACGAGGAACAGGAGCAGCGTCAAGCGCGCGTTCCCGACGAGCACGAGCGCGGCCGCCTCGGCGGCGAGGGCCCCGAAGCCGACGGCCAGACCCGATCGATGGCCGAGGTACAGAGCCGCGGCGGCCATCGCAACGACGAGCACGCCGGCCACGAGCCCCGTGCCCGGCTCCTGCGTCCGGCTCATCCTGGTGGTCGTCGACATACCTCGAGGTTGATCAGCAGTTCGCGGAAGGCGGCGGCGAATCGTTCAGGCCCGAACCGGCGCGCACTGTCTCTGATCGCCTGCTCGTCCAGGGTGAGCGCCTCGAACCGCTCCAGCCCGGCGCACATGCCCTCCACCGTGCCCGGATCGTAGAGCACACCGGTGACCCCGTCGACGACCGAATCGCGAACGCCGCCTTCTCCGAAGGCGATCACGGGTGCGCCGGCGGCCAGCGCCTCGACGGGAACGATCCCGAAGTCCTCCAGCCCCGGGAACAGGAGTGCTCGTGCCCGAGACAGCAGGGCGGGGACGTCGGCGTCGGGCACGTGGCCGATGAATTCGGTATTGGCGGACGCGAAGCCGCGCACCGCCTCGAGCGCGCGCCCGCCACCGGCGACGATCAGACGGCGGCCAAGTCGTTCGCAGGCCTGCACGGCGATCTCCACACGCTTGTAGGGAACGATCCGTCCGAACACGAGGTAGGCGTCCGCGGGCCTCCGCGGGGTGGCGAGATACGGGGCGATGTCGACCGGAGGGTGGATCACGACGCTGTCACGGCCGTAAGCCGCGCGGATGCGGCCGGCCACGAACTCCGAGTTGGCGACGAATGTCGTCGGACCCGTGGCGCGCCGGCGGTCGACGTGACGCAGCCACGCGGTCAGGATCGGCAGCAGTCGGCCGGCCGCCGGCCCGAGCGACTCCCCGGCGAGCAGCGAGGGATCCCATGCATAGCGCATCGGGGTGTGGCAGTAGCAGACATGGGGAACCCCGGCCGGTGTGCGGACGTTCTTCGCGCTCGCGTGGTTGGAGGAGACGATCAGGTCGTAGCCGCGCAGATCGAAGCTGCGAAATGCCGGATCCATCAGCGGCAGCAGGCGCATGTAGCGTCGGCGTGCTCCCGGGATCCGGTCGAGCGCAGAAGCGGTGACGCGGCGTCCCCGCATCGCATCACGCCAAGGTGCGGGGTCGTAGACCGAGGTGAAGACGTCAGCCTGCGGGAGCAGGTCCAGGATCGCCATGAGCACCTTCTCGGAACCGCCGGGAACCGTCAGCCACTCGTGCACCGCCGCCACGCGCGGGAACCGTTCGAGCAGTTCCGACGGCGGGTCGCTTTCGAGCGCCATCGTCATTTCCAGGGAAGTGATCGTACTCGACCGGCCGGAGCTTGAATCTGGGCTCCGATCACCACGATCTGCCGAGAAGCGCGCGACGGTAGACCTCGGCGGTCGCCGCTGCGATGCGGCGCCAGTCGAACGTCTCCGTCGCCCAGCGCCGTCCCTCCTCGCCCATCCGGCGCAGTTCGTCGCGTCCGGCGCGGTCGGCGACGCGCAGGACCTCGGCGAGGGCGGCGGGGCTCGCCTCCGTGCACAACCACCCGGTCACGCCATCCTGCACCGCCTCGATCAATCCACCGACCGGGTAGGCGACGACCGGCCGCGCGAACCCATAGGCCAGGTGCAGGACGCCGCTCTGGCTGGCCTGGCGATAGGGCAGGGCGACCAGGTCCGCGGCGGCGAACACATCGCCGACGTCCTGCGCCTGCTGGAACCCCTCGCGCACGGTCACGCGGCCCGCCAGCGCGGGGCTCGAGAGCCACGCCGCCGCCGCCGCGAGCGCCCCGTCCTCCTCGCCGGCGATCAGCGCGTGCCACGGCGTCGTCTGCGCGACGGCATCGAGCAGGTCGCCGATGCCCTTGTCGGGACGCAGGACGCCGAAGATCAGGACGACGGGGAGGTCGGCGGGCAGATCGAGCGCCATGCGGGCGGCTGCCGGTTCCACCGCCGGAACGCCGTCCGCGATCGAACCGTAGTGGCCGTGCGGGATGACCGTGACGGACCGGCCTGGATCGATCCGGCGACGATCGGTCTCGGTGTGCACGATCGTCTCCCGCGCCAGGCGAGGGAACAGCCGGCGCCCCTCGACCGGATGCGGACGGCGTTCGAAGGTGTTGTGCGCGGTGTACACGATCCGGGCGCCGGACAGGATCAGCGGCACGGTCGCGAGGACGCCGAGCGAATGGCGTTCCCATCCCTGGACGTGGACGACAGCATGCCGTCGCGCGAGCGCAACCAGCCGGGGGATGGCCAGCAGGAACAGCAGCCCGTTGGCGGCCCAGCCCAGATCGAGCCGCCGGATCGCGCGCCCCACGGCCGAGGTGCCACGCACATATCTGAACAGGCGCACGATCCGCACGCCCGGGAGCTCCCCGATCAGATGGTCAGTGGCCGTGGCAATCGTGACCGGGATCCCGAGCTCGGCCAGTGCGGCGGCGAGACACGCGGTGTAGTCGGTGCAGCCGCCGCGTCCGCCCTGCTCCACGATCAGGACACCCGCGACGTCAAGCGGCTGTGGAACCTCGACTGTCATCTGCGAGCCGCTGGAATCTCTCCCCGGGAACCGTAGCGTAGCCTTCGCGCCGTGACACGTGCTGTCATCCTCGCGGGCGGGCCCGGCACTCGCCTGCGGCCGTACACGACCGTCATTCCCAAGCCGCTGATGCCGATCGGCGACATGCCGATCCTCGAGATCGTGGTGCGGCAGCTGGCCCGCGCCGACTTCCGGCGCGTGACGATCGCGACCGGTTACCTCGCCGAGTTGATCGAGGCGTTCTTCGGCGACGGCTCGCGGCACGGCATCGAGATCGACTACTTCCGCGAGCACGAGCCGCTCGGCACGGTCGGCGCGCTCAGCATGATCGAGAGCCTGGACGACGATTTTCTCGTGATGAACGGCGACGTCCTCACCGACCTCGATTACGGCGACCTGCTCGAGCGGCACCGCGACGGCGGGCAGGCGGCCACGATCGCGACGCATCAGCGCGAGGTGCAGGTCTCACTCGGCGTGCTCCAGTTCGGGTCCGCCGAGGATCCCGAAGAGGTGACCGGATACATCGAGAAGCCGTCCTACTCCTACGACGTGTCGATGGGCGTGTACTGCTTTGCGCCGCGCGTGCGCGGTTACATTCCGCGCGGCGGCCGGCTCGATTTCCCGGACCTCGTGCTGAAGCTGATCGCGGAGGGGGAGAAGGTGCGGGCCGTCCGCTCGCAGGATACGTGGTTCGACATCGGGCGCCATGAGGACTACGAGATGGCGCAGGAGGAGTTCGAGCGGCTGCGCCCGCGCCTCTTCCCCGACGGATGACCGACCGGCCGGTCGATAACCCGATCGGTGGCCGCGCGATCGTCTGCGTCGGCTTCAACGATTGGCAGAACGAGGTCTGGACCAACCAGCACCACCTGATGTATCGCCTGGCCGCGACCGGCAGTCCGGTGCTGTTCATCGAGTCGCTGGGACTGCGCCGGCCGAGTCTCGCCTCCGGCCGGGATCTGACGCGGATCGCTCGGCGGCTGCGGACCGGCCTCGCCCCGGCTCGGCGGCTGGACGGCGTGACCGTGCTCTCGCCGCTCGTGCTGCCGCTGCACGGCAACCGGGTCGTACGCGCCTGCAACGCCCGGATCCTGCGAGGGCGGGTGTCGGCGCAGGTGCGGCGGCTCGGCCTCGAGCACCCCGTGCTGTGGGCCTATGTGCCTCAGGCCGAGGCGCTGATCGACGTGCTCGACCCGGAGCTGATCGTCTACCACTGCGTCGACGACATCGCCGCGCAGACGGGGGTCGACGCAGGCAGCTTCGAAGCGGCTGAGGCCCGGTTCGCGGCGCGTGCCGACCTTGTGATCGCCTCTTCGGGGCCGCTTGCCGAGCGGATGCGGCGATTCTCCGACCGCGTGCTGCTCGCGCCGAACGTCGCGGACACCGAGCTGTTCGCAGCAGCGCTCGAGCCGGGACCCGTCGACGATGCACTGGCGAGGCTGCCCGAGCCCCGGCTCGTGTTCATCGGCGCGGTCGCCGCCAAGAAGCTCGATTTCGAGCTGCTCGCCGGGATCGCGCGGACGCGACGGGATTGGAGCCTCGCACTGGTCGGCCCGGTGGGGCTGGGCGATCCGACGACCGACGTGACGCAGCTCGCTTCCGAGCCGAACGTGCACCTGCTGGGGGCCCGCGCCCACGCCGACCTTCCGACCGTCCTGCGCGGCGCGTCGGTCGGGCTGATCCCCTATCGCAGCTCTCGCCTCACGGCGAGCATCTTCCCGATGAAGGTCTACGAGTACCTCGCGGCCGGAGTCGCGATCGTCGCCGCCGGGCTGCCGTCGCTCGGGGGGGTTGACGATGTCTGGCAGGTGACCGATGTGGCGAGCGCGGTGGCGGCGATCGAACGTGTCCTCGCCGACGACTCCGTCGCCGCGCGACAAGCGCGAAGCGCCGCCGCGCGTCGGCACTCGTGGGAGTCTCGCCTGGCCGAGATCGGGGCTGCGCTGCGGACATGAGCGACCTGCTCGTGACCTCGGTGACGCCCACTCTGGGCAGCGGGACCGGGCTCCGCACGTATGGCGTGGTCGCGGCGCTCGCCCGCGATCACCCGGTGGAGGTCGCCCACATCGTGTTCGGCGCGCCCGAGGCGGCGCCCGAGTACGCCGCCCTCGCCGACGTTACGGTGCGGCCGCTGCATGCGTCTCGCGGGCTTCGACGAGGTTTCGCCTACCTTCGTGCTCGCCGCAATCGGGTGCCGGCGGACCTCGCCGCCGGAGTGTCGCCCGAGCTCGCCGCCGCCGCCGACCGGGCCCCACGCACGGTCCGGGTGATCGCCGACGGACCCGTGGTCGCCGCCGCGCTGCTGCCGCTCGCCGGGCAGCGCGACGTCGTCTATCTCGCACACAACCTGGAATCGGGGTTCCGCGGCGAAGGCGTCGGGCTCGAGGCGTTCGAGCGAACGGTGCTCCGGACGTTCGCCGAGAGCTGGATGGCCACGCGCGCCGACGAGCGCGGCGCCGCTCGGCTCGCGGCCGGTGGCGCGAGCGCCGCGCGGGCGCCGCGGACCCGCTACGTGCCGAACGTCGTCGACGTGGCGAGGATCGCGCCGGTCGCTTGTTCAGCGCAACACCGGCTCCTGTTCGTTGCGGACTTCACCTACCCGCCGAACCGCGAGGGCTTGTCGTTCCTGACTCAGCAGGTGCTCCCACTCGTGTGGCAGGTCCATCCCGACGCGCATCTGCGGGTCGTCGGCCGCGGTCTGGAGAGCGGGGCCGGCGCGGCCGACGCCCGGATCGAGCCTCTCGGGTTCGTCGAGGACCTGCGCTCCGCCTACATCGGCTGCGATCTGGTCGTCGTGCCGCTCCTGCATGGGGGAGGCTCGCCGCTGAAGTTCATCGAGGCTCTGGCGTACGGACTGCCGGTCGTGGCGACGCATCACGCCGCGGCACTGATCGAGGAGGGCGAGAGCGGCGAGCAGTTCCTGTCAGCGGGCGATCCCGTGGAGTTCGCCGCGGCCATCGGTCAGATGCTCGACCGGCCGGATCGTGCCGACCGGCTCGCGGCGGCCGGCCGCGAGCTGGCGGCGCGCTGCTACTCGATCGAGGCTCTGGCTAGGCTGCTGAGCTGATCGGCCGTCAAAGCGAGCATGAAGGACCGGCATGAAGATCGTCAGTGTGATGACCACGACCTCGTCCGGCGGGGCGGAGTTCGCCGCCGTCGAGATGCTCGACGCCCTCGCGGGCAGAGGCCACGATGTCGTCATGCTCAGCGATCTGGCGGAGATCGGCCGGGACACCGGTGTGCCGGTGCGCCGGATCGAGATCGGACCGAAGCTCTCCACGCGTACCGTGCTGACGCTCGGCCTCCGCTGGCCGCGCTACCAGCGAGCACTCCGCCTCGCGCTCGAGCGCGAACTTCCGTACGACGTGCTGATGGTCCATTACAAGAAGGAGCAGCTGATGGCGCCGCTGCTGCCGCCACGGATGCGTCGGGGTCTCGTGTGGGCCGAGTGGGGGCCGGTTCCGTATCCGCTCCGACGCGGCCTCCCGCAGCGGATGTACGTCGCCGCGTCGCGCCGGGCGCGACTGGTGATGGCCGTATCCGCCGGGACTCGCGCCTCGCTCCTCGACGTCGGCCTCGACCCGGCCAAGGTCACCGTCGTGCCCAACGCGGTTGAAGTCGACGACATCCGCTTCACGGCCGCCGGCCGCGACGCCGTCCGCGAACGGCTCGCGATCCCCGAGGCGGCGTTCGTCGTCGGCTGCATCTCGAGGTTCCACCCGAAGAAGCGCAACGACGTCGTCGTCGAGGCGGTCCTGCGGCTCGACGACCCCGACACGCACCTGATCCTGGCCGGATCGGGCGAGACCGAAGGCGAGCTGCGGTCGCTGGCCGCGCCGCTCGGCGAGCGTGCGCATTTCGTCCCGACGCCGACCGGCGACGTCGCTGAGGTCCTGAGCGCCTTCGACGTCAGCATCTTCTGCCCGTCGCCGACGGAGGGAGCGCCGCGAGCGACGATCCTCGGGATGCTCGCCGGGCGGCCGTGCCTTGCGACCGGTCCCGAAGGTGTGGCCGACATGATCCGACCTGAGTTCGGTGCGATCACGGAGGCCGTCAACGACCCCGAGGCACTCGTTTCGCTGTTGCGCGAGTACCGCCACGACCCGGGGCTGTGCGAGCGTCAGGGACGGGCGGCCCGCGCGTGGGCCGAGCGCGAGTTCGCTAAACCGGTCGTGGCCGAGCTGATCGAGAGCCTGCTGGCCCAGGGGATGCGGGGCTGATCGGGGCGGGCGGTCAGGCAGCGCCGGCGCGTCCGCTGACCAGCGCCCGCAGCTCGGCTGGGCGGAGCGCGCGCGTCCCGAGCAGCAGCGCGGGATAGACGACCAGCGCCGTCGAGACGAGCGGCACCAGGCCCGTGCCGCCCGCCGACCTGACCGCCAGCAGCAGGAGCGCGAGCACCGCGCCCGCTCCGAGGAGGCGCGCGAGGCGGGCAACCCGCAATCTCACCTGCAGGTCGGTCAGCACCATCCGCAGCGTCAGTCCGATCACCGTCGTCTCGGTGACAACCGTGATCCAGGCGGCCGCGACGTAGCCATATCTGGGGATCAGGGCGACGTTGAGGGCGACGTTGAGGGCCAGACCGATCGTCACGTAGGCCATGAACCGGCGCTGCCGGCCGAGCACGATCACGAGCTTTCCGGCCACATATCCCCAGCAGATCACCACATAGGCGCCCATCAGGATCGGCAGGGCGCCGGCCGCGGCGACGTATTGCGGGCCGAGCACCAGGCGCAGCAGCGGTCGCGAGCCGACGAGGCTGAAGGCGAGCGCTGGGATCGAGAGCATCGCGAGCGATTCGAGAGCGGCCTGCACGAGGCGCTGGGCGCGCTCGCGGTCGTGCACGATCGCCCCGGACAGCATCGGGAACATCGTCGTCACGACCGCGACCGGAACGGCCGTGGCCCGCGTTGCGATGCGGTACAGGCCGCCGTAGAGCCCCGCATCGACACGGTGCGGCGCGAGCTCGTAGACGAGCACCTGATCGACGTTTCCGTGCACGAGGCCGAGCATCGACGACAAGCCCACGGTGAAGCCGACCGTCGCCAGCATCCTCCAGCGCGCGCGCACCCCGCGCAGCTCGAAGTGCGCCCATCGCAGGGCCAGCACCGTGGTCGCCAGCGCGGCGAGCGCCGAGGCGCCGGTGAAGGCGATCGCGAACGGGACCATGCCACCGCCCAACAGCGTGATCACGACTGCCGACCCGGTCCAGATCAGGGAGTTGGCGGTGAGAATCGCCATCGTCAGGTCGTTGCGGATCCGCAGGACGAATGCGACCTGAGTCGCGCTGGCGGCCTGCAGAAGCAAGGTCATCGCGAGGATCACCCCCGCGAGTCGCATCGTCGCTCCGCGGGCGATCAGCTCCAGCAGGACGACGACGATCAGGAACACCGGGATCGTCAGGAGGGCCTTCAGAGCCACCATCGCTCCAAGCCATTCGCGCTCGTGCTCGCGATCCCCGGCGAGCTGGCGGACCGCGACGTCCTGGAGGTTGAGATCGGAGAGAAACCCGACGACCCCGATCACGGAGAAGATCGTCGCCCACTCGCCGTAGCGGGTCGTGCCGAGCTGCCGGGCGATGACGGCGGTGACGACCACCCCGAGCGCGACGTTCGTCGCCTGGACGACGATCTGGATGACCACGTCCGCCGTCGCTCGCCGCGCGCTGACCGCGCCGAGCATGCCTCCATCACCCCGAGGGGCGTCTGACGGCACGACTAGTCTCCATTTCGGCGTAGCGCGGTCACGAGGGGAATCTCAGTGCGGATTGCGATGGTCGGGAGGTATTACAACCGCCAGGGCGGTGTCTCAGCCGTGATGGCGGCGCTCAGCGACCGGGCCGGCCGCAATCACGAGATCGACATCTACACGAGCGAGGCGCTGGACACGGACGGGAGTCCGGCTCGTTTCGTGCACGTCCCGATGCTCGAACGTGTGCCGGCGCTCCAGGTGCCGACCTTCGCGTGGTCCCTGCAGTCGCGTCTGGACGCGGCCGCGTACGACATCGTGCACGTGCACGACGGCCAGGGTCTGGGCGCTGACGTCTACACGGCGCACTCGTGCGTCGCGGCCTGGCTGGACACGGCACGGCGCGAGGCGAGCTTCCCGAAGGCGGCGCTGAGCCGGATCTATCCGGATCATGTCTCGGCGGCGATCTGGGAGCGGTATGTGCTGCTCAGGTCCCGGGCTCCGATCATCGCGGTGTCAGGTAAGACGGGCGCAGAGCTCCAACAGTATCTCGGTATCGAGTCCTCCCGGATCCACGTGATCTACAACGGCATCGACACCGAGCGCTTCCACCCGCCGCCGTCGCGCCGGGCCGCCCGGGATCAGCTCGCCGACCTCGTCCGTCCGCTCCGCGAGGACGCTGTCGTGCTCCTGTTCGTCGGTTACAACTTCCGGCGCAAGGGGCTTGAACGAGCGATCCGTGCCGCCGCCCGGGTGGCCGATCCTCGCGTCGAGCTGTGGGTGGCCGGGCGTGATGATCCGGCTGCGTATGCCCGGCTTGCCGGCGCGCTCGGCGTCGCCGAGCGGGTGCGCTTCCTCGGGCACCAGAGCGACGTGGTCGGGTTGATGCAGGCGGCCGACGCGTTCATCCTGCCGACGAGCTACGACCCGTTCCCGCTGGTCCTGATGGAGTCGATCGGTTGCGGCACGCCGGTGATCACCTCCCGCGCGGCCGGGATCGCCGAGGTGATGACCGACGGCAGGGAGGGGTTCCTCGTCGGGGAGGCCTCGGACGTCGAGGACGTCACCAGGGCCCTGCGGCGTTTTCTCGATTTGGAGGAGACCTGGCCCGATTTGGGGAGCGCTGCCCGCGCGCTCGCGCTAAAGTGGGGCTGGGACGCGATCTGGGACCGGACCGAGGCGCTCTACGCCGATATCTTGGCCGGGCGCTCCGTACGCCGCGTGCGTTCAAGGTCGGGGCGCCGCAGTCGATCAAACGCCTGAATGGCATCCGTTTCGTTCGCTAAGGTCCACCGACTTTCCCAAGAGGGGAACCAATCCTGACCATGCGCAAGCATCGCCAGCCTCGGAAAACCACGCTATCTGCCGGCCTGTTCGCTGCGTTCGCGGTGATCTTCGGGCTGGTCGCAGTCGCATTCGGTTCGAGTTCGGCCGGAGGACCCCTCGCAGAGGTCGCCGGGCCGACGACCGGCCCCGTCGTCGGCCTGATCGCCGCCGACGCGCAATGGAGCAACTCGACGATGGCCGCACGCCTCGACACGGTCATCAGCAGCACCAATACGCACTGGCTGCGTGAGGGCTTCTTCTGGAACGAGATCGAGCCGACGCGCGGCCACTACACGTTCGCTCATTACGACCACTTCATGGTGCTCGCGGCGCGCGACCACGAGAACGTGCTCGCGCTGCTCTATCAGGCGCCGGGGTGGGCGGCTCGGACCCCGAACACGCTGCCGAGCGACGTGAACGCGTACGCGCAATTCGTGGCCGCGGTCGTGCGCCGCTACGGCGCCGGTGGCACGTTCTGGCGCGCCCATCCGAAGCTCAGCGCCTACCCGATCACGACGTTCGACCTCTGGAATGAGCCGTACTACGACATCGGCAACAACGGCGCCTACGACCCCGCCCTGTACGCGCATCTCGTGAAGGCGGCCGGAAGCGCCGCGCACGCCGCCAACCGGCGGGCCAAGGTCCTGATGGGCGCCGAGATGCAAGGTACGTTCAACCGCAACCATGCGTGGGTCTGGTGGGTCAACGCTCTCTATCAGGCGGTGCCGAACCTCAACCGCTACTTCAACGGAGTCTCGGTTCATCCCTACGGCGGCGACATCACGGGGCTGGCGCCCGACCTCCCGGACAGGCCGTACAACGGCTACAACCAGATGCGCCGGATCCAGCTGATCCGTCGGCAGTTCGTCGCTCACGGTGCCGCTTCGAAGCCGTTCTTCGCGACCGAGGTCGGGTGGCCGACCTGCCACACGTCGTATGACCGCTGCGTCAGCCCGGCTCGACAGGTTGTGAGCCTCGAGACGCTGATGACCTACTCGCGGACGATCTGGCGCGACTACATGCGCGGGGTGTTCGTGTACTACTACAACGACGACCCCGGCAGTCGCCGCAACCCGGAGAACGACTACGGTCTGACCTGGGTGAACGGCGCCCCGAAGCCGATCCTCAAGGTCTTCCGCGAGTACGCGACGCGCGGCCCCGGCCTCGCCTGGAAGTAGTTTCTCCGGGCCGGCTGCCGAGGGCCGGCGCGGGCTCAGCTGCGCAGGAACGTGAGCTTGACGACCGGGCGCTCGGCGACGAGCTCGAAGCCGCGCTCGCGAAGGCCGTCGATCAGCCGTCGGGCGTCAGCGACGCCTCGATTGTGGTGCAGCTGCGTCGCGAACACCCGAACGCCCAGTTCGACGAGGTCAAGCGCCGGCAGAACGTCGTACTCGGCTCCTTCGATGTCGAGTTTCAGCAGGTCGATTCGCTCGTCGCCGAGCTCCGCGGCGAGCGACCCGAGCGACCGGCCGCGAACCTCGATCCACGTGCTCGTGTCGTAGAGCCCCGCGCTCGAGACCGATCGGCTCGACTCCTCGTGATGGGGCTGCAGCCGCACGGGTCCGTCCGCGACGGCGATGGCGGCGCAGATACACGAGAGCCGTGGCTCGCCGGCGCCGGCCAGCCGCGCCTGCTCGACGTACTCCTCCACCGCCTCGATCGACCGGACGCGCGCTCCGTACCGTCTGATCAGCTCGAGGTCGAAGCTGATGTCGCCACCGGCACCGACCGAATAGCAGATCGACTCGGAGTTGACGACCCCGTCCGGGATCCGCCAGCCCCCGTATGCCGTACCCAGATCGACGAGCGGCGGCCCCGGAGTCAGGGGCAGCGCGCCGAGCCGGCGTTCGAACCATCGTCGGCGCAGCGCGCGGCGGACCTTTGCCGGCCGGAGCTTGCGAGCCACGGAACCAGCACGATCTGTCATCAGGTGTCGGCTCCGGGTCTCACCCTTGGAGGACCGATCGGCCGAACCTACGTGCGACCCGCACCGAGACTCCGCGGGCGTTGCGGACGACGTGACGTGTGAGCGCCTCCTCGCCGCTGCCGACCGCGCACCGGCGGGGCTGGAAGAACAGCCAGTTGTGGTGCCCGGCCGAGAAGCGAATCGCGTGAAAGCCGAGCCCGTCGAGTCGCCGCACGATCCGTGTGACATCGTCCTCCGACAGGGCTCCGGTGAACACGTGGAACTCGACTGTGAACTGCGCGACGCGGGTCAGGACGTCGTCGGGGGTCTGCAGGAATACGTCGCGCTCCGCCCCTTCGATATCCACTTTCGCGAGCGCGAGATCGGCCAGTTTCTCCTGCTCGAGCAGGTCACCGAGGGACACCGCGGGAACCGACTGGACGCGGACCGGATCCCCGCTGGCGACGGTGATGCTCGACGCCTCGGGGTTATCGGAGATGAACAGGGAGACCTCTCCGCTCGAGCCGCTCACCGCTGCCTGGCGGACGCGGACGCCCGGCGCCGAGATCGCCTGAGCCAGCTCAGGAGTCGGCTCGACGGCCAGACAGGTCGCGCCGAACCGGGTTGCCACCTCGCGCGCGAACTCGCCGCGGTTGGCGCCGAGATCGAGAACCTGGGAGCCGGTCCGGAGCGGCTGGCGGAAGAACGTGTGCTCGCGGATCGTGCAGATCATCGTGGACGGCGGAGCGCCGGGATCGATCGTAGCGACGATCCCGGCTCCCGTGTCCGGTCAGAGACTTGCGTAGGCCTGGAAGACCGCCAGGGCGGGCTTCGGCGTGTCGTCGTTGTACGCGAGGCCGTAGTCGTCCTCGGGGTTGCTCGCGTCCGTGCCGCAGTCGTCGTAGCTGTAGACGAATACGGCCTGGACGAAGCTCGACCAGGTCGTCTGGGCGTCGGTGAAGACCGTCTGGAGGTCGGCCGCCTGGCCCGCGGGCGTCGTGCAGCGATCGCTGCCGCTGGTGCAGGTGGGCCATCCGATCTCGGTGATCCAGAAGGGCTTGTCGCCGGCGTCGTGGTCGACGAACTGCTGGCGGATCGCCTGGATGCGCTGCACCTGGTCATAGCCGTTGTACGGCTGGCCGGCGACCGGGGGCGTGTAGTCGGTGAGGTCGTCGCCGTAGGGATGGACCGCGACGCCCTCGAAGTAGTTGTTGAGGTCCGGGACGGCCTGGTACAGGGCATCGACCCACCAGACCCAGTCGCCGCTGGAGTCGGCGCTGCCCTGCATGTCCGCGGCGAGCAGGAAGCCGACGTCGGGGTTGACCGCGTGGCCGGCGATCGCCGCTGCCTTGACCAGGTTCGCATAGGCCGCCGGGTCGTAGTTGCCGGCGTTTCCGTCGCTGTCATAGGGCTCATTCCAGAGCTCGAACGTCTGGATCGCGAACTGCGCGTATTGCGGATACTCGCTCCAGAACGTGCCGCCCGGTCCATAGCGGGCGACGACCGCGGCGACGTACTGCGCGTACTCGGTCGGGTCGGAGGGGATCACGTCGTAGCTGGCGCCCTCCCAGGTCGGCGTGTCGAACATCAGCGGGAGGATGTGGACGCCCTCCTGGGCCGCGTCGAGCATGAACTGGTCGTAGTAGGACCAGTCAAAGACCCCGGGTGATGGCTCGATCGTGCTCCAGAAGAAGTCCTGGCGCATCCACTTGGCACCGGTCGCGGAGACGACCTGCTGAAAGCGCGAGAGGGTGTCGGGCCAGCCGACGATCGAAGCGTCGAGGCCGACGACGAGCGGTCCGAGCGTGGGATTGGTGGCCGATCCGGAGCCTGAGCCGCTGCCGCCGCCTGAGCCGCTGCCGCCGCCTGAGCCGGAGCCGCCGCCTGAGCCGCTGCCGCCGCCTGAGCCGGAGCCGCCGCCTGAGCCGCTGCCGCCGCCTGAGCCGCTGCCGCCGCCTGAGCCGGAGCCGCCGCCTGAGCCGCTGCCGCCACCTGAGCCGGAGCCACCGCCTGAGCCGCTGCCGCCGCCTGAGCCGGAGCCGCCACCTGAGCCGCTGCCGCCGCCTGAGCCGGAGCCGCCACCTGAGCCGCTGCCGCCGCCTGAGCCCGGGCCCGGGCCTGTGGGCGGGGTCTTGTGGTGCTTGCGGACCCGCCGCAGGCTCGCGATCCGGGCGGTCGGGTCAGCGAAGCAGCGGCGGCTTCCCCGAGCTGCCGCTTGGGTGCCGCGGGAGATCCCGCAGATGTTCGCTGTTGTCGGGTGCTGCCCAGCAATCATCGCTGACGCCTCGGTGGGGAGTGCCCCAGCGAGGCAGACGGTTCCGGTCGCAAGGAGGATGGAGGTGAGTCGACGGAGGGTCATACCCCATTCGTCGACTGCTCAGCACAAAACCGAGCAATGCGCGTTTGCGCTGTGGACGAATCGGCCGTCAGAGGCGTGGACGCATGACCGAAAAACCCTGTTTGGGGTCTGTCCAGCCGCGTGTCCTAGCGTCCAGCTGAGCCTCGGTGGCCGTCCGGGCGGGCGCCCTCCGGCGTGCAGTCGACCGACGTCCTAGACACGCTCCTGATTGCGCTCGAGGCGTCCAGTCGGCGGACTTGGAAGCTCGTTACTGCGCGTGGCCGGCCCGCAAGCCGGCCAGGCGGATCTCAACGCCCGGTGGACGGCGGACTGGACGGCCGCCTCGAGGGCGGCGCTGATCGACCCGGTGACGGGCCGTTGGGAGGCAACCGGCGCCGCGACCCCCGAGGACGCGCGCCGGGCGACTCACGAGTGCGGGTGGCGCCGGTCCTTCCAGCTGTCGCGGAAGCGGAGGACCTCCGCGACGGTCAGGAGGATGATGCGCAGGTCGAGCCAGATCGACCAGTTCTGGATGTAGAAGTTGTCCCACTCGACTCGCTCGGCGATCGACGTCTGGCCGCGCAGGCCGCGCACCTGTGCCAGACCGGTGATCCCGGACTTGACACGGTGCCGGCGGTCGTAGCGGTGGACCTCGGCCGTGAACCGCTCGACGTATTCCGGACGCTCCGGGCGCGGCCCGACGAGGCTCATCTCGCCCCGGACGACGTTGAGCAGCTGCGGGAGCTCATCGAGCGAGGACTTGCGGAGCAGTGCTCCGAACGGGGTGCGGCGGTCGACGCCCTCGACGCCACCGGGAGCAGACCCCTGCTCGAGGTCGAACTCCGCGTCCGCCGGGGTCGGGCTCCGCATCGTCCGGAACTTGAGCAGCATGAACTCGCGGCCGTCCCGCCCGACGCGCAGCTGCCGGAACAGAATCGGCCCGGGCGAGCTGGTGCGCACGATCAGCGCGATCGCGGCGATCACGGGGCTCAGCAGGATCAGGCCCAGCGTCGCCAGCACGCCGTCGAGCGCATGCTTGACGGCGAACTCCCACCCGGAGGGGTCGGTCGGTCGCAGCGAGATCACAGGGACATTGCCGACGTGATCGAGCGTCGCGCGCTCGTTGAACAGCTCGAACAGGCGCGGGACGAGCAGGATCGAGATGCCCAGCCGCCGGCAGCGCTCGATGCCGTCCACGATCAGGTGGTCCGGGGCTGAGGAGAAGGCGACCACGACCTGGCGGCAGCCCGTGACGACGGCGGCGTCGACGAGGTCGCGCGCGCCGCCGAGGATCGGCACCGCAGAGTTCGCCAGTTGCCCGGACCGCGGGAGCGGATCGGCGTCGATCAGCCCGACGGGACGCAGGCCGTATGAGGGCTCGGCCAGGAGCCGCGCGGCGAGCTGCTGGCCGACCACGCCGGCGCCGACGATCAGCGTCGGCGTGGCAAAGCTCGGGTGCGCGAGCGCATGACGCCGGACGACGCGCAGCACGAGCCTGGCGACGCCGACGTACACGAGGCTGAAGACCCACAGCCGCAGTGGCAGCGCCAGGGGGTGCGGCGCTGCGAACGCCGAGCCCGCGGCGACGGTCAGCATCGCGGCGAGCGAGGTCACACCGAGCACGTGCGCGAAGACATCCAGCGCCGACTGGGAGAGGCGATCGTCGGGGCTGCGGCGTGCGTACAGGAGCACGATCACGAGCAGGGGATAGGCGATCGCCAGCGACCATGCCCCCGTCGTCAGCTGCGAGGGGCGCTGTCCGAGCACAGCGGCGAGCGCGGCCCCGCCGAGCACGATCGAATCGATCACGAAGCGAGCGCGCAGCCACCACCGCGGGCGGACCGCCGGATGCGTGAGCAGGCCGTCGAGCTCCGCCGCGAAGCTGTTGCCCAGCGGGGGCGTGATCAGGTCTGTGACAGCGGGCGGGGGAGTCATGACGGACAGTTCGTTCTAGACCGCGCTCCCGCAACAGAGCCGCATCTGACCCCCAGCCGTCGTCGCACGGTATGTGTGGATCGGTGCCAAGCCCCTTCCAGCAGCGCGCCCCGATCGCTCTGGACGATAGCCGTGGCCCCGCGTGGAATCAAATCAACTGCTGGGGCTTTCACGGGCTCGAGAGCGCCGTCAGCGAGATTCGGAGCCGCGCTCGTGCGCGGCGAGCCGGGTGCGCTCCATGGAGCGCTCACACACGCTGCGCTGGTCGGGGCATCGAGCTGCGGCATCATGGTTGGACCGGTCGGACGCCCCATATATCGGCATTTCGCGGGCGTCAGGTGAGCGTGCGCCTCGGGTCCCAGGAAGCACCTCGAAATCTTGTCCCTGCGGCCAAAGCGAATCTGCCCGCTGAGGTCGATCATGCTGGTCATGACTCCCCGCCAGACGAAGTCGAAAATACTGCTCGTGGCCGACCCTCGCGTCGGCGTGGCCGGCGTGACGTCGAGTCCGATCCGAAGGTACCGGATCGCCCGGCTGCGTCACGATGCACGTCCCGCCAATGGCGGGCCGCGCTCGCCGGAACTCAAGAGCGTCGACGCCTGATCGCGCCGGGCGGGTTGCAGTCTGCCCGCCCGACGAGACCGCCGCCGAGGCAGCGCTCCCGCTCGCGGTACTCTATGAGTATGAGCAAGCAGCTCGAACCCACTCGGTCGCACACGCCGGTCCTCAAGCGAGCCGCCGCAGGTCTGGTGCTCGTTGCGATCGCGGCCTTCGCGGTCCACCTCGTGATCAGCTTCTTCATCACGATCTTCTGGATCGTCGCGGTCGTCGCCGTTGTCGTCGCCGCCGCCTGGGCTCTCAACACGATTTTCTGAAGGCGGCGCGGCGATGGGCGGTGGCGGCTACGGGCTGATCGTGATCCTGTTCTGCTTCGGCCTCGCCGGCGGCTACGTCGGTCGGGTCAAGGGCGGCTCGTTCCTGCTCTGGTTCCTGATCTCGTTCTGCGTGCCGTTCATCGGTCTGCTGACGGCGGTCCTCTACCGCTACGAGAACCAGGAACTGCGCCGCGAGTGCCCCCGGTGCCACCGGGTCGTCAAGCTCCACGACGCCGTCTGCATGCGCTGCGGCACCGAGCTCGCGTTCCCCGAGGTCGCGATCTCCGCAGAGGTCCGTCCGGTGCGCGGGCGGCCCGCCTGAGGGAGGCTGGACGCTTGGGACCCTCTGGTGGAGGGCGAGCGCTCTCCCCGGTAAACTCGGCCGATCGAGCGGCGTCCCGAGCTGTGCGTGGGCGCGCCCGTGCCGGCGCCTGAGTTCGGGACCGCCGTCTGATCCCACACCACGAGCAGCGAAAGGAGGCGAAGCGCTATGCGTGCAGTCGACGCCCTGATGAAGTGTCTCAAAGCTGAAGGTGTCGACGTCGTATTCGGGTTGCCCGGCGGCGCCAACCTCCCGACCTACGACGCGTTCTACGACGCCGGCATCCGGCACATCCTCGTGCGCCACGAGGCCGGCGGCGGGCATGCCGCCGAGGGATACGCGAAGGCGACCGGCAAGGTCGGCGTGTCGCTCGGCACGAGCGGCCCGGGGGCGACGAACCTCGTCACGCCGATCTGCGACGCGATGATGGATTCGGTCCCGGTCGTGTTCCTGACCGGCCAGGTCCGCACGGAACTGCTCGGGACCGACGGCTTTCAGGAGGCGGACACGATCGGGATCACGATGCCGATCGTCAAGCACAGCTTCCTGATCCAGCATCCGCTGGAGATCCCGCGCACGCTTCATGAGGCGTTCCACATCGCCCGCACGGGCCGGCCGGGCCCGGTCGTCGTCGACATCCCGCAGGACCTGAGTCGCGCCGACATCCCCTACGAACCGGTCACCGAGGTCCATCTGCCTGGCTATCAGCCGACGACGGAGGGCAACCAGAAGCAGATCCGGCTTGCGGCGAAGGCGCTGGCGAACGCCCGGCGGCCGGTCCTGTACGTCGGCGGCGGCGTCGTCAACGCGAACGCCGCATCCGAGCTCTTCGAGCTGGCAACGACCGATCGCCTGCCGGTCACGTGCACGGTGATGGCGCTCGGCGCCTTCCCCGCGCCGCACGACCAGTGGCTCGGAATGCTCGGCATGCACGGCACGCGCACCGCGAATTACGCGATGGACGAGGCCGACCTGATCGTCGCGATCGGGGCGCGCTTCGACGACCGCATCACCGGCAAGCTGTCGGAGTTCGCCCCGCGTGCGAAGTTCATCCACATCGACGTCGATCCGGCGGAGATCTCGAAGAACGTCCCGGCTCACATCCCGATCGTCGGGGATGCCAGGAACGTGCTGCCCCGGTTGACCACCGAGTACCGTGCGCTGGCACCGGATCCGCAGCGCCTCGAGGAGTGGTGGGGCAGGATCCACTCCTGGCAGGAGCGTTTCCCGCTCGCGTTCACCGATTCGACCGATGCGGAGATCAAGCCTCAGTACATGGTGCAGGCGCTGTACGAGGCGACGGGAGGTGACGCGATCGTCACCAGCGACGTCGGCCAGCATCAGATGTGGGCCGCGCAGTACTACCACTTCCGGGAGCCGCGCCGGTGGATCAACTCGGGCGGCCTCGGCACGATGGGCTTCGGCCTGCCGGCCGCGATGGGCGCGAAGGTCGGCTGCCCCGAGCAGCAGGTCGTGTGCATCGCCGGCGACGGATCGGTGCAGATGAACATCCAGGAGCTCGCGACCTGCTCGCAGGAGGGGATCGCGATCAAGGTGTTCATCATGAACAACGGCTACCTCGGCATGGTCCGGCAGTGGCAGGAGCTGTTCTGGGACAAGCGCTACAGCCAGGTCGACCGGGGCCAGTACCCGGACTTCGTCAAGCTCGCGGACGCCTATGGCGCGACCGGCATGCGCCTGACCGACAAGGCGACGCTGGTCGAGGGCATGCGCGAGGCGCTCGCGACGGAGGGCTCCGTGGTCGTCGACGTGCGGGTCACCGCCGAGGAGAACGTGTTCCCGATGATCCCGGCGGGCCAGGCCGCGCGGGACATGGTGGGCTGAGCCGTGGGTGAGCCGGGGACCAAGGAACTCCTGTCGCTCGATGACCTGGAGGCGGCGGGTCGCCTGCGCACGGGGCGCAAGCACATCCTCTCGATTCTCGTCGAGAACAAGCCGGGCGTCCTGACGAGGATCGCCGGCCTGTTCGCGCGGCGTGGCTTCAACATCAACACGCTCGCCGTCGGCCCGACCGACAACGAGCACATCTCGCGGATCACGCTGACGCTCGACGGCGCGATCCACCCGATGGATCAGGTCAGCAAGCAGCTCCACAAGCTCGTCAACGTGATCAAGATCCGGGATCTCGAGCCCGACGAGACGCTCGCCCGGGAGCTGGCGCTGTTCAAGATCTCCTCCGACGGGACCACGCGCACCGAGGTGATGCAGATCTGCGAGATCTTCCGTGCCAAGATCGTCGACGTGTCGAGGCGGTCGGTGATCGCCGAGGTGACCGGGACGCAGGACAAGATCGACGCGTTCGAGCGGCTCGTCCGCCCGTTCGGGCTGATCGAGATGGCTCGTACCGGTGAGATCGCGATTGCCCGAGGACGCGGGGAGACCTGATCTGAGTCCCGCCGTCGCCGGGCTGCGGGTGGGACTCGACCTGGTCAGCGTCGAGACCGTGGCGGCGGCGATCGCCGCGCACGGCGAGCGTTACCTGCGCCGCACGTACAGCGAGACCGAGTTGCGCGACTGCGCCGGCGAGCCCGAGCGGCTCGCGGCGCGGTTCGCGGCCAAGGAGGCGACGATGAAGGTGCTGGATCGCGGCGACGAGTCGCTCCCGTGGACGTCGATCGCCGTCCATCGGGACGTAACGGGCAGGCCATCGCTCGTGCTGAGTGGTGCCGCCGCCGAGCTCGCGGAGCGCCGCGGTCTCGGCGCCTTCGAGCTGAGCCTGACGCACGAAGCGGGTTACGCGGCGGCGGTCGTGCTCGGGATCGCGGTTCAACCAATAGGATCACGAGGCACCCCCGGATCGGTCGATCACAGCGCGTAGCCGGACGATTCACGGTCCGCTAAAGGTCCGCGCACGAAATGGATTGAGCTGTCCGTTAGGTAACCAGAGCGCCGGTCGGTTCGGCGCGAGAAGATTGCTGTCGATCCAAGTGAAGGCCGATGACTGATTCGATCCGTGCCCAGATTCGCCAGGTTCTCGCGGACCACGCGAGGCTTCCCGTCGCCGTCGAGGCCGTCTCCGACGAGGCTGACCTCTTCCAGGCCGGAATGACATCGCACGCGAGCGTCAACGTGATGCTCGCGCTCGAGGACTCGTTCGATGTCGAGTTTCCGGACTCGATGCTGCGCCGCAGCGTGTTCGAGTCGATCGATGCGATCGCGGAAGCGATCACTGAGATCACCGTCAAGGCGGCATGACCGCCGGCGCCGGCAGATGACCGTCGGTACCGACAGCGAACTGGAGTTCGTGACCTCCGTCAGGCGGATCGCCGACGAGGTCGCGGCGCTCCACGCGGGCGACGTTGACCACAACGCGCGCTTTCCGCGCGAGGCGATCGACGCGCTGCGCGACGCCCGCGCGCTATCGGCCTGGATTCCCGAGGAGTACGGAGGCGCCGGCGTCTCGCTCGACGCGATCGCGCAGGCGTGCCACGATCTCGGCCGTCGCTGCGCCGCAACGGCGATGATCTTCGCGATGCACCAGATCCAGGTCGGGACGATCTTCCGCCATCTGGAGGGGCAGAGCTGGTTCGAGGGCTACCTCCAGGAGATCTGCGCCGAGCAGCGGCTGATCGCCTCCGCCACCTCTGAGGTCGGCACGGGCGGGGACATGGGCCGTTCGATCGCCGCCGTGACTCCGGCCGCCGACGGGCGCCGCAGTCTCGAGAAACAGGCTCCGACGGTCTCCTACGGCGCCCACAGCGATGACATCCTGACGACGGTCCGCCGCTCGCCCGAGGCCGAGCAGTCAGACCAGGTGATGGTCCTCCACCGGAGCGGCGGACACCGCCCTCGAACCGGCCGGAACGTGGGACACGATCGGGATGCGCGGCACCTGCTCGCCGGGTTTCATGGTGCGCGCCGAGTTCGGTGAGGCGCAGATCCTCAGCGCGCCGTTCTCGCGGATGATGGCCGAGTCGGTCGTGCCGCTCTCGCACATCCTCTGGTCGCACGTCTGGCTCGGGATCGCGACGGAGGCGTTCGAGCGCGGGCGCGCGTTCGTCCGCGCGCAAGCCCGCCGGACCCCCGGCCAGCCCGTTCCGGCGGCACATCAGCTCTCGCGCGTCATGGGAATGCTCTCGCTCCTGCGCAGCGAGGTGACGGGCGCCCTCGCCGACTACAACCGCCAGTCGCGCGAGCCCGGCCGCGAATCGCTGTCGACGATGGCGTCGATCCTGCGCTTCAACAACCTCAAGCTCGGCGCCTCCGAGCAGGCACCCCAGATCTGCCAGGAGGTGCTCGCGGTCGTCGGGATCATGGCCTACAAGAACGACTCGCCATACGGAGTCGGCCGCCACCTGCGCGATAGCCTGTCGGCACGGCTGATGGTTGCCAACGAACGCATCAACGCGATCGATGCCGGCTTGCTGATGATCGCCAAAGAGGTGTAGGGCTGCCATGCCCAAAGAGGTGCGGCCGGTCAGCCCGGAGCAGGAGGAGTTGCTGCGAGAGCTGATCGCGGCGGGTCTGCTGATCGACTCCGGCGTTCCCGGGGTCTACGGGCACAGCGAGACGTTCGAGGGGGTTCGTGACGCGCTCGACCGCCGCCTCACTCGCGAGGCCCGCGTGCGCGGCGCGATCAAGCTGCGCTTCCCGCCGGTGCTGCCCCGGCGGCACCTCGAATCGACCGGGTACCTCGGCAACTTCCCCCACCTCGCCGGGAGCATCTTCTCGTTCGACGGGACCGAGGAGGAGGCCGCCGAACAGGCGACCCGGGCGGCCGACCACGGCGACTGGAGCGAGTTTCAGAGTCAGACCGAGGTGACGCTGATGCCGGCCGCGTGCTATCCGGTCTATCCGGCGGTCGCACAGCGCGGCCGGCTCGAACCGGGCGGGCTGTTCGTCGACGCGGGCGCGTCATGGGTATTCCGCCACGAACCCTCGCTCGACCCGGCCCGGCGCCAGATCTTCCATCAGCACGAGCTCGTCCGGCTCGGCGAGCCGGAGATCGTGCTCGACTGGCGCGGCCGAGTGGTCCGCAGCTCGGGCTCGAGCTGCTGCGGAGCTTCGGCCTCGACGCCCGCCTCGACAGGGCGAACGACCCGTTCTTCGGCCGGCGCGGGCGGATGCTCGCGGCGAACCAGCGGGCCTCGGATCTGAAGCTCGAGCTGCTCGTGCCGATCGCGGGCCCGGAGCCGACAGCGTGCGCCTCCTTCAACCACCATCTCGAGCATTTCGGCGCAGACGTTCGGGATCGAGCTGTCCGATGGGAGCACCGCGCACACCGCGTGCCTCGGATTCGGCCACGAGCGGATCGTGCTGGCGCTGCTGCGCACCCACGGGTTCGACCCCGGCGCGTGGCCGGCGGCCGTGCGCGCGCAGCTGTGGGAGGAGGAGGCGGCGTGACGCTCGGCGGGCTCACGAGCCTGTCAGGTCACGATCCCGCGCAGTACGCCCGCCACCCGCTGCACTCGCCGGATCGCAACTACGTCGAGACCAACTGCTACGCCGACGTCGTCGTCGAGCTCCTGCATGCGTGCGGATACGAGCCCGTGGCCCTGTTCGCCCACATCGTGCGGATGGACTTCGAGGGCGACCAGTGGACGTTCTTCAAGCCGCCTCCCGAGGACGTCGAGCTGCTGTTCGGCGTCGACATCCACGAGATGAACCCCTACCGGCCGCTGCCCCGCCAGATCGCCGAGCAGCTCGAGCGTGGGCGCACGCTGATCGTCGAGCTCGACGCGTTCTACCTGCCCGACACCGCGACGACGAGCTACCGCCAGGCCCATGTCAAGACGTCGGTCGCGATGGACGCGATCGACCCGGACGCCGAACGGCTGCACTACTTCCACGGCCCCGGGATGTTCGCGCTCGACGGCGACGATTACCGCGGCGCGTTCCGGATCGGCGACTTCTCGGCGGACGTGCTGCCGCCGTACGCCGAGCTCGTCCGCTTCGATGCCGGCCCCAAGCTCGACGACGCGGCGTTGCGCGCAGCGTCGCTCGAGACGCTGCGCCGCAACCTGCTTCACCGCCCCGCCGGAAACCCGGTGCGCCGCTTCGGGGAGGCGCTCGTCCGCGAGCTGCCGGCGCTCCGCGAGGGCGACCTGGACGACTACCACGCGTACGCGTTCGCGACGGTGCGGATCCTCGGTTCCGGCTTCGAGGCACTCGGCTCCTACGTCGACTGGCTGTTCGGCGACGGCGGCGGTGCCGCGGCGGACCCGATCGCGGAGGTCGTCGACGCCTCCAAGGCGCTCTCCTTCCGGCTCGCTCGCCGGCGCGAGTTCGAGCCCGAGGAGCTGCTCTCGCGGCTCGCCGACGGCTGGGAACGGACGCTCGGCGCGCTCACGGGGATGGCGGCCTGAACTGGGAGCTGTCCTCGACGCCCCCGGGGGCGCTGGACGATCCGGCCGGCCTGCACGCTGTCAGCTCGGTGCGGGCCGTCGTGCCCGGCACGGTCGCCGCCGCCGCGGGGGCAGGCGTCGACGTCGACGCGTACGACTGGTGGTTCCGGACGGCGTTCGCCGCCACCGGCGACGAGCGGGCGCTCGTCTTCGACGGTCTCGCGACGGTCTGCGACATCTACCTGAACGGCGAGCACGTGGCGAGCAGCGACTCGATGTTCGTCCCGGTGACGGTCGAGCTCGCCGGGCGCCTGCGTGCGGAGGACAACGAGCTCGCGGTCTGCTGCCGCGCGCTTGCCCCGCGCCTCGCGGAGCGGCGCCGCCCGCGCGCCCGCTGGCGCACGGCGCTCGTGTCCGAGGGGAACCTCCGCTTCTTCCGGACGATGTTGCTGGGACGCGCGCCCGGATTCGCCCCTGGACCTGCGGTCGCCGGCATCTACCGGCCAGTGCGGATCGAACGCGGCGCGGCGCCGGCTCAGGTACGGTTGCGGACGCGTGTGACGGACACCGGGGAGGGCATCGTCGCGCTCACGCCGGCGCGCGACGGCGCCATGGCGAGCGCGCCGCTGGCGCTCCGCGCCACCGGGCCCACGGGCGTTCATGAGACCGCGCTCGGCGCCGGCGGCGGCGAGCTGCGGATCCCGGATGTCGCGCGCTGGTGGCCGCACACCCACGGCGAGCCGGTGCTCTACGAGGCCGAGGTGTTCGCGGCGGGCGCGCCCGTGTACGCGGCCCGGATCGGGTTCCGCTCGCTGGCCTGGCCCACCGACTGGGTGGCGCAGGGGCTGTCGCTGCGCCTCAACGGCGTCGAGCTCTTCTGCCGCGGGGCGGTGTGGACGCCACCGAGCCTGATCGCGCCGCACGCCGACGCGGAGGCGCTGCGCCGCACGCTCGTCTGCGTGCGAGACGCCGGCATGAACATGCTCAGGATTCCCGGGATCGCCTGCTACGAGTCCGACACCTTCCTCGATCTCTGCGACGAGCTCGGGATCCTCGTCTGGCAGGACTTCATGTTCGCCAACCTCGACTATCCGGAGGCCGATCCGGAGTTCATGGCGGCCGTCGAGATCGAGGCGCGCCACCAGCTCGGCCGGCTTGCGGGCCGGCCGAGCCTCGCGGTCCTCTGCGGCGGCAGCGAATGCGCGCAGCAGGTCACGATGCTCGGTCTCGATCCCGAGCTCGCGCGCGGCCCGCTGTACATGGACCTGCTGCCCAGGCTCATCCGTGAGGCCGGCGCCGAGGTCCCCTACGTCCCCAACGCGCCGTGGGGCGGATCGCTGCCGTTCCGGCCAGGGCGGGGCGTCGCCAACTACTACGGGGTCGGCGCCTACCGGCGTCCGCTCGACGATGCGCGCCTTGCGGAGGTCCGGTTCGCCGCCGAGTGCCTCGCGTTCTCGAACATCCCGGACGAGGGTGAGCTCGAACGCCTGGCCGCCGACGCCGGCGGGTCGCATCTGCCGGTGCCGCACCTGCCCGCCTGGAAGGCCGGGATCCCCCGCGACACAGGTGCGGGATGGGACTTCGAGGACGTCCGCGACCACTACCTGACGCTGCTGTACGGGCTCGACCCGGTCGAGCTGAGGTGGACCGATCCGGCGCGTTACCTGCAGCTCGGGGCCGCCGTCACGGGCGAGGTCATGGCGGAGACGTTCGGCGAGTGGCGCCGGAGCGCCTCACCGTGCGCGGGCGCGCTGATCCTGTGGCTGCGCGACCTGCGACCCGGCGCCGGCTGGGGCCTGATCGATGCAGGCGGACGGCCGAAGTCGGCGCTCCATCATCTGAGGCGGGTGCTGGCGCCCGTCGCCGTCTGGATCACCGACGAGGGTCTCGGCGGGATGACCGCGCACGTCGCCAACGACGCCGCGACGCCGGTCGCGGGGCGCCTGCGGGTCGCCCTGTACCGCGATGGCGAGGTGCAGGTGGAGCAGGCGAGCGTCGAGCTCGCGCTCGACGCGCACGAGCAGCGCTCGTTCGAGATCGAGGCTGTGATCGGGCGGTTCGTCGACATCAACTGGAGCTACCGCTTCGGGCCCCCGGCCCAGGATCTCGTCGTCGCGACTCTCGAGACCGGCCCCGAGCCGGGGGAGGGTCTGATCTCGCAGGCGTTTCGCTTTCCGGTCGGACGTCCCCTGGCGCCGCAGGCTGCCGCCGCGCTCGGGCTCGAAGCCGAGCTCGCCGCCGATGGCGGCGACGGCGCGCTCCTGCGTCTGCGCGCGCGCAGAGTCGTGCACGGGGTCCGGATCGACGCTCCCGGTTGGGTGGCGGGCGACGATGCGTTCACGCTTGAGCCGGGCGCCCGGCGGGTGATCCGCCTCGTCCGCGCTGTGGCGGGTGAGGGTGGTGAAGCGGCTGCGACGCTCACGGCTCTGAATCTCGCCGATCGGCTGCGGCTCAGGGGCTCGTAGTGCGGTCATCAACCGGATTGCCCCGCCGGCTCCGGCGGAGCTCCACGTCCGGCGATCGTGGTGCGTGCCGGTTCGACGAGCGTCTGCTCCAGCCGGCGGACGGCGTCGAGGTGATCCCCGGTCCAGATGATCCGCACCCCCGTCGCGGTGGCGTGGCCGTCGCGGTCGCGCAGATCATGCGCGACGGCCTCGATCAGTCTCTCGTCGGCGCCCGGATCGGGCGCCGCTGGCTCAGGCACTTCGGCCGCTCCCGCGAGGCCGGCGGCGAAGCGGTCGTACCAGTCGACCATCTGCGCCGCGCCGGCCAGCAGTTCCCCGCGGGCCGCGGCACGGTCGCCGCCGTGCACGCCGTCGCCGTTCCACAGGTCGAGCACGGCGTCGGCGGCCAGCCGCACGCCGGCGACGCCGCTCACGAGGCTCGAGACCTCGGCAAGTGTCGCCGGCTTCGCCCCGCGTTCGGCGAGGTAACCGCGGAAGGTGTCGTCGAGGCGGCGGGCCGACGCGGCCGCCAGCGTGGCCTGCTCGCGCGGCGGCGGCGCCGGCGGCGCCGCCGCGTCGCAGCGCCCGACCCCGTAGGCGACCGCACCCGCGAGGTACCTGCTCGCCTCCCGGTAGGCGCCCGCGAGCGCGTGGCCGAGATCTGCGCGGGCTCCGCGCGGCCAGAACAGCAGGCCCACCGCGAGGCTGACGGCGCCGCCGATCGCGACGTCCTCGACGCGGACGATGCCGATCCGCCAGCCGACCGGCACCAGCAGGTTGAAGAGCACGAGCAGGGTCAGCGTGAACGCCGCCTGCCCCCAGAGGAACGAGACGGCTGCCGGTGCAAGTCCGGCGCACAGCACGACGAGCGGCAGGAGCAGCCACAGGACGGTCGCGTTCGTTCCGATCAGCGTCACGAGCGCGCCACCGACGACGAAGCCCGCGGTCGTCCCGGCGAGCGCCCGCACGACGTTCTGCCCGGTGCTCAGAGCATTCGAGCGGAGCACCGCGAGCGTGCCGAACGCCACCCAGAAGCCGTGCTGAACGGAGGTCAGCTCGATGACCAGCACCGCCAGCGCGAGCCCGGCAGCGCCGCGCACGCTGTTGTGCAGCCACGAGGAGTCGGGCCGAGCGTGGGCGAGCGCGCGTTCCCGGAAGGAGGTGAGCGAGCCGCCGAGTCCCTGCGGCTGGCGCCCGGCCAGCCGGTCGAGCCAGCTCCGCCGCGTGGCGGCGGCCGCGACGTCGACGTTCGCGGCGATCTGATCGACGATGAAGCTCAGCTCCTGTGCACGGAAGCTCGGATCGAGCGACGACAGTGCGTCGCCGCCGTCGAGCAGCGGGCTGCGGGTCGTCTGCAGCTCGAGTTGATCGAGCGCCGCGCGCAGCGCCGAGCGCGCCTGAGCGAGCGGCTCGGCGGTCTCGCGCAGGGCGTCGAGCAGCGTCGCGCTTCGGTCGAGGACGTCCGCGGCGGCGAGCTTGACGGCGCACACCGGCTCGTTCGGCGCGTGATGAGCTCGCGGCATCGACCTCAGCACGACCTCCGCCAGCCACCGCAGCTCGTCGACGAGCCGGATCACTGCGCGGGCATCGGTCGACAGTCCGGTGAGCCGGTACGGCGTGGCGAAGAACTGGTTGTGCAATGCGGCCGTCGCCGCCGCGGCCTCCCGCACCGCCGCCGCGTGCGCTGCATGGGCGTCCTCCTCGCGGTCGCTGCGCAGCCACGCGATATCGGCCCGTAGCCGCGCGGCGAGCGCGCGGCACGCGGCGCCCGCCCGGAGCCGCACCGGGTTGGTCGCCGGCGACGGCCACAGAATCGCTATCGCAACGACCGAAACGGCGGCCGCAAGCCCCCAGCCGGCGACTCGGTCCGGGATCTGCGACACGGGGCCGGGGACGGTGACCGGCAGGATGAACGACAGCAGCAGCGCCGTCGTGGAGCCGGCCAGGACCGAGCTGACGACGCCGCTGAAGAGGACGGCGAGGGCGACGAGGAACATCGCGACGACGGCGACCGGAGTCGAGCGCGACGCCAGCGTTCCGAGGCAGACGAGGACCGCACAGGCGACGCCGAGCGATGCCTGGGCCCGAATGCGGTCGACGACCTCGCCGCCGAAGTCGACGAGCAGGAGCATCGCGAACGAGCCGAAGGCGACGAAGTAGGCGATCGTCGGGTTTCCGATCCCCTTGTCGGCGAGCGCGAGCAGCGCCGGCATCAGGATCGCGGCCCGGCCGGCCCGGCGCAGCGCGGCGTAGCCCGGGTCATGCGCCCGCAGCCACCCGAGCCCGTGAGCCCAGGCCGATCGATCCAGACGCCTGTCAGCCAGGATTCGGAACCTACCCAAACAGGGTGGGGTCGAAAACGTCATGACGGGGCTTTCGTGATGAGCCTCATCTCGCGGCGGCGTGCGATCCTTACGAAGGCGATGCGCAGCTCCCCTTCCGATCTCGACGCCTCCGGCCGTCCGCTGATCGCGCTCGACGCTCAGGCGTCGGCCCGCCTCGCCAAACGCGTCTCCGCGGCGCTGCGCGCGGCCCGCTCGCGGCGCGCGGCCGGCCAGCTCGTGAGCGTGACGCAGGAGCTTGCGCGCGAGGTCGACCCGAGTGAGGTCGTGTTCGCATCGCGCCGGCCGGGCGAGGCGTGGTTCTGCCTGGAGCAGCCTGATCGCGACGGCTCGGCGCTGGCTGCGCTCGGGTGCGTCCGCGAGCTGCGCAGCGACGGGGCCGCGCGCTTCACTGAGCTTGACGCGCGCTGGCGGGCGCTGGCCTCACAGGTGCTGGCCGACCCGCCGAGCGGTCCGGCCGGCACCGGCTTGGCCTGTGTCGGCGGCTTCTCGTTCGCCCCGGACGGGGGCGGCTCGCCCGCGTGGACGGGGTACCCGCCGGCCTCGATGCTCGTCCCGGAGCTGTCGCTGGCGCGGCGCGGCGGCCGCACCTGGCTGACCGTCAACCAGTCCGTCAGCGCCGACGACACCGACCAGGATGTGCTCGCGCGGATCGATGCTCGCATCCGCGAGCTGCGCGCGGCGCCACTGCCGCTGCTCGATCCATCGCCGGTCGGGACCTTCCGCGTGCACAGCCCGATGCCGCCGTCCCATTATGAGGAGGCGGTCGCGCGGGCGGTGGAGCGGATCCGCGCCGGCGCACTCGAGAAGGTCGTGCTCGCTCGCGAGGTGCAGGTCCAGGCGCCCATCGACCACGACCCTGCCGCCGTCTTCGGAATCCTCCGCGAGGGCTTCCCCTCCTGCTTCGTCTACGCCGTCGGTCGCGGCGACGCGGCCTTCATCGGCGCCAGCCCGGAGCTGCTGATCAGGCTCGACGGGCAGCGCGCCAGCACGGTCTCGCTCGCAGGTTCGATCCGGCGCAGCGCCGACCCGTCAGTCGATGACCACCTCGGCGAGCGGCTGCTCCGCTCCGCCAAGGACCGGCACGAGAATGCGATCGTCGCGCGCCGGATCGCGCGGGCGCTCGCGCCGTACTCGGTCTGGGTGACGGCTGCGCCGGAGCCGGTGCTCGTCCGCGTCGCGAACATCCAGCACCTGGGGGCTCCGATCCGCGCGCAGCTCGCCCGTCCGGTCGGCGCGATCGAGCTCGCCGGTGCCCTGCATCCGACGCCGGCCGTGGGCGGCGAGCCTGCTGCGGTCGCGCAGCGGCTGATCCCCGCGCTCGAGGGTCTCGATCGCGGCTGGTACGCGGGGGCGGTCGGCTGGAGCGACCTGACCGGCGACGGCGAGTTCCTCGTCGCGCTCCGTTGCGCGCTGCTGCGTGGCCGTACCGGCGCGTGCTACGCGGGCGCTGGGATCGTGGCGGACTCCGATCCGGCCGCCGAGCTCGCCGAGACCGAGGTCAAGCTCGGCGCCCTGCTGCCGGTCCTGTCCGGCTGAAGCCGGCTGCCCGCCGAGACCACGGAACCGCCGCGTCAGGATTCGGTTCGGTCACCCCGTTGGGCGGCGACGCCGGCGAGGGCAGCCGCCTCGAGTTGGCGGTGCAGCTCGCGATTGCCGGCCCGGTCGGTCCGCACCTCGATGATCGTCGTCCCGGGCGCCGCGAGCGAGCGCTCGAGCGCGCGCGCGAGCCCGTCGAGGTCGCCCGGCCGCTCGTGGCCGCAGCCGTACGCCGCCGCGAGCTGGTCGAACGGCAGGCCGGTCGGCGTCGCGATGTGCTCCTCGAAGGCGTCGCTCTCGCCGGCGACGGCGAGGAAGTGGAAGATGCCGCCGCCGTCGTTGTTGAGCAGCACGATCGTCATCGGCAGGGCGGTCCGGCGGGCGGCCAGCAGCCCGCCGACGTCGTGGGCCAGCGCCACGTCACCGATCAGCAGCACGACGGGCCCGTCGCCACAGGCGGCGACCCCGAACGCGCTCGACACCGTTCCGTCGATGCCGTTCGCACCCCGGTTCGCGAGCACGCGCGGCCCCTGGTCGCGCGCCGGGAACCACGTCTCGATGTCGCGCACGGGCATCGAGGCGGCGACGAACAGCGTCGCCTCGGCCGGCAGGAGCGCGCCGAGCGCCCGAGCGACGGCCGGTTCGGAGAGACCGGAGGCGGCGAGCGGCCCGGCGGTGGCGTCCGCGACGGCGGCGTCCGCGTCCCGCCAGCGCGCCAGGTACTCCCCGTCGGCCGGGACGACCTCGTCGCCCTCGACGCGCTCGATCAGCTCGCGCAGCGGCCCGGGCGTCACGTGGCCGAGCCGGCCGTCGGGATCGTTCCAGCCGCCCGGTGCCGCGAACGCCACCTGCGGCACCCCGTCGAGTCCGGCGAGCCACGCCCGCAACGGCTTCGAGGTCGGCAGCTCCCCGATCCGGCAGACGACGTCGGGCCGCAGCGCTGCGGCCGTCGCGGCATCGCGGAGGATCAGGTCGTAGTGGACGATCGCCGCCTCGCCGCAGCGCGCGTTCGAGAGCGGGTCGGCGAGCAGCGGCACGCCGGCCGCGAGCGCTGAACGCGGCCAGCCTGCGTCCGAGCCCCGCGTCCGCGGAGCCGAGTCCGCCCGCGACGAAGACGAGCTTCCCGAACGCGTGGCGGCGCGGGGTGACGGCGATCCGGGCCGGGGACTCGATCGCGACGAACGGCGCACCGCCCGCGCGGCCGCCGCCGCCGGGCTCGCGGTCGGGAAGCGGGTCGCCGAGCACGAGCGGCTCGCGCAGCGGCACGTTCAGGTGCACTGGCCCGGGGCGGCCCTCGAGCGCCGTCCAGTAGGCGCGGCACGCGAGCGTCCGGACGAAGCGGAGCCGCTCGACGCCGGCGTCCGGCAGGTCGAGCTCGAAGAACCACTTGACCGCGTCGCCGTACAGCTTGACCTGATCGATCGTCTGACCGGCCCCGACCTCGCGCAGCTCCGGTGGCCGGTCGGCGGTCAGTACGATCAGCGGCAGGCCCGCCTCGCGCGCCTCGATCACCGAGGGCAGGAGGTTGGCCGCCGCCGTCCCCGACGTGCAGGTGACGGCGACCGGGCGGCCGCTCGCCTTCGCGGCGCCGACTGCGAAGAACCCGGCGCAGCGCTCGTCGACGTGCGACCAGCAGCGGATCCGCCCGTCGCGGGCGAGCGAGAGGACGATCGGCGTGTCGCGCGAGCCCGGCGAGGTGCACGCGTGCTCCATCCCGCAACGCGCGAACTCGTCCACGAGCGCGCGCAGGAGGAGGTAGCTGTCTGTGGCAGTCATGATCTCGGGTCTGGAATGAGCGCCGACGGTCAGCCCACGCTCGTGCTCGTGCACGGTTTCACCAACACCGGCGCCTGCTGGCAGCCGGTGCTCGCGCACGTCGGGCAACGGTACCGGGCGCTCGCCCCCGATATCCGCGGCCACGGCACGGCCGCGGAGCGCGAGCCGGTCACGCTCGACGCCGTGATCGCCGACATCGCCGCGCTCGCGCCGCCACGCTTCACGCTCTGCGGGTACTCGATGGGGGGACGGATCGCGCTGCACGTGGCGCTCGCGCTCCCCGGACGGGTGGAGCGGCTGATCACGATCGGCGCCAGCCCCGGGATCGCGGATGCGGCACAGCGGGCCGCCCGGCGGGCGGACGACGAGGCGCTCGCGGCGCGGCTGGAGCGGATCACGATCGGTGAGTTCGCCGAACAGTGGGGGCGGACCCCGGTGCTGGCCGGAGCGCCCGCAGAGGTCGCGGCGGCGGCGCACGCCGACCGGCTGCGCTCGACGCCGGCCGGACTCGCCCGGGCGCTGCGCGGGCTCGGCACAGGTGCGCTGCCGCCCGCGTGGGAACGCCTGGGCGAGCTCACGATGCCGGCGCTGTTCCTCGCCGGCGAGCGGGACCGGAAGTTCGCCGCGATCGCGCGCGAGATGGCGGGAGCGGTCCGCGACGCCCGGACCGAGATCGTCCCGGGCGCGGGCCACGCAGCTCACCTCGAGGCGCCGGCGTTCGTCGCCGGTGCAATCACGAGCTAAGGGCTCACGACAGAATTAGTGACGTCTCTGACGGCGTCTGGACGCGCCTGACACCACCGGCTCGCCCTCAAATACGCCAGGTATTATCGCGGCGAGCCGGCGGCGCCAGCCACGCCCAGCCACTCGTCAGATCCAGCCACTAATTCTGTCGAGACCCCTAAGCGGTCGTCGGGGGCGGCTGATCGACCCGGACCATGTTGCCGGACGGGTCGCGAATCGCGAAGTCGCGCGTGCCCCACGGCTGATCGGTCGGCTCCTGCACGATCTCGGCGCCCGCGGCGCTGACCTGCGCAAAGGCCGCGTCGAGGTCGTCGGTTTGGAAGTGGACCCCGTTCATCGCGCCCTTCGCGATCAGGCCCGCGAGCGCGTCGGCGTCGGCGGGGCCGCCGTTCAGGTAGTTCGTCAGGACGATCCCGACGCCCGGCTGCGAGGGGGCGCCGACCGTGATCCAGCGGAAGTCCCCGCGGGCGACGTCGTTGCGCAGCTCGAGGCCGAGCGCATCGCGATAGAAGTCGAGGCTGGCGTCGGGGTCGTGGACCAGGACGAAACATGTGGAGAGCGTGAGATTCATGGGGCGCAAGCCTAAATGCGCCGCGAGCCCTCCGTTTGTCCGATCCTGCTCGGTGCGCGCAGGGGGCGCGTGAGGTCCCTGGCGATGCACCCGGGCACGTTCGCGAGTGCGCTGTGGTCGCGCGCCCGGTAGGCCGACGGCGTCTCGCCGACGAGTTGGGTGAAGCGGGCGCTGAACGACCCGAGCGACGTGCAGCCGACAGCCAGGCAGGCCTCGGTGACCGACACGTCGTCGTGGCGCAGCAGCGCCTGTGCGCGCTCGATCCGGCGGGTCATCAGGTAGGCGTGGGGCGTCTCCCCGTAGGCCGCGCGGAACTGCCGGGAGAAATGCGCTGTCGACATCAATGCCGCGCGAGCGAGCGCGGCGACATCGAGCGGGTCGGCGTACTCGCGGTCGATCAGGTCGCGGGCGCGGCGCAGGTGCGCGAGGTTCGCGAGCTCGTCCGGTGTCACCGCTCGACTCTGCTGCGCTACGAGATCGCGTCGGCGCGGTTGAAGCGCAGGCGCAACGTGTCCGCGGGATCCTCGCCCGCGGCCGGCTCGACGAACGGTGGGCGTGTCATCACGCCGATCGTCCCCTGCTCGGGGTACTCGACGACCTCGGGCATGACCTTCGTCGAGACCATCAGGTAGCGGGCCGCCTCAGCGCTCCGGTTGACGAGTGTGTGCGCTCCGCGGCGTCCGCGCGGAAACGCGACGACATCGCCCGGGGCGAGCTCGGACTCGCCGTCGAGCGTGCGCAGGGTGGGGCGGCCGGAGATCACGATCGCGAGCTCCTCCATCCCGTGGTGGACGTGCAGCGGCATCTCGTCGCCGCCCGGGGCGAGCTCGTACAGCGTGCCGCCGAGCTCGTCGGCTCCGGCCAGGCGGGCGACCGGCTCGGCGCGGAGCCGGCCGCGCTCGATGCGGAAGCGGTCGGCAAACAGGTTGGGACGCGGATCACTCATCAGCCGATCCTAATGCAGCATCACGGAGCGCCGCACTGGTGGGCCTCCACGAGCCCCCAAGCAGCCCGGCACCGGCCGGCGCGACGATCGAACCCGCGACCGGCGGGAGCGGATCGTCCGCGTCGAACAGCGCGAGCGTCGCCAGCCCGCACGGGCGGTCGGGCCGGACCGCGGCCGCGGCGTGCAGCGCGGCCGCGATCCCGAGCGGCCCGTCGATCGTCGAGGCGAGGTAGACCTCGTAGCCGGCCGCGCGGGCCCGCTCCGCGTCGCGCAGCACGCCGCTGATCCCCCCGCTCGCGGCGATCTTCAGGCAGACCGCGGCGCATGCCCGTCGCTCGAAGATCCCCGCCTCGGCGGTCGACTCGTCGGCGGCGATCGCGACCCGAGTCGCCGCCGCGACCAGCTCGAGCGCGCGCCGCCCGTGCACCGGCTCCTCGCAGCACTCGATTCCGAGCGGAGCGAACGCCGCCAGCGCGGCCAGCGCCTCCTCGATCGACCAGGCGCCGTTCGCGTCGAGGCGGATCGCGAGCGCCGGCCCACCGCCTTCGCGGACCGCGCGGACGCGGGCGAGGTCGTCGCCGGCGCCGACCTTCACCTTGACGCACGTGAATCCCGCGGCACTGGCCTGGCGGGCCAGCGCCGCGGCCCGGCCGGGCTCGACCGCCCCGATCGTCGCGTTGACCGTGACGCGCGGGGGCGCCGTCGCCCCGAGCAGCCGCCAGACGGGCTCGCCCGCGCGCCGGCCGCGCAGGTCCCACAACGCCAGGTCGATCGCGGCCGCGGCCTGGGGGAGGGCCGGGAGCGGGCCGCCGGGCCGCCAGGTGGCCAGCGCATCGACGACGTCGTCGATCGCGACGCCGTCGTAGGACTCGAGCGGCGCCGCCTCGCCGTGTCCGGCGAGCCCGTCGTCGTCGGTCAGCGTGACGGCCACCAGCCGGCGGCAGGACGTCTCCCCATGCGCGGAGACCAGGGGCGCGCGCAGGCGCGTACCCGTGATCTCCCAGTCCAGCCTCACTGGCTCAGCAGGATGCCCGCGGACAGGAGTGCGCAGAAGGCGAGCTGCAGCTGGCCCGTCCTCGCGAGCGCCTGATTCAGCGTCGGGCCGTCGCTGTGGCCGCGGACGAGTTGCACGAGCGAGACGGCGAGCGGCAGCGTCAGCCACGGCGCGAGCATCCACGCGCTCGCGTGGCCGGCCGCCCAGATGACGAGCGCGAGCGGATAGGCGAGGTAGATCAGCCCCGCGAACACGAGGCGCGAGCGGTCGCGCCCGAGCCGCACGGCCAGCGTGCGCTTCCCGGCGCGCTGGTCGGTGTCGACGTCCCGAGTGTTGTTGACGACGAGGATCGCGGTCGCGAGCATCCCGACCGGCACCGCCAGCGCGAACGCCTCCCAGTCGTAGTGGCGGACCTGCACGAAGTAGGAGCCGACGACCGCGACGATCCCGAAGAAGATGAACACGAACACCTCGCCGAGCCCCTCGTAGCCATAGGGTCGCGGGCCGCCCGTGTAGAGGACTCCCGCCAGGATCGAGGCGACGCCGATCAGCAGCAGCTGCCAGCCGGCGACGACGATCAGGTAGACGCCGATCAGCACCGCGAGCGCGAACGTCACGTAGGTCGCGACGAGCACCTGGCGCGGGGGCACGAGACCGCCGGCGGTCACGCGCACGGGTCCGAGGCGGTCGTCGGTGTCGGCCCCGCGGCGGGCATCGGAGTAATCGTTCGACAGGTTCGTGCCGACCTGGATCAGGATCGCGCCCAGCAGCGCGGCGACGAACCGCAGCGCGTGGAAGACGCCGAGGTACCCGGCCCAGGCGGTCCCGACGAGCACGGGCGCGACGCCGGCGGGGAGCGTGCGCAGCCGCGCCGCCATCACCCAGATGCGGATCCCGCTCGGCTTCGCGGCCGGCTCTGCCGCAGGAGGAGCCATCACGCCCGGCGCGGGAACTTCGAGAAATCCGCAGGGCGCTTCTCGAGGTACGCCTGGCGGCCCTCGGCCGCCTCCTCGCTCATGTAGAAGAGGAGGTTGGCGTCGTGGGCGAGCTGCTGGATGCCCGCGAGCCCGTCCTCGTCGGCATTGAACGAGGCCTTCACCATCCGCAGCGCGAACGGGGAGAGCTGGAGCATCTCGCGGCACCAGCCGACGGTCTCCTCCTCGAGCCGGTCGAGCGGGACGACGGCGTTGACGAGACCCATCTCGAGCGCCTGCCGGGCGTCGTACTGGCGGCAGAGGAACCAGATCTCCTTCGCCTTCTTGGGCCCGACGAGCCGCGAGAGCACGCTCGCGCCGAAGCCGCCGTCGAAGCTCCCGACCTTCGGGCCGGTCTGGCCGAAGCGCGCGTTCTCGGCGGCGATCGTCAGGTCGCAGATCACGTGCAGGACGTGGCCGCCGCCGACGGCGTAGCCGGCGACCATCGCGACGATCGGTTTCGGCAACCGGCGCATCTGGACGTGGAGGTCCGTCACGTGGAAGCGGCCGACCGCGTGCTGGTGGCCGGCCTGCGTCGGATCGGCGCCGCTCACATAGCCGCCGCGGTCGCCGCGGACGCGCTGATCGCCGCCCGAACAGAAGGCATCGGGACCTTCGCCGGTGAGGATGATGACGCCGACATCGGGATCCTCGCGGGCCTGATCGAATGCGCGCGAGAGCTCGACCACGGTCTCGGGGCGAAACGCATTGCGCACCTCCGGACGGTTGATCGTGATCTTCGCGATCCCGGCGTTCTCGCCGGCCGCGACCTCGTAGCGGATGTCCTCGTAGGAGCCGGCCGGTTGCCAGGTGACGCTCACGGCGGCTGAGACTACCGTTTCACAGGTGCAGTTCTGGCTACAGGCGGCTGCGGCGCGGCGCCCGGACCGGGTCGCCCTCGAGTTGGCGACCGAGCGGATCACGTACGCCGAGCTCGCGCGCCGCGCCTCCACCGCCGCCGCGCGGCTCGGCGGAACTCCCGCCGGGCTGCCGGTCGCACTCGAGCATGAGGGGCGTTTCGAGTTCGCGGTCGCGCTCCACGCGTGCCTGCTCGCCGGCCGGCCGGCGCTGCCGATCGACCTGCGGCTGGCGGCCGGCGAGCGCGCCGCCCGGCGCGCCCGGGCGGAGATTCCGGCCGGGCGAGCCGACGTCGCGACGATCATGCACACCTCCGGGACGACTTCCGCGCCGAAGCCGGTCGAGCTGACGTTCGGCAACTGGCACGCGAGCGCGCTCGGCTCGGCGGTGATGCTCGGGCTCGATCTCGACGAGCGCTGGCTGTGCGTGATGCCGCTGGCGCACGTCGGCGGGCTCGGCGTCCTGCTGCGCTCGGCCGTCTACGCGACGACGGTGGTGCTGCACGAGCGCTTCGACACCGCTGCCGTGCTCGAGGACCTGATGGCGCCCGGCCGCCGGATCACGCTCGTCTCGCTCGTCCCGACGATGCTCGCGCGGCTGCTCGACGCGGGTCTCGAGCGGCCGCCGACGCTGCGCTGGGCGCTGCTCGGCGGCGGCCCGATCGCGCCGTCGCTGCTCGAGCGCGCAGCCGCCGCCGGCGTGCCGGTCGCGCCGACGTACGGGATGACCGAGGCGTGCTCGCAGATCGCGACCCTCGGGTTCCCGCTGCCGGGGGTCGAGGTCGTCACCGCCGACGATGGCGAGATCTCGGTGCGCGGGCCGATCGTCGCGCCCGGCGCGCTCGATCCGAGCGGCTGGCTGCGGACGGGCGATCTCGGTCGCATCGACGACGGGAGGCTCGTGATCGTCGGGCGCCGGGCCGACACGATCGTCAGCGGGGGGGAGAACGTCGCGCCGGCCGAGGTCGAGGCGGTCCTGCTCGAGCACACCGCCGTCGTCGACGCCGGCGTGTTCGCGCGGGCCGATCCGGAGTGGGGCGAGGCTGTCGTCGCCCGCGTCGTCGTGCGCGACGGGGCAGAGGTGTCGCCCGAGCAGCTGCGCGCCTTCTGCGCCGGACGGCTCGCGGGGTTCAAGGTGCCCAAGGAGATCGTGTTCGCCCCGGAGCTCCCGCGCACGCCGTCGGGCAAGCTCCTGCGCAATGAACTGGCGGCCCGATGGTGAGCTCGCCGATGCTCTCGGCCCGGCAGGTCGCCGTCAACCAGGCGATCTGGCGCAGCGTCGACTTCGTCGATCGCTACGCGGTGCGGACACTCGAGCCCGTCGAAGCGCTGCTGCTGGCGCGCTACCGCGAGCCGCTCTCGGGGCGCACGCTCGAATTCGGCTGCGGGGCGGGGCGCCTGCTCGGCTACCTCTCGCAGCTCGGGTTGGAGGCCAACGGCGTCGACATCTCGCTGCGGATGGTCGCCCATTGCCGCCGGACCTATCCGCAGGCGCACGTGCAGGCGGGCGATATCAGCCGGCCCCGCCTCTGCGGCGAAGGCCAGTTCGACGCGATCTGGATCACGGCCGCCGTGCTCGACACGCTCGACGACTTCGCCCGCCGCCGGGTGCTCGGCGAGATCGCGGGGATGATCGGATCGAACGGGATCCTGATCTTCTCCACGCACAACCTCGATGCGCCCCCGCCGGGCCCAGCTCGCCTGCGCGACGGCCTCCGCGGGCCCTGGTCGGTCCGGCGCGGCCGCGCGCTCGCGCGCCGGGCCGCGGCAACCTCGCCTGCCGGGGCATTGCGGGTCGCGACCGAAGCGGCGGCAGCGTGGCGCCGTCGGCGGGCGCTGGCGCCGCTGACGTTCCGGGGTGAGCGCCACGCCGTGCTGAACGACGGCACGCACGGGTACCGGCTGCTGCACTACTACATCCGCCGCGGCGACCAGGAGCGGCAGCTCGAAGGCCTGGGCTACGCGCTGATCGAGTGCCTCGACCGGGACGGCAGGGTGGTCGGAGCGGGAGAGCGGAGCGCGAGCGCCGAGCTCTACTACGTCGCGTACCCCAGATGACGTCACATCGGGCAATGAGACGGACAGCGCCGATAAGATCGCCCTATGTCGGCCGCCGACTCTCCGTCCCCGAATCAGCTGACGATCGAGCAGCTCGCGGCGGAGTCGGGCATGACCGTCCGCAACATCCGCTCCCATCAGGCACGCGGGCTGCTGGCGCCACCGGAGGTCCGGCTGCGCGTCGGCTATTACGGGCCGGGCCACGTGGCGCAGCTGAGGGTGATCCGCGACCTGCAGACACAGGGGTTCAACCTCAGCGGGATCAAGCGCTTGCTCGACGACACGGAGGGCACGGCCGAGCCGCTGCTCCGCTTCAAGGCCTCGCTGGCCCATCTCGGCGAAGAGCCGCCTGAGCGCGTGACGGTCGACGAGCTCGCCCGCCGCTTTCATGTCAGGGCGGCCGATGCGCCCGGCATCCTTCAGCGGGCGCTGGGGCTCGGGGTGCTCGTCGCCTCAGGGGACGGCGTCTATGAGGCGCCGAGCCCGTCTCTGCTCGCCGTCGCCGTCGACGTCGCGCGGTACGGCATCGGGCTCGAAGCGGCGCTCGACGTGTTCGAGGCGACCGAGCGGCACTGCGATGAGGTCGCGCGCGCCTTCGTGCAGCTGTTCATCGCGCACGTGTGGCGCCCCTTCGCCCAGGCCGACATGCCGGCCGATCGCTGGCCTGAGCTCGACCGGGCGACCGAACAGCTGCTGCCGGTCGCGACGGACGCCCTGGTCGCTATCTTCCAGCGCCGGATGCGAAGTCAGACCGAGACGGCGCTGAACGAGATCGAGGCCGGCCTCGACGGGGCTCTGCGGTGAGCTCCGATCCCGCCGAGCTGCGGGCCGAGCTGCTCGGCAATTGGGATCGCCAGTCGGCCGGCTGGGGTCGTCAGGCCGATCGGATGCGGGCGCTCGCGATGCCGGTGTCGGTGCGGATGCTCGAGCTCGCCGAGCTCCAGGCGGGTGAGCGCGTTCTCGAGCTCGCCGCCGGACCGGGCGACACCGGGTTTCTCGCCGCTGAGCAGATCGGCCCGTCCGGAACGCTCGTGTGCAGCGACGGGTCCGAGCGGATGCTCGAGGTCGCCCGCGAACGGGCGCACGAGCAGGGCATCACGAACGTCGAGTTCGTCCAGCTCCAGCTCGAATGGATCGACCTGCCTGCGGCGAGCGTCGACGCGATCATCTGCCGCTGGGGGGTGATGCTGTTGGTCGACCCGGGGGCGTCGCTCGGCGAGTGCCGGCGGGTGCTGAGACCGGGCGGCCGCGCGGCGTTCGCCGTCTGGGACGTCCCCGCCGCCAATCCGTGGACGACGATCGCCGGGCAGGCGCTGGTCGAGCTCGGCCACGCCGCCGCGCCCGATCCGAGCGCTCCCGGGATGTTCGCGCTCGCAGCGCCGGGGAAATTCGAGGGGATGCTCGCCGACGCCGGCTTCCTCGACGTGTCCGTCGAGCCGGTCCGGTTCAACCGCAGCTACGACACCGTCAATGACCTGATCGGCGAGACGCTCGACTGCTCGATGATGTTCGCCCGCGTCTGGGCGGGGCTCGACGGCGAGCAGCGGGGGGCGCTGCGCGAGCTGATCGCGGCGCGCAGCGCCGCCTTCGCCGACCCGAGCGGCGGGTTCACATACCCGGGCAGCACGCTCGTCGCGATCGCCCGGGCCTGACCCCGGCGGCCGCCGGCCGTCCGTCCTGGGCGCGCGCTTGCAGGCCTTGGCGCCGGGCGCAGGGCGCGCGACACTGCCGCGATGGCAGGGGCTCGACGTGCCGTGGGGGCAATCGGTCTGCTGGTGGCGGTGGTCGCGGTGGCGCTGGCGGCGCCCGCGGGCGCCGTGGCCGACTACCAGCACGTCGTCATGTCCGGCGAGACGCTGACGTCCGTCGCGGCGCAGGACGGTCTCAGCGTCGCCGCGCTGGCGGCGGCCAACGGCCTCTCGACCACGGCCGAGCTGATCGCGGGCTCGGTCCTCCAGATCCCGCCGCAGACCGCGGCTCCGGCCACGACGGTCGCCGTCCAGATGAGCAGCTACATCGTCCAACCCGGGGACACGCTGACGGCGATCGCCGACCGCGCCGGAACGACGGTGAGCGCGCTCGCCGCGCTGAATGGGCTCGATCCGAACCGGGTCCTGCTCGCCGGAGCGACGCTGACACTGCCGGCGGCCACGACTGTGACGTCATCGACCGGGTCGGTGGAGTCGTCCTCGACCGGGTCGGCGGAGTCGTCCGCGACCGGGTCGGCGGAGTCGTCCGCGACCACGACCTCTGAGACGAGCGGTGCGAGCGCTGAGGCGGATTCGGCCGGACCGCCCTACCCGACGCACGAGTTCGCATCGGCGGCCGAGATCGCGCAGATCGCGGCGTCCAACGGCGTCCCGGCCGGTCTCGCCCAGGCGATCGGCTGGCAGGAGAGCGGCTTCAACAACGACGAGGTGTCGTCGGCGGGGGCCGTTGGCGTGATGCAGATCACACCCAGCACGTGGAGCTGGATCAACCAGAATCTCACGAACGGCACGACCCTGGCGCCCGCATCCGCCTACTCGAACGTGACCGGTGGCGTGCTGCTGCTGCGCTCGCTGCTCGCCGACACCGGGAGCGAGAGTCTCGCCGCGGCGGGCTACTACCAGGGCCTCAGCTCGGTCCGCCGCGTCGGGATGTACAGCTCGACGCAGCAGTACGTCGCCGACGTCCTCGCGCTGTCCCAGCGCTTCGGCGGCTGAGGGCCCGCAGCACAGCAGGTCTCCGTTTGGAAACTACGTGGGTGGTTGATGAGTGGCTGGGCGTGGATGCCGGGTGGCGGTGCCTCGACCGATCACGCTCAGCGCTCGCGGCCTCGCGCTTCACCCGGACCGCCCGGGTAGCCCGCCGAAGACCACTCCCCTTGACGCCATGTCGCGACGATCCTGATCGGAAAATAGCCGTGATCCGCCCTGGCCGGAGCTTGACCAAGAAACCGTGTCACGCCGTCATTTTCATCCGGCCGCGGGAGCCCGAAGGCCAGGACACCCAATTCTGTCGTGAGCCCTAACTTCCGGACCCCCCGGTCGCGCCGGGGGGGTGTCGAAGTAAAGGGTCTTAGACACCCCTGCGGTCCACACCCCCCTCGAAATCGTTGGGGGTCTGGAACTTGAGGTTGCCCGAACGACCCCCGACCCAGGCCCCCGGCGCTGCCGCCGCGATCCGAACCATGGCCAAAGGCCGGAGCTTCACAGGCAGCAAACCGGCGGCCGCGTGGCCTGACGAGCCGTGGCAGGCAGCCACGGGTTCGAGCCCGTCTCAGATACGCTCCGGCGAATGTTCTACGACGACGATGCAGACCTCCACAAGCTCGACGGCAAGACCGTCGCGATCATCGGCTACGGCTCACAGGGGCACGCCCACGCCCTGAACCTGAAGGAATCCGGCGTCGCTGTCGTCGTCGGACTGCGCCCCGACTCCGCGAGCGTCGCCAAGGCCCGTGCCCACGGCCTGCGCGTCGTCGACCCGGCAGCGGCGGCCGCCGAGGGCGACGTCGTGATGCTGCTCGCGCCTGACGAGCTGCATGGCGAGATCTTCGAGTCGAGCATCGCCGCCGGGATCGACGCCGGGAACATGCTGATGTTCGGGCACGGCTTCTCGATCCACTACGGACAGGTCGTCCCGCCGGCCGACGTCGACGTGACGCTGGTCGCCCCGAAGGGCCCGGGCCACCTCGTCCGGCGCCAGTACACGGAGGGATCGGGCGTGCCCGGCCTCGTCGCCGTGCACCAGGACGCGACGGGGGAGGCGCTCGCGCTCGCGCTCGCGTACGCGAAGGGCATCGGCTGCACGCGTGGAGGCGTGATCGAGACGACCTTCCGCGAGGAGACCGAGACCGACCTGTTCGGTGAGCAGGCCGTGCTCTGCGGCGGGGTCACCGAGCTCGTGCGCGCGGGCTACGAGACGCTTGTCGATGCCGGCTACGACCCCCGACTCGCCTACTTCGAGTGCCTGCACGAGCTCAAGCTGATCGTCGACCTGATGTACGAGAAGGGGATCGCGGGCATGCGCTTCTCGATCTCCAACACCGCCGAGTACGGCGATCTCACTCGCGGCAAGAGGATCATCGGCGAGGACACCCGCCGTGCGATGAAGCAGATCCTCGGCGAGATCCAGTCCGGCGAGTTCGCGCGCGAATGGATCGCCGAGAACCGCGCCGGTCAGGAGAGCTTCAAGCGGATGCGCGAGGAGCAGGCGGGCCACCAGGTCGAGGTCGTCGGCAAGGAGCTGCGCGCGCAGATGGACTGGATCGACACCGAGTTCCACGAGTAGCGAATCCGAGGCAGGGTCTGACAGCTCCGACTCGAGTCGGAGCCTCAGATCGCCCGCGCGGCGGAGGCGCGCGCGGGGAGGCGGCACTACGCTGAGACCCGTGGACCGACCGGTGAACACGGCGCTCGGTTGGCGGCTGCCAGGGTGGCTGCTCGACTACGGGCCGGTCGCCTTCATCTTCCTCGTCGGGCTCGCTTCCAACTGGGGCCATCCGCCGGTTGAGCCGTGGCGCCTGATCGTGCCGCCGCTGCTGCTGATCGTCGCCGCGCTGGTCGTCCGCCACCGCTGGCCGATCGCGACGCTCGCCCTCGTCCTGATCGTCGGCGTCGTCACGGACTACAAGGCGATCGTCGTCCTGCCGGTGCTGCTCGCCACGTTCAACGTCGTCGAGTACAGCCGGCGCGGGCGGATGGTCGCGGCGGTTGCGGTGGCGGCGGCCGTGATCGTGTTCGCTCCGCTCGTCCACGGCGCCGCACTCGAGTTCCCGGGCGTGCTCTCGCGGCTGGTCGCGATCGGCCTCGCGGTCTCGGCGGCCCTCTACCTGCGTGCGCGTGCGGACTACATCGACGGGCTGCGCGATCGCGCCGAGCGCCTCGAGCGCGAGCGCGAGCTGCTCGCCGACCAGGCGGTGACCGAGGAGCGGGTGCGAATCGCCCGGGAGCTGCATGACGTCGTCGCCCATAACGTCTCGCTGATGGTCGTCCAGGCGCAGGCGCTCGCCGCGACGGCGGCGGCGCCGGACGCGCAGAGCGAGGCGCTCCGGCGGATCGGCGACCTCGGCCGCGAGGCGATGTCGGAGATGCACCGGATGCTCGGCGTCCTGCGCCTGCAGAACGGTGCCGCGGCCGACCGCGAGCCCCAGCCCGGGGTCCGCGATCTCGCCGCGCTGGTGGTGCGCACGCGCGAGGCGGGGCTCGAGGCGAAGCTGACCGTCCGCGGCGAGCCGCGCGAGCTCGCCCCCGGGGTCGACCTGTCGATCTACCGAATCGTCCAGGAGGCGCTCACGAACGTGATCCGGCATGCGCACGCGAGACACGCGACCGTCGCCCTGACTTACGCGTCGCGCCGGATCGAGCTGACGGTTGTCGACGACGGGCGCGGCGCCGGCCGCGAGGCCGGTGGACCGGCGCCGGCCGTGAACGGCGACGGTCATGGCCTCGTCGGGATGCGCGAACGGGTGGCGCTGTTCGGTGGCCAGCTCACGCACGGCGCGCGCACGGACGGCTGTTCCGGATACCGAGTGCACGCCGTGCTCCCCGGTGGTTGATCAGGTGGCGAAGCTGCGGCTGCTGATCGCCGACGACCAGCCGCTGATGCGGGCCGGATTCCGCGCTGTGCTCGAGGCGACCGGTGAGATGGAGGTCGTCGCCGAGGCCGCCGACGGGCTCGAGGCGATCGCCGCCGCCCGGGCCACCCGGCCCGATGTCCTGCTGATGGACGTGCGCATGCCCAACCTGGACGGCATCGAGGCGATCCGCCGCCTCCCGGGCCAGCGCGTGCTCGTGCTGACGACGTTCGGTCTGGACGAGTACATCGTCGAGGCGCTGCGCGCAGGCGCCAGCGGCTTCGTCACCAAGGACGTTCCCGCCGAGGAGCTGATCCGGGCCGTGCGGATCATCGCGGCCGGCGACGCGCTGCTGACGCCGGCCGTCACGCGCCAGCTGCTCGACCGGGTCGCGCGCCGGCTGCCGGCGCCGGTCGCCACCGGGCCCGAGGCGCTTAACGAGCTGACCGAGCGGGAGCGGGAGGTGCTCGAATTGCTCGCGCGAGGGATGTCGAACGCCGAGATCGCCGCGGCGCTGATCGTCGGCGAGGCGACGGTCAAGACGCACGTCTCGAACGTACTCGCCAAGCTCGGGCTCCGCGACCGCGTCCAGGCCGTCGTGTTCGCGTACGAGATCGGGCTCGTGCGCCCGGGCTCGAGCTGACGTCGCGGTCGGCGCCCTCCACCTGAAGGGGGAGGGCGGCGGTGGCGATCCACCGCCCGGGCTAGTTTCACCTCGCCCCTCCGGCCGACGACGGCGGCGGCGGCCGTCCGTACGGTGATCGGTATGAGCGAACCGATCATCGAGACCGATGCCCTGTGCAAGCGCTTCGGAGAGCGCGATGCCGTCATCGACCTCCACCTCTCAGTCCCCCGCGGCAGCGCCTTCGGCTTCCTCGGGCACAACGGGGCGGGCAAGACGACACTGATCCGGATGCTGCTCGGCCTGACGGCGCCGAGCGCGGGGACGATGCGCCTCCGCGGGCGCCCGGTCCCGCAGGACCGGGCGCAGGTGCTCCGCAGGGTCGGGGCGATCGTCGAGGAGCCGCACTTCCACGGCCACCTGACCGGCCGCGAGAACCTCCAGATCGTGGCGGCCGTCCGTGGCGGCGACGCCCGGCAGCGAATCAACGGTTCCCTGCGCCGGGTCGGCCTGCTCGACCGGGCCGACGAGCGCGTGCGGAACTACTCGCAGGGCATGCGCCAGCGCCTCGGCGTCGCCCGCTGCCTGCTGGCCGACCCCGAGCTGCTGATCCTCGACGAGCCGATGAACGGCCTCGATCCGGCCGGGATCCTCGACATGCGGACGATGATCGGCGAGCTGACGGGCGAGGGGAGGACCGTCTTCCTGTCCTCGCACCTCCTCGACGAGGTCGAGAAGACCTGCGATGCGGCCGCCGTGATCGATCGCGGCAAGCTGATCGCGCAGGGGTCGATCGAGTCGCTGCTGGTGCAGGACAGCGTCGAGCTCGAGATCGGCTGCGACGATCCGGAGCGGGCGCTCGAGCTGCTTGCAGCTGACGTCGCTGTCGCCGATGCGCACGAGACCGGCGACGGCGTGCGCGTGCGATTCGGCGGAGCGGTCGACGCGACCCGAGGCGCCGGCGCCGTCAACGCACTGCTCGTCGGCGCCGGCATCGCCGTGTTCCGACTTGAGCCGGTGCGCGAATCGCTCGAGCAGCGCTTCCTGGAGATGACCTCACGGGTGGGAGGAGCATGAGCATGGACCTGACGCTGACGCGCCGCATGATCGCCGCCGAGATCCTGAAACTGCGCCGCAACCGGACGATCATGGTCGTCTCGCTGCTGCTGTCGGTCGGGGTGGTCGCCCTGGCGTTCGTGATCGGTCAGGTCGAGCACGCGTCCAACCCCGCCCAGAACGGGCCGGCCGGCGGCGCGCTCGGCTTCAGCCGCGGGGTCCGGCTCCTGGGCGTCTTCTTCGGATCCCTGGTCGCCGCGCTGATCGGGTCGGAGGCCGGGACCGCGGACATCTCGGCCGGCGTCTTCCGCGACCTCGTCGCCACCGGCCGCTCGCGCCTCGCGCTGTTCTGGGTACGCCTGCCGGCCGCGGTCGCGATCACGTTCGTGTTCAACCTCGCGGGTGTGATCCTCGCGACGATCCTGAGCTTCGTGCTCGCCGACGGCAGCCCGACGCCGAGCGCCTCGCTCGTGCTCGAGGCGATCGCCTGGGTGCTGCTCTGCAACACGGCCGTGTCCGCCTTCGCCCTCGGGGTCGGCTCCCTGAGCGGCTCGCGGGGCGTCTCGCTGACGGCCGTGATCGGCTGGCAGGCCGTGGCGACGCCGCTGCTGCTGCACATCACCACGCTCGGCCACCTGCGCGACCTGATCCCGATGGCGGCGTTCGGCCAGTTGATGCCCGTGACGGGCAGCATTGCCGGCGTCGTGATGGGGACCGGGGTCGCCGTCGTCGTGATCCTCGCATGGACGGTGATCCCGAGCCTGCTCGGTGCCTGGCGGACCGTCGCGCGCGACGCCTGAGGCCGATCTGTATCCTCGAGATCGCCCGTCGTGACTGGCGCGAGAAGGTGGGAGTGACCACCGGGGAGCGACGGAGAACCTTCGTTTGCCGCGCGCCTGGGCAGTTGTTCCCCTCCGGACTCAGAGGAGCCACGCGTGGCCCAGACACTTGTGCAGATTCCAGATGACTTGAAACCAGCCGACGGTCGCTTCGGCTCGGGTCCTTCGCGCCTGCGGCCCGAGCAGCTGCCGCGGCTCGTGTCGGAGGGCTCTGTGGTGATGGGCACGTCGCACCGCCAGAAACCGGTGAAGGCGCTGGTCGGGCGGGTGCGCGCCGGCCTGCGCGAGCTGTTCAGCCTGCCTGACGGCTACGAGGTCGTGCTCGGGAACGGGGGCACGACGGCGTTCTGGGATGCCGCGACCGCCTGTCTGGTCAGCGAGCGGGCGCTGCATCTCTGCTACGGCGAGTTCTCCTCGAAGTTCGCGGCGTGCACCAAGGGTGCGCCGTTTCTGGCGGACCCGCTGGTGCTCGAGAGCGCGCCGGGCGATGCGCCCGATCCACGGTCCGCCGGCCGGCCCGGGGTTGACGTGATCACCTGGGCGCACAACGAGACCTCGACAGGCGTGATGGTGCCGGTTCTGCGCCCGGCGGGCCTCGATCACGGCGCGCTCGTCCTGATCGACGCGACCTCCGGCGCGGCCGGGCTGCCCGTCGAGATCACCGACGCCGACGCCTACTACTTTGCTCCGCAGAAGGGCTTCGCGTCCGACGGCGGGTTGTGGCTCGCGCTGCTGAGCCCGGCCGCGATCGAGCGACTTGAGCGGGTCGAGCGGGACCGCCCGGCGGTCGGCGCGGCCGCGCGCTGGGTCCCCGAGTTCCTCTCGTTGACGACGGCGCTTGAGAACTCCCGCAAGGATCAGACCTACAACACGCCGGCGGTCGCGACGCTGTGGCTGCTGACCGATCAGATCGACTGGATGCTCGGCGCGGGCGGCCTCGACGCGATGGTCGCCCGCACGACCGAGTCCTCGCGGACGCTGTACGGGTGGGCGGAGCGCCACGCCCGCGCGACTCCGTTCGTCAGCGATCCGGCGAAGCGCTCGCTCGTCGTCGGCACGATCGACTTCGAGGAGGGCATCGACGCGGCCGAGATCGCGTCGACGCTGCGCGCGAACGGGATCGTCGATGTCGAGCCGTATCGCAAGCTCGGCCGCAATCAGCTGCGTGTCGCGATGTTCCCGGCGACCGACCCCGCCGACGTCCTGGCGCTGACGGCCTGCATCGACTACGTCCTGGAGCAGCTGTCATGAGTGCGACCCCAAACGCGACCGCCCGCCGCCCGCGGGTTCTGGTCGCCGAGGACATCGGCCAGTCGGGCATCGATCTGCTGTCCGAGCACTTCGATGTCGTGACGGGCTTCGACTGGAGCCGCGAGCAGCTCAGCGAGCGGCTCGGCGACTACGAGGGGATCCTGATCAGGTCGGCGACGAAGCTCGATGCCGAGCTGATCGAGCACGCCGGCAACCTCCGTGCGGTCGGCCGGGCCGGCGTCGGCGTCGACAACGTCGACGTGCCGGCTGCGACCAAGCGCGGGATCGTCGTCGCCAACGCCCCGCAGTCGAACGTGATCACCGCTGCCGAGCACACGATGGCGCTGCTGCTCGCGCTCGCGCGCAACGTCCCGCAGGCTCACGCCTCGCTGACCAGCGGCAAGTGGGAGCGCTCGAGATTCTCCGGCGTCGAGCTGTTCGAGAAGACGCTCGGCATCCTCGGTTTCGGCCGCATCGGCCAGCTCGTCGCCCAGCGCGCCCGCGCGTTTGGGATGCACGTGATCGCGTACGACCCGTTCGTCGGCGCGGAGCGGTACCGCGAGCTCGGGGTGGAGAAGGCGCCGTCGTCCGACGACGTCTACGCGGTCGCCGACTTCCTCACGCTCCACCTGCCGAAGACCAAGGAGACGCAGGGATGGCTGGACGCTGACGCGCTGGGCAAGTGCAAGGACGGCGTGCGGGTCCTGAACGTGGCGCGCGGGCCGCTGATCGTCGACGAGGATCTGAAGGCGGCGCTCGACAGCGGCAAGGTCGCCGGGGCCGCGCTCGACGTCTTCCAGACCGAGCCGATCACCGAACACCCGCTGTTCGGCTATGCGAACGTGATCGTGACGCCGCACCTCGGCGCCTCGACCGCCGAGGCGACCGATCGGGCCGGCTTCCAGGCCGCCGAGCAGGTCGTCGCCGCGCTGACCGGCGGCGCCGTCACGAGCGCCGTCAACGTGCCTGCGATTCCGCCCGAGGACCTCGAGCTGCTCGGCCCGTTCGTGCCACTCTGCAGATCACTCGGCAAGATCGGCGTCGCGCTCGCCGAAGGCTCCTCGATCGACCAGGTCGCGATCGAGTTCCTCGGCCGGATCGCCGATCGCGACACGCGCCTGCTGGCGATCCAGGTGCTGCTCGGGCTGCTCAGCGGCCACACCGAGGAGGACGTCAACGAGGTCAACGCGCCTGCGCTCGCCGAGGAACGGGGCATCTCGATCGTCGAGATCAAGCAGTCGAGCGTCCGCGACTACACCGACCTGGTTCGGGTCACCGTGACCGGCGGCGACGACAGCGTGCGCGTCGCAGGCAGCCTGATCGGCAAGCGCTTCAGGCCACACCTCGTCGAAGCCTGGGGCCAGCGGTTCGACCTCCCGCTCGAGGATCACCTCACCCTCTTCCGCTACCGCGACGTGCCGGGCATGATCGGCCGGGTCGGCACCGCGTTCGGTCGCAACGGCGTCAACATCGTCTCCGCCGCCGTCGGGCGCCAGCAGGACGACAGCGAAGCGGACGCCGAGCCGCTCGCCACGATGATGATCACAACCGACAGGCCTGTTCCGCCCGAGGTGGTCAGGGAGATCGTCGGCGGCGAGGGGTTCGTCGCCGGACGCTCGGTCAGCCTCTGAGCGGGGCCGGATCAGCCCTCGGGCCAGGCGCGGGCGCGGCGCTCGATCTGCTCCAGCGTCTCGTCGGTATGGCGGTCGGCGACCATTGCCTCCAGGGCCTCGCCGATCGTCGCGCCCCAGACGCGCCGGACGACGGCGACGTGGCCGAAGTCATCGTCGATCTCCGCCCAGTCGAGCGCCACCCGTGAACGCTCGACGTCCGGTGCGCCCTCGGGCGGCTGGTCGGAGGGTGCGAACAGGGTGACCTGCGCGCGCCAGCCGTGCGGGCACAGTTCGCTCATCCGCGCCCGCGCGCTCGCCTCCAGCCGGGCGGCCGCGCGCAGCTGGGCCTCGCCATGGCGGTGCCGGCGGATCACCGCCCGTGTCCAGCCGGCGCCGAGCACGATCAGGACGGCCGCCGCGACGGGGATGCAGACGACGAGCGCGACGAGGCCGAGCGTCGCCAGTGAAGGCGGCGAGCCGTGGTGCCAGCTGAGCATCGCAGCGGCACCCTGCGACAGGTAGACAGTGTGCTGAGCCCACCGTTTCACCTCGATCAGCCACGTTACCGGGTCGGGGCCGCCCGTCAACGGGGGTGGACTGCTGATTTGTCGGCGCGGGGCGAAGCGCTGACCGCGCGGGGTTCGATGGTTTGACGCCGATCGTCCGCGCTCGATACCCTTCGGCGAGGATGGCGTTCCAGCCCGACCTCCGGCTTCTTCTCCTCCCCCTCCGGGGGGAATAGCGCGTGGGCGGCCGCACGTAGCCGCGAGAACAGCACCGAGAAGCCGCAGGACGAGATTTCGACAGGAGCGAACATGACCATTCCCGAGGACCCGAACCGAGTACTGATCTTCGACACGACGCTGCGCGACGGCGAGCAGTCGCCCGGCATCTCGCTGAACCCCCAGGAGAAGCTCGAGATCGCCCACCAGCTGGCGCGGCTCGGGGTCGACGTGATCGAGGCCGGCTTCCCGATCACCTCGCCCGGCGACTTCGAGGCGGTGCAGGCGATCGCGCGCAACGTCGATGGCCCGGTGATCGCCGCGCTGGCCCGCACCCACCAGGCCGATATCGACGCGGCCTACAACGCCGTCCGGGATGCCGCCAAGCCGCGGATCCACACGTTCATCGCCACCTCGGACATCCACATCCGCCACCAGCTCCAGACAACCCGCGACGACGTCAAAGGGCAGGCCCGGGCCGCTGTCGCCCACGCCAAGCAGTACGTCGAGGATGTGGAGTTCTCGCCGATGGACGCGACTCGCTCGGACGTCGAGTTCACCGCCGAGGTGCTGCAGGTGGCGCTCGACGAGGGCGCCACGACGATCAACATCCCCGACACCGTCGGCTACACGATGCCCCACGAGTTCACCGGCTTCCTCGGGCGGCTGTACGAGCTGGTTCCGGATCTGCGCGACGTCGTCCTGTCGGTCCATTGCCACGACGACCTCGGGCTCGCCGTCGCCAACTCGTTCGCCGGGCTGCTGGCGGGCGCCAGGCAGGTCGAGTGCGCGATCAACGGGATCGGCGAACGTGCGGGCAATGCCTCGCTCGAGGAGATCGTGATGCTGCTGCACACGCGCCAGGCGGACGTCGGCCTGCGCACGCAGGTGGTGACGACCGAGATCTCGCGCACCTCACGACTGGTCTCGCGGCTGACGGGCTACTCGGTGCAGCCGAACAAGGCGATCATCGGGCGCAACGCGTTCGCCCACGAATCCGGGATCCATCAGGACGGGGTCCTGAAGGAGCGTACGACGTACGAGATCATGGACGCCACCTCGGTGGGCCTGGAGGCGAACTCGATCGTGCTCGGCAAGCACTCCGGGCGCCACGCGCTGCAGCAGGCGCTCGCCGAACTCGGCTTCGAGGTTCGTGGCCAGGCGCTGAACGTCGCCTTCAAGCGCTTCAAGGAGATCGCGGACAAGAAGAAGCAGGTGACCGCGATGGACCTCGAGGCGCTGCTCACCGACGAGCTCCGCGAAGGAGCGTCGGTCGGCTACACGCTCGAGTGGTTCGATGTCGAGGCCTCCTCGCGCCGCCCTCCGCATGCCCGCGTCGGCCTGCGCACAGCGGACGGCGAGGAGCTGACCGGCTCGTTCACGGGCGACGGCCCGATCGACGCGATCTTCCACGCGATCAACACCGCGACGGGCGCCGATGCCAAGCTGCGTGAGTTCCGCGTCGACGCCGTCACCGGCGGGCAGGATGCGCTCGGCGAGACGTCGGTCGTGCTCGACGTCGGCGGCGTCACTGGCTCCGGCCAGGGCGTCTCGACCGACATCCTCGAGGCGGCCGGCAAGGCGTACGTCCGGGCGCTCTCCAATGCCCTGCGGCGGCGCGGGGTCGCGGCGGAGGCCGAGGAGGCGACCGCGAGCGCGGCTGGGGCTTCGTTCAGCGCCCCGTGACGAGGCGCGAGGCGGCGGTGAGCGCCGCTCCGGCCGGGGTCCCGCGAACCGCGCGGAGCCCAGCGCCGAGGCGGCTCGGGGGCGGCGGCAGGCCGCCGCCCCCAGGCCACAGCCCGAGCCCCTGGCGGTAGGCGGCTGCGAGCACCGCGGCCCGCCGGCCACGGTCCATCAGGTCGGTCCCGATCGCAGCGGCGCTCGCGCGGTCCGGTGAGACCAGCACGACATCGGCGCCTCGCGCCCGCAGAGCGGTCGCCTCGATCTCCATCGCCGAACGCGAGGCGCTGCGCAGCGCCTGCGTGAGCGGGTCAGGTCCAGCCAACCCCGCCGTCGGGTTCAGGCACAGCACGAAGCTGCCGCGCGCAGCGGGCGCGGCGTCGAGATTGGTCGGGCTCCAGATGCCTCCGTCCACGTACTCGGCGCCGCCGATCCGCACGGGCGCAAACAGCCACGGAACCGAGCACGACGCCTCGACCGCCTCGCCGAGGCGCGCGGCCGGGGCGCCGGGGCGGCCGAACACGACCCGCCGACCGCTGCTGCGCGCGACCGCGACGACGCGCAGCCGCCCATCGAACCGCTCGCCCGCCTCGTCGATCCGGTCTCGCAGGCGCCCCAGCGTCTCGCGGCGGCGGGGCGCCGCACGCAGGACGGCGGCGCGCGCCACCGCCGAGGGCGTCTCGGCGAGCGACAGCGCGAGCGGGACCAGGGGCGCGCCGAGGGCGAGCGCCAGCGTGCCTGCGCGCTCAGCCGCCTGCGCCGAGCGCTCGAGCAGGCGGAGGCCGTCCGCGCCGCCACCGGCGTGGCTTTCGGCCGGCGTGGCCGGACCCGTCGGGCCTGCCGGCGGCCGCTCGAGCCGTGTGCCCGCAGCGAGCCTCGCGGCGACGATCGCGCCGGCCGAGGTGCCGACGAAGTAGTCGCAGCGCTGGAATTCGATCTCGGTGGAGTCCTCGACCCCGGCGAGAACGCCACTGAGCCACGCCTCGCCGAGAACACCGCCGGCTCCGAGCACGAGCACGTCCGGACGTGAGCGCATCGGTTCCAATCTAGACCCATCCCGGCGCAGTGGCCGGTGAGCTCAGCCGACGGGCGCCCCCTGATGCGGTGGTGCGAGACGCGTCCCGCGTGCGTCCGTCGGCTGGATTGCTCTACCAGGAACCGTGGTGCCAGGAGTTCCCCGGCTGGCCGCCCTGGCCAGGCTGGCCCGGAAAGCCGGGAAGCCCACCACCCTGAGTCAGCTCATGCAGCGACCCCAACGACCGCACCGTCGGTGCCTCGTAGGTCTCTGCTGTCGTCTCGTTGGTCATTGGCCTCATCCTTGATCGGCTGCTTGTGATCAGGATTCTCCTGGATCTGGCGATATTGGACAATCGATAAGAACGCCCAGATGACCGTTCAAGATCTGAACACCTCGGCAGCGCAGGTGCAGGCCCACGGGGCCTATGGCTTTCGCATCTCGGGGCTCCCGGAGTCGTCCTCGATGCTCGTCGAGGCGCCGTCAGCCTGGGCGGCGCTCGAGGTGCGTCTGGCGCGCGCCGGTCCCGGCGAGCGGCCTCCGGGCGTCGAATTCGGCGCTGACCGAGCTCGGCTGCCGTTGCGGACCGGTGGGTGGGTCGAGTTCGATCGGACCCCGGCGTCTGTCCGGTTCCGGCTCGTCGAGCCGGTGCCCGAGGCGGCGATCGCGCACCCGCTGCTCGGGATCGCGGCGATCGTCCCGGCGTTCTGGCTCGGTCGCGAGAGCTTCCATGCAGGAGCGTTCGAAATCGAGGGGGGCGCGTGGGCCGTGGTCGGGGAGCGGGAGGCGGGAAAGAGCAGCTTGATCGCGACGCTCGCGCTCGGCGGCGTGCCGATCGTCTGCGACGACATCCTCGTCCTCGACGCCGCGCTGGCGCTGGCCGGGCCGCGATCGGTCGACCTGCGCGAGCCGGCGGCCGCGGCCCTCGGCGCCGGCGAGCCGCTCGGCCGGGTCGGCGATCGCGACCGCTGGCGGCTGCCGCTGGGCCCAGTCGAGCCAGAGCTGCCGTTGCGGGGCTGGATCACGCTGCGCTGGGACGACACGGCCGGCGTGCGCGAGGTCCGCGGTGCTGAGCGCCTGCGCACGCTCGCGGCGCACCGGGCGTTCCTGCTCGCCGCGCCCGACCCGGGCTGGCTGATCGAGCTCAGCGCGCTTCCGTTGCTCGAGTTCTCCCGGCCCCGGCGCTGGGAGGCGGCGGCGTCGTCGACCGCGGTCCTGCTCGAGGCGCTCAGGCGGCTGGGACGCGCGTGAGCTCGTGCAGGCCCATCACGTCGCCGTCATCTTCGCCATCGAGCCAGGCGTGGGCGGCGAATGCCTCGGCCGGCGAGCCGACGCCGATCACGACGTCGCGGACGTCACCGGCCGCCGCTGAGAACCGCTGACGCACGAGCGCCTGCTCGAGGCACGACGCGTGACGCGCCCGCAGCACGATCCTGACGCCGCGCCATCCCCGCAACGCGATCCGGCCCGGGTCGGAGACCTCGATACCGTGCAGACCGCCGGCCGCGAGCTCGCGCCGGACCGTGCCCAGCGCTCGCAGCGTCCACGCCGCCGCCAGCAGTTCGGCAGGGGCTCTCAGCGCCGCCCGCGTCATCGGTCGAGCAGCTCCCGCTTGGAGAGATCGTCGACGAACGCGTCGACATCCGCGCCGGCGCGCTGCGCGTCGATCCCGTATCGCCGGACGAGCGAGTCGACGAGCTCTGGCCGGCTGGCGCCGGTCTCGAGCGCGCGCCAGAGCACGACGGCGGAGCCCTCGATCGCGAGATACTCGGCGCATCGGGCATCCAACACCACGATCTCGTCGTCGATCTGGCGCCACTCGAGGTCTTCAGTTCGCAGCTTGAGCATCGGTGTGTTCATCGTTGCCAGGGGTGTTGATTCGCGGACCGATCGAAGACGCTCTTGCTCGAGAACGCGTGGCGCAGCGTAATGATCGACCGGGACAATGTCTCATTCCAGCGCTCATCGGTCCGTGTGCGGCTCAACTGAAGGGCGGAGTCCGCGAGAACCGCAGGTGACCGATGCGGGGTGCTCGCCGCGAGCGGTGCGAGGACGCGCAGGGCGTGGTAGCGAAGCACCGACGGGTCACGAACCGCACGCAGGTTGCGGGCGCAGAGGCGCGCGACCAGCGGTGCTCGCTCCTCCCCGAAGAACAGTGCGCTCGCCGTCCCGGCCGTGATCTCCCAGAGACCGTTCCAGTCCCACTTCCGGGCGAGGGCCGAAGCGTCCGACCACTGCTCCGCAGGCAGCACGGCGACGATGTCCACGAGATCGCCGATGCGCCCGAGCGGGCGATGCGCCCATGCATGCGCGGCGAGCAGGAGCGCGTGCACCTCGGGTCTCGGCGCGAGCAGCCCATCGATTCCCGTCCGGCTCGGGATCGCGCCGGCCAGGAGCTCGGCAGGGCTCGGCGCAGGAAGCCAGGACGGCAGCTTCGGGTGTCTGTGGATCTCGATGCAGAGCGGCAGCCCGGGCCAGCAGAGCGAGGGGAGGTGGTGGCTGGTATCGCCTCCGACCTGCTGGAATCCGGCGGCGAGCAGCGCCCGTTGGGCTCCCATCGGGTCCTCGGCGAGCAGGTCGAGGTCGCGGTAGTGGCGCGCGGAGGCCTCGGGGTAGCCGGCGGCGACCTCCGGGCCCTTCATCACCAGCAACGGCCCGTCGTAGGCACGCCGTGCCCGCTCGAGCAAGGTGGGAGCGGCGAGCGCCATCGTCGCGGCGTGGCGCCGGTCGGCGCGCAGCTCCTCGGGAACCCGCCGACCCTCTGCGAGCCACAGCGAGGCCGCGAGCAGCTGCAGCCGGTGGGCGCGGAGGTCGTCGAGCGTGGCGGCTCGGTCGATCAGCGCTGCAACCGTCGACCACGGCGTGTCCGGTGCTTGGCTGCGCATCTCAGTAGGCACCGAGCGTGCCGTTGCGCCGCTCGCGCGCCATCGCCAGCTGGAAGGAGCCGATGCCGACGGCAACGGCGATCACCGAGATCGGGGCGAGCACGAGCAGGTGCGAGCCGACCCCAACCCAGCCGGTGCCGCCGAGGAGCGTGGTGCGCAGTCCTCGGATGACCACCGTCAGGGGGTTGAGCGCCGCGATCGTCGCGAGCCAATGTGGCAGCAGCGACAGCGGGAAGAACGCTCCGGACGACAGGCCGAGCAGCGCCGTGCCGACCGTCGTCGCGCCCGCCCCACGCCTGAACGTCAGGATCGCGCCGGCGAGCGCCAGGCCGATGCCCCACATGCTCGGCACGAACGCGATCACGAGCACGGCCGCGGGCAGGACGCCGGACACGTGGAAGTCGAGCCCGAAGACGACAGCCAGCACGCCGAGGAACGTCGCGAGCCGCAACGGAACGGCTGCGAGTGAGCCGGCGGCAGATCCGAGCTGGAGCGTCCAGACGGCGGTGGGGGTGCAGAGGAGCGATTCGAGCGTCCCCATCAGCTGCTCGTTGCGCAGGGTCGAGGACACCCTGTAGAGCAGCGTCGCGGCGACGAGGTTGACCGCCATCCCGATCGAGACGAAACCGATGTAGGTGACGTGCACGCCGTCGTACACCGGCAGGGAGGAGCGATCGATCAGCTTGCCGATCCACGACAGCACGAGAATCTGGCCGGCAAGGCCGACGAGCGAGGACGCCATTGCGGCGCGGTAGGTCAGCTGGACCTGGATGTCGCGGCGCACGAACGCGGGCAACTTGCCGAGCTCGCCGGCGATCGTCCGCGCGCGGCTGCCGTTGACGGGCGAGGCGAGTGCGCTCACAGGCCGGCTCCGTGGCGGGTTGCCGCCTGGGCCCGCCCGGCGAGCTCCAGGAACGCCTCCTCCAGTTCGGCGCCGGCACGCTGGCAGGCGAGCACCTGGTAGCCCGCGCCCGCCAGCGCGACGACTGCCGCTCCGAACGGCTGTGCGGCGGACGGCTCGAGCAGGAACTCGTCCCCGCCACCGTCGCTGGCGGACACCTGGGCGCAGCTGCCGAGAGCCCGCTGCAGCGCCGCGGTCTGCGGGATGCGGTCCGGATGGCCGTTGCGGACCCTGACGAGATAGCGGGGGTCGGGGGCATGGCTCAGGAGGGCGTCGACGGAGCCCTGGAAGTGCACGCGACCGCCGGCCAGGAACGTGACCCGGGTCGCGAAGCCGCGGATCTCCTCGATCCGTTGTGTCGTCCAGATCACGGCGACGCCCCGATCCGCGAGGTCTCGCACCATTCCTCGAACGCGGACCGCTCCTTCCGGGTCGAGGTCATGGGTGGCCTCGTCGACCAGCAGGATGCCCGGCGTGACGACCAGCGCCCGGGCCAGCGACAGCCGCTTCTGCATCCCATGCGAGTACGTGCGCACCGGCCTGTCGGCAGCGTCCGCGAGACCGACCTGGCCGAGCAGTTCCTCGACCCGCGCCCGTGCCGCCCGCCGGCGCAGACCATGCAGCCGTGCGAAGAAGACGAGGTTCTCGCGCCCGCTGATGCGCATGTAGAGCGCGCGATCGCCCGACGGCACGAGGCTCACGCTGCCGGTCTTGGCGACGGTGCCACCGCTCGGGTCGACCAGCCCGGCGAGTACGCGGATGAGCGTGGTCTTGCCCGCGCCGTTCGGCCCCAGGAGCGCATGGATCTCGCCCGGGCTGACGACCAGGTCGACGCCGTCGAGGACCGTATGAGCCCCGAAGCGCCGAACGAGTCCGTCCAGCTTGATCGCCTCTGCCTGCTTGATCTCCACCTGAGACCAACGGTCTCCGCCGCCGATTTCTTCGCCTGGCGGACGATCTGGCCGCCTGGACTCCGACAGCCTCAAGCAGCGCCCGGAGCCCGCCGATCCCTCGGATGTATGCCCCGTCACGGCTTCCGATCCCTTCTCGCGGCGCCTGCGCTCGCCCTGATCCTCGCTCCTGTCGCGCACGCCGCCGGCCGGCGGTTCCCCGTGCCGAGCTGCAGTTGGGCGCCGGCGAAGCTCGTCGGCGAGTCGGTGGGGGAGTCGGTGGCCGCGCTCTCGCCGCAGTGGGGCACCCAGATCGCCCCCGTGCTGAGCTGCCGCTACGTGGAGCGCGTGCCGCACGTCCAGGTCGCCGGCGCGCCGCTTGTCACGATCGAGTTTCGCGAGCAGCAGATGGTGCGCCCACCCGCGGGCGCCGTCAGCCTTTCCCATCTGGGCAGCTGCGTCAGCGCCGTCTCCTGTCCCGCGCGGGGGCACCCGGCCTGGCTCTACACGGTCACCGGCTTTGGCACAGCCGCGGCCTCGCCGTACGCGGTCAAGTTCTCCGAGGTGGAGGCGCTCGAGGTCGAGGACGGGGTCAACCAGCTGACGATCCTGGTCCAGAGCCCTGACGGCCCACTGCCTGTCGCCGGCGAGAGCGGAGCGCTCGAGCGGCTCGGCCGCCGGCTCCTGCCGCTGTTCTACTGGTCCTGACCTCTGTATGAGATAACATACGCTCGTATGACGACGAGCGAGCATCTGGCTGCGGGTCCAGCGGCGCTCGGGCCCCGGGTCCGGGCTCTGCGCGAGGGGATGAGCCTGTCGTTGCGCGACCTCGCCGAGCGCAGCGGCGTCAGCGCGCCGATGCTCTCCCAGGTGGAGCGGGGCGAGACGTCGCCGACGCTGCAAGTCGCCGTCCGCATCGCCGGCGGACTCGACCTGCGACTGTCGCAGCTGCTGCGGCTCGACGAGCGCGGCGCCGTCACCGTTGTGCGGTGCGACGAGCGCCGCAAGGGCCCATCGACGGCGCGCGGCCACAGCTACGAGATTCTCACGCCGCCGCTACCCGGGCAGCGCGCGGAGCTCTCCCGCCACCGGCTGGCGCCGGGCGCCGCGACGGGCGGGCCTGGCGATCCGCCGATGCACGAGCCCGGCAGCCGCGAGACGGCGCTCGTCGAAGCGGGTGCCGTCGTGCTCTGGTGCGACGGCGACAGCTACGAGCTCGCAGCCGGCGACGCCGTCACCTTCGATGCCGACCTGCCCCACCACTTCGAGAACCCCGGAAGCGAGGAGGCCGTCCTGCTTGCAGTCGTGAGCGCCGGCCTCAGAAGGAGCTGATACGTGCCAGCAAAGTCGCTGTTCGACAAGATCTGGGAGCGCCACGAGGTGACTCCCGGACTGCTGTACATCGATCTGCATCTGGTCCACGAGGTGACCAGCCCGCAGGCGTTCGACGGCCTCAGGATGAGCGGGCGCACCGTCCGCCGCCCCGACCGGACGCTCGCGACCGCCGACCACAACGTCCCGACCGACGGGACCCCCACAGCTGCGCGGATCAAGGATGAGCTCTCGCGGGTGCAGGTGCAGACGCTCGAGCGCAACTGCGCCGAGTTCGGGATCCCGCTCTACTCGCTCGGTTCAGAGCACCAGGGGATCGTCCACGTGATCGGGCCGGAGCTGGGTGTCACGCAGCCGGGAATGACGATCGTCTGCGGCGACTCCCACACCGCCACGCATGGCGCGCTTGGAGCGCTCGCGTTCGGGATCGGCACGAGCGAGGTCGAACACGTGCTGGCCACTCAGTGCCTCGTTCAGACCAAGCCGAAATCGATGCGGATCCGCTACGAGGGGGCGCTCGGGTTCGGCGTCACCGCCAAGGACCTGATCCTCGCGACGATCGGGCAGATCGGCGTCGCCGGGGCGGTCGGACACGTCGTCGAGTTCTCGGGTCCGGCTGTCGAGAGCCTCTCGATGGAGGGCCGGATGACGGTCTGCAACATGACGATCGAGGGCGGTGGCCGCGCCGGGATGATCGCTCCCGACGAGACCACGTTCGCGTACGTGATCGGCCGTCGCGCGGCGCCCTCTGAGGTTCCCGACGATTGGCGCGACCTGCGCACGGACCCGGACGCCTCGTTCGACCGCGAGGTCGTGGTTGACGCGAGTCTCCTCGCGCCGATGGTCACATGGGGCACGAACCCCGGGATGGTCGTCGGCATCGGTGGCGCCGTCCCCGCGCCGGCGACCGAGCAGGACGAGCGGGCGCTGGATTACATGGGCCTCGAGGCCGGCACGCCGATCGAGGAGATCCGGCTCGACCGCGTCTTCATCGGCTCCTGTACGAACTCGCGGATCGGCGACCTGCGGGCGGCCGCCGAGCTCGTCAGGGGCCGGCGCGTGGCCGACAGCGTCTACGCGATGGTCGTCCCCGGCTCCGCGCACGTGAAGGCCGAGGCCGAGGCCGAGGGGCTCGACGAGGTCTTCCGCGCCGCCGGCTTCGACTGGCGCGGCGCCGGATGCTCGATGTGCCTCGGCATGAATCCCGACATTGCGGGGCCCGGCGAGCGCGTCGCCTCGACCTCGAACCGGAACTTTGAGGGCCGGCAGGGACGCGGCGCCCGATCGCACCTCGTCTCGCCGCAGATGGCCGCAGCCGCGGCGATCGAAGGGCACTTTGTCGACATCCGGAACTGGAGCTGACCCGTTATGCGAGCGATTGAGACGATCACGGGCAAGGTGTCGGTCCTGAACCGCGACGACATCGACACCGACCAGATCATCCCCAAGCAGTTTCTCAAGCGGGTCGAGCGAACCGGCTTCGGCGAGTTCCTGTTCTTCGACTGGGCGAAGGAGCCCGGCTGGGAGCTGCCGAAGAACCCGGTGCTGGTCGCCGGCCGCAACTTCGGCTGTGGCTCGAGTCGCGAGCACGCCCCCTGGGCACTCGAGGACTACGGCTTCCAGGCGATCGTCGCTCCGAGCTTCGCGGACATCTTCCGCTCGAACTGCACGAAGATCGGGCTGCTGCCGGTCGAGCTCTCGGCCGAGGCGTGCGCCGCGATCGCCGAGGCGGGCGAGTGCCAGGTCGACCTCGCCGCGCAGGAGGTCCGCTGGCCGGGCGGGTCGGAGTCGTTCGAGATCGGGACGGACACCAAGCACCGCCTGCTGAACGGGCTCGACGACATCGGGATGACGCTCGCGCAGGGGGACGAGATCGCCGCCTACGAGGCCGGCCGCGAGCGCCGCGGTCCGGTCACGACGGCACTGTGAGCGATCAGCAGGCCTTCGGCCCCCAGGCCGATGGCCCGGCCACCGGCTCCCGTGCCGGTGGTCCCGGCGCCCGCGACTGGGACGCCGGCACCTACGATCGGGTCTCGGACCCGCAGCTGCGATGGGCGACCGAGCAGTTCCCGCGCCTGCAGCTGCATGGCGACGAGGTCGTGCTCGATGCGGGCTGCGGCTCCGGGCGCGTGACGGCGCTGCTCGCCGATCTCGTGCCGCGCGGTCGCGTGTACGCGGTCGATGTCGCGCCGTCGATGGTCGCCCACGCCCGGGAAGCGCTCGCCGGCCGTGCGACCGTGCTCTGCCAGGATCTCTCCGAGCTCTCGCTCCCGGAGCCGGTTGACGCGATCTTCTCGAACGCCACCTTTCACTGGCTCCCCGATCATCCACGCCTGTTCGGAGCCCTGCGCCGCACGCTGCGGGAGGGGGGACGGCTCGTCGCCCAGTGCGGAGGCCGCGGGAACATCGAGGAGTTTCGCCGTCTCGCGGACGAGGTCGCGCTCGCGCCGATGTTCGCGGGCTGGTTCGAGGGGTGGCACGGCCCGTGGAACTACGCCGGGCCGGAGGAGACGGCCGAGCGCCTCGCGGCGGCGGGGTTCGTCGACGTCGAGACCTGGCTCGAGCCGCGCGACACGCCGCTCGCCGAGCCGCGGCCTTTCATCCGCACGGTCTGCCTCGTGCGCCATCTCGACCGGTTGCCGGGGTCGCTCCACGACGCGTTCATCGACGCTGTGCTCGACCGCTGCGCCGCCGGCGCGGACGAGCCGGGACCGCACCCGTTCGTCCTGCACTACGTGCGGCTCAACATGGTCGCGACGGCCGGTCCCGTACCCTTGGCCGCGTGAGCCGAGCGAACTCCGTCGATGCCGCCTACCGTGCGCTCGGCCGCTTCGTCGTGCGCTTCCGCTGGCTGGTCGTCCTCTTCTGGATCGCCGTCGCGGTCCTCACGAGCGCGACGATGCCCTCACTCTCGAGTCAGGTCAACGACAACAACAGCTCGTTCCTGAGCAATTCGGAGCCGAGCGTCAAGGCGGCCAACCTCGCCGCGCCGCTGCTCGGCTCGGAGGCCGATGGCCGCGTCCTGATCACGATCATCGGCTACCGGACGGGCCCGCTGGCGCTCGCCGACGTGCAGGCGGTCGTACGCGAGGAGAAGCTCGTCCAGACCGTGCCAGGGGTCGTGTCGGAGCGCCTGCTCGGCGTCTCACCCGGCTACCAGGCGGTCACGATCACCGCGCACGTGACGCTCAGCGCCAATGACATCACGAAGGACAAGACGCTCGTCAACCGCCTCGAGCGGACGTTCGTCACCGTCAAGCCGCCCGCGGGCATGCATTTCCACCTCGCCGGCCAGGTGGCCACGCTCGTCGCCAACCAGGCGAGCTCCAACAAGACCGGCAAGAACGTGCAGAGCCTGTCGCTGCTGTTCATCGTCCTCCTGCTGCTGGTCGTCTTCCGCTCGGTGCCCGCCGCGATCGTCACGATCCTTCCGGCCGGGCTGGCGCTGCTGATCTCGGGCCGGCTGATCGGTGCAATGGGCTCGGCCGGCCTGCAGATCTCCTCGATCACGCAGGTGCTGCTGATCGTGCTGCTGCTCGGCGCCGGCTCCGACTACGGCCTGTTCCTCGTGTTCAGGGTGCGTGAGGAGCTGCGCGACGGGCAGGAGCCGAAGGTTGCGGTCGAGCGAGCTCTGGTCCGCGTCGGCGAATCGATCACCGGCTCCGCCGGCACGGTGATCCTCGCCCTGCTGACGCTGCTGCTCGCCAGCTTCGGGCTCTACCACGATCTCGGTGTGCCGCTCGCGGTCGGGGTGGCGGTGATGCTGCTGCTCGGGCTGACGCTGCTACCGGCGATGCTCGCGATCCTGGGCCGGGCCGCGTTCTGGCCTTCGAAGATCGTCGCCGGGACGCAGCGAGATGGGATCTGGGGGAGCGTCGCGACACGGCTCGTCAAGCGGCCGGGCGTCACGCTCGCGATCGGCGTCCTCGTCTTCCTCGGGCTCGCAGTCGGTGCGCTCGGTTACAAGTCGTCCGGCTTCGGCGGAGCGACCTCGGCACCCAAGGGCTCCGACGCGGCGGCCGGCAACGCCGCGCTCAGCAGGTACTTCCCGCAGACGAGCAGCAACCCGTCGAACCTGATCCTCGCCTACAGCCAGCCGGTCTGGACCGACGCCGGGCGGCTCGTGACGGCGCAGGACAGCCTCCGCTCATCGGGGGCGTTCAGCCAGCTGACCGGCCCGCTCAACCCGAATGGGACGCGTCTGACGGCCGCCAGGTACCTGCAACTGCACGATCAGCTCGGGATTCCCCAGAACCTGCCGCTGATCGAGCCGTCGAGGCTGTCGCTTCCCAAGAGCGAATACGACGCCTACCGCGCGACCGCTGTGTTCGTCTCCCGTGGCGGCACCGTGATCCAGTTCGCGGCGGCGCTCACCGCCGGCGCGCAATCCTCGACGGCGGCGATGAGCTCGACGCCCCACGTCCGCGCGGTGGTCGCGGCGGCGGCCAGGGCTTCGGGCGCGACCGACAGCGGGGTCGCCGGCGAGGCTGCCGCCTTCTACGACATCAACCACACGGCCAACAGTGACCTGCGGATCGTCGTGCCGGTCGCGATCATCGCGATCGGTCTGCTGCTCGCGCTCGTGCTGCGCAGCGCGGTGGCGCCGCTCTACCTGATCGTCTCCGTCGCCCTCTCCTACCTGGCGGCACTCGGGATCGCGACGCTCGTGTTCATCAACATCAGCGGCGACGCCGGGATCAGCTTCATCCTCCCGTTCCTGATGTTCATCTTCCTCCTGGCCCTCGGCGAGGACTACAACATCCTCGTGATGACGCGGATCCGCGAGGAGTCGCGCGTCCTGCCGCTGCGCGAGGCGGTCATCAAGGCGATCGCGCGGAGCGGCTCGACGGTCACCTCGGCCGGGGTGATCCTCGGAGGGACGTTCGCCGTGTTCGCGATCGTCGGCGGGCACGGCGCCGACGGGAGTCAGCTGCGCGCGATCGGCTTCGGCCTTGCGATCGGGATTCTGATGGACACGTTCCTCGTGCGCACGCTGCTCGTGCCCTCGACGGTGATGCTGCTCGGCCGGCTCAACTGGTGGCCGTCGCGTCTGAGCCGTGACGAGACCGAGCGCGGCGTGGTGGCGGGCGGGATCGTCCTCAAACCACCCCCGGAGTTCGAATCGTGAGCCACGTCGTCGTGCTGCTGCCCGGCGACGGCATCGGACCCGAGATCACTGCGCCGACGCTCGAGGTGCTCGCCGCCGCCGGCGTCGAACTGGAGTACGACGAGCATCTGTTCGGCGGCGCCTCGATCGACGCCCATGGGATCGCGCTGACCGACGAGACGGTCGCCGCCTGCGCCCGGGCGGACGCCGTGCTGCTGGCGGCCGTCGGTGGTCCCAAGTGGGACACGACCGACCCCTCCAAGCCTCGGCCGGAGCAGGGGCTGCTCGGCCTGCGCAAGGCGCTCGGGCTGTATGCGAACCTGCGGCCCGTGCGTCCGTTGCCGGCGCTCTACGAAGCGAGCCCGCTGCGCCGGGAGGTGATCGAGGGCACCGATCTGCTCGTCGTCCGCGAGCTCACCGGCGGCATCTACTTCGGGGAGAAGACGCGGACGCAGGACAGCGCCTCGGACCTGTGCTCCTACACACGCGTCGAGGTCGAGCGGATCGCCCGCGTCGCGTTCAGCGCCGCCCGCGAGCGGCGGGGCCGCGTCGCCAGCGTCGACAAGGCCAACGTGCTCGAGACGAGCCGGCTCTGGCGCCAGGTCGTCCGCGAGCTGCATGAGGCCGAGTTCTCCGAGCTCGAGCTCGAGCACGTGCTCGTCGACAACGCAGCGATGCAGCTCGTCTCCGGGCCGGCTCGGTTCGACGTGATCGTCACCGAGAACATGTTCGGCGACATCCTCAGCGATGAGGCGGCGACGCTCACCGGCTCGATCGGAATGCTTCCGAGCGCCTCGCTCGGCGAGGCGGGGGAGCCGGGCCTGTTCGAGCCCGTGCACGGTTCCGCGCCTGACATCGCGGGCCAGGGGATCGCCAACCCCCTGGCCATGTTCCTCTCCGCGGCGCTGATGCTGCGACACGGACTCGGTTTGGCGGAGCAGGCGGCGGCGATAGAATCGGCCGTCGATCGTGCGCTGGCTGCGGGCCTGCGTACGCGCGACCTCGGCGGCAGCGCAGGAACGCGCGAGGCCACCGAGGCCGTTCTCGCCCATCTCTAAGGGAGCACCACGTGGAACAAGCGGACCTCATCTGGCACAACGGGGAACTCGTTGCTTGGGAGGACGCGAAGGTTCACGTACTGACCCACGGACTCCACTACGGGACCGGCGTGTTCGAGGGCATCCGCGCCTACGAGACCCCGCGGGGCCCGGCGATCTTCCGCCATCTCGACCACATCGACCGGCTGTTCAAGTCGGCCGAGCTCTACTACATGCCGGTTCCCTTCACGCAGGAGGAGATCGGGCGCGCGACACACGAGCTGCTGAGCGCCAACGGCCTGCGCGAGTGCTACATCCGCCCGCTCGTGTTCCGCGGCTACGGCCAGATGGGGCTGTTCCCGCTCGACGCGCCGGTCGACGTGGCGATCGCCGCGTGGACGTGGGGCGCCTACCTCGGCGAGGACTCCAAGACGCACGGGATCCGCGCGAAGGTGTCGAGCTGGCGCCGGATCCCGCACGACGCGCTGATCCCGCACGCGAAGGCGTCGGGCCAGTACCTGAACAGCGTGCTCGCGAAGATCGAGGCGTCGAAGGCCGGCTACCAGGAGGCGATCCTGCTCGACTCGCACGGCTACGTCTGCGAGGGCTCGGGCGAGAACATCTTCGTGGTCAGGGACGGCGCGATTCTGACGCCGCCCCAGACCGCGTCGATCCTCGACGGGATCAACCGCAAGTCGATCATCCAGATCGCGCGGGACCTCCGCTACGAGGTCGTCGAGCGAGACCTCGCGCGGGCCGAGCTGTACCTCGCCGACGAGGTGTTCATGTCGGGCACGGCGGCCGAGCTCGTGCCGGTGCGAGAGATCGACGATCACCTGATCGGCGCGGGGGAGCCCGGCCCCGTGACGGCTGCGTTGCAGCGTGTGTTCGACGACGCCCTGCACGGCCGCGACGCTCGCTACCTCCACTGGCTCGACGTCGTCGACGTGCCCTCGGCGCGCCCGGCGCCCGTCGCAGGCTCGGCGTGAGCGCGGCGCGGGACGCGCGATGACCAGGATCGAGCTGTACGACACCACGCTGCGCGACGGCATGCAGGGCGAGGGGATGTCGCTCTCCGCGCACGAGAAGGTGCGGGTCGCACACAAGCTGGACGAGCTCGGCGTCGACCTGATCGAGGCCGGCTTTCCGAGCTCCAACCCGAAGGAGCTCGAGCTCTTCGAGCTGCTCGCGGGCGAGACCTTCAAGCACGCCCGGATCGCCGCCTTCGGAATGACACGGCGCCGCGATCTTGCGGCCGCCGACGATCCTGCGCTGCAGGTGCTCGCGGACTGCTTCGCCCCGGTCTGCACGCTCGTCGGCAAGACCTGGAGCCTGCATCTGGAGAAGGTCGTCAAGGTCGACCCCCAGGAGAACCTGCGGATGATCTCCGACTCGATCGCGTTCCTGGCCGGCGCCGGCAAGCGCGTCATCTACGACGCGGAGCACTTCTTCGACGCCTTCGCGGAGGACGCTGAGTACGCGCTCGCGTGCCTGCGCGCCGCCGCGAGTGCCGGGGCCGCGACGCTCGTCTGCTGCGACACGAACGGCGGCACGCTCCCGGACGCGCTCGGGGCCGCGATGGGCGCCGTCGTCGCCGCGTTCGACGGGACCGGCGTCACCGTCGGGATCCACTGCCACGACGATGCCGGCTGCGGCGTCGCGAACACGCTCGCAGCGGTTCGGGCCGGTGTCACCCACGTCCAGGGCACGATCAACGGATACGGCGAGCGGTGCGGGAACGCGAACCTCGTGACGATCATCCCGAATCTTCAGCTGAAGCTCGGCTACGAGTGCATCAGCGACGCGCAGCTCGAGTCGCTGACCGCCGACCGCCCACTACTTCGACGAGCTCCTCAACTTCACGCCCGATCCCGACCAGCCGTATGTCGGCCGCAATGCCTTCGCCCACAAGGGCGGGATGCACGCCGCCGGCGTCGCCGTCGACCCCGCGACGTTCGAGCACATCGACCCGGGCGTGGTCGGCAACGACCGTGCGGTGCTCGTCAGCGAGCTGTCCGGCAAGGGCACCGTGGTCAGCCGCGCGGCCGAGGCCGGCATCACGGTCGACGAGCGGGCGGCGACGCGCGTGGTCGAGCGCGTCAAGGAGCTCGAGCACGAGGGCTACCACTTCGAGGCGGCCGACGGCTCATTCGAGCTGCTGCTGCGCAAGGAGACCGGCGAGTACGAGCCGCTCTTCCGGCTCGAGTCGTGGCGGTGCATCGTCGAGAAGCGCGCCGACGGGCGGGTCGAGACCGAGGCGACGATCAAGGTCTGGGTCGACGGTGAGCGGTTCGTCCGCACGGCCGAGGGCAACGGTCCCGTCAACGCGCTCGACAAGGCCCTCCGCGAGGCCCTCGTCGAGATCCATCCGCATCTCGCGCGGATCGACCTCGTCAATTTCAAGGTCCGCATCCTCGATGAGACGAAGGGCACCGGCGCCGTCACCCGGGTGCTGCTCGACGCGTCCGACGGCGAGGAGATCTGGGGGTCGATCGGCGTCTCGGAGAACGTGATCGAGGCGTCGTGGGAGGCGCTCGTCGACTCCCTCGAATACGGCATGCAGAACGGCCGCGCGCTCCGCGAGCGGGCTGCGTCGCGCGCCTCCGCCGGATAGTGATCGGACGGGGCCACCGGTGAGCGAGGAGTCGATCCCGCTCGCGCGCCCGGTCCTCGGCGAGCGCGAGGAGCAGCTCGTGCTCGAGGTCCTGCGCTCCGGGCAGCTGTCACTCGGGCCGCGTCTGCGCCGCTTCGAGGAACTGTTCGCGGCGCGGGTCGGCGCCCGCCATGTCAGCGCCGTCTCCTCGGGCACGACCGGGCTGCACCTCGCGTTGCGAGCGGTCGGGGTCGGTCGTGGCGAGGAGGTGGTGACGACGCCGTTCTCGTTCGTGGCGAGCGCCAACGCCGCCGTCTACGAGGGCGCGCGCCCCGTCTTCGCCGACATCGATCCGGTCACGCTGAACCTCGACCCGGCGGCGGCGCGGGCCGCGGTCTCGGCGCGGACCGCGGCGCTGCTGCCGGTGCATGTGTTCGGCTACCCGGCCGACATCGCGAGCTTCGAGACGTTCGGGCTGCCGCTCGTCGAGGACGCCTGCGAGGCGCTCGGCGCCGTCTACGCCGACGGCGGCTCCGTCGGGGGCCGCGGGCACCTGTCCGTGTTCGGCTTCTACGCCAACAAGCAGCTGACGACCGGTGAGGGCGGGGTCGTCTGCTGCGCTGACGATGCGATCAAGGAGCGGATCGATTCTGAGCGCAATCAGGGCCGAGCTCCGAATATGGACTGGCTCGATCACGATCGCCTCGGCTTCAACTACCGGCTGTCCGACATCGCCTGCGCGCTCGGGATCGCCCAGCTCGAGCGCCTCGACGGCCTGCTGGCCGGCCGCCTGCGCGTGGCAGCGCTGTACCGGCAGGCGCTCGCCGCCGAGCGGATCGACGACCTCCAGCCGCCCTGCGCCGACCGCGGCGCCGCCCGTCGAGGCTGGTTCGTGTTCGTCGTGCAGCTGCCGCGCAGCGCCGACCGCGACGCCGTCGTGCGCGCGCTCGCCGAGCGCGGGGTGCCGAGCAAGCCGTACTTCCCGGCGATCCACCTCTACTCCTATTACCGGGAGACCTTCGGGTACCGACCGGGCCAGTTCCCGGTCTGCGAGTCGGTCTCAGCACGGTCGATCGCGCTCCCATTCTTCCCCGAGATGAGCGAAGGACAGGTTGCGAGGGTGGTCGGCGAGCTGCGCGACGTACTATCGCGATCCGAATGTCACGTTTCTCAGAGCCGCAGCACGACGCCTTCCGCCGCCTGAACGACTCGCTGTCGTTCGACCGGCGCCTGTGGCGCTACGACGTGGAGCAATCGATCGCGCACGCGACGATGCTCGCCGCGCGCGGGATCATCGGTGAGGACGATCGCGACGAGCTCGTGCGAGCCCTCGAGCTGGTCGCGAGCGAGCTCGAGCAGGGGACGTTCGCGTTCGCCGAGCTCGACGAGGACATCCATATGGCGATCGAGCGGCGCGTGACCGAGCTCGCCGGCAGCGCCGGGGGGCGGCTCCACACCGGGCGCTCGCGCAACGACCAGGTCGCGACGGACGTGGCGATGTTCGTGCGCGACGCGACGCTGCGCGCCGCCGCCGGGGCGCTCGAGCTCGCCGAGACGATGATCGAGGTCGCCGAGCGGCATCTCGATTGGCCGCTGCCGGGTTACACGCACCTCCAACGCGCCCAGCCCGTCTACCTCAGTCACCATCTGCTCGCCTACGCCTGGATGCTGCTGCGCGACGAGCGACGCTTCGTCGCCGTCCTCGACGGCGTCTCGCGGCTGCCGCTCGGCGCGGGCGCCCTCGCCGGGGTCAACTTCGACACCGACCGCGAGCTGGTCGCCGGTGCGCTCGGCTTCACCGGCGTCGCGGAGAACTCGATCGACGCCGTCTCCAACCGCGACTTCGTGCTCGACTATCTCGCCGCGGCCGCGACCTGCGCGACGCATCTCTCGCGCCTGGGGGCCGAGATCGTCCTCTGGTCAAGCGAGGAGTTCGGCTTCTGCGAGGTGCCCGATGCGTGGGCATCGGGTTCCTCGATCATGCCCCAGAAGAAGAACCCCGACGCCGCCGAGCTGCTGCGTGCGAAGAGCCCTCGGATCACGGGCCATCTGGCCGCCCTCCACGGCGTCATGCACGGCCTGCCGCTGACCTACAACAAGGACATGCAGGAGGACAAGGAGCATCTGTTCGATGCGGTCGACACGATCGAGCTGTCGCTCGCCGCGGCGCGCGGGATGATGAGCGGGATCAGCTTCCGCCGCGAGCGGCTCGTCGCGGCCGCGGGCGATGAGTTCCTCGCGGCGACCGACGTGGCCGACCTGCTCGTCAAGCGCGGCATGCCGTTCCGCGAGGCCCACGGCGTCGTCGCCGGCCTCGTCCGGGTCGCGGTCTCGAGCGGACGCACGCTCTCGCAGCTGACGGTCCCGGAGCTGTCGGCCGCCTCCGAGCTGCTCGACGACTCCTTCTACGAGCTGCTGCGTGATGGCGCCTGGCTCGAATCGAAGGTCTCGCGCGGCGGGACCAGCCTGCAGATGATCGCCCACCAGCTCGAGCACCTCCGTGCTGCGGTCACGCGCGCCCGCTCGGGCCGGCGTTGAACCCGGCCTTCTACGATCGCCCGGTGCTCGCGGTCGCGCGCGACCTGCTCGGCTGCGTCGTCACGCACGGCGCCACCAGCGGGGTGATCGTCGAGACCGAGGCCTACCACGACTCGGAGCCGGCCTGCCACGCGTACGTCGGTCTGACCCGGCGAACGTCGGTCCTGTTCGGCCCGCCGGGAATCGCGTACGTCTACCGCTCGTACGGGATCCACGCGATGCTGAACGCCGTCTGCGAGCCGGAGGGCGTCGGCGCCGCCGTCCTGATCCGGGCGCTCGAGCCGCTCACCGGGGTCGCGGTGATGGCGGCCCGGCGCGGGGTCGAGCCGGCGCGGCTGCGCGCGCTCTGCTCGGGGCCGGGGAAGCTGACGCAGGCGCTCGGGGTGGAGCTGGCCGACAACGGGCTCTCGCTCGAGCGCGGACCGGTGCGGATCGGCGGCCCGCCGCCGGGCGCAGCGCCGGTCGAGTTCGAGATCGGACGGCGGATCGGGATCACGAAGGCGGTCGAGTTGCCGTGGCGCTTCACGGTGCGCGGCAGCCGCTTCCTGTCGGCCCCCGTTCTGCGGTGAGCGTCGGGGTGGCGGCCGGTCGCGGTGCGGGCGGACATGCGGTCCGCCCACACCGGTGGAGGCGTGCTCGGTGGCCGCTCAGCGCAGGCCGAGCAGCTTCGCCGCGTTCTCCTTGAGGACGAGCGGGCGCACCTCGTCCTTGATCGGGAGCTTCTCGAAGTCCGACAGCCAGCGGTCGGGCGTCAGCAGCGGGTAGTCGGAGCCGAACAGCATCTTGTGCTTGAGCTGCGTGTTCGTGTACTGGATCAGGTTCTGCGGGAAGTACTTCGGCGACCACCCCGACAGGTCGATGTAGACGTTCGGCTTGTGCACGGCGATCGCGAGCGCCTCGTCCTGCCACGGGAACGAGGGGTGGGCGAGGATGATGTCGAGCTCGGGGAAGTCGGCCGCGACGTCGTCGACGAACATCGGGTTCGAGTACTTCAGCTTGACGCCGCCGCCGCCTGGCATACCGGCGCCGATGCCGGTCGTGCCCGAGTGGAACAGCGCGATCAGCCCGGCCTCGGCGATCGCTTCGTACATCGGATAGAAGGTCCGGTCATTCGGATGGAACGCCTGGACGTTCGGGTGGAACTTGAAGCCGCGCACGCCGGCCTCGATCAGCTCCCGGACCTCGCGGACTCCGAGCTTCCCCTTGTGCGGGTCGACGCTCCCGAACGGGATGATCACGTCCGGGTGGTTTCGTGCCGCCTCGAGCACCTCGTGGCTGCCGAGCCGCCGCCGGCCCATGCCCGCCTCGTCGTCGACGTTGAAGACGACGGCGAGCATCTTGCGCTCGCGGTAGTACGACGCGACCTCGTCCGCGGTCGGCTGCGGTGGGTGACCGCCGAAGTACCGCGCCGCCGCCTCCAGCACCTCGGTCGTGACCGGGTCCTGTTCCTCGTCGTGGTTGCGCTCGGCGTGCACGTGCACGTCGATCGCCACGAGCGCGTCGACGTCGATGCTCATGCCCCGACCTCGCTTCCGAGGTCGAGTGGGGGCAGCGATACGCCCGAGGGCTGCTGCTTGGTGGCGAACGTCTGTGGCCACGCGGCGGCGATCTGTTCGGCCGACCAGCCGCCGTCGCTGTAGGCCACCTCGACCTCCGCCGGGTGCGAGTAGAGGGTCAGCTTGTCCCCGCCGATGCCGATCGCCTGTCCGGTGATCCCCGCGGCGGCGTCGCTTGACAGGAACACGATCAGCGAAGCGCATTCCTCGGGCATCCCGACCGCGTGGTCATGCCGCACCGCGTGGGGCAGCGGCCGGCCCGCGTCGACGAGCTCGGTCAGGGGCGCGTAGATCGGGATCGTCGCCGTCATCTGCGTCCAGGCGGTGGGGACGATCGCGTTGACCGTGATCGCGCTGCGGGCGAGCTCCATCGACCACACGCGGGCGAACGTCACGATCCCCGACTTCGCGGCGGCGTAGTTGGTCTGCCCGAAGTTGCCGAACTGGCCGGCGGGCGAGCCGACGACGATGATCCGGCCGCCGTCGCCCTGCTCGCGCATCTGCACCGCGGCCGCGCGGGCGCATGTGAAAGTGCCACGCAGGTGCGTCTCGATCACGAGATCGAAGTCCTCGTCGGTCATCTTCCACAGGACCTTGTCGCGCAGGACGCCCGCGTTCGTGACCATCACGTCGAGCCGTCCGAACTCGGCGACGGCCCGGTCGACGAGCGCCTGTGCCGCGCCGGCGTCACCGATCCGCGCGATCTCGGCGGCGGCCCGGCCGCCCGACGCCGCGATCTGCCCGACCGTCTCCGCGCAGGCCGCCTCGTCGACGTCGTTGACGATGACCGCGGCCCCGGCTGCCGCGAGCGCGGCCGCGTAGGCCCGGCCGAGGCCACGGCCGCTGCCCGTGACGACGGCGACCTTTCCGTCGAGGTTGAGCGAGCTCATGAGTAGAACCTCACAATGCACTCGGCGACGACCGCCGGGCGCTCGGAGCCCTCGACCTCGACGCTCGCGATCATCTTCGCCTGCGCGCCGCCCTTGATCTGCGTGACCTCGGCGATCTCGGCACGGCTGCGCCAGCGGGCGCCGACTGCCAGCGGGGCGGGGAATCTGACCTTGTCGAGCCCGTAGTTGACGCTCGTCGCGGCATCGGTGACGGTCAGCCGCTGTGTGACTCCGGCCACGAGCGACAGCGTCAGGAACCCGTGCGCGATCGTCCCGCCGAACGGTGTCGCCCTGGCCCGCTCCGGATCCACATGGATGAAGTTGAAGTCGCCGGTCACGTCCGCGAATCGGTTCACCAGATCCTGGGTCATCTCGGTCCACTCGGTCGGGCCGAGCGTGACGCCGACCTGCTGGCTGAGCCCCGCGATGTCGGTGCTCAGAGCGTCCTTCGCCAAGCTGCTCATGTCTCTCTCTCCAGTCGCTTGCGACCGCGAGGCCGAGTGCCATCGCGGTTGTCTATTAGGAAACCTAATGTTATTTTGCCTGGTCATGGCGCTTGGTGCAACTCCACACGAGGCCTCGCTGATCTATGCGGTCGGCCGCGTCGGCCAGGGGGTCAGGCGCGAGCTGCGCACGGTCCTGGCGCCCTGGGACCTCAGCGTTCCCGAATACACGACGCTGTCGGTGCTCGCGGCCCGGCCCGGGCTCTCCAACGCCCAGCTCGCACGCCGCGCGCTCGTGGCGCCGCCGTCGATGATCGAGGTCCTCGCGAAGCTCGAGCGTCGCGGGCTACTCCGGCGCGAAGCCGACCCGGCTCACGCCCGGATCAGGCCGGCGACGCTGACGGCCGCCGGCCGTGAGCTCCTCCGCGCCGCCGATCCCGCCGTGCGGGCGCTCGAGGATCGGATCCTCGACGGCGTGCCGGACAGCGAACGGGCGCTCGCCGGGCGCGTGATGCTGCTGGCGATGCGGGCCCTCTCGCGGACGTCATAGCCGTGCCCACCGCGATCGCCGTGATCTGCGAGCTGCTGCCGTATCGGCTCGCGCCGCGGGTGGCGACGCGTTCGTGAGCCGCGAGGCCGTGAGCGGCGAGGCCGTCATCATCGGCAGCGGGCCGAATGGGCTCGCTGCGGCGATCCGCCTCGCCGAGGCGGGGGTCGGGGTGACGGTGCTCGAGGCCGCCGGCAGTCCGGGCGGTGCGGTGCGGACCGAGGAGCTGACCCTCCCCGGATTCCGGCACGACACGTTCTCCTCGGTCTATCCCGCGGCCGTCGCCTCGCCCGTATTCGAACGGATGCCGCTCGCTCGCCACGGGCTCGAGTGGGTGCACCCGCAGGTCTGCATGGCCCATCCGCTGAACGACGGAACGGCCATTGCCCTCGACCGCGACCTGGCTTGCACGGCGGCGTCGCTCGATGCCCACCGGCCCGGCGACGGTGAGCGCTGGGCGGAGCTCGCGCGGCCGTTCCTGGAGGCGTTCGAGGCGGTCCGCAGGACGATGCTCGCCCCGTTTCCGCCGGCCGGCGGCGCGCTTGCGCTCGTCCGCGAGGCGGGCCCCCGGCCGGCGGCGCAGTTCGCGCGCATGCTCGCCGGGTCCGCGAGCGAACTCGGCCGGCGTCTGTTCGACGGGCAGGGCGCGCGCGCGTGGCTGTGCGGCGCGGCGATGCACGGCGATGTTCCCCCTGGCATGGCCGGCTCCGCGATCGCCGGCTTCTATCTGAACCTGCTCGGACACGCTGTCGGGTGGCCGAGTCCGCGCGGGGGCGCCGAGCGCCTGACCGATGCTCTGGTCGGCTATCTGGAGAGCCTGGGTGGCACGCTCCGAACCGGCGCTCGCGTCGAGCGAATCGTGACGCGCGGCGGTCGCGTCGCCGCGGTGGCGGTCGCTGACGGCTCGCAGCTGCCCGCCGGACTGGTGATCGCGACGGTGATGCCCGCGGCGCTCCTGCGCATGGCCGGCGAGCAACTGGCGCGCTGGTACCGGCTCGGGCTGCGCGCCTTCGTGCAGGGGCCCGCCACCGTGAAGCTCGACTGGGCGCTGTCGGGTCCGATCCCGTGGCATGCGCAGGACGCCCGGGGCGCCGGGACGGTGCATGTCGGTGGCGATGAGGGCGACCTCCTCGCGTCGGTCGCGGCTTCCCGACATGGTGTCGCCGTCCGGCCATTCCTGCTCCTCGGACAGCAGAGCGTCGCCGACCCGAGCCGGGCGCCCGCGGGGCGGCACACCGCGTGGGCCTACACCCACGGCCCCGCCAGCCAAGCGGCCGCGCTGGGCGGCGATCGCCATCTCGAGGCGATCGAGACGCAGATCGAGCGGTTCGCGCCCGGGTTCCGCGACCGGATCCTCGCGCGCCATGTGCTCAACCCGGCCGAGCTCGAAGCGCGCAATCCGAACCTCGTCGCCGGCGACGTCGGCGGCGGCAGCTACCGGCTGCGGCAGGCGGTCTTCCGCCCGCTACCGGCGCTGTCTCCATACCGCACCCCGCTCAGCGGTCTGTATCTCGGCAGCGCGGCGGCCTTCCCCGGGGGTGCGGTCCACGGCGTGCCGGGCGACGCGGCCGCCCGCGCGGCACTGCGTGACCGGAAGCGACGGCGCTGGCTGTGAGCCAGCGTTGGCGACCCCGCCGTTCGCCGCTGGCCGGCCGATCGCCGCCGCTAGCCGCCGCCGAGGCCGGCGCCGCCGGAGCTGCCGGCGGTGCCCCCGCTGGTGGAGCCCGAACTCGAGCCCCCCGCGCTTGGGGTGCTGCCCGCGCTCGAGCCGCTGCCAGTGCCCCCTGCGCTGGGGCCGCTGCCCGCACCCGCGCCGCCGCCGGCGCTCGAGCCCGTCCCGCCCGCGCCGGTGCCGCTGCCGGCGCCCGTCGCACTAGTGGATCCCGTCGCGCTCCCGGCGCCAGTGCCGCCTGCGGTCGCGCCGGTTCCGGCCGCTCCCGTCGCCGCCGAGCCGTTGCCGGCGGTCCCGGTGGCCGGGTTTCCCGCGGCTGAGGTGCCGTTCGCAGCCCCGGTCGTCGCGGTCCCGTTCCCCGTCGGCGTGACGGCGCCGTTCGTCGCCGGGGTCGTCGTCCCGGGTGTGGTCGTACCCGGTGTCGTGGTCGTCGTCGTGGCGGGGGCCGTCGACGGGAGCGCGCTGACCTGCTGGCTGGGGCCCGAATATCCGGGCGTGGTCACCGTCGCCTGCTTCCCGGCCGCCTCGGCGCTGAGGATCTGGATCGCCGACTCGTTGAAGTTGCGCCAGATCACCGCCGGGAAGGTGCCGCCCTCGACCGGACCGCCGTCCCACTCGGTCAGCATCGGGACGGACCTGTTCGGGAAGCCGACCCAGACGGCGGTCGTCATCTCTGGGGTCCAGCCGACGAACCAGGCATCCTCGTAGTTGGAGGTCGTGCCCGTCTTGCCGATCACCTGGACTCCGGGAATCGCCGCCTCGGTGCCGGTGCCGTCGGCGACGACGCCGGAGAGCATGTAGTTGATGTCCGCAGCGACCGCGGGAGATAGCACCCGCTTATAGGTGGGCCTGTTGATCAGGTTCGACTGGTTGCATACGCCACAGTCATCGATCGCGTGGATCCCGATCGGTCCTTCCTTGACGTCGCCGAGTGCCGCGTTGTAGACCTTCAGGCCCCCGGTCGCCTCGGTCTCGTACGCGTGGGCCATGTCGAGCGCCGAGACGCCGATCGTGAGTCCGCCGAGGATCATCGCCGGGTTGGTCGAGATCGGTGTGCGGATGCCCATCGCCCGGGCGAACCCTTTGATCCGTGCCGTGCCGACCGCGGGATCCATGCCAACCTGGGCGAAGACGCTGTTGTCGGAGATCGCCGTCGCCGTGGTCAGCGAGATCGGGCCCGAATAGGTGTCGCCGAAGTTGCTCACCCGGAACACGCCGTGCACGCCGTGCGGGCCGCGGAAGGGGATCGCGAGCGGACCTTCTGAGTCGATCACCGAATACGGCGAGTATGCGCCGCTGGACAGCGCTGCCGCGAGCGTGAAGATCTTGAACGATGAGCCCGGCTGGCGGTGGCCGTAGACGGCGAGGTTGAACGGGTCCTGCGCGTAGTCGCCGTTGGAGCTGACCATCGCGCGGACCTCGCCAGTGTGGTTGTCGATTGCGACGAGCGTCGCCGTTGGGCCGTCGCTGCCCGCCGGGAACTCGGCGTTGATCGCGTTCTGCGCCGCCTGCTGGAGATCGAGGTCGAGCGACAGGCGGATCTTGAGGCCACCGTAATAGGCGTCGTATTGCGCGAGCTGGCTCGCGACCTGCTTGGACATTCCCTGCGTGCGCAGCTGCACCTGGAGCGCGTGGACGATCTGCGGTCGCACCCACGCGGTGAAGTACGGGGCAGCGGCCGGCTCGGTCGGCTGCTCGATGTCGGCGGCGGTCGGCAACCGCGTCTGCTTGTAATCCTGATACTCGGCCCCTGTCAGGTAGTGCTGCTCGTACATGTCCAGCAGAACCGTGTTGCGCCGCAGGAGCGAGAGCCGCGGATTGAGGATCGGGTTGAAGCCCGTCGGGTCGGCGACCATCCCGGCGAGCAGCGCGGCCTGCGCGGGGTCGAGCAGTTGCGCGCACTTCGGGATCGTTGGGTTCTGAGGCGTCTTGTCGCCGCACCGGCCGCTTCCGGGCGCGTTCGGGTTGTAGCCGAGCTGGTTGCCGAAATAGATGCGCGCTGCTGACTCGACGCCGTAGGCGCCGCTGCCGAAGTAGATGCGGTCGAGGTAGTCCGTCAGGATCCGGGTCCGCGGCCAGTGCTGCACCAGCTGGAAGGCGAGCGCCGCCTCCCTGAGCTTCTCGAAGATCGTGCGGTGGTTCTGCTCCTGCTCGGTGACCTTGATGAATTGCTCGGCGATCGTCGAGGCGCCCTGGCGCCGGCCGCTGTCGATGTCCGACAGTGCGGCACGGATCAGGCCCTTGAGGTCGATTCCGGGGTCGGTCCAGAAGCGCCGGTCCTCGACCGAGACGATCGCCTTGCGCATCCAGCGCGAGATCTGCGGGAAGGTGTCGATGACCTGCGCGCCGGGGGGTGCGAGCACCCCGATCGGCCGTCCCTGATCGTCGTAGAGGAACGTGTCGGTGATCGGCAGCGGCGCCGTGACGGTGAGCTCCGGCAGGTCGGACGCGACCGCGGTCAGCATCCCGAACACGACTGAGATCAGCGCCAGCGTCCCGAACGCACTCAGGAGCATCAGGATCCGCAGTTTGCGCAAGCGGCGCCGGGGGCGTCGCCGGCGCCACAGGAGGCCGCGGCGCTGCCGCGGTTGGGGTTCCCCGATCGGCCTCGGTCTCGAGGCGCGGTCGGTGATCGTTGTCTGGTCGACGCTCATGCGATCGAAATGCCGGAGGCGGGGACGCCACCTCGGGAACGGCGGGCAGGCGGCAGGGCGGCACCACTTCGGGCGGCTGCGGAACGGTCCCGCCGGGGCCGAGAGTCTAGCATTGGTCCGGATGTCTGGAACTCGGAATCGAGGGTCTGCATACGTTGCGCGGCCCCGTCGGCGCGGGTCCGGCCGGGGACTGGTCCCGAGGTGAGCGAGGCCGGTGCGGGCGCCGCGGCCGACGCCGCCTGGCTCGCACGGAACGCCGTCGACTGTCTCCCCGAAGGGGCGCTCGCCGCCAAGCTCGGTGGGGGGAGACCGCTGCGCGTCAAGCTCGGGATCGACCCGACCGCTCCCGACATCCACCTCGGGCACACGGTCGTGCTCGCCAAGCTGCGGGAGTTCCAGGACCTCGGCCACACCGTCGTCCTGATCATCGGCGACTACACCGCTCGCGTCGGCGATCCGAGCGGCCGGTCGGCGACCCGGCCGGTCCTGTCGGGCGAGCAGATCGACGCCAATGCACGAACCTTCCAGGAGCAGGCGATGAAGGTGCTCGACCCCGACCGCGTGGAGGTCCGCCACAACGGCGAGTGGCTCGACATGGCGATGTCGGACCTGTTCCGACTGCTCGCCACGACCACGGTCGCCCGCGTCACCGAGCGCGACGATTTCGCCAAGCGGCTCGCGAGCGGCTCGGCGATCTCGATGCTCGAGCTGCTCTACCCGCTGCTCCAGGGCTACGACTCGGTGGCGATCAGGTCCGACGTCGAGCTTGGCGGCACCGACCAGAAGTTCAACCTGCTGCTCGCGCGTGACATCCAGCGCGCTTACGGGGTCGCCGAGCAGACCGTGCTGACGATGCCGATCCTGCCCGGGACCGACGGCGTCGCGCGGATGTCGAAGTCGATGGGCAACTACATCGGCGTGACCGATCCCCCAGAGGACATGTACGGCAAGACGATGAGCATCCCGGACACCGCGCTCGAGACGTGGTACTCGCTGCTCCTCGGCTCGGCTCCGCCGGACGGGGTGGGGCCCCGGGATGCGAAGCGGGCGCTGGCCGGCGCGCTTGTCGCGCGGTTTCACGGTGCCGACGCCGCCGCGGCGGCGCAGGACGCGTTCGATCGCGTCCACGTGCGACGCGAATTGCCCGATGAGATCCCGGAGGTGGAGTTCCCCCGGGGGGAGGGCGTCGTCCACCTGCCGGCACTGCTCGCGCGCGCCTTCTCCGTGTCCACGTCCGAAGCGCGCCGAGCGCTGGCGCAGGGCGGAGTCAAGCTCGACGGCGAAGTGCTCGACTCAGGACTCCTCGACATCGACGCCGGCCGGGTCGACGGCCGCGTCGTCCAACTCGGCAAGCGCCGCTTCGCGCGCGTGCGCCTCGTCTGAGGAGCCGGAGGGCCGGCCGATGGCCGTACACGGCGGCCGGCTCGTGCTCGAGACCGCGGGACACGGCGCGATCGTCGACATCACAGACGGGGTGGCCCGCGTCGTCAGGGCCGGCGAGATCGAGCGCGGCGTGGCAACCGTGTTCGCGAGCGGCTCCACCGTGGCGATCACGACGATGGAACACGAGCCGGGCGCCGTCGCCGACCTGCAGACGATGCTCGAGCGCTTGGTCCCCGTCGCGGGCGAGTACGAGCACAACGTCCGCAACCACGACACCAACGCCTACGCGCATCTGCGCGCGGCGATCATCGGGCCGTCCGAGAGCATCCCGGTCGTGGGCGGCGAGCTTGTCCTCGGCACCTGGCAGCAGATCGTGCTGCTCGACTTCGACAGCCGGCCGCGCCGCCGGACGGTCACGGTCAACGTCGCGTACTGAGTGGTCGGTTTCGAAAGTACGTGGACGGTTGGCGAGCATACACCTACAGGAACTGAAGCGAAGCAAAGATGCAAAACCGTATTGCTGTCCGCAAAGATAAGGGTCGCTTCCATTCAGGTGACCAAGCCGGGACGCGGTGTCGCTCAGAATTCCACAACCCCCCGCCCCTAAGTATCGTCGGTGTTAAGCCCGCCACAAGTCGCGCGCCGCCGCAGAGCGAGCTCCACGCCTCGACGCCTCCACCTGCGCCCGCAAAGCCCACCACCGTCAGTCCCAACACCGCAATCTACCGCAACCAAAACCGTCTACGCGAGCCTGCCCAAGTCGCCGACCGCGCGAGAAGCGGTTCCACCCCCAGTCCATGCCGCGCCGTAAAGCCGCGCCGACCCTCCTCCCGTCATCACCTGGTGGATGTGCCCATGCCCGCGCACCTTGAGGAGCACGTTGACGGTAACACTTATTTCAGCGATACATTTCAATTCTCCATGTTCAAGCCCCCGGACTGGAAGATTTACGAAGGTGTGCCCAAGGAAACCGGCTCGGGAATTATGGCCATGGGCACGGACGATGAGCAGACGCTGCTGATCGTCGATCGCCAAGTGTGGAGTGGCACACCCAAACTCCAGCGACGAGGTGGAAGGCAAGCTTCGCCAAACCTACCAGGAGTACCATAGGGTTTCCGAAGATCCCTTTATGTGCGATGG